>NZ_JACHJS010000001.1:1225731-2451462 GCF_014203755.1 Saccharothrix violaceirubra
GGCCGGGCCGGCGTGACAGTGATCCGCCTCACGCCTCCGAGGACGGCACCGGCAGCTGCGGTGTCGTGGTGGTCGTCGTCGTGGTGACGGTCGTCGTGGTGGTGGTCGTTGTCGTCGTGGCCTGTTCCTTGGGCGCGGCCGTCGACGTCGTCGGCGGCACGCTCGTCGTGGTCACGGTGACGGCGATCTGCTTGTCGGGTTCGACGGTGGACGCCTCCGGATCGCTCGGGTGCGTGCCGGTCGGCGACGGGCTTGTGGGCAGGGGCGGCGCGGGGCCGCGCTCGGGTGCCACGCTCGTCACGACGCCCTGTTCTGCCTTGGGCTCGGGTGGTCCGGCGTCGGGCTTGACGCCGCCCACCATCATCGTGGCGACCACGGCCATCGCCGTCGCCACGACGACACCGCCCGCGGCGAGCAGCACGAGCGGGGGCATGCCCCACTTCGCCGGGTCGGTCTGGTCTTCCTCGAACACGCCGAACTCCCTGTCGGAACACGCGGATGGGTGTCCGGGTTATCGGCGCGTCGTCGTGGCCACCGCATCGTCAGGCGCACATGCCCACACCATCGAGTGGAGACGCGTGACCGCCGTGCGGCGGGCTCGTTGAAACGGCGGCTCAGCCTGCCTGCGTGATGACGCCCTGCGCCGGCGTCGTCGTGGTCGCCGGGGGCTGGGTCGTGGTGGCCGGGGGCTGGGTCGTCGTGGTCGTGGTCGGCGGAGGCAGCGTGGTCGTCGGCCTCGGCGGCTGAGTGGTCGGCTTCGGGTCCGGCCGGTCGGGTTCCTCGACGGTCGTGGTCGTGCCGTCCGGGCGGGTCACCGTGGTGATGCGGGCCCGGGTCGTGGTCGTCGGCGCGTCCTCGCCGGTCGTCGTGGTCGCGGTCGTGGTGTCCGTCGTCGTCACGGTCGTGCCCGCCGTCGTGCCGCGGGTCGAAGTCACGGTGAGCTGCCCCCGGTTGACCACGTCCTCGCGCGGTGTGGGCTTCGCGGGCGCGGCCTGCTCGGACGGGCCGGCGATCGACGCGATCGCGGCGAAGATCGTCGCGGTGGCCACGCCGGACGCGGCGAGCACCAGGTTCGGCGACAAGCGCCTGCGCGCCGGTTGCGCCTCCGGTGCCTCGTGGATGCCGTCGCTCACGCCTGCTCCTCCTACCGGCCGAAATCCTGGGTCCAGTACCAGCCGCGGGTGTCCAGACCGACCCCGATGGCGGTGAACGAGCAGTCCAGGATGTTGCGCCGGTGCCCGTCCGAGTTCATCCACGCCGACATGACCGCCTCGGGGGACCGCTGACCCTTGGCGATGTTCTCGCCGCCGGGACGGGAGTAGCCCGCCGTGCGCATCCGCGCCGCGAAGTCCACGCCTTCCGGCGTGTCGTGGGAAAAGTAGCCGCGTTCCGCCATGTCGGCGCTGTGGCCCTGCGCGGCGGCGGTGATCCGGTCGTCGACCTTGAGCGCCGGGCACCCGGCCGACGCGCGTTCCCCGTTCACGAGTTCGACCACCTGCGCGGCGGCCGGCAAGTCTGCCGGGCGCGTGGTGGTGGTCGGTGCGACCGTCGTGGTCGTCGTGGCGACGGTCGTCGTCGTGGTGGTCACGGTGGTGGTGGTCGTTACCGGTGCCGTGGTCACGGTCGCGGTACGCGACGCTGTCGTCGTCGCGGGGACCGCGACAGTGGTCGAACTCGGCGCACCGACCGCGCCCGCCGCGTGGCTAGTCGCGTCGTCCGGTTCGTCGCCGACGGAGGTGAAGTGGGCGGGGCTCGCCACGGCGACCCCGGTCGCACCCGCCGCTCCCAGCAGCAGGCCCACGAGGATGCCGATCACCGATCGGTTACCGCGTCGGGCTGTCACGGTCGCGCACCGTACCACTAACGAGTGAAATGACAGGATGTACGTGTGGTTGGAGTAGAGCAGGTTCGCCTGACTGTGTGGGTGCGCGGACACGTTCAGGGAGTCGGGTTTCGGTGGTGGACCCGGGCCCGAGCGCTCGAACTCGGCCTGGTCGGCTCGGCGTCGAACCTCGCCGACGGCCGCGTGGAGGTCAACGCCCAGGGCTCGCGCACGGCGTGCGACGGGCTGCTGACGCTGTTGCGGTCGGGTGCGACGCCCGGCCGGGTCGACGCCGCCGTCGAGCGCTGGTCGACGCCACGCGTCGGCGTCACGGGTTTCGTCGAGCGTTGAACGTCGCGGCGACCGGTGGCGTAGTAACCCGACGTGGACCGCGGCGAGGATCTGGTCAGGCGCCTGGACGACCGGTGGCGCGGTCCGCTGCACGGTTACGTCCTGCGCCTCGTCGGCGGTGACCACCAGAAAGCCGAGGACGTCGTCCAGGAGACGCTGCTGCGCGCCTGGCGACACGCCGACGAACTGCACCCCGACCAGGCCGGTCCCTGGCTGTACACGGTGGCGCGCAACCTGGTGATCTCCGGGTACCGCCGCCGGGGAGCCGGCGAGGTGCCGCTGGGACCCGACCACCTGCCGCCGGTCGCGGACCGCGTCGACCAGGTGCTCCAGAACTGGCAGGTCGCCGAGGCCCTGCGCGCGCTGAGCGACGACCACCGGGCCGTCGTGGTCGAGCTGTACTACCGCCGCCGCACGGTCGCGGAGGCGGCGGCGGTGCTGGGCGTCCCGTCCGGCACGGTCAAGTCGCGCTGCTTCTACGCCCTGCGCGCGCTGCGCGACGCATTGGAGGAACGGGGGGTGACCGAACCGTGAGCTGTGCACACACCGTGTCGCTCGGCGCCTACCTGCTCGGCGCCCTCGACCCCGCCGAGCGCTCGGCGTTCGAACGGCACCTGGACGGCTGCGTCACGTGCCCGCGCGAGATGGTGCGCCTCGCACCGCTGCCCGGTCTGCTCAGCCAGGTCCGGCCGGAGGACCTGGAACCGACCGCCCGTCCGCCGGTCCCGCCGCCGGCCGTGCGCCGGCCGACACGCCCACGACTGCCGCTGCTCGCCGGTGCCGCGACGCTGCTGGTCGTGCTCGCCGCCGCGGTCGTGCTCGGTCTCCGGTTCGCCGGTGCCGACGAGCCGGTCACGTGGCGCGCGACGGACACCGCGACCGGGGTGAGCGCGCGGGCCGACCTCGTGGGCCGGTCGTGGGGCACCGAACTGTGGGTGAGCACCGACAACGTGCCGAAGGGCAGCCGCTGCAAACTCGTCGTGCACGACCGCGACGGCCGCACCGAGGTGGGCGGCTGGTGGGGCGCCGACCGCGACGCCGGCGCGCGGATCCCGGGCAGCACGTCGTTCGACGTCGACCGGATCGACCGGCTCGACGTGGTGGTCGATTCGACCGTCGTGGTGACCGTCCGGAGATGATCTCCCAGGTCAGCGGCGGCACGCCTGCGCCGGATCGGCCGCGTTCACCGGTAGTCTGCCCCGCGTGCACCTCAAGAGCCTGACGCTGAAGGGCTTCAAGTCCTTCGCCTCGGCTACCACCCTGCGCTTCGAGCCGGGCATCACGTGCGTGGTCGGTCCCAACGGGTCCGGCAAGTCGAACGTGCTCGACGCGTTGCGCTGGGTCATGGGCACCCAGGGCGCGAAAGACCTGCGCGGCGGCAAGATGGAGGACGTCATCTTCGCCGGCACCTCCGGCCGCGCCCCGCTGGGCCGCGCCGAGGTCACGCTCACCATCGACAACTCCGACGGCGCGCTCCCGATCGACTACACCGAGGTCTCGATCACCCGCCGCATGTTCCGCGAGGGCGCGACCGAGTACGAGATCAACGGCAACTCGTGCCGGCTCATGGACATCCAGGAGCTGCTGTCGGACTCCGGCATCGGCCGCGAGATGCACGTCATCGTCGGCCAGGGCCAGCTCGCCGCGATCCTGGAGTCCAAACCCGAGGAACGCCGCGCGTTCGTCGAGGAGGCGGCCGGCGTCCTCAAGCACCGCAAGCGCAAGGAGAAAGCGCTGCGGAAGCTGGAGGCGATGCAGGCCAACCTCACCCGCCTCACCGACCTGACCGCCGAACTGCGGCGCCAGCTCAAGCCGTTGGGCAAGCAGGCCGAGATCGCCCGCCGGGCCCAGGTCGTCCAGTCCGAACTGCGCGACTCGCGGCTGCGCCTGCTGGCCGACGACCTGGTCACGCGGCGTGCCGTGCTGGCCCGCGAGGAACAGGACGAGGCCGCCGCCCGTGCCCGGCGCACCGAGGTGGAGCGCTCGCTTCAGCAGGCACAGGTGCAGCAGAACGAACTCGAGGAGCAGGTCGCGGCCGACGCGCCGAAGCTCCAGCGCGCACAGGACACCTGGTACCGGCTGTCCGCGTTGGAGGAACGGCTGCGCGGCACGGTCCGCCTGGCCGCCGAACGCGACCGGCACCTGTCCGCCGTGGTCGACGCGCCGCGGGGCGGGCGCGATCCGGACGAACTCGAAGCCGAGGCCGAGCAGACCGCCCTGCTGGAGCAGGAACTGCAGGAGGGCGTGACCGACGCCCGCATCGGGCTCGCCGAGGCGGTGGAGACCCGCGCCGAGTGGGAACGCGTCGTGTCCGCCGCCGAGAAGGCGCACCTCGCCGCCGTGCGCGCCATCGCCGACCGGCGTGAAGGGCTCGCCCGGCTGTCCGGGCAGGTCGAGGCGTTGCGGTCCAAGACGAACGCGACCGCCGAGGAGATCGAACGGCTGTCGGCGGCGCTGGCCGAGTCCGTGGCGCGCGCCGATCAGGCCCGCCTGGAACTGGCCGAGGGCCAGGAGGTCACCGGCACCGAGGACGAGGACGACCAGGGCGTCGAGGAACGCCACCGGCAGGCCGTCGAGGCGGACGCAGCCGCGCTTGGTCGGGTCGAGGAGTTGGTGAAGGCCGAGCGCACGGCCGAGCGTGACATCGCGTCGTGGAAGGCCCGTGTGGACGCGTTGTCGCTCGGGTTGACCCGTAAGGACGGCGCGGGCGCGCTGTTGGCGTCCCGGTTGCCCGGTCTGCTCGGGTCGGTGGCCGCGTTGCTGACCGTCGACGCCGGTGCCGAGGTCGCGCTCGCGGCGGCGCTCGGACCGATCGCGGACGCGGTCGCCGTGGCGGCGGGGGCGGATGCCGTGGCCGCGTTGGAGTTGTTGAAGGAACAGGACGCGGGGCGGGCCGGACTGCTGGTCGGCGGCGCCGGCGACGTGTCCGACCGGTCGACGTGGCCGGTGCTGACCGCGGGTGCCTGGGCCGTGGACCTGGTGCGTGCGCCGGACGCGCTGCGGCCTGTGCTGCACCGCGCGCTGGACCGCGTTGCGGTGGTGGACGATCTGGCCGATGCGCAGGCTCTGGTCGCCGCCTACCCGGACGTGCGCGCGGCGACGCGTGAAGGCGACGTCCTCGGTGGAGACTGGGTGGTCGGCGGATCGCAACGCGCGCAGAGCGTCATCGAGGTGCAGGCCGCCGTCGACGAGGCGACCGAGAAGCTTGCGTTGGCCGAACGGGCTTTCGAACGGTCCAGTGCGGCGTTGGAAGGCGCCCGTGCCGAGCAGCAGGCCCGGCGTGCCGAGGTGGCCGCGCTCAAGGAACAGCTCAACGAGGCCAAGGTGCGCCGCGCCCGGTCGGCCGAGCGCCTCAACCGGCTCGCCGCCGCCGTGCGGTCCGCCGAGGCCGAAGTGGACCGTGCCCGCGGCCGGCGGGAGAAGGTCGAGGCAGCCCGCGAGGAGTACCTGCTCAAGCTCGGTGAGCTGGAGGAACGCCTGCTCGTCGCCGAGGAGCAGCCCCTGGAGGACGAACCGGACACCGACCATCGCGACGAGGCCGCCGCCGAACTCGCCGGCGCGCGCCAGTCCGAAATGGACGCCCGGTTGGCGTTGCGCACGGCCGAGGAACGCGCCCGTGCCGTGCAGGGCAAGGCGGACGGGCTGCGGCGTGCGGCACGCGCCGAGCGCGAGGCCCGTGAACGTGCACAACGCCAGCACGCGGCCCGTGCGCGGGGCGCGGTCGTGGCGAAAGCCGTGGTGCGGGGTGGCGAGCTGGCGTTGGAACGGATCGCGGTCTCGCTCGCTCGCGCGGCACGTGAACGCGACGCGGCGCAGGAACGTCGCACGCAGCGCGAGACTTTTCTGGGACAGGTCCGCAACCTGGTCCGCGAGATGTCCGGCGAACTGGAGAAGCTGACCGACGCTGTGCACCGCGACGAGGTGCTGCGCGCGGAACAGCGACTGCGCATCGAGCAGTTGGAGACCAAGGTCGCCGAGGAGTTCGGCATCGGCCTGGACGACCTGGTCGCCGAGTACGGGCCGGACGTGTTCATCCCGCCGTCGCCGCAGGAGATCGCCGAGTACGAGGCGGCGAAGGAACGCGGCGAGGCGGTGACCGCGCCCCAGCCCATCCCGTACGACCGGGACACGCAGCAGCGGCGGGCCAAGCGCGCGGAACGCGACCTGTCGTTGCTGGGCAAGGTGAACCCGCTGGCGCTGGAGGAGTTCGCCGCGCTGGAGGAGCGCTACAAGTTCCTGTCCAACCAGTTGGAGGACATCAAGGCGACGCGGCGCGACCTGCTCACCGTGGTGAAGGAGGTCGACGACAAGATCCTGGAGGTGTTCACGTCCGCGTACGAGGACGTGGCCCGCGAGTTCGAGGTCGTGTTCGGCGTGCTGTTCCCCGGCGGCGAGGGCCGCCTCGTGCTCACCGAACCCGACGACATGCTCACCACCGGCATCGACCTGGAGGCCCGGCCGCCGGGCAAGAAGGTCAAGCGGCTGTCCCTGCTGTCGGGCGGCGAGAAGTCCCTGGCGGCCGTGGCCATGCTGGTGGCGATCTTCCGCGCGCGGCCGTCGCCGTTCTACGTGATGGACGAGGTCGAGGCGGCGCTGGACGACACCAACCTGCACCGGCTGATCGGCCTGTTCGAGCAGTTGCGCGAACGGTCCCAGCTCCTGATCATCACGCACCAGAAGCCGACCATGGAGATCGCCGACGCCCTGTACGGCGTGTCCATGCGCGGTGACGGCATCAGTCAGGTCATCTCCCAGCGCCTGCGCGGCCACGAACCCGCCCGCGAGTCCTCCACCCAGGCACCCTGAAATACGCGTTCGGACACCCTGGAATACGCGTCCGGTCAGACCCGGCGGTGTACGAAGCCGGTCCGGTACGCCCACACCACGGCCTGGGTGCGGTCGCGGACGTCGAGCTTCATCAACACGCTGCTGATGTGCGTCTTCACCGTCTCGACCGCGAGGTGCAGCTCACGGGCGATCTCCGCGTTGGAGCACCCGTCGGCCAACGCCCGCAGCACGTCGGCCTCACGTTCGGTCAGCCGGGTGGCCCGGTCGCGGTCGGGCTCGAATCGGGCCGCGTAACCCTCGAACAGCCGCCGGGTCACCGACGGGGACACCACGGCGTCGCCCGCCGCGACCGTCCGGATGCCCGCGATCAACTCCTCGGGCGTGGCGCGCTTGAGCAGGAAACCGTCCGCGCCCGCGGCGATCGCGTCGTCGACCACTTCGTCCAGGTCGAACGTCGTCAACACGAGCACGCGTGGTCGCGGGTCCGTACGCATCAGCTCGCGGGTCGCGGACACGCCGTCGCGCACGGGCATGCGGATGTCCATCACCACGACGTCCGGTCGCACGACCGCCGCCCGGTGCACCGCCTCGGCACCGTCGGCCGCCTCACCGACGACCACGATGTCGGCCTCGGCGTCGAGCAGCGCCTTCAACCCGCCGCGCACCAGCGCGTCGTCGTCGGCCAGCAGCACCCGGATCACGACGACACCGGCAGGGTCGCGCGCACCCGGAACCCGCCCTCGACCGGACCGGCCTCGACCGTCCCGCCGACGAGCACGGCACGTTCGCGCATGTTGGCCAGACCCCGACCCGGACCGGCGGTCAGGTTCCGGCCCTCGTTCACGACTTCGAGCACCACGTCGTCACCGACGCGCGCGAGGTCGATGTCGATCCGCCCGGTCGACGTGTGCCGCAACGCGTTGGTCAACGCCTCCTGCGCGATCCGGTGCAGCGCACGGCCGGTGTCCGGGCTCAGCGTCACCTCGTCGGTGTTCACGCGCAGGTCCCGGCCGGTCATCCGGACCCGGTCGACCAGCACGGAGAAGTCCGGCGGCGGCGCGTCCTGCAACACGCGCACCAGTCCGTCGAGTTCGCCGAGCGCGTCGCGGCCGACGTTCTCGATGTTCCCGAGCGCCTCCCGCGCGAACTCGGGGTTGTCCGCGAACACCCGTCGACCGACACCGGCCTGCATGACCATCACGTTGACGGCGTGGCCGAGCGAGTCGTGCAGTTCGCGCGCGAGTCGGGCAC
Organism: Saccharothrix violaceirubra; assembly: GCF_014203755.1. Lineage (NCBI taxonomy): Bacteria > Bacillati > Actinomycetota > Actinomycetes > Pseudonocardiales > Pseudonocardiaceae > Saccharothrix > Saccharothrix violaceirubra. Next base: position 1,233,944 of record NZ_JACHJS010000001.1, read on the forward strand.
GTTCGCGCATCGTGCTCTCGCTCGCGGCACGGGCCTGTTCCGCCGCCGCGTACGCGCGCCGGCCGCGCACCGCCTCGCCCGCCGCCGCCGACACCAACAGGACCATGACCACGCTGAACAGCTCCGATGGGCCGACCGTGCCCCGGTCGAGCGCCGCGTAGCCGCCCACCGCGGCCACGGTCAGCACGGACGCGGTCACCCGGACCCACCACGTGCTGACCGTGAAGCAGGTGAACAGCGCGATCCACGCGGGCCACTGCACGACCGTGACCGCGTACCCGGACGCGGTGCTGGCCACCACAAGCGCGTCGGCGACGGCCACCACGGCCAGGGGCGCGACCTGACGCCACAGCAGGCTCGTCGCGGACGCCACCGCGAACCCGAAACCGAGCGCGTCGGGCGGCCGGTACGCCGTTCCGGAGTCGACCAGCAGCGAGGCCACGGCCGACAGCACGACGAGTGCGGCGGCCAGCCAGGCGTCCGAACGGGTGGGCATGGTCCATGGTGCACCGGCGACCTCCGGTGCGGTCAACGCTCGTGCGGGTGTTCCGCCTCCCTCTCCCGAGCCAGACGACCCACCGCGTCACGAGCGGCGACTTCGCGACGCGGGCTCCCTAGCGTTCCCGGCGAACCCAAGGGAGGAAGTCCATGACGACGTACACGGTGACGAGACGCCGTTCGGTGGGCGTGTGGTGGTTGGCGTTGTCGGCCGCCGCGATCGCGGTGTACGCGCCGCTGCCGTACCTGACCGGGTCGCTCGAGCAGATCGCGTCGGACGGCACCGGGCTCGCGGAGCACTACCTGAAGCAGCCCGACTGGGTGCGCGTGGCGATGTACCTGCACATCGTGTTCAGCGGTGTCGCGCTGTTGCTGTCGCCGGCGCAGTTGTCGGCACGGATCCGCGCACGCGCGCCGGGCGTGCACCGGGTGGTGGGACGGATCACGCTCACGGCGATGGTCGTCGGCGGTCTGGGCGGACTGGCGCTGGCGCCGTACGGGTACGAGGGCGTGCCCGGTGCGCTCGGGTTCGGGCTGCTCGCGATCCTGTCGGTGGTGTTCCCGCTGCTGGGGTTGCGTGCCGTTCGCGCGGGGCGGATCGCGGAGCACCGGCGGTGGATGATCCGGGCGTTCGCGCTGATCTACGCGGGTGTGACGCTGCGGGTGTGGATGATCGTGCTGACCGCCGCCGGTCTGGAGTTCGACGAGGGGTACCCGCTGATGCCGTTCGGGTGCTGGGTGCCGAACCTGCTGGTCGCCGAACTGGTGCTGCGCCGGCGGGGCTAGCCTCGGGCCCCGCCGGCGGGAAGTGCTATTCGCGGGACGCCTCGTGCTCACGCACGACCCGGGGCACGCCGGCGAGGTCCTCGTCGTTGCACAGCAGCTTCAGGTTGTAGTAGGGCGATCCCTTGGTGTCGTCGTAGTCGAGGTGCACGGCGATCACGTCGACCGGTTCGCCCAGCCAGTCCTGGGTCTGCCGCAGCCAGGAGGCGGCCCGTTCGAGGGCGGTGGGCAGGTCGTCGTCCCGGAACTCGACCGGCCGGTAGGGCACGCCTTGGACCTGGTCGCGTTGGTGGGCGGGAAGGGGAAGGTCGACCGCGACCCCCGTGTCGTTCAGCTCGAGTTGGATCGTTTCCTCACTCACCTCAGCAGGGTCTCCCAGTGCGGGCCGGGCGGCAAGCCCGCCGACTGCGTGAGGTGTCACGGCAGGACGGGCAGTTCGGCCAGGCCGCTGACGAGCACGCGCCGCCAGGCCAGGTCCTCGATCGGCCGCGCGGGACGCAGTCGGGGGAACCGGTTGATCAGCACGGACAGGGCCTCGCCGAGTTCGATCCGGGCGAGCTGCGCGCCGAGGCAGAAGTGGATGCCGACGCCCAACGCCAGGTGCGGGTTCGGCGCGCGGTCCAGGCGCACGGTGTCGGGGTCGGGAAACACGCGCGGGTCGCGGTTGGCGGCACCGATCGACGCCATGACCCCCTCGCCCGCGCGGACCGTGACGCCGCCGAGTTCCACGTCCTGCTTCGCGATCCGGAGTTGGCCCACGTCGCTGAGCCTGGTCACGCGCATGAGTTCTTCCACGGCCGACGGCAGGAGTCCCGGGTCGCGTACCAGCCGGTCCCACAGGGCGGGGTCGCGCAACAGGGTCGCGACGAAGCTGGTGATCTGGTTGGCCGACGTCTCGTGTCCGGCGACGAGGAGGTTCAACGCGAACGCGACCAGTTCGTCGTCGGTGAGCGCGGTGCGGCACAGCTCGTCGAGTAGGTCCCCGCCTGTGTCCTCGGCGTGGTCGTGGGCGCTGTCCCTGATGCCACCCGCGACCGCGGACTCCACTGCGTCAGTGTCCGCGACCGCAGTTCCGACTGTGTCGGTGCCTGCGACCGCAGTTGTTACGGTGCCGGTGGCTGCGACCGTGTCGTCAGCCGCGACCCCGTCGGTGGCTGTGTTCCCGACCACGCCTGTGTCCGCATCCGCGACCGCGTCCGTGTCGGTGACCGCGTTCGTGACGGTGTTCGTGACCGCGTCCGTGTCGCCTCCTCTGGCCGTGACCGCGTCCGCGTCGTGGCTCGCTTTCGTCGCGGCGCCCGCGACGGCAACCGATCCGTGCGCACCGCGTCGGTACGCGATCCGTTTGCGCACCACCAGGTCGGTCATGTACCCGACCAGCGACCCCATCGCGGACTCGACCCGGGCACGCTCCGACACCTCCATGCTGTACGCGAGTTCGGTCCACTCGCGGAACGCTTCGCGGTCGGCGTACGGCACGCCGAGCATCGAGCAGATGACCTGGATGGGCAGCGGCAACGCGAACAGCTGTCGCAGGTCCGCGCCCTGACCCGCGGCGGCGACGTCGTCGGCGAGACGGCCCGCGAGTTCGCGTATGGCCGGCCGCAGTGCCTCCACGCGACGTGGCGCGAAGACGCCGGACACCAACCGTCGCAACCGCGTGTGCTCGGGCGGGTCCGTGGTCGGCAACGTGTTCGACAACGGGCGGGAGACCCCGGCACGCGGCGCGCCGTCGGCGACCACGGCGGCCCGCGAGAACCGGGGGTCGGACAAGATCAGCCGCACGTGGTCGTACCGCGTGGCCAACCACACGTGCGATCCGGTCAACGTCCGCACCCGCACCACCGGCCGATCGGACTCCCTGATCGCGGCCCAGGTGGGGGAGGGGTCGAACGCGAACGCGTCGGCGAACGGGATGTCGAGAACCTGCCCGGCCTCGGTCATGCGCGAAACGCTACGAGGCGGTTCCGCCCGGCCGCGAGCGCCATTCGTGCCACGGGTCCGGAAACTCCCTCGCGTTCCCTCCGGTCAAGAGTGACCATTCCAGACATGTACGCCACCCGTTTCGCCACCCCGGACGACCTGGCCGGGCTCCCCGACCTGCTCGTCCGGCTGCAGGCCGATCCCGCGCACCACATCGGCTACCTGGGCGAGACCCTCGCGGACGTCGCCGGGCCGCTGACCCCGGACTGGCCCGCACGCACCGTGGTCGCGACCGACGACTCCGGTCGGGTCTGCGCCCTGCTCACCGTCGAGACCTCCGGCACCCGCGCCTTCGTCCACGGCCCGTTCGTCGACGTACCGGTCAACCACCCGGCCGGCAGCCGCATCTGGGACCAGACCGCCGACGCCCTCTACGCCCTGGCCGAGCCGCTGTTCGACGGCATCGCCGATCGCGAGGTGTTCGGCCACACCCGGCACCGCAACCTGGAGCAGTTCGCCGTCCGCCACGGGTTCGCCTCCGGCCGTGCCTGCGGGATCCACGTGCTCGACGGCGACGCGTTGCGGGACCTGATGCTGCGAGAGGCGGGCTGCCCGCGCACGGGGCCCGCCCGCGAAATGCGGGTCTTGCCGACCGACCGGGCCGTGCACGAGGCCGTGGCCGTGTTGCACGAGAGGTGCTTCCCGAGCAGCTATCTCACCGGTGCGAAGCTCGTCGAGGACTCCGGGGAACGCACCGTGGTCGTCGCGATGGACGGCGACGTCGTCCTCGGCTACGCGGCCGGCAAAGCCGAACCCGGCGAGTACTACATCGACTTCCTCGCGGTCGAGCCAGGCGTGCGCGGACAGGGCGTGGGCGCCGCGTTGGCCACCGAACTGGTCTGGAAACTCGCCGAACGCCACGGCGCCCGGCCGCAGGCCGCCGCCTCGATCCTCGTCGGCAACACCTCGTCGCAACGAATGTTCGACCGCCTCGGTTTTCGCTTGCACCTTGAACTTATTGCTTACCGATCGACTGCGGCCGGCTGAACCGCCGATTTATCCGTTACTGCAACAGGGTGTTCTCCGGCAAAAGCCGGAAACGGTTTCCGGCGCCGCGCGACTACTCGGTTGCGCGGCGTAATCCGCTGTTATCCCGGATTTGCGGTCCCCGGAGACGGGGCCGTGGCGTCGTGCGCCGAAAAACCCTCAGGGCATGATTCGAGAAAGTAGGACTTCGAATGAAGAGGGCTATTCGTGCGGTCGTCACCGGTGCTTCGGTGATCGCACTCGGATTCTCCGGCAACAGCATCGCCTCGGCCGCCCCGGACCGTTCCGTCGACCTGCCGGCGGACGTACTCGCGGCCATGCAACGCGACCTCGGCCTCACCGCCGAGCAGGCGAACACCCGCGCGGCGCAACAGGAGCAGGCCGACAAGATCGACGACGTGCTCAAGGCCAAGCTGGGCGCGTCCTTCGGCGGGGCCTGGTTCGACGCGAACCTGGGCAAGCTTGTCGTCGGTGTCACCGACGCCAAGCAGGCAGGCGCGGTCACCGCGGCGGGTGGCCAGGCCAAGGTCGTCAAGTACGCCGAGGCCAAGCTCGACCAGATCGTCAAGGGCCTCGACACCCAGTCCGGCCGGGTGGCCGGTTCGTCCCGCTCCACCAACGCCAAACCCGCGTCCGCCGCGGTCAAGGGCCTGGTGTCGTGGTCGGTCGACCCGACGACCAACCAGGTGGTCGTGACCGCACTCGACGGCAACCGCGCCTCCAAGGCCGTGACCGGTCTGAAGAAGTACGGCGACGCCGTCCGCGTCGAGTACACGGCCGACGCCCCGCGGCCGACCGTGGACTTCCTCGACGGCGGCGACGACCTCAACTACCCGGCGGGCGGCTGTTCGGCCGGGTTCAACATGCGCAACAACGCCGGTCAGCGGTTCGTGCTGACCGCCGGCCACTGCGGGTCGGCCGGGCAGGTCGTGCGGGGCCAGGGCAACGTCGTCATCGGCGTGGTGGCCGCGGCGTTCTTCCCGACCTGGGACGACGCCCTGATCTCCGTGACGAACACGGGCTACTGGATCCAGGGCCCGTGGGTCGACGTCAACCCGCCCAACGGCGGCATCATCACCGTGAGCGGCTACTCGAACTCGCCGGTCGGCACCGCGATCTGCAAGTCCGGTCGCACCACCAAGCTGACCTGCGGCGTGATCACGGCCAAGAGCCAGACCGTCACCTACTCCGGCGGCACGACCGTCTACGACCTGGTCCGGCACAACGCGTGCGTCGAGCCGGGCGACTCGGGTGGCTCGAACTTCCGCAACACGGCCGTGCGCACCGCCGAGGGCGTGACCAGCGGCGCCCAGCTCTGGTGGGTCGGCGGCCAGTACCGCTGCGGTCAGGTCGTCGGCCAGCCGAACGTGGCCTGGTACTACCCGGCCGCGATCAGCATCCCCTACTACAACGCCGTCTACGGCGCGTTCCTCTGGTGATCACCGCCTGAAGACCCGGTGGTCGGTCGGTCCGGGAGAGCCCGACCGGCCACCGACCGGGGGCGGGCGCGGTGGAACCGTTGGCGGGCGCCCGCCCCCACCCGGGAGATGACGTCGGCGTCATGGTCCGTCGTGACGCCCCGAGGGCCTGCTGTCCCCGGTGCCCCGCAGGGACAGCAGGCCACCCACGACCAGGGTCACGACCACGCCCAGTGACGTGTACCAGGGGTAGGCCAGGGCCTTGCCGCCGAAGTCGACACCGAGGATCACGAACGTCATGACCGCGACCGTGACCACGAACGCGACCAGCGCGTCCGCCCGGCGGGCCCGCCGAACCAGCAGCCCCAGCAGGAACGACCCGAGCAGAGCGCCGTACGTGAACCCCGAGATGGACAGGCCCTGTTCGACGATCGGATCGCCGCGGCGGGTCAGGGACGAGAACAGCCCCGCGCACACCACCAGCAGCACCGCCCACACCACGGTCCAGATGCGGCCTTGGCGCAACACGTCCTGCTCGGTGGTCTCGCGTCGGGCGAACCTGCGGTACACGTCGGCGACGGTCGACGACGCCATCGCGCCGAGCGACGAGCTCAACGCCGCCGCCAGGATGCCCGCCATCACGAAACCGGACAGCCCGGTCGGCATCTCCCGGACCACGAAGTGCGCGAACAGTTCGTCGTTGTTGTGCAACCCGAGGCCCGCGACCGGCGGGGCGCCCTTGTAGAACGCCCACAGCATCACGCCGATCAGCAGGAACAGCGCGAACTGGAGGAACACGACGACGCCGCTCCCGATCAACGCCCGGCGTGCCGACCGCACGTCCCGCGTGGCCATCAGCCGCTGGACCACCAACTGGTCGGCGCCGTGCGACGCCATCGACAGCACCGCGCCGCCGACCAACGCGGTGACCACGGCGTACGGGCTGGTCAGGGGATTGGCGGCGAAGTCGAGGACGCGGAACTTGCCGGCGTCGGACGCTGCGGTGAACCAGCCGTCGGGCAGCAGACCGCTCAACACCACGATCACGACCGCGGCGCCGAGCACGTACCAGAGCAGTTGGATCGCATCGACCCACACGACCGCGCGCACCCCGCCCAGGAAGCTGTAGACGACCATCGCCGCGCCCAGGACCGCGACGATCACCCAGTACGACACGTCCACGCCGTACGCGGCGAGGACCACCTTGACCGGGATCGCCGTGGCGAACAGCCGCAGCCCGTCCGCGAGCAGTCGCGTGATCAGGAACGTCACCGACGCGGTCGCCTGCACGTCGGGCCCGAACCGTCGGCCGAGGAACCCGTACGCGGTGATCAGGTCCCCGGCCACGTAGCGGGGGAGCAACACGAACGACACCACGATCCGGCCGAGCAGGTACCCCACGGCCAGCGACAGGAACGTCATGGTGCCGCCGTACGCGACCGTTGGCACGCTCAGCACGGTCAACGTCGACGTCTCGGCCGACACCACCGATACGCACACGACCCACCACGAGATGCGCCGCTCGCTGACGAAGTAGTCGGTGGCCGAGCGCTGTCGGCCGCCGATCAGCGCGCCGAGCAACGGCATGCCGATCAGGAACAGGGCGATGATCCCCAGGTCAAGTACGCGCACGGTGTCCTCCGACTGACAGTCCGGTTGCGGTGGTCGCGGTGCGGGTCAGGAAGCCGTGCAGCGCGGCGGCGTACCCGCGCTTGTGCCCGGTAGGCACGCCGAATTCGTCGCTCATGCGCAACGGCACGTGCCGGGTCAACGCGCGGACGAGTGCGGGGTCGCGCATCCCGGAACCGGCCGCGATCACGATGTCGGCACCGGCACAGCCCTGTGCCGCGGTCCGGGCGGTGAACTCGACGAGCGTCGCGAACAGGTGCTCGGCCCGGACCACCAGTCCGTTCGTGACGCTGTCCAGGTACGCGCGGTCGTGTCCCCAGCGGTCGGCGAGCAGGCGTGCGAGCAGCGTGTCGTCGACGTGACCGCGTGAGGCGAACTCGCCGCGCAGGTCACCAGTGCGGCGACCGTTCGTCAACACGGACATGGCGACGTTCGCGAGAACGGTTCCCGTACCGGTGCTGTGTACGGAACACCGATCATGTGACACCCGCGTCACACGGACGAATTCGTCGACATCGAGCGCCACCGCGTTCGCGTGGCCCGACGCGCGCAGCCACAGCACGTCGAACGTGCACGGGACCGGGTCCGGCGCGCAGACCAGGTCGACGTCCGGTGCGCGCGGTCCGAGCGGGGTGAGCACGACGGTGCTCCCGTCCACCACGAAGTCGCCGACCGCGACCGAACCCGGTGTCACCCCCATGACGCGCACGGAGTGTGGTCTATTGCACACGGCGTGCGGGCGCAAGGGCCGTCGTCGGTCGGGTGCGCGCACGCCCGTGCGAGGATTGCGCCGTGTCCTCCACGACCCTGATCTGGATCATCGTCGCCGTAGCTGTGCTGCTCGCGGTCGCCCTCGTGACGGGCGTGGTGCTGTCGCGCAAGCGGCGGATCAGCCTCGCCGAGCGCAAGGGCGACGAGCCCGTGAAGGGCGCCTACCAGGCCGGCGGCGGGATCAGCCTGGCCGGTGGCCGGACCGACGCCACGACCGCGGTGCCCGACACGACGCCGGACACGACGCCGGACACGACGTCGGACGCGGTGCCGGACGAGGTGCCCGACCCGACACCGGAACCGGTCGAGCACCCGGTGGCCGACCGCACCGAGGTCGACGGCCAGCCCGGCGTCGGCGACGACGCGGCCGTGCCGCGCGACTCGGTCAAGCGGGGCATCGTCGAGGTCGACCTGCCCGACGAGGCGTCGGAGATCGAGGAGATCGAACCGACGGCCGGCCGGCTCGAACGGCTGCGCGGCCGGTTGGCGCGCTCGCGGTCCACGTTCGGTCAGGGTCTGCTGGGCCTGCTCGGCGCGGGCGACCTCGACGAGGACTCGTGGACCGACATCGAGGACACGCTGCTCGTCGCCGACCTCGGCGCGGGCATCACCGACCAGATCGTCACCGCGTTGCGCGCCCAGCTCGTGTCGCGTGGCGTGCGCACGTCCGAACAGGCGCGCGCGTTGCTCAAGGACGTACTGACCGAGTCGCTGTACCCGGAGATGGACCGGTCCGTGCGCGCGCTGCCGCACTCGGGCAAGCCCGCGGTCGTGCTCGTGGTCGGCGTCAACGGCGTCGGCAAGACGACCACGACCGGCAAGCTCGCCCGCGTGCTCGTCGCCGACGGTCGCACGGTCCTGCTCGGCGCGGCGGACACGTTCCGCGCGGCGGCGGCCGACCAGTTGGAGACGTGGGGTTCCCGGGTCGGCGCGAGCACCGTGCGCGGCGCCGAGGGCGCGGACCCGGCGTCGGTCGCGTTCGAGGCGGTCAAGCAGGGTGTGACGGCGGGCGTCGACACGGTCCTCGTCGACACCGCGGGTCGGCTGCACACCAAGACCGGGCTCATGGACGAGCTGGGCAAGGTCAAGCGCGTGGTCGAGAAGCAGGCCGAGGTCGACGAGGTGCTGCTGGTGCTCGACGCGACCACCGGGCAGAACGGCCTCACCCAGGCGCGCGTGTTCGCCGAGGTGGTCAACGTGACCGGCATCGTGCTCACCAAGCTCGACGGTACGGCCAAGGGCGGCATCGTGTTCCAGGTGCAGCGCGAGCTGGGCGTGCCCGTGAAGCTGGTCGGGCTGGGGGAGGGCGCGGACGACCTGGCGCCGTTCGAACCGGCCGCGTTCGTGGACGCGCTGCTGGGCTGAACCCCCGGGCGAGGGACCGGGATCACCCGTCCTGACCGCAACCGCGCGGGTTTACCGCAGGTCAGGGGTCGCTAAATAGGGTGATCCTCGCAAACCGTCCGCCCCAATCGGGGCGGGCGGCGCCATGGTGTTCGGCATGAGCATGAGAGCAGGGTTGTGGACCGGGCTGCCGGACCTGGACCAGGCCGAGCACCGGTACCAGGTCGTGGGTTGTGCCGCCGACGTCGACCTGCTGATCACGTACCTGTCCCGGCCGGACTGCAACGATGCGACGTTGGAGCACTTCGGCCGCGACACCGACGCGGACGGCGAGGCCGACCACAACGTGGTGCTCGCGGTGCGCGGGCCGTGGGGGTACGTGAACTTCGTCGACAACGCGTTCTCGGGGTGGCCCAAGGGCGACCCGGCGGCGCCCTATGTCGACGAGCCCTACACCGACTACCCGCCCGGCGTGGGCGTGTCGTTGCCGATGTTCCGCGAACTGCTGTTGGAGTTCCTCGCGACGGGTCGTCGGCCGAAGGTCGTCGAGTGGTACGACGAAGGAGAACTGTTCCACTCCTGGCGTCTCCAAAGGATGGCCTTGCACGAGAAGTGATCGGTCCACGGGCGGATAGTGACCGCTACCAACGTCGGTTGTGTTCCTGATCACCGTTCCTGAACACTGTTGCGGCCCGTACGGGCGACAGGACTTCAGGAGGGGGACCCCGGTGAGACCGACATTCCGGGTGCTCGGTGGCATGGCCACCGCGACCGCACTCGTGCTCGGTATGACGACGGCGGCCGACGCCGCACCCGAAACGGCTTTCACGCCCGCCGCGGTCGACTGGAAACCGTGTCCGGAATTGGCCGAGGTCGAATGCGGGACATTGCGCCTCCCGGTCGACTGGGCCAAGCCGAAGGGCGAGAAGTTCGATCTGGCGCTGGCCCGCCGCAAGGCGACGGACCCGGCCCGGCGCATCGGCATCCTGGTGATCAACCCGGGCGGCCCCGGCGGTTCCGGCGTCGATTTCGCGCTCGGCGCACCCGGCCTTTTCAGCCCGGAGATCCAGGCACGGTTCGACATCGTCGGATTCGACCCGCGCGGCGTGGCACGCAGCAACCCCGTCAAGTGCTCGGTCGAGGTGCTCCAGCGGCAGGTGTCGGTGTTCCCGACGTCGCGGCAGGAGTTCGAGGCGCTCGGCCGCTACAACCGCGAACGCGCCGCCGACTGCCGGAAGCACACCGGGCCGATCTACGACCACGCCGACACCGGTGCCGTGGTCGACGACATCGACGCGATCCGCCGGTCCCTGGGCGAACGCAAGATCAATTACTACGGCGTGTCGTACGGCACGCTCATGGGCCAGCAGTACGCGGAGCGGTACGGCCGCAACCTCCGCGCCATGGTCATCGACTCCAACATGGACCACAGCATCGGTGCGTGGCGGTTCAACGAGCAGCAGGCGGCCACCACCGAGGACTCGTTCCGGGAGTTCGCGAAGTGGTGCGAGCGTGACCGCAACTGCGCGCTGCACGGCCGCGACGTGTCGAAGTTCTGGCGCGACCTGCTCGCCAAGGCCGACCGGGGCGAGATCCCCGACCCGTTCGACCCCGAGCGCAAGCTCACCTCCGAGACCCTGATCAGCAACGCGTTCAGCGCGTTCTACGGTCCGAGCTGGGAGGCGCTCGCCGAGTGGCTGGTCGCGCTCGCCGAACCCGGCGCGACCGTCGCCAGCGCGTACGCCGAGCCGGAGACCGTGGAGTTCCCCTTCCCGGCGGTCTTCTGCCAGGACTACAACTTCCGCGTGAAGACCTACGCCGAGTTCTCGGCACTGGTCGCGCGCGCGAAGCAGGTGGCGCCGAACATGCGCGGGTCGATGCTGGGCCACTACGCGGTCGCGGACTGCGTCGGCCTGACCGACCGGGCGAACAACCCGCAGCACCGGCTGCGCGTCGAGAACGCCCCGAAGATCCTCATGCTCAACGCCGAACACGACCCGGCCACCGGCTACGACTGGGCGAAGGCCGTGCACGAGCAGACCCGGGGCACCACGGTCCTGCTCACCTACGGCGGCTGGGGTCACGGCGTGTACTGGCGGTCGGACTGCACGCGGGGCACGACCGACGACTACCTGCTGTCGGCGAAGGCACCCGCCCGCGACCTGCGGTGCGCGGCCGTCCAGCCGTCGCCGACGGTCGCCAGGAAGGCCGCGTCGGTGACGTTGCCCACCGGCCCGGCACCGACCGTGCCCGGTTGGCGACGCTAGGCGTCTGACCTGGGGCGTCGACGTCCGCGTCGGCGCCCCACTGGTCCGTACAGGTGATCGTTTCCCTGGTTTGTCCGGTTCATACTTCGTCGCGCGGCCGCCGCCGACCGGATGAACCCCTGGAGGACACCTGTGCGATCTGTGATCCGGGCGTTGGGCGGCTTGACGGCCGTCACGGCGCTCGTCGTCGGCACCGCCGTGACCGCGACGGCGGCGCCCGAGAGCCGGCCCGCGGCCGTCGAGTGGGCCGCGTGCCCCGAGACGACCGAGGTCGAGTGCGGGACCCTGCGCCTGCCGATCGACTGGAACTCGCCGCGTGGTGCGAAGTTCGACCTGGCCGTCGCCCGGCGCAAGGCAGCGGACCCGGCCAAGCGCATCGGCGTGCTGCTGATCAACCCCGGCGGCCCCGGCGTGTCCGGGGTGAACTTCGCCTTCGACGCGGCGTGGTGGTTCGGTCCCGACGTCCTCGACCGGTTCGACATCATCGGGTTCGACCCGCGTGGCGTCGCCCGCAGCTCGGGTGTCACGTGCGACCCGGCGTTGCTCGCCGCCCGTCCGGGACGTCCGACGACGGCCGCCGAGTTCGATGCCCTGGGCCGGTACAACCGGCGACTCGCCGCCGACTGCCGGGCCCGCACCGGCCCGTTGTACGACCACCTCGACACGAGCGCGGTCATCGACGACATGGACGCGTTGCGCAAGTCCCTGGGCGAGAAGAAGATCAATTTCTGGGGCGCGTCCTTCGGCACCTCGCTCGGCCAGCAGTACGCGGAGCGGTACGGGGACAAGGTCCGTGCCATGTCCCTCGACTCGGTCATGGACCGGTCGCTGACCACGTCACGGTTCAACGAGACGCAGGCGGCCGCCGCCGAGGATTCGTTCGGCGAGTTCGTGAAGTGGTGCGACCGCGACGAACGCTGCGCGCTGCACGGGCAGGACGTCCGGAAGTACTGGAGCGGCCTGCTCGCCAAGGCCGACCGGGGCGAGGTCGTCGACCCGCGTGAGCCGACCCGGCGGATCACCGCCGCGGAGTTGGTGCACTTCGCGTTCGACATGCTCTATTACCCGGACTGGGCGCCGCTGGCCGAGCAGATGATCTCGCTGGAACTCACCAGGCCGCAGCCCGTGCCGGTCGCGTTCCAGCCGGCGTTCTGCCAGGACTGGCAGTTCCGCGTGCGCTCCTACCCGGAGTACGCGGCGCTGGTGCGGCGGGCGAACCAGGTCGCGCCGTCCCTGCGGGGCGGCATGCTCGGCCTGTACGCGATCTCCGGGTGCGTCGGCCTGCCCGACGCGACCAACCCGCAGCGGCGCGTCGACCTGTCCGACTCGCCGAAGATCCTCCTGTCGAACAGCCTCCACGACCCGTCGACCTCGTACGAGTGGGCCGTGGGCGCCAACCGGCAGAACCGGAACAAGACCGTCCTGCTGACCTACGAGGGCTGGGGACACGTCACCTACTACCACAGCACGTGCATGTCGGGCGCGTCCGACAAGTACCTCGTGGACCTCACGCTCCCGGCGGCCGGCACACGATGCGCGGCCGTCGACCCGACCGTGTTCGCGGCCAAGGCGAGCACCACCGCGCGACTCTCTCGCGGGTAACCCCCGATCGAGGTAACGCCTCACCGTTCGTGGCCGTCGATTCCGGCGGCCACGAACGGCCGTCCCTCACCGGAAACCTTCCTGTAACACCGGACCCGCGACAGTTCACCGCGCGGAAACCTCCGACGACGGCCCCGGAAACAGCGCGTACCGATGCTTCCCGGCAACCGACGTGCCTGTGGAGGTCGACGTGGATACAGGGGACACCGCCTGGTTGCTCACCAGTTCCGCCCTCGTGCTGTTGATGACGCCCGGACTCGCGTTCTTCTACGGGGGCATGGTCCGGGCGAAGAGCGTGCTCAACATGATGATGATGAGCCTGGGCGCGATCGGCGTCGTCGGTGTGCTCTGGGTGCTGGTCGGCTACTCGGCCACGTTCGGCACGGACGTCGGCGGCGGTCTGCTCGGCAAACCGTTCGAGTTCTTCGGCCTCGACGGGCTCTTGGGCAAGGACGCGGTGACCGGCACAGTGCCGACGACGGTCTTCGTCGCCTTCCAGGCCATGTTCGCGATCATCACCGTCGCGCTGATCTCCGGTGCGATCGCCGACCGCGCGCGGTTCGGGCCGTGGCTGCTGTTCGCCGGGTTGTGGTCGATCGTCGTGTACTTCCCGGTGGCGCACTGGGTGTTCGACTTCGACGGCAAGGACACGTCCGGCGCCGTCGTCGACCCGGGCGGCTGGATCGCCAACAAGCTCGCCGCGATCGACTTCGCCGGTGGGACGGCCGTGCACATCAACGCGGGCGCGGCCGGACTCGCCCTCGCGCTCGTGCTCGGCAAGCGCGTCGGCTGGCCGAAGGACCGGATGAAGCCGCACAGCCTGCCGTTGGTCGTGCTCGGCGCCGGCCTGCTGTTCTTCGGCTGGTTCGGGTTCAACTCCGGGTCCGCGGTCGGGGCCAACGCCACGGCCGGTGTCACGTTCGTCAACACGCTCGTCGCCACCTCCGCGGCGATGCTCGCGTGGCTCGTTGTGGAACGCGTCCGCGACGGTCACGCCACCACGCTCGGTGCCGCGTCCGGCATCGTCGCCGGCCTGGTCGCGATCACGCCCGCGTGCTCGGCGGTGACGCCGCTGGGCGCGATCGGCGTCGGTGCGATCACCGGTGCGTTGTGCGCGCTCGCGGTCGGCCTCAAGTACCGGTACGGGTTCGACGACTCACTCGACGTCGTCGGCGTGCACCTCGTCGGCGGCCTGTCCGGCACGATCCTGATCGGGTTCTTCGCGAGTTCCGCCGCGCCGGCGGGCATCGACGGCCTCTTCTACGGTGGCGGCGTCGACCAGCTGTGGCGCCAGGCCGTCGGCGCGGGCGCGGTGCTCGCCTACTCGTTCGTGCTCAGCCTCGCGCTCGGCTGGCTGGTCAAGATCACTGTCGGGTTCCGGCTCGACAAGGAGGCCGAGGTCGACGGCATCGACGAGGCCGAGCACGCCGAATCCGCGTACGAGCACGGCGTCCTGACCGGCTCGCGGGGCACCGCGCGGCCGAGCGTCGCGGCCGGTGCGGCCGCCGTCCTGGAGGGGAGCACCAAGTCATGAAGCTGGTCACCGCCATCGTCAAGCCGTTCACGCTCGACGACGTCAAGACAGCCCTCGAACAGCTCGGTGTGCTGGGCATGACCGTCAGCGAGGTCCAGGGCTACGGCCGGCAGAAGGGCCACACCGAGGTCTACCGGGGTGCCGAGTACGCCGTCGACTTCGTGCCCAAGCTGCGGGTCGAGGTGCTGGTCGACGACTCGGCCGTGGACAAGGTCATCGACGCCGTCGTCGACGCCGCGCGCACCGGCAAGATCGGCGACGGCAAGGTCTGGGTCACCCCCGTCGACACCGTGGTCCGGGTGCGCACCGGCGAACGCGGAACGGACGCCCTGTAACCCGGGAGGACCGGCCGCATGGAGCACATCGAGCCGGCCGTCGTCACGGCCGACGACCTGGTCCGGGCACGTGATCGCCTGCTCGGGCCGGGTCGTCGGCGGCTGACCGGCGAGGCGTTGCGCGAGGCGTTGGTCGACCTGCACGAGTTCTGGCTCGCCGCGCACGCCGCGCAGTCCGGTGTCGACGGGCCGGGCGTGGCGCTGGTCGCGGTCGGCGGGCTGGGCCGGTGCGAGCTGGTGCCGTACTCGGACCTCGACCTGGTGCTGGTCCACACCGGACGCAAGGACGTCAAGGCGATCTCCGAGCGGCTGTGGTACCCGCTGTGGAACTCGGGCATCGGCCTCGACCACTCGGTACGCACGGTCGGCGAGGCGTTGCGCGTCGCGTCGACCGATCTGCGCACCGCGACGGGACTGCTCGACCTGCGGTACCTGGCCGGTGACACCGAGGTGGCACGCCGTCTCGCCGACAGCGCGCGTCAGGCGTGGCGTGCCGGGGTGCGCACCAGGCTCGACGAGATGACCGAGTCCGCGCGTCGCCGTTGGGTGCGCAGCGGCGAGATCGCGCACCGCGTCGAGCCGGACATCAAGCACGGCCGAGGCGGATTGCGTGACCTGACGCTGCTCGACGGGTTGGCCATCGCGCAGCTGATCGACCGTCCGGGCGTCGATGTCACGGACGCTCGTGCGTTGCTGCTCGACGTGCGCACCGAGCTGCGACGGGTCGCGGGCCGGCCGCGTGACGTGCTCCGTGCCCAGGACGGCGACGAGGTAGCTGCGGCGTTGGACCTTCCCGATCGTTTCGCCCTGGCCCGTGCGCTGTCGTCGGCCGCGCGTACCGTCGCGTACTCCGTCGACGTGGCGCTGCGCACCGCGCGGGCGGCGGTACCGAAACGCGGCCTGTTCGCGTTGCGCCGTACCCCGACCCGTCGTCCGCTCGACGAGGGCGTCGTGCTGCATGGCAACGAGGTGGCGCTCGCCCGGGACGCCCACCCGGCCCGCGATCCCGCGTTGCTGCTCCGCGTGGCCGGTGCCGCGGCCCGTACCAATCACCCGGTGGCGCCCGGCACGCTGGCCCGGCTCGCCGACTCGGCCCCCGAACTGCGCAAGCCCTGGCCGCGCGAAGCCCGCGAGGAGCTGCTGTCCCTGCTCGGCGCCGGCACGGGCCTGATCGACGTCGTCGAAGCCCTCGACCGAACCGGACTGTGGGGCCGGTTGTTTCCGGAGTGGGGCGCGGTGCGCGACCTGCCGCCCCGCGACGCCGCGCACATGTGGACGGTCGATCGGCACCTCGTGGTGGCCACCGCGCACGCTTCGCGCCTGGCCACCCGCGTCTCCCGTCCGGACCTGCTCCTGCTGGGCACGCTCGTCCACGACATCGGCAAGGGCCGCCAGGCGGACCACTCCGAGGTGGGCGCGGCGCTCGCGACGCAGATCGGCGAACGCCTGGGCCTGTGGCCGCACGACATCCGGCTCCTCACCGCGATGGTCCGCCACCACCTGCTGCTCCCGCACACCGCGACCCGGCGTGACGTCGAGGACGAGGCGACGGTCCACCGCGTGGTCGAGACGCTGGACGGCGACCCGGTCCTCCTCGAACTGCTGCACGCCCTGGCGGAGGCCGACGCCCTCGCCACCGGTCCGGGCACCTGGACCGACTGGAAGGCGTCCCTGATGGCCGACCTGGTCCACCGCTGCCGCACCGCCATGGCCGGAGACCCGCTCCCCGGACCGGAACCGCTCGACGACATCAGCAGGACCCTGGCGACGACCGTGGTGACGACCGGTCGCCCGGACGTGGTCATCACGACGACCGACGGAACGACCACGGTGACCGTCGCCGCCCCCGACCGCCCCGGCACCCTTTCCCGGGCGGCGGGCGTGCTGGCGCTGAACTCCCTCGAAGTCCACGCCGCGACGCTGCGTTCGTACGAGGGCGCGGCGGTCGACGCGTTCACCGTCTCGCCGCGCTTCGGCTCCTTGCCGGACGTGGCGCTGCTGCGTGAACAGTTGTCCCGTGCACTGGACGGCAGCCTGTCCTTGCCGGAGAAGCTGGCGGCTAAGGAACGCGACTACGGCGGCCCGCCCGCGGACGCACCCCCGGCGAAGATCCTGTGGTTCGACGACGAGTCGACGGGAGCCGTGGTCCTGGAACTACGCGCCCCCGACCGGATCGGCCTGCTGCACCACGTGGCGGACGCGTTGGAACGCTGCGGCGCGGACATCCGCTGGGCCCGCGTCGCCACCCTGGGCTCCACGGTGGTCGACTCCTTCGCCCTGACGGCCCCCACCCTCGACCCGGATCACCGGGCACGGATCGAGCACGCCGTCCTACAAGCCGCACATTGACCCCGGCGCCGACCTGGCACCCCGACCACCGCACACACCATCATTTCCCGAGTCCCGAGTCCCGAGTCCCGAGTCCCGAGTCCCGAGTCCCGAGTCCCGAGCTGCTCCCGCGTCCATGCCCAACCGGCTGTCGGCTTGCGGCCGCGGCGCTCACGTTCGTGTTCACCTCGGTACTCGTCCCACGTGCGGCCCGACCTCACCGGCTTCCGATTCGCGTCCGGATCAGAACCCGCCGAGACCCCCGCCTTCCGTCACCCTGCCCACCGACGCCCCTGCCCACGGACGCCCCTGCCCACATGGCCCGCCGGGTAGGTCGCCCCGACCTTCCGCCTCCCGCCGGCTGCCGCTCACCCACAGGCCGTCGCCGCCGGATCGCTCGCGACCCGGCCATCGCACATGTCGGCGAACTTGCGTAGGTCTACGCACAACCGATCGGGGTGCTTGCGCTGCCGTCGATCGGTCCAGACGCGAGAGGCTGTCCGCGTGACGCGGGGGGACGCCCGAACCAGGGGGTCGGGCGGTGAGCACGTCACACAAGGTCGTCCGGTGGCGATCCACTGAGGGGTTGGATCGCCACCGGGCGCCGTGCGTCCGGGCGCCGTACATCCCGTCCCACCGACTCACACCACCGGAACGCTCCGGCGTCCGAAACGTCTCAATTAGCATGGAAGCGATGACCGCCGTCGCCGTTGCGCCGCGCTCGCTGGTCGTGCTGGCCGGTCTGCCGGGAGCGGGGAAGACGACGCTGCTTGCGGGAGTCGACACCGGAGGCGCGTCCGCTGTGGTGCTGGACTCCGACCAAGTGCGTTCACGGCTGCGTGCGCTGCTGCCGTCGACGCTCCCTTACCGCATCTACCGTCCCGTCGTGCACCTCGTGCACCGCCTGCGCATCGTGTGGTTCGCGCTCACCTCGTCCGGCCTGCTGCTGGTGCACGAACCCTCGACCCGCGGCACCACGCGGATCGGGCTCGTCGCGGTCGGCCTGCTCACCGGCCGGGCGCGGCACTTCCTCTGGCTCGACGTCAGCCCCGAGGAGGCGCTGTCCGGACAGGTCCACCGCGGCCGACTGATCCGTTCGCGTTCGTTCTCCCGACACGTGCGCCGTGCCCAGCGCCTCCGCGTCCTGTTCGCCGCCGGCCGCCCGCCCCGCGGCTGGCAGGCGTTGACCGTGCTCACCCGTGCCGACCGGCTCCGACTGTCCGTGACACCCGCCTGAGACCGGGCGGCTACCCTGGACGGTGGTCCTTACCGGTTTCCTGTGACGACGTGCGAGGTCTCGTGTTCAACACGCTTTCCGACCGGCTCACCTCGGTCCTGCAAAACCTGCGGGGCAAAGGTCGGCTGTCCGAGGCAGACGTCGACGCGACCGCGCGCGAGATCCGGGTGGCCCTGCTCGAGGCCGACGTCGCGCTGCCGGTCGTGCGCGCGTTCATCGCGAAGGTCAAGGACCGCGCCAAGGGCACCGAGGTCTCCCAGGCCCTCAACCCCGCCCAGCAGGTCGTCAAGATCGTCAACGAGGAACTGGTCGCGATCCTCGGCGGCGAGACCCGCAGGCTCGACCTGGCGAAGAACCCGCCCACCGTGATCATGCTCGCCGGCCTCCAGGGCGCCGGCAAGACCACCCTCGCGGGCAAGCTGGCGCGCTGGCTCAAGAGCCAGGGCCACACGCCGATGCTGGTCGCCTGCGACCTCCAGCGCCCCAACGCGGTGACCCAGCTCCAGGTCGTCGGTGAACGCGCGGGCGTGCCCGTGTTCGCGCCGGAACCGGGCAACGGTGTCGGCGACCCGGTCGACGTTTCCCGCCGCGGCATCGACGAGGCCAAGCGCGCGCAGCACGACATCGTCATCGTCGACACGGCCGGTCGTCTCGGTGTCGACGAGGAGATGATGCGCCAGGCCATCGACATCCGCGCCGCCGTCCAGCCGGACGAGGTCCTGTTCGTCGTCGACGCGATGATCGGCCAGGACGCGGTCAACACCGCGACCGCGTTCCGCGACGGCGTCGGCTTCACCGGCGTGGTCCTGACCAAGCTCGACGGCGACGCCCGCGGTGGTGCCGCGCTGAGCGTCCGCGAGCTGACCGGCCAGCCCATCATGTTCGCTTCCAACGGGGAGAAGCTCGAGGACTTCGACGTCTTCCACCCCGACCGGATGGCCTCGCGCATCCTCGGCATGGGCGACGTGCTCACCCTCATCGAGCAGGCCGAGCAGGCGTTCGATGCCGAGCAGGCAGAGGCGACCGCCCAGAAGCTCGGCTCGGGTCAGCTGACCCTGGAGGACTTCCTCGAGCAGATGCTGGCCATCCGCAAGATGGGGCCCATCGCGAACCTGCTGGGCATGCTCCCCGGCGCGGGCCAGATGAAGGACCAGTTGGCCATGCTCGACGAGAAGCACCTCGACCGGGTCCAGGCCATCATCCGCGGCATGACCCCGGCCGAGCGCGACGACCCGAAGATCATCAACGCGTCCCGCCGACTGCGCATCGCCAACGGTTCGGGCGTGAAGGTCAGCGACGTCAACGAACTGGTCAACCGCTTCTTCGAAGCCCGCAAGATGATGTCCCAGATGGCCGGTCGCTTCGGCCTGCCGGGCGGGCGGTCCTCCAATCGCAAGGGGAAGGGCAAGAAGGGGAAGAAGGGCAAGGGCGGTCGCGGCCCCACGCCGCCCAAGATGCGCGGCGGCTTCCCGGGCATGCCCGGCATGCTCCCGGGCGCGATGCCCGGCGGTGGGATGCCCGGTGGCACGCCCGGTGGCATGCCGGAACTCCCGCCGGGGCTCGGCGGACTCGACCAGCTGCCGCCCGGCTTCGACCCGTCGAAGCTGAAGTTCGGCAAGTGACCGGCCTGCACCTGCGCGGCGTCGTCCTTCCGGACGGGCACGAGACCGACCTCTGGGTGGTCAACGGTCGCATCCGCACCGAGCGCGTTTTCGGCGCGACGACGGTCGTCGACCGCGGCTACTTCGTGCCGGGTCTGGTCGACGCGCACTGCCACGTCGGCCTCGGCGCCGAGGGAGCCGTCCCGCTCCCTGAGGCCGTGGAGCAGGCGCGGATCGACCGTGACACGGGCACGCTCCTCATCCGCGACTGCGGCTCGCCGCTGGACACCCGCCCGCTCCAGGAACGGCTTGACCTGCCCAGGATCGTCCGGGCGGGTCGGCACATCGCCCGACCGAAGCGCTACCTGCGCTACCTCGGCGTCGAGGTGGAACGCGAGTCCGACCTCCCGACCGCGGTGGCCGAGCAGATCCAGTACGGCGACGGCTGGATCAAGCTCGTCGGAGACTGGATCGACCGCACGACCGGCGACCTCGAACCGCTGTGGTCCGACGACGTCCTCCGCGACGCGATCAAGGTCGCCCACGACGCGGGCGCGCGGGTGACCGCGCACGTGTTCGGCGAAGCCGCTCTGCCAGGTCTGCTGGCAGCCGGGATCGACTGCGTCGAACACGGCACCGGACTGACCGACGACACCATCGACCTGATGGCATCGGCGGGCACGGCCCTGGTCCCCACCTTGATCAACATCGAGAACTTCCCGGGAATCGCCTCGGACGCGGGCAAGTACCCGGCCTATCAACAGCACATGCGTGACCTCTATTCGCGTAGCAAGCGGACCATCGGGGCCGCGATCGAGGCCGGCGTACCCGTGTACGCCGGCACCGATGCGGGTGGCGGTATCGCCCACGGTCGCATCGTGGACGAGATCGAGGCGCTTCATGGGGTGGGCATGACGGGCCACCAGGCCCTCGCCGCCGCCTCGTGGGCGGCGAGGGCCTGGCTGGGCCACCCGGGACTGGTCGAGGGTGCGGCCGCCGACATCGTCGTCTACGACGATGACCCTCGTACTGCGCTGACGACCCTGCGCCACCCCAGGCTCGTCATGCTGCGGGGCAGGATCCACTGACTCGCGACCGCCGGCGGTCGTGGGCCCGCCGACCGTCGGCGTCGCTCGTCGAGTGCGCCCCGGTGGACCGGTCACCATCCCGGTCCTCGTGTGAGGGTCGATCCCGGCATCCCGGCATCCCGTGACCGTGATCGACTCCTGGCGGGGTGCCTTTCGGGTGGGCCCCCCGCGTCTTTCCCATGCCGCTCGTTTCACCGGTGGAGCGGGTTCTGGGGACCAGTGAAGCATCGGGGGCGGGGGTTGTCTTCGGGGATCTTCGGAGCTGTGGACAACCGGACCCCCTGTGGACAACTCGTCGGCGGATGCGGAATTCCCCACCCCCGCGGCGGCCGTCGGGGTGATCTTGGCCGGACCTCCGGCCCCATGGCCTCCGCATGGCCGCTACGTTCGGTCAAGTGGAGCGAAACGGGCGTACCAGGAGTCTTGGACCCGCCTGCCCGACGCATGCCCGCCTCCACCCTGGATCCGACGGGGTGGGGTCCACCGCCGAGCCGGGTATCCGGGAGCGTGCCGCCGAGCCGTCCGCTTCGCATGCCCGCCGGAATCACGTCCGAGTACGGCATCCGATATCAGGGGACCTCGATCCCCGTGTCCCGTCGACGACAGCCGTGTCGGATCATGGCCCTCCCCGCGCGGTCACCCGCCATCGGTGCCGCGAGGGCGATCAGCGGACGGATCGCGGCAAGCGTGGTGGCGCACGTGGTCGACAACCTCGTCCCCGCCGGTGCGTCGGGGCCTTCTGACTAGGGTGGACGGCTGTGAACCCACCGGACGAACCCCCCACAGGGCTGATCGCCGGCGTCCGCGCGGCCGGACGCGAGCCCGAGCCCGAACGGACCGGGCAGCGTTGGGGCTTCGGAGCGTTCCTGCTCGTCGAGGCGGTGTTCGTGCTCACCGCGGTGTTCATCACCGCGTTGGCGCGCACGTCCGGGACCGACATCGGCGGCTCGGTGGCGTTCGTCCTGGTCGGGTCGATACTGCCGACGGTGCTCGCCGCCACGCTCGCGGTCGTCATCACCCGGGTCCGCGGAAACGGACCACTGGTCGACTTGCGTCTTCACTGGAACTGGGCCGACGTCAAGGTCGGGTTGAAGCTTGGTTTCCTCGGCCTGGTCCTGACCTACGTGGCCGCGCTGCTGTGGTCGCGTCTCGTGGGGGACCAGAACGCCACATCGGCCATCGGTGAACTCGTCGACGGAACCGCCCTTCCGCTCGGCGCGGCCATCGGCATGTTCGTCTACGTGTGCTTCCTCGGCCCGGTGTGCGAGGAGCTGATCTACCGGGGCCTGCTGTGGGGCGCGATCGAACGCCAGGGCTGGAGCCGGTGGGCCGCGTTCGTCCTCACCACCCTGATCTTCGCCGCCGGACACCTCGAACCCCTGCGGACGTCGCTGCTCATCGTCATCGCGCTGCCCATCGGGATCGCCCGTCTGATCACCCGGCGACTGACCGCGAGCGTCGTCGCGCACGTGATCAACAACTTCCTGCCCGGTCTCATGCTGCTGCTCGTCTCCCTCGGGGTGGTGTCCGCGTGATCGATCTCAACAGCGATCTCGGCGAGGGCTTCGGCATCTGGCGACTTGGTGACGACGACGCATTGCTGGAGGTCGTGACCAGCGCGAACGTCGCGTGCGGCTTCCACGCCGGCGACCCGTCCACGATGCGTTCGGTGTGCGCGCGTGCGGCGGAGCGCGGTGTCGCCGTCGGCGCACAGGTGTCGTACCGGGACCTGGCGGGTTTCGGACGACGGTTCATCGACGCGGACCCCCGCGAGTTGGCCGACGAGGTGCTCTACCAGATCGGCGCGCTCGACGCGTGTGCCCGCGCGGCCGGGACGTCCGTCTCGTACGTCAAGCCGCACGGTGCGCTGTACAACGCCACCGTGCACCACCAGGTCCAGGCCGCCGCCGTGGTGGACGGCGTGCGCGCGTTCGGTCCGCTGCCGGTGCTGGGACTGCCGGGCTCGTTGTTGCTCGCCGAGGCCGAACGCGCGGGACTGCGCCCGGTACGGGAAGCGTTCGCGGACCGCGGCTACACACCCGATGGAGTGCTTGTGCCGAGAAATCGCGACGGTGCGCTGCTCCGTGACACCGACGCGGTCGTCGACCGCGTTCTCGGCATCGCCCGCGACGGGCGATTGACCGCTGTCGACGGCACCGTGCTCACGGTGGAGATCGACTCCGTGTGCCTGCACGGGGACACGCCGGGAGCGGTCGGGCATGCCCGTGCGGTGCGGCACGCCCTCACCGAAGCGGGCCTCACACCGGGCCGATTCGTGACCGCTTGAGTTCGTCTGGCAGAATGATTGGCTGTTCGCCGAGGTCGGTCCCTCTCACCGTGCCATGGCGCCCCAGACACCTGGGCTTTCCCACCCGTGCCCCACGCGGGCGGGAGCGCCCGCACGTAGGCACTCAGCTTTAGGGAGCACCGGAACCCGTGGCCGTCAAGATCAAGCTTCAGCGGCTTGGCAAGATCCGTCAGCCGTACTACCGGATCGTCGTCGCCGACTCGCGCACCCGTCGCAACGGCAAGGCCATCGAGACGATCGGCAAGTACCACCCGAAGGAAGAGCCGTCGTTCATCCAGGTCGACACCGACCGCGCGCAGTACTGGCTCGGCGTCGGTGCTCAGCCGACCGAGCCCGTGCAGCGCCTCCTGGAGATCACCGGCGACTGGCAGAAGTTCAAGGGTCTGCCGGGTGCCGAGGGCACGCTGAAGGTCCGCGAGCCCAAGCCCAGCAAGGCCGACCTGTTCGCCGCCGCGCTCGCCGCCGCCGGCGAGGAGCCCACCACCGAGGCGACCACGCCGAAGAAGCGGGCCGCCAAGAAGGCCGACGCCGAGCCTGCCGCCGAGGCGAAGGACGAGGCGTGAGCCTGTTGGCTGACGCACTCGAACACCTCGTTCGGGGCATCGTCGACCACCCGGACGACGTGCGGGTCAACCTGGTCACGACGCGGCGTGGTCGCACGCTCGAGGTGCACGTCCACCCGGACGACCTCGGCAAGGTGATCGGCCGCAGTGGTCGCACCGCGACGGCGCTGCGCACGGTCATGGCCGGCATCGGCGGTCGTGGCGTGCGTGTCGACGTGGTCGACACCGACCGCTGAGCACACGCATGGACGTAGTCGTCGGCCGCGTGGCCAAGGCGCACGGCATCACCGGCGAACTCGCCGTCGACGTGCGCACCGACTCGCCGGACACGCGGTTCGCCGAGGGCTCGGTCCTCAACGCGAAACTGCGTGACGGCACGTCCCGCGACCTCACCGTCACAGCCGCCCGGCACCACGCCGGGCGGCTGCTGGTGCGTTTCGAGGAAGTGGTGACCAGGGATGTCGCGGAGACGTTGCGCGGCACCTTGCTGCTGGGCAGTACCGCCGACCTGCCCCCGACGGGCGACCCGGACGAGTTCTACGACCACGAACTCGAAGGGCTGAACGTCGAACTGCTCGACGGCACGGTGATCGGCACCGTGCGCGAGATCGTGCACGGTCCGGGCGGCGAGCTGCTGGTCGTCCGCCGCGAGGGCGGCGCGGACGCGCTGGTCCCCTTCGTGCGGGAGATCGTGCCGACCGTGGACGTCACGGCCCGACGCGTGGTGCTCGACCCGCCAGAGGGCCTGCTCGATGCGGATTGACGTCGTCACGATCTTTCCCGAGTACCTCCAGCCGTTGCGCGCCGCGTTGCTCGGCAAGGCCATCGACAAAGGACTTCTCGACGTCGCCGTGCACGACCTGCGTGACTGGACGCACGACGTGCACAAGGCCGTGGACGACAGCCCTTACGGCGGCGGACCGGGCATGGTCATGAAGCCCCAGGTGTGGGGTGAGGCCCTGGACGAGGTGTGCGCGGGTGACGTGCCGCCCAGGCTCATCGTGCCCACGCCCGCGGGGCGGCCTTTCACCCAGGAACTCGCGCACGAGTACGCGGCCGAGTCGCGCCTGGTGTTCGCCTGCGGTCGGTACGAGGGCATCGACCAGCGCGTGGTCGACGACGCGTCCCGGCGCATGCGCGTGGACGAGGTCTCGATCGGCGACTACGTGCTCGTCGGCGGCGAGGTCGCCGTGCTGGTGATGGTGGAGGCCGTCGTCCGCCTGCTGCCCGGCGTGCTGGGCAATCCCGACTCGGCCGCGCAGGACTCGTTCTCCGACGGGCTGCTGGAAGGCCCGTCGTACACGCGGCCCGAAGTGTGGCGGGACCTGGCCGTGCCCGACGTGCTCCGGTCGGGCAACCACCGGGCGATCGACCGTTGGCGCCGGGACGAGGCGTTGCGGCGTACCGCCGCGCGGCGTCCGGACCTGCTCGGCGCGCTGCCCGCCGAGGCGTTCGACAAGCACGACCGGGCGTTGCTCGAGGGCCTGGGCTGACCCCGATTTCGTCCGGAAGCGGCGCGTCTGGCACACTGGACAGGTTGCTGCACCCGGAACGACCTGTTCGGCGTGCGCCGCAA
This sequence comes from Saccharothrix violaceirubra, assembly GCF_014203755.1. Classification (NCBI taxonomy): domain Bacteria; kingdom Bacillati; phylum Actinomycetota; class Actinomycetes; order Pseudonocardiales; family Pseudonocardiaceae; genus Saccharothrix; species Saccharothrix violaceirubra. The sequence continues at coordinate 1,259,796 of NZ_JACHJS010000001.1, forward strand.
GCCCGCCCCCATCGCGTGTGACACCTTGGCAGAACCGCGTTCGTGGGGGAGTACGCAATACACGTGAGGACGAGGACGGACCACCGATGAACACCCTGGACGCTCTTGACGCCCAGTCGCTGCGTTCCGACATCCCGAGCTTCCGGCCGGGCGACACGCTGAAGGTCCACGTCCGGGTCATCGAGGGCTCCCGCGAGCGGGTCCAGGTGTTCCAGGGCGTCGTGATCCGCCGCCAGAACGGCGGCATCCGCGAGACCTTCACCGTCCGCAAGGTCTCGTTCGGTGTCGGCGTCGAGCGCACCTTCCCGGTGCACTCCCCGAACATCGCCGAGATCGAGGTCGCCTCCCGCGGCGACGTGCGTCGCGCGAAGCTGTACTACCTGCGCGACCTGCGCGGCAAGGCCGCCAAGATCAAGGAGAAGCGCGAGGCCAAGCCGGCCTCCTGACGCCGGGTTCACCGTCGGCCAGTAGCCTGCCCCTTGTGGCAGAACCCGTACACAGCTCCGCCGACGAAGACGGTCGTGATCCCGCGGTCGAGTCCTCTGAGGACTCGACCGCGGGCCGTAAAGGCCGAAAGGTCAAGAAGAAGCAGCCGTTCTGGCGCGAGTTGCTCATCCTCGGCGCCACGGCCCTCGTGCTCACCGTCTTGATCCAGACTTTCCTGGCACGCGTGTACGTGATCCCTTCGCAGTCGATGGAACAGACGCTTCATGGCTGCCCGGGGTGCAACAACGACCGCGTCCTGGTCGACAAGCTCGTCTACGACTTCACCGACATCGAACCCGGTGAGGTCGTCGTGTTCAGAGGCCCCGAGTCGTGGGGCAACAACGACTTCCAGTCGGCGCGGTCGGACAACCCGGTCGTGGCCGGTCTCCAGTCCGTGCTCTCCCTGATCGGCCTCGCGCCGCCGGACGAGCGCGACTTCGTCAAACGGGTCATCGCCGTGGGCGGTCAGACCGTCGAGTGCTGCGACGACCAGCATCGGATCAAGGTCGACGGCAAACCGCTGGACGAGCCGTACATCTACTGGCAGGCCGGTACCGGCCCCGAGGACCACGAGCCGTTCGCACCGGTGAAAGTGCCCGAAGGACACCTTTGGGTGATGGGCGACAACCGCACCAATTCCACCGACTCGCGAAAGCAGGGCGGTGGCGGGGTCGCGGGCACCGTCCCGGTCGACAACGTGATCGGGAAGGCGCGCGTCATTGTGCTGCCGCCGTCGCGCTGGCAGGGGATCGGCGACCACAACCCGCAGGCTGTCGCGCTGGGCACACCCGCCTGGCAGGGTGCCATTCCCGCGGGCGCGGGCCTTGCCGCGGCGTGGCCCGTCCTCTTCCTCGGCCGAAGGCTTCGCAACCGGTTGACCAGGGCCTCACACGGTTGATCGGTACGCTGGAAGCGTGGTAGACGTCGCACCCCGTGGCCCGTCGGGCGAGGAACCCGATCACTCCTCAGGCGAGGAGGAGGTCGAGTCTTCGCCCAAACGGGGGCGCAAGGACGAGAAGCGGAAAGGCTCGTTCTGGCGCGAGTTGCCGATCCTGGTCGGTGTCGCGGTGGTGTTGGCGATCATCATCCAGACCTTCCTCGCGAAGGTCTACATGATTCCGTCCGAGTCGATGGAGCAGACGCTGCACGGCTGCGCGAACTGCTACGGCGACCGTGTGCTCGTGGACAAGATCACGTACGACTTCACCGACCCGTCGCCCGGCGACGTGGTCGTCTTCCACGGCCCGGACACGTGGATCAACCAGGACTTCGTCGCACCGGAGCCGGAGAACCCGATCCTGCGGGCACTGCAGAAGGCCGCGTCGCTGATCGGGTTCCCGCAGGCGAACGAAGAGGACTTCGTCAAGCGCGTCATCGCCGTCGGCGGGCAGACCGTGCAGTGCTGTGACGACAAGAACCGCGTGACGGTCGACGGCAAGCCGCTCGACGAGCCGTACATCTTCTGGGAGCCGGGACGCAGTTCGTCGCAGGACTCCTTCGCCGAGTTGAAGATCCCGGACGGCTACCTGTTCGTGCTCGGTGACAACCGCAACGACTCGTGCGACTCGCGGTGTCAGGGCGACGGACGCGAAGGTGGTCTCGTACCCGTGGACAACGTCGTCGGGAAGGTGCGTGTCGTCGTGCTGCCGCCGTCGCGTTGGCAGGGCGTCGGCGACCACGACCCGCAGACGGTCGCGATCGGCGCGCCCGCGTGGCAGGACGCGATCCCGGCCGGTGCGGGGTTCGCGGCGGCGTGGCCGGTGATGTTCCTCGGGCGACGGGCGCGGGCACGGTTGCGGCGTCAGCGGCTGGGATAGGGTCGTGGGGTGATCCGCAAGCCGCCTCGTGTCCAGGTTCGGCAGAACGCGGGTATCTGGGCGTTCCAGGCCGCGCTCGACCGGCGTGGACTCGGTCCCGTGGCGGGTGTCGACGAAGCCGGTCGGGGAGCCTGTGCCGGCCCGCTCGTCGTGGCCTCGTGCGTGCTGGACTGCCGGGACGCGGCGCGGTTCGAGGGACTCACCGACTCCAAGCTGTTGACGGCCAACGCCCGTGACCGCATGTACGACCTGGTCCTCGATCGAGCCGTCGACTACGCCGTGATCGTCATCCCATCGAGTGAAGTTGATCAACTCGGGGTGCACGTGGCGAACATCGAGGGGATGCGACGAGCCGTTGCCCGGCTTTCGGCGCACCCGGGCTACGTGCTGACGGACGGGTTCCCGGTGCCGGGCCTGACCGCGCCGAACGTCCCCGTGGTCAAGGGCGACCGGGTGGTGGCGTCCGTCGCGGCGGCATCCGTGCTGGCCAAGGTCACGCGCGATCGGATCATGACCGACTTGCACGGCGAACTCCCGGTCTACGGGTTCGCCGTGCACAAGGGCTACAGCACGGCCGATCACACGGCCGCGCTGCTGGAACACGGCCCGAGTGCGCAACATCGCTGGTCGTATGCGAATGTGGCCACGGCGGCGGCCAGGCACGGCCTGGTCGCGCCCCACCGGCTGGCACGAGGCGTCGTGACCGCCGGGGTGGTCCAGAATGGAACACCGCCGCCCGACGGCGGTGGCGGGCATGCGACGAGGAGGGGCGCGGATTCGATGAACACCCGCGCGGAGGCGTAATGAGTGCAGAGGATCTCGAGAAGTACGAGACCGAGATGGAGTTGTCGCTGTACAAGGAGTACCGCGACATCGTCAGCCAGTTCTCGTTCGTCGTGGAGACCGAGCGGCGGTTCTACCTGGCCAACTCGGTGGACGTGCAGGTCCGCAACGCGGACGGCGAGGTCTACTTCGAGGTGCGGATGTCCGACGCGTGGGTGTGGGACATGTACCGTCCCGCCCGATTCGTCAAGAACGTCCGGGTGATCACGTTCAAGGACGTCAACGTCGAAGAGCTGGACAAGCCTGACTTGAGACTGCCCGAGGACGGTCCTTTCAACTCCTGATCTCGTCGTCGGCAGGGGGCCGCCGGGTGCACACCCGGCGGCCCCCTGCCGCGTCCGGTGGAAGTTGTCCACAGGTCCACGGGCGACCCCCGAGTTGTCCACAGGTTCGACGGACGTCCTCGCATCCGACCGACCCACCCCGGCACAGTCGTACCCACGAACTCCGGAGGCGTCGGATGAACATGGCATTGGGCAAGCGCGGCGAGGACGTCGCCTGCGAATGGCTGGAACGCGAGGGGCTGGTGGTCCTGTCGCGCAACTGGAGGTGCAAGGAAGGCGAGTTGGACATCGTCGCCACCGACGGCACCGAGCTGGTGGTGTGCGAGGTGAAATGCCGGTCCGGTACCGACCGGGGCAGTCCGCTCGAGGCCGTGACGCCGGAGAAGCTCGACCGCATCCGCCGTCTGGCGATGCGCTGGCTCTCCGATTACCGGGTCGGGTGGGTGCGCATCCGGTTCGACGTGATCGCGGTGGAGTGGCCGCCGGACGGACCGGTGTCGCTGCGCCACGTGCGAGGCGTGTGATGGGGCTGTCGAGGGCGTGGTCGGTCGCGTTGTACGGCGTCGACGGCGTGCCCGTGGAGATCGAGGCGGATGTCGGGGTCGGCACCGTGCGCACGCAGCTCCTCGGTCTGCCGGACGCCGCGCTGCACGAGTCGAAGGATCGCGTCAAGGCGGCCGTCCGCAACTCCGACCGGTCATGGCCGACGCAGCGGGTCACGTTGGGCCTGTCGCCCGCGACGCTGCCCAAGGGTGGTTCGAGCTATGACCTCGCCCTGGCGTGTGCGGTGCTGGCCGCGGCCGGATCGGTGTCGTCCGAGCGCCTCGTCGGCACGGTGTTGTTGGGCGAGTTGGCTTTGGACGGGCGGGTGCGGGCGGTACGCGGCGTGCTGCCCGCCCTGCTGGCGGCGCGCCGCGCCGGGTTGACCCGGGCGGTGGTGCCGGTCGAGTGCCTGCCCGAGGCCACGCTGGTCGAGGAGATCGAGCTGTTCGGCGCCGAGACGCTCGTCGACGTGATCATGTGGTTGGACGGTGGCACTTCGCTTGTCGTGCCGTCGTCGGGAGCTTTCGTGGCCATGCCCCCGAGCGGTCCCGAGCTGGCGGACGTGATGGGTCAGCCGGAAGCGAGGTGGGCGCTCGAAGTGGCCGCCGCCGGTGGGCACCACCTGCTGCTCAGCGGACCTCCCGGCACCGGGAAGACGATGCTCGCGCATCGCCTGACCAGCCTGCTGCCGCCGTTGACGGTGGAGGACGCGTTGGGGGTCACCGCCGTGCATTCGGTCGCGGGCCTGCTGACGCCGGACATGCCGCTCGTGTCGGCGCCGCCGTTCGTCAGTCCACACCACTCGACGTCGACGGCGGCCCTGATCGGCGGCGGGACCGGCCTGCCCAGGCCGGGTGCGGTGAGCCGGGCGCACTGCGGGGTCCTGTTCCTGGACGAGGCTTGCGAGTTCGGCCAGAGCAAGCTCGAAGCGCTGCGCACGGTCCTGGAGGAAGGCGAGATCCGGCTGGCCAGGCGGGACGGGATGGCCCGCTACCCGGCTCGCTTCCAACTGGTGCTCGCCACGAATCCCTGCCCGTGCGCACCGCCCAAGGAGGTCGACTGCCTGTGCACGTCGACCGCCCGGCGGCGGTACCAGGCCAAACTGTCGGGCCCGCTGCTCGACCGGGTCGATCTCAGGGTGAAGACCCGGCCGTTGATCGCGATGAACGGTGCCGAGGTGGTCGAGCCCGAGTCGACGGCGGTCGTCCGGGCCAGGGTGCAGCGGGCCCGTGAGCGGGCGATGCGGCGGTGGTCGGAGCACGGCTGGCGCACCAACGCCCAGGTGCCCGGTCCGGTGTTGAGAAAAGAGCACGTGCTGCCGCGTTCGACCACGGCGCTGCTGGATCGCGCCCTCGCGACCGGCGCCCTGACCGGCCGGGGTGCGGATCGCTGCCTCAGGGTGGCTTGGACGTTGGCCGATCTGGCGGATTCCCCGGAACCCGCCGCCGAACACGTCGCCACCGCCCTCGAATTTCGGGAACGTCGAAGCTGATTCTGTTCTTCTCGTCTTGGAAATGTCACCGGTTCCGCGTCGCATGCTCGATCGGTGAAGCATTTCGATCTTGGGTGAGTCCTTTCTCGGAAATTCTCGTGGAGGTGCGTCGTGTCCGAAGCTCGTCGAATCCGATCCAAGGAGCGGGGTCATGATCGATGATCCGGTGAGGGTGGCCCGGGCCTATCTTTCCCGCGTGGCCGAGCCGCCGGCACCCGCGCTGGCCGCGTTCGTCGCCGAGCACGGTCCCGTCCGGGCGGCGCGGTTGGTGCGCGACGGGATGGTGCCGACGGACGTCGACCGGCAGACGTCGGCGCGGCGTGCGCGGGATCGGGCCGAGGAAGATCTGCGGCAGATGGCCGCACAGGGTGGTCGCCTGGTGATTCCCGAGGACGACGAGTGGCCCGACTGGCCGTTCCAGGCGTTGACCATGGCCGCCGCGCGCCGACTCAGGTGTGGTCTCGCGCCGCTTGCGTTGTGGGTGCGGGGCAAGGGAAATCTCGCGGAATCGACCGATCGGGCGGTCGCGGTCGTCGGCAGCAGGTCCGCGAGCGGGTACGGCCTGCACGTCGCCGCCGAGTTCGGCTACGGGCTGGCCGAGGCGGGGATGACCGTGGTGTCCGGTGCCGCGTACGGGATCGACGGCGCCGCGCACCGGGGTGCCCTGGCGGCGGGCGGGTCGACGATCGCCGTGCTGGCGTGCGGTGTCGACGTCGCCTATCCCGCCGGTCACGAGCGATTGCTCGCGGAGATCCTGGAGCAGGGGCTGGTGATCAGCGAGTACCCACCGAACCATTCACCGGCCCGCCACCGTTTCCTGACCAGGAACCGACTCATCGCGGCTCTCGGCGACGGGACGGTCGTCGTCGAGGCGGGAAGGCGCAGCGGTGCCAAGAACACGGCGGCCACTACGTCGGCCCTCGGCCGGGTGCTGATGGCCGTGCCCGGTCCGGTGACGTCCAGCAGTTCGTCCGGCTGCAACGAGTTGCTCCGCGCGGGCGACGCGGTACCGGTGACCAGCGTGGCCGAAGTCGTGGAATCGGTGGGGCGACTCGGCTTCGACCTGGTCGAGGCGACGGGAAACCGGGACGTCCCGCCGCAGGGCGACGCGATGCGGGTGCTCGAAGCGCTCGACCCGATGTTCCCGGTTCCGACGCGGGCCGTGGCGGTGGAGTCGGGTGTCGAGCTGGCACGGGTCGAGGCGCTGCTGCCCGAACTCGAGGCCATCGGTGCGGCGGAGCGTATCGACATGGGATGGAAACGCACTCCGGAAGGGACTTGGCGTGGCGACACTTGACCCGACGTGCCGGAGGGCGCAGCGTCAGAGGCTATGTCCCCGCCGCCGAACCGGACTCGCCGTGTCGATCTCGTACGGCTACGTGGCGCGCTGCCTTCGGACGTGGCCGCGGTGGTGGACGATTTCGAGCGCCATCTGGCTCTTGAGCGGGCGTTGTCTCCGCACACCGTCCGTGCGTACCTGGGTGACGTCGTGGCTTTGCTGGTCCACTTGGCGGCCGGTACGGCGGCGGACGCGACGGTGGAGTCGATCGATCTGGCGGGGCTGCGGTCGTGGCTCGGTGCGCAGCATGCCGCGGGTGCCGAGCGGACGACGCTCGCGCGCCGGACCGCCGCGGCGCGGACGTTCACCGCCTGGGCCACGCGGACCGGAATCCTCACCGAAGATCCCGGCCTTCGGTTGGTCGCGCCCAAGGCGCACCGGACACTGCCCGCAGTACTGCGGGCGGATCAGGCCGAAGCCGCCATGTCGGCCGCCGAACTCGGTGCGCGTGAAGGCGATCCGGTTGCGCTGCGTGACCAGGCCGTGGTGGAGTTGCTCTACGCGACGGGTGTGCGGGTGGCCGAGTTGTGCGGTCTCGACCTCGACGATGTCGACTACTCCCAAAGGGTGATACGGGTTCTGGGCAAGGGCAGTCGCGAGCGCGTCGTGCCGTTCGGCGTTCCGGCCGAACGCGCTGTACGTCGCTGGGTGGAACAGGGGAGAACAACGCTGGTCGGCGACCGTTCACACCGGGCGCTCTTCCTGGGCGCGCGCGGTGGCCGACTGGACACGCGTACCGCCAGGAGGGTTGTCCACGATGTAGTGGGTGCGGTGCCGGGAGCGGTGGACACCGGACCGCACGGACTGCGCCACTCCGCGGCGACGCACCTGTTGGAAGGGGGAGCCGACCTGCGAACCGTCCAGGAGCTTCTTGGTCACGCTACGCTCGCAACGACTCAGCTCTACACACACGTCACCGTCGAACGGCTGAAGGCGATCCATGACCGAACCCACCCCCGTTCCTGACGTCGCAGGGGGAGGTTCGCGGACCGCGACCGTGACCTCTCCTCCCGCCGCGCGCGTCGGGACTTCGTCGGAGGCTCGCACCTCGGCCGGGACGAACGGTCGCCGTGCCGACGGCGGTGCGCCCCGGAACAACGGGCACACCGCCGTCGGACACGGTCGGTCGTCGTACCCGGCGGCGGAGGCGCGCTCCGCCGACGACGTGGAGGCCGGCATCATCGCGCTCTGGCACACCTACGGCAGGTCCCGGGATCAGGGAATGCGCGACCGGCTGGTGCTGCACTACGCACCCCTGGTCAAGTACGTGGCCGGTCGGGTGGGCACCGGGCTGCCGGCGCACGTCGACGTGGCCGATCTGATCCAGTCCGGGATCTTCGGCCTGGTCGACGCGATCGAGAAGTTCGAGCCGGAGCGCGGGCTGAAGTTCGAGACGTACGCGATGCAGCGCATCCGGGGCGCGATCCTGGACGACCTGCGTTCGCAGGACTGGGTGCCGAGATCGGTGCGCAGCCGGGCCCGCGACGTGGAGCGGGCGCTCGAACGGTTGGGCGGTCGGCTCCAGCGCACGCCGACCGACCGCGAGCTGGCGGCCGAGTTGAAGATCGGGCTCGGCGAGTTGCGTGAGCTGTACGCGCAACTCCAGCTCACGAGCGTGGTCGCGTTGGACGAACTCATCGCGGCCGGGCGCAGTGCGGGTGCGGGGTCGTCGTTGGCCGAGTCGTTGCCCGACGAGGGCGCCGAGGACCCGATCGCGAGCCTGGTCGACCAGGACAGCCGTCGTCAGCTCGCGGACGCGATCGCGCAACTCGCCGAGCGGGATCGGGTGGTCGTGACGCTGTACTACTTCGAGAACCTGACGCTGGCCGAGATCGGCAAGGTGCTCGGGGTGACCGAGTCGCGTGTGTGCCAACTGCACACGCGGGCGGTCCTGCGTCTGCGGACGAAGCTGAACGAGCAACTCGACGCCTGACCGGCCATCCGGTCACCGCGCTGGTCGAAGTCCGCTGCCCTCGAGGGGAAGGGTGGCGGTTTCGCTTTCTCCGAATGGTCGGTCGTGGTGGTGTTTTCGTGGGCCATTCGGCTCTGGGTCTACGAGGCGGGGCGTTCTCGGCGGCTTTATTCGGGCGTGCGGTGGATGTGAATGATCCGATGTCGGCTGTTCGGTCGGGATTATGCATCACTTCCATGGGTGGGCGGTGCGGGGAATTCGAGTGGATTCGTCGTCGGCAGGATCTCGAGCGTGATCACCTCGTTCCGTGAATGGCGTGCGGTGAAGACGCTCGGCTTCGGGGGAGGGGAAGCAGGCGGATCTTGGGGCGGGCGATCAGGTGCAGAGGGTTGAGGTAGGCGTCCTTCTGGGTCTTTCGGCGGACGCCCCAGTGCAGGCAGGCGGGGCGCGGGCAGCCCTCGTGGCCGGTCAGGAGGGTGCCGATGGGGGTGCCCCTGTCGACCGGTTGGCCCAGGGTGACGGTCGGGGCGACCGGCTCGTAGGTGGTGCGCAGGCCGTTCGGGTGGTCGATCGAGATCACCGGGCGGCCGGCCACCTGGCCCGCGTGGGCGACGGTGCCCACGCCGGCGGCCAGGACCTCCGCGCCCGGCAGGGCCGCCAGGTCCACGCCTCGGTGGCCCGCCTCGTACGGGGTCGGTGGCCGTACGAAGGGGCGCACGACCTCGTGCGGTGGGCGTAGGGGCCAGGTGAAAACGCCGTGGTGCGGGCGGGACTGGGTCGGGGCGGCCAAGCTCGACACCGCCAGGGTGGCGGCCAGTGCCAGCGCGGTCGTGGTGAGGGGCATTGGGCCAGGGTGGCGGGTGAGGGACGCGGTGTCCGGCGTGTCCGGCGTGGCTGTGGACAACTCCGCCCCCTGTGGACAAGTCGTGCAGGGCGGTTAGTGGTTCCGGCGTGCTGCGGCGTACACTCGTTCCGCGGCCCGTCCAAGTGCGGGGCGACTTCGCGTGTCACTGCTGAGACGACCTTTCGCGGTCGGGTCACGGCGTCCGAACGGTCCTCGAAATGTCTTCGACGGTACGGACGGCGGCAGGGCACCAGGGCGGTGGTCCGACCAGGGCCCACCGCGACGAACCGAACCGCGTGCCGGCAAGCGTCGGCACGCCCGATCGAAGAGGTGCGAACCCGGCCATGGCCGTCGTCACCATGAAGCAGCTGCTCGACAGCGGCGTGCACTTCGGGCACCAGACCCGGCGCTGGAACCCGAAGATGAAGCGCTACATCTTCACCGAGCGCAACGGCATCTACATCATCGACCTCCAGCAGACGCTGACCTACATCGACCGGGCTTACGAGTTCGTCCGGGAAACGGTCGCGCACGGCGGGTCGATCCTGTTCATCGGCACCAAGAAGCAGGCGCAGGAGGCCATCGCCAACGAGGCCCTCCGCGTCGGCATGCCCTTCGTCAACCAGCGCTGGCTGGGCGGCATGCTCACCAACTTCTCGACGGTCCACAAGCGTCTCCAGCGGCTCAAGGAGCTGGAGTCGATGGAGCAGACCGGCGGCTTCCAGGGTTTCACCAAGAAGGAAATCCTGATGATGAACCGCGAGAAGGACAAGCTGGAGCGCACGCTTGGCGGTATCCGCGACATGTCCAAGGTGCCCAGCGCCGTGTGGATCGTGGACACCAAGAAGGAGCACATCGCGGTCGGCGAGGCGCGCAAGCTCAACATCCCGATCGTCGCGATCCTCGACACCAACTGCGACCCGGACGAGGTCGACTACCCGATCCCGGGCAACGACGACGCGATCCGCTCGGCCGCGCTGCTGACCAAGGTCGTCGCCGAGGCGGCTGCCGCCGGCCTGATGGCCCGTTCCGGCGTCCGCACCGGCAACGCCGGCGGTGGCGGCGCGGAGAAGCCCGAGCCGGGCACGGGTGAGCCGCTCGCGGAGTGGGAGCAGGACCTGCTGGTCAACGCCGAGGCTCCGGCAGCCGAGGCGCCCGCCGCGGGCTCCGAGACCGTCCAGTCCTGATTGCGCCGCACGCCGCGTCCCACCTCTGCATCCGGTGGGCGCGGCGTGCGCACAGACGCGTACACGCACCGTAGAAGGAACGGAAATCGCACGATGGCGAACTACACCGCCGCTGACGTGAAGCGGCTGCGCGAGCTGACCGCCGCGGGCATGATGGACTGTAAGAAGGCGCTCGAGGAGACCGACGGCGACTTCGACAAGGCGGTCGAGATCCTGCGCATCAAGGGTGCGAAGGACGTCGACAAGCGCGCCGCACGCACTACCTCGAACGGCCTCGTCGCCGCCGAGGACGGTGTCGTCGTCGAGCTGCGCTGCGAGACCGACTTCGTCGCCAAGAACTCCGACTTCCAGGACCTCGCCGCCCGGATCGTGGCCGTCGCCAAGGCGACCCGCCCGGCCGACGCCGAGGCGCTCAAGGCCGCCGACCTCGACGGCCGGACCGTCGACGCCGTCGTCCAGGAGCTGTCCGCCAAGATCGGCGAGAAGCTGGAGCTGGCCAAGGTCGCCGTCTTCGACGGCAAGGTGACCACCTACCTGCACCGCCGTGCCGCCGACCTGCCGCCCGCGGTCGGTGTCGTGGTCGAGTACACCGGTGACAGCGAGGACGCCGCGCGCGGTGCCGCCATGCAGATCGCCGCGATGCGCCCGCGCTACCTGACCCGTGACGAGGTCCCGGCCGACGTGGTCGCCAACGAGCGCCGCATCGCCGAGGAGACCTCCCGCGAGGAGGGCAAGCCCGAGGCCGCCCTGCCCAAGATCGTCGAGGGCCGGGTGAACGGCTTCTTCAAGGACGTCGTCCTGCTGGAGCAGTCGTCGGTCACCGAGTCGAAGAAGTCCGTCAAGGCCGTGCTGGACGAGGCCGGGGTCACCGTGACCCGGTTCGCCCGCTTCGAGGTCGGCGAAGCCTGATCAGGGTGAGGGCGGGGTTGCGCAACCACGGCAACCCCGCCTTTTCCGTGTCCAGAGGAGGACCTGTGAGCGCAGAGGCAGACCACGACCCGGCCGACGGTTACCGCCGGGTGATGCTCAAACTGGGCGGCGAGATGTTCGGCGGCGGCGGGGTCGGCGTCGACCCGGACGTCGTGCAGACCGTGTCCCGGCAGATCGCCGCCGTCGTGCGGACCGGGGTCCAGATCGCCGTCGTCATCGGCGGCGGCAACTTCTTCCGCGGCGCGGAACTCCAGCAGCGCGGCATGGACCGCAGTCGGGCCGACTACATGGGCATGCTCGGCACCGTCATGAACTGCCTCGCGCTCCAGGACTTCCTCGAACGCGAACACGGCATCGACACCCGGGTGCAGACCGCGATCACCATGGGCCAGGTCGCCGAGCCCTACATCCCGCGTCGGGCCATGCGCCATCTGGAGAAGGGCCGCGTGGTGATCTTCGGCGGCGGCGCCGGCATGCCCTACTTCTCCACCGACACCACGGCCGCGCAGCGTGCGTTGGAGATCGGCTGCGAGATCGTCCTGATGGCCAAGGCCGTCGACGGCATCTACACCGCGGACCCCAGGATCGACCCCGACGCGCAGATGTTCGACCACATCACCCACCGCGAGGTGCTGGAACGCGGCCTCAACGTGGCCGACGCGACGGCGTTCAGCCTGTGCATGGACAACCTCATGCCGATCATGGTGTTCAACCTCCTCACCGAGGGGAACATCGCACGGGCCGTCCGCGGTGAGAAGATCGGGACGCTGGTGAGCACCCCCGGCGGCCGCCCGTCGTACTGAACCTGCTGGGATTCGATCGAACTTCGCACACCAAGGGAGTCTGCCGTGATCGACGAGACCCTCCTCGAAGCCGAGGAGAAGATGGAAAAAGCGGTGTCGGTGGCGAAGGAGGACCTGTCCTCGGTGCGCACGGGCCGTGCGGCGCCGTCGATGTTCTCCCGTATCGTCGTCGACTACTACGGGTCGCCGACCCCGTTGAACCAGCTCGCGAGCATCTCCGTCCCCGAGCCGCGCATGGCCGTCGTCAAGCCCTATGACGCGAGCCAGCTCAACGCGGTCGAGAAGGCCATCCGCGACTCGGACCTCGGGGTGAACCCGGGCAACGACGGTTCCGTCATCCGCGTGGTGTTCCCGCAGCTCACCGAGGAACGCCGGCGCGAGATGGTCAAGGTCGCCAAGTCCAAGGGCGAGGACGCCCGGGTCTCCATCCGCGGCGTCCGCCGCAAGGCCAAGGAGACGCTCGACCGCCTGGTCAAGGACGGCGAGGCCGGCGAGGACGAGGTCGCCCGCGCGGAGAAGGAACTCGAGAACGTCACGGGCAGGTACGTCCACCAGGTCGACGAGCTGGTCAAGCACAAGGAAGCCGAACTGCTCGAAGTCTGAGCTGTCGGCGGGTCGTGATGGGAGCACAGGTGTCAGCCGGTGGTGAGCAGGGCGCGGCCGAGTCCGCCCCGAAGGGCGCGTCACGCGCGGGTCGCGACCTGCGCGCTGCCATCACGGTCGGCGTCGGCCTCGGCGCGGTCATCCTCGTCTCGCTGTTCACGATCCGGCAGCTGTTCGTACCCGTCGTCGCGGTCGCGGTCGCGGTGTCGATGTACGAGCTGGCGGGTGCGCTGCGGCGTGGTGCCGGCATCAACGTCACGATGGTGCCCGCGCTGCTCGGCGGCCAGGCGGTGGTGTGGCTGGCGTGGCCCTACGAACGCGGCGGCATGCTCACCGCGTTCGTCGTGACCCTGCTGGTGTGCCTGATCTGGCGGCTCAAGGACGGTTCCGAGGGCTACCTGCGCGACGTCACCGCGTCCGTGTTCACGGTCGCGTACGTGGCGATGTTCGCGTCGTTCGCGGTGATGCTCGTGGCGCCCGAGGACGGCGTGTACCGGGTGTTGGCGTTCCTGATCGGCGTGGTGCTGTCCGACACGGGCGGCTACGCGGCGGGCGTGTTCTTCGGCCGGCACCCCATGGCGCCGAAGATCAGTCCGAAGAAGTCCTGGGAGGGCTTCGCCGGCTCGCTGGCGGCGGGCATGATCGGCGGAGCGCTCACGGTCGGCCTCATGCTCGACGGCCAGTGGTGGCAGGGAGTGTTGTTCGGCGCCGCCCTGGTGGTCACCGCGACGACCGGTGACCTGGTCGAGTCGCTGATCAAGCGCGATCTCGGGATCAAGGACATGGGCACGCTGCTGCCCGGGCACGGCGGTCTCATGGACCGGATGGACTCGCTGCTGCCCTCGGCCGTGGTGGCGTGGCTGCTGCTGGATCTGTTCGTGCCCGCGTGACGTGCGAGGACGACCCGTTCAGTCGTCGAACGGGTCGTCGACCTCGGCGCCGATCTCGTCGTCGGCCAGTGGCGTGACGCGGGTCGGGTCGAGCACGGAGAACACCGCCCCCGCGTGGTCGGCCACGACCGTGACCCGCCCGAACGGCGTGTCGTAAGGCTCGATCGTGACCCGTCCGCCGAGTTCCAGGGCGCGACGGGCCACCGAGTCGGTGCCGATCTCGGGCGCGGCGGTGAAGTACACCATCCAGTGCGGCGGGGTTTCCGGCGCGAACGCCGCACCCATGCGCTGACGGCCGAGCACGGTGTCGCCCTCGATCGCCCACGTCGTGTAGTCGACGGCTTGACCGTCGCCGATCTGGGTGACCTCGAACCCGCACAGCTCGTGGAAGAACGCGTCGGCCGCGTCACCGTCCCGGGTGTTCAGCTCCGCGTACGCGAACGCGCCGTGCCCGTCGGTGCCGAACTCCCAGTCGGGCGTCACGTGCCGGAACCCGGTGATCGCGCCGCTCGGGTCGCCGATCACGGTGGTCAGGTCGGTCGGTTCGGTCAGGATCGTGCCGCCCAACGAGAGCGCTTTGTCCGCCGTCGCACGGGTGTGCGGCGTGTTCAGGTACAGCGTCCACGCGCTCTGCGCCTCGGCTTGGACCAGTTCGGCCACCGGCAGACCGTCGACGAGTGCGAGCGTACGTCCCTCGCTCACCACGTAGAGCCAGCCGAACAGCCCGGCGTAGAAGTCCAGCGTGGCCTGGGGGTCGGCGGTGGCCAGGTCCACCCAGCACGGTGCGCCGTGCACCGGAGCGGCGGGTGCCGGTGAGTGGGGGACGATCGACACCGGAGTACCTCCTGCCCTGGTCGTTCTTCTGGATCACGCTACGGCTCTACAGTCGTCCCGTGAAGGGACTAGTCCGTGCCGCGTGGGCCGCCGTGCGTTCGGCCGAGGTGTTGCCCAGCCCGAACATCTGGCACTGGCCGGAGGTGTACGAGGTCGAGAACCGCGCGCAGGACGTGGACGGCGAGATCTGGGCACGGCTGCGGTCCACGTACGACTGGGCCGGGCGCGACGTGGTCGACGTCGGGTGCGGTGACGGCTTCCACCTCCCGTACTTCGCCCGTGACGCGCGCGGTGTCGTCGGCGTCGAGCCGCATCCACCGTTGGTGGAACGCGCGCGTGCCCGTGTCGCGGACGTGGCGAACGCGCGGGTGCTGACCGGGGGAGCGCAACGGTTGCCGTTACCGGACGCGTGCGCGGATCTGGTACACGCACGCACCGCGTACTTCTTCGGTCCTGGGTGCGAGCCGGGGATACGTGAGGCGGACCGCGTGCTCCGACCCGGTGGCGTGCTCGCGATCGTCGACCTCGACGGGCTCGCGGAGCCGTACGGTCCGTGGCTTTGCGCGGACGAGCCGCGATACGACCCACGTGTCGTCGAAGCGTTCTTCGACACGGAGGGCTTTACGTTGACACGCGTGCGCGCGTTGTGGCGCTTCGAACGCCGTGCGGAGCTGGAGTCCGTTTTGCGGATCGAGTTCTCGTCGAAGGTGGCCGAGCGCGCGATCGCCCGCACGCCCGGCCTGTCGTTCGAAGTGGGCTACCGCGTGCACACCCGGGTGAAGCCGACGGGTCTGCTGCGCGGTCAGTCGTCCGTGTCCTCCTCGACGTCGATCTCACCGAGGATCGCGTAGAGCTGGCGGCGGGCCTCGTTGACGATCTCGATCGCCCGCGTCTTCTGCTCACGCGTGCCGGCGTGAGCCATCTGCCGCAACGCGGACGCGAGGTGGCCCGACGCGGTGTGCAGCTTCATGGCGTGGTCGTCGATGTCGTCGGTGACCTGCTGCCACGGCGGCGCGCCCTCGAACTTGGCCGCCTCGGCCCGGCCGGTCTCCGTGAGGGAGAACAGCTTCTTGCCGCCCGCCTCCTCGCTGGAGGAGACCAGTCCCTCGTCGGCCAGCAGCTGCAGCGTCGGGTAGACCGAGCCGGGGCTGGGCCGCCAGAGGCCGTCGGTGCGGCGACCGATCTCCTGGATCATCTCGTAGCCGTGCATCTCGCGTTCCGCGAGCAGTGCGAGCACGGCGACGCGCACGTTGCCCTTGCGCTGACGTCCGCCGCGTCGTCCGCCCCGCCCCGGACCGCCTCGGCCGAAGAACTCCGGTGGTTCCGGCGGCTGGGGCGGCATCGGCGGGCGGAACGGCCCGAAGCCGCCGCCGAAGCCACCGCGGGGATCGCCGAAGCCGCGGTCGCGGTGGTGACGTCGCTGGGGCCTGTCGAAGTGGGAGAACATCGTTCACTCCTGTCGTCGATCGGTTGTGACAGGTCGACGATATATCGGAATGTATCGCGATGCAACGGTCAATCAGGTCGGGGCGACGTGGGACACTGGAGCGGCCATGACTGCGCTCCCTCTTGTCTTCGACGCGCCCAAGCGCGGCCTGCCGCCGCGCCACCTCGCCGACCTCACCGCCGACCAGCGCCGGGAGGCCGTCGCCGCGCTCGGCGAGAAGCCGTTCCGCGCCGCGCAGCTGTCGAACCACTACTTCGGCCGCCTGGCCGTCGACCCCGACGAGATGACCGACATCCCGGCCGCGAGCCGGTCGCGCCTGGTCGCCGACCTGATGCCGACCCTGTGGACCGAGTTGCGCAGCGTCGAGGCCGACGGCGGCACGACCCGCAAGACGCTGCTGCGCGCCCACGACGGCACGCTGGTCGAGAGCGTCCTCATGCGCTACCCCGACCGGGCCACGCTGTGCATCTCCAGCCAGGCCGGCTGCGGCATGGCGTGCCCGTTCTGCGCCACCGGCCAGGCCGGGCTGACCCGCAACCTGTCCACCGCCGAGATCGTGGACCAGGTGCGGCGGGGCGCGGCGGCCATGCGTGACGGCGAACTGCCCGGCGGCCCCGGCCGACTGTCGAACATCGTGTTCATGGGCATGGGCGAGCCGCTGGCCAACTACAAGCGCGTGGTCGAGGCCGTGCACCGCATCTGCGACCCGGCGCCGGCGGGCCTGGGCATCTCGCAGCGGTCGGTGACCGTGTCGACAGTCGGCCTCGTGCCCGCGATCCGCAAGCTCACCGACGAGGGTCTCCAGGTCCGGCTGGCGGTGTCGCTGCACACCCCGGACGACGAGTTGCGCGACACGCTCGTGCCGGTCAACACGCGGTGGAAGGTCGCCGAGGTCCTGGAGGCCGCGCGCGGCTACGCCGACAAGACCGGACGTCGGGTGTCGATCGAGTACGCCCTGATCCGCGACATCAACGACCAGGGTTGGCGTGCCGACCTGCTCGGCAAGGTGCTGCGCAAGCACCTCGGGCAGCTCGTGCACGTGAACGTGATCCCGCTGAACCCCACGCCGGGGTCGAAGTGGGACGCCTCGCCCAAGCCGGTCGAACGCGAGTTCGTCCGCCGGGTCGAGGCGCAGGGCGTGGCGTGCACCGTGCGGGACACGCGCGGCCAGGAGATCGCAGCCGCCTGCGGGCAGCTGGCCGCCGAGGGGTGAGGGCGGGCCTCACGCGGGCCCGCCCGTCACAGGGTCAGACGACCTCGTTGAGCTTTCCGGTCGCGACGTCGAACACGAAGCCGCGCACGGAGTCCTTCACCGGCACGAACGGGTTGTCGCGGATGCGCTTGATCGACTGGCGCACGTCCTCGTCCAGGTCGGGGAACGCCTCGGCGGCCCACGAGGGCTTGATGCCGAGTTCGTCCTGGATCGACCGCTTGAACTGGTCGTCGGTGAACGTCAGCATGCCGCAGTCGGTGTGGTGGATCAGGATGATCTCGCGGGTGCCGAGCAGGCGCTGGCTGATGGCCAGCGACCGGATCTCGTCCTCGGTCACCACGCCGCCCGCGTTGCGGATGACGTGCGCCTCGCCCTCGTTCAACCCGAGGATGCGGTACACGTCGAGGCGCGCGTCCATGCACGCGACGACCGCGACGTGCTTGGCCGGCGGCAGCGGGAGCGGCCCGCTGAACTGCTCGGCGTAGGCGGCGTTGTTCGCCAGAAGCTCGTCCGTGACGGACATGGCGTTGGTCCTGTTCTGAAGTGACGACGGGAGGTGCGCGCGCGGCACTGAGCCAATCGACCCATGCGCATGCGCGCAACCGACGTCCGACAGTTGGGACCGGGCTGACCCGAACGGGCGAATGTGGACATCCGCCCGTATCTCCGGGACAGAACTACTTGCGGCGCCACGACGTGCGGCTGCGCACCTGCTCCCAGATGAGCAGGATCGCCATGCCGCCGCCGAACGCGACGATGTACAGGTCTTCGGTCCGCCCGTGGTGGTTGCCGATCAGCAGGCTGAACGTGGCCAGCACCGACAGCCAGCCCGCGATCCGGATGCCCTTGGGGAACGTGCCGTGCCAGCCCCACGCGGCGGACGGCTCGTCGTGGGTGTCGACCGCCGGACGCGGCTCAGAGGACGAGGACACAGCGCACGACCTTCCTGCTCCCGATCACTTTCGAAGACGCGGCAATCGTCGCACACGGCGCGACCACGCGAGACGTGAGGTGCGCGGCACCGTGATCGCGTCTACCCTCGGCCCTCGCGCGCGTCGGCGTCGCGCCCCGCCACCGCCGGCGGGTCACGTCCTGCCTGGAAGGCGACGAGGTGACCGAACCGGGCTTCCGTCCGGCACAGGGACGAACCCCCGACACGTACGCGCCGGTGGAGGCGGGTCTGTCCGGGGTGACCAAGCGCTTCGCCGACCAGACCGTCGTGGACGACCTCACGCTGCGGGTCCACGAAGGCGAGTTCTTCTCCGTCCTCGGCCCGTCCGGCTGCGGCAAGACGACGCTGTTGCGGATGATCGCCGGGTTCGAGCACCCGGACGCGGGGCGGATCGAACTCGACGGCGTCGACATGGTGGGCGTGCCGCCCTATAGGCGCGACGTGAACACCGTGTTCCAGTCCTACGCCCTGTTCCCGCACATGACCGTGTGGGACAACGTCGCGTACGGCCTCAAGCGCAAGGGCGTGCGTGGTGCGGACCTGCGCAAAACCGTCGGCGAGCACCTCGACCTGGTGCGTCTGGGCACGTTCGCGAAACGCCGCCCCGCGCAGCTCTCGGGCGGCCAACAGCAACGCGTCGCCATCGCCCGCGCACTGGCGGCCGGTCCGCGCCTGCTGCTGCTCGACGAACCGCTGGGCGCACTCGACGCCGTGCTGCGCAAAGAACTCCAGATCGAGCTGATGCGCATCCAGCGTGAGGTCGGCACCACCTTCCTCTACGTCACGCACGACCAGGAGGAAGCGCTCGTCCTCTCGCACCGGATCGCGGTCATGAACGCCGGTCGGCTGGAGCAGGTCGGGTACCCGGAGGACGTGTACGAACGCCCCGCGACCCGGTTCGTGGCCGGCTTCATCGGCACGTCCAACATCCTCGACGCGCACGTGTCCGGTGTGGACGGACGCTGGGTCGAGCTGACCGCGCCCGGCATGACCCGGCTGCGCGTGCCGCTGGGCACGCCGTTCGCGCACGGCGACCGCGTGGCCGCCACCGTGCGCCCGGAGAAGGTGCACCTGCACGGCGTCGACGATGAGGTGCCGACCGGCTGGTGCGAGTTCACCGGCACGGTCCGCGACGTCGTCTACACCGGGTCGTCGACGCAGTACGTGGTCGACGTGCCCGGCGGCGACGCGCTGGTCGCGTTCGTGCAGAACACCCGGCGCGTCGACGACGCCGGTTCGCCCGGACAGCCCGTCCGGGTCGCGTGGGACCCCGAGTTCACCGTGTTGTTGGGAGGGACCGATGACTGAGCCCGTGCGGATCGCCCGGCTGTGGGACGGCGGCGTGACGCGCCGGAACCTGTTCCGGTCCACCGCGTTCTTCGCGTTGGCCGCTGCCGGCGCGTGCGGCGTCGGCCAGGCGCCGAGCGCGACGACCACCGCGGATGCCCCGGCCAAGGCGACCAACGCCCGGGACGAGAAGAAGCTCAACTTCTACAACTGGACCGACTACATCGCGCCGGACACGCTGTCCGGGTTCACGGCCGTGACCGGCATCGAGGTCACGTACGACAACTTCAGCACCAACGACGAGATGGAAGCCAAGATCGCGTCCGGTGCGGCGGGCTACGACCTCGTCGTGCCCAGCGACAACTTCCTGCGCCGGTTCCTGCGCGCCGGCCTGCTCCAGCCGCTCGACCACGACCTGATCCCGAACCTGAAGAACCTCGGACGCCGGTTCACCGAGGCCGACTACGACCCCGGCAACAGGTACTCGGTGCCGTGGGCCTGGGGCACGACCGGGCTCGCGTACTCGAAGGCCGCGCTCGGCACCGACGTCACGGGCTTCTCCGCCTACGACCTGGCCGCCGCCCAGGGCCGCAGCACGATCCTCGACGAGGCCCGCGACGGGCTGGCCGTCGGCCTGCTCAAGGCCGGTCACGACCCCAACACCACGTCGGCGGCCGAGATCGACGAGGCGGTCCGGGTGCTGCTGGACCTGAAGAAGAAGCTCGGCCAGATCACCTCGGACGTGATCGAGCCGCTGACCGGCGGCCAGGTGCCGCTCGCGCAGGCGTACTCGGGTGACGCGTTCCAGGCCCGCGCGACCAACCCCGACCTGGCCTACGTCATCCCGGCCGAGGGCGGACTGTCCTACGTGGACCTGCTGGTTGTGCCCAAGGACGCGCCGCACGCGGAGAACGCGCACCGGTTCGTCGACCACGTGCTCAAGCCCGAGGTCGGCGCGGCACTCGCCAACGCGGTCCGTTACGGCAGTCCCAACGAGGCGGCCAAGCCGTTCATCGACCGCGGACTGCTCGACGACCCGCTCGTCTACCCGCCGCCGGAGCGGCTGGCGAAGCTGCCGTTCACCAAGGACCTCGGTGTCGAGGTCGAGGCGCGGTACGCCGACGCCTGGACCAGGGTCAAGACCGGGTGAGTCGGCCGCGGTGGCTCGTCGCGACCGGTCTGCTGACGCCGACCGGCCTGTGGCTCGGCCTGTTCCTGCTCGCGCCCCTCGGTCTCGTGGTGCAGTTCAGCTTCGCCACGCGCGACACCGGCGTGGCGCGGGTCGTGCTGCCGTGGACGGTGGACGCGTACACGACCGCGCTCGACCCCGCGTTCCTGCCGATCTTCGCTCGCACGCTCGCGTACGCGGGCACGACCACGGCGCTGTGCCTGCTGCTCGGCTTCCCCCTCGCCTGGTTCCTGGCCCGGCACGCCGGCCGGTGGCGCAACGTGCTGCTGGCCGCCGTGCTCGTGCCGTTCTGGTCGAGCTACCTGGCCCGCATCTACGCGTGGAAAGCGCTGTTGGACGACGACGGCCTGGTCGACCGGGCCCTCGGCGTGATCGGCCTCGGGCGCGACGGCGGGTTCCTGCTCACCCACGGCGCGGTCGTGCTGGGCCTGACCTACGGGTTCCTGCCGTTCATGGTGCTGCCGCTGTACGCGGCGTGCGAGCGGTTCGACTTCCGGCAGGTCGAGGCGTCCTATGACCTCGGGCACGCGCAGGTCTCCACGTTCTTCCGGGTCGTGCTGCCGGGGGTCATGCCCGGCGTGGTCGCGGGGTCGTTGCTGGTGCTCGTGCCCGCGACGGGCGACTTCGTCACGCCACGCCTGCTGGGCGGCGTGGACCAGTCGACGTTCGGCAGCGTCATCGACGACCAGTTCCGGGGCGGCAACAACTGGCCGCTCGGCTCGGCGATGGCCGTACTCCTGCTGCTGCTCGTGGTGGTCGCGTTGGTGGTGCGCGGCCGGCGCGGCGAGGAGGTGCTGTGACCCGGCGGCCGTGGGTGCTCGGCGCCGTGACGGCGCTGGTGTTCCTGTTCCTGTACCTGCCGATCGGCTGGCTCGCGCTCGTGTCGTTCACCGAGTCGAGGTCGATCAGCCGGCTCGGCGGGTTTTCCACGCGCTGGTACGCGGAGCTGTTCGACGACGACCGCGTGCTCGACGCGTTGGCGCTCACGGTGCGGCTCGCGGCGTCGAGCGCGGTGATCGCGACGGTGGTCGGCACGCTCGCCGCGCTCGGGTTGCGTCGTGCGTTTCCCGGACGCGGTGTGTGGACGGTGCTGCTCGGGCTGCCGCTTGTGGTG
Source organism: Saccharothrix violaceirubra (assembly GCF_014203755.1). NCBI lineage: Bacteria > Bacillati > Actinomycetota > Actinomycetes > Pseudonocardiales > Pseudonocardiaceae > Saccharothrix > Saccharothrix violaceirubra. The sequence continues at coordinate 1,281,805 of NZ_JACHJS010000001.1, forward strand.
CCCGAGGTCGTGCTCGGCGTCGCGATGCTGGGGTTCTGCGTGAAGCTCGTGGGCATCCCGCTCGGGTTCGGTGCGCTGCTGGCGGCGCACGTGGCGTTCTCGTTGAGCTTCGTGGTGGTCGTGGTGCGGTCCCGGCTCGCGGGCGCCGATCCCCGGTTGGAGGAGGCCGCCGCGGACCTGGGCGCGGGACCGTTCACCGCGTTCCGCACGGTGACGTTCCCGTTCCTGGCCCCCGCGGTCGTGTCGGGTGGCGCGTTCGCGTTCCTGCTGTCGTTCGACGACGTGGTCACGTCGAGCTACCTGACCGGCGTCGGGTCGACGACGCTGCCGGTGCACGTGTACGCGCAGGCGAGCAAGCGCGGCGTGTCGCCGGAGGTCGTGGCGTTGTCCACGCTCATGGTCGGGGTGAGTGCCGCGTTGCTGGTCGCGGGCGTGGCGGTGGCCGCATGGCGGGCCCGTCAACTTTCGTCGGCGTCGGTGGCGACCAACGACCGCCGCGTGACCTCGGCGTCTTGACCTACCGTTGGCCGGTGTGACGTTCGTGCTGGAACACCTGCGCGCCGAGATGCCCGACCTTCGTGAGGCACCGGCGACGTTCGTGCGCATGCACGTCGAACGACTCCGCACGGCCACGCGGATGCGTGTGCTGCGTGAAGTGCTCGGCGTGCTGGTGATCGTCGGCCTCGACGTGTGGCCGGGGTGGATCGCCGACGACCTCGGTGCCGGCGGGTGGGCGTCGGCGGGCATCGGGGCGGCGTTCATCGCCCTGTACCTGTCGCGGCTGCTGTTCCCGGCACTGTCTTTACTGGTCGGCACGTGGCTGGTGTTCTTCGCCGACTGCGGCGGCATCTCGTTGGTGATCATGCTCGCCTACGCGGCCGGGTACCGGATCGTCACGTGGCAGCGCGCGTTGCAGACCGCGACGTTCGCCCTCGCGCTCTACATCCTGGTGTGGGAGTGGTCGGCGCCCGGTCTGTCCGGTCCGCTCAACTCGTGGGTCATGCTCACCGTGTACTGCATGGTGATCGTGCTGCCGTTCCTGATCGGCCGGTACGCCGCGCAACGCAACGCGCTCGTCGCCGCGCTCCAGGAACGGGAAGAGCGCGTCGACCGCGAACGGCGCATGGTCACGCGTCAGGTGCGACTTCGGGAGCGCAACCGGATCGCCCAGGACATGCACGACAGCCTCGGGCACCGGCTCAGCCTGATCTCCGTGCACGCCGGCGCGCTCACTCTCGACCCGGAGTTGAGCGAAAGGCAACGCGAAGCCGTCATGGTGTTGCGTGGTGCCGCGCTCACCGCCATGGAGGAGTTGCGCGGCGTGATCGGCGTGCTGCGCCGTGACCTGCCAGAGGACGACGAAGGCGGCCGGCGCACGGTCGACGCGATCGACGAACTGGTCGACGGCGCCCGCCAGGCGGGCGTGCGGGTGAGCCTGGTGCGCGGCGGGTCGGCCGTGCCGCTGCCCGCGAAGGTGAGCCACGCGGCGTACCGGATCGCGCAGGAGGGCCTGACCAACGCCAGCAAGCACGCGCCGGGCGCGGGCGTCCAGGTGACCGTGAAGTACGAGCCGGACGCGCTCGTCGTCGAGGTGCGCAACAACCCGTCCCGGTCACGACCGCCCGCGGCGAGCAGCGGGTTCGGTCTGATCGGGCTCGGCGAACGGGTCCGGCTCGCGGGCGGCATGCTGCACGTCGGCGACACCCCGGCGGGTGGGTTCCGGATCGCCGCGGTGCTGCCGTACGAGGACACCGCGGCGGCCGACGCCGACGAACCCGCCGACGAGGCGCCGCGCGGCGCGCGCAACCGGACCGACCGCGTCCGCCAGTGGGCGGGCGTCGGGTCGATCCTGTTGGCGGGCGTGGTCGTCGTCGTGGTCGTCGGCGGGTACACGTGGCTCGGTGCGCAACCGGTGAGCAAGGTCGTGAACCGGGACCTGTACGACTCGGTGACCGTCGGGCAGTCGGAGGCGGACGTCATGGGCAGGCTCCCGGGCGGTGTCGACCCGCCGCTGGGCGACCTGCGGTCGCAGGCGCCGCCGGAGCCCGAGGGGGCCAAGTGCGTGTACCGCGTAGCGGACGAGCAGACGTTCACCGCGCGCGGGGCGAAGGTCGTGCGCTTCTGCTTCGCGGACGGCAAGCTGATCGAGAAGAACACCCATCTGCAAAGGTCGTGAACGTTGATCCGGGTCCTGATCGCCGACGACGAGCCGTTGATGCGCGCGGGCATCAAGGCGATCCTCGGCACCGCCGACGACATCGAACTCGTCGCCGAGGCGGGCGACGGTCGCGAGGCCGTGCGGATCGCGTTGGAGCGTCGGGTGGACGTCGCGGTCCTCGACATCCGCATGCCCCGGCTCGACGGGTTGGCCGCCGCACGGGAGTTGCGGTCGGTCGCGCCCTCGGTGCGGGTGGTGGTGCTCACGACGTTCGGCGAGGACGACAACATCGTGCGCGCGCTGTCCGACGGTGCGGCGGGTTTCCTGCTCAAGGACTCCGCGCCGGAGGAGTTGCTGCGGGCGGTGCGCGCGGTGTACGGCGGCGAGGCGTACCTGTCGCCGATGGTCACCAGTCGGGTCGTCGGCATGGTCGCCCAGGTCGGGCAGCCGCGCCGGCAGGAGGCGATGCGCCAGGTCCAGGGCCTGACCGACCGTGAGGTGGAGGTGCTCTCGCTGCTGGGGCTGGGCATGTCCAACGCCGACGTCGGCCAGCGGCTGCACATGAGCGAGGCCACCGTGAAGACCTATGTCAGCCGGCTGCTCGCGAAGCTCGGGCTGACCAACCGCGTCCAGGCGGCACTGCTGGCGCGGGACGCCGGGTTGGCAGGCTGATCACACGAACGCGCCCCGCCGACCGTGCGGTGGCGGGGCACGAAGGTGTACGCGGGGTTACGCGTGCGACCGGCGACCGGTCACCGCACGGTAGATGCCGAGCACGATCAACGAGCCGAGAATGGCCAGCAGCCACGTGCTCAGGTCGAAGAACGAGCCGATGTCGGAGCCGAACAGCGCCTGGCCGACGAAACCGCCGACCACCGCGCCGACGATGCCCAGCAGTATGGTGATGATGATGCCGCCGGGGTCGCGACCGGGCATGATGGCCTTGGCGATGGCACCGGCGATCAGTCCGAGAATGATCCAGCTCAGGATCCCCACGGGCCTCTCCTTCGTGTGGGCCGCCGCGGTTCGGTCCCGCAGGGCGCTTGATCGAGGAATGCCCACGATCGAGTGATGTCACTCGTGCGTTATCATTCTGTTATGTGGCGGGGTACCGCGCGTGCCGGCTTTCGGACCCCTTCCGGAACAATGGGCCGCGATGAGCACTCCACGCAGCGTCCTCGTCCTCGGTTCGACCGGATCGGTCGGCACGCAGGCCCTCGACGTCATCGCCGCCAACCGTGACCGCTTCACCGTCGCCGGGCTCGCGGCGGGCGGTGCCGACCCCGGCGCGCTCGCGCGGCAGGTCCTCGACTTCGCCGCGCCCGCCGTGGCGCTGGCCCGTGCGACGGCCGCCGAGGACCTCACGCTCGCCCTCTACGCCGAGGCGCAGAAGCGTGGGTACCCACGTGGTGATTTCAAGCTCCCGCGCCTCCTGATCGGGCCGTCGGCCGTGGTCGACCTCATCGACTCGACCCCCGCCGACGTCGTGCTCAACGGCATCACCGGGTCCATCGGCCTCGAACCGACGCTGCACGCCCTGTCCACCGGCGCCACGCTCGCCCTGGCCAACAAGGAATCGCTGGTCGCGGGCGGTCCGCTCGTGCTCAGGGCGGCCAAGCCCGGCCAGATCGTGTCCGTCGACTCCGAGCACTCGGCACTGCACCAGTGCCTGCGCGGCGGCCGGGCCGACGAGGTCGCACGGCTCGTGCTCACCGCGTCCGGCGGTCCGTTCCGCGGCCGGACGCGCGCCGAACTCGACGGCGTGACCGCGGCCGACGCGCTCGCCCACCCCACTTGGAACATGGGCCCGGTGATCACCGTCAACTCCGCGACGCTGATCAACAAGGGGCTCGAGGTCATCGAGGCGCACCTGCTGTTCGGCGTGCCCTACGACCGCATCGACGTGGCCGTGCACCCCCAGTCGATCGTGCACTCCATGGTCACGTTCACCGACGGGTCGACGCTCGCCCAGGCCAGTCCGCCGGACATGCGACTGCCCATCGCGTTGGGTCTGGCCTGGCCGGACCGCCTCCCGGCCGACACGCCCGCGTGTACCTTCGACAAGGCGACGGCGTGGACGTTCGAGCCGTTGGACGACGAGACCTTCCCCGCCGTGCGGCTGGCCCGACAGGCCGGCACGGCGGGCGGTTGCCTCCCGGCGGTGTACAACGCGGCCAACGAGGAGGCGGTCGCGGTCTTCCTCGCCGACGGCACCGCCTTCACGACCATCGTCGACACCGTGGACCGGGTGCTGGCCGAGGCCGACGGGTGGGCGCACGAGCCCGCCGACGTCGCCGAGGTGCTCGCGGCCGAGGAATGGGCCCGCGCGCGGGCGCGGGAACTGGTGGCCACTTCGGTGGGATCGGGAAGGAACTGACGTGGCCTACTTCTTGGGCATCCTGCTGTTCGCCGTGCTCATCGGCATCTCGATCGCGCTGCACGAACTCGGGCACCTCGCCACCGCGAAGATGTTCGGGATGAAGGTCACCCGGTACTTCATCGGGTTCGGCCCCCGGATCTGGTCGTTCCGCCGGGGCGAGACCGAGTACGGGCTCAAGGCCATCCCGGCCGGCGGGTTCTGCGAGATCACCGGCATGACCGCGCTGGAGGAGGTCTCGCCGCAGGACGCGCCCCGCGCGTTCTACCGGCAGAAGACCTGGAAGCGCGTGATCGTGCTCGCGGCCGGGTCCATCACGCACTTCATCATCGGTTTCGTCGTTCTCTACGTCATGGCCGCCACGATGGGCCTCAAGAACATCGCCGACACCCCCGTCATCGCCGAGGTCGGCGACTGCGTGCAGACCAACGCCGACGACAAGTGCGAGCCCGGCGAGCCCGCACCCGCCAAGGCGGCCGGGTTCCAGGTCGGCGACGAGATCGTCGCGGTCGCCGGCAAGGACACGCCCACCTGGTCCGACGTGCAGCTGGCCACCCGTGACCGCTCCGGCCCGACCGAGTTCCGCGTCGAGCGCGACGGCACCGAGCTGACGCTCACCGCGGACGTCGTCCGGGTGACCCGCGAGCTGCTCTACCAGGACGGCCACACGGAGAAGAAGGAGGTCGGCGCGATCGGCGTCGTCCGCCAGTCCGACTTCACCTACACGCCGCTCACCGCGTTCGGCGGCGCCACCGAGTTCACCGGCCAGATGTTCCAGAACACCTGGCACGGCCTGCTCAAGTTCCCGGAGAAGATCCCGGCCGTGATCAAGGCCATCGCGGGCGGCGAACGCGACGCGGACAGCCCGGTCAGCGTCGTCGGTGCCAGCCGCCTGGGCGGCGAGGCGGTCGAGAAGGGCATCTGGCCGCTGTTCTGGTTCATGCTCGCCGGCCTGAACTTCTTCGTCGGCGTGTTCAACCTGCTGCCGCTGCTGCCGCTGGACGGCGGCCACATCGCGGTCAACCTCTACGAGCGGGTGCGCAACTGGGTCCGCAAACTGCGTGGCCTGCCCGACGGCGCGCCGGTCAACTACACCCGGCTGCTGCCGTTGACCTACTTCGTGATCTTCGTCGGCGGTGCGGTCACGCTGCTGACCGTCACGGCCGACATCGTCAACCCCATCAGGCTCCAGTGAGAGAGGTTCGTCCATGACTGACGGCGTGCTGCTCGGTATGCCCGCATTGCCGCCGCCGGTGCTGTCGCAACGGCGCAAGACCCGCCAGCTCATGGTCGGGTCGGTCGGCGTCGGGAGCGAGTTCCCGGTGTCGGTGCAGTCGATGACGACGACGCTCACCGCCGACGTGAACGCGACCCTCCAACAGATCGCCGAGCTGACCGCGTCCGGCTGCGACATCGTCCGCGTGGCCTGCCCGTCGCAGGACGACGCCGACGCGCTGCCCGCGATCGCCCGCAAGTCCCAGATCCCGGTCATCGCGGACATCCACTTCCAGCCGAAGTACGTGTTCGCGGCCATCGAGGCGGGCTGCGCCGCCGTCCGCGTGAACCCAGGCAACATCAAGAAGTTCGACGACAAGGTCAAGGAGATCGCCCAGGCGGCCCGCGACCACAACACGCCGATCCGCATCGGCGTGAACGCGGGCTCGCTCGACCCACGCCTGCTGGAGAAGTACGGCAAGGCCACGCCCGAGGCGCTGGTCGAGTCGGCGCTGTGGGAGGCGTCGCTGTTCGCCGAGCACGACTTCCACGACATCAAGATCTCCGTGAAGCACAACGACCCCGTGGTCATGGTGCGCGCCTACGAGATGCTCGCCGAACAGTGCGACTACCCGCTGCACCTGGGCGTGACCGAGGCCGGTCCGGCGTTCCAGGGCACGATCAAGTCCTCGGTCGCGTTCGGCGCGCTGCTCGCCCGGGGCATCGGCGACACGATCCGGGTGTCGCTGTCCGCGCCGCCGGTCGAGGAGGTCAAGGTCGGCCACCAGATCCTCCAGTCGCTCAACCTGCGCCCGCGCAAGCTGGAGATCGTGTCCTGCCCGTCGTGCGGCCGGGCCCAGGTGGACGTCTACACGCTCGCCGACCAGGTCACGGCCGGTCTGGAGGGCATGGAGGTGCCGCTGCGCGTCGCCGTCATGGGCTGCGTCGTGAACGGTCCGGGCGAGGCGCGCGAGGCCGACCTCGGCGTGGCGTCGGGCAACGGCAAGGGCCAGATCTTCGTCAAGGGCAAGGTGATCAAGACCGTGCCCGAGCACAAGATCGTGGAGACGCTCATCGAGGAGGCCATGCGCCTGGCCGAGGAGATCGGCGACGACGCCGCGGGTGAACCGGTGGTGACGGTCGGCTGAGCGGGTGGTGGAAGCGCACTTCCGGCGTCCGGTCTGGCAGGCTTGAGGCGTGCTGAGGTTGGCCGGTGCGCGGGTGCTCGACGAACGCGACCTCCCGGGGGTGCTCGCCGCGCTGGCGGCCGACCCGGTGGCCGCGTGCATGGTCGCCTCACGGGTCGAGGTCGCCGGGCTCGACCCGTGGCGCCTGGGCGGGGAGATGTGGGCGTACGACCCTCGGTCGCTGCGGGGCGGCCGGGCGGACGCGTTGTGCTTCGCCGGACCGAACATGATCCCGTTGAGCGGTGACGGCGCCGCCCTGCGCGGCTTCGCCGACCGTGCGCGGCGGCGTGGCCGGATGTGCTCCTCGCTCGTCGGACCCGCGGCGCAGGTCCTCGGACTGTGGGAGGAACTCGCGCCCGACTGGGGTCCGGCCCGTGAAGTGCGTGCCGACCAGCCGCTGATGGCGCTCGGCGGTGCCACCACGATCACTCCGGACCCGCTGGTGCGCCCGGTCCGGCCGCAGGAACTCGACCGGTACCTGCCCGCCGCCGTCGCGATGTTCGTCGAGGAGGTCGGCGTCGACCCGTGCGCGGACGACGGCGGCGTGTCCTACCGGGCGCGGGTCGCCGAACTGATCGCGGGCGGTCGCGCGTTCGCCCGGTTCGAGGGCGGCGAGGTCGTGTTCAAGGCCGAGATCGGGGCCATGTCGGCGAAGGTCGGGCAGATCCAGGGCGTGTGGGTGCGGCCGGACCGACGTGGTCGCGGCATCGGCGCCGCGGGCACGGCAGCGGTGGCCGAACGCCTGGTCAGGGGTCTGGGGCGGACCGCTTCGCTGTACGTGAACAGCTACAACGACGCCGCGCGCGCCGCGTACGCCAGGATCGGCTTCACCCAGGTCGGGCGGTACGCGACCGTCCTGTTCTGACGGTTGGGCATACTCGGTGCCGTGATCACGCGCAGGCTCGCCCTGGTCGTCGCACCTCTGCTCGTCGTCGCCGGTTGCGGGCTGTTCTCCTCCCGACCCGGCCCGGACGAGGTGGCGGGGGACTTCCTCACCAGACTGGCCTCGGGCGACACGGCCGGCGCGGCCGCGCTGACCGACGATCCGGGCGCGGCCAAGGACCTGCTGGACAAGGTGCGCGGTGCGCTCAAACCGGCCGGGGTGCGCGGGTCCGTCGAGCAGGTCCGGTCCGCGGGCGAGTCGTCGACCGCCGAGGCGACCGCCGCGCTGGAGTGGGACTTCGGGCACGACCACGTGTGGAAGTACCAGACCAAGTTCGAGCTGCGTCGCGAAGAGGACGACTGGCGCGTGCACTGGGTGCCGTCGGTCGTGCATCCGAAGCTGGCCGCGCAGCAGACATTGGCCGCTACGCCAGTGAAAGCGTCGCTGGCACCCGTTCTCGACCGTGACGGTGCCGCACTGCTCGCGCCCGAACAGGTCGTGTCGGTGTTGCTGGACCCGACGCAGGCCGGCGACGTGACCGCGGTCGCGACCACGCTCGCGACCGCGTTGAACCCCATCGACCCCGCGATCACCCGCGAGTCCATCGTCGACGGCGCCGGCAAGACCGCGGCCGGGCAGGTGTACCAGGTCGCGGCCCTGCGCGACGCCGACTACCAGACCGTGAAGCCGGTGATCTACGAGTTGCCCGGCGTGCGGTTCACCACGCAGACCAGCCTGCTGGCGCCGTCGCGCGGGTTCGCGTCGCAGGTGCTGCCGGCCGTGCGCAAGTTCGTGGAGGAGGACGTCGAGGGGCGCGCGGGCGTGCGGGTGTTCACCGCGAACGGGAGCGGCGACGAGGTCGACAGCCTCTACGAGCAGCAGCCCGTGACCGCGCAGGCGGTGACCACCGGGTTGAGCCGCGCGGTGCAGACCGCGGCCGAGGACGCGGTCGAGTCGTCGGTCGGCGCGACGATGCTCGTGGCGATCCAGCCGTCGACCGGCGAGATCCTCGCGGTCGCGCAGAACGCGGCGGCCGACGAGCAGGGCGCGATCGCGTTGACCGGCCGGTTCGCGCCCGGGTCCACGTTCAAGATCGTGTCGGCGGCGCACGCGTTGGCCGGCGGCACGGCGGCGGACGTGCCCGTGCCGTGTCCGGGCAAGACGACGATCGACGGGCGACGGGTCGTGCCCAACGACCACGAGTTCGACAAGGGGACGATCCCGTTGCACTCCGCGTTCGCGTACTCGTGCAACACGACGTTCGCGCAGCTCGCCGTGGACTACCCGGCCGACGGGCTGACGAAGACCGCCGACTCTTTCGGACTGGGGGTCGACTTCGAGATCCCGGCGTTGACCACGATCACCGGGTCGGTGCCCGCCGCCACCGACGTCGTCGAGCGCGCCGAGGACGCGTTCGGCCAGGGCAAGGTGCTGGCCAGTCCGTTCGGCATGGCGCTCGTCGCGGCCACGGTCGCGAAGGGCTCGGTACCGGTTCCGTCCTTGTTGCGCGGGCGTGACGTGAAGGCCGACCACACGCCGACCGCGCCGCCGCCCGCCGTGCTCGAACCGCTGCGCGTGATGATGCGCGAGGTCGTCGAGGTGGGCACCGCGCAACTGCTCAACGGTCTCGGTGACGTGCGCGGCAAGACGGGCACCGCGCAGTACGGCGACGGCACACGGTCGCACGGTTGGTTCGTCGGCTACCGGGGTGACGTGGCGTTCGCGACGCTGGTCCTGGACGGGAACTCGTCCGTGCCCGCCCTCGAGGCGACCGGACGGTTCCTGCGCGCGCTGGGGTGACACGACCGCGTCCGTGTCGCGGAACCCGCGACACGGACCGGTTTCGCGCACGCGTCCGCGACACAACGGCGTTCACGTAACGGCTTCGGGACACGGGCGAATGCGTGTGCACCGGGTCGGCCACATCGCGGGCACTCCGCGTCCGTGCGGTCACAGGGCGCCGTACTGTGTGGGGTATGTCCGTGCGTGCCGCGCTCAAACCAGGTGTGCTGTCCCCCCGTCGTCCGGTTCCCGACGAGATCGGGCGGCCCGAGTACGTCGACCGCCCGGAGCCCCGTCGCAACACCGACCCGTGGGTGCAACCACCCGAGGTGATCGAGGCGATGCGCGTGGCCGGTCGGCTCGCCGCGCAGGCGTTGCAGGCCGCGGGCGCGGCCGTGCGCCCCGGTGTCACCACCGACGAGATCGACGCCGTCGCGCACGAGTTCCTCTGCGACCACGGCGCGTACCCGTCCACGCTCGGCTACCGCGGTTTCCCCAAGTCGTGCTGCACGTCCCTCAACGAGGTGATCTGCCACGGCATCCCGGACTCGACCGTGATCGAGGACGGCGACATCGTCAACATCGACGTCACCGCGTTCATCGGCGGCGTGCACGGCGACACCAACGCCACCTTCCTCGCGGGCGACGTCACCGAGGAGAACCGGCTGCTGGTCGAGCGCACCCACGAGGCGACGCTGCGGGCGATCAAGGCGGTCAAGCCCGGTCGGCAACTCAACGTCGTCGGCCGCGTCATCGAGGCGTACGCCAACCGCTTCGGCTACGGCGTCGTCCGCGACTTCACCGGTCACGGCATCGGACGCACGTTCCACAGCGGCCTGGTCGTGCTGCACTACGACGCGCCGCACGTACCCACGATCATCGAGCCGGGCATGACGTTCACCATCGAGCCGATGATCACGCTCGGCGGTATCGAGCACGACATCTGGCCGGACAAGTGGACCGTCACCACCAAGGACAAGAGCTGGACCGCGCAGTTCGAGCACACGATCGTCGTGACCGACGACGGCGCGGAGATCCTCACCCTGCCCTGAGCACGCGCACCAGCGCCGCCGCGACCTCGTCCGGAGCGGTCGCGGCGGCCAGGTGGTGAGTGTCGAGTTCGACGACGGGCCAGCCCGCGGCCCTCGCCTTCGCCGCGGCGTCGGCGTACGCGGCACTCAACCGCACATAGGTCGACGGACCGGACCACTCCACGGACGGGCGCTGCTCCTTGAGGAACGCCAGCGCCACCTCGGGCGCCTCGCCGGCGATCTCCTCCAACTGCCGCACGTCCGGGACCATCGCGGCCAGTACCTCGGGCGCGAACCACAGGTCCCAGCGCGGCATCAGACCGTCCCGCGAGATCGACTTCAGCCGGTTCATCTCGGCGACGGACGCGTCGTCCCGCCACGAGCGGCCGGGCGTGGGCAGGTCTGCGTCCAGGTACACCAGGCCCGTCACCGGCGTCTCCAACGCGTCGGCGAACGCGGGCAGCAACGGTCCGGCGCCGCTGTGCCCGACCAGCACCAGTTCGCCCTCCACCAGCGAATCCTCGACCGCGTCCGCGAACGAGCCGATCAGCCGCTGGTGCACGGGCGCCGCGTTCACGGTCACCCGCAGGTCGAGCAACAGGACCGGGTGTCCGAGCGCGGCCAGCGCGCCCGCGAGCGGGCGCAGGCTCGCCGGTCCGAGGTAGGGGCTGTGCACCAGGACTGCGGTGGCGGGCGCGTCGACCATGACAGGGATGATGTCAGTCGGGACCGACAGAAGTGGGGGACATGGCGTGGGCGGCGGACTGCTCGTGGCCGGTACGACGTCCGACGCGGGCAAAAGCGTGCTCGTCGCGGGACTGTGTCGCTGGCTCGCGCGCCGTGGCGTGCGCGTGGCGCCGTTCAAAGCGCAGAACATGTCCAACAACTCGGTCGTGACGCCGGACGGCGGCGAGATCGGGCGTGCGCAGGCGTTCCAGGCCGCGGCGTGCGGACTGGAACCGAGCGTGCGGTTCAACCCGGTGCTGCTCAAGCCGGGTGGCGACCGCAGCTCGCAGGTGGTCGTGCTCGGGCGCGCGGTCGGCGAGGTCTCCGCCCTGTCCTACCGCGAGCGCAAGGCCGAGTTGTTCGACACCGTCCTCGACACGTTGCGCTCGCTGCGACGTGATCACGACGTCGTCGTCTGCGAGGGCGCGGGTTCGCCCGCCGAGATCAACCTGCGGGCGACCGACATCGCGAACATGGGCCTCGCGCGGGCGGCGGACCTGCCCGTGCTCGTCGTCGGCGACATCGACCGGGGCGGGATTTTCGCGCACCTGTTCGGCACGCTGGCGTTGCTCGACCCGGCCGACCAGGCGCTCGTGGCGGGCTTCGTGGTGAACAAGTTCCGGGGCGACCCGGCGTTGCTCGAACCGGGGCTGCGGCAGTTGACGGCGTTGACCGGTCGCCCGGTGCACGGCGTGCTGCCGTGGCGCGAGGAGCTGTGGCTCGACGCGGAGGACTCGCTGTCTTACGCGGCCGACGGCGTGGTCGGCCGTCCCGCGCCACCGGTCGGCGACCAGTGGCTGCGGGTGGCCGTGGTGCGGTTGCCGCGCATCTCCAACGCCACCGACGTGGAGGCGTTGGCGTGCGAGCCGGGCGTCTCGGTGCGGTTCGTGACCGAGCCGTCGCGCCTGGCCGACGCGGACCTCGTGGTCGTGCCGGGGTCCAAGGCGACCGTCGCCGACCTGGCGTGGCTGCGGTCGACCGGGCTCGCGGACGCGATCGCCACGCACCCCGGTCCGGTGTTCGGCGTGTGCGGCGGGTTCCAGATGCTCGCCGCGCGCGTGGAGGACGACGTCGAGTCACGCGCCGGCGCCGTGCCGGGACTGGGACTGCTCGACCTCGACGTGCGCTTCGCCCCGGACAAGACCTTGCGCCGGCCGACAGGCATCGCGTTCGGATATGCCGTGGGTGGCTACGAGATCCACCACGGCCAGGTCGTGCGCAACGGCGAAGACGGCCTGCTCACGCTCGCCGACGGCACGCCGGAGGGCGCGGTACGCGATCGCGTCGCGGGCACGCACTGGCACGGTCTGCTGGAGAACGACGACTTCCGCCGCGCGTTCCTGCGCTGGGCCGCCGCACGCGCGGGCCGGGACGGCTTCGTGCCGGCCGCCGATGTCGACTTCGCGGGTCGGCGCGCGGCGCAGTTCGACCTGCTCGGCGATCTGGTGGCCGAGCACCTCGACACGGACGCGGTGCTGCGGTTGCTGGAGGAAGGACCTCCTCCGGGACTTCCGGTGATCCCGCCCGCGGGCGCCCCGACCGTCGCATAGCCGGGCAACGCCTCGTGCCGGTGCGCGCGACCGCCAAGCCGCGCGGGCGTCATCGGTACGGGTCTGCACGACGGCGGGTGGGCGACGCACGGCCGCCAAGCCGGGCGTGACCGTCCACCCTCGTCGGTTCCGCGATTCTCGGGCGCGCGGAACGGGTCACCGGCGATCCGACCGGAGGTCGGTCCGGTTACGCGGGCATGGTCCGGAGGCGGCAGAACATGCGCACACCTCCAAGCCCGGGAACGGTCACACGGAAAAGGTACCGGGCCCGGCGTGGGGGATACGTCGCCCGAACGGGCGAGCGGTGGTCATGATTCGTCGTCGTAGACGAGAAACCGCAGGTCGGACTCGTCCTGGCGTTCGGTCCACCCGTCCGGCCAGCGGCGCCGACCACTCGACGGGCGGACCCTCGCGCCGGAGAGTCGCACGGTGGTGCGCACGCCGAAATCCACCTCGCCCGCGAACACCGCGCCGCGGAACGCCGACTCGCCCGACGTCACGCGGCGGAAGTCCGCGAGCCCGGCGAAGCGCGCGTCGCGGAAGTCGGCGTTCCGGTGGAAGGTCGTGCCCCGGAACGTCGCGGCGTCGACGAACGTGGCGCCGACGAACGAGGCCGAACGCACCGACGCGTGCGTGAACGTGAACTTCACCAGCGTCGCGTTCGAGAGGTCGAGATCGAGGTCGGGCCAGAACGCGTCGACGTCGTCGGGTCGCGAGTGCGCGGTCAGTACACCGACGGCGGTCTGTCGCACTTCGAGTTCCTGTGCGCGGTCGGCGTCGCGCACGCCGACACGCGCACGTGCCGCGGGCGGTGGCGTGAACGGCATGCGCAGATACGCGCATACCAGGTTGACGATCGTCTGCCGGTGCGCGGCGTTGCCCTGGCCGAGTCGTTCCAACGCGTAGAGACCGGCCAGTCGCACGGGTGCCTTGTCGTTGCCGAGCTGGTCCGCGGCCCGCCCGTACAGTTCGGTGACCCGTCGTTCGGTCGCGTCGTGGTCCTTCTGCCGCAGGTCGAGTTCGACGTAGCGCTGGCGTCGTGCGGTGAGCAGCAACGCCGCCGCCCCTCCGGTGCCGATCACGACGCTCGCGGCCGTGCGCACGACGTCGAGGCGCACCGCGTCGCGTGGCTCACCGCGACCGAGCAGGACGAGCAGCACCACGACCGAACCGACGGCGACCACCGCCAGGCCGACACCCCACACGACGATGGTCCGCGCGGACAACACCGGGTGATCCACGCCCCCACTCCACCACCCGCTGCCCGAGTCCTCCACCCCGTATCTCCGAGTCCTCCACTCGGACACCCACGATCAGGTGATCATCGCCCCCTCGATGCGCGAGTCATGCGTTCAGACACCGCGAGTCGCGCGTTCAGACACCACGAAACCCGCACTCGGACACGCTCACCCGCCCACGCGTTCGGGCACCTCCACCGGCACGCGTGCCCGCCGCCGCACGGTCGTCGCCGCCATCCCCGCGATCACCAGCACCGCCGCGCCGATCCGTACCGGCGTCACGGTCTCGTGCAGCAGCACCACACCGGAGAACATGCCCGCCACCGGCACAAGCAGCGCGAACGGTACGACGGTGCTCGCGTCGTACCGGCTCAGCAGGTACCCCCACAACCCGAACCCGAGCAACGTCGACACCCACGCGATGAACGCCACGGCACCGACACCGGACCACGTGATGTGCGCCAACGCGTCGAGATCACGTGTCGGTCCCTCGAACACCGACGACAGCACCAGCAACGGCCCGGCCGCGACGGCGCTGACCCACACGATGAAGCTCAACGCGTCCGGCGGCTTCGCGTACCGGGTCGCCACGTTCGCCAGACCCCACGCGGCGGCGGCACCGACGACCATCAGCAACGCCGACAGCGGACTCGTCAGGCCGTAGTCGAACGCGATCACGACGATGCCCGCCGCCGCGATCGCCATCCCCAGCAGTTGGACGCGCCTGGGCCGTTCCCGCAGCACCACCGCCGCGAACACCACCGTGAAGATCACCTGGCTCTGCAACACCAGCGACGAGAGCCCGGCCGGCATCCCGGCGTCCATGCCCAGGAACACCAACCCGAACTTGGTCACGCCCAACGTCAGGCCGACCACCACGACCCATCTCCAGGCGACACCCGGTCGACGCACCAACCACACGGCGGGCACGGCCGCGACCAGGAACCGCAACCCGGAGAACAGCAGCGGCGGCAGCTCTGCCAACCCCGCCTTGATCACGACGAAGTTGACACCCCACAGCACGGCGACGAACACCGCGATCACCACGTCACGAGGCTTCACCAGTCCGAGTCTCGACAGCCAGACCGTTAAGCACCAGCGATGATTTCTGAACGCTTCCCTTTAGCATCGCTGCATGCTCGATCTCGGAAGACTGCGCGCGCTGCACGCCGTCGCGCTCCATGGCTCGGTTGGCGCGGCGGCCGAAGCGCTCGGCTACACGCCCTCGGCGGTGTCCCAGCAGATCGCCAAACTCGAACGGGAAACCCGCACCACGCTGCTCGAACGCCGAGGTCGGGGCATCGCGCTCACCGACGCGGCACGCCTGCTCGTGGACACCGCCGGTCGGGTGCTGTCCCTGGTCGAGGAGGCCGAGGTGACGTTGGAGGAACAGCGCGGCGCTGCGGTCGGGGAGTTGCGCATCGGAGCCTTCGCCACGGCAGCGCGCGGCCTGCTGCCCGCGACACTCGTCACACTCGCGGAGCGGCACCCGGCGCTGGACGTCCGCCTGGTCGAGACGGACCCGCCCGACGCGTCGGCCGCGGTCGACCGCGGCGACCTCGACCTCGCCGTCACCCACGACTGGGTCGACACCCCCCTGGCCGTGCCGGGCTCCTCGTCCCGGGTCGAACTCGGCGGGGACATCGCGGACGTGCTGCTGCCCGCCGGGCACCCCCTGGCCGACCGCGCCTGGATCGGTCCGCGCGACCTGGCCGGCGAGCGCTGGATCTGCCAGCCCGAGGGCACGATCTGCCACTCGTGGCTGGTGAACACGTTCCGCCGCGCGGGCATGGAACCCGATCTGGCCTATCGGATCGGCGAGTACGAGACGCAGCTCGCGTTGCTCGCGCGCGGCATCGGTGTGGCGCTGCTGCCGCGACTGGGACGCGGAACCGTCCCCGAAGCCGTGCGCGTCGTGCCGTTCCGTCCCACGCCGACGCGTCGGTTGTTCGCGGTGTGGCGCACGCAGGCCAGCCGTCGTCCCGCGATCACCGCGACCGTGACGGCGTTGCGCGAGTGCTGGGAACAGCGTTCCACCGCGTGAGATAACGGATTTGCAACGACATGTAGCAATAGTGCAAGCGTTCGCGACTCCAGGGTGACGGTGCCGCGACGGGCCGCCGGAGACCACACCGCCAGGGGGCCTCCCAGGAATCCGCCGTCCTGGGAGGTTCCCACTCCGGTCGGGTCAGTCCGCGTGCCGTTCGAGCAGCTCCTCGAGGAACCCGCCCGCCTCGGCCGCCGCGCGCACCGGGTCGCGATCGCGGATCGCGTCGAGCAGTCCGGCGTGCGAGACCTGCTCCTCCTCGTGCTCCTTGTCCACGGTGGCCGTGATGCTTGCCCGCACCGCCTCGGTCAACCCCTGGTACAGCTCGGCCAACAGGGTGTTGTGCGAGCACTGCACGAGCAGCACGTGGAACGCCGCGTCGCGCTCGACCAGTCGATCCCACTGCTTCGCGACCAGCGCCTCGTCGCGTTCGGTCAGCAGAACGGCCAGCCTGCGGTACTCCTCGTCGGTGCGTCGGGTCGCGGCGAGTCTGGCCCCCTCGACCTCCAGCGTCCGTCGCACCTGGAGCACGTCCCGCAGTTCGCTGCCGCACAGTCTCCGCACCGCGCCGGACAGCTCGCTGGTCGCGCGCACGAAGGTGCCGTCGCCCTGGCGCACCTCCAGCAGCCCGGCGTGGGACAACGCGCGCACCGCCTCGCGCACGGTGTTGCGTCCGACGCCGAGCGCGGTCACCAGTTCCGGCTCCGGTGGGATTCGCTGGCCGACCGGCCATTCACCGCCGGCGATCGCTGCCCTCATCTGGTCGATCACCTGGTCGACGAGCCCGGCCCGCCGAGTAGTGGCCAACGGCACAACGTCATCCTTTCATCCGAACATCCCATGTCTGCGATAGTAATCCGGTGGCGATCCAGCGAACCGAGCCAGACCGGACACCGTCGTCGGTTCACCCTGCCACTGATTCCCCCATCAGTGCGACGATCGCGACACTTCGGTCCGACCGGTCCACTGGTTCGCTGCGGTCCGACCGGAGCGTTGCCCTGGTCGGCAGCACGCTGCTGGCGATCGGCGTAGCGCTCGCCGCCGCGAACCTGCGGCCGGCGGTGACGGGCCTCGCGTCCGTGCTCGGCGATGTGCGCAGTTCCCTGGGGGTGTCCACCGCCTGGACCTCGCTGTTGACCGCCGTGCCGACGCTCTGCTTCGGCTTCGCCGCGTTCCTCGCGCCCTGGCTCGGACGCCGGTTGGGCATGGCCCGCGCGGTTGGCCTGTCGTTGCTCGTGCTGACGATTGGTCTGGTCCTCCGCGTCGTCGACGGCCCGCTCGTGGTGCTCGGCGGCACGTTCGTCGCGTGCGCGGGCATTGCTGTCTGCAACGTCCTCATCCCCGTTGTGGTGAAGGATTCCTTCCCTGGACGGGTGGGTCTGGTCACCGGTGTGTACACGGCCGCGCTCGCGGCCGGCGCGGCGGTCGGTGCCGCGTTCACGCCCACCCTCGAATCCGTGCTCGGCTCGTGGCGACTCGCGGTCGGCGCGTGGGCCTTCCTCTCGCTCGCCGCACTGCTCGTGTGGCTGGCCGGTGCACGCCACGGCGTCACCGTCGCGGGCGCGGGTACGAAACGCGTTCCCGTGACGCGCTCGTTGACGCGCAGCCCGCTCGCGTGGGTGATCACGGTCTTCTTCGGGTTGCAGTCGCTGCTCGCGTACACGGTCATGGGCTGGCTGCCGCAGATCCTCGGCGACGCGGGCGTCGACCGGACGACCGCCGGCCTGCTGCTGGCCATCACGATGGTCCTCGGCGTGCCGGTGAGCCTGATCGTGCCGCCGCTGGCCGTGCGCCGGGCGAGCCAGTCCGGTCTCGTCGCCGTCCTCGGGCTGCTGTCGGTGGCCGGCGTCCTGGGCCTGGCCCTCGTGCCCGCCGCCGCGCCCGGACTGTGGGTCGTGCTGATCGGCGTCGGCATGGGCATGTTCCCGTTGGCACTGGTGATGATCTCGCTGCGCACCAGCTCGACCGCGGACACCGCGCGACTGTCGGCGATGGCACAGAGCATCGGTTACCTGCTCGCGGCCACCGGCCCGTTCGCGTTCGGCCTGCTGCGCGGCGCCACCGGCGACTGGACGCTGTCGATGCTCGTGCTCGTCGGACTGCTCGTGCTGCTCACGGCGCTCGGCGTCGTCGCCGGTCGGCCGCGTACGGTCTGACCCTCGCATCCACCGCGTAACGGGCCGGTCGCGCCGTGCGATCACCGGACGTGTGCGCGGGCTCGGCCGGTACGGCGGGGTACGGCCGAGCCCGCGCGGGTCAGTCCTCCAACGGCAGGCCGAGCAGGGCGTTCTCCACGACCTCGGGCATGCCGGGGTGGATCCAGTACTGGCCGCGGGCCATCGACCTCGCGTCGAGGCCGAAGCTCATCGCCTGGATCAGCGGCTGGATCACGGTCGGCGCCTGCGGCCCGATCACGTGCGCGCCGAGGATCTCGCCCGTGGCCGGGTCGGCGAGCACCTTCGCGAAACCGGTCTCGTCCTCCATCGCCCAGCCGTAGGCGATCGAGGCGTAGGCCTGCGACGCGGCCACGTACCGCACGCCACGTTCCCGCGCCTGCTCCTCGGTGAGCCCGACCGACGCGATCTGCGGCGACGAGAACACCGCCGACGGCACGTACCGGTGGTCGCTCGCGATCGGCGCGTCCGGGTGCAGCAGGTTGTGCTGGACGACCCGCGCCTCGTGGTTGGCGACGTGCTTGAGCTGGTACTCCGACGACACGTCGCCGAGCGCGAAGATCCCGTCGACGGACGTGCGCTGGTACTCGTCGACGACCACCCGACCGTCCGGGTGCAGGTCGACGCCGGTCGCGCCGAGGTCGAGCAGGTCGGAGTTGGGCGTGCGACCGACGGCCACGAGCAACTCGTCGGACTCGACGACCTCGGACCCGTCCGGGCCTTCGAGGTGCAGCCGCACGACACCGTCGACACGTTCGGCCCGCACGGTCTTGCGACCCGGTCGCACGTCCCACTTACGTCGCGCGATTTCGGTGAACCGCCGCGCGACGTCGTGATCCTCGCGTCGCAGCAGCAGGTCCGAGCGCGCGATCAGGGTGACCTCGACGCCGAACGACGAGAACACGTGCGCGAACTCGACCGCCACGAACCCGCTGCCCAGGATCGCGAGCCGGCGGGGCAACGCGTCCAGGCGCATGATCGTGTCGCTGGTGTGGTAGCCGGTCGTGTCCAGGTCGGGGACGTCCGGTATCACCGGACGACCGCCTGCGGCGAGCACGAACCGGTCCGCGGTGATCACCTCGCCGGTGCCGGTGTCCAGCGTCTTCGGGCCGACGAACCGCGCCGTGCCCTCGTACACGGTGACGTTCGCGTTCTCCTCCGCGCGCCACCGCCGCCCGCCCGTCGAGATGGGGTCGATGCGGCCGAAGATCCGGTCGCGCACGTCGGCCCAGCGCACGCCGTCGAGCGTCGCGTCGACACCAAGTCGTGCGCCGGCCGCGGGCGTGGCCGCGACGTCGGCGGTGTGCACGAACATCTTGGTGGGGATGCACCCGACGTTCAGGCACGTGCCGCCGAACACCCCCTTCTCGACGATCGCGATGTCCAGTCCCGCGAACCGCTCGTCCGCGATGGAGTTGCCGGAGCCGGTGCCGACGATGACCAGGTCGAAGTGCCTCACGTCCTGGCCAACGGCCGGTGTCGGCGTCGCATTCCCCGTCACGGCTGCGTGTACGTGGCCACGAGCACCGCACGCGCGAGAGTGTGGAACGCGAGGTTGAAGCCCACGGCGGCGGGCGAGGTGTCGGGCGTGACGTCGAGCCTGTCGACGTCGACGGCGTGTACGACGAAGTAGTAGCGGTGTGCCCGGTCGCCCGACGGGGGAGCGGCACCGCCGAAGTCACGTGTGCCGTAGTCGTTGCGCACGTGGAACCCGTCACCGGGCAGCGTGTCGTCGCCGGCGCCCGCGCCGGTGTCGAGCGCGGTCGTCGTCGCCGGCAGGTTCACCGCGACCCAGTGCCAGAAGCCGGACGGTGTCGGCGCGTCGGGGTCGAACGTCGTCACGGTGAAGCTCTTGGTGCCCTCGGGGAAGCCCGACCACGTGAGGTGCGGCGATGTGTTGCCGGCCGCGTACACGTGTGCGTCGGCGAGTTCGGCGCCGTCGCGGACGTCGCGGGAATCCACCCGGAACGATGGCACGGCGGGCAGCAGCGAGTAGGGGTCGGGCGCGACGGGGCGCTCCAGACTCATCGGGTCCTCCACTGGTGATCACGGGTACCGGCCCGACCCTAGTGGCGTGTGATGTCCCACGCAGGCACCGCACATTCACCTGAGCGCAACCGGAAAGTGTTCTCCCGCGTCTCCAATGGGTGAACGTGCCCTTTCGGGTGACGTGAATCTGTGGGGGAGAACGAAAAATGCGGAGAATTCGGGTGATCGTGGCGATCGCCCTCGTGTCGGTGACGGTCGCGTGCGGGGCCGGGGCCCTCGAGTCGCAGCCGGTCGCCGCACCCACGACCACCACGTCGTCCGTGCCCCCGACGACGACCACGCCGCCCACCGCGTTGCCCGGTCCGAACGGAACGACGGTTCCGGTATTCCAGCCCGCGTACGCGTACGGCACGCCGCAGGCGTCCGCGCCTCCCGCGGTGGACGGTCTCGCACCCATCGTGCGGCGCATCGAGACCGACAAGCCGTACGTGTTCATCACGATCGACGACGGCGCCGTGCGCCACCCCGCGGCGCTGGAGCTGATCCGGTTGTCCGGCGTGCGCCCGACGCTGTTCCTCAACACCAAGCACGTCGAAGGCGACGTTCCGTACTTCCGCGCGTTCCAGGACCGCGCCGGCGCACGGGTGCACGGACACACCACCGACCACCCCAACCTCCAAGGTCAGGGCTACGCGTTCCAGCACCGCGAGATCTGCGAGAACACCGACTACATCGGCGCGCAGATGGGCAAGCGGCCGACGTTGTTCCGCCCGCCGTTCGGCAACTACGACCAGACCACGCGCAAGGCCGCGGCCGACTGCGGCATCGCCGCCCTGGTCCTGTGGACCGCCGCGGTGAACGACGGCGTCGTGCAGTTCCAGGCGGGCGGCAAGCTCAACCCCGGCGACATCGTGCTCATGCACTTCCGGCAGACGTTCGTCGAGGACTGGCTCGCGTTCCTCAACCGCGCCAAGCAGGACGGCCTGACCCCAGTGCTGCTCGACGACTTCCTCTCGCCCACCGCGCCGCCCGCGTGAACGGCCGCGTGAAGTCCAGGTGAACGTCCGTCGCGCGCGGCCCGGCGTCGCGGGCCGCGCGGCGACAATTCGGTGTGCAGACGCTGCGGTCCGCGCTGGACTTCCTCGGTGGGCCGGGCCCGGTCGCACTCGCGATCGCCCTGCTGTTCGCCACGCCGGTCATCGACCGGGTGTTCGTCCGCCGCAAACGGGTCAACTTCCGCGTCCTCTACAACTCGAAGATCGGGCTGGGACCTGAGCAATTGCACGACGGCACCGAATCCCAGCCGTCGCAACTGCGTGAACTCGTCCGCGTCCTGGACCGCATGAGCATCGTGGTCGTCCGCGTGCGCAACAGCGGCAACTACGACATCGACGCCGACGATTGGGACAAGGCGCTCACGTTCACCTTCGGCGAGCGCGTGGTGTGGAACGCGCGGGTCTCCGAGGCGGGTTCGGACGACCTGCGCGAAGAGGTGCGACGCAGCCTCCAGTTCTTCGGCGCGGACACCGCACGACGCGTGTCGCTGCCGACGGTGCGGGAACGGATGGCGCAGCTCGTCGCGCGCTGGGGTCGGCTCGCGGTCGTCGCCGAACCCGGCGAGCAGGTCTGGCACGGCGTGCGACTCGAAGGTCTCGCGTTGCGGCGCAAGCAGAAGTTCAAGCTGCTGGTGGTGTTGCGCGAACCCGAGACGAACGACGGGCCGATCGGCAAGGACGTGCGCATCGAGGGTCGCCTGGGCGGTGTCGGGATCGTGCACGACGAGAAGCGCCGTCGGGTGGTGACGCTGCCCCGGCTCACCGGCGGCATCGCGGCGGTGCTCGCGGCGGTGCTCGTGCTCACCCTGGCGTGGCCGGGTCAGTCGTCCGATCCGACGGTGGCGTGCGCGAGCGGATCGCTCAAGGTGACGGGATCGAGCGTGTTCCTGCCGACCGTGCGCCCGATCGTGGACCAGTACCGCGCGGCGTGCCCGGACGCGGACATCACGGTCGAGTCCACCGGGAGCAAGGAGGGCGCCCGCGAGGTGGCCGCGCTGGGACCTGCCGACACCGGTTCGGTGCTCGCGTTCTCCGACGGTGCGCCGTCGGACGCGGACGTGACCGGCCGACGGGTGGCGATCGTCGTCTACCACGTCGTCGTCAACGGATCGGTCGGGCTGGAGACGGTGACGCTCGACCAGTTGCGCGGCATCTACGCGGGCAGGTACCGGAACTGGAGCGAACTCGGCGGCGCGGCGTTGCCCATCAGGGTCGTCGGCCGGGACGGCGACTCGGGCAGCCGCCAGCTGTTCGAACGCGTCGTGCTCAAGGCGGCCGAGCCCGCGATCTCGTCCGACGACTGCCGGGTCGCCGACCGCGACCCGACCGCGTCGGTGATCCGGTGCGAGCGTCCGCGCAACGCCGACGTGGTGCGTGAAGTCGGCGCGACCGAGGGCGCGATCGGGTACGCGGACGCGCCGTCGGTCGCCGAGCCGCGCAAGGCGAAGAAGATCGTCGCACTGTCGCTCGACGGCCGGGCGTTCGACGCGGCGGCGGGTGTTGACGAGGGTTACCCGTTCTGGACGGTCGAGTACGTGCTGACCAAGGGGCAGCCCGCCGAGGACTCGTTGTCCGGACGGTTCCTGCGCTACCTGCTCGAACACGACGACGCCCGCGTCCGGATGAAGGACGCGGGCTACCTGCCGTGTCGGACGGCCGACGGCGACACGTTGTCGCTGTGCGGGTTGCGCTGATCACGCGGCCGCGGTGACGACCTCCGGTTCGAGTGCGAGGTCGAGCACCTCACGCACGTCCGACACCAGGTGGACGGTCACCGCGTCGAGCACCGACGCGGGCACGTCCTCCAGGTCCGGCTCGTTGCGCTTGGGCAACAGCACGGTGGTGATGCCCGCCCGGTGCGCGGCCAGCAGCTTCTGCTTCACCCCACCGATCGGCAGCACTCGCCCGGTCAGCGACACCTCGCCGGTCATCGCCACGTCCGACCGGACCGGACGACCTGACAGCAGCGATGCCAGCGCCGTCGTCATCGTGACACCGGCCGACGGACCGTCCTTGGGCACCGCGCCCGCCGGTACGTGGACGTGGACACCACGCGTCGCGAGCACGCTGGCGCGTTCGTCGTGCGACCGCAGGTACGACAACGCGATCCGTGCCGACTCCTTCATCACGTCGCCGAGCTGTCCCGTGATCGTGACGTCGGTCGCGCCGGTGTCGCGCGCTGCGAGCGACGCTTCGACGAACAGCACGTCGCCGCCCGCGCCCGTGACCGCCAGTCCGGTCGCGACACCCGGCACGGCGGTGCGTTCCGCCGACTCCGGCGTGAACTTCGGCGAACCCAGATACGGGCGCGGGTCGTCGACCACGACCGGCAGCGACCGCTCGCCGAGCGCGACGCGTGCCGTGATCTTGCGCAGGACACGGGCCAGTGCGCGGTCGAGCTGCCGGACACCGGCCTCGCGCGTGTACTCGCCCGCCAACGCTTGCAGAACGTCGTCGGTCACGGTGACGTCCGCGTCGCTCAGCCCCGTGCGTTCGATCTGGCGCGGTAGCAGGTGGTCGCGCGCGATCGTGACCTTCTCGTCCTCGGTGTAGCCGTCGAGCCGCACCAGCTCCATCCGGTCCAGCAGCGGTGCCGGAATCGCCTCGAGCACGTTCGCGGTCGCGAGGAACACGACGTCCGACAGATCGAGTTCGACCTCCAGGTAGTGGTCGCGGAACGTGTGGTTCTGGGCCGGGTCGAGCACCTCCAGCAGGGCGGCCGTCGGATCGCCCCGGTGGTCCGAGCCGACCTTGTCGATCTCGTCGAGCAGCACGACCGGGTTCATCGAGCCCGACTCGGCGATCGCGCGCACGATCCGGCCGGGCAGCGCGCCGACGTACGTGCGTCGATGACCGCGGATCTCGGCTTCGTCCCGTACGCCGCCGAGTGCGACACGGACGAACTTCCGTCCCATGGCCCGCGCCACGGATTCGCCCAGTGACGTCTTGCCGACACCGGGCGGTCCGACGAGCGCGAGCACGGCACCGCTGCGCCGACCGCCGACCACGCCGAGTCCCCGGTCGGCGCGCCGTGCGCGTACCGCGAGGTACTCCGTGATGCGTTCCTTGACGTCGTCCAGGCCCGAGTGGTCGGCGTCGAGCACGGCCCGCGCACCGGCGATGTCGTAGGAGTCGTCGGTGCGCGTGTTCCACGGAAGCCCGAGCACGGTGTCCAACCACGTGCGCAACCAACCCACCTCGGGGGACTGCTCGGCCGTCCGTTCGAGCTTGTCGACCTCGGCGAGCGCGGCCGTGCGCACGTGTCCGGGCAGGTCGGCGGCCTCGACCCGGGCCCGGTAGTCCTGCTCCTCGGTCACGGGCCGGCCGTCGAGGTCGGCCAGTTCCCGGTGGATCGCGGCGAGCTGGCGACGCAGCAGGAACTCCCGCTGCTGCTTGTCGACGCCTTCCTTGACGTCCTTGTCGATCGTCTCGGCGACGTCCAGCTCGGCCAGGTGCTCGCGGCCCCACTCCAGCAACAGGGTCAGGCGTTCGGCGACGTCGTCGGTCTCCAGCAGGAGCAGTTTGCGCTCGTCCGACAGGTACGACGCGTACCCGGCGAGGTCGGCGAGCGCGGCCGGCTCGTCCACCTGCCGCACGGAGTCGACCACCTGCCACGCGCCGCGCCGCTGGAGGATGGTCGTCACCAGCGCCCGGTACTCGCGGGCGAGTTCATGCGTGCGGTCGTCGGCGGGCGGCACACCGGCCACGGTCGCCTCGACCCACAGCGCCGCACCGGGACCGGTCGTCCCGGTGCCGATGCGGGCCCGCGACACGGCCCGCAGCACGGCCGCCCGTTCGCCACCGGGCAGTCTGCCGACCTGTTCGATCTCGGCCAACGCCCCGACCTTGGCGTACCGGCCGTCCAGACGGGGCACCAGCACGACCCGGTTCACGTCGCCCGCCGTCGCCGCCTCGACCGCGGCCCTGGCCTCGGCGGTGGCGTCCGGCCCGCTCAACCGGACGGGCACGACCATGCCGGGCAGCACGACCACGTCGTCCAGCGGCAGTACCGGCAGCGCCGACGTCTCGCTCATGATCTCCTCCGAAAGTTGAGTCTGATCGGCTCAACCATCATGAGCGGGGAGATGTTTCCTCCGGGCGTTCGCCCTGGGCGATCCTCTCGTCACGCCCAACCGACAGCGGTGCCGATGCGTCCTGTGACCATGGGCGACGGGGGAGAGCTTTCGTGGGACGGGTGCGTCAACGTCCGTGACCTCGGCGGACTCGGCCGGGTCCGGCCGGGTGCGGTGGTCCGGATGGAGGCGCCGACGAGGCTGGGCGAGTCCGGGTGGACGGCGGTCTGGGACCACGGCGTCCGCACGGTGATCGACCTGCGGGACGCGGGCGAGCGCGTGCCGGACCGGGTGCCGCGACCGTCCGGGATCACCACTGTGCACTGCCCGCTCGACCCGGTCGGTACGCCGTTCCACGCGCGGTGGTCGTCGATCGACAACCTGGCCACGCCGCTGTACTACCCGGCGATGCTCGTCGAGCACCCCGAGCCGGTGATCACCGCCGTGCGGATGATCGCCGACGCGGCACCGGGGTGCGTCGCGTTCCACTGCGCCGGCGGCAAGGACCGAACCGGGCTGGTCGCCCTGGTGCTGCTCACGCTCGCCGAGGCGACGCCGGACGAGATCGTGGCCGACTACCTGCTGACCTACGACCGGATGAAGCCGCTGTACGACGAACTCGGCCACCCCGACCAACTGAGCGGCGTGACGAAACTCCTCGCGGCCCGAGGCACCACCATCGAAGCGTCGCTGACCTCGACCGTCGCTTCGTTGACGATGCCCGACTTCCTCCTGGACAACGGCCTGCCCGCCGTCGAGCTCGACGCTCTGCGTGCCCGTCTCCTCCGGTGATCTACAGACCGAACGCGCCGCCCTCGACCAGGATCGTCACACCGATCGCGACCAGGACCAGCGGCAGGATCACGTGACCCCGGCGCGACAGCGCGCGGCCCACCACCGGATGACCGGCCAGGAACCGGCCGGCCGCGCACCACAGCGCCGTTCCGGCCAGGAAGACCACGAGGTAGCCGACCATCCCGGCCGTGCCGGCGACCGCGAACACCGGCACGTACACGCCGATGTTGTCGCCGCCGTTGGCGAACGTCACGGCCGCGACCGACCACAGCCCGGCGCCGCGGACGTCGTCCTCTTCCTCGTGGCGTCCGCGCCACGCGGTCCATCCGGCACGCAGCCCCAACGCCAACGGCAGGAGTCCCAGGTATGGGATCACGGTCTCGGGCAACAACCCGGCGCCCAGCGCACCGAGCACCGATACCGCCAGGATCGCCGCGAACCCCAGGTACTGACCGGCGACGATCTCGAGCACCGCGACCCGGCCGCGTGCCCGGCCGAAGAACACGGCGAGCAGCAGCAGGTCGTCGATGTTCGTCACCGCGAACATGCTGGCCGCCTTGAGCAGCAGGGTCGCGTTCATCGCAGCCCCGGTCCTTCCGCATGGAAGCGCATGCCGGAGAAGGACAAGCGGTAGACGGCGGGCATCGGCATCGCGGCGCTGAACGGCCAGTCCACCGCGACACCGAACCCGGCCAGTGCGCGGGCCACGAACGTGCCGTGGCTGCCGACGACGACGGTACCGCCGGCGTGTTGGTCGGCCAGGACGCGTAACGCTGCCACCGCACGTGTCGACAACGCCGCGAGGCTCTCCCCGCCGGGCCGGGCGAAGTCGGGGTCCGCCCAGCTGCGCGCGTAGTGGTCGGCGTAATCGGGACGTGGCTCCAGACCGGATTCCCACTCGCGCAGCGCCGCGTCCGTCGTCACTGTCACGCCGAAGCGTCGCGCCAGGGGCTCCACGGTCTGCACCGCGCGCAGGTACGGGCTCGACGCGATCGCGTCCGGACGAAGGTCCGCGAGGTCGTCGACGAGCTGTCCCGCCTGCGTGCGCCCGAATGCGGACAGTCCCCGGTGGAGTTCGTCCGGCCCGCCCGGTACCGGAACGTGCGACGTGGCGTGACGCACGACCACCAAGGTGGTCGCGAATTCGTTTCCGTCGCCGGACATGGGTACGAAACCGTGCACGTCGCACATCATGTGACATCGACCCCGGACGCCCGTTCGGTGGTTGCGGTCCCGCACCCGGAACGCGACGATCACGCCCGTCGAGTCGAGGAGTGTGCATGGAGCAGGCAAGCTGGGTCCCGTCGTCGGTCGACCTCGACCGGCCGAGCGCGGCCCGGATGTACGACTACTACCTGGGCGGGTCGCACAACTTCGCGGTCGACCGCGAAGCGGCGCAGGCCGTCGAGAAGATCTACCCCGGCATGGCCGGCGCCGCCCGTGCCAACCGGTCGTTCCTGCGCCGGGCCGTGCGGTACCTGCTCGCCCAGGGCATCGACCAGTTCCTCGACCTGGGTTCGGGCATCCCGACCGTCGGCAACGTGCACGAGATCGCCCAGGCGGCCAACCCCGAGGCACGCGTCGTGTACGCGGACCTGGAGCCGGTAGCCGTCGCGCACGGCAGCGCCCTGCTCGCGGACAACCCGCGTGCCATCTCCGTCCAGGGCGACCTGCGCGACCCCGACTCCGTCCTCAGCTCCGACGAGGTCCGCGCGCTGCTCGACTTCGACCGGCCGATCGGCGTGCTGATGGTCGCGGTGCTGCACTTCGTGCCCGACTCGGACCGGCCGCACGAGGCCATCGCCCGCTTCCGCGACGCCCTCGCGCCCGGCGGCTACATCGCCATCTCGCACGGCAGTGCGGACGGCGTGCCGCAGGACGGCCTCGAAGACACCGACCGTGTGAAGGCGATCTACCGGCGCACCGACAGCCCGCTCGTGCTGCGGTCCGGTACGGAGATCGCGTCGTTGTTCGACGGCCTCGACGTGGTCGAGCCGGGCGTCGTGCGGCTGTCCGAGTGGCGGCCGGACTCCGACGACGCCTACATCAGCGCGTACGTCGGGGTCGGCCGCAAGTCCTGACCAACGGCGTGGCGGCTACTCCGGCGGCGTGATCCGCAGGTCGGGGTCGATCGGCGGCGCGCCGTCGAACGGCCCCTTCACCAGACCACCCAACGCGTCGAGCGTGAGCGCGATCCCGTGCGCGTGCGGGTCGACGTCGGTCGGCGGCTCCTCGAACCAGTCGTGCAGATCGGTCGGGATCCGGTACGTGTCGGCGAGTCCGGTGTACAGCTCCGCACGCCGGTCGGCCTGGTCGGCGAGCTGCTGGTACTCACGCATGGCCAGGCGCATGCGAATCCACCGGTACCGGTCGGTGTTCGTACCGTCCGACGCGGTGAACCGGGTGCGCAGCAGCTCGCCCGCCCGGCGCCCGCGCGCGGCCAGGTCGAGGATGGTCGCGGGTGGCATGAACAGGTTCAGGCCGCCCTCGTGGTCGGCGACCCGCACGTGCGCGATCCGACCCCGGTAGCCGGGCAATGCCGACTGCATCGTGTCGCGCCAGTCGAGCATCGTGTCGAGGATCGCGCCGGCGAACCCCCGCACCCCGTCGACCGGCCGCCACGGTGCGCCGCTGGTCGACGCGTCCTGCTCGGGCAGCCACACGTCGTCCGCGCCCGGACTCGGGAACCGCTGGAGACTGAGCCCGAACGTGGGCCAGCGCGGCAGCATCGTGTCGAAGAAGTGGATCGGGAAGTTGCTGGTGATCCCGCCGTCGGAGAACCAGTGCACGCGCGGCTCGGGTTCGGCGCGGACCAGCGGGACGGCCGCGATCAGGCCGGGCAGCGGCATGCTCATCCGCACCGCGAGGGCTACCGGCAGGTCACGTGGCAACCGGTGCAGCACGTGCCCGTCCAGCGGACACGTGTGCCCG
The DNA here is from genome assembly GCF_014203755.1 of Saccharothrix violaceirubra. NCBI lineage: Bacteria > Bacillati > Actinomycetota > Actinomycetes > Pseudonocardiales > Pseudonocardiaceae > Saccharothrix > Saccharothrix violaceirubra. The sequence continues at coordinate 1,311,016 of NZ_JACHJS010000001.1, forward strand.
GTCGACTCCGTGCCGAGCCGGTGCACGACGCGGTCGGGCACGACCCGGCCCAGGCACCGTGCGCAGAACAGCCACTCGTCGACGGGTTCGGTGAACGGCAGCCGGTAGGGGCGTCCCTCCGACAGGTCCGTCGTCATCAGGACCAGCGTCGTGTCGAGATCGGCGAAGGTCAGGGTGTCCACACCGGACAGGTCGTCGAGCCGGTCGGCGAGCCAGTCGCTCAGTGGCGGCACGCCCGTCGAGCGCGGCACGCCGCATCGCCGGTCCCAGAAGTTCGCCTTGAACGTGCCGGTGCCGGGGACCAGGCCGAAGTGCAGCGACCGGGCGTTCTTGTCGAGGAAGCGCTTCGCACCGAGCAGGTACGTCACGGCGACCGCGCTCACGAACGCGAACCCGAACACCAACCACCACACGACGGCCGTGACCAGCGTGGTGAAACTCGGAAGCGTGAACCGGGTGAGCGCGAGGACCGGCAGCAACGGTACGAGCACCAGCAGCGCGGTTCCGATCCGGCGCGGCCACGCGTCGTGTCCGCGTGGCACCAGTCGGATCACTATGGGCGGCACGATCAGCGCGACCAGCACGATGATCGTCACCAGCACCCACGACGGGGTCGTGCGCCACTCGACGGCGAGCGCCCACGCGGTCGGCCCCGCCAGCCATAACGCGAGTGCCAGGGCCAGCGATGCCCGCGCCCGCCAGCCGATGGCACCCAGCAGGGCGAGGACCAGGCACGTTGCCGCACTGCGCCCCGTCACCGCGCGGCTCTGCATGGACGCGGCGACGACCCGGAACAGTCGACGCGTGCGCGCGTCGGGTTGGAACAGTTGCGCGAGCCGCCATTCCGGCGACGCGAACCAGTGGACGATGCCCTCCAGCTTGCCGAACCCGTCGCGGTCGCGCCCCTTCTCGGCTGCCGCGGTGAACGCGGCGCCGATGGCACCCGCGGACGCACCGCCCAACGACCGGAACCGGTAGTGGCGGGCGAGTTCGACAACGGCCCACGGGTACACCACGCCGCTTGTGGTGCCTCCGCGCATCGTCAGGTCGCAGTACCCGTTCAACTCGTGGCGGTCTTCGCTCACGGCGGCCTCCCCGCACCAATGATCGCGCTGCGCACCCGGACAGCGCGCTAGACCAACCGGTGGTTCTCCCCGCCGGGCCGTTCGAGCCAGATCACTCGATCGGGATGAGCGCTCCCACTGTGTCACTCGTACGAGTGAAAATCTGGGTGTTGCATAACTCTTCGCTGGCAGAGTCCGACGAGCTTGTCATCCGAATGGCCATACCCGGTCGGACGAATGCGAGCGTCGTCATGATCCAACCGCCATCCCGGCGCCGTAGGCGGCCGACGCTGTCCCCGTCACGCTGGCCGTTCGTGCTCATCGCCCTGTTCCTGATCGCGGTCGTGGTGGTGGCCGTGGCACGTCGCGACCGTCCAGCATCGACCGCGACGACGTCGCCGCATCGTGTACCGGTAGGCGACACTTCCACGTCACCGTCACCGATCGCGTCACCGTCTCCGGTCGTGTCGCCGACCACGTCCGTGACGCGCACCCCGGTGCCGCGTCTCGCCCCGGTCACGGGATCGTCGGTGTATACCGGCATCGGCGACGGCATCGTCACGCTCGACCGTCCGACCGGCCTCAAGGTCGTCGAGTTCGAGTGCGCGGAATGCTCACGCGTCACCGCGATCACCACGGACGGCGACGAGGCCGTACTGGTCCGGACCGTTGGTCCGTATCGGGGCAAGCGCTGGCTCAACGTCCACGACGGTGCGCGCACGACGACGTTGACGATCACCGCGAACGCCGCCTGGACCGTCGGGGTCGGCGGCCTGGAGGCGGCCACCGAGTCGTCCGGTTCGCTGTCGGGTACCGGTGACAGCGTCGTGGTCTACCGCGGTACCGCGACCACCGCGCGGATCACCAACTCCGGCGACGGCGCGTTCGTGGTCGACGTCGTGTCCGGTCCGGCCGGACTCGGCCTGCCGGTGGACACCGTCGGCGCCTACGACGGCACGGTGCCGCTCGAAGGCCCCGCGATCATCCAGGTCACGTCGAACGGCACCTGGACCGTCACCCCGCGCTGACGAGTCCGTGCTCGACCGCGATCCGTTCGATCTCGACGGGCGTGCCGGCCATGATCGTGCGCACGTGCTCGGTCACGAGTTCGATCGGCCACGACCACCACCGTGCGCGCAGCAGGCGTTCGACGTCCTCGTCCGGGTAGCGGCGCTTGATCGGCCGCGCGGGGTTGCCGCCGACCACGGTGTACGGCGGCACGTCGGACGTCACCAGTGCGCCGGTCGCCACGATCGCACCGTCGCCGATCCTGACCCCCGGCATGATCACCGCACCGTTCCCGAACCACACGTCGTTGCCGACCACCGTGTCGCCGCGGGTCTCCATGCCGGTGATCAGGTCGAGAGTGCGCTCGGCCCACGTGCCCCCGAAGATCGTGAACGGGAACGTCGACACACCCGAGGTCAGGTGGTTCGCCCCCGCCATGACGAACCGCGTCCCGGTCGCGATCGCGCAGAACCGACCGATGACCAGCTTCTCGGTGCCGTAGCCGTAGAGCACGTTGCGGGTCTCGAACTCCGTCGCGTACTCGGGGTCGTCGTAGTACGTGTACTCGCCAACCTCGATCGTCGGCGCCGTGACCAGCGGCTTGAGCAGGACGACGCGGGGGTGCTCGGCGAGCGGGTGAAGCAGGGTCGGATCGGGAATCACGGCGCTCCTAACGCAACTCGTGTCGCGTTAGACTGGCACAACCGCTCCTTTAAGGCAACTGGAGTTGCATTTGGCTGCCAGGCCCGGCGGACGCTCCGAGCGCGTCCGTGCCTCCGTCATCGATGCCACGTTCGCCGAACTGGTCGAACGCGGCTACCTCGGCATGTCTGTCGAGAACGTCGCCAACCGCGCCGGTGTGCACAAGACGACCGTGTACCGGCGTTGGGGGACGGTCGAGGGGCTCGTCGCGGACGCGCTCGACCACACCCGCGACACCCCGTGGCCGGTGCCCGACACCGGCACTCTCGTCGGGGACCTGACCGCGATCGCCTACGAGGTCGTCGATTCGTTCGCCGATCCCGTACGTCGCACGGTTCCCGTCGCAGTGGTCGCCGCCGCGCTCATGTCGAGTGCCGCGACGCGTGCCAAGAACGACTTCTACGGCGCGCGCACCGCCGAGGCCGCCCAAGTCGTCACCCGCGCCGTCGAACGCGGCGAGCTGCCCGCGACTACCGACGCGGCCGAGGTGATCCGACTGGTGTGCGGCCCGCTGTACCACCGCGTGTTCATCACAGGCGACCCGATCGACCACGGGGTGGCGGACCGTGTCGTGCGCGTCGTCGTACACGCGGCCAAGGCCGGTCTGGTGTAGCGGACCGGTGGTCCGCTGAGGGTGCCCGGCACGGTGACGCCGCACATGTACGACGTTGCTGTTCAAGGGCGAGACTGTGTCCGGCACGTGCACGACAGAGCGTTCGCGTAACGGAGCCGGGCACGAATGCACGACTCCGTGCACCATCCTGGCACCGTCGGAGGTGCGCTTACCTGCTCAGACGCCGTCGAGGAACTCGTCGACTTCGGCCAGCGCGCGTCGACGTACCGGTTCGGCGGACAGGAACAGGTCGTGCATGCCGTTGTCCACGGTTACGACGGTGACGTCCCGACCGATCTTCGGACCCCACCGGCGCATGTGCTCGACGTCGAGCACGGTGTCGGACGTCATCGCCTCGACCGACCACTTCCGCGCGTGCAGGTGGCTGTGCGCGGAACGCAACAGCAGCACCGGCACGCGCACGTCCAGCCCCCGGTGCAGCGTCGCGTGCGCCCGACGGACCGCGCGCAACCACCCGGCCGTGACCGGGAACGCCTCGATCGGCTTCCAGCCCAGGTCGAAGTCCCATTCACCGTGGTGGTCCCGGTGGATGCTCTGCCCGTACACGCTGCCCAGTCCGGACCGCACGACGAGTCTCGGCGCGAACCGCCCGACACCCCGGATCACCGCCGTGCCCACGGTGCGCAGGAACCACGGCTCGGCCAGGTCGAGCCACGGGCTGTTGAGCACCAAGGCGTCGATGAGCCCGTCCCGCCGCCGTTCGTGCGCCCACAGGCTCGCGGTCAACCCACCGGTCGAATGGCCCATCAACACCACGTCGCGGTGCCCGTCCTCCTCGCGGACGATCCGCACCGACGCGTCGATCTCCTCGAAGTGCTCGGTCAGATCCGTCACGTGGTTCGCGAGCTGTCCCGGCCGCAGCGACCGCCCGTACGCGCGCAGGTCGACCGCGTAGAAGTCGAACGACCGTCGCGTGAAGTGCTCGGCGACGTGCCGCTGGAAGAAGTAGTCGGCGAACCCGTGCACGTAGAGCACGGCGCCGCGCACCGGATGCTCGGCCCGCTTGCGCACCAACGTCGCCGTGACGTCGCCGCCGCCCAGCGGGAGCGTCCGGGTTTCGTAGTCGTCACCCAGCACATCTACGGTCACCGCCACAGTGTGCACGCCTCTTGCGCCGATCGGGGAGATCACCCTCCCCGATCGTGGCACTCTGGCTTCATGAGCGAGGAAATCGAACGATCGACGGCCCGCGTGCGCTTCTCCGGGATCAGTCCCCGCGCCTACGAGCACCCGGTCGACCGTGGCGCGCTCGCCGTGCTGCGTGCGGTGCCGGGCATCGGTCCCGTGCTACAAGCGGTGGCCGGTGCGTTCACCGAACGCGGTGAGCGGCTGGTGCACCTGGCGTCGACCATCAGGGTCGGCCCGAAGCAATACCCGGAGCTGGACCGGCTCCGGCTGGAGACGGCCGCGACGCTGGACATCGACCCGGTGCCCGAGCTGTTCGTCCGCCGCGACCCGACGCCGCAGGCGAGTGTGTTGGGCATCGACAAGCCGTTCATCGTCCTCACGACCGGTCTGATCGACCTGCTCGACCGCGACGGCCTGCGGTTCGCCATCGGGCACGAGATGGGCCATGTGCTGTCCGGCCACGCGCTCTACCAGACGATCCTGTACCGCCTGCTGCGTCTCCAGGAGACGCTCGGGTGGATGCCCGCCGCGTTCTGGGCCGTCCGTGCCGTGATCGCCGCGCTGTGCGAGTGGTACCGCAAGACCGAGTTGTCGTGCGACCGTGCCGGATTGCTGTGCGTGCAGGACCCCGCCGCGGCGTTGCGCGTGCACGTCGCGTTGGCCGGCGGCATGGACCTGCGCCAGGTCGACACGTCCGAGTTCCTCAAGCAGGCCAAGGAGTACGAGGCCGTCGAGGACGTGCGCGACAGCGTGCTCAAGTTGATCCGCACGTGGCCGCTGACCCACCCGATGGCCGTCGTGCGCGCCGCCGAGTTGCAGAAGTGGGCCGCGAGCGAGGAGTACCGGACGATCCTCACCGGCGAGTACGCGCGCCGCGAGGACGACCGGCCGACGACCTCGTTCAGTGATGACCTCAAGTCCGCGGCCCGTTCCTACAAGGAGTCGGCCGCCGAGTCCGAGGACCCGTTGATCAAGGTGCTGAACGAGTTCGGCGGGGTGTTGGCGGGCGCGGCGGGCAAGGTCCGCGACAAGTTCACCGCCAACTAGGCTACTCGGCCTAATACTGTCGTACGTTCTGGCTAGTCTCCGAACGTCGGAATCGACGCGAGGAGGAACGATGCGACTGGCCACGCTGCTCGTGGCGCTGCTGGTGTTCGGTGGTGGCACGGCCGCCGCGACCGGTGAACGGGTGGTCGGCGGCTCACGGGTCGCCATCACCGACCACCCGTGGGTGGTCTACCTGACGGATTCGGCGGGGTTCCAGTTCTGCGGCGGCACGCTCGTCGCCCCGCGCAAGGTGGTGACCGCGGGGCACTGTGTCGTCTCCCGGTCGCCGGGCACGACCCGGGTGGTCGCGGGCCGCGAGGACAAACGCACCCGGCAGGGTGAGGTCCTCGCGGTCGAGGAGATCTGGGTGCACGAGCGGTACGACGGAGCCGACCAGGGGTCGGACGTGGCGGTCCTGACGCTGGGATCGTCGGCGCACCAGGCGACCCTGCCGCTCGTGTCGCACGCGGAGTCGGAACTGTACGAACCGGGCACGCTCGCGACGGTCCTCGGCTGGGGACGGGTCAGCGAGTTGGGTGCCACCTCCCGGTTCCTGCTGGCCGCCACGGTGCCGCTCACAACCGATGAGGTCTGCGGGGAGGCATACCCGCAGTACGACCCGTCGGCCATGGTGTGCGCCGGGCGGCCGGACGGTGGGGTCGACACCTGTCAGGGCGATTCGGGCGGACCGTTGGTGGCGGGTGGGCGCCTGATCGGCCTGACGTCGTGGGGCGAGGGTTGTGCGCGTCCGGGCAAACCAGGCGTCTACACCCGCTTGGAGAGCTACCTCGACGTCGTCCGGCCGCACCTGGCCGAGGTCACGACGGCCGCGCCCTGACCCGGTCCCCACCGGCACTCGTCACCTGCGCGAGTGACGTCGACTTGTGGTGCCCGGACCGTGCGCTTTCAGTGGGCGCCATGCGGACTCTCCTGCGCGCACTCACGGCGTCGCTGCTGGTACTGGCCCTTGTCACGCCTCCCGCGACCGCCGACCCGCGGATCGTCGGCGGACAGGTCGTGACCGACATCGCCGAGGCGCCGTGGATGGTCGCGCTGGTGACCACCGCCGGTCGTCACGTGTGCGGCGGCACGCTGATCGCGCCCGCACTGGTGGCGACGGCCGCGCACTGCGTCGCGACGTACCGCGCCGAAGACCTCCTGGTCGTCGGGGGCCGTGCTGACTTGTCGAAGCCGGTCGGCATCGTGTCGCGCACTACGCAGATCGTCTTGAACCCGGCGTACAAGACCGCGCAGATCGGCGCGGACGCGGCGTTGCTGTACACCACGAGCACGTTCCCGTACCCGGTGCTCACCGTGCCGTCGCGTTCGGAGACCTACCTGTACACGCCCGGCACCGTCGGCACGGTGCTCGGGTGGGGACGCACGTTCGAGAACGGCCCGGGGAGCCTCCAACTGCGCAAGGCCCTTGTGCCGATCGTCTCCGATGCGGAGTGCGCGGCGGCGTACAAGGAGTACGTGCCCAAGGCACACGTCTGTGCCGGTTTTCCCGAAGGTGGCGTCGACGCGTGCCAGGGTGACTCCGGCGGGCCCCTGGTGGTGAACGGCCGTCTCGCGGGCATCGTCTCCTGGGGTACGGGGTGCGCTCGTCCGGGTAAACCCGGCGTCTACACCAGGGTCACGTCGTACGTCAGCTACTAGCCCTGGCGATCAAGGTCCGGCCGTTCGTGCACGTGGTCGTGCCGCGCGCGACACCGTGTCACGAACACCGTTTGTGTCGCAGGCAAGCGTTACGAATCCGGGTCGCTTACCCGTTACACGACCAGGCCGACGGACATGGTTACGAACACTGCCGCGCACACGACGTCGAGCGCGGTCGTGAACCGGCCGAGCGCACCGGCCATGCGCGCCGCCGTGAGGACGATCACCGACTCCCACAGCGCGGCTGCGGCGAGGAACACGGCCGCGAGCAGGCCGAGTTGCCACGCGGGGTCGCCGGTGCCGATGAACTGCGGCAGGAAGGCAAGTGAGAACAGCAGCATCTTCGGGTTGGTGATGTTGGTCAGGAAGCCGGCGCGGAACGGTCGCGCGGCCACCCGTCCGCCGTCGCCGTCGGTGCCGCCCGCGACCAGGCCGCGTGCGATCGACACGGCCAGGTAGAGCAGGTACGCCGCACCGATCCAGCGCAGTGCGGTGAGCACCGCCGGGTACCGGGCGATCACCACGCCCAGCCCCGAGACCACCAGCCCGACCTGGATCGCGGCGGCGGTGTGGATGCCCGCGAGCGCGAGCAGTCCCGACCGCACTCCGGAACGCATCGACGTGCGCAGGAGCAGGAACGCGTCCACCCCCGGCGTGAGGATGACGACCGCACACGCGACCAAGAACGCCGGTAGCTGGGCGAAGTCGAACCGCATGGGTGTGGAACCTCCCTCGCGTTCCGGACAGAACGTCGTGATCTGCCTCACGCACTGAAGAATTTTCGCTATCAATGGATACTAGCAAGAGATTCTTCGGTTCTCCTACCGCTCCGGCGAGGGTGCACCTGTTCCGCTACGGTGTGCGCCGATTGGGCCACTCGTCGTAAGAAGGTGCTCCTTGCGGATCAGCGTCTTAGTCGTCCTCGTCCTGCTCGCCGTCGCCGCACCCGGCCCGGCACGTGCGATCGTCGGCGGCCACCCGGCCGACGAACCCTGGGTGGTCGCGCTCTTCGACCCTGGCCGGAACCTGTTCTGCGGTGGTGCGCTGATTGCGCCCGACAAGGTGGTGACGGCCGCGCACTGCACCGTCGAACGCACCGCGTTGGCCACCCTCGACCGGCAGCGCATCACCGTGGTCGCGGGTCGTCCCGACCTCGACCAGCCGGTCGGCCACGAGGTCGAGGTGGCGTCGTCGTGGCGGCATCCGGACTTCCGGTCCGTGGCCGAGGGCGACGACGTCGCGATTCTGACCCTGGCCCACCCGCTGCCCTACCGTACGATCGCCGTGGGTGCCGCGTATACCGGACCGGCGACCGTACACGGCTGGGGACGCACGGGCGAGCTCGCGCCCGCGAGTCGCGTGCTGCGCGCTGTCGACGTACCGGTTCTCGACGACGGGACGTGTCGGAAAGCCGACTCCGTGCACAACCCCGCGAAGATGCTCTGCGCCGGTTATCCGGAGGGTGGCAAGGACGCCTGCGAAGGCGACTCCGGCGGCCCGATCGTCCAGGACGGCGCGCTGATCGGCGTCGTGTCCTACGGCCGTGGCTGCGCTCGTCCCGGCGAACCGGGCGTGTACACGCGTCTCGCCGCGTACCTCGACCTGTTCTGATCACGTGTCCGCGTGCACACGCGGTCGACAGGATCGGGTTCCCGTGTCGTGCGCGGTTACGGAACCGCGCACGACACTCGAACGGCGTCGTCGTCGTGTCGGGGTGTAGGACGGTGACGTGGCGGACTTGAGGGTGGCCGGCGCGAACGCGCTCGGGGCGGCGGAGCTGTACGAACTGCTCAGGCTGCGGGTGGACGTGTTCGTCGTCGAGCAGGAGTGCGCCTATCCGGAACTGGACGGGCGTGATCTCGAACCTGGGACACGGCACTTCTGGGTGCATGACGGCGTGCCAGTCGCGTACCTGCGGACGTTGGCCGAACCTGACGGAACCGTCCGGATCGGACGGGTGTGCACGGCGAAACAGGCGCGGGGACTCGGACACGGCCGCAGGTTGATGGTCGCCGCGCTGGACGAGGTCGGCGTACGCACATGCGTGCTCGACGCGCAGACGTATGTCGTGGACTTCTACGCGTCGTTCGGCTTTATGGTCGAAGGCGACGAGTTCATCGAGGACGGGATACCGCACCGGCGGATGCGCCGGTCTCCGTGATCACCCGCACGGCCCGTTCGACATCGGCCTCGGTCAGGTCCGCCCGTGCGGTCAACCGCAATCGTGACACCTGGTCGGGTACCGAGGGCGGCCGGAAGCAGCCGACAAGGACCCCCTGCGCACGACATGCCCGCGACCACTCCAGCGCCGATTCGGCCGACGGCGCCCGCACCGACACCACAGCGGCCGAGGGCGTGCTCGCCGGCAGCCCGTTCTCGCGCAGTCGGAAGGCCAGGTCCTGCGCCACGGTCAGGGCGCGTTCCGGCAGCCCGGGTTCCTCGCGCAGCACCTTCAACGCGGCCAGCGCCGCCGCCGCGCTCGCCGGAGCCAAGCCGGTGTCGAAGATGAACGTGCGTGCCGTGTCGATCAAGTGCCGGATCACCCGTGACGGTCCGAGCACCGCGCCACCCTGCGCGCCGAGCGACTTCGACAGCGTCACGGTCGTCACGACATCGGGCGCCTTCGCCAGACCTGCCGCGTGCACCGCGCCACGTCCGCCGTCACCGAGGACGCCGAGTCCGTGCGCGTCGTCGACCACCAACGCCGCCTCATGCTCACGACACGTTGCCACCAGGTCCGCCAACGGTGCGAGGTCGCCGTCGACCGAGAACACCGAGTCGGTCACGACGAGCGCGCGGCGCTTGCCCCGCGTCGCCAGCGCGTGCGTGATGCGCGGAACCTCGCAGTGTCCCGCGACCACGACGTCCGCCTTCGACAGTCGGGTTCCGTCGATCAACGACGCGTGGATGTGCTGGTCGGCCACGATCGCGGTGCCCGGCCCGGACAGCGCCATCAGCGCGCCGAGGTTGGCCGCGTAGCCGGACGAGAACACGAGCGCCGATTGCGCGCCGCAGAAGTTCGCGAGTTCGTACTCGAGTTCGGTGTGGAGTTCGGTGGACCCCGTGACCAGGCGCGATCCCGTGGAACCCGCGCCCCAGCGCAGCGCCGCGGCGGCTGCCGCGCCCGTGACGCGCTTGTCCCGGGTGAGTCCCAGGTAGTCGTTGGACGCCAGGTCGAGGTCGGTCGAGTGGGCGGCCCGGGGCCGTACCGTCCGCGTCAGACCGGCCTTCGCGCGGGCGCCCGCGCGGGTGTCGATCCAGTCGAACACCGACTCGCCTGTGCTCACACTCACGCGGGCAGTCTCGCACCCGGCCGCTACCGTGCCGGCGTGGACCTCTTCCAGCACGGTCACGCGGACCTGCGCGCACTGCGCGAGAACGCCCCGGTGCACCGCGACGAGCGAACCGGGCTGTGGCTGGTCAGCCGATACGCGAACGTGCGCGCCGTGCTCGCCGACCCGAAGACCTTCCACCCGGACAACGCGCTCACCGCGATCACGCCGATCCCTCGCCCGGTCCTGCGCACGCTGGCCAGGTCCGGCTTCTCGCTCCCGCCGACACTGGCGAACAACGGCACGCCGACGCACGCGCCGTTGCGTCGACTGGTCGCCCGATACCTCACGCCCGTGCGTGTCGCCGCGATGTCGGACCGCATCGTCGAGCTGACCCGCGAACGCCTCGACCGGCTGACCGGACCCCGGGTCGACCTGCACCCGGCGTTGGCCCGGGACCTGCCGGCGATCGTGCTGCTGGAAATCATGGGCATCGACGACGTGGACGTCGACGCGCTCAAGGCGTGGAGCACTGCTTCGCTCGAGTTGTTCTGGGGCGACCTCACACCCGACCGGCAGCGGGCACTGGCCGGACCGGCGGCCGAGTTCCACCGCTGGCTGTCGCAGCGGATCAGGTCCGCGCGCGGCGACGACCTGTTCGGCGCGTTGAACGCGGCCGGCGTGTCCGTGCGCGACGCGGCCGGACTTTGCTACTTCCTGCTCATCGCGGGGCAGGAGACGACCACCCAGTTGTTGTGCGCGGTGTTCCACGGGGTGCTTCGGCACGGCGACCTGTGGTCGCGGCTGGACGAACCGGGGATGGCCGCGCACTGCGTCGAGGAGACGTTGCGTCGTGAACCGCCGGTCAACACGTGGCGCAGGGTCGCCGCGCGTGACACGGAACTGGCCGGCGTGCGCATCCCGCAGGGCGCCCACCTGCTCCTGATGCTCGCCGGTTCCGGCAGCGACCCCGAGGTGTTCGACGAACCCGAGCGCTTCTGCCCGGCCCGGCCGAACGCCCGCAAGCACCTTGCCTTCGGCTTCGGACCGCACTTCTGCCTCGGCGCCGGGCTCGCCCGCCTGGAGGGCGAGGTGGTCCTGCGCGAGACCGCACGCCGGTTTCCGGGCCTGCGGCTCGCGTCGACCGCTTCGCCGCCGATGCTCGGGCTGCTGTCGTTCCGCGCCCCGCTCAGCGTCGACGTCGTCTTAGGGGACGAGGATCAGCTTGCCCGTGGTGGAACGCGATTCCAGCAGGTAGTGGGCGCGGGCGGCGTCGGACAGGGGTAGCGCCGCACCGAGTATCGGGCTGAGCCCGGACGCGAACGCCTCCCGTACCGCGTCGGTCGAGTAGGTGCCCCACAGCCCGGTGATCGACACGCCCCGACCGAACACGTCGGACGCGTCGACGTCGAGCGGCGCGCCGCCCGCGTACCCGAACAGGACCAGGCGCCCGGTGCCGGTACGCAACAGGTCGAACGACTCCCGTGCGGTCGCGCCGCCGACCGACGACAGAGCGACGTCGATCGGTTCGAGCCCGGCCGACCATCCCGGTACCGAGTAGTCGACCACTTCATGCGCACCGAGCTGCGACGCGATCGCGAGTTTGTGCGCACCGCGTGTCGCCGCGACGACGATCGCACCGGCGCGTGACGCCAGCTGCACGAGAAGTGAACCGACGCCACCCGTCGCGGCCTCGACCAGGACACGGTCGCCGGGCGCGATCCGCCCGGCACGCGCCGCGGCGAGGGCGGTGGTGCCTTGGCTGAGCAGCGCGGCGGCTTCGTGGTCGGACAACGTGTCCGGCACTTCGACGGGTTCGGTTAGCACGGCATGCGACGCGTAGCCGGGACCCGTCGGCACGCCCGCGAGCCGTCGACCGTCCGCGGTCACGCCGACGACCTCGCCTCCCAGTGGTCCTGGTTCGTCGGGGATGGGTACCCACGGGAACAACCCGCGAGCGTGTCCGGAACGCAGCAACGTGTCGCCGAAGTTGACACCCGCCGCCGTGACACACACCAATTCCTGCCCCGGGCCGGGTACGGGATCGGGTACCTCGACCTCGTGCAGTACTGACGGTGACCCGAACTCTTTGTACTGGACAACTCGCACGTCGAAAACCTTCCTCGGTGGACTGGCGGGACCGGCGGATTGGGTGGCGGGCCGGACCGGAGATGGGGCGGACCGGTGGTCCGCTTGTATCGAGATTGATGCGGCTGGCGGTCCGCTCGGGGGCGCGGCTGTACGGACCGGCGGTCCGCCAAGGTTTCGTCGGTGCGAATGACTGGGGCGCGCACTTCTTGCTCGTGTTTGCGCTGGTAAGCGACTTTTGAGGCCTGGATCGTCGGTCCGCGTCGTTCGGTACCCGTCGACCCGTCCAGTGGCTTTGTCAGCGCGCTTCTACTCGTCGTGGATCGTGATGCGCGACGGTTGTCCATTTGTGTCTACGGGCCTGGGTTCGTCGTGGGTCGAGATCGACGGCCGGGTAGGGGTACGGGGTGGTGGCTGTTCGCGTTGATTTCACCCGTTCAGGGGTGGTGATCCGGATGGGTCTTCATTCGGAGTGGATCGGTGGTCTGATTTCGGTGTCAGGGGTGTGGACCAACGGTCCGCTTTGGGTCGGCTCGGTGCGGACCGTTGGTCCACTTGTCTGGGCGATGCCGCGGACCGGCGGTCCGTTTTACGTCGTCTACGATACGGACCACCGGTCCACTTCGGTAGGGGAGGTTCGGATGGCCGAACGCAGGGACGCCGCGCGCAACCGTGCCGCGATCCGGTCCGCCGCCGCGCGGTTGATCCGCGAGCGTGGACCGGACGGGTTCGTGATCGAGGATGTCGCGGCGGCGGCGGGTGTCGGGAAGGGCACGGTGTTCCGGCACTTCACCGACCGTGCGGGGCTTGTGCGTGCGGTGGTCGAGTTGGCGTCGCGGGAGTGGCGCACGGAGTCCGACGCGTTGTTCGACGACGCGGACATGGCGCCGGACGAGAAACTGGTCACGTTCGTCGGCCGGTTGTTCGACCACGTCGTCGACTCCCTGCCGCTGGTTCGCGCGCTGGAGTTGTCCGAGTTCGACCAGTCCGGGTGCGACGACAACACCGTGCTCGTGCACAGGCGGATCTCGGACCTGATCGCGCAGGTCAACCCGGACGCCGACGCCCGGTACATCGCGCACGCCCTGCTCGCGCTCCTGCGCGGCGACGTGCTCCACCACCAGCTCGTCCGATCCGGCCTCGATCTGGGGCGGGTCCGGGCGGGTGTGATCGCGCTCGCGCGTTCGGTGCTGGTCGGGGACTTGGAGCGGGCCGGGCGGGATGCGACGATGCCGGGGCTGTCGAAGGGGTGAACGAGGAAGCCGGTGGGAGTCCGGCGCGGTCCCGCCACTGTGACCGGAGCGCATCCGGGAGTCAGGAACTCGGCCCCCGATCCAGACCGGACCCGGGCGTGGACACCCGAGGAAGGACACCGCCGCATGGGCGCGCGTTTCCCCTTTTCCGCCGTCGTAGGCCATGACGACCTGCGCACCGCACTCCTGCTTAACGCCGTCCACCCCGGCATCGGCGGGGTGCTCGTCCGGGGTGAGAAGGGCACCGCGAAGTCGACCGTGGTGCGCGCGCTGGCCGCGCTCCTGCCCGAACTGGACGTCGTCGCGGACTGTCGCTTCGGGTGCGCGCCCGAGGTCGACGCGGAGTGCCCGGACGGTCCGCACGGCGACGCGTCGGCGCACCGGCGCCCGGCCCGGCTGGTGGAGTTGCCCGTCGGCGCGACCGAGGACCGAGTGATCGGTTCGCTCGACCTGGAGCGCGCGCTGACGGAAGGCGTCCGCGCCTTCCAGCCCGGCCTGCTCGCCGCCGCACATCGGGGCGTGCTCTACGTCGACGAGGTCAACCTCCTGCACGACCATCTCGTCGATCTGCTCCTCGACGCCGCCGCGATGGGACGCGCACACGTCGAACGCGAGGGCGTCTCGGTGTCGCACGCCGCGTCGTTCCTGTTGGTCGGCACCATGAACCCGGAGGAGGGCGAACTCCGGCCGCAGCTGCTCGACCGGTTCGGTCTTACGGTGTCCGTACGCGCATCACGGGACGTCGCCGTACGCACGGAGGTCGTCCGCCGCAGGCTCGCCTACGAGGCGGACCCGGTCGGGTTCGCCGCGCGATGGCAGGACGACGACGCCGACCTGGCCCGGCGGATCGTGGACGCCCGTGCGCGGCTCGCGTCGGTGGTGTTGCCGGACGCCGAACTGCGACGGATCGCGGCGGTGTGCGCGGCGTTCGAGGTCGACGGGATGCGCGCGGACCTCGTGGTCGCACGCACCGCGGTCGCGCACGCCGCTTGGCGTGGTGCCGAAGAGGTCGCCGAGGAGGACGTGGCGGCGGCCGTGCGTTTGGCGTTGCCGCACCGCCGGCGCCGCGACCCGTTCGACGAGCCGGGGTTGGAGGAGGAGCAGCTGGAAGACGCCCTCCGGCAGGGCGCGGAGCACGCCGCCCAAGATCCCGACGACGACCCGGACGGTCCGGATGATGGGCCGCAGGGGGGCTCGGACGGTCCGGACGGGGAATCCGGCGGTGGGGCCGGCGAGTCGCGGGACGCACCTGGAAAGTCCACTTCGGATGGTCGCACGCACACGCCCGCACCGGCCTTCCGGGCCCGCCTGCTCCAGGTGCCCGGCGTCGGCGAAGGTGCGCCAGGGCGTCGTTCGCGGGCGCGGTCGGCGGCCGGACGTGCCGTCCGGCCATCCACCGTGGACGGATCCGGTGTGCACCTGATCGGCACGCTGCAGAGCGCCGCCCCGCACCAGAACGCCCGGGGCCGCAGTGGTCCGGGCCTGGTGCTGCACGCCTCCGACCTGCGCCGCGCCATTCGCGAAGGCCGGGAAGGCAACCTGGTCCTCTTCGTGGTCGACGCGTCGGGCTCGATGGCGTCGCGTCAGCGCATGTCCGCGGTCACGGGCGCGGTCATCTCCCTGCTGCGCGACGCCTACCAGCGTCGCGACAAGGTCGGCGTGATCACGTTCCGGGGCGCGGCGGCGGACCTCGCCCTGCCGCCGACGAACTCGGTCGACGCCGCCGCCGCGAGGCTGCGCTCCCTCCGTACCGGAGGACGCACTCCGCTCGCCGACGGTCTGCTGCGCGCGAAGAAGGTCCTGGACACCGAACGCGTCCGCGATCCGCGCCGCCGTCCGCTGCTGGTCCTGCTCACCGACGGCCGGGCCACGGCGTCCGGCGTCGGCGGCGACCCGGTCGACGCCGCGCTGCGGGCCGCGTCCCTGCTCGTGGGCACGGCCGCGGTGGTCGTCGACTGCGAGAGCGGGTTCGTGCGGCTGGGCCTGGCCGGTCGCGTGGCCGCCACGCTCGACGCCGCGTGCCTGCGCCTGGAGGAACTGTCCGCCGATCAGGTCGCGGGCGTCGTGCGCGCCGCGCGAGCCGCGTAGGGAGCGCCGCATGCCACAGGGAGTTCCCGCCGTCACGCCCGAAGACGGCCTGACCACACGCCAGAGGCGCAACCGTCCGCTGGTCGTGCTGCACACCGGTGAGATGAAGGGCAAGTCGACGGCCGCCTTCGGCTTGGCGTTGCGCGGCTGGAACCAGGGCTGGTCGATCGGCGTCTTCCAGTTCGTGAAGTCCGCCAAGTGGAAGGTCGGCGAGGAAGCCGCGTTCCGCGCGCTCGGCCGCCTGCACGAGCAGACCGGCGAGGGCGGACCCGTCGAGTGGCACAAGATGGGCGAAGGCTGGTCGTGGTCGCGCAAGGCGGGCACCGCGGAGGACCACGCCGCCGCCGCGCTCGAAGGGTGGCGTGAGATCGCCCGCCGCATCGCCGACGAACGTCACGGCGTCTACGTGCTCGACGAGTTCACGTACCCGCTCAAGTGGGGCTGGGTCGACGTCGCCGAGGTGGTCGACGTCCTGCGCACGCGTCCTGGGCACCAGCACGTCGTGATCACCGGCCGGCACGCGCCGCCGGACCTGGTCGACGCCGCCGACCTCGTCGTGGAGATGACGAAGGTCAAGCACCCCATGGACGCGGGGCAGAAGGGCCAGAAGGGGATCGAGTGGTGAACCGGCTGGTGGTCGCCGCGCCCGCGTCCGGCAGCGGCAAGACCACCGTCGCCACCGGGTTGATGGCCGCGCTGCGTCGTGCGGGCGACCGGGTCGCGCCGTTCAAGGTCGGCCCGGACTACATCGACCCCGGCTACCACGGCCTGGCCACCGGTCGGCCCGGCCGCAACCTCGACCCCGTGCTCGTGGGCGAACACCGCGTGCCGGGCCTGTTCGCGCACGGCTCCCGCGGCTGCGACATCGCCGTGGTCGAAGGCGTGATGGGGCTGTTCGACGGACGCGTCGACACCGAGGGCATCGGGTCGACCGCGCACGTGGCCAAGCTCCTCGGCGCGCCAGTGCTGTTCGTCGTCGACGCGCGTGGTCAGAGCCGCAGTCTCGCCGCGCTGCTGCACGGGTTCCGCGGCTACGACCCGACCGTGCGGTTCGGCGGCGTGGTCCTCAACCAGGTCGGGTCGGATCGGCACGAGCAGGTGTTGCGCACGGCGTGCGCGGACGTGGGCCTCGACGTGCTCGGAGTGCTGCCGCGCGACGACAAGTTCCGGCTGCCGTCACGGCATCTCGGCCTGGTCACCGCGGCCGAACACGGCGGCGAGGCGGTCGCCGCGGTCGACGCCATCGCCGAGGCCGTGGCACGGCATGTCGACCTGGGCGCCGTGCGTCGCCTCGCCGCGCGGGCACCCGCGTCCGTCGTCGCGGCGTGGCGTCCGGAGCACGAGGTCGACCACGTGCCGGGCCGACCGCTGATCGCCGTCGCGGGCGGAGCCGCGTTCACGTTCGGCTACGCCGAGCACGCCGAGCTGCTCACGGCGGCGGGCGCGGAGGTCGTCGTGCTGGACCCGTTGCGGGACAAGGAACTTCCCGACGGCACGGCCGGGCTCGTGCTGCCCGGCGGGTTCCCCGAGCAGCACGCCGTGCGGCTGTCCGCCAACGTCACGCTGCGCACGGCCGTCGCCCGGTTCGCCGCCGCCGGGGGACCGGTGCACGCCGAGTGCGGCGGCCTGCTCTACCTCGCCAACTCGCTGGACGGCCTGCCGATGTGCGGAGTCGTCGACGCCGAAGGCGCCATGACGCCGCGCCTCACGCTCGGCTACCGCGACGCCGTCGCACCGACGGATTCCGTGCTGGCCCAGGCGGGAACGCGGATCACCGGCCACGAATTCCACCGCACGGCGCTCACGACTCCGCACGGAACCGAGCCCGCGTGGCGTTGGCACGGCCCGGATCGGCGGCCGGTGGCCGAGGGATTCGTGGTGGGCGCAGTCCATGCTTCCTACCTGCACACGCATCCCGCAGGTGCGCCGGAGTCCGTCACGCGCTTCGTACGCGCGTGCGCGACGACGCCCGCGTGGTACTGAGGCCACTCGTCAGTGGATCTCGAACGCGCGGTACGGTCGTGGCCCACCAAGCCGTACACGTCGTGGGGAGCAGTTGTGATGACTGGTCGGGTCTCCTTCGTGGGCGCCGGTCCCGGTGCCGCCGATCTCATCACCCTCCGGGGCGCCAAGCGGATAGCCGAGGCGGACGTCGTGCTGTGGTCGCCCGCCGTGGTCGAGGTCGAGTGCGTGCGCGACCACGCCCGGCCCGACGCCCGGCTGGTCGACTTCTCCCGCGTGAACGCCGAGGAAGTCGCCGACGTCTATCGGCACGCGTCCGCCGCGAAGCTCGCCGTCGTGCGGCTGCACGCGGGCGACCCCACGCTGTGGGGCGGCGTGCGCGAACAGCACGAGCTGTGCCGGAAACTGGGCCTGGACGTGGAGATCGTGCCCGGCGTCTCGCCGGTGTCGGCAGTGGGCGCGTCGATCGGACGCGAGCTGACCGCGTCGGACGTGGCGTCCTCGCTCGTGCTGACCGGACCCGAGACCGCCGAGCACGTCGAGGAGTTCGCCGCGCACGGCAGCACGCTCGTCGTCCAGGCATCGGGGTCGCGCACGGGGCAACTGGTGGAGAAGCTGCTCGCCGGCGGCTACTCCGACGAGACGCCGGTCGTGGTGGCGTACAAGGTTTCCCTGCCGGACGAGACCATCGCGCACACGACGGTCGGTGGGCTGGAAGCGTGCGTGAAGGAGCACAAACTCTACCGCACCACGCTGTTCCTGATCGGTGACGTCCTCAAGCCGAACGCCGCGCGTGCCCCGCGTGACGGTGTGGTCGCCCGGCCGCGCAAGTGGGCCCGGCGGGCGTCCGCGTCGGACGCCGCGTGGTCGGCGGTGCACGACTGGCAGGAGGCGGCCCGTGCCCGCCGTGCCGCGCCGAAGCCGGTCGTGGAGGAGGAACCGCAGCCGATGCTGGAACTCGTCACCGACCTCGCCGACGAGCCCGAGGCGAAGCCCGTCGTGGCCGCCGCGAAGCGCAAGTCCGCCGCTGTCCGCGCGGACAGCACGGCCCGCAAGCCGGCACGGGCCAAGAAGACCACCAAGCGCGCCAACTGACATGGACGTCCTCGCACTGCACGGCTTCGTCGCCGAAACGGGCCGGTCCTGGGACGAGGTGGCCGTGGTCGACGCCGTCCGGCACGGCACGCGGCACGCGCTCAACGTGTGCCGCGCGCGGTCGGCGGTCGTCGTCGCCGGCGCGGACCCGGCGGAACTCGCGCGCGGGCTCAGCGGCTGGCGTCGGAGTCTGGTCGTTCGCGACGCGTCCGGAGTGTCCACTGTGGATCCGGCCGACGCGGTCGTCCGTCGGTGGGACGAGCCCGACGCCGTGCTGTGCCTGTCCGAGACCGCCTACGGCGCGCCGGTGGACGCCTGGGCGCTGCCCGACGACGACTTCGCGCACCGTTCCGACGGGTTGCTCGCCGTCGCCGAGGTCCGCGCCTTCGTGTTGTCCCGCCTCGGCCCGCGGCCCGGCGGGCTGGTGTGGGACCTGGCCGCCGGACCCGGTGCGGTGGCCGTCGAGTGTGCGCGGCTGGGTGCGGCCGTCGTCGCCGTCGAGGGTGACGCGGTGCAGTGCGTGCGGATCGTGGCCAACGCGGCGGCGCACGGCGTCGACGTCCGGGTGGCCGAGCAGGACCCGGCCGGTGCCTGCGACGGACTTCCGCGTCCCGACGCCGTGCACGTGGGCGGTGGTGATCCCGACGTGGTCCGGCGTGCGGCGGCGGTCCGGGCGCAGCGGGTGGTCGTGACGACCGGTGACCTCGACCGCGTCCTGCCCGCGCGCGACCTGTTGGCCGACGCCGGTTACGTGGTCGAAGGGACCCAGTTGTCCGCCGCACGCCTGGTTCAAGGCGCGTTGTCGGCGTCCAACCCGGTCACCGTGCTGTGGGGGACGAGGGACTCGTGATCGCCGTGTTCGCCACGGCCGCGCGTCGGCGGGAGGCGGTCGACCTGGCCGGCTTTCTCGGGCCCGACGCGGTCGTTCCCGATGGGTCGGTCCGTCCTGCTTTGCGTGCGTTGTGGCCGCGGCTCGGCGCGGCGGTGTTCCTGGACGGCGCCGAGGCCGCTGTCCGTTTCGTGGCGCCGTTGTTGCGTGACCCGGCGGTCGATCCCGGGGTGGTGTGTGTCGACGGCGGGTTCGTCGTGGCGTTGCTCGGTCGGGCGGACGCCTTGGCCCGGCGGATCACCGAGTACGTCGACGCGGTGCCGGTCGTGACGGCGTCGTCGGCCGGGTCGGCGTTGGACGAGCTGGTCGAGTTGTTGGACGCGTCCGTGGACGGCGATCTCGCCGGGTGTGGTGCGGCTCTGCTGGCCGGCGAACAGGTCGTGCTGCGTGACCGGCTGGGGTTCCCGCTGCCCGCGTTGCCGGAGAACGTGACGGCCGACGGCGCCGAGTCCGCGTGGACCGTGTTCGTCACGGACCGCGTCACCCGGTCGGGGCCGCGTGACCGTACGGTCCGGCTTGTGCCGCGTTCGCTGGTCGTGGGCATCGGCGCGCGTGCCGACGTGTCGACCGGCGCGGTGACCGACGCGCTGTCCCGCCTGGAGTCCGATCGCGGCCTCGATCTGCGTGCGGTCCGTGCGTTCGCCACGCTTGACCGCAAGACGGCCGAACGCGGCATCACCGAGGCGCTGGAGGACTGGGGCTTCTGGCACGACTCGACGACCACGCCCCTGCTCAGCTATCCGGGCGAGGAACTCGCCGTGATCCCCGTGCCGAACCCGGCTGACTTGGCGATCGGCATTCCGAGCGTGGCCGAGGCGGCGGCGTTGCGCGGCGCGGTGGAGATGTCGTCCGGTGGGCGGGTGGAGATCGCCGCGGAGAAGGTCAAGACGGAGACGGTCACCATCGCCGCCGCCCGCATGCTGCCGCGCGGACGGCTCGCTCTCGTCGGCCTGGGCACCGGCGACCCGGCGGACTTCACACCGCGTGCCGAGGCGGAACTCCGTCGTGCCTCCGTGGTCGTCGGCGACGACGTGTGCGTCGCCCGTGTCCGCCACCTGCTTCGTCCGGGTACCCGTGTCGTCGCCGACGGTGCCGTGTCGGCCGCCGAGGCAGGTGCCGCCGTCGCGTACGTGTCCGAGGGACAAGGCCCGACCGTGTCCGGCATCGTGGCCGCCGACGTGGTACGTGCTCCCGGCGTGACGCGCTGAGGTGTTACGAGCGCGCGTTTGAGCACAGAGCCGTGTTACGGAACGCGAAACCGTGCCTGTCGTGGTCGCGCTCAGACTGTGGCGTATCGGCCGCGTTCCCTCGCTCTCCGCTCAAGCGGACCGGTGGTCTGTTTCAGGTCGGGCTGCACCCCGTGCGCCGCTCCCGTCCATGTGCCTGTTCGCGTACCCCAACCGGTCGCAGCCGGTACTACAGAATGCGAAATGTGCGCACCGCCGGTCGACGAGGGCGGGTTGAGCGCACGTACTTGGGACCGGTTTGGTTGCTGTATCGGCGTCCGTGGTTGGACTTGGTGCTGTGACCGTCGCGTCCCTGATCGGACCGGCGGTCCGTTTGGGGTGGGAAGGGTCCGGGACTTCGAGCGCGTGTCGTGGCGGCCTGCTGCGGTGCCGGTGCCGGTGCCGGTGTGTGGGTGGTTGCGGCTGGTGGGCTCGTCGTCGGTTTCAGTCGACCTGTGTGCGACATCTTCGGTACGCGTCGCGCCCGGCGTCGACGGAGCCGTGCGCGTACCTCGCCTGGTTCTCGTGAGCGGATGCTGTACGCGAGCCTGTGCCCAAGCCGTGCGCGGGTGGGGGTGCGGGCGGTTGCATGCAAATATGTGTATATATGCATATGTTTGGGCGGGTGCGGTGGAGGTGATGTCCGGCACGCCCGTTGGACAGGACATGTCGGATGTGGATGCTTCTACCCATGCAGGGTGAACAGCACTACCTCGTCGGGCTTGATCTGTGTGGGCGGCGGGTCGTCGTCGTCGGCGGCGGGACCGTCGCGCAGCGGCGGCTTTCTCGGCTGGTCGCGGCGGGCGCGCGGGTCGAGGTGGTGTCGCCGGAGGTGACGCCGGCGGTCGAGGGGCTCGTCGATGCGGGTGAGGCCGTGTGGCACCGCCGGGTCTACGCCGACGGTGATCTCGACGGCGCGTGGTACGTGCTCGCCTGCACGTCCGACCCCGCGGTCAACGAGCGGGTCACCGCCGACGCTACGGCTTCGCGGGTGTTCTGCGTTCGGGCCGACATCGCGGTCGAGGGGACGGCCGTGACGCCGGCTGTCGGTGCGCACGACGGATTGTTGGTCGGTGTGCTCGCCGGTGGCGAGCACCGGCGGTCGGCCGCGGTGCGCGACGGCGTGGTGAGCGCGTTGCGCGACGGGTCGCTGGCCGACCACCACGAACGGCCCGAAGGTGTCGCCCTGGTCGGCGGCGGGCCCGGTGACCCCGACCTCATCACGGTGCGCGGTCTGCGGTTGCTGGCACGCGCGGACGTCGTCGTCGCCGACCGGCTCGCACCCCGGGAGCTGCTCGACGAGTTGTCGCCGCACGTCGAACTCGTCGACGCCGCCAAGATCCCGTACGGCCGTGCGGCGGCCCAGGACTTCATCAACACCACGCTCGTCGAGCACGCCAAAGCCGGGAAGTTCGTGGTGCGCCTCAAAGGCGGCGACCCCTACGTGTTCGGGCGGGGGTTCGAGGAACTCATCGCGTGCGCGGAAGCGGGGATTCCCGTCACCGTCGTGCCCGGTGTCACGAGCGCGTTCGGCGTACCCGCGTTGGCCGACGTCCCGGTGACGCACCGGGGCGTCTCGCACGAGGTCGTGGTCGTGTCCGGCCACGTCGCGCCGGACGACGAGCGGTCCCTGGTCGACTGGGGTGCACTCGCCCGACTGCGCGGCACCGTCGTGATCCTGATGGGCGTGGAGCGTGCCGCCCGGTTCGCGGAGGCGCTGCGGGCCGGACGTCCGGGCGACACGCCCGTGGCCGTGATCCAGGAGGGGAGCACCCGCTCCCAGCGGGTCGTGTGGTCCACATTGGACGAACTCGGTGCGGATGTCGTGGCGCACGGCATCCGTCCGCCCGCGATCATCGTTGTAGGGCCGGTCGCCGGTCTGGCAGCGGAACTGCCTTTCCGGTCTTGACCACGCGCACGGTCGCGGCGGCCGTCGCCACGGCGATGCCCGCCGCGACCGCCAGCGTCGTGAAACCCGGGTGCACCAACGGCTCGCCGCGCAGCGCCTGCCACGTGAGCAACGCCAGGAACCCCGCGTAGGACGCCGCCGCGATGAACACCAGGCGCAGCTTCGCCCGGTCCGTGAGCTTCAGCGCGGTGAGTCCGAACAGCAACAGCACCATCACCTGAAGCCCGTGCAGCCCCACGAAGTGCGGCACGCGCAGGTCCCCGCCCATGGTGCTCCACCCCGTGATCGGCATGCCCGGACCACCGTCCGGCACGCCCACACTGTGCCCGCTGGACAACTCGACGGTGCGACCCGCCGCGTCCGTGGCCATCGTGCCCTGGTCGAACTGGAAGATCATCAAGTAGGCGATGCCCATGCCCGCGATGGCCAGCCACGTCCCCGTCCGCACCGCCCACATCGTTGGCCGGTCGACCGCCCGCTGGAACGTGAACACGAGCGCGAGCACGATGTTCGCCGCGAACATCACCATCACGAACCCGAAAGCGAACTGGAGCGCGTTGTTGAGCGCGTCCTCGGACTGGTTGAAGTGGGTGAACGCGCCATGCCACGTCGAGGCGACGATGAACGCGATCTCGACGGCCATGATGCCGACGACCAGAGTCGCCAGCGCGGTGGTGATCCGCCTGCCCCTGTGCGGCAGCGAGAGCATCCAGGACAGCGTCACCGAGTAGATCGCCAGCGACACCGAGAACTTGAACGGTTTGAGCCAGAGCGGCGACCCCTGGAGGACGCGATCGTCGACGAGCAGACCGATCGCCGTGCCCAGGGCGAGTACCGCCATCACGGCCGCGAGCCACAGCGTCGGCCGGTGCCAGGTCTTCGTCATGGGACAATCGTGCTGCGCTGTGACGCCTCGGTCACTGGGAGTGGCCGGAGGGTCGGGGTAGGGCCAACCCCCGTAACCACAAGGGTGTGCCCCGGCTTCAGCGAAGCCGGGGCACCCGTGTTCAGTGCTGCGGAGCCGATCGACGCGGTCGCCGCTCGCGATCGCCGCGCGGCGCGCCGCGGAACGGACCCGAACGCCGACCCGGCGTACCGCCACCGCGTCGGGCGGCGCGCACCGGCACCTCGGGCTCGGTCACGGGCACGCCACTGGGCACCCGCGCACCGGTGATCCGCACCAGCTCGTCGTCACCCGGCCGCACCTTCGTCGACGCCGGTCGGATGCCCGCCCGCGCGGTCAGCCCCTGCACGGCCCGCCGCTGGTCGTGCGTGACCAGCGTGACGACCGTGCCCGACTGGCCCGCCCGCGCCGTGCGACCGGCCCGGTGCAGGTAGTCCTTGGGGTCGGCGGGCGGGTCGACGTGCACGACCAGGCTCACGTCGTCCACGTGGATGCCGCGCGCGGCCACGTCGGTCGCGATCAGCACCGGCGTGGTCCCCTCACGGAACTGGCCGAGCACACGGGTCCGCGCGCTCTGCGCCTTGCCGCCGTGCAACGCACCCGCGTGCACGCCCATGGCACGCAGCTTCTTCGCCAACCGGTCCACGTGGTGCTTGGTGCGCACGAACATGATCGTGCGGCCCTCGCGTGCGGCCACCTCGGTCACCACGGACTGCTTGTCCTCGGCGGACACGAACAGCAGGTGGTGCTCCATCGTGGTCACGCTGCCGGTCGGCGGCGCGACCGAGTGCACGATCGGGTCGTGCAGGTACTGGCGGACGAGCTTGTCCACGTCGCCGTCGAGCGTGGCGGAGAACAGCAGCCGCTGCCCGTCCCGCGGCGTGAGGTCGAGGATCGCGCGGACCTGCGGCATGAAGCCCATGTCCGCCATCTGGTCCGCCTCGTCCAACGCGGTGAACATGACCTCGGACAGGTCGGCCGTGCCCTGCCGCACGTGGTCGGACAGCCGACCGGGCGTGGCGATGAGCAGGTCGACGCCGCGCCGCAACGCGTCGGTCTGACGGGGGAACGACGTGCCGCCCACGACCGTGCGGCACCACAGACCGAGGGCGCGCGCGAACGGCGACAACGCCTCCTCGACCTGCATCGCCAGTTCACGGGTCGGCACGAGCACCAGCCCACGCGGCTTCAACGGCCTCGCCCGACCGCTCGAGAGGCGCGACAGCAGCGCCAGGCCGAACGCGAGCGTCTTGCCGGAACCGGTCTGCCCGCGACCCAGTACGTCACGACCGGCCAGCGTGTCCGGCAACGTCGCGGCCTGGATGGGGAACGGCTCGGTGATGCCGGCCTTGGTCAGCGCCGCGACGAGTTCGTCGGCGAGACCCAGTTCGGAGAACGAGGGCAGTGGGCCCTCGGGCAGCGTGCTCTCGACGTGATCGGGAACGGTGGTCGCGACGACCGGCTCGACGTGTTGGCGAGGACGACGATCGCCCTGGCCGGTGCGCCGCCGCGGCCTGCGGGACTGCGAGCGCTCGGAACGGCCCTGGGACGTGGATGGCAAAACAAACCTCCGGGACACGGCACGTCTCGGGGATTGCCTCTGCGGTGCAGGCGCGATCGCACGGACGGGCCCGGCGCGGTCGGCGCCGATGACGGTTGGGGTACCGCCGGGCGCTTCCTGGCGCCGCAGTGCGGTTACAGCAACAAGTCTAGCCGATCTCGGGAAGCGACTTTCGCCACTCGGCGGTGTTCTGACGCACACGTGCCGTGACATGCGGGGACGGGTCCCAGGGCGCGAACCCCGGGACCCGTCGTCCTCACAGCAGGCCGGCGATGTCGAGCAACGACCGCGTCACCTCGGCGGGATCGGCCAGTTCCGGCTCCAGGCCGTGTGCGGTGAACCAGCCCGCGATGGTGCGCACGTCCCGTTCGAGGAACTCCCGACCGCCCGGGTTCGCCACCAGGTCCACGACCTGCGGCAGGTCGATCAGCACCAGCCGGCCGTCGTGCACCATCAGGTTGTACGCGGACAGGTCGCCGTGGGCGAGACCCGCCGACGCGAGCACGCCGAGCGCGTCGACCAGTTGCCGCCACAGATCGAGCAGTCCGTCCTGGTCGGGACGCAGCTGGGCCAGCCGCGGCGCGGCCTGCCCGTCCGTGCCGACGAACTCCATCAGCAGTTCCGTGCCCGCCCGTGACACCGGGTAGGGCACGGGCGCGCCGAGCGACCACAACCTGCTCAACGCGGCGAATTCGGCGACCGCCCACTGCTCGGCGATCAGGTTGCGCCCGAACGACGTGCGGTTGGCGATGGCGCGCATCTCCCGGGACCGGCGCATCCGCCGGCCTTCGAGGTACCCGGCGTCACGGTGGAACATCCGGTGGTCGTTGCTGCGATAGCGCTTGGCCGCCAGCGCGCATACCTGTGCGGTGTCGGGCAGCGACCGTTCGACCAGGAAGACGTCCGCCTCCTTGCCGGTCTTCACGATCCCGAGTTCGCGGTCCACGGCGGACAGGTCGGTGACCAGCCACTCGGGCCACGGCTTCGGGCCGCGTTCGGCGTCGCCCCACGTGGACCACCGGTCGGCGCCGTCCGGGACGTCGTCGACGACCGCGTCCTCGCGCAGCCGCGCGAGCCGGTCCTTGGCGTCCTCGGTGAGCCGGCCTCGGCGGGCCGGTTCGACGTCGTCGCGGACGCGACGACGGGTCGACCGCCGGTTCAGGTCGTCGGCGTGGTCGAAGTCGAGTTCGTAATCGCGGTACTTCTCGTGCTCACGCACTGGTGTGGGCTCCCTGGAACAGAGGGTGTTCGCCCCACCGGCGCGGGTGTGGTCGTCCGCGTCAGTCGGTGAGGGCGGGTGGACGGGTCGGTGCCACGACCCGGACAGCTGTCGTCATCACGGGCACCTCCCTGTCTCGTCGCCTCGTTCCCGACCCACGCAGCTTCCCAGGACCGCGCGGACGCGCGCAACCGATTTACCCCCTGCTTCGGATCGAGGGTGTCGCGACCGGTCTATCGGTGGAACCCCGCGCGACGGCCCAGCCACGCCTCGCCGAGGCTGCCGAACACCTTCGAGTCGTGCCGGAGGACGCGTTCGTCGTGCCAGTGCTCGGCCAACGGGGCGGCGGCGAGCATGTGTCGTCGTGCCGCCGCGCTGAACCTGATCAGTGCGACGAGGGCCGCGTCGGCTTCGTCGGCGGGCAGCGGCACGACCGACGCGGGCATCGGCAGCGCGAGGTCGACCCGGGCGAACGTGGCCGACGTGCCCAGATCGCGGGCGAGTTGGAATTCGACCGCCTCGGCGTTGCCCTGTCGACGTCGCCACATGAGGTCCACTGTGGACAGGCGAAGGCCGAGCAGTCGGGCCGTGCGCAGTCCCGACCACGCCTGCTCGAGCGCTTTCGGCGCGTCGTCGGCCGGGGATTCGAGTTCCTCGGCCAAGCCGCGCACCAGTGCGGGTGCGACGACGTCGGCGGGTGTGTCGGGGGTCACTCCGGCATTCTGGCAGGAATGTCACACGACGTGACAAGTCACGATCCGGCAATACGTAAAGTGCGGAAATCGGTGGGCATTCGGCGTGCGTGCGGCGGCAACGCATTAAGGTCCCCTTCCGTTCCGGAATGGCCTTTTCTTTCGTTGTGGGCGGGCGTCGGGGTGTCGACCCGATCCCGGGTGAACCGGTGCGGTCCGCACTCTCCTGGAAGCGGACCGTTGGTCCGCTCCGGTTGTCGCGGCGACCGGATCCGCGGCGTGGTCCGGGTGGGGACGCGGGGCGATCGCGTACCCGGTCGACGTCACCATGTCGTGGCTCGACCTGCGACACATCGTCGTGTCGCCGTACCGGTTTCGGTCGCACCCGGCGTCGACGTCGTCGGATACGGGACCGTGTCGAATGCCGGGACGTGCCCTTCGATCGTCTCGGTGTCGACGATGCCGGTGGTCGGTCGATGCGGTGTCGTCGACGCCGGCGCGGTGTCGACGGCGAGAACATCGACCGTCACCGTGTCGGCGACACCGACGTTGGCCGCCGCTGTGTCGACAACGTGGACGCCGTATCCGCTGCGTGTCGTCGACGCGGTCGTGTACCGCGCAAGAGTTGACGACGTGGGCGTCGGTCACGGTGACGTCCGCCGAGCGAGGAGTCTCGCGTCGTGGTGACGGCGACAGTGGAACGTGACTCCCGAATGGGAATGTCAGTGCTGTGCGAACGTGCGTCGATAGTCCTTCGGTGCGACGCCGACGAGCGCGGTGAAGTGGTGGCGCAGCAGCGCGGCCGTGCCGAAACCACAGTGGTGCGCGATCTGTTCGACGGCGAGGTTCGACTCTTCCAGAAGCCTCCTCGCTTTCAGTACGCGTTGTGCCGTGATCCACCGGTGCGGGCTCGTACCGGTTTCCGCCGCGAACCGGCGGGCGAAAGTGCGTTCGGACATCCGGGCGCGGCCCGCGAGAGTGGACACGGTGTGTTCGTCGGCCAATTCCCCCATCAGTTCGGCGAGCAAAGGCTGGAGGCTGTCCGCGCGCACGGGCATCGGTTCTTGGACGAACTGGCGCTGGCCGCCGTCGCGTTGCGGCGCCACGACCATCCGCCGGGCGATCGCGGCCGTGACGGTCGACCCGAGTTCGCGGCGCACCAGGTGCAGGCACGCGTCGATGCCTGCCGCCGTACCCGCGCCGGTGATCACGTCGCCCTCGTCGACGAACAGCACATCGGGGTCGACGCGCACCTTCGGGAACCGGGCGGCGAGGTCGGCCGCGTACCGCCAGTGCGTCGCGCACGTCCGCCCGTCGAGCAGACCCGCCGATGCGAGCACGTACGCGCCGCTGCACACCGACAGCAGCGTGGCGCCCCGACGGTGCGCGGTGCGCAACGCGTCCAGCAGGTCGGCGGGATACTCGTCACGCACCCGTACCGCGGGCATCGCGACCAGATCGGCACTGAGCAACGCGCTGTAGTCGTGGTCGGCCAGCACCGAGACGCCGATCGACGACCGCACCGGCTCCGGGGTCGCCGTGCACACCCGGAAGTCGAACGGCGGTACGCCGTCCTCCGTCCGGTCGACGCCGAAAACCTCGGCCACGACTCCGAACTCGAACGGCGCGAACCCGTGGATCAGCGGTACGGCGACCCTGTGCAGCATGCGACGCAGCGTAGTTGGCAGGATGTTGATGGACAACGGCATCTCTGCCAATGGCGGCATCGGTCCGACAGTCGCATAGTTATGCCCATGACCAACGCTTTGCTACTCGTGCCCCTAGCCGTCCTCGCGCTCGTCGTGTACGGGCTCGAGCACAACCACCGCCGCAACGGCCTGCACCGGCCGGTGTCCGGCAACACGAACGAACCGCTCTACTAGGTGTACTGCCCTGAGCTTGTCTTTTGAGGTCCCGGGCGGTTGACGGACACCCCGGTTGATCACAGAAGCAGCCCTTGGTCGATCATCGCTCTTGCGACAGAAGGACGATCGACCAAAGGGCTGCGTGATCAGTGTGCACCATCTCGACCCCAGATCGGCGCTCGGGGCGTTGTCCGGGTTCCGGCGGGAGTTCCACCGGTGTCTGACCCGTCGGGCGGACGGGTTGTTCGAGCTGGCCGACGCCGTGCTGTGCGCCGACGGACCGGTGCGGACCCTGGTGGGGTTGTCGTTGGCGCCCGAACACCGGCGTGGGCACGGTGGCCTCTACGACGCGGTCAACAACGGCCGCATCGAGGTCGACCGGCTACGCGACGCGCCGGCCGGGACGCCGTTGCCGCGGGCCGCGGACGGCCGCCTGGTGCTCGCGGTCGACGTCTCGCCGTGGTTGCGGCCGGACGGCGCGACCTGCCCGGACCGCACGTTCTGCCACGTCTACGGACGCGGCAGAGGCGAGCACCGCATGATCCCGGGATGGCCGTACTCGTTCGTGGCCGCGCTGGAGACCGGCGGCACGTCGTGGACCGCGCTGCTGGACGCGGTCCGGCTGCCGCCCGGCGCGGACCTCGCCGCGGTGACCGCCGCCCAGGTCCGCGGAGTGGTCCAACGGCTCATCGCCGCCGACCAGTGGCGCCGGGGTGATCCGGAGATCCTGGTGGTGTTCGACGCCGGTTACGACGCGCCCCGCATCGCCCGTCTGCTCGAGGACCTGCCGGTGCGGGTGCTGGGACGGATGCGGTCGGACCGGGTGCTGCGCCGCCCGGGCCCGCCCCGGGTCCACAACCCTCTGGGCGGACGGTTTCGCAAGCACGGCGG
Source organism: Saccharothrix violaceirubra (assembly GCF_014203755.1). Classification (NCBI taxonomy): domain Bacteria; kingdom Bacillati; phylum Actinomycetota; class Actinomycetes; order Pseudonocardiales; family Pseudonocardiaceae; genus Saccharothrix; species Saccharothrix violaceirubra. The sequence goes on from NZ_JACHJS010000001.1 coordinate 1,341,172, forward strand.
CGAGTTCGTCTTCGGCGACCCCGCCACCTGGGGCGCCGAGGACGTGCTGACCCGCACCGACACCCGTCTCTACGGCACCGCCACCGCACAGGCCTGGAACCGGCTGCACCCGCGACTGACCCGCCGGGCCGCCTGGATCGACCACAGTGGACCGCTGCCGATCGTCGAGGGCACCGTGATCCGACTGACGGTGGAGCGCCTGCCCTCCGGCGGGGTGAACAAACCGGTCTGGCTGTGGTGTTCCGATCCCGACTCCGGCCCGGTCGAGGTCGACCGCTGGTGGCGGGCGTTCCTGCGGCGCTTCGACATCGAGCACACCTTCCGTCTGCTCAAGCAGACGCTCGGCTGGACCAGACCCAGGCTGCGCGATCCCGAGGCCGCCGACCGCTGGACCTGGCTGATCCTGGCCGTCCACGCACAACTGCGCCTGGCCCGCCCGCTGGTCGCCGACCTGCGCCACCCCTGGGAACGACCCGCCGAACCCGCCAGGCTCACCCCGACCCGCGTCCGGCGCGGGTTCCGCAACCTCCACATGAAGATCGCCCGCCCAGCGGCTGCACCGAAACCGGTCCGCCCCGGACCGGGACGACCTCCCGGCTCGAAGAACCGCGCCACCGCACCGCGCTTCGACGTCGGACTCGTCCTGGCCACTGGACGGGCACATACCCGACCGGCCCACCACAAGAAGGGCACCAAACCCCGCCGAACAGGTTAAAAGACAAGCTGAGAGGTTGTGGACGGTCCGACACGTAGTCGGATGATGTTGGAATGAGGGAGGGCCTCCGGGTTCGGTGTGGATTGCGACGTCGACACCGAGCCCACGGAGGCCCTCGTGACCCACGCTAACGCACCCTTGACCGAGCTGGGACGGCTGCGCCTGGCCCGGTGTGTCGTGGACGAGGGGTGGCCGCTGCGGCGGGCGGCCGAGCGGTTCCAGGTCTCGCCGACCACCGCCGCCCGCTGGGCCGACCGTTACCGCGAGCTTGGCGAGGCGGGCCTGGTCGACCGTTCCAGCCGCCCGCACCGCAGCCCGCGTCGCCTGCCCACCCGCCGCGAACGCCGGATCGTCAAGGTCCGCCTGGCGCGTCGGTGGGGCCCGGCCCGCATCGCCCACCTGCTCGGACTGAACCCCTCCACCGTGCACCGGGTGCTGCGCCGCTTCGGCCTGGCCCGCCTGGCCCACCTGGACCGGGCCACCGCCACGCCGGTGCGCCGCTACGAACACGCCGCACCGGGCGACCTGGTCCACGTCGACATCAAGAAGCTCGGCAACATCCCCGACGGCGGCGGCCACAAGGTGCACGGACGGCGGGCCGGCGGGCGCAACAGCTCCGCCCACCGCGACCCGACCAGGCCCCGCAAGGTCCACGGCCGCCCGAACCTCGGCTACGCCTACCTGCACAACGCGGTGGACGACCACTCCCGGCTGGCCTACACCGAGATCCTGCCCGACGAGACCAAGGACACCGCCGCCGCGTTCTGGACCCGGGCACAGGCGTTCTTCCGGGAAGCCGGCGTCACCGTCCGCCGGGTGCTGACCGACAACGGCTCCTGCTACCGCTCACGGCTCTGGCGCGACACCCTCGCCAACGCGGGCATCACCCATAAACGCACCCGCGCCTACCGGCCACAGACCAACGGCAAGGTCGAACGCTTCAACCGCACCCTGCTCGACGAATGGGCCTACGCCCAGGCATACCGGTCTGAGACCGAACGCCGCGAGACGCTGCCGCGGTGGCTGCACACCTATAATCACCACCGCGGCCACACCGCACTCAAAGGCCAACCACCTGCCAGCCGCGTCCCCAACCTCACAGGACAGAACAACTAGGGCTGGGAGACCACCAGGTCGACCGCGTCCGCACCGGTCCGCTCCAGCCGCATCCCCACCCCACCGGCCACCCGGATCAGCTTGGCCACCGAGTCGGGTTCCGCCCGCGACTCCACCAACGCCCGCGCCAGGAAACCCTTGTGCGCCTTGTTGAAGTGGCTCACGGCCTGCCGTCGTCCCGAGTCGTCCTCGGTCACGACCTTCACCACCACGGCACCCGGAATCCGGGCCAGCCCCGAGTACGGACCGCTGCGCAGGTCGACCACGAAGTCGTCCACGCCGGCCAGCGCCGGTTCCAGCACGGGCCGCCACAGCGCGCCCAGCGGACCGACGGCGGGCAGTACGCTGCCGCCCGACAACCGGTACGCCGGAATCGGGTCGCCACCGCGCACCACGCCGAACAACGCCGACGCCACGGCCAGTCGGGCCACCGCCTTGGACTTGCCCGCCCGCGTCAACCCCGCGTAGTCCAACGCGTCGTAGAGCACGCCCGTGTACCGGCTCAACGCGGGTGTCGTCGGGGAGGTGCGCAGCGCCGCGTTGCGCGCCACCTCGTCGGCCTGCCGCTGCGACAGACCCAGCACCGACCGCGCGGTGTCGGGATCGGCGGCCAGCTCCACGACCGCGTCGACCAGCTTGGCGCGTACGGGATTCAGGTCCGGGAACGACAGCGCGTCCAACTCCAGTGGCACGCCGCGGCCACCGATCGACTTGGTCTCCGACGGGGGCAGCAGTACCAGCACGAGCCGGAAGGGTAGCCCCGCCCGGTCGGGCCACCCGCACCGAATCACCGCGCCGCTCGCGGAGTCGGCCGCGTGCCGACCGGACGACCCGTCCGGTCGGGTCCACCACGCCGGTCGCCGCGCGTCCAGCGGACGGCGACGACCGCACCGGTCAGCGACCCGAGCAGACCCATCCGATGGGCGGACCGCCGTTCCGTACGTGGTCCTGCCAGGTCCACTCGCGGTCGGCTGTGCACGCTGCCCTCGGACGATCCACCCGCCGTGGGCGGTCGGGCGACCCGGTCGACGGCGAGGGCGATCACCGTCGACCGGACGACGACGGCGACCGTCGGGGACGACCGAGCCGATGATCACCTCGGACGCCGGCGGGCGACCGCGGTCACCGTCGGGCCGGTGGACGCACGCGTCGGGACCGGTCGGGGCCGCCGTCCGGCCGACGGATGATCACTCCGCGAACGCCGGCTGGGATCGCCTTTCACCAGGCAGGCCATCAGGCCGCGGGCACCGGGGTCGTTCGGCCGGCGGGCGCGACCGGCAGTGGTCCGATCCGCGGTCGATCGGGAGGGAGAGGCGGCCCCGGCGTCACCGACGGACGGGCTGCGTGATCACCCCGGCTGCCCGACGCAGAACTGGTTGCCGTCCGGATCGGCGAGCACCGTCCACTTCAGACCGGGAACGGCGTGCTCGGCCACCTCCGTCGCGCCCAGGGACACCAGCCGCGCCACCTCGGCCACGCGGTCGGCCACGTGCGAGTCGAAGTGGACCCGGTTCTTGCCGCCGACCGCCTCCGGGACCCGCTGGATGCCCAGTCTCACGCCGCCTTCGACCGCCGGGGCGAGGACCACGAACTCGCCCCAGTCGTTCTCGACGGTCGTGCCGAGCGCCTTGGTCCAGAAGTCGACGAGCGGTCGGAGGTCCGTCGTGTCGATGGTCACCATGCCGATGTGCAGTGTCATGGGCGGGACGCTAGTCAGGGGGTCCGACAGTTTCCGGTCCGCTCGGTCCTCGGGGCGTCACACCATCGGGTGGAGTCGGTCGGGTCGGGACCGGCGCCGGAACGCGACAACCCGTTGGAACTGGCACAACGCGGTTCACTACGCTGCTCGCCAAACCCGCGCCAGAGGAGTGCCCACCGTGATCACGAGGATGTCGTCGCTGTTCCTGCGCACCCTGCGCGAGGATCCGGCCGACGCCGAGGTCCCCAGCCACAAGCTGCTGGTCCGCGCCGGCTACGTCCGCCGCGTCGCACCGGGTGGGTACTCCTGGCTGCCGCTCGGTCTGCGCGTGCTGCGCAACATCGAACGGATCGTGCGCGAGGAGATGGACGCGATCGGCGCACAGGAGATCCAGTTCCCCGCGCTGCTGCCCAAGGAACCGTACGAGGCGACCAACCGCTGGACCGAGTACGGCCCGAACCTTTTCCGGCTCAAGGACCGCAAGGGCGCCGACTACCTCCTCGGCCCCACGCACGAGGAGCTGTTCGCGCTCACCGTGAAGGGCGAGTACGCGTCCTACAAGGACTACCCGGTCACGCTCTACCAGATCCAGACCAAGTACCGGGACGAGGCGCGGCCCCGCGCGGGCATCCTGCGCGGTCGCGAGTTCCTCATGAAGGACTCGTACTCGTTCGACCTCACCGACGAGGGCCTCGCGGAGTCCTACGCCGCGCACCGGCGGGCGTACGTCGCCATCTTCGACCGGCTCGGCATGGAGTACGTGATCGTCTCCGCGACGTCCGGCGCCATGGGCGGCTCGGCGTCCGAGGAGTTCCTCGCCGTCGCGCCCACGGGCGAGGACACGTTCGTCCGCAGCACCGGGTCCGACTACGCGGCCAACGTCGAGGCCGTCGTCACGCCCGCGCCCGCCGAGAGCGACCCCGCCGCACGACCCGAGGCCCGCGTCGTGCACACGCCCTCGACACCGACCATCGACTCCCTGGTGGAGTTCCTCGACGGCCTGGGCGAGCGCACCTTCACCGCCGCCGACACGCTGAAGAACGTCCTGGTCAAGACCCGCGCGCCGGGGGAGAAGGACTGGACGCTGCTGGCCATCGGCCTGCCCGGCGACCGCGAGGTCGACCTCAAGCGACTGGAGGCGGCGCTGGAACCCGCCGAGGTCTCGCTGCTCGACGACGCCGACTTCGCGCGCAACGCGTTCCTGGTCAAGGGCTACATCGGGCCGGGCGCGCTCCAGGCCAACGGCGTGCGCTACCTGACCGACCCGCGCGTCGTGCGTGGCACGGCGTGGGTCACCGGCGCGGACAAGGCCGACCACCACGTCGTGGACCTCACCGTCGGCCGCGACTTCACCCCCGACGGTGTCGTGGACGTCGCCGAGGTCCGCGAAGGCGACCCGTCGCCCGACGGGGAGGGCGTGCTCGTCGCCGCGCGCGGCATCGAGATCGGCCACATCTTCCAGTTGGGTCGCAAGTACGCGGACGCGTTCGCGCTCGATGCCCTCGGCCCGGACAGCAAGCCGATCCGGATCACCATGGGCTCGTACGGCATCGGCGTGTCCCGCCTGGTCGCGGCCATCGCCGAGCAGAGCCACGACGACCGTGGCCTGGTGTGGCCGCGCAACGTCGCGCCGTTCGACGTGCACGTGGTCGTGGCGGGCAAGGACGAGACGCTGCTCGCCGGCGGCGAGAAGCTCGCGGGCGAGCTGTCGGCGGCGGGCCTGGACGTCGTGCTCGACGACCGCAAGGCCAGCCCCGGGGTCAAGTTCGCCGACGCCGAGCTGATCGGCGTGCCGACCATCCTCGTGGTCGGGCGCGGTCTGGCCAACGGCGTGGTCGAGGTCAAGGACCGCCGCACGGGCGACCGCGTCGAGGTGCCGGTCGACGACGCCGTCCGGCACCTGCTCGACGTCGTGCGCGGCTAACGGTCCAACACGGCGGCCAACACCGCCGCCGTGTCCGCGAGGTCGGTGAGCACCACGTGCGCGCCGGCCTCGCGGAGTTCGTCGACCGTGCTGCGCCCGGTGGCCACGCCGATGGCGATCGCGTCGTGGTGCAACGCCGCGTCCACGTCGTGCGGCGTGTCGCCGACGACCACGGCCCGGAACTCGCGGCCGTGCTTGGCCGCCGCCAGTCGCTTCGCCTCCAGCACCAGCGCGGGCCGGTGCTCGGACACGTGGCCGTAGCCGCCGATCTCGAAGTCGACGTGCGGGTGCAGCCCGAACGCCTCCATCTTGAACCGCGCGATCTCCACCAGGTTGCCCGTCACCAGCGACTGGACCACGTCGTCACGTCCGGACAACGCCTCCAACGCGGCGAGCGCACCCGGCAGCACCCGGCCCAGTCCGGACAACGCGTGGTACTCCCGCGCGGCCACGCCGACCAGTTCCGCGTGCAACGCCTCGATCAGCTCGTCGGTGGGCTCCAAGTCGTGCGCGGTCAGCAGTTCCATCGTGATCGCGCGTTCGGTGCGCCCCGGGAAGCTGGGCACCACCCGCAGGTCGAGCCCGGCCGCCTCGCGCAACGCCGTGCGATACCACTGGTGGCCCAGGCCTCGAGCGTCGAGCAGCGTCAGGTCGATGTCCCACAGGACCAGCGTGTGCCCGCTCATCGCACCAGCGGCTTGACAGAGTCGATCATGGCCTGGAGATCGGCCTCGCGCACCGGTGCCGGCGACGCGGGACCGCCTTCGAGGTCGCCGTTGGCCATGAACACGTGGAAGCCCTTGTCGCCGACCAGCACCAGGATCTTGACCATGCCCTTGGTGGCCAGGCACTCGCTGCCGCTGGTGATCGCCGTACCGTCGACCTGCACGCCCTGGACCTCGCCCGCCGAGCCGTCGGCCTTCTTGAACGGGATCTTGACCTGCTTGGGCTCGCCCACCTTCACCTCGAGGTTGGGGGCCGAGGCGTAGTACTGCTTGGTCAGCTTCTGGGCGAAGTCCTTGGCCACGGTGTTCAGGTCGGTCTGCGGCACGACCACGCCGCCGGTGCCGCCGCGGTTGTAGCCGTTGCCGCCGCAGTCGTACACCGCGTGCACGGTCAGCCCGGTGAGCTTGGCGTCGATGCCGTCGACGGCGGCCGTGCCGTTCTTCGGCGACCAGTCTTTGGGCACGTCGTAGCTGTAGGAGAGCGCGGGGACGGGCAGGCAGTTCCAGTCCGCTTTGGCCGCCTTGCACGTCGTCGGCGTGCCCGTGGTGCCGGACGGCGGCGCGCTCGTGGTCGGCTTGGCCGCCGAGCCGGTCGTCGTGGCGGGCGCGGACTGCGACGTGTCCGGGCCCGCGGTTTTCTGCGAGTCGTCGCCCTTGGTGAGGATCACGGCCGTGATGCCGCCGCCGATCAGCAGCACTACGACGACGCCGAGGGTGATCCACAGTCCGGTGCGGTTCTTCCGGGGCGGCTCCTCGCCGCCGGAGAACACGCCGAGGCCGCCGTACCCGCCGTAGCCCTGCTGTCCGCCGTAACCCGGTTGGGTATATCCGGGGTTGCCCTGCTGGTCGTAGCCGTAGGTCGGCTGGTCGTAGGCCGGGCCGTAGCCGGGCTGTCCGTACCCCTGCTGTCCACCTGGGGCAGGCTGCTGGGGATGGCCGTACCGCTGCTGATTCCAGTCGCCCTGGCCGGGCTGTCCGCCCCAGCCGCTCGGCCCGTCACCTGGGTGAGTCACGCCGCAGACGGTACCGCGCCGGGTCGCCCGATCGGGGCTGACCAGGCAGGTCACCCCGGCAGGAAACTCAACCGGACCCGGCGGACGGGATTGTCGACGTTCGTGTCGACGAGGCAGATCGACTGCCACGTGCCCAGCGCGAGCACACCGCCGAGCACGGGCACCGTCGCGTAGGGCGGCACGAGCGCGGGCAGGACGTGGTCACGTCCGTGGCCCGGGGTGCCGTGTCGGTGCCGCCAGCGGCCGTCGGCGGGCAGCAGGTCGCGCAGGGCGGTGAGCAGGTCGTCGTCGCTGCCCGCGCCGGTCTCCAGGATCGCGAGCCCGGCGGTGGCGTGCGGCACCCACACGTGCAGCAGGCCGTCGCCGTCGACGTCGGCCAGGAACCGCTCGCACACACCGGTCAGGTCGTGCACGACCTCCTCGGTGCCGGTAGTGATGTCGACCTCTTCGCTGCGCATGGGTCGAGCTTAGAAATTACCGGTGGGTAACCTGGTGCCTGTGAAGGCGTCGACTCTGCGTCGCGGCATGAACCTCTGGCCGCCGTTCCTGTTCAGCGGCATCCGCGTGGTCGAGATCTCCGACGACTACCGGTACGCGCGTGTGCGGATGCGGTTGCGGCCGTGGAACCGCAACTTCGTGGGCACCCACTTCGGCGGTTCCCTGTTCGCGATGACCGATCCGTTTTGGATGCTCCTGGTGCTCCACAACCTCGGTCGCGACTACGTCGTGTGGGACCGCGCGGGCGAGATCGAGTTCCTCCGACCCGGACGCGGCACGGTCGCGGCCGAGTTCCGGCTGACCGACGAGCACGTCGACGAGATCCGTGCGCGTACCGGCGACGGCGACAAAGCGCTGCTCTGGTTTCCGGTCGACGTCGTGACACCGGACGGCCAGGTCGTCGCGCGTGTCCGGAAACAGGTCTACGCCCGGCGCAAGAACCGCGACCACGTACCGTCTGGGGCCTGAAACCGGATGGACAACCGCCCCGTACGCCACTCCGATGGGTGGCATGCGTACGGCTTTCGGTGAGTCTTTCGACGTCCCCGTCGGTTACCTCAACACCGCGAGCAGCGGGATCCCGCCGGTGGCGGCGACCCGTGCGGTGATCGACCGCGTGCGCAGGTGGAGTGCGGGAGGGGAACGGGACGCGGCGCACGTGCCCGAGGCGGACGACGCTCGCGCGGCGTTCGGCCGGCTCGTGGGCGTGCCTCACGACCGTGTCGCGCTCGGTGCGACCGTTTCGCAACTTGTCGCGGGCATCGCGACCGGATTGCCCGACGATGCGTCCGTCGTCGTCGCCGAGGGCGACTTCACGTCGTTGACCGCGCCGCTGGCCGCGCGAGGGTTGCGGATCACCGAAGTGCCGTTGGTCGACGTGGCGGACGCGGCACCGGGCCACGACCTGGTCGCCGTGAGCGTCGCGCAGTCGGCGGACGGTCGGCTGGTCGACCTCGACGGCCTGCGGACGTGCGGCGTGCCCGTGCTGCTCGACGCGTCACAGGCGGTGGGCTGGCTGCCGTTGTCCGCGGCCTGGGCGGACTACGTGGTCGCGGTCGGCTACAAGTTCCTGCTCGCGCCCAAGGGCACGGCGTGGCTGGCGATGTCCGAGGCTGCGCTCGCCCGCGGTGTCCCGGTCACCGCGAACTGGTTCGCGGGAGAAGACCGGCGGGCGTCGATGTACGGGCTGCCGGTCGGACTCGCGTCCTCGGCGCGACGGTTCGACATCACGCCGGCGCCCTTCGCGCAGACCGGCGCTGCCGTCACCCTGCCCTGGCTCGCGGCCCTCGACCGGGAGGCCGTCCGCGATCATGTCGTGGGCCTTGCCGACCGCCTGCGCGCCGGACTCGGGCTCGGACCCGGCGGGACGGCGATCGTGTCCGTCCCCGCGTCCGCCGAGCGGCTCGCCGCCGCCGGGGTGACGTCGAGCGCGCGTGCCGGACGCGTCCGCCTGTCGTTTCACCTGTACAACACGGTCGAGGACGTCGATCTTGTGCTCGAAGCGCTGACCTGACGCGAGTCCGTTACCGTGAGTCTTCGTGTCGGTACCTCCCGAATCACCTGAAGAGGTGACGCAGCGGATACCTCCGGTGCCACCGAGTCCACCGGTCCAACGGGCTGTCCGGGCGTCGGACACCGCGCCGATGTGGCGCTCGGAGGTCGGCAGCCTCGACGCCATGATGGGCGCGCCGCCGCGACCGTCCCCGCCCGCCCGCCAGGGTTGGCTGGTCAAGGCGGCCGGGCTGCTCGCGATCGCGGTCGTGTCCGGCCTGGTCTGGGTCGTGGTCTTCGCGCCCGACGACGAGCCCGAGGGGCCGCTGCCGGTGCCCGGTCAGTCGGCCTCGGCCAAGAACGCCAAGTTCCAGCCGTCGCCGCAGGTGCCCGAGCCGTTGAAGGACTCCGACTGTGCGCCGCACGCGTACGGCAAGACCAAGGAGTTCCTCACCGCCACACGCTGCCGCCAGCTCACCCGCCAGTTGTTCACCAGCACCACGACGGACGGCCGGACCGTGTACACGTCGGTGTCCGTGGTGCGCATGGCATCGGCCGACGACGCGGCCAAGCTGCGCGACCTCACCACCAAGGACGGCACCGGCAACGTCAACGACCTGGTCAAGGACGGCGCCGTCACGGTGCCCGGACTGCGCACCCTCGCGTCCGGCGGCTACGCGTCCGAGCAGCAGGACAGCGATGTCGTGATCGTCGAGTCGGACAGCGTCGACCGGAATCCGGACACCTCCGCGCACAACGCCGAGATGAAGCGGGTCAGCACCGAGGCGCTCGGCCTGGCCGCCTCGCTCACCGACTAGCCGGCCGCGGTACCGGGCAGGGCGATGGACGCGGGGGTGATCCCGGCCAGCCGGCGCCACCGCGTGGCCCGCACGGCCGACGTCGTCAACGCGTCCAGCGCCGCTGTACGCACCGTCGTGTCCTCGGTCCGGTCCAGCACGCCACGCCACGCCACGCACGCGTCCGTCTCGACCGAGACCAGCGCGGCCATGGCCGTCGGTGCGCCATCCACGGGCCGCGGCGGCAGGTAGGCCACGGCGGGCGGCTGAGGTGTCGCCCCCGCGTCCCGCAGCCACCGCTCGGTCGCGTCCCGCCGTGCCCGGTGCGCGTCCGCGCCCTCGGCGACAGCCGCCGCCTGCTCGTCGATGAACGCGCTGACCAGACCGTACGTCCAGACCGCCGCGTGTTCGGCGGCCAGTGCCCGCTGCACTGCCTCGACGCTCACGACAACACCTCCAGCAGGCTCGCGCACCCGGCCGCGATCGACCCGACGAGCCCCGCCCGGTACGTGGGCACGCCCGGCAGCAGGTCCACCGCCTGCTTCTGCGCCGCCTTGATCGCCGTGATCAACGCCTCGCGGGTCGCGTTCGCGGGCGGCGTCGCCGACACGGCCGTCGTCGTCGCGACGGGCGAACCGGAGATCCTGGGCATCGCCCGGTCCAGCTCGGCCTGCAACGACTTCGCGTGCTCGGTCCGGGCCGCGGCCGTCTCGGGCGCGCCGACCGCCTCAGCGAGCGCGGCGTCCGACCGTGCCGCGCGCAGCAGCGGTTCCAGCGCGTCCGGCGGCGGAGGTTGCGGTGGTGGGGTGGTGCACGCTGCCGCCAGGGGAGCCGCGGCCAGTGCGAGCAGCAGGCCGCGCCTGGTGAGCGCCGTTCTTCCGATCACGTCCGCCGATCCTGCCAGAGCGACGCGAGGCGTGCGGCAGCCGCCGGAGGGGATAGTCTGGGCGACCACGACCGGCGAGTGCAGCGTCGGTCGGGGCCGTCATGCGATCTGCACTCCACAGCCGTGAAGGAGTCGCCACGTGTCCAGCCCGCCGCGCGGAGAACTCGCCGCGCAGCTCACACCCGTCGTGCGGGAAGCGGTCGAGGCCATCGGCTTCGACCTCGAATCGCTCGACGTGAACCAGGCTGGGCGTCGAAGGCTGGTCAAGGTTGTCGTCGACGGCGACGACGGCATCGGTCTGGACGAGGTCGCCCAGGCCAGCCGTGCCGTGTCCGCCGCGCTCGACGCCAACGAGCACCTGATCGCGGGGCCGTACACCCTCGAGGTGACCTCGCCGGGTGCCGACCGCCCGCTCACCAGGCCGCACCACTGGCGGCGCAACCGGCTTCGGCTGGTCAAGGTCAAGCCCGTCGACGCGGTCGAGTTCTTCGGCCGGGTCGGCGACGTCGACGAGACGGGGGTCGTGCTGCTGGTCAAGGGTGGGCTGCGCCGCGTCGAATTCCGCACGGTCGAGCGCGCCGTGGTCGAGGTCGAGTTCAAGCAGCCGCCCGTCGAGGAACTCGCCCTCCTGGAGGGCAAGCACGTGGAGGAGGAGTCGGAGTGAACGTCGACATCGCCGCTCTCAGGGCGATCGAACGGGACAAGGACATCCCCTTCGACACCGTGCTGGAAGCCATCGAGACCGCGCTGCTCACCGCGTACAAGCACACCGACGGGCATCATTCGCACTCGCGGGTGGAGATCGACCGCAAGACCGGCGTGGTCCGGGTCCTGGCCCAGGAGATCGGCCAGGACGGCACCGTGCTGGAGGAGTGGGACGACACCCCCGAGGGCTTCGGTCGCATCGCCGCCACGACCGCGCGTCAGGTCATCCTCCAGCGCCTGCGTGACGCCGAGCACGAACGAACGTTCGGCGAGTTCTCCGCGAAGGAGGGCGAGATCGTCGGCGGCGTCGTCCAACGTGACGCCCGTGCCAACGCCCGCGGCATGGTCGTGGTCCAGGTCGGCGACACCGAGGGCGTGCTGCCGCCCGCCGAACAGGTGCCCGGGGAGTCCTACGAGCACGGCTCGCGCATCAAGTGCTACGTGGTCGGTGTGTCACGCAGCGCGCGCGGTCCGCAGATCACCCTGTCCCGCACGCACCCGAACCTCGTGCGCAGGCTGTTCGCGCTGGAGGTGCCGGAGATCGCCGACGGCACCGTGGAGATCCCCGCGGTGGCACGTGAGGCGGGTCACCGTTCCAAGATCGCGGTCCGGTCGACGGTGTCCGGCGTGAACGCCAAGGGCGCGTGCATCGGGCCCATGGGCGCCCGCGTGCGCAACGTCATGAGCGAGCTGGCCGGTGAGAAGATCGACATCATCGACCACTCCGACGACCCGGCCACGTTCGTCGGGAATGCCTTGTCCCCGGCCAAGGTCGTGTCCGTGCGGGTGCTCGACGAGCGCGCCAAGACGGCCCGGGTCGTGGTACCGGACTTCCAGCTCTCCCTCGCCATCGGCAAGGAGGGCCAGAACGCCCGGTTGGCCGCCCGTCTGACCGGCTGGCGGATCGACATCCGGTCCGACGCGGAGGCGGCTTCGGCCGGTGCCGCGACATCCGGTTCGGCTGATTGAGCATCAGGAGATAGACTTCTCAGTGGTTCGACGTCGGGGATCGGTTTTCACGCGCGTCAGCGGTCCAATCCGCACGTGCATAGGGTGCCGCGCTCGGACGTCGCCCTCCGAGTTGCTGCGCGTGGTGGTAGTGGACGGGACCGTGGTCCCGGACCTCCGCCGGCGGTCGCCCGGACGGGGTGCCTGGCTGCATCCCGATCAGGACTGCCTTCGCGCCGCCGAGAAGCGCAGGGCGTTCCCCCGGGCCTTCAAGGTCCAGGGGGTGCTCGACGTCGACGGTGTGCGCGTTCACCTCGCACGGCTTGGGAAGACGGACCCGGGATCGCCCCGGGTCCGGCAGGAAGCAGGGAAGCAGGTCGACCCGTCATGAGTCAGCCGTGAAGCTGAAGACATGAACGCGCGACGTTAAGACGAGGTCGTCGGGACTTGCCCGCCGGCCTCATCACCTGAGGAGTGCAGTGGCAGGCAAGGCCCGCGTGCACGAGCTCGCGAAGGAGCTCGGAGTCACGAGCAAGGAACTACTCAACAAGCTCGCCGACCAGGGTGAGTACGTCAAGTCCGCGTCCAGCACCGTCGAGGCGCCCGTCGCCCGACGGCTGCGTGACGCCTACGCCAAGAACGAGTCGAAGCCCAAGCCGGCCGGCAAGCCCGGCCCGCCGCCGAAGCCCCAGGCTCCGGCGCCGCAGCAGCAGGCCGAGACCAGGACCGAGGCGGCCCGCCCGGCGGCGCCCGCCTCCAAGCCCGGCCCGCGTCCCCTCCCGGGGCCGAAGCCGCAGGGACCCAAGCCCGTGTCGGCCAAGCCGGTCGCACCCGTGCCGCCGGCCCATCCGGTAGCGCCCGCCGCCCAGGCGGCGACCCCGGCACCGGCGGCGCCCCAGGCGCCCGCCAAGCCCTCCGGTCCGCGTCCCGGTCCCCGACCGGAGCGTCAGCAGCCCGCCGCGGCGCAGGGCGGCCAGTCCGTCGTGCCGCCGAAGCCGCAGGCGCCCAAGCCCGCCGGCCCCCGGCCGCCGCGTCCGGGCAATAACCCGTTCGGCGTCGGCGGCGGTGCCCCGGCGCCGCGCCCGCAGGCGCCGCGTCCCCAGCCGCCCGGCGGCGACCGCCCCGAGCGTGGTGGCGACCGTCCCGAGCGCGGCCCCAAGCCCGGTGACCCGCGTCCCGCCGGTCCTCGTCCGGGTGGGTCCGCCGGTTCCGGCGGCCCGCGTCCCAACCCCGGCAACATGCCGCCCCGGCCGAACCCGGGCATGATGCCCGGCCGGCCGGCCGGGCCCCGGCCCGGTCCTGGCGGCGGTGGCCGTCCGGGTGGTCCCGGTGGCGGCGGTCGCGGTCCCGGTGGCGGCGGCGGTCGTCCCGGTGGCGGCGGTGGCGGTTTCCGCTCCGGTGGTCCCGGTGGCGGTGGCGGCGGTGGCGGCTTCCGTCCGGGTGGTCCCGGTGGCGGTGGCGGTGGCGGCGGCTTCCGCGGTGGCGGTGGCGGTGGCGCCCCGGCCGGCGGTGGCGGTGGCGGTGGCGGTTTCCGCGGCGGTGGCGGTGGCGGTCGTCCCGGTGGCGGCGGCGGTCGCGGTGGCGCGGCCGGCGCGTTCGGCCGTCCCGGCGGTCCGGCGCGGCGTGGACGCAAGTCCAAGCGCCAGAAGCGCCAGGAGTACATGGACAACATGCAGGCGCCCAGCGTCGGCGGCGTCCGCCTGCCCAAGGGCAGCGGCGAGACGATCCGGCTGCCGCGCGGTGCCTCGCTGACCGACTTCGCCGACAAGATCAATGCCAACCCGGCCTCGCTGGTGCAGGTGCTGTTCCACCTCGGCGAGATGGTCACGGCTACGCAGTCCGTGTCCGACGAGATCCTGGAGCTGCTCGGCTCCGAGATGAACTACGCCGTGCAGGTCGTGTCCCCCGAGGAGGAGGACCGCGAGCTGCTGGAGACGTTCGACATCACCTACGGCGAGGACGCCGGCGACGAGGGCGACCTCCAGGTCCGCCCGCCGGTCGTGACCGTCATGGGCCACGTCGACCACGGTAAGACCCGACTGCTCGACACGATCCGCAAGGCGAAGGTCGCCGAGGGCGAAGCGGGCGGCATCACCCAGCACATCGGCGCCTACCAGGTGACGACCGAGCTGGAGGGCGTCGAGCGCCTCATCACCTTCATCGACACCCCGGGTCACGAGGCGTTCACCGCCATGCGTGCCCGCGGTGCGAACTCGACCGACATCGCGGTGATCGTGGTCGCGGCCGACGACGGCGTCATGCCGCAGACGGTCGAGGCGATCAACCACGCCCAGGCGGCGAACGCCCCGATCGTGGTCGCGGTCAACAAGATCGACAAGGAAGGCGCCAACCCGGCGAAGATCCGCCAGCAGCTCACCGAGTACGGGCTGGTCGCCGAGGAGTACGGCGGCGAGACCATGTTCGTCGACATCTCGGCGAAGCAGGCGGTCAACATCGACGGTCTGCTCGAGGCGATCCTGCTGACCGCCGACGCGTCGCTCGACCTCCGGGCGAACCCGGACATGGAGGCGCAGGGCGTCGCGATCGAAGCGCACCTCGACCGCGGTCGCGGTCCGGTGGCGACGGTCCTGGTCCAGCGCGGCACGCTGCGCGTCGGCGACTCGATCGTCGCGGGCGACGCCTACGGCCGCGTCCGCCGCATGGTGGACGAGCACGGGGACGACGTCACCGAGGCGCTGCCCTCGCGTCCGGTCCAGGTCATCGGTCTGACCTCGGTCCCGGGTGCGGGCGACAGTTTCCTCGTCGTCGACGAGGACCGGGTCGCGCGGCAGATCGCCGAGCGCCGCCAGGCACGCACCCGCAACGCGCTCAACGCCGCGCGGCGCAAGCGCGTCAGCCTGGAGGACCTGGACGCCGCGCTGAAGGAGACCAGCCAGCTCACCCTGATCATCAAGGGCGACAACTCGGGTACCGTCGAGGCCCTCGAGGACGCGCTCATGAAGATCGAGGTCGGCGACGACGTCGAGCTGCGGGTCATCCACCGGGGCGTCGGTGGCATCACCGAGGGCGACATCAACCTCGCCGTCGCGGGTTCGGCCATCGTCCTGGGCTTCAACGTCCGGGCCGAGGGCAAGGCGACCGAGCTGGCGAACCGCGAAGGCGTGGACGTCCGCTACTACACGGTCATCTACCAGGCGATCGACGAGATCGAGCAGGCCCTCAAGGGCATGCTCAAGCCGGAGTACGAAGAGGTCCAGCTGGGCCGCGCGGAGATCCGCGAGGTCTTCAAGTCCTCCAAGGTCGGCACGATCGCGGGTTGCATGGTGCTGTCCGGCGAGATCCGGCGCAACGCCCGTGCCCGTCTGCTGCGCGACAACAACGTCGTCCAGGAGAACCTGCCGGTCAGCTCGCTGCGGCGGTTCAAGGACGACGCGACCGAGGTCCGCGAGGGCTTCGAGTGCGGTCTGACGCTCGGCAACTACGCCGACCTGAAGGTCGGCGACGTCATCGAGACGTTCGAGATGCGCGAGAAGCCGCGCGCCTGATCGTCTCCAGGCAAGTGGTGCGGGGCCGTCCTCCGACGGCCCCGCACCCTCCGACCCATGGTGATGTGCCTTGTTCGTAGGAGCACTTGAACTCGATGTGCTGCTCGGCGACGTCCATTCGCTGAAGCAGAAGCGGTCGGTCGTGAAGCCGGTGGTCGCGGAGTTGCGCCGCAGGTTCGAGGTGTCCGTGGCCGAGGCCGGTCACCTGGACCTGCATCGACGTGCCCTGATCGGAGTGGCGGTCGTGGCCGCCGACGCCGAGCATGTCAGGGACGTCCTGGTCGCGTGCGAGCGACTCGTCGCCGGCCGACCGGAACTGGAACTGCTCTCGGCCCGGCAGCGGCTGCTCGGACCCGAGGACTGAAGAAGAGGAGGGAGCGCCGTGGCCGACCAGGCACGGGCTCGCAAGCTGGCCAAGCGGATCTCGCAGATCGTGGCCTCCGCGCTGGAGCACGAGGTCAAGGACCCCCGCCTGGCCAGGGTGACGATCACCGACACGAAGGTGACCGGCGACCTGCACGACGCCACCGTGTACTACACGGTGCTCGGCGAGAAGCTCGACTCGCCGCCGGACCTCGCCGGTGCCGCCGCCGCCCTGGAGAAGGCCAAGGGCGTGCTGCGCACGATGGTCGGCCAGCAGACCGGCGTCCGGTTCACGCCCACCCTGTCGTTCGTGACCGATACGGTTCCGGAAACGGCACGACAGATGGACGAACTGCTCGCGAAGGCCCGTGAGGCCGACGCCGAGGTCGCCCGCTTGGCGCACGGTGCGCGACACGCCGGCGAAGAGGACCCGTACAAGCCTCCGCGCGAGGCCGAGGACGCGGACTAGCGTCTGTGGTCGTGTCCGATCTGACCTTGGCCCTGGCCGAAGCCGCCCGCGTCCTGCGCGAGGCCACCGACGTGACCCTGCTGGGGCACGTGAACCCGGATGCCGACGCTTTGGGCAGTGCCCTGGCGCTGGGCTTGGCGTTGCACCGACGCGGCGTGCGGGTGCACGTGTCGTTCGGTGCGCCCGAGACCGTGCCGGAGTCGTTGGCGGATCTGGACTCCGAGGGTCTGCTGGTGCCCGCGTCCGAGGTGCCCGCACGGCCCGAAGTGCTGGTCGCGCTGGACGCGGGCAGCGTCGGACGGCTGGGACCGCTGGCCGACCGGGTGGCGACGGCGGGGCAGGTCGTGGTGTTGGACCACCACCTGTCGAACCCGGGCTACGGCACGGTGAACGTCGTCGACCCCACGGCGGAGGCGACGGCCGTGGTGGTGTTGAGACTGCTGGACGAACTGCGGGTGCCGGTGGACGCGGCCATCGCCCGGTGCGTGTACGCGGGGCTCGTGACCGACACGCGGTCGTTCCGGCACGCGACGGCGGCGACGCACCGGATCGCGGCGCGGTTGATCGAGGCGGGCGTGGAACCGGAGGCGGTGAGCCGTCCGTTGATGGACTCGCACCCGTTCGGCTACCTGGGGATGCTGTCCCGGGTGCTGGGCCGGGCGGTGCTGGATTCCGCGGCGGCGGGTGGTCGGGGGCTGGCGTACGCGGTGGTGACGCTGTCCGACGCGGCGGGGTTGCGGCCCGAAGAGGTCGAGAGCGTGGTCGACCTGGTGCGTACGGTGGCGGAGGCCGAGGTCGCGGCCGTGGCGAAAGAGCTGACACCCGGTGTGTGGACGGTGTCGTTGCGCGCGGTGTCGGAGGTGGACGTGCGCGAGGTGGCCCAACTGCTCGGCGGCGGCGGCCACCGGTTGGCCGCCGGGTTCACGGCGACCGGCGACGCCGACGCGGTCATGGCCTCGTTGCGGTCGGCCCTCGACGCGGTGGCCGGTCGACAACACACGATCGTGTAAAAGCCCCCACCCTGTCCCGGAACCGAGAACTGTCGGACCCCCGTGCGAGAGTGATCGCCGAAGGGGGAGAGGTCCGATGACCCGAATACCGCCGCGTCGCGTGCTGGCCTTGGCCGCGCCGGCCCTTGTCGTGCTCGCCGCCGAGCCGCTGTACGTGTTGGTGGACACGGCGGTGGTCGGCCACCTGGGCGCGTTGCCGCTGGCCGGCCTCGCGCTCGGCGGCGTGCTGTTCACCCAGGTCGCCGCGCAGTTGACGTTCCTCTCGTACGGCACTACCGCGCGGGCGGCCCGGTTGTTCGGTGCCGGTCGGCGGGACGAGGCGGTGGGGGAGGGCGTCCAGGCGACGTGGCTGGCGTCGGCGGTCGGAGTGGTCGTGCTACTGCTCGGCCAAGTCCTCGCGAGACCGGCGATGGCGCTGCTCGTCGGCCCGGGGGCGGTGGCGGACGCGGCCGTGTCGTGGCTGCGGATCGCGGTGCTGGGGGCGCCGTTCGTGTTGATCACGTTGGCGGGCAACGGGTGGATGCGTGGCGTGCAGGACACCCGAAGACCGTTGGTCTACGTGGTCGCCGGCAACGGGCTGTCGGCCGTGCTGTGCCCGCTGCTGGTGCATGCCGCCGGGCTCGGCCTGGAAGGGTCGGCGATCGCGAACGTCGTGGCGCAGACCGTGACGGCGGCCTTGTTCCTCAACGCCTTACGGTCGGAGGGCGTGGCCCTGCGGCCGGACTGGCGGCTGATGAAGGCGCAGTTGGGCATCGGGCGCGATCTCGTGTTGCGGAGTCTGGCGTTCCAGGCGTGCTTCCTGTCAGCCGCGGCGGTGGTCGCGCGGACGTCGGTCGGCGCGGTCGGCGCGCACCAGGTGGTGTACCAGCTGTGGACGTTCCTCGCGCTGGTGCTCGACTCCCTGGCGATCGCCGCCCAGTCGATTGTCGGCGCGTCGCTGGGCGCGGGCCGTCGGGAGGAGGCACGCCGCTTCGCGTGGCAGGTGACGGGCTACGGCCTGGTGTTCGGCGTCGTGCTGGGCGTGGTGTTCGCCGGGTTGGCGGGCGTGCTGCCCCGCGTGTTCACGACCGATCAGGCCGTGCTGGGGGAGATTCCGCACGCGTGGTGGTTCTTCGTCCTGCTCCAGCCCGTGGCCGGAGTGGTGTTCGCTTTGGACGGGGTGCTCCTGGGCGCGGGTGATGCCCGCTACCTGCGCACCACGACCCTTCTCGCCGCCGGTGTCGCGTTCCTGCCGTTGATCTGGGCGTCGTACGCGTTCGACTGGGGCCTGGCCGGCGTGTGGACGGGCTTGTCGGCGTTCATGGTCGCCAGACTCGTCGGCCTGGTGACCCGAACCCGTTCCGAACACTGGTCGACCGTCGGCGCGACCACCTCCCCACCCGCGTCCGGCTGAGCCCGTTCTTCCGGTGCTCCGCCGTGTCCTGAGTGCGCGTCTCCGAGGCACGGAGCTACTGGCTGTGAGGCGCGGCGAGCCACCGATCGGCCCGGACTGTCCGGTGCGCCCGGTCGGACCGGCGACCGAGCGCGGCCGTCATCACTGCCCGCCGACGCCCGCGACGTGGTCCAGGGGGCCGGTTCGCCATGAGCTGGTGCGGTCGGCATTGCCCGTGCCACAGGGCGTTCCGAGATCACAGCGTGCGCGAAGGGGTTTTGATCGACGACCGTGGACCCGACCTGGGCAGTTGAGCGCCATTCGGAGTCACCAGCCGGGGCGGTAGTGCTCGGGGTGGCGACGATGTGGACGGTCACGGGGAGTTCACTGCGGTAGCCGGTGGTGGGGATCTTCCGCTGCTCGAGGTGGGTGATGGCCCGTTCGACGGGCGGTCCGAGCTGGTCGACGCTGCGGTTGCGGATCCGGTCTTTCGCTGTGTGGTCGCGGTGGCCGGGGTGTCGCCATCGGGTGGCCTGTGCGAGTGGGGGCGTAGCGGTCGGGGCAGGAGTCGGTCGACGCGGGTGACCGACTCCCGGCCCCGATCGTGGTCCGGGTCGGTTGTGAACTGGTGGCGCGACAGCCCCGTATCTGCGGCCAGTCGAGCTTCCGCACTTCTGACAGCGCTCGTCGACCCGGCGCTTCCGAGGTGCGTCCGCCAGCCGGTCCAACGCATCCGTTCGCCGCGCCGATCCGCACCCACCGGCGCGTACAAGCGACCACGTCGGACCTGATCCGGTCGGTCGGCGTGCGAACCAGGCTTCCGGCACCACCCTGGTCACCGACGCCACCGGCGTCCCGCTCGCCGTCTCACCGCGTCCGGCGATCACAGCGTCGACGTGGCCCGACCGCTTCCGTTGCTCGCCGCTGATCCGTGGAGACGTCGACCGTGGCCACGGCCATGACAGGCACCGACACCGGCTCCGTGCCTACGACGTCACCTCGGCCATCGCCCGACGCGGCGTCGACCACCGCTCCGGCGGGCAGGACCCGTTGGCCGGTGGAACGCACTTTCGTCGGGATCGAGAGGGGTTCCTCCGACTCCGCGCCCGCACCGAACGTCGGGCCGGCGTCCACCGGGTGATATCAAGCCTGGTCCTGCTCGATCGTCTGCCCGCGGACCCGGTCGAACCGGTCATCGACTGTCCGACGCCTTCGCCGTCGGCCAATGCTGCCCCGTCGCATTGTCACTTTCATGGTGCGGGCGAGCTGCCACAACGCGAAGGGCCCCGACCGGCATGCCGGATGCTGTTGGTCAATTCCGCCCCGCTGGATCTCATCCAGCGGGGCGGAGTGCCGCGAAGGGGGGAGACGCGGGTGCGGGCGAGTGGCCTGCCGGTGTGCCAGGCGTCGAGACGGGCGAGGTTGATCGCGGCACCGGTGAGGTGGTGTTGCAGGCGGGTTTTGGCGAGGCCGCGGTAGCGGGATCTGCGCAGGCCGAAAGCCTGGACGCCTTGCGAGATGGTGCCCTCGACGCCGGCGCGGT
The DNA here is from genome assembly GCF_014203755.1 of Saccharothrix violaceirubra. Lineage (NCBI taxonomy): Bacteria > Bacillati > Actinomycetota > Actinomycetes > Pseudonocardiales > Pseudonocardiaceae > Saccharothrix > Saccharothrix violaceirubra. The sequence goes on from NZ_JACHJS010000001.1 coordinate 1,361,952, forward strand.
GTCCGTAGCGGCGGCGCCAGTGGTCGGTGTCCTGCTCGACGCGGGCCCGCCGAAGGATGTCGTGCTCGGTTCTGGGGCGCAGGGTCAGGTTGCGGCCGGTCCTGGCATTGGTGCAGCAGGTGCGCAGGGGCCGCAGTGCCGTTCGGCGAAACGGACGCGGGTGACCGGTGTGCCGCAGTGGCTTTGGGCGTCCCGCCACTGGACGCCGGCGTGGCCGCCGGGGCAGACGGCCCGGCGCCGCTCCCAGTCGACGGTGAAGCGGGTGTTGTCGAAGAAGCCGCCGGTCGCCTGTTCGGGGTTGGTGATCTTTCCGACCGGTCCGACGAGGTCGATGTCGTGATCACGGCGGGCGTGGTGGATCTGCTCGGCGTCGACGTCCTCCAGGGCGGCGAGGTCGGTGACCGGGGCCGGGGTGGTGTGGACGTGGGTGATCAGGTATGGGGCGTCGGGCTCGCAGGTCTCGCTGAGGTGGACCTTGTAGCCCGACCAGCCCAGATCCCGCTTCGCCCCGGTCCTGGCCTCGGGTTCGTGCGGGGTGCGTAAGCGGATCAGGCCGGGCGGGTTGTCCTGCGGGTGCCGACACCGCACGACGCCCTCGACGTGCCGGAACTGCTGCACCCACGTCCGGCGCAGGAACTCCACCGCGGGCAGGTGCCGCAGGCCGGGAGGTGCCGCCGCCGACCAGGCGGCTTCCAGCAGCACCATGCCGTCGGCCCCGCACTGGTCGTCGTGCCGGACGCGCGCGGCCCACCGGGACGGGAAACGGCTGTCCTCCGGCTGTGCCGTGTAGCGGTCGAACCACTCCGGTGCCGCCACCGTCACCAGCCAGTCCCCGGCCACCTCGGCGATCCGGTCCAGCGCCGTGCGCAGTGTCCCGACCACGAACTCCAGCCTGCTCAGGTCCCTGGTCGCGGCCGGCACGTGGGTGGCGTCCGTGCGCTGCCGCCCGCCCGACTTGACCAGCCCGGCCGCCCCGCCCGCCCGCAGCACCGCGTCGAACACCGCGCGGCCGGCGTCCGCCTCGGCGAGTCGGGCACGGAACCCGCTGAGCACGGAGAAGTCGAAGCCGGTATCGGTCAGCTCCAGCGACAGGGCGTACTTCCAGTCCAGACGCGAGCGGACCGCGTGCGCGGCCTGCCGGTCGGTCAGGCCCTCCGCGAACTGCAACACCGACACCAGCGCCAGCCGTGCCGGCGACACCGCCGGACGCCCCCGTACCGGGAACAGTTCCTCGAAGTCGGCGTCGGCGAAGACCGGCCCGTGCACATCACGCATCCGCATCGCCAGACAGCCCTTCGGGAACACCGCAGGCGCCACCCGTGCCGTCTCCTCCGGGACCTCCGCCAACTCCACCCTGCGGCAACGACACGAACCCACCCCTGAACACGACGACGGCCTGCACAACCCCAACGGGTCGTACAGGCCGTCGTTACGCAAGCCCCGGATTTACCAACAGCATCCGGCATGCCGGTCGGGGCCCTTTCCACTACAGCCGATCAGCCGATCAGACGGGTGCCCTGCCAGCCCCAGCCACGCTCGGTGCCGACCCACCTCTCGGTGCCTGCGTTCCAGGCGAACTCGACGAGGGTGCCGTCGACGGCGATGACCACGAAGTGGTCGGCGTCGGCGCCGGCGATCAGGCGGATCCAGCGGTTGTCGCTGTTGGTCTCCGGGTACTCCCGCAGCCCGCTCGCCTCGTCCACCCACCAGGACAGGGAGTTGAGCGCGTCGCCCTTGATCTCGATGAAGAGGTACGGGTCGAGACCGGTGATGCTCCGCGTGGCCTGCCAGCCCCACCCGCGGACGGCCTTGGTCAGCCCGTTGGAGCCGTCGAGCGTCCAGTAGGCCAGCTCGCCCTGCTTGTTGATCTCGATGAACTGGCCCGAGCTGATGCCCGTGATCAGACGTGCGTTGTCCCAACCCCAGCCGATGATGGACTGGGTGTACTGCCCGCCGTTCCAGCTCCACTTGGCCAGGCGGCCGTCACCCTTGATCTCGATGAAGTGCTGTGCGTCGAGGCTCGTGATGGCCTGGGTGTTCTGCCAGCCCCAGCCGCGGACCTGCCTCGAGTAGCTGACACCGGAGCGCTGCCAGTAGACGAGTTCACCCGCGCTGTTGATCTCGAGGAGCGACTGGCCGCCGTTCGTGGCCGAACTCACGCCCCGCTCACGCTCGACGCCCTTGAACGTACGGTCGTTCCCCTGAGCCACACCCGGGGTCACGCCGGCGAGGGTGACCATCGCCGCGACGCCGAGTACGACCGCCATTGCACGCTTGAAACGCATGGTTCAACTTCCCCCTATTGCTAGATGCGGCCATTCTGACCGGAGGATGCGCGGAACGCAACACCTTTGTGTGGTTGCTGAAACACGTGCGACGTGCCGGGCGATGAAGGAGGTGCGCATTGCTCCGCGCCGCATTGTCCGGTGTCTTGCCGAGCGCGGGCCGGTCGTACGTGCGGACGTATCACCACCCGGCCGTCGGACGTTTCCCGGACGGGGTTCCGCCCGTGGGTTTGTGCCTGCGCCGATCGCGACCCGGTGTCGCCGGGGTGTGAACGCGCGCCGAGTCCGCCGTGCGGGATCGGCATCCGGACCACCGTCGGAGTCGGGTACCGGTGCATGTCCGACATGACCCGTACGCATTCCGTTCACCTGCTGTATTCAGTCACGGATGTAATGGGCGCGCTCTGTGTCCGACATATCCTGCCGCGTACTCGGGTGCGCCCGATGCGGGCCTGCGCCGAGCCGCCATCCGGCAGGCTCGAATTGCAGTACATGGACGTGCGCACTCCGCCGAGAACGCGGCCGGGTGTCATCCTTCGCCTTCCCCCGCGTGCACTCGCTCATCGGTGGAACGGGCCCTTCGACGTGCGGTCGGGGACTCAGCCTCGGTGATGCCGGCCACCGGCCGTCCCGGCGTCGGGCCGGGTTTTCGCAGGTCACTGTGCCTTGATTCACCTTTGTCGTCGTCGCGGTCACTCGGTGAGCGAGGAATAGTGCTTCGGAGAACCCGTTGCCCCGACGGAGGACCACACAGGACGGAGACCGACCGTGCCCGTCGACCGTGCGACCAGGCAGGCGTGGCTCATCTGGGCGACTGTCGTGGCCGTCTACGTGGCGGCCCTGTTTCACCGCACCTCGCTGGGCGTCGCCAGCCTGGAGGCGGGTGAGCGGTTCGGCGTCGGGCCGGCCGCGCTGGGGACGTTCACCGTCCTCCAGATCGGGCTGTACGCCGCGATGCAGATCCCGACCGGGCTGCTCGTCGACCGCTTCGGCCCACGTCGGATGCTGGTCACCGCCGCGCTGCTGATGGGTACGGGCCAGGTGCTGTTCGCGTTGGCGCACTCGTACCCGCTCGGGTTGGCGGCACGTGCCGTCCTCGGTGTCGGCGACGCGATGACGTGGGTGAGCGTCCTCCGGGTGGCCGCCGCCCACTTCCCGCCCAACCGGTACACCGTGGTGATGTCGTTGTCGGCTGCGCTCGGTGGTGCGGGCAACCTCGTCGCGACCGTCCCGCTCACGCTGCTGCTGGCGCACGCCGGGTGGACGGTCACGTTTCTCATCACGGGCGCGGGTACGGCGGTGTACGCGGCCGTTGTCGCGTGGCGTGTGCGCGAGACGCCCGACGGTGTGTCGCTCCCCGAGCCGGAACGTGTGTCGCCACGCGCGGTGCTGACGCGGGTCGGCGAGGCGTGGCGGACGCCGAGCACACGGTTGGGCTTCTGGCTGCACTTCACGTCGATGGTGACGCCCGCGGTGCTGGGCTGGTTGTGGGGCTTCCCCTACCTGGTCGAAGGCGAGGGGTTGGGACGGGCCGAGGCGTCGGCCGTGCTGAGCATGCTCGTCGTGGTGGCGATCGTGGCCGGACCGGTGATGGGCGCGGTCATCGCCCGGTATCCGGCGTCGCGCATGACGATCGTGGCCTGGTTCGTGGTCGCGGGAGTGGTGTGCTGGTCGGTGCTGTTGCTGTGGCCGGGTGGTTTCGTGCCGACGCCGCTGCTGTACGTCGTGTTCGGCGTGCTGTCCGTCGGAGCGCCGATCTCCGGTGTCGCGTTCGCGATCGTGCGCGACTACAACCCGATGCACCGTGTCGGTACCGCGACCGGTGTGGCGAATGTCGGTGGGTTCGGCGCGGTCACGATCGTCGCGCTGTCCGTCGGGGTGGTGCTCGACCTCGTCGGCGCGCGGACGGGTCCCGGGGCGTACCGGATCGCGTTCCTGCCCGCAGTGGCCGTGTTCCTGTTCGGTGCGCTGCGCATGGCCGTGTGGTGGCGTCGTGCACGGGCCGCCGTATTCGCCGCCGAGTCGCGGGGTGAGACCGTGCCCGTGCGGTTGCGTCGTCGGCGATGGGACGTGCTCGCCGACGCATAAGATGTCCGGTCGTGTCCGCATCTTCTCGTCCCGTTGTCCCACCCGGTCTCGTCGTTGTCGACAAGCCCGACGGCATGACCTCGCACGACGTCGTGGCCAGGGTCCGCCGCATCCTCGGCACCCGGAAGGTGGGGCACGCGGGCACACTCGACCCGATGGCGACCGGTGTGCTCGTCCTCGGCGTCGAGCGGGCGACCAAACTCCTCGGCCACCTGGCGCTCGACAGCAAGGCGTACCTGTCCACCATCCGCCTGGGCGCTTCGACCACCACCGACGACGCCGAGGGCGAAACCCTCGCCACCGCCGACGCCTCCGCCGTTCCGGAGGACGCCATCCGCGCGGGTGTCGCCGCCCTGACCGGCGAGATCGACCAGGTTCCCAGTGCGGTGAGCGCCGTCAAGATCGACGGCAAGCGCGCCTACGCCCGGGTCCGCGCCGGCGAGACGGTCGACATCCCCGCCCGTCCCGTGACCGTCCACCGCTTCGACATCCTCGCCATCCGCCGCGAGGGCGAGACCACCGAGTTGGACGTCATGGTCGAGTGCTCGTCCGGCACCTACGTCCGGGCCCTGGCCAGGGATCTCGGCGCGGCCCTGGGGGTGGGCGGCCACCTGGCCGCCCTCCGGCGGACCCGCGTGGGTCCGTTCGACCTCAGGGTGGCCCGCACGCTGCCCCAACTCGAGGAGGCCCCGGGGCTCTCGCTCGATCTCGACGCCGCGGTCTCGACCGCCTTTCCCCGTCGGGAGATCGCGCCGCGGGAAGCCGTCGCGCTGTCGCACGGCCAGCGCCTCCCGGCCGGCGGTCTGACCGGCACGTACGGGGTCTTCGGCCCCGACGGTCACGTCGTCGCCTTGGCGAAGGACGAAGGCGCGGTCGCCAAGGCCCTGGTCGTCCTCACTCCCGCCGGCTGACCCGCACCCGCGTCGCCGGCCTCGAACGGGTGTCGAGGCCGGCGACCTCGGCACGTCGGCGAACCGGACCGGTGGTCGAGTATCGCCGAGGTGGCGGGCCGTGAACGCGACGCGGTTCGGCGACCGCTCGCTCACCGGCCGTCGTCCGCCGCGACAGGAGTTATGCGTATATGCGTATCCCTGCATGTGACGTAGGGGCTGGACGTGACCGTTCCGGCACGGTGTCGCGGGGACGAGCCGCGAGCGGATACGGGAGCGGGTCGGTGGCGGAGGGCGGGCACGGTACGGATTCCGGTATCCGCACCCGGTACCGAAGACGGGTTCGGGCGGAGGTCGGGTGCGGACTCGGGTTCGGTAGACGGATGGTGTCGCGAGCCGGGTTACGTGCACAGGGTGGTGTGCGAAACCTGACCGCTGTCGCAGGGTTGTGGACGAAACCCGCCCGCCGTCGCGGGGTTGTCGACGAAACCTCGCCGCCGTCGCTGGGTTGTGTATGAAACTGGGTCACTGTCGCACAGCGGTGTCCGAGATCGGACCCGCGTCGCAAGGCGGGATACGAGATCGGCTTGCTGTCACAGGGACCTGTGCGTGATCGGATTGCCGTCGCGGAGCGGTGCGCGTGGGGGCGCCGTCACAGAGTGGTGCACGGGATCGGGTCACGGACACGGTATCGCGTGTCGGATCGGATCGCGCACACGGAAGCGGTGCACGGAAACCAGGTGTGTGCACGCCGGAACAAGCGGACCGGCAGTCCGGTCAGGGTGCGGGAGCGGGCCGCGTGGCGGTGTCGTGGCGCGGGTCGGCTGGGGTGAACCTGACACGGAGGAGTTACGTGATCACGTGTCGGCGGCTTACCGTGTGCGCATGGCGAAATGGGTGTGGCCGGTCGCCACAGGCCTGGTGACGTCGGCCACCGGAGTCGCGCTGAACCTCGCCACGGACCTCCGGGACGAGCCGGTGTCGTGGATCGCGGTCGTCGTGCTCACCGCGCTCGGGATCTGGGTGGCCAGGCGGTCGCGGTCGCATGAGATCGTGTCGCACGCGCCCGCGGTCGTGGTCGGGAGCACGACAGTGTCGAACGACGTCCCGGGCGTCGTGAACGGGAATGCGGTCCAGGGGGTCACCGTCGGACCGGTGACGTTCAACCCCACCACCAACATCGACCAGACCGCCGTGGCGCACGACGGCGGCACGGTCCACCAAGCGGGACGGGACATCAACGGCGGCACGTAGGCTGCACACCGTGCAACGCTGGCGAGGACTCGACCACCTGCCCGGCGGCTGGGGCCGCTGCGTCCTGACCATCGGGGTGTTCGACGGCATCCACCGCGGCCACCAGGCGCTCATCCGGCGCGCGGTCGACCTCGCCGGGCAGAAGGGCGTCCCGTCGGTCCTGATGACCTTCGACCCGCACCCGTCCGAAGTGGTCCGGCCGGGCAGTCACCCCGCCCAGCTGTCGAGCCTGCGGCAACGCGCCGAGCTGGTCGAGCGGCTCGGGGTGGACGTGTTCTGCGTGATCCCCTTCACCGTCGAACTCTCGCGCATGCCCGCCGACGAGTTCGTGCACGAGATCCTCGTCGACCGCCTGCACGTGGCCGCGGTCGTGGTCGGCGAGAACTTCACCTTCGGCAGCAAGGCGGCGGGCACCGTCGAGCTGCTCCGGACGCTGGGCAGGAGGTTCGGTTTCGTGACCGAGGGGGCGGATCTGGTGACCGACGACGGCGTGACGTACTCGTCGACGTACATCCGGGCGTGCATCGACGCGGGGGACGTCGCGGCGGCCGCGCAGGCGCTGGGGCGCCCGCACCGGCTGGAGGGCATCGTGGTGCGGGGCGACGGACGTGGTCGTGAGCTGGGGTTCCCCACCGCGAACCTGTCGACGGCCCGATTCGCGGCCGTACCCGCCGACGGCGTGTACGCGTGCTGGTTCGTCCACTCGGACGGCCGACGGCTGCGCGCCGCCGTGTCGGTCGGCACGAACCCGACCTTCTCCGGGCGCGAACGTCGGGTGGAGGCATACGTACTGGACGTCGAGGAGGACTTCTACGGGCAGCGGGTCGCCCTGGAGTTCGTCCGACGGCTGCGGGCGATGGAGCGTTTCGACACGGTCGACGCGCTGCTCGTCCGCATGCGGGTCGACGTGGACGAGACCAGGGAGCTGCTCGGGGGTGCCTGACGGTACCGATTGGACCAGGTGAGTGGAACCGTCCTTGCGGTGGTCGGCGACCTGGCAAGATGCCTCCTACGTCGAGCTGGTCTAGGGGAGAGGCGCACGTGGAGGACCACAAGAACGTCCAGCGCAACCTCGCGTTGCAGCGCGAGTGGTACGGGGAGCCCCTCGGCGACCGGGTGCGCCGGTTGGTGGTCGCCTTCAACGTGTCCCAGGCGCAACTCGCCGACGTGCTCGGCATCAGCGCGCCCATGCTCAGCCAGGTCATGAGCGGACGTCGGGCCAAGATCGGCAACCCGTCCGTGCTGGCCCGGATGATCATGCTGGAGCGCAAGGTCCTCACGCCGGACGTGTCGACCGGCGCACCCGAGGCCCTCCAGCGCGCTCTCGACGAGGTGCGCGAGTCGAAGCCCACCGTGAGCCGGGACTCCCTTCCACTGGCCTCGGCCGACGACGAGGCCCGCGTGTTCGACTTCCTGCGCCGGGCCGCCGACCGGCACGAGCTGGGCCAGGCCGCGGACGTGCTCGGCGAGGACTTCCCGGCGCTGTCGGAACTGTTGCGCCGCGCGGGGAAGGGTCGTTGAACTTCGTCACCCTGCTCTACCCGCCCGCCGAGGTCGTCACCAGGCTCGACGAGGTGCTCGCCCCGGTCCGCGCCGACCGTCCGGACCTGCGTTGGAGCGACCCGGCACGCTGGCACGTCACGCTGTGCTTCCACGGCCGTGACGACCCGGGCGGCCTGCCCGACTTCTCCGACCTGGTCCCGCCGACGATCCGGCTCGGCGACTCGGGCACGTTCCCGCGCGTGCTGTGGATGGACGTGCACGGCCCGTTGCGTCCTCTCGCGGAACGTGCCGGCGCCCCGGAGGACTGGCGTCCACATCTGACGGTCGCCCGCGGTGCCGGTGACGCACCGTGGCCGCACCTCCCCTTCGACGGTCCCGAGTGGACGGTCGACGAGATCGTACTTGTACGCACCGGCACGCCCACCGGCTACGAAACCGTCGTTCGGGTGCCCCTGAGCACGCCAAACGACTAATGGCTGGCGACTACTGGTAGTCTCGACAGTTGGGTCTGGCTGCGGTCCGTGGCGGCCGGTACCGACTACCCCGGGTTCGTCCCGGGGCCCCACGGAACGGATCACCGACAGAGGAGTTGGCCGGCCAGTGGCACTGACCACCGAACAGAAGAAGACGATCCTCGCCGAGTACGGCGTCCACGACACGGACACCGGTTCGGCCGAGGCCCAGGTCGCACTGCTGAGCAAGCGGATCGCGGACCTGACCGAGCACCTGAAGAAGCACAAGCACGACCACCACTCGCGTCGTGGTCTGCTCCTGCTCGTCGGCCGTCGGCGCCGACTGCTCAACTACCTCCAGAAGGTGGACATCCAGCGCTACCGGACGCTCATCGGGCGGCTGGGCCTGCGCAGGTGAGACGTGCCGAAGGGGAGTGGTCCACGCGACCGCTCCCCTTCGGCGCACCGCAACAACGACAACGAGGGACGCACGCGCGGTAGCCGGGACGACAGTTCGCCGGTCCTCGGTAGTGGCCCCCTGGCGGAGGACAACCCAGGGGACTTCGATCGAAGACCGGCCTCGTCCGAACCGCGGCCCCGCGCCCGAGCGCGCTGCGACCCGCAGACGAGGAGTTCGCACATGACGGACATCGAGGTCCACGAAACCTCCGCCGTGATCGACAACGGTCGGTTCGGCACACGCACCATCCGCTTCGAGACCGGCCGGCTCGCCCGCCAAGCGGCCGGCAGCGTCGTCGCCTACCTCGACGACGAGACCATGCTGCTGTCGGCGACGACGGCGTCGAAGCACCCCAAGGAGCACTTCGACTTCTTCCCCCTCACGGTGGACGTCGAGGAGCGCATGTACGCCGCGGGCCGCATCCCCGGCTCGTTCTTCCGCCGCGAGGGTCGCCCGTCGACCGACGCGATCCTGACCTGTCGCCTGATCGACCGGCCGCTGCGCCCGTCCTTCGTGGACGGTCTGCGCAACGAGATCCAGGTCGTCATCACGGTGATGAGCCTGAACCCGGCCGACCTGTACGACGTGGTGGCGATCAACGCCGCGTCCGCGTCGACGCAGCTCGCGGGCCTGCCGTTCTCCGGTCCCATCGGCGGCGTGCGCGTCGCGCTGATCGAGGGCCAGTGGGTCGCGTTCCCGACCCACGAGCAGCTGGGCAAGGCCGTGTTCGACATGGTCGTCGCGGGTCGGGTCGTCGGTTCCGACGTCGCGATCATGATGGTCGAGGCCGAGGCCACCGAGCAGGTCGTCGACCTGGTCGGCGAGGGCGCGCAGGCCCCGACCGAGGAGGTCGTCGCGGCGGGTCTGGAGGCGGCGAAGCCGTTCATCCGAGCGCTGTGCGAGGCCCAGTCGAAGCTCGCCGAGGTCGCCGCCAAGGAGACCGGTGAGTTCCCGACCTACCCGGCCTACCTCGACGACGCGTTCGAGGCCGTCGACCAGGCCGCCGCGGCGGACCTGTCGCAGGCGCTCACGATCGGCGGCAAGCAGGAGCGCGAGAGCCGCATCGACGAGATCAAGGCTGCGGTGCTCGACAAGCTGACCGCGCAGTTCGAGGGCCGGGAGAAGGAGGTCGGCGCGGCGTTCCGCTCGCTGACCAAGAAGCTGGTCCGACAGCGCATCCTGCGCGACAAGGTGCGCATCGACGGTCGCGGCCTGACCGAGATCCGCTCGCTGGGCGCCGAAGTCGAGGTCATCCCGAGGGCGCACGGCTCGGCGTTGTTCGAGCGCGGCGAGACCCAGATCCTGGGTGTCACCACGCTGAACATGCTGCGCATGGAACAGCAGATCGACTCGCTGTCCCCGGAGACGCACAAGCGCTACCTGCACCACTACAACTTCCCGCCGTACTCCACCGGTGAGACCGGCCGCGTGGGCTCGCCCAAGCGCCGCGAGATCGGCCACGGCGCGCTTGCCGAGCGGGCGTTGGTGCCCGTCCTGCCCAAGCGCGACGAGTTCCCGTACGCCATCCGCCAGGTCTCCGAGGCGCTGGGCTCCAACGGTTCGACGTCGATGGGTTCGGTCTGCGCCTCGACGATGTCGCTGCTCAACGCGGGTGTGCCGCTGAAGGCGCCGGTGTCGGGCATCGCGATGGGCCTGGTCTCCGACGAGGTCGACGGCAAGACCGAGTACGTGGCGCTGACCGACATCCTCGGTGCCGAGGACGCGTTCGGCGACATGGACTTCAAGGTCGCCGGCACCAAGGAGTTCGTGACCGCGCTCCAGCTCGACACCAAGCTCGACGGCATTCCGTCCGAGGTGCTCGCCGCGGCGCTGGGCCAGGCCCGCGACGCGCGCCTGACCATCCTGGAGGTCATGGCCGAGGCCATCGACCGCCCGGACGAGATGAGCCCGTTCGCGCCGCGCGTCACGTCGGTGAAGATCCCGACCGACAAGATCGGCGAGGTCATCGGGCCCAAGGGCAAGATGATCAACTCGATCACCGAGCAGACCGGTGCCGACATCTCGATCGAGGACGACGGCACGATCTACGTCGGCGCGGCGGACGGCCCCTCGGCCGAGGCCGCGATCGGCCTGATCAACGCGATCGCTAACCCGCAGCTGCCCAAGGTCGGCGAGCGGTTCCTGGGCACCGTGGTCAAGACCGCGGCGTTCGGCGCGTTCGTGTCCCTGCTGCCCGGCAAGGATGGCCTGATCCACATCTCCAAGCTGGGCAACGGCAAGCGGATCGGCAAGGTGGAGGACGTCGTCAAGGTCGGCGACAAGCTCCGCGTCGAGATCGCCGACATCGACCAGCGCGGCAAGATCAGCCTCGTGCTGGTGAACGAGGAGGCCGAGGCCGCCAAGCCCGCCGAGTCGACCGACGCCCCCGCCGACGCCCCCGTCGAGGCACCGGCGCAGTGACGTCGCACGTCATCGGGACGGCCGCGAGTGCTCCGGGCACTCGCGGCCGTCCGCGTCGGGGCCCGCTCGGCCACCTCCAGCGACCCGGCAGCACCCGCCTGCTCGACGACGGCGACGTGACCGTGCGTCGCAGCCTGCTCCCGTCGGGCCTGCGGGTGATCACCGAACGGGTGGCGGGCGTGCGGTCCGCGTCGGTCGGCCTGTGGGTGCGGGTGGGGTCGCGCGACGAACGGCCCGAGGTCGCCGGTGCCGCGCACTACCTGGAACACCTGCTGTTCAAGGGCACCACGCGGCGGACGGCCGCGCGCATCGCGGAGGAGATCGACGCGGTCGGCGGCGAGTTGAACGCGTTCACCGCCAAGGAACACACGTGCTACTACGCGCACGTGCTCGACGAGGACCTGTCGCTGGCGTTGGACCTCGTGTGCGACGTGGTGTTCGACGCGTTGTGCGAGCCGCGCGACTTCGAGACCGAACGCGGCGTGGTGCTCGAAGAGATCGCCATGCGCGACGACGACCCGGAAGACCTGCTGCACGACGCGTTCCTCGACGCGTTGCTCGGCGACCACGCGCTTGGCCGCCCGGTGCTCGGCACCGAGCAGTCCATCGCGGACATGGACCGCGACTCGCTCTACCGCTTCTACCGCCGCCACTACACGTTGCCGCGCATGGTGTTGTCGGTGGCCGGGAACGTCGACCACGCGCACGTGATGCGGTTGGCGCGCAAACAGATCGGCGACCGGCTGGCCTCGACCGGCACGCCCGTCGTGCCGCGCACGGGCCGCGCGCGCATCGCCGCCCGACGTGACCTCGTGCTGCACGACGAGGACACCGAGCAGGCGCACCTGATGCTGGGCGTGCGCGCGCTCGACCGGCACGACGACCGCCGCTTCGCGCTCAACGTGCTCAACGCGGCGCTCGGCGGCGGCATGAGTTCGCGGCTGTTCCAGGAGGTCCGGGAGCGGCGTGGCCTGGCGTACCAGGTGTACTCGTCGGTCGGCCTCTACGCGGACGCGGGCACGCTGTCGGTGTACGCGGGCTGCCAGCCCGAGCGGCTCGGCGACGTGGCCGGCGTGGTGCGCGACGTGCTGTCCACTGTGGCCCGTGACGGGCTCACCGACGCGGAGGTGCGGCGCGGCAAGGGCCAGTTGCGTGGTGGACTCGTGCTCGGTCTGGAGGACACGTCGTCGCGGATGACCCGGATCGGCAAGAGCGAGCTGAACTACGGCGACTACCTGTCGGTCGAGGGCACGCTGGCACGCATCGACGCGGTCACCACCGAGGACGTGGCCGCATTGGCACGTGATCTGTTGCGCCGGCCCGTCGCCGCGGCGGTGGTCGGCCCTTACGCTCACGCCGACGACTTGCCCGCACAGGTGCACGAGGTGATCTCTTGACGAAGCGTTCTGCCGACGACCCGATCCGCGTCGGCGTGATCGGTGCCCGGGGCCGGATGGGCGCCGAGGTGGTGCGCGCGGTGGAAGCCGCGCCGGACACCGCGGTGGTCGCGGCCGTCGACGCGGACGACCCGCTGTCGGCGTTGACCGACGCGCGCGCCGAGGTGGTCGTCGACTTCACCCACCCCGGCGTGGTCATGGCCAACGTGCGGTTCTGCGTGGACAACGGCATCCACGCCGTGGTCGGCACGTCCGGGTTCGACACCGCGCGACTCGACGAGGTCGCCGGGTGGCTGAGGTCCGAGCCGGGTGTCGGCGTGCTGGTCGCGCCGAACTTCGCCATCGGCGCGGTGCTGGCCATGCGGTTCGCCGAGGTGGCCGCGAAGTACTACGAGTCGGCCGAGGTGATCGAACTGCACCACCCGCGCAAGCTCGACGCACCGTCGGGTACGGCCGCGCACACCGCGCGGCTGATCGCGCGGGCACGGGCGGAAGCCGGTCTCGGCGCGCAGCCGGACGCCACCACACAGGAGGATGCGGGTGCGCGTGGTGCGCTCGTGGACGGCGTGCGCGTGCACTCGCTGCGGATCTCGGGCCTGGTCGCGCACCAGGAGGTCGTGTTCGGCACGACCGGCGAGACGCTGACGTTGCGGCACGACTCGTTGGACCGGACGTCGTTCATGCCGGGTGTCCTGCTGGCCGTCCGGTCGATCTTCGACCACCCCGGACTGTCGGTCGGTCTCGACCGGTACCTGGATCTCTGACCGTGCGCACCCGGTCCGTCGCCTTCCTGATCACCGCCGCGCTGGCGGTGTACTTCGTGCTGCTCGGCGGACGGGCCGTGGTGCTGCTGGGCACCGGCGACCCGGTCGGGATCGGGCTCGGCATCGGTGTGCTGGTGCTGCCGGTGATCGGTGTGTGGATCGCGTGGACGAACCTGCGCTTCGGTTTCGTGACCGAGCGGATGGCGCGGCGGCTGGACGCCGAGGGCGGGTTGCCCGACGTGTCGGACCTGCCGCGCCGTCCGTCCGGGCGGGTGGAACGCGACGCGGCCGACGCGTTGTTCGAGCGGCGGAGCGCGGAGGTGGAGGAGTCGCCGGAGGACTGGCGGCGCTGGTTCCTGCTGGCGCAGGCGTATGACCTAGCCGGTGACCGGGGACGGGCCCGCGAGACCATGCGCCGCGCGATCGAACTCTTCCAGGCGCCGTCGAATCAGGTGTAGTTTGCCCTGGTGAGGCACTGTTCATTCGGCCTTAACGCATTTTTGCCTTGGATCGTTCGATCTGGATCGTTAACGTCGAAACCATGTCGAACACCCTGGAGAACGTCCGGCTGACCATCGCCTGCCTCGTCCTCGCGTCGGCCATCGGCGTCGCGTTCCTCGTGTCCTGACCACCTTCGGGTGGCGGTGATTCGGGACGGCTGAGGGGAGTCACCGGTGGACGGTCCGCGAGATCGTCGATCGGCACGGCGACCGGATCGAACGTGACGGGCATCCGTTGTGGGCGGCGGTCCGCGACGACACCCGACCCTCGTGCCCGGGTGGCGTCGCGAGATCGACACCGCACTTCGGTTCGCCGCACTGTCCGGCTACGACGGGCGGTCGGATCTCGTGGACGAACCGAACCTAGCCGAGCCACGCGGTCAGCAGGCCGGGCGACGCGGCCAGCACGCTGAACCGTGCGAACCGGCCCAGCACGCTCGTCGTCACGAACAAGCTCGACGACATTCCCGCGAGCCCGGCCAACACCGTCGTGAACATGAACGGTGGCAGGCCCACCACCGAACTCACCGCGTGCGTGCCGAACATCCAGTGCGGGTGTCGGTGGCACCGGTCGCGCACCCGGTCCATCCGGTTCTTCCAGCGCTGTCGGCGTGGCGACAGCGACTTGGTCGGCCGCTCCTTGCGGCGCAGGAACTTGGGCAGGTGCAGGTCGCCGCGCGCGGCGAAGAAGTACAGCAGCTTGCCCAGTACCTGACCGAGCGCGACCGCGATGCCGATCCACCACCACGAGATACCCGGTTGCTGTGTGACCATGCCGAGCACGAACAGTTCGATGCTGATGAACGGCAGGATCGCGGAGCCGAACGCGACGCCGAATGTGAGGAACAACAACCCAAGCACGGAGCCGAGGCTACCTGCGCGCTAGGCGTCCGACAGTGGGGTCAACCCCCGGGAAACCCGGATTTCGCGTACCGGACGTCCGCCGGCGTCCAACGTGCGCACCGTGCCGTCCGGCGTCCACTCGTGGCGTTCGAAGAAGTTCCGTGTCGCGCGGTCGGATTCCGGAATCCAGGCGATACCGCGCGTCGCGCCGGCTTCGACCAACTGTCGCGCGGCCGTGTCGAGCAACCGCGAACCGTGCCCACGCCGTCCCCACCGCGGTTCCACGAGCACGGTCACGATCGCCGTCGTGGCGGCGTCTTCGTGCGGGGTACCGGACACGTCCGCGGTGTCCGCTTCGGTCGCGCCGCCCGCCAGGCAGTAGCCCACCAACCACCGGCCCTCGGTGGCGACGAGCAGCTGTCCGCTCTCCACCGCGAGCGACAACGTCGGTGTCGCGTCGAGCGCGACGAGAACGTCGTCGGGTAGCAGGTCCGTGTACGCGGTGCGCCAGGTGTCGCGGTGGATGCGTGCGAGTTCGTCCACGTCCCCGGAGCGTGCGCTGCGCACGTCGGCGTCGGCCATGTGGGCACACTAGGGCATCGGAGGATTGTCGTACCCCGGTGGGAAGATTCGTCGCGTGCAGAACATGAGTGCCGACGTGGCCCGCCGGATCGCCTTGGGGGCCCAGGGTTTCGCCGATGCCCGCCCGACCGGCGTGCCGACACGTGCCCACCTGCGCCGCGTGCTGTCGAGGGTCAAGCTCATCCAGATCGACTCGGTCAACGTGGCCACCCGCGCGCACTACATGCCGGTGTTCAGCCGGCTCGGTGCGTACCCGGCCGCGCTCATCGACAACGCCGCGTGGTCGACGAAGAGCCGCGAACGGCTGCTCGTCGAGTACTGGGCGCACGAGGCGAGCCTGGTCCCGGTCGAGGACTGGCCGTTGCTGCACTCGGGCGCGAAACGGCGCGGTTGGTGGCACAAGTACTCGGCGCTCGCCGCGAAGTCCGGTCTGGTGGACGAGATCGTGGCCGTGGTCGCCGAGTCCGGGCCGATCGGCGCGGGCGCGATCGAGAAGGCGCTGCTCGGGTCGTCTGTGCGCGACACGAAGAACTGGGGCTGGAACTGGTCCGAGGTCAAGCAGATGTGCGAGTACCTGTTCGGCAACGGCGTGCTGACCACCGGCACGCGGCGTTCCTTCGAACGCCTCTACGACCTGACCGAACGCGTGGTGCCCGCCGACGTGCTCGCCCGCAAGGTCGACGCCGACGAGGGTGCGCGGGAGTTGACGGCACGCGCGGCGTCTGCGTTGGGCGTGGCGACCGAGACGGACCTGCGCGACTACTACCGGCTGCCGCCGGAGCGCAGTCGGCAGGCCGTCGCCGAACTGGTCGAGGCAGGGGTGCTCGAACCGGTCGCCGTGCACGGGTGGGGAGCGCCCGCCTATCGGGACACGGCCGCGCGCGTGCCGCGTCGGATCACCGGGCGGGCGTTGCTGTGCCCATTCGACCCGCTGATCTGGGAACGTGCCCGGACCGAGCGGCTGTTCGACTTCCGGTACCGCATCGAGATCTACGTGCCGGCCGCGCGACGCGTGCACGGCTACTACGTGTTCCCGTTCCTGCTCGACGGGCACCTGGTCGCCCGGGTGGACCTCAAGTCCGACCGCGCGGGCGGGGTGCTGCTCGTGCAGGCCTCGCATGCCGAGCCGGGCGTGGACATCGGACACGTCGCGGCCGAGCTGGCGGCGGAGCTGCGCGTGATGGCCGAGTGGCAGGGCCTGACCGACGTGGTGACCCGTCCGAGTGGCGATCTCGCGCACGCGTTGAGCGTGGCGCTCGCCAGGTGAGACCGGAGCCGCGGCGCGCGCATCGGGGGTGCGCACGCCGCGGCGGTCCGGTCAGCTCGTCGACGTGGTCACCAGGGCGTTGCCGCTGCCCGTGCGACCCGTGACGGACAGCGGAGGCTCCTCGGTCGGACGAGTGTCCGACACCTCCAACTCGCTGTGCGCACGGCCCGTGCCCGAGGCCAGGTCGATGCGTGCGGCGACACCGGGACGCACGCCCACGCGCACGTCGCCCGAGCCGGTACCGAGCTGGACCCGGCCTGAGGCGGCGTCGGCGAGTGTCACGTCGCCGCTGCCCGTGCGCACCTGGACGTCGTGCTGCACGGCGCCCAACCACACGTCGCCCGTGCCGGTGTGCAGCACGGTGTTGCCGCCGATCGACGACACCTCGATGTCGCCGCTGCCGGTCTTCGCACGCAGCCCGCCGAGCATCGGACCCAGCCGCAGCTTGCCCGAGCCGGAGTTGACCTGCGACGACTGTTCGGCACGGTCGGCCGTCACGTCGCCCGTGCCGGTGTTGATGTCGAGTTTGCGTGCCGCGCCCGTCACCGTGACGTCCGCCGCGCCCGCCTTCGCCGCGACCGCCGACCCGGACGGCGCCCGCACCACGACCGACAACGGCACCGCGCGCAGCGGCAACGCCTTCGCCGAGTGCACGACGATCCGCTCGCCGACCAGTTCGACGCGCGCCTCGCGTACGGCGTCGGCCGGACCACCCTGCTGGCCACCGCCGAACTGGTCGCTCACCCACGACAGCAGCCCGTTGAGCCCCTGCGCCCACGACTGCCCCGCAGCCGGGTCGTGCCGCAGTTCGACGTGCACGCCCGGTTCGTCGACCAGGTGCACCTGCACCCGGCCCGACATCAGCGCGACATCCACCTCGACGGCGGTCTCCACGTCGAAGCTCTGCCGACGCACGACGTC
This sequence comes from Saccharothrix violaceirubra, assembly GCF_014203755.1. Classification (NCBI taxonomy): domain Bacteria; kingdom Bacillati; phylum Actinomycetota; class Actinomycetes; order Pseudonocardiales; family Pseudonocardiaceae; genus Saccharothrix; species Saccharothrix violaceirubra. The sequence continues at coordinate 1,379,579 of NZ_JACHJS010000001.1, forward strand.
GGCTTCCTGTCCGGTACCCGCCTCGCTCACGTCCGACCCCCTCAGCCCTGCACCCAGCCGCGCACCGACGACGGGCCGTCGTCGGGCCGGTGGTGCTTCTGGTGTCCCCGGTGACCGTCGTGGTGTCCACCGTGGTGTCCGCCGCGTCGCTTGCCGACCGCGCCCTGCACGGCCTGGGCGACGAACGTGTTCAGCGACATGCCCTGCGACTGGGCCGCCTGCTCGGCCTTGGCCTTGAGCTCGTCGAGCAGGCGCAGCGTGATGCGCGTGGCGTCACCGGCCGAGGGCCGGGGAACTTCCTGCGTGCGGGGTTCGTCCTCCTCACGGGAGTCGGTGCCGGTGACGACCACCTGGACGTCCCGGCCGTCCAACCGGACGTCGACGACCGGGCCGTCCAGGGCCACGGTCACCTCCGCGGCCAGGTCGGACAGCGCGTTCATGATGGCCAGCCGGGCGGCTGGTTCGAGCGCGGCGGACAGGACGGCGGCGGTCCGGCGGGTGTCCTCGTCCCCGGCGGACGCGGCCGTCGCCAGGTCCTCGCGCAGTGCTGCGATGTACGGCGACAGATCCATGACACCACACTGACGTCGTCTGTGGTGTCGGTCAAGCGATCGAGCGACACCACCGGGTTAAATCAGGGTTATCCCTGAGATCCCTGTCCCGGTTTCGAGTGTTCGGGCACCTCTCCGCTTCGGGCACGCGTGGTCCGAAGCTCCCACCGCGCGTACCCGACCGGCCGTTCACCCCGAGGGTGTGAGGTCCACCCGCCCGGTCCGGGCACGTGCGGACTTCGGTTAGTGTTCGGCCTATGGAGACGGTGTCGCCCAAGGTGCAGTTGATCGCGAAGACGGAGTTCTTCCCGCCGGAGGACGTCCCGTGGTCCACCGACACCGACGGCGGCGAGGCGCTCGCCGAGTTCGCGGGCCGCGCGTGCTACCAGTCGTGGAAGAAGCCGAACCCGGCCACCGCGACCAACGCGGGCTACATCCGGCACATCATCGAGGTCGGCCACCTGTCCGTGCTCGAGCACGGCACGGTCAGCTTCTACCTGTCCGGCATCTCCCGGTCGCTCACCCACGAGCTGATCCGGCACCGGCACTTCTCGTACTCGCAGCTCTCGCAGCGGTACGTCCCCGAGCGCGACGCCGCGATGGTCGAGCCGGACGTCATCGCGGACGACCCCGAGCTGCACGCCAAGTTCCTCGCCGCCGCGCAGGCGAGCGTCGACGCGTACACGGACCTGCTCAAGGGCCTCGAAGAGAAGTTCTCCGACGTACCCAGCGCCACGCTCCGTCGTAAGCAGGCCCGCCAGGCCGCTCGGTCGATCCTGCCGAACGCCACCGAGACCCGGATCGTGGTCACGGGCAACTACCGCGCGTGGCGACACTTCGTCGCGATGCGTGCCACCGAGCACGCGGATGTCGAGATCCGCGCCTTGGCCGTCGAGTGCCTGCGCCAACTCCAGAAGGCCGCGCCGAACGTGTTCGCGGACTTCGCGGTGTCGACGCTGCCGGACGGTTCCGAGGTCGCGTCCAGCCCGCTGGTGACCGAGGGGTGAAACGCCTCGTCGTCGAGGTCCGGCCGGGTGACTACGCGATCGCCCGGCTCGCCGCCGACGCACCCGTGCCCGCCGACGTCTTCGAAGCGCCCGGACTGGTGTCGGTGACGCGGACGCCGGACGAACTCTCGATCGTGTGCCCGACCACGTCCGTGCCCGCGGGTGCGGACGTGGTCGAGGGTTGGCGCCTGCTCACCGTGCGCGATCCGCTCGAGTTCACGCTGACCGGGATCATGGCCGCGCTCTCGGGCGAACTCGCCGCCGCAGGCGTCGGTCTGTTCGCGTTGTCCACTCACGACACCGACCACCTGCTCGTCCGCGCATCCGATCTGGGCCGCGCGGTCCGCGCGCTCACCGAGTCGGGACACGAAGTCGCCACTCCGTGAAACCGTGCGCCCTCGCGCGCGGTCACAACGGGCATGTCCGCACCTCCGCCCACCCGCTCGCGAAGCAGACCGATGGTCCATTCCTGCGCGCGCATCGGACCGTTGGTCCGCTTCCTCGGACGAGCCCGAACTCCGGTCCGGTTCGAGTTGCTGTGCGGACCAGGGGTCCGGCGCGAGACGCCAAGCGGACTCGCGGTCCGGCGCCGGTTGAGGCTCACCCCCGCCACACGGTCGCGGTCTCCGTGCTCTATGTGGCGAGTGGACGCCGTCACGTATCGCGACTCGTCGCACCCCACCCGCAAGCGGACCCGTGGTCCGATCTCGGGGCGCACAAATGCGGGTGCGTGCGGGACGCATCGCGCGCGCCGCTCCGGGTCCCTGCCCGAGTTGTCGCGCGCCGAGCGTGCAGATCGCGCGAAGTGGCCACCGTCGCGGCACGGAAACGGCGAATCGGCCCTCGAAGCGTGCGTGACTCGCGAACTGTGTCGGGATCGGTGACGGAAGCGGTGCGATCGCATCGATCCGCGTCACGGGTGATCCGGACCAGTGGTCCGTTTACTCGGGCGAGGTTTCGTCGTCCGGTGTGGTACGGGCGGTGGCACGCGAACGGAATCGGCGCACCGGTGCGATACGACACCGGGTGCGGTGCATCGGGTTGGTACGGATTCGGGAACAGTGGCCGGGCGTGCGGGCCGTGCCGGGTAGCGTGTGCGCCCGTCCGGCGTCCGGTGGAGAGGTGCGAACGAACGTGACTGCTGGTCCGCAAGCGCAGCCGCGGGTGATCGCGGGCAGGTACACGCTGCTCGCCGAACTCGGCCGGGGCGGGATGGGCGTCGTGTGGCGGGCGCAGGACACCGTCATCGGCCGCCACGTGGCGATCAAGGAACTGCACCTGCCCGACGGCATCGCGCCCGCGGAACGGCGCGTGCTCGAAGAACGGGTACTGCGCGAAGCCCGGACCGCCGGGCGGCTCAACGACCCGGCGATCGTCACGGTGTTCGACGTCGTCGCCGAGAACGGCATGACGTACATCGTCATGGAACTGGTCGAGGCACAGACCCTGTCGACGCTGATCAACCAGCACGGTCCGATGCCGCAGGACCGGGTCGTGTCGATCGCGCTCCAGACGCTGTCCGCGCTGGAGGCCGCGCACCAGGCCGGCATCGTGCACCGCGATGTGAAACCCGGCAATCTCATGGTCGGCCCGACCGGACGCGTGAAGCTCACCGACTTCGGCATCGCCCAGGCCATGGACGACCCGCGCCTGACCACCAGCGGCAGTCTCATCGGGTCGCCCGCGTACATGTCACCGGAACGCATCCACGGACACGAGGCGTCACCCGCGTCCGATCTGTGGGCACTGGGCGCGACGCTGTGCTACGCCGTTGAGGGCGTCAGCCCGTACGAGCGTTCCTCCACCGCGTCGACGCTGCACGCGATCATGAACGAGGCACCGCGCCTGACCCGGGCACACGGCGCGCTCGGCGCGGTGATCACCGGCCTGCTGATGCCGGACCCGAACGCGCGACTCAGCGGCCCGCAGGCCCGCGCCATGCTCGAACGCGCGCTGGCCCAACCGACGCCGCCGCAGGGCCTTCCCCCGCAGCAGCACACCGCGAACTACACCCAGATCACCCGACCGCCGGCCAAGTCCTGGGTACGACCGGTCGTCACGGTGGCCGCCGTCGTCGCCGCGTTGGCCGTGTTCACCGGTGGCGTGTTCGCGGGACGGTGGCTGTTCACGGACACGCCACCGGAGGCGATGCAGCCCACGTACACCTTCGGCACCGGCGGTCGGCTCCCCGACTTCGAGGTGAGCGACGGCGACTGCGGCAACAACTTCCTCGGCGACTCGGTGAGCATCAGCAGCACCCAGTGCAAGGAAGCGCACAACGTCGAGGTGTACGCGGTCGGCGACCCGTTCGGTTCGCAGGAGAAGGTCGACTACCCCGGTGAGGAGTGGTTGACCGACTATGCGGAGAAGTTCTGCACTTTGCACTTCCAGTCGTCCGAAGTAGGACCCGAGGACAAGGAGACGCGCCTCCAGTACGCGGCCGTCGTCCCGGCGAGCGGCGAGTGGCGTTCGGACTATTCGTCGTCCGACGGATCACGTCGCGTCGCGTGCGTGGTGTGGAACAAGGACCGGTCGCTGCTCACGGACAAGGTCCACTCCGACAAGTAGCCTGTGATCATGGGTGTCGCCCGCGACGAACGCCAAAGCCTGGTCGAACTGTTCCGCGAAGTCGGTCCCGACGCGCCCACGCTGTGCGGCGAGTGGCGCACCCGTGACCTCGCCGCGCACCTCGTCCTGCGGGAACGCCGCCCGGACGCGGCGGTCGGCGTGCTGGTCAAGCCACTCGCCGGCCACACGGCCAAGGTCCAGGAGCGGCTCGCCGCCCAACCGTGGGGACGGCTGGTCGAACTCGTGCGCACCGGACCGCCCGCGATCCTCAGGCCGTTGGACGAACTCCTCAACGCGTCCGAGTACTTCGTGCACCATGAGGACGTGCGGCGCGCGGCCGACGGCTGGAGCCCCCGTCCGCCGGAGCCGGTCCGCGACGAAGCGTTGTGGAAGCGGGTCGGTTCGATCGCGCGGATCACGTTCCGCAAGAGCGCGTTCGGCGTAGTGCTGCGTCAGCCGGATGGCGCCGAGATCACTGCCCGACCCGGACCGCGTCCCGTAGTGCTCACCGGGCAGGTCCAGGAACTGCTGCTGTACGCGTGCGGGCGCGAGCGCGTGGAGATCGGGTTCGACGGCGACGAGGACGCGGTCGAGTCGGTCCGCGGACTCGACCGGAGCATGTAGTCGCTGTTCGCTGACGGTGACGCGGTAGCGTTTGGCCATGACCGGATGCCCTACCGCCTCGCCAGGCCGCCCGTTCGGGCGCGTGCTGACCGCCATGGTCACCCCGTTCGACGCCCAAGGCGCGCTCGACCTGGACAAGGCGCAGCACCTCGCCAAGCACCTGGTCGAGCTCGGTAACGACGGTCTGGTGGTCAACGGAACCACCGGCGAGAGCCCGACCACCTCCGATGCCGAGAAGTCGGACCTGATCCGCGCCGTCGTCGAGGCGGTCGGCGACCGTGCCACCGTCGTCAGCGGCGCGGGCACTTACGACACCGCGCACAGCGTGCACTTGGCGCAGCAGGCCGAGGCAGCGGGCGCGCACGGCGTACTGCTGGTAACCCCGTACTACTCACGCCCGTCGCAGGCGGGTGTGTACGCGCACTTCACCACCGTCGCGGACGCGACCGGTCTGCCGGTGATGCTCTACGACATCCCGCCGCGTTCCGTGGTGCCCATCGAGGTGGACACGCTGCTGCGGCTGGCCGAGCACCCACGCGTCCTCGCGGTCAAGGACGCCAAGGGCGACCTCGTCGCGGGCAGCCGGGTCCTCGCCGCGACCGACCTCGCCTACTACTCCGGCGACGACCCGCTCAACCTCCCGTGGCTGTCGGTCGGCGCGGTCGGCGTCGTCAGCGTCATCGGTCACGTGGTCGGCGACCGGTTGCTGAACCTGGTCGACGCGTACGAGGCGGGTGACGTGGCCGGTGCCCGTGCCGTGCACGAAGAGCTGTTGCCGCTGCTCAAGCCGTTCTCGCGGATGCCCGGTGTGACCTGGGTGAAGACCGCGCTGCGGTTGCGCGGACACGACGTCGGCGACCCGCGGTTGCCGATCGTGCCCGGCGACGCGGACGACATCGCTGCCCTGTCCGACGTCCTGGGAGTCGAAGCGTGATCAACCTGGGTTCACCGCCCCCCGCACTGCCCGACGGCGGACTGCGTGTCGTGGCGCTCGGCGGCATCGGCGAGGTCGGCCGCAACATGACCGTGTTCGAGCACGCGGGCCGCCTGCTGGTGGTCGACTGCGGCGTCCTGTTCCCCGAGGACGACCAGCCCGGTGTCGACCTGATCCTGCCCGACTTCCGGGCGATCGAGAACCGGCTGGACGACATCGACGCGCTCGTCCTCACGCACGGCCACGAGGACCACATCGGTGCGGTTCCGTTCCTGCTCAAGCTGCGTCCGGACGTACCCGTCGTCGGTTCCCGGTTCACGCTCGCGCTGCTCGCCGCCAAGTGCCGCGAGCACCGGCAGACGCCGAACCTGGTCGAGATCTCCGACGGTGAGCAGCGCGCGTTCGGCCCGTTCGAGCTCGAGTTCTTCGCGGTCAACCACTCGATCCCGGACGCGGTCGCGGTCGCCATCCGCACCTCCGCCGGGCTCGTGCTGCACACCGGTGACATCAAGCTCGACCAGTTGCCGCTCGACGGCCGGCTGACCGACCTCGCCGGGTTCTCGCGCCTGGGCGACGAGGGCGTCGACCTGTTCCTCGTGGACTCCACGAACGCCGAGGTGCCCGGGTTCGTCGCGCCCGAACGCGAGATCGGGCCCGTGCTGGAGAACGTCATCCGCCGGGCGAGCCAACGCGTGATCGTGGCGTGTTTCGCCTCCCACGTGCACCGCGTGCAGCAGGTCTTGGACGTGGCCGTCCAGTATCGACGGCGGGTCGCGCTCGTCGGCCGATCCATGGTCCGGAACATGGGGATCGCCGCCGAGCTGGGATTCCTGCACGTCCCGGACGGTCTTTTCGTCGACCTCGACGAGGCCATGCGCCTGCCCGAGGACGAGGTCCTGTTCGTGTCGACCGGTTCGCAGGGCGAACCGCTGTCCGCGCTGTCCCGGATGGCCCGCGGCGAACACCGGCAGATCTCCATCCGTGCGGGTGACACGATCGTGCTCGCGTCGTCGCTCATCCCGGGCAACGAGAACGCCGTGTTCGGCGTCGTCAACGGCCTGTCGCGCCTCGGGGCGACGGTCGTGCACCAGGGCAACGCCAAGGTGCACGTGTCCGGGCATTCCCCGGCGGGCGAGCTGCTGTTCCTCTACAACGCGGTGCGTCCGTCCAATGTCATGCCCGTGCACGGCGAGTGGCGACACCTGCGGGCGAACGCGGCGCTCGCGGTGGCCACCGGCGTCGCCGAGGACCATGTCGTGATCGCCGAGGACGGCGTCGTCGTGGACCTGGTCGACGGGAAGGCCGCGATCTCCGGACGGGTCGAGGTCGGGCACGTGTACGTCGACGGGCTGTCCGTGGGCGACGTCGGCGAGTCGACGCTGTCCGACCGGCTCGTGCTCGGCGAGGGCGGTTTCATCGCGATCACCGTGGCCGTCGACTCGACGACCGGTCGTGCGGTCGCACCGCCCACGCTGTCCGGGCGTGGCTTCTCCGACGACCCCAAGGCGCTCGACCAGGCCATCTCGCTGGTCGAAATGGAGCTGTCCCGCACCGAGGCCGAGGGCATCACCGACTCGCACCGGATCGCGCAGGCCGTACGACGCGTCGTCGGCCGCTGGGTGGCCGAGACCTACCGGCGCCGGCCGATGATCGTGCCGACGATCATCCCCGTGTGACCATCGCGGCGCGACGGTCGGCGACCGTCGCGCCGTCGGTGCGCACGTGACGCGACCGGATACGTGAACCCGATTCCGTCCACACATGCGGTCACGAATCTCGGTCCGTGACACGGGGTGGCTGGGAAACGATCCTCGATACTCGAGCCGTTACAGAACCGGTCATGTTCACGCGCCTTGGCACGTGACCGGTTCGGTGCACGGCCACCGGCACGGAAACCGGTTTCGGTACCCAGGGCCGGTCGGCGATCCGTTCCGTGCGCGAAGCCGGTTACCCGACCCTGTCCGGTACCCGAAGCCGGTCGCGAGTGCCGCCGACCGACACCGACCCGTGCACAGATCGGTCCCTACGCACATGCGGCGTCGCGGGCCGGGTGTCGTGTCGCGGGCCGCGAGCACGGTGCGGTCACGGCCGCCAGGGGCTGTTTCCGGTCGTCGGTCGCGTCGGGTCACGGAAGCGGGGACGGTCGAGTTCGCCGACGCGCAAGGGGACCAGACCCTCGGTGATCGCGCGCATGATGCGTTCGTGTGCGCGTCGTGCGTCGCCCGGCCGTCCGTCCACCAGGTCGGAGAGGTCCACAGGCTTGCCGAAGTGCACCCGGAACGTCGGCCGTCGGCGCAGCCCGCCCAGGTACGACGTCAGGTAAGGCTTGAAGTCGTCCCAGCCGCTCACCCGCGTGTTGCCCCAGTACACCGCCTCGTGCGCGCCCCACTGGCTGATCGGGATCACGGGGACGTTCCCGCTGAGCGCGAGCCGCGCCGCACCGGTCTTGCCGCGCTCGGGCCACAGGCCGGGATCGAGGCTGATCCGACCCTCCGGGTACAGGGCGATCGGGTCGCCGCCGCGCTTGAGCACCTCGACCGTGCGGTGGTACGCCTCGCCGGCGTCGGCCGATGCCCGATCCACCCGCAGATGCCCGCTGGCCCGCAGGGCCGGACCCATGATCGGCGCGTCCAGCAGACCGCCCGCGAGCAGGAAACGCGGTGCGATCCCGATCCGACGGCACGCGGCGATGAGGACGAACGGGTCCAGGTTGCCGATGTGGTTGGACGCGAGCAGCAGCGGCCCGCCACGCAGGTCCGCCGGGACGTCGCCGGTGACCCGAAGCCGTCCGCTCAGCCCGACGAAGGCTTCGTCCACGGCGGTCAGCACCCGCCACAGCAGTGGTGTTGGCACGGTGCGGAAGGCTACGGCGTGTCGACGTGTGGACGGCACCCGATCCGGGCAACCATGGACACGAGGTTGCCCACGGTGACCGTTGATGCTGGTGAGACGCAAGGGACTACGGTAGACGCCATGGCCGGCCGCACTGGAACCTCGCGCAGCAAGGGCAAGGGCACGACGCGGAGCCGGGCCGGGTCGAAGCCTCGGTCCAGCGCGGCCAGAACCCGTAAGGCGCCTGCGCGTCGGTCCCCGGGCGGTGGGTCCGTCCGCCGCGCATGGGGCCTGGTCGGACGCGGCGTCGGCGGCGTCGTGCGCACTGTCGGTCGCTCCAAGGACCTCGATCCGGAACACCGTCGTGACGGCCTCGCCCTGGTGCTGATCGCGCTCGCGGTGATCACCGCGGCCGGGGTGTGGTGGCAGGCCGGCGGGCCTGTCGGCCGGTGGGTGGACGTGGCCGTGCGCAGCTCTGTGGGCACCCCCGCGCTGATCGTGCCGCTCGTGCTGCTCGCGATCGGTGTGACGCTCATGCGCACCGACCCGAACCCGGAGGCACGGCCCCGCCTGGTGATCGGGTCGGCGCTGGTCGCGGTCGGGTTCCTGGGCATGTTCCACCTGATCGGTGGGCTGCCGTCGGAACCGGTCGCGCGGCGTACGGCCGGTGGCGCGCTCGGGTACCTGTCCGGCGGGTTCCTGGCCCAGGGGCTGACGACGTGGGTCGCCGGTCCGCTGCTCGTGCTGATCTTCGCGTACGGCGTGCTCGTGCTGACCCACGTGCCCGTACGTGAGGTGCCGGCACGCCTGGCGGGGTTGCTCAACGGCCGTCGCTCCGACACGCTGCCCGACTTCGGCGACGAGCCGCCGTTCGACGAGGACGAGCCGAAGCCCAAGCGCCGCTCCCGGCGTGCGGTCGTCGTCGAGGAGCAGCCGGAGCTGCCGCTCGACGAGGAACCGCCCGTCGACGACGTGCCCCCGCCCCGGACCAGGTCGCCCAAGGTCAAGCCGACGCCTCCGGCCGAGGAGCCGCCGCGGCACGACATCGCCGTGCGCGCTGTCGAGGGCGACTACAAGCTGCCGCCGCCGACCGTGCTCAAGATGGGCGACGCGCCGAAGCTGCGCAGCAAGGCCAACGACGTGATGATCGAGGCCATCACCGGGGTGCTCGACCAGTTTTCGGTCGACGCGCGGGTCACCGGTTTCACGCGCGGTCCGACGGTCACCCGGTACGAGGTCGAACTCGGGCACGGCGTGAAGGTCGAGAAGATCACCGCGCTGACCAAGAACATCGCGTACGCCGTCGCCACCGACAACGTGCGCCTCCTCGCACCCATCCCCGGCAAGTCCGCGGTGGGCATCGAGGTGCCCAACAGCGACCGCGAGATGGTGCGCCTGGGCGACGTCCTGCGCTCGCCCGGGACGGTCGGCGACTCGCACCCGATGGTCATCGGCCTGGGCAAGGACATCGAGGGCCACTTCGTCACGGCGAACCTCACCAAGATGCCGCACCTGCTCGTCGCCGGTTCCACGGGCTCGGGCAAGTCGAGCTTCGTCAACTCCATGCTGGTGTCGCTGCTCGCCCGCGCCACGCCGGACGAGGTCCGGATGATCCTGATCGACCCGAAGATGGTCGAGCTGACGCCGTACGAGGGCATCCCGCACCTGATCACGCCCATCATCACCCAGCCGAAGAAGGCCGCCGCGGCGCTCGCCTGGCTGGTCGAGGAGATGGAGCAGCGCTACCAGGACATGCAGGTCAACCGGGTGCGCCACATCGACGACTTCAACCGCAAGGTGCGCACGGGCGAGATCAGCGCCCCGCCCGGGAGCGAACGCGTCTACCGCCCGTACCCGTACATCATGGCGATCGTCGACGAGTTGGCCGACCTGATGATGACCGCGCCGCGCGACGTCGAGGACGCGATCGTGCGCATCACCCAGAAGGCCCGAGCCGCCGGCATCCACCTCGTGCTCGCGACGCAGCGCCCGTCCGTCGACGTCGTCACCGGGCTGATCAAGACCAACGTCCCGTCACGGCTCGCGTTCGCGACCTCGTCGTTGACCGACTCCCGGGTCATCCTCGACCAGCCCGGTGCCGAGAAGCTGATCGGCATGGGCGATGGCCTGTACCTGCCGATGGGTGCTTCGAAGCCGGTCCGCGTCCAGGGCGCGTTCGTCGGCGACGAGGAGATCTCCCAGATCGTCGAGTTCACCAAAAGCCAGGCCACGCCGGAGTACACCGACGGCGTGACGGCCGCGAAGGCCGGCGAGAAGAAGGAGATCGACGCCGACATCGGTGACGACCTCGAAGTCCTGCTCCAGGCCGCCGAGCTGATCGTCACCTCGCAGTTCGGGTCGACGTCGATGCTCCAGCGCAAACTCCGCGTCGGCTTTGCCAAGGCGGGTCGTCTCATGGACCTGTTGGAGACCAGAGGTGTGGTCGGCCCGTCGGAAGGCTCGAAGGCGCGCGAGGTCTTGATCAAGCCCGACGAACTCGACTCCGTCGTCCACTTGATCCGAGGCGGCGGTCCGGTTCCCGACGACGACTGATCCGGTCGCTCGTCACCTGGTGGCGTCGTGCTCGCCGTGGTCGAGCGCGACATCGGTGGCCGCACCGGAAGCGGACCGGTGGTCCGGTCGCGTGTGAGTGCTCCCTTTGTCTGATCATCGGTGCGTTCGTCAGCCTATCCGGCAACGTCACCGGACCGGTACATCGACCTGTACCAGCACAGGTCGCGGCTACGTGGTCATGTCGCGTACCCGGTGTGGATACGCGATCGGATCCCGTACCCACACCCTCGACGAAACCCTGATTCGCGCACCGATGTCAGCTGGCGCCGAATTCCCGTACCGCCTTGTAGTACAGATCGGCGGTCCGCTTGCATGCCCAGTTGCTCCCGCACTGCTGGTACATGTCGGCCTTGAACCGATCGTCGATGCGCAGCCGGGACGCCTCTGTGAACCGGGCTTGCCGCTTGTAGTTGCGGTACCCGAAATCGTGACGGTGACAGGCCGGGAGGAACTTGAAACCGAACGGGTTGTCGGGGGACCACGAACAGCCGTCCGACGACCAGTCGAGCTGGTCGGCGTTGGGCGCACCGGTGCGCAGACCACTGAAATCGGCGAGGCTCCGATTGAACAGGTAGTCGTCCGTCACGGCCGGCGCGTCGATCGCGGCGGCGGCCGGGAGCGCGGTGACCATGAGGGTGACCGCCGTGGTGGCGGTGGCGAACACCGTGGCGAAGGCGGTGCGCAGGGTGGTGACGGACACGGGACCTCCCCGGTCGAAGTGACTCCATCACGGTCATACCGTCCGTGCGTCGACACGGACACCCCTGACCAGGTCAACGTCGGGTGAACCCGGGTCCGCACACCGCGCCGAGCCTCGCGCCTGTGCCCTACGGCCTGGGCAGGTCCTCCGCGTCTGCGGCACCGCAGACCATGGGCCCAGGCCGAACTCCGCCAGCCGCAGGCCGACCCACTGCACTGCGGCACCCACCTCCACCAGCCCGAAACCGCCCGGCGCGTTGTTGAACATCGCGAACACCGGCCCGACTGAGAGGGTGGACACCAGGGCCAACACGGGCTCGACGTGACCTGCGAGCACCTCGTGCGGTTCCCCGCCACGACGGACATGGTCCGACGTCGCTGCGTGGCGTGCGCCCGTCGAGTCGTAGCGGACCGCGAGTCCGGATATCGCGTGGTCGATGTTCGGTAGGAACGCACAAGCGCGCACCGCGCCCAGCCCATCTGCTGACGGGTGCGCGCCGCCGGTCGGCGCGGCCGTTACGGTGCCGACCCCCCGACTCAAGAGCGGGCTCTTACCGAATCCGCGCACGCTGCGTCGCGCGCGGAGCCCATCGCGCGGCGTCACCAAGGCGTGCGCAGACCGGGCACCTTAAGCGGTTGGGCGTCGGATCGGCGGCGGGCTGCTACGCAACTGTGCGCCGAGCCTTGTCGGGCGACGTGCACGCATGGGCGTAGCGGTCGTCGTGATAGGACGGATGCGACGTGAATGTGTCCAGTCGCCACGTCTCGCAACAGATTTCGTGACCGTCGTCAGTGGACGACGTGAACCGGCGTACCGAGCATCCCGGCGGTCGCGGCGAACCCGAGAACCTCCACATCGGACAACCTGTGCGGTAACTCGCGCGATCGCGACATCACACCTGGCAGAGGCTGACGCGCGGTGCCGCGACGCGACCGCGATCGTCGGAGCGGGTCGCGCGAGGTTCAACCGGCAGTCCAGGGCGCTCCAGTGAAGTCCGACGCGGATGGCGAAGCACGACAGGCAAGCGCTTGCGCCGGATGCGGCGAACGGTCCGAGCGAAATGGGATCGGCAGGCCCGGTTCATGTCCGCCTCCGGCGTGAACAAGTCGACCACTGCTCGTGGTTCACGCTCAGGGCACGTTCGCAGCAGTTACATGAGGTCGGCGCCTGCATGCGGGACCGTATCCTCGTCGCGGGCCTGTGCACGCCACGCGGATCGGGCACAAGCGACGTCACCGGTGTCGTTCGTCGTGATCGTCGCCCCGGTCGAGAAACCGTTGGATCTCGGGCTCGTCCGGAGTCTCGGTCTCGGTCTCGGTGATGCGTTCGGCGATCGGCACCGGCTCGTCGGCCCACGCCGGTTGGAAGCCGCCGCTGGGCAGCAGGCCGTTGCGACCGGCGAACTCCTCGGCCGCGTCGCGGACCGCCTCGCGCAGCGTTCCGATCACGACCGTCTCGGCGGTGTAGGTCAGTTCGACCAGCAGCGCCCGGATGCGGTCGAGCTGGTCCTCCTGGTCGGTCGCCTCGGCGAGCTGCGGCCACACGCGTCGTTCGAACACCTCGACGAAATCCGCGGCGATGGCGTCGGTCGCGGCGCGCAACCGGGAGAAGTTGTCGAGCACGTCGTCGGACGGCACGGCGAGCGCCGCGAGCCGATTTCCCGCCTCCAATGCCCATCGACGTGCGTGTGGCCAGCCACGTCGCCATCGGATCAGACCGAGGTCGACGGCCCGCTTGATCAGCCGGGGATGCAGGTCACCGAGCCCGACCAGTCGGCGGAGGTCGCGGACGCGGATGCGTACCCAGTCGTCGGGGCCTTCGGCGTCGCCGACGCCGAGCACCGAGGCGACCGTGGCTCCCCGCTCGCGCGCCGCGATCAGTTCCGCGATCGCGGGCAGCGAGAAGCCCCGTGATTGGAGACGCTGCACGAGGGTCAGCCGCTCGATGTGCGTGCCGTCGTAGTACGCGACGCGTCCCTGTCGGCGTGGCGGGTGAAGAACGCCCTTGGTCTGGTACATGCGGATCGTGCTGCCCGGCAGACCGACCCGCACCGCCAACTCGTCCACGGTCAACTGCTCCACACCTTGAAGTCTGTCGACCCTCGGCTAGTGGAGTCAAGACTGTACTAATTTTTACTAGAACAGTCAGAGGTGGAGGAGCATGCGGGAGTTGCCCAGGGTGTTGGGCTTGACGTAGGAGAGGTCGAGGAACTCCGCGACGCCCTCGTCGGCGGATCGCATGATTTCCTCGTACACCTCGGGCGACACCGGCGTCCCGTCGATCTCCACGAAACCGTGCCGAGCGAAGAACGCGGTTTCGAACGTCAGCACGAAGATCCGTCGGATCTGGAGCTCCCGGGCGGTGCTGATGAGCTGTGCCACGATCCGGTGCCCGATGCCCCGTCCGAGCGCGTCCTGCGAGACGGCGACGGTGCGGATCTCGGCCAGGTCCTCCCACAGCACATGCAGCGCGCCGCACCCGAGTACGACGCCGTCCTCCTCCGCGACCCAGAACTCCTGCACGTCCTCGAACAGCGTGACCAACGCCTTGGCCAACAACACCTTGCCCGCGTACTGGTCGACGAGCGCCTTCATGGCCCGGACGTCACCGGTCCGCGCCCGTCGCACGGTGATCGAGTCGTTCACGTCCGACAACGTAACCCCAGCACCGGACACGCGGCCGACCGGTGGCGCCGAGCGGGAGCGCATCGATTCCGTGCGCGGCGGCGGGTACACGAATCGTGCCGTGTACCCAGCGTCGGCACACGACGCGTGACGCGCACGCGCACCGTGCGCGCAGGGGTACTCGCCGGCGGGCATCGCACCTCGGGCCGGTTACGCTGAGCGCGTGTCTTCTCCCACCACGGCCAAGCGTGTCTCCATGTTGACCCTCGGGTGCGCGCGCAACGAGGTCGACTCCGAGGAACTCGCCGGACGTCTCACTGCGGGCGGCTGGCGATTGGTCGACGACGGCGAGGACGCCGACGTCATCGTGGTCAATACGTGCGGCTTCGTGGAGTCGGCGAAGAAGGATTCCGTCGACACGCTGCTCGCCGCAGCCGACAGTGGCGCCAAGGTGGTCGCGGTCGGCTGCATGGCCGAGCGGTACGGCACCGAACTCGCCGAGAGCCTGCCCGAGGCGCAGGCCGTGCTCGGGTTCGACCAGTACGCGAACCTCGCCGACCGCCTGGACGACGTGGTCGCCGGCCGCAAGGTCGAGTCGCATGTGCCGGTCGACCGCCGCACCCTGCTGCCTATCACGCCTGTCCAGCGCCAGGAGAAGGCGCAGGACGTCGAGGTCCCCGGCCACGGCTGGGGTCCGCGCGTGCTGCGCACCCGGCTCGAGGACCGTCCGGTCGCCCCGCTGAAGATCGCTTCCGGCTGTGACCGGCGTTGCGCGTTCTGCGCGATCCCGTCGTTTCGCGGCGCGTTCGTGTCGCGGCACCCCGACGAGATCGTCGCCGAGGCCGAGTGGCTGGCTGCCCAGGGCGTCCGCGAGGTGTTCCTGGTCAGCGAGAACTCCACGTCGTACGCCAAGGACCTGCCCGCCGAGCTGGGCGGACTGGAGAACCTGCTCGAACGCCTGGCCAAGGTCGTCGACCGGGTCCGCGTCTCCTACCTCCAGCCGGCCGAGACCAAGCCGTCGCTGGTCAAGGCCATCGCCACCACGCCGAATGTGGCCCGCTACTTCGACATGTCCTTCCAGCACTCGAGCGAGAAGGTGCTGCGTCGTATGCGCAGGTTCGGGTCCACGGACTCGTTCCTGGCGCTCGTGCAGCAGATCCGCACGCTCGCGCCGGAGGCGGGCATCCGCAGCAACGTGATCGTCGGCTTCCCGGGGGAGACCGAGGAGGACGTCGCCGAGCTGGAGCGTTTCCTCACCGGAGCGCGGCTCGACGCGGTCGGTGTGTTCGGCTACTCCGACGAGGACGGCACCGAGGCCGAGGGGCTCGACGGCAAGCTCGACGCCGACACGATCGCCGAACGCGTCGCCCGCATCTCGAACCTGGTCGAGGAGTTGATCGCGCAACGTGCCGAGGACCGGGTCGGGGATGAGGTCGTCGTCCTGGTCGAGCACGAGGAGGACGACGAGTCCGACTGCGTCGGCCGGGCCGCGCACCAGGCGCCGGAGGTCGACGGCGAGTGCGTGATCACCAACCCGGAGGGGTTGTCGGTCGGGGACCTCGTGCGCTGCCGCGTCGACGCGGCGGAAGGCGTCGACCTGGTGGTCACGGCGCTTGAGGTGCTCCCGCGGTGACCGAGCCCGCGCGCGTGCCGGTGTGGAACATCGCCAACGTGCTGACGATGTCCCGGCTGGTGCTCGTGCCGGTGTTCCTCTACCTGCTGTTGGGGCACGACGGCACCGACCGGTGGTGGCGTCTCGCGGCCTGCGCGGTGTTCGCGGTCGCGTCGGTCACCGACCACGTCGACGGCAACCTCGCCCGCAAGCACGGTTTGATCACCGACTTCGGCAAGATCGCCGACCCGATCGCGGACAAGGCGCTCACCGGTGCCGCACTCGTCGGCCTCAGCCTGCTCGGCGAACTCCCGTGGTGGGTCACGGTGGTCATTGCGGTGCGCGAGATGGGAGTCACGCTCCTGCGCTTCTGGGTGATCAGGCACGGCGTCATCCCGGCCAGTCGCGGGGGCAAGGCGAAGACTCTCGTGCAGATCCTCGCCATCGGCCTGTACCTGCTGCCGCTGCCGGCGAACCTGGAGATCGTCGCGACGATCTCGATGGGCGTGGCCGTGGTGCTCACCGTGGTCACCGGTGTGGACTACGTCGTGCGCGCGTTCCGTCTGCGTGCACGCGCACGGCGCGCGGTGGCGGGCGCGTGAACGCCGCGCGTTACGTCGACACGCTCACGTCGCGCGTCGTCGACACGCTCAAGTTACGAGGCGAGACCGTGGCCACAGCCGAGTCCTTGACCGCGGGCCTGGTCACGGCCGCGCTCACCGAGGTGCCCGGAGCGAGCGCCGTGGTACGCGGTGGGCTGGTCGTGTACGCGACCGATCTCAAGCACGCGCTCGCGGGCGTGGACTCGGCACTGCTTTCCGCGCACGGTGCCGTGCACTCGGACGTGGCCGCGCAACTGGCGCAGGGCGCGCGTACGCGCTGCGACGCCACGTGGGGCATCGGACTCACCGGCGTCGCGGGGCCCGACCCGCAGGACGGGGTCGCGCCCGGCACCGTCCACATCGGCGTGTCCGGTCCGGACGGGACCACGACCCGCACGATCACGGTCGGTGGTGGACGAGCGGAGGTTCGCGCCGCGTCGGTCGTGGCGGCACTCGATCTTCTGCTGGACCGCGTGAAGATCTCTCGCAAGTGAGCTGAGCTGCGCGATTCCGGGTTTGGTCGCACCACGTGCGCGGGAACTCGCGGACCGGTCCGATCGTTCGCTCTAGGAGGACGTGCCGTGAAGTCGCTGCCCGTCGGCCCGACGGGTCGGTAACGTGGTGGCACGGCCGGCCGGAAGGAGGCGCGCCATGACCGTGCTGCTGCGTGAGGCGATCGGTGATCGGCTCCGCCATGCCCGCACCACTCAACGCCGAACGCTGCGCGAGGTGTCCAGGACCGCTCGCGTGAGCCTGGGTTACCTCTCCGAGGTGGAGCGCGGCCGTAAGGAGGCATCCAGCGAACTGCTCGCCGCGATCTGCGACGCGTTGGAGCTGCCCTTGCACGAACTGCTCCACCTGGTGGCCTCGGACATCGGCGCGGTGCGCCAGAGCGTGCCGACCACAGCGGACCTCACCGCCGACCTGGTCTCCGCGGACCTCGTCGCCGGCGATCTCGGGTCGACCGAGCGCGTCGAGGTCACCACATCCGGCTCGGTCGAGACCGGCTCGCTGCTGCCCGCGGTGATCGGCAACGACCTGTCCGACCTGCGCCTGCAACCGATGTTGACGCACCGCTTGTCGACACCCCTCGGCGAGACTCGCGGCGCCGTCGTGGCGGCGTAGTCGGACCCCTGTCCACCTCGAAGCCGAGCCGGAGATCCGGCTCGGCTTCTTGTCATGTGAACCGGACCGGGGGTCTGCACGTCGGAGAGGTGATGGCAGGGGAGGATGGCATCCGCCGTCCGGAGGACCATGACCGGAAGATGAGGGGTGGTCTCAGGGTGAACCCGGATATCTCCCCAGGTCGGTGGAAGCCGCGCGGGACAACTGACACGATGGAACCAACACCGGCACCGGGTCGTTGCCGATCACGAGCGCGAGCCAGGAAAGTGCGGAGAAGGCAGGCGTAGGAGATGGCCAACCCTTTCGTGAAGGCATGGAAGTACTTCATGGCGGCTTTTTCGTCCAAGATCGACGAGCACGCCGACCCGAAGGTGCAGATCCAACAGGCCATCGAGGAGGCCCAGCGGCAGCACCAGGCGCTGTCGCAGCAGGCGGCGGCCGTGATCGGCAACCAGCGGCAGCTGGAGATGAAGCTCAACCGCCAGCTCGGCGAGGTGGAGAAGCTCCAGGCGTCCGCGCGCCAGGCGCTCGTCCTCGCCGACGAGGCACGCGCCAAGGGTGACGAGGCCCGCGCCACCGAGTTCGAGAACGCCGCCACCGCGTTCGCGACCCAGCTGGTGACCGCCGAGCAGGGCATCGAGGACCTCAAGACCCTGCACGACCAGTCGCTCCAGGCGGCGGCGCAGGCCAAGCAGGCCGTCGAGAACAACGCCATGGTCCTCCAGCAGAAGCTAGCCGAGCGCACGAAGCTGCTCAGCCAGCTCGAGCAGGCCAAGATGCAGGAGCAGGTCTCCTCGTCGCTGCGCCAGATGACCGAGCTCGCCGCACCGGGCAACACGCCGTCGCTGGAGGAGATCCGCGACAAGATCGAGAAGCGCTACACCACCGCTCTGGGCTCAGCCGAACTGGCCCAGAACTCCGTGCAGGGCCGCATGCTCGAGGTCCAGCGCTCGACCACGCAGGTCGCGGGCGCGTCGCGGCTTGAGCAGATCCGGGCGTCGATGCAGGGCGGCAAGGTCGCGGGCGAGATCCCGGGTGCCAAGCCGAACAGCGCCGCCGCGAACATCCAGCAGGAGATCCAGCAGCGCGTGCAGCAGGCGCAGCAGGAGACCCAGCAGGTGCAGAACCCGCCGGCGAGCCAGGGCTGAGGAGGTGTCCGCGATGGAGCCCCGGCACCGGGTTGCGGGGGAGATCGAACGACTGATCTCCGGACAGATCCAGGGGCAGGTCGCGGACCAGGTCAAGAGGCGGCTCGCCGCGTGGAACGATCCGCGCGCCAAGCTCGACCGGCGGTATCGCCGGTCGAGCCGCGTGCTCACCTTCTGGTTCATCGTGCTGGCGCTGCTCGCGGCCGTCGGCACCCTGGCGGTTTTCGGCGTGTTGTCGGTGGGTGCCGGTGTCACGGCGGCGCTCGGGTTCGCGGGTACCGGGGTGCTCGCCGTGCGCACCGGTACACGAATGCGCGCGCTCAACACACAACGCCAACAGCTCGCCGTCACCGCTCCGCCCGTTCGTCCGCCGCTGCCCGCACGGGCGTCCGCCGCGCGGCTGCCGATGGAACGGCTGGTCGAGGCGGAGGACACGCTGCACGACCTGCTCAACCAGCTCGACTCGCACGCGTTGACCTCCGTTCCCGCGGAATCCGTCGCGCACTCCCGTGAGACCGGCGTCGAGGCGGCGCAGGCGATCCGTGCGGTGGCGCAGCAACTCCAAGGCGTGGAACGCGCGCGGGACACCGCGCCGCCGCTCGACCGCGGACCACTGGTCGAGGGCGTCCGGCGGTTGCGTGTCCAGCTGGACGAGGGCGTCGACGGCTACTGCGCGCTGGTCGCAGCCGCCGGACGGGTGCTTGCCGAGAGCACGGCGAGCGATCCCCGACGCGTACTCGGAGAGGCGACCGACCATCTCGCCGGACTGGCGTCGGGGCTGCGGGAGATCTCGCACCTGACATGACGGGATCACCGGACGAGCAGAGGCTCCCTCACCACGGGTAGTCGATCCGTCCGCACACATCGCGGTCGCGGGGGCAATCACTGCGGCAATCGTGTGATTATCAGACCGTTATATAGCGGCAGTCACTACATGGCGTGGCAGTATCCCCGGGGTCGAACCAGTTGACGTCGAGAGGGCGTTGCGTGGCGTTGTGGACGGTGCACGGTGACGGGCGAGCCACCGCGAGTGGGTCCGTAGCGCCGGGTGAACGGCTCAGCTGGCCGCTCACCGTCGGCTTCGGCGCACAGCACTTGGCCGCCATGATCGGTGCCACGATCCTCGTCCCCGCGGCGACCGGACTGCCGGTCACGACCACGCTGCTGTTCTCCGGGATCGGCACGTTGCTGTTCCTGGTCGTCACCCGCAACCGGGTGCCCGGCTACCTCGGCGCGTCGTTCGCGTTCATCGCGCCCTTGGCCGCCGTGCGCGGCGAGGGAATCCCGGCCCAGTTGGGTGGTGTCGTCGCGGCCGGTCTGCTGGTGGTCATCATCGGCATCGCGGTCAAGGCACTGGGTGTGCGACTGCTCGAGTCCGTGATGCCGCCGGTCGTGACGGGCGCCGTCATCCTGCTCATCGGGCTGAACCTTTCGCATACCGCGACCGTGTCGTTTGCTCAACAGCCCATGCTGGCCGTGGTCACCGCGGGTGTCGTCGTAGTGTGCGGCGTGGTCGGTCGCGCCATGTGGTTCCGGTTCTCCGTGGTGATCGGGATCGTGGTCGGGTGGTTGCTCGGTGCCGCGCTCGGCGTACTCGACACTCGCGGGATCGACCGTGCGGCGTGGTTCGGCCTGCCCGAGCTGCACACGCCCGAGCTGCGGCCGTCGGTCACCCTGGTCGTACTGCCGGTGGTGCTGGTGCTGGTCACCGAAACGGTGGGGCACGTCAAGGCCGTCGCCGCGCTCACCGGCGGCAACCTCGACGGCAACGTCGGCGACTCGATCATCGCCACCGGGTTGTCGACCACGTTCGCCGGCCTGGCCGGTGGCGCGGGCACGTCGACGACCTCGCAGAACGTCGGCGTCATGGGCGCGACGCGCGTCTACTCCACGGCCTCGTACGCGGTCACCGGTCTGGCCGCCGTACTGCTGTCGTTCTCGCCGAAGGTCGTCGCGGTGTTCGGTACCGTGCCGCCGGGCGTGCTCGGTGGTGCGACCGTGATCCTGTTCGGTGTGCTCGCGCTCGTGGGTGTGCGCGTGTGGCTCGACCACCGGATCGACCTGACGAACCCTGCCAACCTGCTGGTCGTCGGCACGGCCGTGGTCGTCGGCGTCGGCGATCTCACGCTGGAGATCGGCGCGCTGCGGATCGGTGGCCTGGTGTGGGGCTCGCTGCTCGTCGTCGTGCTGTACCCCGTGGTACGCGGCCTGCGCGTCAGCGGATCGCGCGGTTGATCCGGGAGACCAGGCCGGGTCCTTCGAAGATGAACGCGGTGTAGAGCTGGAGCAGGCTCGCTCCCGCGTCGAGCATGGCCTTGGCGTCGTCGGCCGACGAGATGCCGCCGACCCCGATGATTGGCAACCTGCCCCCGGTCTCCCGGCTGACGAAGCGCACGACCTCGCGGGCGCGCACGGCCAGTGGACGTCCGCTCAACCCGCCCGCTTCCCCGGCGAGGTGACGGTCGGCAGGTGCGAGGCCGTCACGCGACAACGTCGTGTTCGTCGCGATCAGACCGGCGACGTCGTACGCGTCACATACCTCGAGCAGTTCGCCGATCGCGTCGTCGGACAGGTCCGGTGCGATCTTCACGAGGATCGGCTTGCGCGGCGTGCCGCCGGCGAGTTCGTCGGCCGTCGTGGTGAGCGCACCGAGCAGTTCGGTGAGCGCGGTCCGGTCCTGGAGACTGCGCAGGCCGGGCGTGTTCGGCGAGCTGATGTTGACCGCGAAGTAGTCACCGTGCCGGTACAGCGCGCGCAACGACGCGCGGTAGTCGTCCACGGCTTCCTCGACCGGCGTGACCTTGGACTTCCCCAGGCTGATGCCCAGTGGCACGGCCAGCGGGCCCAACCGGTCCAGGCGGTCGGCGAGTCGTTGCGCGCCGTCGTTGTTGAAGCCCATCCGGTTGATGATCGCTTCGGTGTCGCGCAGGCGGAACAGGCGCGGTCGCGGGTTGCCCGGCTGCGCGTACCGCGTGACCGTGCCGACCTCGACGAATCCGAAGCCGAGAGCGCTCCACGCCGGCAGTGCGCGGCCGTTCTTGTCCAATCCGGCGGCCAGGCCGACGGGGTTGGGGAACCTGACGCCGAAGACCGTGCGCGGGTTCGTCGGCCGCCGCCGGACCACGCGTGCGAGCGGGCTCACCGACGAGAGCAGTCCGAGAGTGGTTTCGTGCACGCGTTCCGCGTCGCCGCCGTGCATCCGGAACAACGTATTGCGAACCATGCTCTTGTAGACCACGTGGCCAACCCTAAGCGATGGGTCCCGGTTGGCAGCGCGGGCACCAGTACGCGGGCCGTTCCCGGACCCCGGCACCTTGACCGGATACGCGCACACGCGTGCCGCACCGCAGACACGGACGGCCCTGACGTTCGAACACCCAGTGCTGCCGACCGCGGACCGACAGTCCGGTTGTGGTCTGCTCCGGGTGCCACGCGTTGGCCAGGAGCAGCTTTCGTGAGAGGCGCACGGCGTCGCGTGCGTCGACCGTGCGCACAGCGCTCCACGGTGACACGCCGAGGAGGAAGCACACCTCCGCCTTGTACAAATTGCCGATACCCGCGACGACACGTTGATCAAGTAGCGCGAGCCCGAGTTCGCGGTCCGGTTCTGTGACGAGCCGTGCGACAGCTTCGGTTTCGTGCGCATCCGACCAGCCCTCGGCCAGCAGATCGGGCCCGAGGTGGCCGACGATCCTGTCCTCGTGCGCGGTCGGGAGCAGTTCGAGGTCGTGCAACGCGAACCCGACCACGACCCGGTCGACGATCTCCAACAGCGCACGCACCTGGTGCACGGGACGCTTCCACCGTTCACCGGGCCGGTACAGGTGCCAGGCACCGTCCATGCGGAAGTGACTGTGCAGGCTCAGACCATCGGAGAACCGGGTGAACAGGTGCTTGCCGACCGAGCGGACCTCCGACACCTCCCGGCCGCCCAGATCCGCGGTCGCCCATCGTGGATGGCGCAGTTCGCCGCGGACCAGCGTCCGCCCGGCCAACGCCTCGTTCAGGCGGTGACCGGCGAGGAAGACGGTGTCACCCTCGGGCACCGCTCTCCAACGCGATCTTCAGTCCGAACGCGACCAGGACCGACGCCGTCGCACGCTCCATGAACCGACGTACGGCCGGTCGGTTCAACACGAGCACCGCACGCCCGGCCAGCCACACGACGCACAGCTGCCAGACCTGCCCGATGAGGACGTGGATACCGACCAGCAGCACGGCCCACGAGGTCGTGCCCCCGGTCGTGGGCAGGAACTGCGGGAGCAGGCTCAGGTAGAACACGCCGATCTTCGGGTTGAGCAGGTTCGTGATGAACCCGATCCGCAGCGCGCGCGTGGGCGTGGTGCGTTCCACCTCGACCGGTTCGTCGAGCTGCCGTCGACGCACCGACTTGTACAGCGCCGACCCGCCCAACCACAGCAGGTACGCCGCGCCCGCGTACCGCACGACCTCGTACGCGAAGCGTGACGCGATCAACAACGCGGTCAACCCCGCGATACTGGCGGCACCCCACACCACGCACCCGAGCGTCGTGCCGAAACCGCCGACGACGCCCGCGCGGCGTCCGCCGCCGAGCACCATGCGTAGCAGCATCATCGTGTCGAGGCCGGGTGTGATCGTGAGCAGCAGTGCCGCGACCGCGAACGCGACCAACGCGGTCGTGCTCACGCCTCCACTGCTTCCTGGATCTCCTCGTCGTCGAAGTCGCGGTGCACGGCACGTCGCCTGCTCCGACTCATCCGGAGAATCCGGGCGAGCACGAGGTTGAACGCCAGCGCGACCTCACGCGCACCCGGTGTACCCCACTCGTGGATCGGCATGCACGCGCCCTGCGCCTGCTGCACCGCCAACCGGTCGGGCAGCGCCACCGGCATGACCAGTGGACCGAAGATGTCGCGCAACTCGTCGATGCGGAACTGGTGCTCGTGCGACCGCGGCCGGACGCGGTTGACCACGACGCCGAGCGGCTGGAGGTCCGGGTTGTGCTCGCGCTCGGCCTGCACCGCCTCGAACGCCCGTTGCACGCCGGCGACGGCGAACATCGTCGGCTCGGTGACCAGCAGTGCGCGGTCGGCCGCCACGAGCGCGGACCGGGTCAGCTGGCCCAGTGAAGGCGGACAATCCAGCAGGACCAGCTGGTAAGGCTCCTCCTGGTCCTGGAGCAGCCGCAACGCGTCCCGCAGCCGGTTCAGCCGTGACTCGCCCGGATCGGGGTGGTTGAGCGATTCGGCGTCCTCGGACCCGGCGAGCACGTCGACGCTCTCACCCCAGCCGCTCGGCGCGATCGCGTCGCGCAGGTTCGCCGCGGTCGGCTCCCGCAGCACGTCGTAGACGCTGGCCGGCGTGTCCTCGGGTTCCAGCGTCGAGGTGGCGTTGCACTGCGGATCGAGGTCGACGACCAGCGTACGGACACCGCGTCGGAGCGCTGCCGACGCGAGTCCGAGCGCGACCGTCGTCTTACCGACACCACCCTTGAGGCTGAGCACCGCGACCGTATGCACGTTGTGCAGCCTACGGCCCTTAGGCTTTGGTGCCATGCGACCGGACGCCGTACACAGCGTGCTCGACGCGGAGCTGACCGCCGCACGTGCCCGGCGGGGCGGCGAACCGCCCCGGGTGCTCGACGTGGGCGGGGGCAGCGGCGTCTGGGCCGTGCCTCTGGCCGTGGCCGGATGCTCGGTCACGGTCGTCGAACCGAGCCCGAACGCGCTCGCCACGTTGCACCGCCGTGCCTCCGAGGCGGGCGTGCTCGACCGGATCACCGCGGTCCAGGGGGACACCGACGCGTTGGACGCGGACGGCAGCGCCGATCTCGTGCTCGCGCACGGTCTGCTGGAAGTCGTCGACGACGCCGACGTGGCGCTGGGCGCGTTGGCGGCTTCGGCCGCGTCGGGCGGTGCCGTGTCGGTGCTCGTGCCGAACCGCTTCGCCGCCGTGCTGCACCGCGCGCTCGCGGGCAAGCTCGTCGACGCCCGTCGACTGCTCGACACGCCGGGACCCGCGGACCGGCCACGTCGGTTCGACGTGGCGGACCTGGAGGCGCTCGTCGTGGGAGCGGGACTGAAACTCGAGGTGCTCCAAGGGCACGGTGTCGTCTCCGATCTCGTCCCCGGCGCCGTGCTGGAGTCCAGCCCCGGCGCCGCCGATGCGTTGGCGGAATTGGAACTCGCCGCGTCCCGACGCCCGCCGTTGCGCGATGTCGCGGCACGGCTGCACGTGCTCGCACGCAAGCCCTGATCGCGGGTTGGCGGGTCGGACGGTGCGGCCGTCCGACCGTCGCGCACGTTCGGCCACTCGCGCCCGTGTCCGCAATTGTCGGGCGAACATGAGGAGTGCGACGAAAACCGTGATGAACTTCCGGCACGTGTGCGTCCGTCACGCGTCTTGTTTGGGGTAGAACGTGCAGTGACGTTCCGCCCGTCAAGACGGAGGACCCCGTATGGAGGACCACACAGAACCGTCCTTAGGCGTCGATCGAGGTCTCGATGACCGGGTGCGTGCCGCGGTCGGCGGTGACCGGTACGCGATCGACCGTCTGTTGGAGTGCATTCGGCCGCTCGTCGTGCGCTATTGCCGTGCCCGGGTCGGTCGTCAGGAGAAGTCGTACGCGTCGGCGGACGACGTCGCGCAGGAGGTGTGCCTCGCCGTCCTGACGGCGTTGCCGTCGTACCGGGATACCGGACGACCGTTCCTGGCGTTCGTCTACGGCATCGCCGCGCATAAGGTCGCCGATGCGCACCGCGCGTCGCTGCGCAACCGGGCCGAGCCTGTCCCGGATGTGCCGGATGCGCCCGCCGACGCGGTGGGTCCTGAGCAGCACGCGTTGCGGACGGAGTTGTCGTCGCAGATGGGGCGCATGCTGCGCACGTTGCCCGACAAGCAGCAGGAGATCCTGTTGCTACGCGTTGTGGTCGGGTTGTCGGCCGAGGAGACCGCGGCCGTGGTCGGGTACTCGGCGGGTGCGGTGCGCGTGGCGCAGCACCGTGCTTTGTCGCGACTCCGGCGCACGATCGAAGAGAAGCGCAAGGTACGTCAAGGCTGAGCCCGTCGAAGTGTCCGCTGAGGTCTGCTGGGGGGCGAGGTTCACGACCGACCGTCGCGGCCGAGGTGACATCGAACTGACACGCTCGGGACACCTGCGCACCGCTCGGCGTTCTGACGTACACTCATCGAACATAGGTTCGAACGCTTCGAGAGGTTGGGCAGTGGGTCGAAGCGCGAACCTGCCACGTGGCCTCGTCGACCGATTCCGGGTCCGTGGCGACGACAAGCCGGACGACGGCGGCTGTCCGATGTTGCACGTCGACATGGATGCGTTCTACGCGTCCGTGGAGATCCGGGACGATCCCTCGTTGGCCGCCAAACCGGTGATCGTCGGCGGTACCGCGAATCGCGGTGTCGTCGCTTCGGCGAACTACCTGGCACGCGAGTACGGCGTGCGCTCGGCCATGCCGACCGCGCACGCCCGTCGGCTGGCGCCGCACGCCGTGTTCGTCTCCCCGAACTTCGCCCGGTACCAGGAGGTCTCCCGGGGTGTGATGTCGATCTTCCGCGACGTTACGCCCCTCGTCGAGCCGTTGAGCCTCGACGAGGCGTTCCTGGACGTCGGAGGCGCTCTGCGTCGTCTGCGCACAACTTCAGCCGGTGTCGCGGCACTCGTCCGGGCACGGGTGGAGGAGACGTACGGGATCACCTGCTCGGTCGGTGTGGCACCGACCAAGTTCCTGGCGAAGCTCGCATCGGGGATGTGCAAACCCGACGGCCTCATGGTCGTGCCTCGTTCGGAGGTGTCGGAGTTCCTGCACCCGCTTCCGGTCTCGGCGCTGTGGGGTGTCGGCGCGCGGACCGCTGAGCAGCTCGCCCAGGTGGGGCTGGATACCGTCGCCGACGTGGCGGCTGCCTCGCTGCCCCGACTGCGCAGACTTCTCGGCATCTCGCTGGCCGAGCATCTGCACGCCTTGGCCCAGGGCCACGACGATCGCCCCGTCGTGCCGACGGTGCGCGAGAAGTCGATCGGCGCCGAGGAGACCTTCGAAGTCGACCACTACGACCGCGAGCTGCTCAAACTCGAGCTGCTGCGGTTGGCGGAACGCTCGACGACCACCCTGCGCTCCCGTGGTCTGCGGGGGCGCACGGTGTCGATCAAGGTGCGGTTCGCCGACTTCACGACGATCACCCGGTCGCGCACGTTGCCCACCCCCACGGACGTGACCCAGGAGGTCTACCGGACAGCGGTGGTTCTGCTGCACGACCACGTTCCACCAGGCGCGATCCGACTTGTCGGTGTTCGGATCGAGCAACTCGTCGAACGGGGAGAAGGCGAGCAACTGCTGCTCGGCACCCCCGAACACGGCTGGCGACAGGCGGATCAGGCCGCGGACCTGGCGAGGACGAAGTTCGGCACCACCGCTGTCCGCCCGGCCTCGCTCCTGACTCCGCCACCCGCCAGATCGGCCGACCCGCTACCACCGCGCGATCATTGACCGGCTAAGGCAAGTCCGGGCTATCAAGATAGATGAGGTGGTCGACGACGAGTCGGCGGTCGGCGTTGGGCCCGAGCCGACCCGACCTAAGACGTGCGCACCGCACTGCCAGGAAACCTCTCAGGCGTACGCCGTCGGCGTTCGGCAAGAAATTCACTCCTGGTGTCGCGCCGGCTGACAGGTGAAGTGATCTCAGCGAGGTGCGGTGGAGGCCGGCCGTGTTCGACTGGGTGCAGATCAGGGCTGCGACGACGATGTGGGTGACGTTCGCTGGCCCGCAGTGGTGGTCCGCACCGCCTTCCAACGGTCGATGAGCAGGGCTAAGGCAGGGCGGATCGGACTCGTGTGCACCGTAGCCGCAGGTTGCGGGTCCCCTGGTCGGTGGTGAGTCCGCTTTCCCAGGGGGTGCGGGTGGCATGGCGTGGACGCGTACCGCAGGGGGCATGTGTGCGCGCGGGTTCGACCTGACTGACCCGGAGCGGGAATCCGTCGAGGGTGGTGACGGTTGTGATAAGTCCGCCGTGGCGGCGTGCTTTGCCCGAGTGCGCGCGTCGATCACCTTGCCGTGTCGGTTGACGATGGTCTCGCCGTGGTGGCGAGTGCCGCGGGGTCGGTGTGGTCGCATAACCAGCGCACGTCGAGCACGGCCCGGGCGATTCAGCTCGGCTCCCTCGCACCGGTGTGAGTGTCGATCCGTGCGCACTCGCGTTGCGGCGGCAGGACTGTGCATCGGGACACCAAGGCCGCGTCCCACGCGGACAGTTTCGTGAGCCGTGTGAAGCAGGTCGATGCTGCGGAGAGAGAGTGAGGAGGCGTGGTGGTCGGTCAGCCGCGAGATGGGTGCGTTTGACGCCCCTGCCGGAGGTGGCCGACCTGTTCGCTCGGACGAGTCGATGCCCACGCGTGCGACGCATGGGGATGACGCGCGGCGGCGCGACCTGGCAGAGGTCGTCGATGTCGTAGGCCTTGTCGGCGAACGGCTTCGCTCGCCGAACGGGCACTCCCCGCAGCGTGACCGGATGCGCGGCATGGCCCCGCAGACGTTGGCTTGAGCGATTGGCTGTCATGTGGGTTCGCGGCCGAGACGCCGACGGCAATTCGATGCGGTTGGGCACGACGTGCACGGACAAAGATCATGGTGCAACGCTTATCGCCACGTCAGATGTGCTCTAAGCGGCTGCGGCCGGCGGGATGGTCGTGGGATGCGACGCTCGACGTCGTCGAGTGCGGTGTGTTCGTCGTTCGGCGGCATTGGTCACGGCTCGAAAGAGGTACAGGCCCTGCCAGTACCGCGCCAACGGTGAACTCGGTGGCGGCATGGGGTAGCTGCTGTCGGTGGCCATGCGTCGGCTGGCGTCGGTGCTCTGGTGACCGCCACGAAAGAGTCCCTTACGGGTCGCCTTGTGCCCGGTTTGCTGGTCCGTGCTCGCCGATGACGGCTGACGTGACGCCGCGGCGTCACGTCGACGTGTGCTGGACCGGCGCCGTCGGCGGCGAGCGGTGCCGGGACGTCGTGTCTGCGCGTCGAGTTGCTCGGTCGTTGTCGTGTCGACGCTCGTCATGGTCCGTTTGGCGAGCGTGGCTTGGCGGGGGGCATCGGCGGAACGGTGCACCGTCTTTCCGTCAGGGTGACGAAAGGTCATGACGGCCGGTCGGTGAGCCGTCGACGAGAACCGGCGTCGTCCGGAAGGTGCGGCACGACGACTGATCACCATCCGGATGCGTCGAGGCGTGTCTCTGCCGGACTCCTGTCCGTCGGGGGAGGGGCTTTCGGGCACGGATCGGTGGGTGCCGTCCGTCGAACGTCGGCCCGTCGCACCGGTGACCTCCGTGGAGTGAGGTGCTGTCGAACCGTGGTGAGTCGGTCCGGCGCAGAGATCGGCATCCGACGGGCGGTCGGGACCTCCCGGGGAGAGCGCGGTGTCGGGCTTGGCCCGACCGCCGTCCTGGGATCGTGTGAAGGAGTTGCGGTGACGGAAGATCATTGCCGCGAGTACGTAGCGACTCTCCGGGGACGCGCCCCGGAACGACGCGCGTAGCCGTGGTCCGATGTTCGGGTGAAGGCGCAGGATCTCACTGAGTACCGTGACCAGATCCTGGATCGTGCGGATGCCGTGGGTGGCGTCCGCCATCGCCCGGTGCAGCGGCGCGGTGCGGAAGCCTTGAAGCAGGACCGGTGACACGTCCCGCGTCGTCGACACCTTCAGATCGCGGGTCGGCGGCGGCATGCGTGTGGTCAGCACGTGGACCGGTCCCGCGGTCGGCGGCGCCGAGCGGATGCCGTGCAGATGGAGGGCGTCCACGCCGGTGACGACCGCGTTCGCGCCCGCGTAGCGAAGGGCGGCCTGCATGCGCTGCGGGCGGTTCGGCGGCTTCCTGGTCAGCAGGACGACACCGGGCAGGAGTTCCGGCCAGCGGCCGAGAACCTTCTCACTCGGCAGTCCGAGCGTGATGAGGTCGGCGGTCTTCGCGACGCCGTGCGGGAACAGTTGGGACAGCGTGTTGGGATCGATTCGCATGCGTCCACCTTCGGCTGTGGGGCGCATGGGGGCGAGGATGGGTTGTCAATCTGTGGATAACTCGAGGGGCTGTGGACAACTTCGTCGTCAACGTCCCGAACCGAGATGCCTCCCGCGGACCCGACCGTCCGCAGAAGGCATCTCCTGTAGCGGTCGCCACCCCTCGTGGGCGCCGCGGGTCCAGGGCTACAGGTGGACCAGGGGCTCCCTGATCTCGGCGTTCAACTCGCGCCGTTCCGCACGGACCTCGCGCCACGCGTCGAGGACGGCGAACAGACCACCGGCGAGAACGAGCGCGACGGCCAAGGACACGACGCCGTCCGCTTCGAACCGGGTGACGATGACGACCGTGCTCCAGAGTTGGATCACGGTGAAGACCACGGTGCAGGCGATACGTTCGGTCAATCGGCGGCGTGCCTTGACCGACTCCGGGTTGGTGATCACGGCTTCCCCCTTATGAGCTGGACGAATAGCTCATTTGTAGGAGGATTCCGCGTATTGGTCTGCGTCAGGTGACGCACAACGGCGAATCAGTCCGTCAGGTCGTAGAGGCGTTCGGGTGACACCACGTCGATCTTCTTACGCCCGGTGTTGATGATCCCTTTCTCGCGCAGCGAGCGCAGCACGCGGACGAGGGACTCACGGGAGATTCCCGCGATGCTCGCGATCTCCTCCTGCGAGAGCGACACGGCGCCTTGGTCCGCGATGCCCCGGTGCAACACCATGTCGACCAGCACGGCCGCCACGCGCTGCGTCGCCGATCCGGAGAACTGCACCCGTTGGCGGTCCACGTCCCGCTGCCGCCCGATCACCACGGTGAGCACGACCCAGGCGATTCGGGGACGCCGCTGGCACAACCGCGCGAAAGACGCCGCCGACACCACGAGGGCGCGGACCGGTCCCAGCGCCCGGACGGTCGCCGAGCGAGGCAGGCCGTCCACCGCCGCGCGTTCCCCGAGAAGATCGCCGGCACCCCGCACCGCGAGCACTTTCTCCGCCCCGACGAGACGCGCCTTGGTCACCCGCAGCAGGCCGCGCAGGACCACCAGCACATGTCCCGTCGTGTCGCCCTCGTGACAGATCACCGCATCCGGTGCGTAGTCGTGCTCGACGCCGGCGGCGCGGAAGACGGTCTGTTCCTCGGGCGTCAAGAGGTTCCAGAAGCGGTCCACCCGTCAAGCGTGACGGGTACGTCGGCACCGAGGACCGTGGCGCTAGCACCGACCACCCGATCGGCAAAGCGTTCACAGTTGACCAAGGAGCCGCCTCACGGCGGCCTGACCATTGACCCGTGAGGATGATGGTGACCGAAGGAACCGCCCGGCCGTGAGGACCGGCTAGTCGCCGGGCCCCGCGAATCGTATCCTGGTCGAGACGCCCCCATGGCGGGGCGTCCGCCGGGACCGGCGGCAACCGTGAAGACCCGGCGCCCGCGACCGCTGTGCCGGAGGAGGAGCCATGCCACTCTCCGAGCACGAGCAGCGACTGCTCGACCAGATCGAGCGCGCGCTCTACGCCGAGGACCCGAAGTTCGCATCCACGGTGCGCGGCGCCAAGCTGCGCAAGCCGTCGCGCAGGCGGCGCATCCAGGGCATCGCTTTGTTCGCCGTGGGTGTCGCGCTGCTGGTGACGGGTGTGATGTTGCCGAAGCTCGCTGGCATCCCGGTGGTGAGCGTGGTCGGCTTCCTGTTGATGTTCTTCGGCGTGCTGCTGACAGTCACGACGCTGCGTCGTGGCGATCAGAGTGCCGAAGAGTCGTCCGGACAGGGCAGCCGTCCGAGCCGCAGCTCGTTCTCCCAGAAGATGGAAGAACGCTTCCGTCGTCGCTTCGAGGACGAGTAGAAGCCCCGTGACGTCTGCGGCCCGCCCTGAGAGGGGCGGGCCGCTTTCGGCTGTCCGAATCTTTGTCAGACGCGTTCCGGCTCCTCGGCGGGCGCCTTCGGGTGCAGTACGGACCGGGGCAATACCCGGGCGCGGAACGCCAGCGGCGCATTGCGGTGCAGGCTGCGTCGGACCTCGTCCAGGGCGTGGGGAAGTGCCGGGTCGGCGCCACCGGTCGCGCTATACCACGACCGTTCGATCGCGCCGACGACCGCTCGAAGTCCGTTACGGCCCGCGTCGTCGAGCTGATGGGTGCGCGCCAGTCGACGTGCCGCGATTCGGACCGTCTCGGTGGACGGCACCCGTGTGCCGCGGTCGACGGACTCGGCGAGCAGTTCGGCCCACGCCGCGTCGGCCGCGTCCGGCCCTAGTCGCGCCACCGTGTGCAGTCGTGTACGGCGTTTCAACACACGCAGCGCTGCCGGTGCGGCTACGACAGCGGCGAGCACGATCGGTACTGTGAGCCACCATGTGACGAACGCCACGGCGAAGGTGGCAGTCGCGACTGTCGCGGCCAAGGCGCCCACCAGTATCGGCGGCCTTGGCGCACGACGATTGCCGCCGAACGCGACCAGCAGCCACAGGGCCACGGCGAGCAACAGGGCGACGAGTGCGATGATCATGTGCCAGACCGGTGTCGGATCGGACTTCTGGGCCTGACCGGACTGGTCCGCGGCACCCGGCGCGGCGGTCGTCGTCGTGCCCGCGCTCGCGGTGGTCGTCGTGGTCGTGGTCGTCGTCGAGGTGGTACCGGAGTCGTCCTCCTCGTCGTCCGGGTTCATGCCGGAGATGTACGGCGGCACGACGCTGCGTCCGTCCGACAGCGGCGTCGGATCGAACGTCATCCAGCCGTAGTCCGGGAAGTACACCTCGACCCACGCGTGGGCGTCCTGCGTGGTGATCGTCTGGTATTCGTCGGTGGGGAAGCCCGCGGTGAAGCCGAGCGCCACCCGTGACGGAATGCCCACCGCCCGCGCCATGACCGCCATCGCCGAGGCGTACTGCTCGCAGTACCCGGTCTTGCCCTTGAGTACGAAGTCCGTCAGCGCGTCGGTCGACGTGTCGTTCTTGGTCTCGAGCGAGTACTTGAAGCCCTGTGTCCCATCGGTGAAGTACTGGTGCAACGCGTACGCCTTGTCGAACTGGTTGCGTGCACCGGCCGTGATCCGTTTCGCCAGCTCGAGGATCTCCGGGTCGACGCTCGGTGCCTCCAGGTACGCCTGGTCGACATCCGGGTTGCCGGTCACGCCTCGGAGCGTGTCGGTGCCCGGTTCACCCAGTGCGGTCTCCAACGTGTACTTCTCGGACTTGCGTGCACGGACGCTGTAGACCATTCCCCGGCCCGCGTCCCACCGCCAGTTGTCGTCCACGCCAGCGAACCGGCGCGGCCTGCCGTACACCGGCAGCCAGTTGTCCAGCCACGTGACCGGCTCGATCTCGATCGAGGTGACGTCACCCGTGCCGGGATCGCCCGGCTGGACGGACACGACGCCGTTCGCCGCCACGCCCTCCGACAGGTTCCCGCCGAGCTGCCACCCCTTGCCCGGTACGTACTCGCGCAACGTCATCGCACGCAGGTACTCGGACTTGGGCAGGCCGCGGACCCGGAACAGCTCACGGGTCTCACCGCGGTCGAGCATGCCGCGCAGTTCGGTCATCGGGTCGATGCCCAGTCCGCCGGAGCCGCCGCCGGCCTCGTCACCGCCGCCGGGCAGCCGTCCGACCGTGCCGACCAGCGTCAACGCGCCACCGGAGACCGCAGCGATCACCAGAGCGGTCACCGTGACCACCGTCGCGGTCGGCCCGGGGCTTCCGCCGCCGCGCCTGCCACGCCACGAGTCGTGTCTGCGTCGACCGTCGACCACCAGGAGCAGGGCGAACCCCGCCGCACCGCAGACGAACGTCCACATCGGGAGCATGTCGTCGGCCAACGATGCGGGCACCGCGAATACGCACAACAACACGAGACCGGACGCCGCAGGCGCGGCTGCACCCACCGCGAGCGTGTCGACCAAGACCGCGACGAGACCGATCGCGACCATCACCAGGCACCGCATCGCGGGGGTGTCCGGCACCGGTGGGATGCCTGTCTGGACCTCGGAGACCGCGTCGCCGAGCACCGCGCCCAGATCGGTGATCGACTGCGGGTCGGGCAACACGATGAGGATGCCGCTGCGGGTGAAGATCGTCACCAGCAGGCACAGCAGCGCGACGAGCTGACCGAGTCCGACCACCAACGCTGGTATGCGCACAGACCGCAGCAGTACACCGACCCCGACGACGACCGCGATCGTCACGGCCAGGTACACCAGCCACAACCCACCGGCGATCACACTGGCCAGCGCGGTCGACGCGCACAGCGTCGCGAGCCCGGCCACCGCCGGTGTCGCGGTCACGGTCGCCGCACCGCGCGCTGTTCTCGCCGCCAACTCAGCCCACCTCCGCACGCGTCGGACGGGAACCGGCGCTGTGGCACAGCTCCTGCCAGACCTGGTTCATCGACACGGCGGGCGTCGCGACGACCGCGCCCCAACCCGCCGCGCGTAGCAGCGCGAGCGCCTCCGACGCATCCGGCGCCGGGTCCTCGTTCGGCAACGCCCATCCGCGCACGTCGATGACGACGGCGAGGCTTCTCACGCCACGCGGGCGGTTGCGGATTAGGGTGTCGACGACGCCCGGTGAACACGCGCCGAGCACCGCGATCAGTTCCTGTCCCGCACCCGCATCAAGTCCCAGCGCCGGTGCCGCCCGGTGTGACGCCTGGAGTCCCGCCAACACGTCGAGCACCACGGCGTCGCTGTGCCCACCTTCGCTGGAACCACCCGCGAGTACGTGGCCGTCATCGCCGATCAGCCGCACCTGCTGACCAAACCTGTGCAGGTGCAGGCACACCGACGCGGTGAAGGACACGGCCCATTCCAAGGACGCACCCGGACCCGAGCCGCGATGAGCGGTCAGTCGGTGGTCAAGCAGGACCGTGGTGCCGCCCCGCCAGGGACGTTCCTCGACCCGGACCATCAACTCGTCCCGGCGCGCGGTCGAACGCCAGTGGACCTTTCGCAGGTCGTCGCCGTGCCTATAAGGACGGACGACCGCGTCGTCCTCACCCTGACCCGCGCGCAGCCGGATCGAACCGTCGTCGCCCGCGCCCATGCCCGATCCGCCGGGTAGTCCGGTCAGGCCGGTCACCCGGGGCACGACGACCAGACGACTGCGACCCGCCAGTTCGCGGTCGAACTCGGCGAGCCCGAACGGGTCCGTGATCCGTGCCATGAGCGGGCCGACTTGCTGGATGCCGCGCATCACGGGCTTGAGCGGGTACCGCAACGCCGTCACCGTGTTGCGCGGCAGTCGCTCCACGACGAAACGTGGACGTGCCCCGAGCGCATACGGCACGCCGTCCTCCATGAGCAACCCGCCGGTCGGCAGCCTTCCCGTGCTACGGAGTTCGACCCGGGCCTCCGCGGCGGCGCCGACCTGTACCCGTCCCGGGTACAGGAACCGCGTCGCGTGCAGCCCGACGCGCGCCCGTCCGGCAAGCCACGCCGCGAGGAGAGGCAACGCGATGACGAACACGGACACACGCAACAGATCGCGTTCGTTGAGCAGGACCGCGCACAACCCCGCTGCGACGCCGGCAGCGAGCAGGCACCGGCCGCGCGTGGTGAGCCCGGACAGCGCCCCGCGCACGTCAGCGACCGGGGAGGTGCTGTGGAACGGGGACGCGCTGGAGCAACCCGCGCACGAGGTCGGCCGACGACCGCCGGGCCGCCTGCGCCTCAGCGGTCAGCACGAGCCGGTGCGCGAGCACAGGGACGGCGACCACGTGGATGTCGTCCGGCACGACGAAGTCGCGTCCCGACAACGCGGCCTGGGCACGTGCCGCGCGCACGAGCTGCAACGTCGACCGCGGCGACGCACCGAGACGCAGCTCGGGCAGTCGTCGGGTCGCGCCGACCAACTCGACCGCGTACCGGCGGATGTCCGGCGACAGGTGCACGCGACGCACGGCCTGTACGAGCTTGAGCACCTGGTCCCCGGTCGACACCGGCCGCAAGTCGGCCAATGGGTTGCTGCCCGCGTGCTCGTCGACCATCGCCAGCTCGGCCTGCGGGTCGGGGTAGCCGATCGACACGCGCGCGGTGAACCGGTCGCGCTGCGCCTCGGGGAGGGCGTACGTGCCCTCCATCTCGATCGGGTTCTGGGTGGCGATCACCATGAACGGCGCGGCGAGCTGGTAGGTGTTGCCGTCGACCGTGACCTGTTGCTCCTCCATGCACTCCAGAAGCGCGGACTGCGTCTTGGGGGAGGCGCGGTTGATCTCGTCGCCGACCACGATGTTCGCGAAGATCGGACCGGGCCGGAACTCGAAGTCGTTGTCCTGGCGGTTGTAGATCGACGAGCCGGTGACGTCGCTGGGCAGGAGGTCGGGTGTGAACTGGAGTCGGCTGACCGTGCAGTCGATCGACCGGGCGAGGGCCTTGGCCAACGACGTCTTGCCGACACCGGGGACGTCCTCCACCAGGAGGTGTCCCTCGGCCAGCAGGGTCACCAACGCGATGCGGACGACCTCGGGTTTGCCGACGAGGACCCGTTCGACGTTCGCCGCGATCCGTCCGGCCACCGCGTGCAGTTCGGCGAGCACGTCGTCCGGTCGGACCGGCCCGTGGTGATTCACCCCACCGTAGGAGTGGTCGGGCGGTGCGGCTGGCTGGGTACTCGGAGTCACTCGACCTCCATGAGCAGGGCGGCCCACCCGCGGCGGTGTCGCGCCAGGCGGTGAGCGTTTCACGCAGTGTGTCAAACCAGGGCGAGGCGCCCTACACCGATTGAACAGATTCATGTCTTCGACTGCCACGTACCGGCTTCCCCCACCGGTTCGCCCACAATCCCCCACGACCCCCTCTCGAAGCCGCCGTAGTGCGGTTATCGCTGGACCGTACGGGTGAAGAAATCCGGGTTTCGGCTCACTCCACGGTGTAAGCCTGTCCGTCTTCCCCCACCACGCTCCGTGCCTGGCATCTTCGCTCTACCTGCGGAAACGCTGCGGCACCTGGCTCGTGGAGGGCCGTTTCGACGTTGACTGTGGAGAAAAGTGGGGTACTGTGGCGCCCGGTGGGGCAGACGGGGGCCCCACTGCCGGTTTCACCGTCGGCTTCGGCGGCGGGAGGTGTGGCGCCATGTTCCTGGGCACGCATCACCCCAAGTTGGACGACAAGGGCCGGCTGACGCTGCCTGCGAAGTTCCGGGACGCGCTAGCGGGGGGTCTCATGGTCACCAAAGGCCAGGACCACTGCCTCTACGTGTTCCCCCGTGGCGAGTTCGAGCAGATGGCGCGCAAGGTGGCCGACGCACCGTTCACGAACGAGGCGGTCCGGGCCTACCAGCGCTACCTGTTCGCGGGAACGGACGAGCAGCGGCCGGACGGCCAGGGCCGGGTGACGATCGCACCGGAACTGCGCCGGTACGCGGGGTTGACCAAGGAGTGCGTGGTCATCGGCGCGATCAACCGGTTGGAGATCTGGGACGCGCAGGCGTGGCAGCGCTACCTGGACGAACACGAGGACAGCTACGCCGAGGCGCGCGAGGAGGTGCTCCCCGGCGTCTTCTGACCGAAGGGCTCGACGTTTCGAGGTTTCGGGTGCCGTGAGGCCTCGGTCCGCTCGGCTTTCGGCCCTGGCGCACCTTCCCCGGCGCCAGGTTCGACGGGCGGGCGGGGACCTGACGACACCCGATCTCGTCTCTCGCGGGAGGGGAGCAGCACAGGGAGAGAGTTCATGGGAGAGCGGGCGCGGCACGTGCCGGTTCTGCTCGACCGCGTGCTCGACCTCCTCGCGCCCGCGATCGAGGATCGCGACGCCGTGTTCGTCGACTGCACGCTCGGTCTCGGCGGGCACTCGGAGGCTGTTCTCCACCGCTTTCCCCAGGTCAAGCTGGTCGGACTCGACCGCGACCCCCAGGCCATCGGACTCGCCCGCGAACGGCTGACGCCCTTCGCCGACCGGGTGGAGTTCGTCCAGACCACGTACGACCGCATCGCGGACGTCGTCGTCGGTACAAAGGTCGACGGCATCCTCATGGACCTCGGTGTCTCCTCGCTCCAACTCGACGCCGAGGAGCGCGGGTTCGCCTACTCCAAGGACGCACCGCTGGACATGCGCATGAGCGCGGGCACCGGCGAGACGGCGGCGGACGTCCTCAACACCTACGAGGTCGACGACCTCACCCGAGTGCTGCGTGACTACGGCGAGGAGCGGTTCGCCCGCAAGATCGCCGGAGCCGTGGCCCGTGAACGCGCCCGTGAGCCGTTCACGACCAGCGGCAGGCTGGTCCAACTGCTCTACGACGTGGTTCCCGCCGCCACCCGGCGGACCGGCGGCCATCCGGCCAAACGCACGTTTCAGGCGTTGCGCATCGAGGTCAACCGGGAACTGGAGTCGTTGCGCTTGGCGCTGCCCGCGGCGCTGTCCGTGCTCGCGGTCGGCGGCCGGATCGTCGTCGAGTCCTACCAGTCGCTGGAGGACCGGATGGTGAAACGGGCGTTCGCCGACCTCGCCGTGTCCCGTACCCCGCCCGGCCTGCCGGTGGAACTTCCCGGCCACGGCCCCGAGCTGAAACTCGTCACCCGCGGTGGCGAACCGGCCGGCGAACTCGAGATCGAGGACAACCCCAGGGCCGCGTCGGTGAGGCTGCGCGCGGCGGAACGGATTCGGGAGGCGACATGACCGCACCGGCCCGGACCGGCGGCACCGCGTCGACCGGCTCCAACCCGCGTGAACGTCAGCTGCGCAAGGCCGCCGCCGAGCGGTCCCGCACCCGGTCCGCCGCGGCCGAACGTGCTTACGCCCGTCGGGCCCAGCGTTCCGGGCCGCGGAAGAACACCGCTTCCGCACCGCAGTCGGGCGTGACGCCGCGAGCGCCGTTCGTGGTCATGGTGATGGTCGTGCTCAGCGTTGGCATCGCCGCGATCATGTGGCTGTCCACGCAGGCGACCGCCGACTCGTACCGGCTCCAGGACGCCCGCGCCGAGGAGACCCGCCTGGCCCGCCAGGTCGAGCAGTTGCGGCAGGAGGTGGCCATGGCCGAGTCACCGCTCAAGCTCGCCGAGGCCGCACAGGCGTTGGGCCTGGTCCCGGCCGGCGACCCGGCGCGACTGCGTCGACTGCCCGACGGCACGGTCGAGGTGTACGGCAAACCGTCCGCCGCGCCCGAACCGCCCCGCCCGGCACCCACCACCACGGACACCCCCGCCGGGAACACCACGACACCACCCGCTCCGACCACCACGCCGCCGGCCGGTGGTTGAGCGGTCACCGGAGGAGATCAGCGATGCCGGGGCCCAGTAGGGGCAGGCCGACACGGCGACCGCTGTCCGTTCGCGGACAGCGACCCAAGCGGCGTGGAGGCAACAGTCGGGTCCGGATCGCGGTAGGGCGGCTGCTCCTCGTGCTCGCCTTGCTCGCGGCGGGCGTGAAGCTCCTCTACGTGCAGGGCGTCCAAGCCGACGAACTGTCCCGGCTGGCGCAACAGCAGCGGGCGACGCCGATCGAGATCCCGGCCGAGCGCGGCACCATCACCGACCGCAACGGCAACCAGCTCGCGTTCAGCGTCGAGGCCCGTGCGCTGTACGCCGTGCCCAAGCGGACCAGGACGAACTGGGACGAGGAACGCAAGAACAAGCCGTCCATGGGCAGCTATGACGATCGTGTGCAGGCGATCGCGAAGTTCATCGAGCAGACGCTCGGGACCGAGGTCGCCGGGCAGAAGACCGACGCCACCACGATGGCCGAGAAGCTCGGTCGGGACACGACCTACATCGAACTCGTCGACAACGTCGACCCGGCCAAGGCCGCCTTGATCACCGAGAAGTACTTCGACGTCGGTGCCGAGTACCGTGCCGTGCGCGTGTACCCGAACGGCACTCTCGCGTCGAACATCATCGGGGCCGCGAATTGGCGCAAGGACCAGCAGCCCGCCGCCACCCACGGACTGCTCGGCCTGGAGAACTCGCAGGACAACACCCTCGCCGGGCGCTACGGCAAACGCATCGTCGACACCATGCAGGGCAACGACAACGTCGTGATCCCCGGACCGGGACGATCGCGCGAGGTCGCCGCGGCGACACCGGGCAAGAGCATCGA
The DNA here is from genome assembly GCF_014203755.1 of Saccharothrix violaceirubra. NCBI lineage: Bacteria > Bacillati > Actinomycetota > Actinomycetes > Pseudonocardiales > Pseudonocardiaceae > Saccharothrix > Saccharothrix violaceirubra. The sequence continues at coordinate 1,419,504 of NZ_JACHJS010000001.1, forward strand.
GCTGACGCTCGACGTCGACACCCAGTACGCGGTGCAGCGACTCGTGACCGACTACACGGCCAAATCCGGTGCGCGTTCCGGGTCCGCGGTGGTGCTCGACGTGCACACCGGCGAGATCCTCGCGCTGGCCAACGACAAGGTGTTCGACCCGATCGACTTCGGCAAGGCGACCGACGACGAGAAGCGCAACGTCGCGGTTTCGTCGGTGTTCGAACCCGGTTCGGTCAACAAGATCGTCACCGCCGCCACGGCCATCGAGGACGGCATCTACCAGCCCGACAGCGTGCTCACCGTCGACCCGTCCATCAAGATCGCCGACCGGGTGGTCAAGGACGCGACCTACCATCCGACTCAGGACATGACGTTCACCGGCGTGTTCGCCAAGTCGTCCAACGTCGGCACGCTCATGGCCGCCCAGAAGATCGGGCCGGACCGCTACTCGGACATGCTCCGGCTGTTCGGTCTGGGCAAGCGCACCCAGTCCGGGCTGCCCGGCGAGGAACCCGGCTACGTGCCGCCACGCAACCAGTGGTCGGGGTCGACGTTCGGCAACCTGCCGATCGGCCAGGGCCTGAGCATGACCCTGCTCCAGATGACCGGCATGTACCAGACCATCGCCAACGACGGGCTGCGCGTCCCGCCGCGCATCATCCGCGCCGAGATCGACGAGAACGGCGCGCGTCGCGAGACCGCGCACCCGGAAGCTGTCCGCGTCGTGTCGCCGAAGACGGCGAAGACCGTGCGCGACATGTTCCGCGCCGTGGTGCAGAACTCGCCCGGTCAGACGGGCACCGGCCCGAGCGCGGCACTGCCCGGCTACCAGATCGCGGGCAAGACCGGGACCGCGCAGCAGACCGACGAGAAGTGCGCGTGCTACAGCACGTCCGCGTACTGGATCACGTTCGCGGGTATCCTCCCGGCCGACGATCCGCGCTACGTCGTCGGCATCATGCTCGACAACCCGCAGGGGACCCAGTACAGCGGATCGGCCGCGCCGCTCTTCCACGACATCGCCTCGTACCTGGCACAGCGCTACCGCATTCCGATGTCGACGGAGCAGAGCCCGGTGGTACCCCTGGTGCTGTGACCGTGTTTTCGTGAACCGCGCCACGCCACTGACGCGATCCCATGCGAAGACCGGGTACAGCGACGAGGTTGTGTGACACACGCGTGTGCCGGTTTCGATCGCGTATCCAGTCCGGTATCCCCCGAACGGACCTGAACCGGCCACGTCGCCATACGTCTCTCCCGATGCAGGCCGAGGCAGGTTCCGCGCATGCCAAGGCAGGCGTCCCCCTGGAAGAAGCGCCCTTGCGCATATCCAAGCGATTGGTGTGGTCTTTTGTGGCCGGTGTACCCCGACCTGTGGACAACTCCGCCCCCTGTGGACAGATGCGCATACAGTCGGCCATGCCCGAAAGCCCTTCGACGGCCGGAGCGGACGTGCCGGGTGGCCACGCTCCGTGCGCCGGTAGCCTTCCCGCCGTGCCCAGCAAGCTAGAGGGCAAGGTCGCGATCGCACCGCCTCGCCCTTCCCGCACCACACCAGTACCCGTGTCCGACCTCGCCACCATGGCGGACGCGCACCTGACCGCACCCGACCGCAACCACGTGCCGGTCTGCGGAGCGACGCTGCGTGCGCAGCACGTGGTTCCAGGTGACCTCTTCGCCGCGTTGCCCGGTGCACGGGCGCACGGCGCGGACTTCGTCGACCAGGCGATCGCGTGCGGCGCGGTCGCGGTACTCACCGACCCGGTCGGTGCGGCGAAGATCACGCACGACGTCCCCGTGCTGATCCACCCCGACCCGCGCTCCGTGCTCGGCGCCCTTGCCGCGAAGGTGTACGGCGAGCCGTCGACGAAGGTCGACGTGTGGGGCGTCACCGGCACGTCCGGCAAGACCACCACCACGTACATGGTCGAGTCGGTGCTCCGCGCCGCGGGTCGGACCACCGGCCTGATCGGCACCGTCGAGACCCGGGTCGGCGACCACCGCCTCGACAGCGCGATGACCACCCCCGAGGCCCCCGACCTCCAGGCGCTGCTCGCGGTCATGGTCGAACGCGGCACGTCCGACGCGGTGATGGAAGTCTCCAGCCACGCGCTGCGCCTGGGACGCGTCGACGGCATCGGGTTCGCGGTCGGCGCGTTCACCAACCTTTCCCGCGACCACCTCGACTTCCACCCCGACATGGAGGACTACTTCCGCGCCAAGGCCGGGCTGTTCGACGGTCGCGCACGCACCGAGGTCGTCTGCACCGACTCCGAGTGGGGTCTGCGACTGGTCCGACCGGACACCGTCACCGTGTCGACAACGCGCGACGCGAACTGGACCGCGACCGACCGACGCACTACGGCGACGGGTACCCAGACGTTCATCGTCCACGGTCCCGTGCCCGCGCCGTTCGCCGTCGAACTGGGCCTGCCCGGTGACTTCAACGTTGCCAACGCCCTGCTCGCGATCGGGTGTCTGCACGCGAAGGGCGTCACGGTGGACGCGATCCGTACCGGACTGCGCACCGTGCGCGTTCCCGGTCGCATGCAGCGTGTCGACGAAGGGCAGGACTTCACCGCCGTCGTCGACTACTCGCACAAACCCGCGGCCGTCGCCCTGGCGCTCGACGCGGTCCGTGCCAAAACCGCCGGTCGGGTCATCACGGTGCTGGGCTGCGGAGGCGATCGCGACACCGCGAAACGGCCGCTGATGGGCGCCGAAGCCGCGCGGCGCAGCGACCTGCTCGTCGTCACCGACGACAACCCGCGCGGTGAGGACCCCGGCGCGATCCGTGAGGCCATGCTGCACGGTGCGCTGGAGGTCCCGCGCGCGCAGCGCGGTGACGTCGTCGAGATCGGCGACCGCGCCGCCGCCATCCGACACGCGGTCTCGGCCGCCCGCGCCGGCGACGTGGTCGTCGTCGCGGGCAAGGGGCACGAGACCGGTCAGGAGATCGCGGGCGTCGTCCACCCGTTCTCCGACGTCGACACCCTCGCCGCCGCCATTCGGGAGACCAGCCGGTGATCCAACTCAGCCTCGCCGAGATCGCGGAAGCGGTCGGCGGCACCCTTCACGACACCGACGGCCTCCCGGTCGTCACCGGCACCGTCGAGTACGACACCCGCAAACTCACCGCGGGCGGCCTGTTCGTCGCACTGCCCGGCGAACGCGTCGACGGGCACGACTTCGTCGCGCAGGCCGTCGCCGCCGGTGCGGTCGGTGTCCTCGCCGGTCGTCCGACCGGAGTCCCGACCGTCGTCGCACCACCTGTCGTCGCCGCGAACGGCAACGCATACGTGCTGTCCGGCGACACCGACGGCGCCGGCGCCGCAGTTCTCGCCGCACTCGGTCGCCTCGCCCGGTACGTGGTCGACAAACTCGACGGTCTCACCGTCGTGGGGATCACCGGATCGTCGGGCAAGACCTCGACCAAGGACCTCGTCGCCCAGGTCCTCGCACCGCTCGGACCCACCGTCGCGCCGCCCGGATCGTTCAACAACGAACTCGGCCACCCGTGGACCGTGCTGCGTGCCGACGCCGACACCCGCTTCCTGGTCCTCGAACTGTCCGCGCGCGGCGTCGGCCACATCGCCGACCTGTGCCGGGTGGCGCCACCGCGACTCGGTGCCGTGCTCAACGTCGGCTCCGCGCACGTCGGGGAGTTCGGCTCCCGCGAAGGCATCGCCAAGGCCAAGGGCGAACTCGTCGAGGCGCTGCCCAAGACCGGCGTCGCGATCCTCAACGCCGACGACCCCCTGGTCGCGGTCATGGCCGAACGCACCCGGGCGCGCGTCGTCCTCGTCGGTGAACACAGCTCCGCGCACGTCCGTGCCGTCGACCTCGACCTCGACGACCAGGCCCGAGCGGGGTTCCGGTTGGTCACGCCCCAGGGCGAGGCCGATGTCCGGCTCGCGGTGCACGGCGGACACCACGTCGGCAACGCGCTCGCCGCCGCCGCCGTCGCCCTGGAACTCGGCGCGACCCCCGAGCAGGTGGCCACCGCGCTCGGCACCGCCAAGCGTGTGTCCGCACACCGCATGGCCGTCACCGACCGCGCCGACGGCGTCACGCTGATCAACGACGCGTACAACGCGAATCCCGAGTCGGTGCGTGCCGCGCTCAAGTCGCTCGCCGCGATCTCCCGCGCGACCACCCCGCCGCGACGCAGCTGGGCCGTGCTCGGCCCGATGGCCGAACTGGGCGCCGACTCCGTCCGCGCCCACGACGAGATCGGCCGCCTCGCGGTCCGCCTGGACATCAACAAGCTGGTCGTCGTCGGTGAGGACGCCCGGCCGATGCACCAGGGAGCGCACCTGGAAGGATCATGGGGCGAAGAAGCGCTTGTGGTGCCGGACGTGTCAGCGGCCGTCGAGCTGCTGTGCGCCGAGGTGCGGCCCGGTGACGTCGTGCTGGTGAAGGCATCCAACTCATACGGCCTGTGGCGGGTTGCCGAGGCCCTCCTGGAGGCGGTCGGCAAGTGAAGAGCATCCTCATCGCGGCGGCCATCGCGCTGATCGCGTCGATCATGCTGACGCCCTACCTGATCAAAGTCTTCTCACGGCAGGGTTTCGGTCAGGAGATCCGCGAGGAAGGCCCGCAGAGCCACAAGACCAAGCGTGGCACGCCCACCATGGGCGGCGTCGCGATCCTGGTCGCGATGTGGCTGGGCTACCTGGGCACCCACCTGATCAACTCCATGTCGGCCTCCGCTGCGGACCAGACCCCGACCGCGTCCGGCCTGCTCGTGCTGATGCTGACCACCTCGCTCGGCGTCGTCGGCTTCCTCGACGATTTCATCAAGATCCGCAAGCAGCGCAACCTCGGCCTGAACAAGACCGCCAAGCTCGTCGGCCAGTTCATCGCCACCATCGCGTTCGCGATCCTCGTGATGCAGTTCCCGAACAAGGACGGCATCGAGCCCGCATCGGTCAACTTGTCGTTCGTCCGCGACATCACCGTGGTGTCGTTCGGTGTCGTCGGGTTCGTCGTGTTCTGCTACGCGGCGGTCAGCGCGTGGTCCAACGCGGTCAACCTCACCGACGGCCTCGACGGCCTCGCCGGCGGCACGTCCGCCATGGTGCTGGGCACGTACGTGGTCATCAGCTTCTGGCAGTTCCGCTACAACTGCTCCAGCTCGCCGATCGCCGGCTGCTACGACGTGCGCGACCCGCTCGACCTCGCCGTGGTCGCGGCGGCGGCGATGGCCGGCTGCATCGGCTTCCTGTGGTGGAACGCGGCGCCGGCGAAGATCTTCATGGGCGACACCGGCTCGCTCGCGCTCGGCGGTCTGGTCGCCGGCCTGGCGATCACCACCCGCACCGAGCTGCTGGTGATCGTGATCGGCGGTCTGTTCGTCGTCGAGGCCATGTCGGTCGTGTTGCAGGTCGCGGTCTTCCGGACCTCGCGCCGACGCCTGTTCCGCATGGCGCCGTTCCATCACCACTTCGAACTCGCCGGATGGGCCGAGACCACGGTCATCATCAGGTTCTGGCTGCTCGCGGGCATCTGCTGCATGTTGGGCCTCGGGCTCTTCTACAGCGAGTGGCTGACCGCGGTCGGGAGCTGACGCATGGGATACCTCTCGGGACGCCACGTCCTTGTCGCGGGCGCGGGTGTCACCGGTCGCTCGACCGCCGACGCCCTGCTCGCCGCGGGCGCGACCGTCACGGTCACCGATCGTTCGCCGGAACGGCTCGCCGAACTCGGCGCGCACGTGCCGGGCGTGACGCTGCTCGCCGCCGCGGATGCCCCCCCGGTGGACATCGACCTGGTCGTCACCAGCCCCGGCTGGCGTCCCGACAACCCGCTGCTGGCCGCCGCCGCGGCAGCCGGTACCGAGGTGATCGGCGAGGTCGAACTCGCGTGGCGGATGGCGCGCGAACTGGCGGATCCGCCGACCTGGCTCGCGGTCACCGGTACCAACGGCAAGACCACGACCGTGGGCATGCTCGAATCCATCCTGCGTGCCGCCGGGATCGACGCGGTCGCGTGCGGCAACGTCGGACTGCCCGTCGTCGACGCGTTGCTCGCGGGCCGACGCGTCCTGGCCGTCGAACTGTCCAGCTTCCAGCTGTACTGGTCGCCGTCCGTCCGGCCGCTCGCCGGTGTCATCCTCAACCTCGCCGAGGACCACCTCGACTGGCACGGCTCCATGGACGCCTATGCCCAGGCGAAAGCGCGGGTGCTCACCGGTGACGTGGGCGTGGCCAACGCCGACGACCCGCTCGTGTCCGCGTTGCTCGCCGACGCACCGGCACGTGCGCACGTCGGGTTCACGCTCGGCACGCCCGACGAAGGGCAGCTCGGCGTCGTGGACGGCATGGTCGTCGACCGTGCGTTCGGACCCGACACCGTGCTTGTGGCCGTCGAAGAGATCCGGCCCGTCGGTCCGCCCGGTGTCGCCGACGCGCTCGCCGCCGCGGCACTGGCACGCGCCCACGGTGTGTCGCCGGAGGCGGTACGTGACGGGTTGCGTGCGTTCCGGCCCGGCGAACACCGCGCGGTGGTGGTCGCGGAAGTCGACGGCGTGCGGTATGTGAACGACTCCAAGGCGACCAACCCGCACGCGGCCGGTGCGTCGCTGCGGTCCCACGACCACGTCGTGTGGATCGCGGGCGGCCTGCTCAAAGGCGCTTCCGTCGACGATCTCGTGCGCGCCGAAGCGCATCGGCTGCGTGGTGTCGTGCTCATCGGTGCCGATCGCGAGATCATCGCCGCGGCCGTGCGCGCGTACGCGCCTCATGTACCGGTCCACGTGCTCGATGACGCGACCATGTGCGATGCCGTGCACACGGCGCGAACTTTGTCGCAGGCCGGGGACGTCGTCGTGTTGGCGCCGGCAGCCGCGTCCATGGACATGTTCCGTGACTATGCGCACCGCGGCCGTGCGTTCGCGGAAGCGGTCGAGACACTGGTCGAGTCGTAGCCGGGACGCGACACGCGGGGGATGTTCGCGTCTCCCGCACCGGTGCGGGAGACGATGAGCCCATGACGACGGAGACCGAGCCGCCACGGCCACGACGACGCGCGGCCAAAGCAGTCGGTGTGCGCGGCTCGTTGACGGCGTGGCTGGGCCGCCCGCTCGCCGACTTCCACCTGCTGCTCGCCGTGTTCGGTGTGCTCACCGTGCTCGGGCTGATCATGGTGCTGTCCGCGTCCGCGCCCGGGGAGGTCGCCGATGGCGCCTCCGCGTACTCGGTGTTCCAGAAGCAGTTGCTGTACGTGGGCGTCGGCGCGGTGATGTTCCTGATCGTGTTGCGCATCCCGCTCAGGCGCATCCGCAACTACAGCATGATGGCGATGCTCGTCTGCGTTGTACTGCTCGGACTCGTGCTTACGCCGCTCGGCACGGTCGCAGGCGGTGCGCAGTCGTGGTTCACGGTCGGGCCGGTGTCCTTCCAGCCGATCGAGGCCGCGAAACTCGCGCTCGCCCTGTGGGGCGCGCACGTACTCGTCACCAAGCGCGCTCTGCTCGACCAATACCGGCACCTGCTCGTGCCCGTCGTCCCGGTCGCTCTCGTGGTGTTCACGCTGGTGATGCTCCAGCCCGACCTCGGTGGCACGATCACGCTCGGCATCGTGCTGATCAGCCTGCTGTGGTTCGTCAGCGCTCCGATGCGGGTGTTCGGTGTTCTCGCGACAGCGGCGGTGTCGGCGGCGGTCGTGTTGGCGATCGGGTCGCCGTACCGGCTCAAGCGCGTCGCCTCCTACCTCAATCCGGAAGCCGATCCGACCGGCGCGGGCATGCAGGCCCGGCAGGCGCTCTTCGCCTTGGCCGAAGGTGGATTTCTGGGCAAGGGACTCACCAACGGCAGTTCGAAGTGGCGATACCTGCCCAACGTGCACAGCGATTTCATCTTCGCGGTGATCGGGGAGGAACTCGGTTTCATCGGCGGCATGTTGGTGCTCGGCCTGTTCGGGTTGCTCGCGTTGGTCGGGCTGCGGATCGCCGCACGCAACACCGACCCGTGGATTCGCATGGTCGCGGCGACGCTCACCGTGTGGCTGGTGGCGCAGGCCGCGATCAACATCGGTTACGTCGTGCTGCTGTTGCCGGTCACCGGCATCACCCTGCCGATGATCTCGTCCGGTGGCACGTCGATCGTCACCACCATGATCGTGTTCGGCATCCTCGCCAGCTGTGCCCGCCACGAACCCGATGCGGTGGCCGCGCTGCGTTCGATAGGTCCTGGCCGCGTGGGCGGAATCCTGCGACTACCTCCGCCGGAGGCGTACAAACCGCCACCCAAACGCAAGGCCGTCCGGCCGACACCTCCACCGCGAAGTCGACGTGCGGCCACGCCACCGCCACCGGACGAACGTCGGGTCGCCGGTCGTTCGGCGCCTCCGTCGGACTACCGGCGCCGCGAGACACGTCGCACGCCACCGACCACAGGCCGGAGAACCGGACGCGACGGTCGTCGCTGAACGGTTCCTGTGCCGCGACCGGTAGACGATCGCGTGACGTTCACGTCCGTTTGTCACGAAATCGGTCACCGACGCGGGTCGTGCGGATCGGAACCGTGCGTTGCACGGCGATCCGGTCCCCGTCGGTAGCGGACCGGCGGTCCGTTAGCGGTCATGGGCAGTCGATTGGACGAGTTGTGTGCCCACGCGACGCGGATTGAGCGGGTCAATGGTCCGGGCTTCGATGTCGGGCGATTGTCGGGTGTGGGTGTGACGTGGTCGCGTCGTGTGCCACTCCGGAGGCCGTGTCGGGTCGGTGGTCGACGTCTGGTCGCAGGTGCGAGGTGGGTACCACTCTGCGTCCGGGGATGCGTGAAAGCTCGTGTCTGGTGAACCGGACTGCCGGTCCGGTCGGGGGCGGTGGGGCCTTCGTGGTTTCAGTGATGGACATCCGGTGGGTCGGAGCCGTATGACCGAGAGAAATGGACTACTGGTCCGCTTTAGGTGGTGGGAGCGGGTGTTGTTGTGGACGACTTTGCTGTGCGCGGGTGAAGTGACGCGGTGCGGGCTGTGTGCGTGGGACGGGGACGGGGTGATGTCGCGCCCACCGGTACGCGATCGGGTCGCGTGACGGTCAGGGTGTCGGGGATCGGTTTCGGTGACGGCGGATTGGTCGTGGTTGCGTCGGTGTCCACGGGTGGCGTTGCTAGGCTCGCGGCGTCGCATCGACGCACACCCCAACTTTGGAGGTCACCCTGTCCGGCGATCGGCTTGCCCACAACGGTCCGTGCGTGGTGGTCGCCGGTGGCGGCACCGCCGGGCACATCGAGCCGGCACTGGCCTTGGCGGACGCGGTCAAGCGGCTGCGTCCCGACGCGCGCGTCGTCGCGCTCGGCACCGAACGGGGCCTGGAGAACAAGCTTGTGCCCGCGCGCGGTTACCCCCTCGAACTCATCCCGCCGGTCCCCATGCCGCGCAAGCCAAGTCCCGAGCTGCTGAAGCTGCCGCTCAAGGTCCGCGAATCGGTCAAGCGCACCCGTGAGATCCTGGAGCGGGTCGGCGCGGACATCGTGGTCGGCTTCGGCGGCTATGTTTCCCTCCCCGCCTACCTCGCCGCACGCGGTCGCGTGCCGATCGTCGTGCACGAGGCCAACGCGAAGACCGGCCTGGCGAACAAGGTCGGTGCCAAGTTCGCCGAACGCGTCGTCGCCGCCGTCCCCGACTCGGGACTGTCCGACGCCGAGGTCATCGGCATCCCGCTGCGCCACTCGATCACCACCCTCGACCGCGCCGCACTCCGCGCCCAGGCCCGTGCGCACTTCGGCCTGCACCCGACCGCGCCCACGCTGCTGGTGTTCGGCGGCTCGCAAGGCGCCCGATCCATCAACAACGCGGTATCCGGTGCGGCACCCGCGTTCGCCCGCGCGGGCATCGGCGTGCTGCACGCCCACGGGCCCAAGCACACCGTCGCGGTCCAGGCCGTGCCGGGCGCGGCGCCGTACGTCCCGGTGCCCTACCTGGAACGCATGGACCTCGCGTACGCCGCCGCGGACGCGGTGCTGTGCCGGTCCGGCGCCATGACCGTGGCCGAGGTGTCGGCCGTCGGCCTGCCCGCCGTGTTCGTCCCGCTTCCGCACGGCAACGGCGAGCAGGCACTCAACGCCCGCCCGGTGGTCGCGGCAGGGGGCGGGCTGCTCGTGCCCGACGAGGAACTCACCCCGCAGTGGGTCGCGGACAACGTGGTGCCGCTGGTCGCCGACCGTGCCCGGCTCGCCGCGATGACCGCCGCGACGCTGGGCAGTGGGCACCGCGAGGCCGACGAGGTGCTCGCCCGCATCGTGCTCGAGGTGATCGGGAAGTGAGCGTCCTCGACCGGGTGCACCTGGTCGGCATCGGCGGTGCCGGCATGAGTGGCATCGCGCGCATCCTGCTCGCGCGTGGTGCGCGTGTGTCGGGTTCCGACGCCAAGGACTCGCGCACGGTGCTCGCGTTGCGCGCGCAGGGCGCGGCCATCGCGGTCGGGCACGCCGCGGCCAACCTTGACCAGTTCGACGGCGGACCGACCGCGATCGTGGTGTCCACGGCGATCCGCGACGACAACCCCGAGCTGGTCGCCGCCCGCGCTCGTGACGTGGTCGTGCTCCGTCGCGCCGAGGCGCTCGCCGCGCTCATGCTCGACCACCGGGTCGCGTGTGTGGCCGGTACGCACGGCAAGACGTCGACCACGTCCATGCTCACGGTCGCGTTGCAGCACTGCCGACTCGACCCGTCGTTCGCCATCGGTGGCGACCTCAACGAGTCCGGTGCCAACGCGCACCAGGGGACCGGTGGCGTGTTCGTCGCCGAGGCCGACGAGAGCGACGGCTCGTTCCTCTTCTTCTCGCCGACCGTCGCCGTGGTCACCAACGTCGAGGCCGACCACCTCGACCACCACGGCACGGTCGAGGCGTACATCGCGGTGTTCGACTCGTTCCTCGAGCGCATCGACCCGCAGGGCGTGCTCATCGCGTGCGTCGACGACCCGGGAGCCGCCGCGCTCGCCGACCGTGCGACGCAACGCGGTTTGCGTGTCCGCACGTACGGCCGCGCCGCCACGGGACCCGGCGCCGCGACACTGGTCGACTACAAGCCCGCCGACGGTGGCGGACTCGCGGTCGTCTACATCGACGGCGAGACTGTGGACGTGCGTGTCGCGGTACCCGGCGAGCACATGGCCGCGAACGCGATCGCCGCGCTGATCGCCGCGCTCGAACTCGGCGCCGACCGCGCCGGCGTGTTGGAAGGACTCGCCGCGTTCGGCGGCGTCCGGCGCCGGTTCGAGTTCAAGGGTCGTGCCGGCGGCGTGCGCGTGTACGACGACTACGCACACCACCCCACCGAGGTCTCGGCCCAGCTCGCCGCCGCGCGTCCGGTCGCGGGCGACGGCAAGCTCGTCGTCGTCTTCCAACCGCACCTGTACTCGCGGACGCGCCTGTTCGCCGCCGAGTTCGGTGCCGCGCTCGGGCTCGCGGACCAGGTCGTGGTGCTCGACGTGTACGGCGCGCGCGAAGACCCCGAACCCGGTGTGACCGGCGCGCTCGTCGCGGGCGCGGTGCCGCTCGACGACGGGTTCGTGCACTACGAGCCGTCGTTCGACCGGGTTCCCGCGCTGGTCGCGGGGCTGGTGGCGGACGGCGACCTGGTCGTGACGATGGGAGCGGGCGACGTGACGATCCTGGGCCCGGAGATCGTGGACGCGCTGGCATGAGCGACCGGACGGCACGCCGTCGCACCGCGGCGCGACGGCGTCCGTCCGGTGGGCTGCCCACGCGGGCCACCGCGTTGCGCCGTCGCGCGGTCGCACTGCTGACCGCGCTCACCGTCATCGGGGTGGTGGTCGTCGTCTGGTTCACCCCCACGTTCGGTGTGCGCGAGGTCGCGGTCGACGGTCTGCGCGAGATGAATGCCGACGAAGTGCGCGCCGCCGCCGCGGTAGCGGACGGCTCGCCGCTGGTCAGGCTCGACGTCGAAGGCATCGCGAGCCGGGTGCGCGCGTTGCCGCGCGTCGGTGGTGTCACGGTGGAACGCGAGCTTCCCGGCACCGTGCGTCTCACCGTGGACGAGCGCGATCCCGTCGGTGTGATCAAGGCGACTGACGGGGTGCATCTCGTCGACGAGACCGGCAAGGACTACGCCACGGTCGCGCAGGCGCCGATCGGACTGCCCGAGTTGAAGCTCGGCGGTGACGACCGCGCACTCGTCGCGGCCGTCGGAGTGCTCATCCGGTTGCCCGACTCGGTGCGGACCCTCGTGCAGACCGTGTCGGCGACCACGCCCGCCGACGTGACACTCCACCTCACCGAAGGGCGCGAGGCCAGGTGGGGCACGGTCGACGACACACCGCGCAAAGCCGACGTGCTCCTGGTCCTGCTGACCAGGAAGGGCTCGGTGTTCGACGTGACAAGCCCCGAACTGCCGACCGTGTCGTGATTCACAGCGCGTACCGGTGGGTTAATCCGATCGTGTTCGTCCCAGCGCGCGGACATACTGCCGCCATGACTTCAGAAGTGATCGACGACCGGGTCGAGGTACCGTTCACCGGCTCGGAAAAAGAGCTGCTCAGCGCCTTTCTGGACTACCTGCGCGGCACGATCGCGCTCAAGTGCGCGGGCCTGTCCGAAGAGGATGCGCGGCGCGTCGTGCTGCCGTCACCGCTGACCACGGCGGCCGGGATCGTGAAGCACCTGCGCTGGGTGGAGAACTACTGGTTTCGGGTGGCCCTGGCCGGGGAACCAAGCAGCGCGCCGTATACGCGCGAAGACCCGGACGCCGACTGGAGGGTCGAGCCGGGCGAGACGATCTCCGGTTTGCTCGCCGACTACGCTGCGGAGTGCACGGCCAGTCGTTCGTACGTCGACGGAGTGGAACTCGACCACGAGGTCCCGTTCCGCGGCGACCGACGGCTTTCCGTGCGCTGGGTGTTGATCCACATGATCGAGGAGACGGGTCGGCACGCGGGACACCTGGACGCGGTGCGCGAACTGCTCGACGGGACGACCGGCGAGTAGACCTCGCTCACCCGGTCGGGACAAGACACGGCGTGGCTGCTGGACCAAGGCATTCCCGATGCATAACGTCCAGCAGGAACATACGGGGTTGACATAACTCTGCACCTCTGGTGAAGGGTTTCAATCCGGGTGGAGATCCGTCCGGGCTGTGACACCGGTGGTCATCCACTCCAGCACCAGCACGGACACGATCAGGAAGGCGGCCCGATGACGCCCCCGCACAACTACCTCGCGGTGATAAAGGTCGTCGGCATCGGCGGCGGCGGCGTGAACGCCGTCAACCGGATGATCGAGGTCGGGCTCAAGGGCGTCGAGTTCATCGCGGTGAACACCGACGCGCAGGCGTTGCTGATGTCCGACGCCGACGTGAAGCTCGACATCGGCCGTGAACTGACCCGCGGCCTGGGCGCGGGCGCGAACCCCGAGGTCGGCCACAAGGCCGCGGAGGACCACCGCGAGGAGATCGAGGAGGTCCTCAAGGGGGCCGACATGGTCTTCGTGACGGCGGGCGAGGGCGGCGGCACGGGTACCGGCGGCGCGCCGGTCGTCGCGTCGATCGCGCGCAAGCTCGGCGCGCTGACCATCGGTGTGGTCACCAGGCCGTTCTCGTTCGAGGGCAAGCGCCGGGCCAAGCAGGCCGAAGAGGGCATCCAGGCGCTGCGCAACGAGTGCGACACGCTCATCGTCATCCCCAACGACCGGCTGCTCCAGCTCGGCGACATCGGCGTCTCGTTGATGGACGCCTTCCGCTCGGCGGACGAGGTGCTGCTGTCCGGTGTCCAGGGCATCACCGACCTGATCACCACGCCCGGTCTGATCAACCTGGACTTCGCCGATGTCAAGTCGGTCATGTCCGGCGCCGGTTCGGCGTTGATGGGCATCGGTTCGGCGCGCGGTGAGGGACGGGCCGTGCAAGCCGCCCAGAAGGCGATCAACTCGCCGCTGCTGGAGGCGTCCATGGAGGGTGCGCACGGCGTGCTGCTGTCGATCGCGGGCGGGTCGGACCTCGGCCTGTTCGAGATCAACGAGTCGGCGTCGCTGGTGCAGGAGGCCGCGCACCCGGACGCCAACATCATCTTCGGTACGGTGATCGACGACTCGCTCGGCGACGAGGTCCGGGTCACGGTCATCGCGGCGGGGTTCGACAGCGGCGGACCGACGCACAAGAAGCTCGAACCCCAGGCGCTGTCGTCGCCGCCCCGGGGGACACCGATGGTGTCCGGGCAGGCGGGTCACGTCAACCCGAACCCGGCACCGCCGGTCGAGCAGGCGGTGCCGCAGCGTCCGATCGTCCCGCCGCAGCCGCAGCACTCCCAGCCGGCGCAACCGCAGCACCAGCCGCAGCACGCCCAGGGCAACGGCGGGTACGGCACGTCGTCCACGGTGCCGCAGTCGGTACCCCAGCCGGTGCACCGGACGCTGCCCACGTCGTTGCCGACCTCGGGCACGTTGCCCAGCCGTGCGGTGCCCGTGACCGACGATCCGGACGACGAGGTCGACGTTCCGCCGTTCATGCGTCGCTGACCGCCCACCGCGCACGTCCGTGCGCGGTGGCGCGGCACGGTCGTGCGCTCGGGGAGCGATCCACGTGGCCGGGACCGTGTGTGGTCGTGTGTCTGTTTCTGTCGCGCTGCCGTGTACACAAACGCGTTTGTGTACACGGGGGGTGCGACGAACGCGTTTCGGTACCCGTGCCGTGTCCACTCCGGCGACGGGGTCGTGCCGCGGTGCGTGGCAGGCTGTCCACGTGCAGATCCGTCGTGTGGTGACCACCAGGGAAGGTGGGGCCTCGCGTCCCCCCTTCGACACGTTCAACCTCGGCGACCACGTCGGTGACGACACCGACGCCGTCGCGGCCAACCGCCGGCGACTGGCCGAGGGGATCGGACTCGCGCCCGACCGGCTCGTGTGGATGGAACAGGTGCACGGACGCACGGTCGGTGTCGTCGACGGTCCACGCGCCCGCGCGGTGGAGGCGACCGACGCGCTGGTCACCGATCAGGTCGGGCTTGGTCTGGTCGTCCTGGTCGCCGATTGCGTCCCCGTCCTGCTCGGCGACCCGGTCGCGGGAGTGGTCGGTGCGGTGCACGCCGGCCGGGTCGGCGCACGGGTCGGCGTCGTCACCGCCGCGCTCGACGCGATGGAGGGACTCGGCGCGGTACGTGAACGGATCGAGGTGCTGTTGGGGCCCGCGGTCTGCGGCGCGTGTTACGAGGTGCCCTTCGACATGCGTGCCGACGTCGACAAGCACCTGCCCGGCAGTGCGGCCAAGACCCGGGCCGGGAAGCCGGCGCTCGACCTGCGCGCGGGCATCTGGCAGCAGCTCGCCGATTCCGGGGTGACCCGCGTCGGCGTCGACCCGAGGTGCACCGTCGAGGAACGCACGCTGTTCAGCCATCGACGCGATCCCGGTACCGGGCGCTTCGCCGGCGTCGTCTGGGTGGACGCGTGAACCGGGTCGAGGAGTTGGCCGCGAACCTGGCCGAGGTCCGCGAACGCATCGACAAGGCGTGCGCGTCCGCCGAACGCGACCCGGCAGGGGTCGAACTGCTTGCGGTGACGAAGACGTTCCCCGCGTCCGACGTGGCCCTGCTGTGTGATCTCGGGCTCTCCCGCTTCGCCGAGAACCGCGACCAGGAGGCAGGCCCGAAGTCCCGTGAACTGGCCGAGGCGCGTCCCGACGCCGACGTCCGCTGGCACATGGTCGGGTCGGTCCAGCGCAACAAGGCCCGGTCCGTCGTCGGCTGGGCGCACCGGGTCGACTCGGTGGACTCGACGCGTCTGGCGGACGCGCTGGCCAGGGCCGCGACCGCGCCGCTGGAGGTGTTGATCCAGGTCAGCGTGGACGGCGACCCGAAACGCGGCGGCGTGCCGTTCGACGGGTTGGCGGAGTTGGCCGCGCATGTCGCTCGGACGGATGAACTTGTCCTGCGCGGTGTGATGACCGTCGCACCCCTCGGAACGCATCCAGGACAGGCGTTTGCGGCTCTTGAACAGGCGGTAACCCGCTTGCGGGACGATCATCCCGATGCCACCGTGATCTCGGCGGGGATGAGCGGTGACCTGGAAGATGCCATCGCACACGGTTCTACGTGCGTGCGTGTCGGAACAGCGTTGCTGGGCAGCCGGAGACTAGCCTCGCCGTAACTGTTCGGAACCTCTGGGACGACCGCGACGTCCTTGCGGGTGGGGTTCGGCGGAGGAAGGGCTCGGAGATGAGCGGGTTTCACAAGCTGAAGGCTTACTTCGGGATGGTTCCCGCCGAGTACGCCGACGACCCCGGTGCCTACGAGGACGAGCGGCCGAGCCGCTACCGGTCCGACTACGCCGACGGCGACGACTACGAGTACCCCGAGCGGGCACCGCGTCGTCGGCCGTCCGGCTACCGCGCCGAGCTCGACGACTCCGACGACTACGAGCCCGACGCGCGCGCCCGGTCCCGCCGGGCGTGGAGCGTGGAGCCGCCGGTGCACGGCGCGCTCGCGGTCGAGCCCCAGCGCGAGCCCGCGCCCCGGACCCGTCCGGTGCCCGAGCCCGCGGCCAAGAGCCTGACCGGTCGCATCACCACGCTGAACCCGCGCAGCTACAACGAGGCGCGGACCATCGGCGAGCACTACCGCGACGGCACGCCGGTGATCATCAACCTCACCGACCTGAACGACGCGGACGCGAAGCGGCTCGTCGACTTCGCGGCCGGACTCGCGTTCGCGCTGCGGGGGTCGATCGACAAGGTGACCAACAAGGTGTTCCTCCTCTCACCGCCGAACATCGACGTGACGGCGGAGGACCGACGACGACTCGCGGAGGGCGGGTTCCTCAACCCCTCGTGAGTGATGGCACAGTTGACGTCGTGGATGCCCTGTTGCTTGTGGTCTACTACCTGCTGTTCGCGTTCTGGCTGCTGCTCACGGCCCGCGTGGTGGTCGAGCTGGTCCGAGGGTTCTCCCGGGACTGGCACCCGGCGGGCGGCATGGCAGCCGCCCTGGAAGCCGTCTACACCGTGACCGATCCCCCGGTCCTCCTGCTCCGCCGGGTCATCCCGACCGTGAGGATCGGGGCCGTCGGACTGGACCTGTCCATTATTGTGCTGTTCATGGCCACTCTCATCCTCATGGGAGTAGCCGATCCCAGGTGAGGGGACCAGGGATGTCCACAGCCCAGGAGTGCGTGAGGTGATCTGATGCCGTTGACCCCCGCGGACGTGCACAACGTCGCGTTCAGCAAGCCGCCGATTGGCAAGCGGGGCTACAACGAGGACGAGGTGGACGCGTTCCTCGACCTGGTTGAGGGCGAACTGGCCCGCCTGATCGAGGAGAACAACGACCTGCGCCAGCAGGTCGAGCAGCTCGACCAGCAGGTCGAGACCGCGCGTGCCGACCTCGAGGACGCCCGTGCCAAGGTCGCCGCCGGCGTCGGCGCCGGTCGCGTCGTCGACGAGCCGCGCCGCCTGGCCCCCGTCCCGCCTCCTTCCGCGTTGGAGCAGACCTCGCCCGGCGGTGGCGGCGACCACCACGTGCAGGCCGCCAAGGTCCTGGGTCTGGCCCAGGAGATGGCGGACCGGCTCACCGGCGAGGCCAAGGCCGAAGCCGACGGCATGCTCTCGGAGGCCCGGACGAAGTCCGAGCAGCTCCTCTCCGAGGCCCGTGCCAAGGCGGACACGATGGTCAACGAGGCGCGTACGCGCGCGGAGACCATGCTCAACGACGCGCGGACGCGTGCCGACACGCTGGAGCGCCAGGCCCGTGAGAAGGCCAGTGCGCTCGACCGTGACGCGCAGCGCAAGCACGCCGAGGTGATGGGCAACATCACCCAGGAGAAGAACACGCTCGAGAAGCAGATCGACAAGCTCCAGACCTTCGAACGCGAGTACCGCACGCGTCTGAAGACCATGCTGGAGTCCTCGCTGCGCGACCTCCAGGACCGCGGCCCGGCCGCGCCGTCCGACGGTCGCCAGCCGGGCGGCTACTCGTTCGGGGCGCGTGCCGAGGCCGGCTGACCGGTCCCGACCACCGTCCGACGTGCTGTTCGCCGTTCTGCTTTCGGTACTGGCGGCTCTCGGGCTGCTCGTCCCCGCGTTCACGACCGGCCAGGACCTCTGGGCCTGGCTGTCGGTGGGGGCGAGCGGCCTGGCCGCCGTCCTGCTCGTGCTCGACCGTGCGTTGCGGCGCCGGTCGGGCACGACGCGTTCCGAGGTCACCGGACCGGGTGAGGAACCCGGCGAGGAGGACACGTCCGCCGACGACCTGCTGATCGTCGCCGGCCTCCACGACGAGGTGCGGGTGCTCGACGAGCGTCCCCGCTACCACCTCGACACCTGTCCGTGGGTGGGTGCCCACGCGACCTTGCCGCTGCCCGTGTCCGAGGCGCGGCAACTCGGCTTCACGCCGTGCGACGTGTGCACGCCGGACGTGACGCTGGTGGCGCGTGCTCGTCCGACATAGTCGGTTTGCCCTCCGGGTTACGCTGTGACGCACAGGCACCGATCCGGCCATCACCGGGGAGCCTCCGGAAGAACGGGCGCGAGTCCCAGTAGAACCGGACGGGTGGGCCCGTCACAGCCTCCAACGAGAGGCCGTCGCGTGTGCGTCGGCAAGCGGGGTGGTACCGCGGTGCGTCCGGACCGGGCGTGTCGTCCCCGTGAGCCGGTCGGGACACACGCGAGGAGCACAGCACGATGGCCTACCCGAAGGCGGGCGGGGACTCCGTTCCCTCCCAGCCGTCCTTCCCCGAACTCGAGGAACGGGTCCTGGACTTCTGGAAGTCCGACCGGACCTTCCAGGCCTCCATCGACGCCCGCCCCGTCGGGGACGCCGGGGCCAACGAGTTCGTCTTCTACGACGGCCCGCCGTTCGCCAACGGCCTGCCGCACTACGGTCACCTGCTGACCGGCTACGTCAAGGACGTCGTCCCGCGCTTCCAGACCATGCGCGGCAAGCACGTCGAGCGCCGGTTCGGCTGGGACACCCACGGCCTGCCCGCCGAGGTCGAGGCCGAGAAGCAGCTCGGGTTCTCGTCGAAGTCCGAGATCGAGTCGTTCGGCATCGAGAAGTTCAACGACGTCTGTCGCACCTCGGTGTTGCGCTACACCGGCGAGTGGCGTGACTACGTGACGCGTCAGGCGCGGTGGGTCGACTTCGACAACGACTACAAGACCCTCGACCTGGACTACATGGAAAGCGTCATGTGGGCCTTCAAGACCCTGTGGAACAAGGGTCTGGTCTACGAGGGCTTCCGGGTGCTCTGGTACTGCTGGCGGTGCGAGACGCCGCTGTCCAACACCGAGACCAAGATGGACGACACCTACCGCGACCGGCAGGACCCGGCCGTCACGGTGGGGCTGCGGCTGGAGACCGGCGAACTCGCCCTGGTGTGGACGACCACGCCGTGGACGCTGCCGTCGAACCTGGCCGCCGCCGTGCACCCGGACGTGGACTACGTCGCGGTCGAGGCGAACGGCGAGCGGTACCTGCTCGCCGAGGCGCGGGTCGCCGCGTATGCGCGCGAACTGGGCGAGGAACCGCCGGTCGTGGCCAGGTACAAGGGCACCGACCTGGTCGGACGTCGGTACGCGCCGCCGTTCGGGTTCTTCGTCGGACGCGAGAACGCGCACCAGGTGCTGCCCGCCGACTACGTCACGACCGAGGACGGCACGGGCATCGTCCACATCGCACCGGCGTTCGGTGAGGAGGACAAGCTCGTCACGGACGCGGCCGGGATCGAGGTCGTCATCCCGGTCGACCCGCACGGCCGGTTCACGGCGGAGGCGCCGCCTTACGAGGGTCAGCACGTCTTCGACGCGAACAAGGCGATCATCCGCGACCTGCGCGAAGCCGGTCTGCTGCTGCGCCACGAGACCTACGACCACCCGTACCCGCACTGCTGGCGGTGCGACAACCCGCTGATCCAGCGCGCGGTGTCGTCGTGGTTCGTCGCCGTGTCGCGGTTCAAGGACCGGATGGTCGAACTGAACCAGCAGATCGACTGGGTTCCGTCGCACATCCGCGACGGTCAGTTCGGCAAGTGGCTGGAGAACGCGCGCGACTGGAACATCAGCCGCAACCGGTTCTGGGGTTCGCCGATCCCGGTGTGGGTGTCGGACGACCCGGAGTACCCGCGCGTGGACGTCTACGGCTCGCTTGACGAGTTGGCGCGCGACTTCGGCGTGCGCCCGACCGACCTGCACCGGCCCGGCATCGACGAGCTGACCCGGCCCAACCCCGACGACCCGACGGGGCGCTCGACCATGCGCCGGGTGCCCGAGGTGCTCGACTGCTGGTTCGAGTCCGGGTCCATGTCGTTCGCGCAGGTGCACTACCCGTTCGAGAACGCGGACTGGTTCGAGAGCCACTACCCGGGCGATTTCATCGTCGAGTACAACAACCAGACGCGCGGCTGGTTCTACACGATGCACGTGCTCGCGACGGCGTTGTTCGACCGTCCCGCGTTCCGCAACTGTGTCGCGCACGGGATCGTGCTGGGCGACGACGGGCAGAAGATGTCGAAGTCGCGGCGCAACTACCCGGACGTGAACGAGGTGTTCGCGCGGGACGGGTCCGATGCCATGCGTTGGTTCCTGATGGCGTCGCCGATCCTGCGCGGCGGCGACCTGGTGGTGACCGAGCGCGGCATCCGTGACGCCGTGCGCCAGGCCGTGCTGCCGTTGTGGAACTCGTGGTATTTCCTCGCGCTGTACGCGAACGCCGAC
This sequence comes from Saccharothrix violaceirubra, assembly GCF_014203755.1. NCBI lineage: Bacteria > Bacillati > Actinomycetota > Actinomycetes > Pseudonocardiales > Pseudonocardiaceae > Saccharothrix > Saccharothrix violaceirubra. The sequence goes on from NZ_JACHJS010000001.1 coordinate 1,440,156, forward strand.
GGTGTCGAGGGGCGGTGGCGTACCGATTCGACGCACGTCCTCGACCGGTACGCGCTGGCCAAGGCACACGATCTCGTCGTGTCCGTGACCTCGCAGTTCGAGGCGTACGACGTCTCCGGCGCGTGCGCGTCCGTGCGTGAGTTCCTGGAGGTGCTCACGAACTGGTACGTGCGCCGGTCACGTGACAGGTTCTGGTCCGGTGACCAGGACGCGGTCGACACCCTGCACACCGTGCTCGAGGTCGTGTGCCGGGCGGCGGCGCCGTTGCTGCCGTTCACGACCGAAGAGGTCTGGCGCGGCCTGACCGGTGGACGGTCCGTGCACCTGGCCGACTACCCGGTGCCCGCCGACCTGCCTGCCGACGACGCGCTGGTCGCGGCGATGGACCGGGTGCGCCAGGTGGCGTCGACGGCGTTGGCGTTGCGTAAGGCGGCACGGTTGCGGGTGCGGTTGCCGTTGGCGAAGTTGGTCGTCGCGGCCGACGAGGTGACGTCGCTGGAGCCGTTCGCGGAGATCCTGCGCGACGAGGTCAACGTCAAGCGGGTCGAGCTGACCACCGACGTCGACGCGCACGGGCACTTCCAGCTCGCGGTCAACGCGCGGGTCGCGGGTCCGCGGCTGGGCCCGGACGTGCAGAAGGTGATCAAGGCGGTGAAGGCGGGGGAGTGGTCCGAGGTGGACGGTGCCGTTGTCGCCGCCGGGATCGCGTTGCTGCCCGCCGAGTACGAGCAGCGCCTGGTAGCGACCGATCCGGCGGCGACCGCGGCGCTTCCCGGTGGTGGTGGACTGGTCGTGCTCGACACCGTGGTCACCGAGGAGTTGGCGGCCGAAGGTGTGGCGCGTGACCTTGTGCGTGTCGTGCAGCAGGCCCGTAAGGACGCCGGGCTCGACGTGTCCGACCGGATCGCGTTGACGTTGAGCGTGCCGGACGACGTCGCGGAGCAGGTGCGACGTTTCGAATCCGTCGTCGCGGGCGAGACGCTGTCCGACACCGTGTCGTACGGGGTCGTCGAGTCGGGTACCGAGGGCACCGTCGGTGACGGGCACAAGGTGACCGTGTCGGTCGCCAAGAGTTGAGGTGTGCCGGGCGGGGACACGCGGTCCCCGCCCGGTCTCAGCCGCGTGGGCGGAGCGGGAACTTACGCAGCTTGCGTACCCACCACGACCAGCGCACGGGGCGTGCCGGTGTGCGGCCCGCGGCCTTCTCCGCGTTGTCGAACAGGTCTTCCATCAAGGCGTCGTGCAGCCAGCGGATCGCCAGCGGCCACCACAGGCGCATCGAGCCGGTCGCCTTGCCGCGCAGGACGTGCCGCAGACCGCCGGGCACGACGTAGAGCGTGTGCGTACCCACGAGGCCAAGCCCCGGCGCGAACGTGAACTCGACCCGTGCGCCGGGTTCGTACGCCGTGCACGTGTAGCGCACGAATCCGTGACCGCCGTCGGCGCCGACGCCCAGCGGTCGGTCCAGTCGCAGTGGTGGCCAGTGGTCCGCCGGCCACAGTTCCATCATCCGGTCCAGGAGCGTGGGCGCGTCGGGCACTTGACGCGCGTGCACGTTCTCGATCACCGCTACCACCCCTCCATACGGTTCCGTACGGAACCTGTCCGTACGGTAGCGTATGGCCGGTGAGGAAGCGACGGACACGGGACGACTGGACCGAGGTCGCGCTCAAGGCGCTCGCGGAAGGCGGTGTCGCGGCCGTCGCCGTCGAACCGCTCGCCGCGCGCCTCGGTGCGACGAAAGGCAGCGCGTACTGGCACTTCCCCAATCGCGACGCGCTGCTCGAAGCCACCCTCGAACGGTGGGATCGCGAGCACACCCAGGCCGTGATCGCCGTGGTCGAGAAGCAGGCTGATCCCTTCGAACGGCTCCGACTGCTGTTCGGGGTCGTGATGCAGAACGTCGAGGACAGCGCCGTGGAGTTGGCGATGCTGGCCGCCGCGGACGATCCGTCGGTCGCGCCCGTGCTCGGTCGCGTGACCGCGCGCCGCATCTCGTACCTGGTCGACCTGTTCATCGCGCTCGGCTTCGACGCGGACGTGGCGCGGCTGCGCGCCCAGCTCGCGTACTCCGCCTACCTGGGGCAGATGCAGCTGCTGGTCAAGGTGCCGGACGTGGTGGTGGAACAGCGCGCGCTGCTCGACGAGACATTGCGATTGTTGACGACGCGTGAGTGAGCCGTTCCGCTTCGGGATACGGGTCAAGCCCGGTGCGCGGCGTGACGCCGTCGGCGGGCGGTGGGGCGAGCGGGCGTTGATCGTCGCGGTCGCCGCGCCGGCCGTCGAGGGCCAGGCGAACGAGGCCGTGCGACGTGCGCTGGCCAGGGCGTTCGGGGTGCGTCGGCAGGACGTCGAGATCGTGGCCGGCGAGCGTGGCCGGGACAAGGTCGTGCGGATCGACCTCGTCCCGGCCGACGCCGGCGTGATGTTGGAGCGCTTGCTGGGCGACTAGGACGCGAGCGTCCACACGGCGCTGGCGATCGCGTCCGCGTTGCGGTCGAGTGCCGTGGCGTTGAGGTTGGACGTCGTGTCGCATGACCGGTGGTAGCACGGGTCATACGCCCGACCCGCCGTACCGCCCCACTTCTGCGCCTGGGCCGAGGTCTTCGTGCCCTCGGCGCCGCTGAAGGTGCCGCCGACCGGGATGCCCGCGCGGGCGAACGCCGCGTGGTCGGACCGGCCGCCGACCGTGGTCAGCTCGGTCGCCACGTTGATCGACGTGTAGTACGCCTGGAGTACCTGCTGGAGGCGGGCGGAGCCGCTGGGCTGGCCGGATGCGCTGTACACGAAGTACGCCGGGTTCGGCGAGCCCGTCATGTCGAAGTTCAGGTACGTCTTGATCTTCGACTTTTCGGCGGCAGGCAGCGAGTTGACGTAGTACGTCGAGCCGATCAGACCCAGCTCCTCGGCGCCCCACCAGCCGAAACGCAGGTGTTTCGTGGGCTTGAAACCGGTCGCCTTCACCGCGAGCGCGACTTCGAGGATGCTCGCCGAGCCGGTGCCGTTGTCGTTGATGCCCGGACCGGCGTTGACGCTGTCGAGGTGGCCGCCGACCATGACGGTGTTGTTCTCGTCGCCGCCCGGCCAGTCCGCGATCAGGTTGTATCCGGTGGCACCGCTGTGGGTGAACGACTGGACACGGGTCGTGAAACCCGCCGCGTCCAGCTTCGCCTTCACCCAGTTGACGGACGCCTGGTAGCCGGGACGGCCGTGGGCGCGGTTGCCGCCGTTGGACGAGGCGATGCTCTGCAACTGGGCGAGGTCGGCCTGGACCGCGGCCACCGAGATGTCCGGTGCGGCTGCCAACGTGGTGGCGGGCGCGGCGGTCGCGGTGCCGGTGGCGGTGATCACGGCGACGACGCCGAGGGTCGTGACGATCTTTCGCAGTCTCACGGTGTCTGCTCCCGCAGGGTGTGGAGGGCGACGGCGGACTGACATCAACATGCACGGTTCGGCATGGTTTGGGTAGGTTCGATCGGCTGGTGACGCTGAGTTCGTGCCCGATTAGTCCAAATCGGTGGCGGCAGGGAGAATGACCCTCACCGTCGGGTGAGGCTTGGAGGCTTAGTGGGTGGTGTCACGGCCGTACTCGGCATCGGCGCAGCGGTCCTGTTGGTCTCCGTCATCGCGGTCCGGATGTCCGTCCGGCTCGGACTCCCCTCGCTCCTGCTCTACCTGGGCATCGGCGTCGTGCTCGGCGAATCGGTGTTGGGCATCCAGTTCGAGGACGCCGACCTGACCCGGTCGCTGGGGACCGTCGCCCTGGTGCTGATCCTCGCCGAAGGCGGGTTGACCACGCGGTGGTCGGCCGTGAAACCGGCCCTCGGTCTGGGCATCGCGCTGTCCACCGTGTCGGTGGCAGTCTCCATCGGGGCCGTCGGCGTCGGACTTCACTACCTGCTCGGGCTCGACTGGCGCACGGCGCTGCTGTGGGGCGCGGTGCTGTCGTCGACCGACGCCGCTGCGGTGTTCAGCGTGTTGCGCGGTGTCGGTGTCGGCAAACGGCTCATCGGCGCGCTCGAACTCGAGTCCGGTCTCAACGACGCGCCCGTGTACATCGCCGTCGTCCTGCTCGCGTCGCCCGATCCCGTGACGTGGACCGCGCCCGCGCTCATGGTGTACGAGCTGGTCGTCGGCGGGGTGATCGGCGTGGCGCTCGGCCTGCTCGCCGCCGTCGGACTGCGCCGTGCCGCGTTGCCGGCCACGGGTCTGTACCCGTTGGCGACCGTGGCGGTGTGCCTGCTCGCGTACACGGTGGGCGATCTCGCGCACGCTTCGGGTTTCCTGGCGGTTTACGTCGCGGCGCTCGTGCTCGGAAACGCGCGGCTGCCGCACCGGTCGGACACGCTCTCGTTCGCGGAAGGGCTCGGGTGGCTGTCCCAGATCGGGCTCTTCGTGTTGCTCGGGCTGTACGCGTCGCCGGCGCGTGTGCTCGACGTGTTGTGGCCCGCGTTGGTATCGGGTGCCGTGCTCGTGCTCGTCGCGCGACCGTTGTCGGTCCTGTGTGCCGCGTTGCCGTTCCGCGTGCCGTGGCGCGAGCAGGTGTTCCTGTCGTGGTCAGGGTTGCGCGGCGCGGTGCCGATCGTGTTCGCGTTGATCCCGCTGATCCAGGACGTGCCCGGTGCGCAGCGGTTGGTCGACGTGGTGTTCGTGCTCGTCGTCGTGCTCACGTTGGTGCAGGGGAGCACGCTGCCGCGCTTGGCGAAGTGGCTCGGTCTCGTGCGGTCGGGGGAGGCCTGGGAGATGGAGGTCGACTCGGCCGCGCTCGACGAACTCGGTGCCGAGCTGCTCCAGATCCGCGTTCGCGAGGGGTCGAAGCTGCACGGCGTGTACCTGTCGGAGCTGCGGTTGCCGGTCGGCGCGGCGGTGAGTCTCGTGGTACGGGCCGACGCCGGGTTCACGCCGCAGCCGACGACGCGGCTTCAAGAGCACGACCAGCTCTTGGTGGTGTGTACGGAGGCCGTGCGCATCGCCGCCGAGCGACGCATCCGCGCTGTGGACCGTGCCGGGCGGTTCGCGCGGTGGAAGGGCGACGAGGGGCTTCCCTGATCCTGTCGGCGTACCGGTCCGCGTTACGTGTCCATGTCACGGTCGCGCGTTTCGTCGCAGGGGCTGCGACCGGAACGCGAATCCGTGCACAGCGCCGGTACGGGAACGTGACCGCCGATCCGTGTGGTGTCTGGGTCTGGTCCGGGTCCCGGTGCTCGATTATCCATCACAACGTTATCCGGCAAAGCGAGGTGGTGTGGGCGCTCGCCGAATCCGGCGAGGTGCGGTCGGTGGGGAAGGGGCGCGGCTTCGGTGTCGTGCCCGCGGGCGGCGGACGTGCGTGATCCCGGCATGTGGACGGGGCTTGGCGGTGACTGGTCCGGTGGTTACCTTGGTGACAGGTCATGAGTGCCAGCGCCAAGCCCGAGCTCGCTGGCCGGCAACCCTCCAACCGCGGTGGGGTGCCCTCGGTGAGGACCTGGTCCGGCGCGCAGGGCGTCGGGCAAGCGCGGGCTCCCTCGACAGGTGAGTCCCCGGACTCCCGGAGGCTGTCATGACCATCGCCGTTCCCCGTCCCACCGCCGCCCTTCCCCGTGTGGTCGGCGCCGGCCTGCGGGTGCCCGTCGTCAGCGGCGAGCGGGTCGAGTACGCGAACCTCGACCACGCGGCCAGCGCGCCGGCGTTGGAGGAGGTCCGCGACGCCGTCGACGAACTGCTGCCCTGGTACGCGAGCGTGCACCGCGGCGCGGGCTTCGCGTCGCAGGTGTCGACGCGGGTCTACGAGCAGGCGCGGGCGTCCGTGCGGCGTTTCCTGGGCGCGCGTCCCACCGACACCGTGGTGTTCACGCGCAACACCACCGACGCGCTCAACCTGCTCGCCCGCAGCGTGCCCCGACACACCTCGGTCGTGCTGTTCGACGCCGAGCACCACGCGGCGCTGCTGCCGTGGCGCGGTCCGAACGTCCACCGGCTGCGGACGCCGACCGACCCGGCCGAGGCCGTCGCCGAACTCGACCGCGCCCTGGCCGCCACCCCCGAGGGCCCGCGCCTGGTCGTGGCGACGGGGGCGTCGAACGTCACCGGCGAGATCTGGCCGGTGGCCGAGCTGGCCCGGGTCGCCCGTCAGCACGGCGCGCGGATCGCGCTCGACGCCGCGCAGCTGGCGCCGCACCGGCCGGTCGACCTGCGTGAACTCGACGTGGACTACGCGGCGTTCTCCGGGCACAAGATCTACGCGCCGTTCGGTTCCGGCGTGCTCGTCGGCCGCGCCGACTGGCTCCAGGCGTCGGACCCGTACCTGGTCGGCGGTGGCGCCACGGCCCGGGTCGCCGACCACGGCGACCGGCTCGGCGTGGCGTGGTCCGCAGTTCCCGAGCGGCACGAGGCCGGGTCGCCCAACGTCGTCGGCGTGCACGCGCTCGCGGTCGCGTGCGAGGTCCTCGGCCGGCATTGGGAGCAGACCGAGCGTCACGAGCGTGAACTGCTCGCACGGTTGCGTGCCGGGCTCGCGACCGTGCCCGGTGCGCACGAGCTGTCGTTGTTCGACGGCGACCGTGACCGGGTGGGCGTGGTCAGCTTCGTCGTCGCCGGGCAGGACGCGGGCTACCTGGCCGCCGCGCTGTCGGCGGAGCACGGTATCGGCGTGCGCGACGGCGCGTTCTGCGCGCACATCGCAGTGCACCGGTTGACGCACGGTGAACGCGCACTGCGCGCGAGTCTCGGTCTCGGTTCCACCGTCGAACACGTCGACCGGTTCGTGGCCGCGTTGCGGTCGCTGGTCGTCGACGGTCCGCGCTGGGACTACGAACTCGTGGACGGCCGGTGGACGCCCGTCGGCGACCCGCGTGCACTCCCGCCGTTCCTGCACTGAGGGCGTGTTGGACAATGTGCGGGTGAGCACCGACGAGGATGCCGGTACCGGCACCGGGGACGCGGCCACCGCCGACTCCCCGCGGACGTCGGAGACGTCCGCCACGGACCCGGGCACCGGGGACGCCGCGCGACCGTTGCCGAAACGGCGGGTACTGCTGCTGGCCCTGATCGCACCGCTGGTGCTGGCGCTGGACGTGGTGACGAAGATCGTCGCGGTCGACGCGTTGGAGCACGAGCCGCCGGTCGAGCTGTTCGGCGGTCTGCTCTACCTGTCACTGCTGCGCAACCCGGGTGCGGCATGGGGGATGGCCGAGGGTGCGACCGTGATCCTCGCGCTGATCGCGTGCGGCGTCGTCGGCTTCATCATCTGGATAGCGCGCCGGCTGCGGTCGGTCGGCTGGGCCATCGGCCTGGGGCTGGTGCTGGGCGGTGCGCTGGGCAACCTGTCCGACCGGATCTTCCGCGCGCCCGGTCCGCTGCGCGGGCACGTCGTCGACTTCCTGTCGATCGTCGAGCCGTATGGCACGTTCTTCCCCGTGTTCAACGTCGCCGACTCGGCGATCAGCGTCGGCGGCGTCGTGATCGTGCTGATGGCGATGCTCCAGCGCGACTACGACGGCACGCGCATCGAGAAGAAGCCCGCGAGGAAGGCCGCATGAGCGGGTACCGCACGCTGCCTGTGCCGGACGGGCTCGACGGTATGCGCGTCGACGCGGGCCTGGCCAAGCTGCTCGGGCTGTCCCGGACGGTCGTCGCCGCGTTGACCGAGTCGGGCGACGTGGTGCTCGACGGCCGGCCCGCGGGCAAGTCGGACCGCCTCGTGGCCGGCGCGTGGCTGGAGGTCACGCTGCCCGAGCCGGAGCGGCCCGTGGTCGTGCAGGCCGTGCCGGTCGAGGGACTGGTGGTCCTGCACGAGGACGACGACGTGATCGTGGTCGACAAACCGGTCGGTGTCGCGGTGCACCCCAGTCCGGGGTGGACCGGTCCGACCGTGGTCGGCGGGCTCGCGGCGGCGGGCGTGCGGATCGCCACGTCGGGCGCGGCCGAACGCCAAGGCGTCGTGCACCGGCTCGACGTCGGCACGACCGGTGTCATGGTGGTCGCCAAGAGCGAGAGCGCGTACTCCGCGTTGAAGCACGCGTTCAAGGAACGTACGGTCGACAAGCTGTACCACGCACTCGTGCAGGGACATCCGGACCCGATCAAGGGCACGATCGACGCCCCGATCGACCGGCACCCCAAGCACGACTACAAGTTCGCGGTGATGGCCGACGGCAAGCCGAGCATCACGCACTACGAGGTGACCGAGGCTTTCCGTGCCGCGTCGCTGCTGGACGTGCACCTGGAGACCGGGCGTACGCACCAGATCCGGGTGCACTTCTCCGCGTTGCGCCACCCGTGCGTCGGCGACCTGACCTATGGTGCCGACCCCGTGCTCGCCAAGCGTCTCGGCGTCACGCGTCAATGGCTGCACGCGCGGGCCCTGGGCTTCCGCCACCCGGCCGGCGGATCGTGGGTGGAGTACACCAGCGACTACCCGGCCGACCTCCAGGCCGCGCTCGACCTGCTCCGCGCCGAGGGCTGACGGGTGCGCCGGTGATCAGGTCGTGATGATCACCGGCGGCGGTCCTAGTCGTCGACCGTCCAGACCAGCGTGTTCAGGTCGGTCTCCGGTCGCGCGCTCCAGCGGACCGACGTGACCGGCGTGTTCTCCGGCAGTACGTACACCGTGTGCCCGCCCGCCGTCTCGCCCGGCTGCACGCCGATCTTGTGTGCCGGTCGCGACGACAGCGACACGGGCGCTTTGGCGACCGCCTCGCCGCTCGCGGTCATCAGCACGAGGTACATGTCCGGCAACGCGTTGAACGGCACCGATCCGATGTTGGACAGCTCGGTGTGCACGACGACCGCGCGTTCGCCGGCGCCCAGCTTGTAGCCGGCGGCCGTGAACAGGAAGTCGGCCGGGTCGACCACCTCGACGAGCTGGATGGTGAACCGGGCGCCTTCGAGGCCCTCGGTCTCCAGCGTGCCGCCGACCTTGCCGGTGCGGGCACGGGGTGCGCCCGGTCCTTCGCCGCGTACCCAGCCCGCGGACTGCGGCGGGCCCCACGTGCTCATCGGTTCGGGTACGGGTGTCTGCATGGGCACCGGGCCCGACGGGTGCTGCACGGGAACGGGGCGGCTCGGCGGTCCGGGCTGATAGGCGCCCGACGGGGTGCCGCGGACCGTGCCGGGTGCGTACGAGCCCGACGGCGTGCCGCGCACGCCCGACGGTCCCGCGTAGTTGCCCCACGCCACGCTGTTGGCCAACGCCTTGCGGATGCCGTTGGGGTCGCATTCCACGCCGACGAGCAGGGGGAGTCCGCTGCCCGAGAGCGTGATCAGTCTGGTGGCGGCCTCGCGCGGGTCCATGCCGAGCCGTGCGGCGACTTCGTGAACGGCAGCACGACCCATCTCGGCGATCATGGCCAGGAGACGGGCATCCACGGGGTCCGGCGCTACCACGCCTGGAACGCTACCCGTCCTGGCCGGTCGACGCGCCACTGCCCCGCGGCGCGGCGTGCCGCGATTCGATCACGCCCGCCGATCGCGTGATCCGACACGGTGATCCGTTCCGTGCCCGCACACGACACGCGACCTGGGTGCGTGACGTCGCGGGAGACGCGACACAAAGTGCGTGATGTCTCAGGCGATGCGATACGAGCGCGTGACGTCTTGGGTGATGTGACACGGGTAGGTGACGCGGACCGGCGTACCGAGGCGGTACGTGGCGCGTGCGTGTGCACAGCGATGTGCGGCGGACGGTTTGGTGCGTGGTGGCGTGTCGATAACCGTGTTTCAGCGCATGCAGGTGTGCGCGACGCGGACTCGCGCGCAAGGTCGTGTGCGGCAAGCGAACGCGCGTCCTGGATGCGGACCGGCGCGCCGTGACACCGGGCGTGCCGCCAGAGGCGGTCGGGTGCGATGGATTAGGCTCGTCCCCTTCTCGCCCGCGCGCTTCGACCCGGGTCAACTGCGAGCTTCAGGGGGTAGGGTGGCCGACTCGTTTGTGCACCTCCACGTGCACACCGAGTACTCGATGCTCGACGGTGCGGCGAAGCTGAAGGACATGTTCGCCGAGTGTGAGCGGCTGGGAATGCCGGCCGCCGCGATCACCGACCACGGCAACATGTACGGCGCCTACGACTTCTACCGGCAGGCGACCGCCGCCGGGATCAAGCCGGTGATCGGCATCGAGGCATACATGGCGCCCGACTCGCGGTTCAACAAGAAGCGCGTGCTGTGGGGAGACCCCGGACAGAAGTCCGACGACGTGTCCGCGTCCGGTGCCTACACCCACCAGACGATCTGGGCCCGGACCGCCGAGGGCCTACACAACCTCATGAAGGTCGCCAGCCGCGCCTCGACCGAAGGTCAGCTGGGCAAGTGGGCCCGCATGGACGCCGAGTTGATCGCCGAGCACTCGGCCGGTCTGATGGCGACCACCGGCTGCCCGTCCGGCGAGGTTCAGACCCGCCTGCGGCTCGGGCACGAGAAGGAGGCCCTGGAAGCCGCCGCCAAGTGGCGTGACATCTACGGTGCCGACAACTTCTTCGTCGAGTTGATGGATCACGGCATCGAGATCGAGAGCCGGGTCCGCGGCGGGCTGCTGGAGATCGCGAAGAAGCTCCGGATCCCGTTCGTCGTCACCAACGACAGCCACTACACGTTCAAGGAGGACCGCGACGCGCACGACGCGTTGCTGTGCGTGCAGACCGGCAAGACGCTCCAGGACCCGAGCCGGTTCAAGTTCGACGGCCAGGGCTACTACCTGAAGTCGCCGGACGAGATGCGCGCCGTCGACTCGTCGGACGCGTGGCAGGAGGGCTGCCGCAACACGCTGCTGGTGGCCGAGAAGGTCGACACGACCGGCATGTTCGGGTTTCAGAACCTGATGCCGCGCTACCCTGTCCCCGAGGGCATGGCCGAGGCGGACTACTTCCGCGAGGAGGTCTGGGCCGGCATGCGCCGCCGGTTCCCGGAGGGTGTCGACGAGATCCACACCAGGCAGGTGGAGTTCGAGATCGGCGTCATCCTCCAGATGGGCTTCCCCTCGTACTTCCTGGTCGTCGCCGACTTCATCAACTGGGCCAAGGAGAACGGCATCCGCGTCGGCCCCGGTCGAGGGTCCGCGGCGGGCGCGCTGATCGCGTACGCGATGGGCATCACCGACCTCGACCCGCTGGCCCACGGCCTGATCTTCGAGCGGTTCCTCAACCCCGACCGCGTCAGCCCGCCCGACATCGACATCGACTTCGACGAGCGCCGGCGCGGCGACGTGATCCGCTACGTCACCGACAAGTGGGGCGCCGACAAGGTCGCCCAGGTCATCACGTTCGGCACGATCAAGGCGAAGGCCGCGATCAAGGACTCGGCCCGCGTGCTGTACGGCCAGCCCGGCTACGCGGTGGCCGACCGGATCTCCAAGGCGATGCCGCCCGCCGTCATGGGCAAGGACATCCCGCTGGCGGGCGTGTTCGACCCGCAGCACAAGCGGTACACCGAAGCCGCCGAGGTGCGCGCCCTGTACGAGACCGACCCGCAGGTCAAGGAGATCATCGACACCGGGCGCGGCCTGGAGGGCCTGATCCGCAACGCGGGCGTGCACGCGTGCGCGGTCATCATGTCCGCCGAACCGCTGATGGACCACATCCCGGTGTGGAGGCGTCCGCAGGACGGGTCGATCATCACGCAGTTCGACTACCCGACGTGCGAGACGTTGGGCCTGCTCAAGATGGACTTCCTCGGTCTGTCGAACCTCACCACGATCGACGACGCGCTCAAGAACATCGCCCTGAACGGCAAGGGCGACGTCGACATCACCACTGTCACGCTGGATGACAAGAAGGCGTACGACCTGCTCGGTCGCGGTGACACGCTGGGCGTGTTCCAGCTCGACGGCAGCGCGCTGCGCGACCTGCTGCGGCTGATGCGCCCGGACAACTTCGAGGACGTCTCCGCCGTCATCGCCCTGTACCGACCCGGTCCCATGGGTGCGAACTCGCACACGAACTACGCGCTGCGCAAGAACCGGCAGCAGGAGATCGTGCCGATCCACAAGGAACTCGAAGAGCCGCTGGCGGACATCCTTGACACCACCTACGGCCTGATCGTGTACCAGGAGCAGGTCATGGCCATCGCACGGAAGGTCGCGGGCTATTCGCTGGCCCAAGCGGACTTGTTGCGTCGTGCCATGGGCAAGAAGAAGAAGGAGATCCTGGACAAGGAGTTCGTCGGCTTCGAGAAGGGCATGCTCGACAGCGGCTACTCGCCCGAGGCCATCAAGACCCTGTGGGACATCCTGGTCCCGTTCGCCGACTACGCGTTCAACAAGGCGCACTCCGCCGCGTACGGCCTGATCGCGTACTGGACCGCGTACCTCAAGGCGAACTACCCCGGCGAGTACATGGCCGCGCTGCTCACCACGAACTCGGACAACAAGGACAAGTCGGCGATCTACCTCGCCGAGTGCCGGCGCATGGGCGTGACCGTGCTGCCGCCGGACGTCAACGAGTCGCAGCGCGAGTTCGTCGCGGTCGGCGACGACATCCGGTTCGGACTCGGCGCGATCCGCAACGTCGGCGCGAACGTGGTCGACGCGATCATCAAGGCACGCAAGGAGAAGGGCCGGTTCGCGGACTTCTCCGACTTCCTGCGCAAGGTCGATGCCACGGTCTGCAACAAGAAGGTCGTGGAATCGCTGATCAAGGCGGGTGCGTTCGACTCGCTCGGCCACCCGCGCAAGGGCCTGCACATGGTGCACGTCGAGGCGGTCGACGCGGTCATGCTCACCAAGAAGGAGGAGGCGCGCGGCCAGTTCGACCTGTTCGGCGACGGCGGTGGCGACGACGGCGTCGGCAGTGTGTTCGACGTGAAGATCCCGCAGGAGTACTGGGAGCCCAAGCACCAGTTGACCCTGGAACGGGAGATGCTCGGCCTGTACGTGTCGGGACACCCGCTCAACGGCGTCGAACAGGTGCTGGAGTCCTATTCGGACGCTTCCATCGCGCGCATCCTCGAAGGCGACGTGCCCGACGGCACCCAGGTCACGCTCGGCGGCATCCTCGCGTCGGTGACCCGGCGGGTGAACAAGAACGGCGAGTCGTGGGCGTCCGCTCAGTTGGAGGACCTCGCCGGTGGCATCGAGGTGCTGTTCTTCCCGAAGAGTTACATCGTGCACGGCATTTCGGTGGTGGAGGACGCCATCGTGCTCGTCAAGGCCCGCGTGGCCAAGCGCGAGGACCGGGTCTCGCTGATCGCCAACGACCTGGTCGTGCCGGATCTGTCCGAACTGGGTGCCCAGGCGTTGCGGCTCAAGGTGAACGCCGCGCGGTGCGACAAGAAGCTCGTGGCCTCGTTGAAGGAGGTCCTGGTCGCGCACCCCGGCACCACGGAGGTCCACCTCAACCTGGTGATCAACGCCGGGCGCAACACGATGCTCAAGCTGGACGACGCGTTGCGGGTCAGTCCGACCCCGTCGCTCATGGGTGACCTCAAGGCGCTCCTGGGACCGGGGTGCTTGGGCTGAACGGGTGACATTTCCACCCCGGGGGGACGAGAGCGCCACTCGGTTCGTTGAGTGAACAGGGTTAACTGAGCAACGGTCGACCCGGACGAACCGAGGAGGGGTTTCCGCATGGGGGAGACGATCGCCGGTCTGGAACGGTTGGGACTGGAGTATTTCCAGGATCCGCACGCGTTCCACGCCCGGCTGCGGGAGCACGAACCGGCCACCGAGGTGGTGCTCCCGCGTGGCCTGAAGGTCTGGCTGGTCACGCGCTACGACGAAGCACGCATGGCGTTGGGGGACGCACGGTTCAGCAAGGACCACCGGCAGTTCCCCGACATGGTGACGCGCAACCACGTCGGAGAGGCCGGACCGGCGTTGTTCGACCAGAGCCTCGCCGCGCACATGCTCAACATGGACGCCCCCGACCACACCCGGCTGCGGCGGCTGGTCACCAAGGCGTTCACCGCACGCCGGGTCGAGCAGTTGCGTCCCCGCGTGGCCCAGATCGCCGACGAACTGCTCGACGGGGTCGCCGACGGGGCCACCGTGGACCTGATCGACGCGTTCGCGTTCCCGCTTCCCATCACGGTGATCTGCGAGATGCTCGACGTGCCTGGCGACGAGCGCGACGACTTCCGCGAGTGGTCGAACGTGCTCGTGTCCGGCAACGACCCCGAGGCGATGGGGCAGGCCGGTCCGGCGATGGCCGCCTACCTGGGGCGACTGGTGCAGTACAAGCGGGACAACCCCGGCGACGACTTCTTCTCCGCGCTGGTGCACGCGTCGGAGGACGACGACCGGCTCACCGAGGGCGAGCTGATCGCGATGGCGTTCCTGCTGCTCGTCGCCGGGCACGAGACCACGGTGAACCTCATCTCGAACGGTGTGCTCAACCTGCTGCGCCACCCCGACCAGTTGGCGGCGTTGCGCGCCGACCGGACGTTGGTGCCCGGTGCCGTCGAGGAGTTCCTGCGCTTCCAGGGGCCGGTGAACCAGGCGACGTTCCGCTTCACGACCGAGGACGTCGAGATGGGGAACGTGACCATTCCCCGGCACAGCGTCGTGATGGTGTCGCTGTTGTCGGCCAACCGCGACGAGACGCGGTTCCCCGACGCAGACTCGTTCGACATCACCCGGCCGCCCGGCGGGCACGTCGCGTTCGGTCACGGCATCCACTACTGCCTGGGCGCGCCGCTGGCCCGGCTGGAGGGCGAGATCGCGGTCGGCGCGCTGCTCGACCGGTTCGACCTGGCGCTCGCCGCCGAGCCGGAGACGTTGCGGTGGCGGGAGAGCACGCTCATGCACGGGCTGTACTCGCTGCCCGTTAGCCTCACCCGACGTGGAGCACGATGAGCTGCTGAAGCTGGACCGGGCGCACGTCTGGCACCCGTACGGCCCGATGCCGGGCACCCTGGAGCCGTTGGTCGTCTCGTCGGCTTCGGGTGTCCGGCTCCGGCTCGACGACGGGCGTGAACTGGTCGACGGCATGGCGTCGTGGTGGTCGGCGATCCACGGCTACCGGCACCCGGTGCTCGACGCCGCGATCACCGACCAGCTCGGCCGGATGAGCCACGTCATGTTCGGCGGGCTGACCCACGAGCCGGCCGTCGCGCTCGCGACCCGGCTCGTGGAGATCACGCCCGAGCCGTTGCAACATGTCTTCCTGTGCGACTCCGGGTCGGTGTCGGTCGAGGTCGCGATCAAGATGGCGTTGCAGTACTGGCGGTCGCGCGACCGGCCGGCGAAGCGGCGGCTGCTCACGTGGCGCGGGGGCTATCACGGGGACACGTTTCAGGCCATGTCGGTGTGCGACCCCGAGGGCGGGATGCACTCCGTGTGGCAGGGACTGCTCGCCGACCAGGTGTTCGTGCCTCCGCCGCCGGCCGCGTTGGACACCGCGTACGTGCAGGAGTTGTCCGACGCCTTGGAGCGGCACGCGGACGAGGTCGCGGCCGTGATCGTCGAGCCCGTGGTGCAGAACGCGGGCGGGATGCGGTTCCACGATCCGCGTTACCTGCACGTGTTGCGTGAGCTGACGTTGGCGCACGACGTGCTGCTGATCTTCGACGAGATCGCGACCGGGTTCGGGCGCACCGGGGAGCTGTTCGCGGCCGACCACGCCGGGATCTCGCCGGACATCCTGTGCGTCGGCAAGGCGATGACGGGCGGGTACCTGTCACAGGCCGCCGCCCTGTGCACGCCGCGGGTCGCGGACGGCATCTCACGCGGTGAGCTGCCGGTGCTCGCGCACGGGCCGACGTTCATGGGCAACCCGTTGGCCTCGGCGGTGTCGTTGGCGTCGATCGACCTGCTGCTGTCGCAGGACTGGCGACGGAACGTCGCTCGCGTCTCGGACGGGTTGCGTGCCGGGTTGGCGGACGCACCGGGTGAGGTGCGCGTGCTCGGGGCCATCGGGGTGGTGCAGCTCGACCACCAGGTGGACATGGCCGCGGCCACGGCTGCGGCCGTCGAGCACGGCGTGTGGCTGCGGCCA
The DNA here is from genome assembly GCF_014203755.1 of Saccharothrix violaceirubra. Taxonomy (NCBI): domain Bacteria; kingdom Bacillati; phylum Actinomycetota; class Actinomycetes; order Pseudonocardiales; family Pseudonocardiaceae; genus Saccharothrix; species Saccharothrix violaceirubra. The sequence goes on from NZ_JACHJS010000001.1 coordinate 1,456,061, forward strand.
TTCCGTGACCTCGTGTACACGATGCCGCCGTTCGTCAGCACGCCCGACGACATCGCGACGATCACCCGGGCGATGGTCGCGGCGGCGCACGCGTCACTGGCGCAGCAGCGTTGAACCCCAGATGAACAGCATGAACGCGTAGGCGATCACGACCCAGCCGATCGCGGCCGTCGTGGGTTCCGCGCGCTTGCCGCGAGCGCTCGTACCGGCCACCACACGAGTGCCACCGCGAGGGCGACCAATGGGCTGGCGAGGATGCCGTACGCGCCCGCGAACACGCCCGCCCAGTAGTCGACGGGCAGCGACACGTCCACCGCCCAGCCGAACGGCAGGCACAGTATCGCGACCGCAGACCACACCTGTGCGATGTGACGTGCACGTGACGAATCGCCGTTCACCATCGCGACGCCGATCGCCATCGCGGCACCGCCCGCGAACGCCCACCCGGGTCACCGTCGACAACGCGGGTACGCGGCCGGATACCGTGCCGATCGCCGGGATGATCCACGTCCACCACGCGTAGTGCGTGAACACCGCCGCGACCACGGCGCCGAACACGATCCACCTCTGCTGCGCACCAGTGCGGCGCGTGAACCAGTTCGGTGACGTGGCGTTGTCACGGATTCTGTTTCTGTGCACACGGCGGGTACGCGATCGGTTTCCGTGCCCACGTGCGGTACGCCGTCCCGATCCGGTCCCGCGTTTGTCACCTGGCGCCATTCAGCGGCCGAGCGCGGTCGCGAGTTCGGTGTCGGTCGGTTCGACGAGGACCGTGCCGTCGGGGAGCACGACGGCCTGGTCGCGGGCGGCCTCGTCGTGTTCGACGTCGACGTCGCCGAAGGGCACCCCGTGCTCACGCAGCCAGGTTTGGTCCGGCGGCAGTCACCACACCAGTCCGCCCGCACCGTAAACGACGAGTTCACCCATGTCGGTGACTCTGGAACGCCGCGTGCGACCACGCTCCGTGTAGTCGTAATGTGAACGGCCGTGAGCGTCCTGGTGATCACGGGAACGGGCACCGACGTGGGCAAGACCGTCGTCGTCGCCGCGTTGGCCGCATTGGCGCGTGCCGAGGGCCGTCGGGTCGCGGTGCTGAAACCGGCGCAGACCGGTGTCGGTCCTACCGAACCGGGTGACCTGGCCGAGGTCGAACGGTTGGCGGGGCCGGTCACGACGCGTGAACTCCGTCGGTATCCCGAACCGCTTGCGCCAGCCACTGCGGCACGGCGCGCGGGTGAGCCGACCGTGCACCCGCGCGACATCGCGGGCGCGGCCGTGACGCTCGACGAGACCCATGACCTCGTCCTGGTCGAAGGTGCGGGCGGACTACTGGTCCGCTTCGACGACGAGGGCGCGACGATCGCGGACGCGGCGTGGGCGCTCAACGCGCCCGTGCTCGTGGTCGCGCACGCGGGACTGGGCACGCTCAACACCACGGCACTCACCGCGGAAGCGCTCCTGCGCCGGGGACTGGAGTCCGTCGGCGTCGTCGTCGGCCGGTGGCCGGTCGAACCCGATCTCGCGGCCCGGTGCAACCTCGGCGACCTGCCCGAGGCGGCGGGCGCGCCGCTGCTGGGCGTGCTGCCCGACGGCGCGGGCGGCCTCGGTCGGTCGGAGTTCCTCCACGTCGCGCGGGCCGGGCTGTCGCCGTGGTTCGGCGGCACGTTCGACCCGGAGAAGTTCGCCGCGCCGCACGCGTGCTGAACACGTTCGGGGTGACGTAAGTCGCTGTGGGGTGGCACACGGCGTGCGGCAGACTGTCCTGCGCACGTCCCCCGTCGACGGATTGAGGAGCAGTCGTGACCGCAGCCCCTGAGCAGGTCGATGTCCTCGGCACCGCGCGTGAGCAGGTGCTGGAGCGAGGCGTCGGGTTGTCCGAGGAGCAGGTGCTGGCAGTGCTCCGGCTGTCCGACGACCGCATTCCCGAGCTGCTCGCGTTGGCGCACGAGGTGCGCATGCGGTGGTGCGGACCCGAGGTCGAGGTCGAGGGCATCGTGTCGCTCAAGACCGGCGGCTGCCCCGAGGACTGCCACTTCTGCTCGCAGTCCGGCCAGTTCCCCTCGCCGGTGCGGTCGGCGTGGCTCGACATCCCCGGCCTGGTGCGCGCGGCCCGGCAGACCGCCGACACCGGCGCGACCGAGTTCTGCATCGTCGCGGCCGTCCGAGGTCCGGACAAGCGGCTGCTGTCGCAGGTGCGCGACGGGATCAAGGCCATCCGCGCGGACGGCAACGACATCCAGATCGCGTGCTCGCTCGGCATGCTCACCCAGGAGCAGGTCGACGAACTGGTGGCGATGGGGTGCCACCGCTACAACCACAACCTGGAGACGGCCCGGTCGCACTTCCCCAACGTGGTGACCACCCACTCGTGGGAGGAGCGCTGGGAGACGTTGACGATGGTGCGCGAGGCGGGCATGGAGGTCTGCTGCGGCGGCATCATCGGCATGGGCGAGACGCTGGAGCAGCGCGCGGAGTTCGCCGTGCAGCTCGCGTCGCTGGAGCCCGACGAGGTGCCGATGAATTTCCTCATCCCCAACCCCGGCACCCCGTACGAGAACTACCCGGTGGTGGAAGGCCCTGACGCGCTGCGCACGATCGGTGCGTTCCGCCTGGCGTTGCCGCGTACGATCCTGCGGTTCGCTGGCGGGCGTGAGCTGACGCTCGGCGACCTCGGCGCCAAGCAGGGCATGCTGGGCGGCATCAACGCGATCATCGTCGGCAACTACCTGACCAACCTCGGCCGGCCCGCCCAGCAGGACCTGGACATGCTGGGCGAGCTGTCGATGCCGATCAAGGAACTGAGCAAGACGCTGTGACCTACTGCGGTTTCTGCGGTCGCGGGAGCGAGGACGTCGACCACTCGGCGTGTGAGGCGCGGTTGCGCCTCATCGACCCGCCTCGGTTCTGCGTGTCATGCGCGCGACGCATGGTCGTGCAGGTGACGCCGGCGGGGTGGACGGCGAAGTGCAGTCGGCACGGCGAGATCACGTCGGCGCGGTAACCTCCCTGACGTCGGTTCGGTGCGCGGGGAGGTCGTCGGGTGACGGAACAGCCGGTGGACGATCGGGTCGTCGTCTACCACTACGTTCCACCGCGGCCCCGGGTCGTGGTGAAGCGCGACCTGCTGCCCGCGTTCTCGGTGCTGTCCACGACGGCGTTGTTCGGCCTGCCCCTCGGATGGGTGTGGGCGTGGCTCGCGCCGCCGCAGAACGTGATCGTCGCGCAGGACGGGTCACTCGTCCCCGTGACAGGGGAGAGTTATCACCGGCTCGACGGTCTGATGATCTTCGTGTTGATGGGGCTCGGCGCGGGACTGCTCACCGGGATCGCGGTGTGGCTGCTGCGGTCGCGGCGGGGTCCGGTGGTGATGGTCGGCGCGGTGCTGGGCTCGGGTGCCGCGGCGTTCCTGGGGCAGCGGACGGGAGTCGGCTCGGCGGCGGGCCGCTACGCCGTCGAGAACGCGCCCAAAGTCGGCGACCTCCTCTTGAAGGCACCCGTGTTGGAGTCGTGGTGGGGGCTTCTCGCGTGGCCGCTGGGCGCGTCGTTGGCGTACGGCTGCCTGGCCGCGTGGAACGGCCTCGACGACCTGGGCCGCCGGCTCGCCTGATCGAGCGCCCCGGCGTGGTCGCACGCCGGGGCGACGTCACTAGGAGCTGTTTGAGGTTTGGATCATGTGGTTGGGGTCAGGGTCTTCAGCCACATGATCGCTGCACGTAGGTGTAACCCGGCTTCGTAGTTTTCTGGCGACTTGTCATAGCGTGTGGCAAGGCCACGCCATGTCTTGATCTTCTGGAAGCAGCGTTCGACGGTGTTGCGCCGCGTGTAGCGCACGGGATCGAACGAGACCGGTCGTCCTCCGGCGGAGCCCTTGTTCTTCCGGTTGGCCTGCTGGTCGGCCTTCTCCGGGATCACCGCCGTGATCCGGCGGCGGCGCAGGTAGGCCCGGTTGGCCTTGGAGGAGTAGGCCTTGTCCGCCGCCACCGCGCCCGGACGGATGCGGGGGCGACCGGCTCCGCGGGGGGACCCGGATCCGGTCGAGCAGGGCCTGGAACCGCGGGCAGTCCGCGGCCTGGCCGGGGGTGGGCACGAACGCCAACGGCAGCCCGGCGGCGTCGACCGCGGCGTGGATCCTGCTGCTCAGCCCGCCCCGGGACCGGCCGAGCCCGGCCGCCGCAGCCCGCGTCGTCCGGCGCCGCCGGAGGGCGGCACGGTCCCGACCGGCAGACGTGCCCGCGTCGGCGGTGTCCGGTGCGGCCTGCGGCGCATCACCCGCAGTACCCGCCGTTGCGTGGGCAACGGAGCCCCTTTTTCCTCGGTCAGTGCCTGTTCCAGCGCGTCGAGGGTCTCCCCGGCCACCGCCAACCCGGCCGATTCGTGGTGCGCCCGCACGATCGTGGAGTCCACACCCACCAGTTCCAACCCGACCTGCCCGCGCGAGGCGGCCTCGGCGATCAGCGCGTCCATCAGCACTTGGAACACCCCGGCCTTGGCCCACGCGTTGAACCGGGAGTAGACGGTGGACCAGGGACCGTACCGTTCCGGAACGTCACGCCAGCCCGACCCGGTCCGGAACCGCCACAGGATCCCGTTGAACCGCTCTCTCACCCGCCGCGGCAACGGCCCGGTGGCCGCCACCGGCACGTGCGGCTCGATCAACGCCCACTCGGCATCGGTCAGGTCAAAACGCGCCACATCCGTGTTCTACCAGCCCGACCAGCACACACCGAACCCCACCTAGGAGCTGTTTGGGGTTGGGATCATGTGGTTGGGGTAAGGGTCTTCAACCACATGATGGCTCCTCGTAGATGCAGTCCGGCCTCGTAGCTTTGTGGTGTCTTGTCGTAGCGGGTGGCCAGTCCGCGCCATGTCTTGATCTTCTGGAAGAGGCGTTCGACGGTGTTGCGCCGCCGGTAGCGCACGGGATCGAAGGACACAGGCCGCCCGCCGGCGGAGCCCTTGTTCCTGCGGTTGGCCCGCTGGTCGGTCTTCTCCGGGATCACAGCCGTGATCCGGCGGCGGCGTAGGTAGGCCCGGTTGGCTTTGGAGGAGTACGCCTTGTCCGCGGCCACCGCGTCCGGACGGGTGCGCGGCCTTCCGACCGGGCCGGGAACCCGGATCCGGTCCAGCACCGTCCGGAATTGCGGGCTGTCCCCGGCCTGGCCAGGGGTGAGCACGAACGCCAACGGCAGCCCGGCGGCGTCGACCGCGGTGTGGACCTTGCTGCTCAGCCCGCCCCGGGACCGGCCGAGCCCGGCCGCCGCAGCCCGCGCCTTCCGACGGCGCCTACGGGCGGCACGGTCCCGACCGGCAGATGTGCCCGCGTCGGTCGTGTCCGGCGCGGACCGCGACGCACCACCCGCAGCACGCTCCGCTGGACGGGCAACGGAGCCCCTTTTTCCTCGGTCAACGCCTGTTCCAGCGCGTCAAGGGTCTCCCCGGTCACCGCGAGTCCGGCCGATTCGTGGTGTGCCCGCACGATCGTGGAGTCCACGCTCACCAGTTCCAGGTCGACCTGTCCGCGGGAGGCGGCCTCGGCGATCAGCGCCTCCATCAGCGTCTGGAACACTCCGGTCTTCGCCCAGGTGTTGAACCGGGAGTAGACGGTGGACCAGGGACCGTACCGTTCGGGCACGTCACGCCAGCCTGACCCGGTGCGGAACCGCCACAGGATCCCGTTGAACTGCTCCCGCACCCGACGTGGCAACGGCCCGGTGGCCGCCACCGGCATATGCGGCTCGATCAACGCCCACTCGGCATCGGTCAGATCAAAACGCGCCACATCCGTGTTCTACCAGCCCAACCAGCACACCACCGGGCCCACCTAGATCCGAACTTCAAACAGCTCCTAGATCCGAACCCCAAACAGCTCCTAGTAGGGCTTTGTTAGGTCGAGTGATGGGATGTGTGGGTGGTGTGGTCTCCTGCGGCGGTGACGCCGGAGGAGATGGCCGAGGTTCGGCCGGTGATCGAGGAGTTCGCCGCGGGGGTGTTCGGCGGGTTCGCCCGTCGTGATCAGCGCGGGACGGGCGAGTTGTATCTGCGTGGGCTGCTGTTGGACGGCAAACGGAAGTCGATGCAGCCCATGGCCGAACGCCTCGGCGTCGATCATCAGCAGTTGCAGCAGTTCGTCACGACCTCGACCTGGGACCATGTCGAGGTCCGACGCCGGTTGGCGGTGTGGGCGGCGGGGTTCGTCGATCCGGACGCGTTGGCCGTGGACGACACCGGTTTCCCCAAGGACGGCACTTCCTCGCCCGGGGTGGCGCGGATGTACTGCGGGGCGTTGGGCAAGCGGGGCAACTGTCAGGTCGGCGTCAGCGTGCACGCCGTGACGGATTGGACCTCGGCGGCGGTGGACTGGCGACTGTTCCTGCCCGAGTCGTGGGACGACGCCAAGGCCGACGACGAGTCGGCAGCCGCGGAGATCGCGCGGAAGCGGGCCCGGTGTTCGATCCCGGACCAGGTGCGGCACCGGGAGAAGTGGCGGCTGGCGTTGGACATGATCGACGAGCTGCTGGGCTGGGGCATGCCCCGACGGCCGGTGGTGGCCGACTCGGCCTACGGCGACAGCACCGCCTTCCGTCAGGGGCTGACCGACCGCGGCCTGACCTACGCAGTGGCGGTCTCGGCCTCCACCAGCCTGCATCCCGCCACGTCGGCCCCGGTCCCGCCGAGCTGGTCGGGCACCGGCCGCCCACCGACGAAGACGACCTACCCGGACAAGCCCGTCACCGCCGGAACCCTGGTCACCGAGGCGGGACGCTCGGCGGGGCGGTTCGTGCTCTGGCGCCACGGCTCCCGCACGAGCGCCGGCAACCCGGCCGCGACCATGCGCTCGCGCTTCCTGGCGCTGCGGGTGCGCCCGGCCAATCGCAACATTCCCAGGGCGGCCGACGGCAGCCTGCCCGAATGCTGGCTGCTGGCCGAATGGCCCACCGGCGAACCCCGGCCCACCGACTACTGGCTCTCCACCCTCCCGCCCGACATCCGGCTGCGCGACCTGGTGAAACTGGCCAAGATCCGGTGGCGCATCGAGCACGACTACCGCGAACTCAAGGACGGGCTCGGCCTGGACCACTTCGAGGGCCGCTCCTGGCTGGGCTGGCACCGCCACGTCACCCTCGCCTCCGTCGCCCAGGCGATCTGCACTCGGCTGCGCCGCACCCCAAAAGCCCCTGCGCGGGACTGACCCTCTACGCCGTCCTGCGCGAACTCCAAGCCTTACTCGCGGCCTGGACCGGCGTCTGTCACACCTGCCGACGACCCCTCCAGGCCACAACCACCCCACAAAAACCGCAAGTCAACAGCACCTAACAAAGCCCTACTAGTTGTGGTGTGGCAGGTGACCCAGTTCGGACAGCGGGGCCGGGATGGCGTTGAGCGCGGTGAGGATGCCCGCCTCGCGGTGCAGCACCGTGCGGACCAGCCGTAGGCGACGGGACGCAGAAGTCTCTTCCAGCAGGAGCTGCCGGTCCTCCGCGGTGAGCACGCAGTCCGCGGCCAGGGCGTACGCGAGTTCGTGCGGCGGGATGGCCGCGTCCGGTCCGCCGCGTGACGGGTGGTCGCCCGCCGCCGCGCGATAGCGGCCGTGCGCGGCACGGGCGCTGTCCACGAGCCGGGGCAGGACGTCGGCCATGCCCGGCGGCTCGGCGGTGTCCGGCAACCACTCGATCTCGCCGATCCGGTACGGGGCGGCGGTATCGTCGACGTCCAGCAGCCGGAACCGGCGCCCGCCTGTGGTGTCCAGGTCGAACCGGCCGTCGGGCAGCCTTCGGGCGTCGTCGAGCACCGCCGAGCAGCCGACCTCGTGCAGCGACTCCGCGCCGTCCGCGCCGACCTCCCAGCCCTGGCGGATGGCGACCACGCCGAACGTCCTGTCGGGCACCTCGCCCGACAGCAGGTCCACGGTGAGCTGCCGGTAGCGCGGCTCGAACACGTGCAGGGGCAGGGCCGCGCCGGGCAGCAGCACGGTGCCCAGCGGGAACAGGGGGAGTCTCACGAATCCACGCTACGGGCGGCCGGTGGTCGCAGCACGGCGAACGGGTCGGTCACCCGCATCTCCCGGGACACGAACCGGAACAGGGCGGCGGGACGCCCGCCCGACGGTCCGGGGGGCGCGGTCGCGCCCGTCGCTTCCAGCAATCCGCGTCGGGACAGCACGCGTTGCAGGTTCGTGGCTGACACCTTGTACCCCAACGCCGCCGAGTACAGCGCCCGCAGCGCGGAGATCGTGAACTCCGGCGGCGCGAGCGCGAAGCCGACGTTGGTGTACGACAGCTTCGCCGCCAGCCGGTGGCGGGCGCGCCGCACGATCGCCTCGTGGTCGAACGCCGACGGCGGCAGCGCCGACACCGGGTACCAGGACGTGTCGCCGGGTACGACCGGGTCGATCGACGACGGCACCAGGCCGAGGAACGCGGTCGCCACCACGCGCGTGCCGCCGGGGACCCTCGACGGTGCGCTGAAGACCGCCAACTGCTCCACGTGGGACAGTTGGCGCACGTCCACCTTCTCGGCGAGTTGACGCCGGATGGACGCCTCGACGTCCTCGCGATCGCCCAGTGCGCCGCCGGGCAGGGACCACCGGTGAGCGTGCGGTTCCCGTGCGCGTTGCCACAGCATGACCTGGAGTGATCCGGCTCTCACCTGGAGCACTGCGGCCAGCACCTCATGTCCCGCGAGCCCCATCCGCTGATACTATCGGCCCTGTTTTCGCCCGAAAGGCGAAAACCCGGAACACGAGGAGGACCCATGGTCGCTACCGCTTATGTGGAGCGGACCACCGACGGCGCGTACGACGGCATCGCCCCGGACGCGGCATGGCGGGACGAGGTGCTGGAACTGGCACGCCGCCGGGACGCGGTCATCCTGGCGCACAACTACCAGCTGCCCGAGATCCAGGACATCGCGCACCACACGGGTGACTCGCTCGCGCTCAGCCGCATCGCCGCGGCGAGCGACGCGTCGACCATCGTGTTCTGCGGCGTGCACTTCATGGCCGAGACCGCCAAGATCCTGGCCCCGCACAAGACCGTGCTGATCCCCGACGAGCGGGCGGGCTGCTCGCTGGCCGACTCGATCACCGGTGAGCAGTTGCGCGCGTGGAAAGCCGAGCACCCCGGCGCGGTCGTCGTGTCCTATGTGAACACCACCGCCGAGGTGAAGGCCGAGACCGACATCTGCTGCACGTCGTCGAACGCCGTCGACGTCGTCGCGTCGATCCCGGCGGACCGCGAGGTGCTCTTCCTGCCCGACCAGTTCCTCGGTGCGCACGTCAAGCGCGAGACCGGGCGCGAGAACCTGCACATCTGGGCCGGCGAGTGCCACGTGCACGCGGGCATCAACGGTCCCGAACTGGCCGAGCGCGCCGCCGCGAACCCGGACGCCGACCTGTTCATCCACCCCGAGTGCGGCTGCGCCACGTCGGCGCTCTACCTCGCGGGCGAGGGGACCGTCCCGGCCGAGAAGGTCAAGATCCTCTCGACCGGCGACATGATCACCGCGGCCCGTGCGACGAGCGCGACGTCGGTGCTCGTCGCGACTGAGATCGGCATGCTGCACCAGTTGCGCCGCGCCGCGCCGGAGATCGACTTCCGGGCGGTCAACGACCGGGCCTCGTGCCGGTACATGAAGATGATCACCCCCACGGCCCTGCTGCGCTGCCTGCGCGACGGGCTCGACGAGGTGCATGTGGACGCCGACACCGCGCGTCGTGCGAAGGGCGCCGTGCAGCGCATGATCGAGATCGGCAAGCCCGGCGGCGGCGAGTGAACACCCCGCCGAGCGGCCCGCTGTGGGAGGCCCGCGCCGACCTGGTCGTGGTCGGCACGGGCGTTGCGGGTCTGACCGCAGCGCTTCGGGCCCGCGAACTCGGTCTGCGCGTCCTGGTCGTGACCAAGGCCGGGCGTGGGGACGGCAACACGCGGTGGGCCCAGGGTGGTGTCGCCGTCGTGCTGGCGGACGAGCACGAGGACGGTGACTCTGTCGAGGCACACGTCGCCGACACGCTCGTCGCCGGCGCGGGACTGTGCGACGAAGCCGCCGTGCGCGCCATCATCGCGGACGGTCCCGCCGCTGTCGCACGGCTGCGTGCACGTGGCGCGGTCTTCGACACCGGCGCCGACGGTTTTCTGGCACGTACCCGTGAAGGTGGACATTCCGCGTTCCGTGTCGTGCACGCGGGCGGGGACGCGACCGGCGCCGAGGTCGAGCGCGCGTTGCTCGCCGCGGCGGTGGACGGGCGTGTGCCCGTGTTGGAGGACCACGTCGCGGTCGATGCCGTGCGCACGCCGCTCGGTCATGTGTGCGGGTTGCTGGTCTTGGACGGCAACGGTGTCCCCGGAGTGCTCACCGCGCCTGCCGTGCTGTTGGCCAGTGGCGGTCTCGGGCAGCTCTACCAGGCGACGTCCAACCCCGAGGTGGCCACGGGTGACGGATTGGCGCTCGCGTTGCGCGCGGGCGCGGTGGCGGCCGACGTGGAGTTCGTCCAGTTCCACCCGACCGTGCTCTACACCGGACGCGGCGCGCGCGGTCGGTGTCCGTTGGTGACCGAGGCGGTGCGCGGTGAAGGTGCCGTGCTCGTCGACGCGACCGGTGCACGTGTCATGCGCGGTGTGCACCCGTTGGAGGACTTGGCGCCGCGCGACGTCGTCGCCGCCGCGATCACCCGGCACATGGCGGCAGGTCCGGGCGGCGTCGACGACCACGTGTTCCTCGACGCGACCGGCATCGCCGACTTCGCGCGTCGGTTCCCGACCGTGTACGCCGCGTGCGTCACCGCGGCGGTCGACCCGTCCGTCGACCCGATCCCGGTCGCGCCCGCGGCGCACTTCGCGTGCGGCGGCGTAGTGGCGGACGTGGACGGCCGCACCGGTGTGCCGGGCCTGTACGCGGCGGGTGAGGTCGCTCGTACCGGGTTGCACGGGGCCAACCGGCTGGCGTCCAACAGCCTGTTGGAAGGGCTGGTCGTGGGCACGCGTGCGGCCGAAGCGGTCGCGGCGGACCTGGCGCTCGGTGTCGTCGTGAAGTCGGTGGGCAACCCCGGGCTGCCGACCGCGCCGGTCGCGGATCGGGACTCGTTGCAGCGGGTCATGAGCCGATACGCGGCGATCGGTCGCGACGCCGAAGGGCTCGCGGTCGTCGGTTCGGTGCTCGACCTGTCCACGGTGGACACCGTGCTCGACTCGAAGCGCGCGGTCGAGGACGCGGCGTTGACGCTCGCCGCGCGGGCGTTGATCGCGGCGGCGGCCGAACGTGACGAGTCGCGTGGCTGTCACGTGCGCACCGACTTCACGACGCGCGACGACGTGCGCTGGCAACGAAGCCAACTGCTTCGACTCAACCCGTCGGGCCAGCCGGTACTCGCCGATCCCGTGGCGGCACGGGGTGTTGCGTGACTCGCATGCTCGACCAGGGCGCGGTACGCGAACGGTTTGTGTACCGCACCCGGATACGGATTTCGTCTCGGTAGGCAGGCGGGTGACGTCGTGGTGTCACGATCTCGGTCGGCGTACCGCGCCACGTGCACGTCACAGGTCCGACGCCCGCCGTCGAGGGGTTGGCGGTGTCCGCAGTAAACGGACCGTCGGTCCGGTTACTTTGGGGGATTGGCCCGTCTCAGGAAATGCGGTTACGAGCGCGGGAACCACGCGGGGTGCATGACGGCAGTAGTGGGAACGTTCCACCGTCCGGTACGCGAGTCGGTTGCCGTGTCGGCGGATTCGACGATTCGATAAGGGAGTGGGCATGACGACCGGGCTGGACCAGGACGATCTGCGTCGGGTGATCCGCACGGCGTTGGACGAGGACCTGCGGTACGGCGTCGACGCGACCACCGAGGCGACAGTGCCCGTCGACGCCGTGTCGGTGGCGGAGTTGACGCCTCGGGCGCACGGGGTGCTTGCCGGCATTCCGGTGGCGTTGGAGGTGTTCCGCCAGGTCGTCGACGTCGAGGTGGTCGAGAGCAAGCGCGACGGTGACAAAGCCGTCCCCGGTGAGCCCGCGCTCGTGGTGCGCGGACCTGTGCGCGGGCTGCTGACCGCGGAGCGCACCGCGTTGAACCTGTTGTGCCACCTGTCGGGCGTGGCGACGTCGACCGCCGCTTGGGTGGACGCGATCGTGGGCACCGGTGCGGCCGTGCGCGACTCCCGTAAGACGTTGCCCGGCCTGCGGCTGCTGGAGAAGTACGCGGTGCGGTGCGGTGGCGGCGTCAACCACCGGCTCGGGCTCGGTGACGCGGTGCTGATCAAGGACAACCACGTCCAGGCGGCCGGTTCGGTGACCGCCGCGCTGGCCGCCGTCCGCGCACACGCACCGCACCTGCCGTGCGAGGTCGAGGTCGACTCACTGGACCAGTTGGACGAAGCCGTCGCGGCGGGCGCGGAACTGGTGCTGCTGGACAACTTCACCGCGGCAGAGTGCGCCGAGGCCGTCCGCCGGGCGCATGGGGTGCGCTTGGAGGCGTCGGGTGGACTGACGCTCGACGTGGCCAGGGTCTACGCGGAGACCGGCGTCGACTACCTCGCAGTCGGCGGGTTGACGCACTCGGCACCGGCCCTCGACCTGGGGATGGACCTGCGCTGACGTCCGACGTGGTCGTGCCCGTCCGTCTCGGAGCCGGTCCGGATCCGCGCGGATGCCGGTCACACCGGAACGGACCGCCGGTCCGGTTCGCTGGGCGGGTTCGGTACGCGTCGCGGCACACGAGTGCTTCCACGTCGACCGCGATGTGTCAGAGTTCGACGCCGTAGTGCCGACAGAGGCGGGCGTCCTCGTCCGGCGACAGGTGGTGGTCGCGAACGTGGACGTGGGGCGCGTCCTGGACGCGTTCTTTGTCCACGTGCACCGTGATGTGCCCGACGCCGACACGCGCGCCCTGGAGAGGGACGAAAGTTTCCGATCCGATCAAGCCGGTGTGCACGGACGCCCAGCGCGGTCGACCGGTGTGGTCGTCGAGCCACACCCGCTTTACCGAGCCGATCCGGTCGCCGCGCCGGTCGAGCACCGCGCAGTCGTACAGCCTCTTCGAGTTGGCCTGGCGCCTCATGGTGGCCGCCTCCCGTGGTGTCGTCTGTTTCGCCCCGTGTGGGCGGACTACCCCGGTGCGTGGAACGGACTGTCGGCACCCACTCGACGGTGGGTCACCCGGCGGAGGACAGCCTGCGGTTCGCCAACACCGGCAGGGTGCGGCGGGCCTGTGCCACCGCCGCGTCGTCCACGTCCACCATAACGACACCCGGCTCCGGGCCCAACCCGACGAGCACCTCGCCCAACGGCGACGCGGCCAGGCTGTGCCCGATGCCCGTCGGGGCGCCGCCGTGATCGACACCGGGGTCGGCCTGCCCGCACGCGAGCACGTACGACGTGCTGTCCAGCGCACGTGCCCTGACCAGCAGTTCCCACTGTTCGCGCTTGCCCGGACCGGCACCCCAGGACGCGCCGAGCAGCACCGCGGTCGCGCCCCGGTCGGCCAGGGTGCGGAACAGTTCGGGGAAGCGGACGTCGTAGCAGGTCGCGAGTCCGAACGTGACGTCGTCGACGGTCACGGTGACCGGTTCGGTGCCGGGCGCGACGGTCCTGGACTCGGCGAACCCGAACGCGTCGAACAGGTGGATCTTGTCGTAGCCCACGTGCAGGTCACCGCCGGTCACGAGAAGTGTGTTCACCACTCGGCCATCCGCTGATGGGGTGAACATGCCGGCGACCACGACGACGCCCGCCGCGTCCGCCAACTTCCGCACCGCGCTCGCCCACGGACCGTCCAGCGGCTGCGCGACCGGACCCAGCGGCACGCCGAACCGGCACATCGCCGCCTCGGGGAACACCACCACACGCGCCCCGTGCGCCTGGTCGACACCCGCGCGCAGCAGGTCGAGGTTGGCCTCGGGGTCGGCGGTCGAGGCGATCTGGCAGAGGGCGACACGCATGAACCACACTCTAGGTAGTGTCAGAGTCCGTGCGCTCCATGCTGCTCTCCCTTTCCCTGGTCGTCGCCTCGGCGGCGGCATGCACGGGGTCGACCACGCCGAGCGCCGAGGGGACCTCGGACGGCAGCGCGATCGTGTTGGCCGACCGTGTCGAGCCGACGTCGCTGAACCCCCTGCTCGGCTACGGCGTCGAGGGCGTGTCCAAGATCTACGACGGTCTGGTGGAGCACCGCGCGGACGCGTCGCTGCGACCGCAACTCGCGTCCGAGGTACCCGTACCCGCCGCCGACGGCCTGTCGTGGACGGTCAAGTTGCGCGACAACGTCACGTTCGGCGACGGCACGCCGTTCGCCGCGGACGACGTCGTGGCCACGTACCGAGCCCTGCTCGATCCCCGGACGGGTTCGACCGAACGGGCGACTTACGCGGGACTCACCGGCGTGGAGCAGCTCGACGTGCACACCGTGCGCTTCACGCTCGACCATTCGTGGGCCGCGTTCCCCCATCTGCTTACGCTCGGCATCCTGCCCAGCGAGTCGCTCACCGGCGCTCCGCTCGCCGACATCAAGCCCGTCGGCACCGGCCCGTACCGGGTCGTCGAGTGGCGCAAGGGCGACAGGCTCGTGCTCGAGGCCAACCCGACGTACTTCGGCGGCGTGCCCGAGGTGCGCAAACTGACGGTCGTGTTCGTGCCCGACGACAACACGCGCGCGCAGCGCATGCGTGACAACGAGTTCGACGGCACCGAGTTGCCGCCGCGCCTGGCCGCCGGGTTTTCCGGTTCCGGTGACCTGCGCGTGCTCACCCACGAGTCCGCCGACCTGCGTTCCGTGACGCTGCCGAGCGGTCCGGTCACCGGCGACCCCGCGATGCGACTCGCGCTCAACTACGCCGTGGACCGCAAGAAGCTCGTCGACGGACTGCTCGGCGGCCAGGGCACGCCCGCGAGCGCGCCATTGCCGGCGGCGCTGCCCGAGTTCGCCACGACCGAGGTCGACTTCGCGTTCGACAAGGCGCGCGCCGAGCAGACGCTCGATTCCGCCGGCTGGACACGCGGTGGCGACGGTTTGCGCGCACGTGCCGGCGTCGTCGCCCGATTCACGTTGATGTACCCGATCGGCGACGTCGTGCGCGCCGACCTGGCCACGGCGTTCGCCGCTGACGCCCGCGCCGTGGGTGTCGACGTGCAGCTCGCGGGTCTGAGCTGGGACTCGATCACGCCCCGGCTGGGTACCGACGCGCTGCTGCACGGCGACGGCAGCCCGTTCGACCCTGACCTGGCCGCGTACCGCGTGCTGCACACCGGCAACCCGTGGGGCTACTCGAACACCTCCGTCGACGCCGCGTTGGAGTCGGGACGCGCGCTGCTCGACGCGGGTCAGCGCGCGACCGCGTACAAGCAGTCCCAACGTGCGTACGCGACCGCGCCCGGACTGGTGGTCCTCGCCTCGGTGAAGCACACCTACGTGGTGCGAGAGAACTGGAACGGGTACGAGCAGGTCGTCGACCCGCACCGGCACGGTGCCCTGTCGTGGGGCCCGTGGTGGAACCTGGAGAAGTGGACCGCCAAGTAGTCGTCGCTTTGGGGGACGAGCATGTTCGACCTGGCTTCCGTGCGCGCCGACACGCCCGGCGCGGCGCGCGTCTTCCTCGACTCGGCGGGCTCGTCGCTGCCGCCGTCGTCCGTGCTGGACGAGGTGATCGGGCACCTGCGGCGTGAGGCCGAGGTCGGCGGGTACGTCGCCGCGCAGGAGCGTGCGGCCGATCTCGACGCCGGGTACGAGGTGTTCGCCCGGCTCCTCGGCGCCGAACGGGACGAGATCGCGTTCACCGACAGTGCCACGCGGTCGTGGCTTTCGGTGTTCGACGCGGTGCCGCTCGCGGTAGGCGATCGCGTTCTCGTGACGGAGGCGGAGTACGCGGGCAACGCGGTGCCGATCTTGGCACGCGCGGCCGAGACCGGCGCGGTGGTCGACGTCATCCCGTCCGACGTGCACGGCCAGGTGGACGTCGACGCAGTACGCGCGCTGCTCGACGAACGGGTCAAGCTCGTGTCGCTGGTGCATGTGCCGACCAACGGCGGACTGGTCAACCCGGTGCGTCCGGTGGCCGACGCCGCGCACGAGGTCGGGGCGCTGGTGCTGCTCGACGCGTGCCAGTCGGTCGGACAGTTGCCCGTGCACGTGGGCGAACTCGGTGTCGACCTGCTGACCGGTACGGGCCGCAAGTGGTTGCGCGGCCCGCGCGGGACCGGGTTCCTGGTCGTGCGCCGCGACGCGCGCGAGCGACTGCGTCCCCGGTTGGTCGACCTGCACGGCGGCGAGTGGACCGGTGAACGCGAGTTCCGGTTCCGTGACGACGCGCGTGTGCTGGAACTGTGGGAGTGCTCCGTCGCCGATCGGCTCGGGTTGATCACGGCCGCCCGGTACGCGCTCGACCTGGGGCTCGACACGATCACCGCCGAGGTCGCCGACCGCGCGGACCGGTTGCGTGCGGGACTGCGCGAGGTGCCCGGTGTGGAAGTGCACGATCTCGGCGCACGTCACGCGGGTCTGGTGACGTTCACGAAACAGGGCACGGATCCGGGCGAAGTACGTGAACACCTCGCCGCACATGGGGTCACGGTCACGACCAGCGGTCTGAGTTCGACACGCCTGGACATGACACGCCGCGGCTTGACGACGGTGGTGCGTGCGTCGCCGCATTACTTCGTCGACCCCGCGCAACTGGACGAGGCGGTGGCGGCGGTCGGGACCGCGTGACGGTGCGGCGCACAGTTCGTGTACACGGGCCGTGCGCCGAACGCGATCATGCGTCGGCGCCGTGTGCGCGATGCGGTCGTGTACCAGTGCTGTGTGCGCAATGCGGTCATGCGCGACTCGGCGTACGCGACGCGAGTCGTGTACCGACGTTGTGCGCGTGATGCGAATGGTGCACGGGGTGGTGTGCCGAACGCGGTCGCGCACCAGACGTTGCACGCAAACGCGGAAGTAGCAGCGGATGGGGCACGCGGACGCTTCGTGTATTGGTGCCGGTACGCCGATGGGACTTCGTACCGGTGCTGGTACGCGATGCGGGTTCGTACCGGTGCTGTGCGCGGAGCGGGAGTGTGCGCCGGGCGGGATCCAGCGACATGGCGGCGGGTGGGAGTGAAGCCGACCATCGGTCCGGTTCGACCGTTGGTCCGCTTTGACCATGGGTCCGCTTTGACTGTCGGTCCGGTTCGACCGCGGGTCCGTTTCGTTCCCGACTGCGGCGGTACCGGGCCGTCCCCTGTGCGGGACGGCCCGGCGTCCTCACCGGTCAGCAGGTGCGGTTGATGATCCGCGGCACGCAGTCGGAGTACTGGAGGAACAGTTCGACCGCCGTGTCGTTGCGTGTCGTCTGCGGTCCGATCTGGGTGTCACGCGGGTAGAACCCGGACGTCCCGCTCGACGTCTTCGGGTACATCTCGAAGGTGTAGCTCCAGATCTTGTGCTGGAACCACATCCAGTCGTTGACCGACCCGTCCGTGATGTACAGGTCGCTGGACTGCTGCGGCGTGTACCCGTTGCGCGACGCCATCTGCCGACCCAACGTCGAGAACGCGCTCTGCTGCGTGGCGTCCAACCCCGGAGCCGTGTCGTTGTACGTGTACCCGTACGGCCACAGGATCAGCTCCGAGTACGTGTGCCAGTCGATGTGCGTCTTGATCTGCTGCACACCGCCGACCACACGCGAGTTCACGAAGTCACGCACGCGCTGCGTCTCCGGCGCCGAGAACGCCGACGGCCCGCGATAGGTCTCCGACGACGTGCTCCCGCTCGAACCGCCGCAGCACCCCCACTGGTAACCCCAGTTCCGGTTGGGGTCGGTGCCAGGGCCCTGGCGGTTCTTGCGCCACGCCCGGAAGGACCCGGACGCGATGTCGTACTCCTTGCCGTCCGGGTTCACGATCGGCAGGACCCAGATCTCGCGGCTGTCGACCAGGTTCTTGATCGTGGCGTTGGACGCGTAGTTGTCCGTGTACCGCTTGATGATGTGCAAGCACATCTCCACAGTCAGGTGCTCACGCGCGTGCTGGTTGCACGTGAACAGCACCTCGGGCTTCGCCTGGTCGGTCGCCGGGCTGTTGCTGATCTTCAACGCCCAGATGTCGCGGCCCTCGTGCGACTTGCCGATGCTCTGGAGCTTCACCAGGTCGGCGTGGTCGCGCACGGTCTGGTTCAGCTCGGCGACGGTCTCGGCGTAGTTGTGGTAAGCGGTGTACCCGGACGGGAAGTCGAGCTTGCCGACCTGCGGGTCGGCAAAGTCGACCTTGCCCAGCGCGGCGAGCTGGGACTCGGCGCTGCCGACGGCGCGCACCGGGAGCCCGGTGGCGGCGAGCGCGAACCGCTGACCGCGCTCGGCGATCACGGTGAGCTTGTCGCCGACGAGGCCGAGCACGTCGACGCCGGTCTTGGCCACGCGCGAGCGCGCTTCGGGTGTCGCGGCGGTGATCTCGAACACGGTCCGGTCGTCGCGCTGTGCGGTCGGCTGCTGTGCCGAACCGCTGTGCACGGGGACGACCAGGGCCAGGCACACACCGACGGCTGCGGCGACGAGGCCGCGGCGCTTGGTGAGCATGGGGGTCCTCCATCATCAGGCAGGGTTGGCGACGGAGAGTTGCCTACGCAGCGTGACGTGGTGATCCGATGCCGGTAAGCCTCCGTTTGTCGGTTTCACCACTCGCCGGCCGGGCTGACAGTTGACGGAATAGGGGACCGCTTACCCTTGGCGCATGCTCAACCGCGTCGACCTGCGAGGTCGAGTCCCGTCACCGGCGGAACTGCGCGCCGCCCTGCCGCGCGCCGAGGTCGACGTGGACACGGTGCTGCATCAGGTGCGGCCGATCGTCGAGGCGGTACGGGACCGGGGCGTCGAGGCGGCGCTGGAGTACACCGAGCGGTTCGACCGCGTGCGCCCGGAGTCGGTGCGCGTGCCCGTGACGGAACTCGGCGCCGCGCTCGAAGCGCTCGACCCCGAGGTCCGCGAGGCGCTGGAGGAGTCGATCACCCGTGCCCGCCGCGTGCACGCCGACCAGCGGCGCACCGACGTCACCACGCAGGTCGTGCCCGGCGGCACGGTCACCGAACGCTGGGTGCCGGTCGCCCGCGTCGGCCTGTACGCGCCCGGCGGCCTGGCGGTCTACCCGTCCAGTGTGGTCATGAACGTGGTGCCCGCCCAGATCGCGGGCGTCGAGTCGCTGGTCGTCTGCTCGCCGCCGCAGGCGGAGTTCGGCGGACGCCCGCACCCGACGATCCTGGCCGCCGCCGCGTTGCTGGGCGTGACCGAGGTGTGGGCGGTGGGCGGCGCGGTCGCCGTGTCGCTGCTCGCGCACGGCGGCGTCGACACCGACGGCTCCGAACTCGCGCCCGTGGACCTGGTCACCGGTCCGGGCAACATCTACCTCACGGCGGCGAAAAGGTTGCTGCGCGGCCTGATCGGCATCGACTCCGAGGCCGGGCCGACCGAGATCGCGATCCTGGCCGACGACACCGCCGACGCCGGGCACGTCGCCGCGGACCTGATCAGCCAGGCCGAGCACGACCCGCTGGCGGCGAGTGTGCTCGTCACCACGTCCGAGGAGCTCGCGGACGCCGTCGACACCGAACTCGACCGCCGGTCCGCGGCGACCAAGCACGCCGAACGTGTCCGCACCGCGTTGCGCGGCCGGCAGTCCGGCACCGTCCTGGTGTCCACTGTGGACGATGGGTTGCGGGTCGTCGACGCCTACGCCGCCGAGCACCTGGAGATCCAGACGGCCGACGCCCGCACGGTCGCCGCGCGGGTCCGCGCGGCCGGTGCGGTGTTCGTCGGCGCGCACTCGCCGGTATCGCTGGGCGACTACTGCGCCGGGTCCAACCACGTGCTGCCCACGGGTGGCTGCGCGCGCCACTCGTCGGGACTCTCCGTGCAGACGTTCCTGCGCGGCATCCACGTCGTCGACTACAGCGAGGACGCGTTGCGCGAGGTGGCCGCCAAGGTCGTGGCGCTGGCGAACGCCGAGGACCTGCCCGCGCACGGCGAGGCCGTCACCGCGAGGTTCGGCCGGTGACCCCGATCGGTGGCCGGGTGTCGCTGTCCGACCTCCCGCTTCGTGAAGACCTGCGTGGCGGCACGCCCTACGGCGCGCCGCAGCTGGACGTCCCGGTCCGGCTCAACACCAACGAGAACCCGTACCCGCCCACGCCCGAACTCGTCGCCGACGTGGTCGCGGCGGTCGCCGAGGTGGCGGGGGAGTTGCACCGCTACCCCGACCGGGACGCCGTCGCGTTGCGCACGGACCTCGCCGCCTACCTTGCCGCGTCGACCGGCGTGCCGCTGACGCACCGGAACCTGTGGGCCGCCAACGGCTCCAACGAGATCATCCAGCAGGTCCTCCAGGCGTTCGGCGGTCCCGGCCGTACGGCGCTGGGCTTCGAGCCGTCGTACTCGATGCACCCGATCATCTCCGCGGGCACGCGCACCGACTGGCTGCCCGCGCCCCGGCGTGCCGACTTCTCGCTGGACACCGCCAAGGCGGCCGAGGTCGTCGCCGAACGCCGTCCCGACGTCGTGTTCGTGACCAGTCCGAACAACCCGACCGGGCAGAGCGTGCCCACCGCGGAACTGAAGGCGTTGCTCGACGCGGCGCCCGGCGTGGTCGTGGTCGACGAGGCGTACGCGGAGTTCTCGTCCCGCGAAAGCGCGATCACGCTGCTCGACGAGTACGCGGGGAAGCTGATCGTCAGCCGGACCATGAGCAAGGCGTTCGCGTTCGCGGGCGGGCGGCTCGGGTACCTGGCCGCCGCGCCCGCCGTCGTCGACGCCCTGCTGCTGGTGCGCCTGCCGTACCACCTGTCGGCCCTCACGCAGGCCGCCGCGCGGGCGTCGCTGCGGCACGCCGACCAGACGCTCGGCTCGGTCGCGACGCTGTCGGCCGAACGGGACCGGGTCGCGGCGGCGTTGGCCGACCTGGGGTTCGCGGTCGTGCCCAGCGACGCGAACTTCGTGCTGTTCGGACGGTTCTCGGACGCACGCGCCGCGTGGCGGTCCTACTTGGACAGCGGCGTCCTCATCCGGGACGTCGGGATCACGGGACATCTGCGGGTGACGATCGGTACTCCGGAGGAGAACGACGCGTTCCTCGCGGCAAGCGCGGAGGTCGAGCGGTGAGCAGGGTCGGCAAGGTCGAACGCAGCACCAGTGAGTCGTCGGTGTACGTGGAGATCGACCTCGACGGGAGCGGACAGGTCGAGATCTCCACGGGCGTGCCGTTCTACGACCACATGCTCACCGCGCTGGGCGTGCACGGGTCGTTCGACCTCGTGGTGCGCGCGACCGGCGACGTGGAGATCGACGCGCACCACACGGTCGAGGACGTGGCGATCGTGCTCGGCCAGGCGTTGCGCGAGGCGTTGGGCGACAAGCGGGGCATCCGCCGGTTCGGGGACTGCTGGATCCCCATGGACGAGACGCTCGCGCACGCGGCCGTCGACGTGTCCGGGCGGCCGTACTGCGTGCACATCGGCGAACCCGAGCAGTTCAACGCGTTCACGATCGGCGGCAACTACCCGTTCGTGCTCAACCGGCACGTGTTCGACAGCCTGGCCTTCCACGCGGGCATCGCACTGCACGTGCGCGTGGAATACGGCCGCGACCCGCACCACATCACCGAGGCCGAGTTCAAGGCAGTCGCCCGGGCGCTGCGCGCGGCCGTCGAACCGGACCCGCGCGTCGGCGGTGTCGTGCCCTCCACCAAGGGTGTGCTGTGACCAAGACGCTGGTCGTCATCGGACTGCTCGCATTGGCCGGGTTCCTCGCCGGCGGCGTGTACGCGACGTGGAAGACGACGCGCGGACTCGCCATCGCGCTGGCCGTGCTCGTCGTCGTCGCGCTCGGTGGCGCGGTGGCCTGGTACCTGGGCTGATCGTCGAGGGTATCCGGCCTGATCAGCGGACCTGCGGTCCGGTTGGCCGGTGCGTATCGTGGATCGCATGTCCGGCCCCGGCAGCGGCGGGGCGTCCGCGCCACGCGAGCGCGCCGACGCCGCACGCAACCGGGCCCGGGTGCTGGCGGCGGCCGATCGGCTGTTCGCCTCGTCGCGCGACGTCGTGACGATGGAGGACATCGCCCGTGCCGCGGGAGTCGGCCGGGCCACGCTGTACCGGCGCTTCCCCGATCCCGCGTCGGTCGCGCGGGCGTTGCTGGAGGTCCACGAGGCACGGTTGCGCGACCACGTGCTGCACGGTGCACCCCCCGCTGGGGCCCGGTGCTCCGGCGGTCGACCGGCTCGTGGCGTTCTTCCGCGCGTCGGTGGACCTGCTCGACCGGCAGTTGCACCTGGTGCTCGGCGCGGAGACCGGACGTGCCCGGTTCCGGGGCGAGATCTACGCGTTCCGGCGACGGCACGTCGAGGACCTGCTCGCCGGCGCGGCACCGGCGGCCGTGGTGGATGCCCTGCTGGCACCGTTGGCACCCGAGGTGTACGAGTACCAGCGCGACGTGCGCGGGTTGACCTCCGCCGAGATCGCGGACGGCCTGACGTGGCTGGCCCGGCGGGTGTCGGACCAGGTCACAGACCGCTGAGGAACTCCGGCGGTACCGCGTCGACCAGCCACACCCCGTTGGCGCTGACCCGGAACACGTGCCCGGCCTCCTGCATGGCCGCCGCGTCGACCACGAGCACGGCCGGACGGCCATGGCGCCCGCCGACCTGACGGGCGGTGTCCACCGCCGTCGACAGGTGTACCGCGTGCCGACGCATGGGCCGCAGGCCCTTGTCCAGGATTTCGGGCACCACGCGTTCGGCCGTGCCGTGGTAGAGCACGGCGGGTGGTTCGGTCGCCGGCAGGTCGAGGTCGACCTCGATGGTATGGCCCTGGTTGGCGCGGATCCGGCCGTCCTCGACGGCGTACCGCTGTTTGTTGTCGCGTTCCACCACTTCCAGCACGTGGTCGCGTGGCACGCGCAGCGCGGCGACGAACGCGTCCAGGTCCACCCAGCCCGCCGGGTCCGGGGTCAGGCCGATCTCCTGCGGGGCGTGCCGCAGGTGTCGTGACATCCGCTTCGACAAGCGGACCATGTTTCTCTCTTCCACGGCCGTCAGTGCACCACGGACCCGACGCCGCGGGCCAAGGATTTCAGGTGCCGCCCTCGCTCGACGGCTTCAGCCTCGGCGCGCCCGGACCGTCGGCGGCGAGCTTGTCGTCGAAATTCGTCAGGAAGCAGCTGCGCAGCGACAGGCAGCCGCAGCCGATGCACGACGTGAGCCGGTCCCTCAGTCGGTGCAGGGCGTCGATTCGCGCGTCCAGTTCGGTCTGCCACGTCGTGGACAGCCGGTGCCAGTCGGTCTTGGTCGGCGTGCGGCCCTCCGGCAGCGTGGCCAGGGCGGCGTGCACGTCCTCCAGCGTCAGGCCCACGCGCTGGGCGGTGCGGATGAACGCGAGCCGGCGCAGCACCGTGCGCGGGTAGCGGCGCTGGTTGCCCGCCGTGCGCTCGGACGAGATCAGGCCGCGCTCCTCGTAGAAGCGCAACGCGGTGTGGGGCACCCCGCTGCGCTCGGCCACCTGGCCGATGGTCAGCATGTCCGGCAGCTTGCTCACGCCGCCATCGTACTTGACCTCCAGTTAAGTGGAGATTGTTTCGTGGATGCATGACAGCGACACGCTTCGCGGACATCCCGGCGCTGTTCGCCCGGATGACCGGCGACGAGAAGCACGAGTGGGCCGCCGCGTCGACCCTCGACGTGCTGTGGGTGCTCTACGACCTGGTCCTCGACGTCTCCCCTTCGCGCCTCGACGACCCCGACCGCGACCGGTTCCTGCTCTCCAAGGGGCACGGGCCGATGGCGTACTACGCCGTGCTCGCCGCGAAGGGATTCCTCGAACCGTCCACTCTGGACGACTGGACCGCGTTCGACTCGCCGTTGGGCCAACATCCCGACCGGGTGCTCGTGCCGGGTGCGGAGATCGGCAGCGGGTCGCTCGGGCACGGGCTGCCCATCGGCGTCGGCATGGCCATGGGACTGCGACTCCAGGGGCGGGACGCGCGGGTGTTCGTGCTCGTCGGCGACGCCGAGCTGGACGAGGGCAGCAATCACGAGGCGATCGCGATCGCCGGGCGGTTCGGGCTGGACAACCTCGTCGTCGTGGTCGTGGACAACGAGTCGGGCACGACCGGCTGGCCCGGTGGCGTCGCGACCCGGTTCGAGGTGGAGGGCTGGTCCTCGTCCACCGTGGACGGACGCGACCAGGAGGGGCTGTTCGACTCGTTGACGCGTGAGCACGCCGGACGTCCGCACGTGGTCGTGGCCCGGATCAGGGGTGCGCGGTGAAGACCATGCGTGAGGTGTTCGTGTCGACGGTCCAGGATGCCATGCGCACCGACCCCCGGATCGCGGTCGTGCTCGCGGAGATCTCGCGGGACGTGTTCGCGCCGCACGAGCGCGTGATCAACGTCGGCATCCGGGAGCAGGCGCTCGTCGGCGTCGGCAGCGGACTCGCGCTCAGCGGTCTGCGCCCGGTCGTGCACACCTACGCGCCGTTCCTGGTCGAGCGGCCGTTCGAGCAGATCAAGCTCGACTTCGGGCACCAGGACGTAGGCGGACTGCTGGTCAGCATCGGCGCGTCCTACGACGCCCCGGTGTGGGGACGTACGCACCAGGCGCCCGGCGACGTGGCGCTGTTCGACACGCTGCCCGGGTGGACGGTCGTCGTGCCCGGTCACCCCGACGAGGTCGGACCGCTGGTGTCCGACGCGCTGTCACGTGACGATCGGATCTACATCCGACTGTCGCTGCGGAGCAATACGCGCACCGTTCCTGTCACACCGGCCGCGACAAGAATCCGTTCCGGTCGCAGAGGCGTGATCGTGTCGGTGGGGACGACGCTGGACACGGTGCTGGCCGCGACCGCGGACCTGGACGTGACCGTGTTGTACGCGACGACGGTGCGACCGTTCGACGCGGCGGGGCTGCGCGCGGCCGTGTCCGGTGTGGACCACGCGGACGTACTCCTCGTCGAGCCCTACCTGGAGGGCACGTCCGCGCACGAGGTGACTGTCGCGTTGTCCGACGTACCGCACCGGTTGCGGTCGCTGGGCGTGCGACGTGACGCGGAATTGCGCGCGTACGGCACGGCCGACGACCACGACGCCGCGCACGAACTCGACGTGGTCGGGATCGCGGCGGCGGCGCACCGGTTGTTCGACCACCCGGTGGTGTGACGCGGAACCCGACGCGCGTCGGATGTCCGGGCGTTCGTCGGCTGCGGCATGATCTCCGGCCGTGAGCGTGCCTAGAACACTCATCTGGACACCCGCGCCCACCGCGGAGTTGCAGCGCAACCTGCACCGCGCGGGCGCCGGACCCGCGGCACTCGTCCCGGTCGTGTCCGGGACGGTGCTGCTGCCCCGGCGCGGGATCGGGTTCGCCGACGCGCAGAAGCTCGCCGGGCGCAGCCGTGACGTGGCCGAACAGGCGACTCTCGTGCGGTGGAACGAGCACGCCGAGGTGTGGTCGGACGGGACGGACACCGGCTACCGCGGGCGGGCACGTCCCCTCGTGGGCACGGTGCGGTGGTGGCGGCTCAAAGCCGTCGAAGGGACGCTCGACCTGCCCGCCGACGTCGCCGAGGTGCGCGACCTGGTCGACGAGGGCCGCGCCGACACGTGGATCACGAACCTGCCCGAGCGGTCGGCGCTGCCCATCAACATGGTGCTGCCGGTGGTCCCGGTGACGCAGGGCGGTGCGCCGTTGGCCTAGCCTGGTGACGTGGCACGAGTCGTCGTACTGGACTACGGATCAGGCAACCTGCGGTCGGCGGAGCGTGCGCTCCAGAGGGTCGGGGCGGACGTCGAGGTGACCGCCGATCCCGACGCGGTGCTCGACGCGGACGGCCTCGTCGTGCCCGGTGTCGGCGCGTTCGCGGCGTGCATGGCCGGGTTGGAGCAGGTCAGGGGCGCCCGGCTGATCGGACGGCGACTCGCCGGCGGCCGTCCCGTGCTGGGCATCTGCGTCGGCATGCAGATCCTGTTCGACGAGGGCGTCGAGCACGGCGTGCGCACCGAGGGCTGCGCGGAGTGGCCGGGGACGGTCGAGCGGCTCGACGCGCCGATCGTGCCGCACATGGGCTGGAACACCGTCCGCGCGCCCGGCGACTCCGTGCTGTTCGACGGACTCGACGACGACACGCGGTTCTATTTCGTGCACTCGTACGCGGTGCGGAAGTGGACGCTGGAATCGTCCGACACGCTGCGCGCGCCTTTGGTCACATGGGCCGACCACAGTGGCGACCCGTTCGTGGCCGCGGTGGAGAACGGTGCGCTGAGCGCGACGCAGTTCCACCCCGAGAAGTCCGGCGACGCCGGCGCCCACCTGCTCCGGAACTGGCTCAAGTCCCTGTAATCCGCGAGTCCTCCACCCGGGCACCCCGGAATACCCACGCGAAACCCGCGCTCGGGCACCCCGAGCCGCGCGTATTAGGGTGTCCGGGTGACTTTCACGTTGTTCCCGGCCGTCGACGTGGCCGATGGTCGTGCCGTCCGACTGGTCCAGGGCGAAGCCGGCACCGAGACCAACTACGGCCACCCGTTGGACGCGGCGCTCGCGTGGCAGCGCGACGGTGCCGAGTGGGTGCACCTGGTCGACCTCGACGCCGCGTTCGGGCGGGGGAGCAACCGCGAACTGCTCACCCGGGTCGTGGGCGAGCTGGACGTCAAGGTGGAGTTGACCGGCGGCATCCGCGACGACGAGTCGCTCGCCGCCGCGCTGTCCACCGGCTGTGCGCGCGTCAACCTGGGCACGGCGGTGCTGGAGCACCCCGAGTGGTGCGCGAAGGTGCTGGCCGAGCACGGCGAGAAGATCGCCGTCGGCCTCGACGTCCGGATCACCGCCGAGGGGCACCGGCTGGCCACGCGTGGCTGGACCAAGGACGGCGGCGACCTGTGGGAGGTGCTGGAGCGCCTCGACCGCGAGGGGTGCGCCCGCTACGTGGTCACCGACGTGGGCAAGGACGGCACGTTGCAGGGTCCGAACGTCGACCTGCTGCGCGACGTGTGCGCGCGCACGGACGCGCCCGTCGTCGCGTCCGGCGGCGTGTCCAGTGTGGACGACCTGGTCGCGCTCGCCGCGCTGACCGGCGACGGACTCGAGGGCGCGATCGTGGGCAAGGCGCTGTACTCGGGCGCGTTCACGCTCCCCGAGGCGCTGGCGGCTGTACGCCGCTGATCGCCCGGCGGAACTCGGCGACGATGTGGGACTCGGCGTCCTCCAGCGTCACGCCGGTCGCCGCCAGGGCCTTCGCCGCCGTGCCCTCGGTTTCGGCGAGCAGGCCCAGCAGGAGGTGCTCGGTGCCGACGAACGGCTGACCCAGCCGCAGCGACGCCCGGACTCCCAGCTCCAGCGCCTTCGTGCAGTGCGCGCTGAACGGCTGCGGGTCCGGGCGCGGCCCGGTGTCGCGGAGTTCGGCCAGCACGACCATGCGGGTCGTGCCGTCGGACGCCTCCAGGTGGGCGATCGTCTTGGCCGCCTGCCCGCCGGACTCGTCGAGCAGGCCGAGCAGCACGTGCCCGGTACCGATCCGCTCGCTGAACCGGGCGTGGTGGCGGGCCAGCACGACGACCCGGTGCGCGCGGTCGGTGTACCTCGGCGTGCGGGCGGGTTCGACCGACTCGCGGGGGACGAACCGCTTCTGTGCGGCCTGCTTGGTCACGCCGATGCTCGCGCCGATGTCGGTCCAGCTCGCACCCGAGCGCCGGGCCTCGTCGACGAAGTGGCCGATGAGGTGGTCGCCGAGTTCGTCGAGTTGACCGCTGAGCTCGACGGCCGAGGTCAGCCTCGTCAACGGGTCGACGTGCTCCTGGGCGACCGCGACGATCAGGTCGGTCAACTGGACGGGCGTCATCACCACTCGTCAACTGTAGGTTGACGGTGCGTGGTGCGTCAACCTTGGGTTGACGGAATGACGCGGATGCCGATCGTGCCCTGTCGGCCACGCCTGAGCCGGCTGCCCAGCAGCGTCAACCTGCCGAGCAGGCCGTACTTGCGCGCGATCAGCCGGCGGCTGAACTCGCTGCCCTCGGCGTCGAGCAGTTCCGCGTGCGCCTCGACCTGGTCGCCGGTCGGGCGACCGCGGAGATCGCACGGTCCGATGTGGACGCGGCCGTCGCGCCGGATGCGCTTGACCTTGCCCGCGTCCGCCGTCGACCACACGTAGAGCGCACCGTCCTCCTCGCCGACCCAGACCGGCGTCGGCACGCCTTCGCCCGACTTCCGGTAGGTGGTCAGCAGGACGTACTTCTCGCGACCCAGAGTCATGCGGCAACGCTAGTCCGCGATCGGAACGCGAACAGCGCGACGGCGAGCGCCGCGATCGCGAACACGGCGGCGGTACCGAACGCGATTCCGTACCCGCCCCGGGCCGCGACCACCGTCAGCACCGCGAGTCCCCACGCGCCACCGATCTGCTGGGTCGTGCCGAGCACGCCCGACAGCACGCCCGCGTCGCGTTCCGTCGCCGCGGCCATGCCGAGCATGGTCGACGCGGGCATCGCCAAGCCGAACCCGGTGCCCAGCGCCACCATCGCCGGCAGCGCCGTGACGAGGTACGACGACGGTCCGAGCGCGAACCCCGCCAGTCCGGCGGCGAGCAGCACGAGTCCGGTCGCCAGGACCGGGCGTTCGCCGAACCGCGTCGTCAGCCGTGCCGACAGGCCCAGCGACACCGCACCGATCACCACCGCGACCGGCAGCATGCCCAGGCCCGTGGTCAACGCGTCGAAGCTCAACCGTTCCCGCAGGTAGAGCACCGAGAAGAAGAGGAACCCGAACGCGGCGCCGACCATCAACGCCTGCACGACGTTCGCACCCACCAGCGTCCGCGACCGGAGCAGGCGTGGTGGCAGCAGCGGTTCCGCGACCACCGTCTCCCACCACGCGAACGCGCCGAGCGACGCGACCGCGACCACGCCGACGAGCGGTTCGGCGACCACGGCGTAGACCGCCGCCGTGACACCGGTCGTGACAAGTGCCGCGCCGACGACATCCACCCGTGTCCGGAAACCGGTTTCGTGCGGCAGCGTGTGTCGGGAAACGAGAATCGTGCACACCCCGATGGGCACGTTCACGAGGAAGACCCACGGCCACGAGACAGCGTGTGTCACGACACCGCCCAACAACGAACCGAGTGAACCGCCCGACGCCTGGACGAACCCGAAGACGCCGAGCGCGCGGGCGCGCGTCGCGGGTTCCGGGAACAGCGACACGATCATCCCGAGCGTCACGGCCGTCGCCATCGCGCCGCCGACACCCTGCGCGAACCTCGCCGCGACGAGCGCCGCCGCGTTCCCGGCCAACCCGCAGCACAGCGACGCGAGCGTGAACACGCCGACACCCGCGACGAAGACGCGACGGCGTCCGAGCAGGTCGCCCATCCTCCCGGACAGCAGGAGCAGTCCGCCGAACGGCAGCACGTACGCGTTCACCACCCACGCCAGTCCCGTCGCGGTGAACCCCAGGTCGTCGCGGATCGCCGGCAGCGCGACGCTCACCACCGTCTGGTCCACGACCACCATCAGCGCCGACACGCACAGCACCGCGAGTGCCGTCCGACGTGATCCGTTCTCCATGGCCTCTCCTTGGTGCATGACTTGTAACAGGGGCCATGTTCTGTGACCATCGGGAGCGGCGGAAGGAGGCACTTTCGTGTCCCAGGGGAACAGCGATGTGTCCGTCGAGGTCACGCCCGATGGAATCGTGGCGCACGCGTGCCCGGTGGTGGAGGTCCTCGATCGCGTCGCGGGCAAGTGGAGCATCCTCGTTCTCGTCGCTGCGGCACACGGCCCGATCCGGTTCACCGAGTTGGAACGGGCCGTCGAGGGCATCAGCCGGCGCATGCTGACGCTCACGCTGCGCACGCTGGAACGCGACGGGCTGCTGACCCGTACCGTCCACGCCACGGTCCCGCCCAAAGTGGAATACGCGCACACCCCGATGGCCCGTGAGCTGCACGCCTCCCTGCTCCAGCTCACCGACTGGGCGCACCGCCACCGCACCGTCATCCAGGCCGCCCGCGCCGCGTACGACGGGCGCACGTCCCCGTAGGCTGCATGCCATGTCGGTCGCGGTACGTGTCATCCCCTGTCTGGACGTCGACCGGGGGCGGGTGGTCAAGGGCGTCAACTTCACCGACCTCGTCGACGCGGGCGACCCGGTCGAACTGGCCCGGCTCTACGACGCCGAGGGTGCGGACGAGCTGACGTTCCTCGACGTGACCGCGTCCTCCGGCGACCGTGAGACGACGTTCGACGTCGTGCGCCGCACCGCCGAGCAGGTCTTCATCCCGCTCACCGTCGGCGGTGGCGTGCGCAGCGTCGAGGACGTCGACAAGTTGCTGCGCGCGGGCGCGGACAAGGTCGGCGTGAACACCGCCGCGATCCTGCGCCCGGAACTGCTCGGCGAGCTGTCACGCCGGTTCGGCGCGCAGTGCATCGTGCTGTCGGTCGACGCGCGTCGCGTGCCGGCGGACGGGCAGCCGACCCCGTCCGGGTTCGAGGTCACCACGCACGGCGGGCGCAAGGGCACGGGCATCGACGCGGTCGAGTGGGCCGCGCGCGGCCAGGAACTCGGCGTCGGCGAGATCCTGCTGAACTCCATGGACGCCGACGGCACCAAGAACGGGTTCGACCACGAGTTGATCCGCCGGGTGCGTGCGGTCGTGGACGTGCCGCTGATCGCCAGCGGCGGCGCGGGCACGGTGGAGCACTTCCCGCCCGCGGTCGAGGCCGGCGCGGACGCCGTGCTGGCCGCGAGCGTCTTCCACTTCGGCACGCTGCGCATCGCCGAGGTCAAGGACGAGCTGCGCCGCGCGGGAGTGGTGGTCCGGTGATGCGACGTCCCGACGTGCCGATCGAGGTGTTCGGCGCGCTGGCCATCGGCGCTGGCGCCGCACTGGTGTTCGTCCTCGAAGGACTCGTGCTGTGGCAGGTCGAGTCCGATCCGGGCTGGCTGCGGTTCCCGATCATCGTCGCGGCGCTCGAACTGCTCGCCGTCGGCGCGCTGCTCACCCGCGTGCGGTTCGCGCGGACGTTCGCCTCCGCGGTGTTCGGACTGATCGGCCTCGTGCACCTGCTCGCCACCCTCAACGAGGGACCGGTGTGGCTGCGCGTGCTGTCCGGCCTGCTCAGTGCGGTGCACGTACTCGCACTCGTCCTGCTCAACACCCGTTCCGCACTGCTGCACTTCGGAGGCCGCCGGTGACCCTCGACCCGTCCCTGTCCGCTCGGCTCAAGCGCAACGCCGACGGTCTGGTGTGCGCCGTGGCGCAGGACCGGACCACCGGTCGGGTGCTCATGGTCGCGTGGATGGACGACGAGGCGTTGCACCGCACGCTCACGACACGGCGTGCCACGTACTACTCCCGCAGCCGACGACAGTTGTGGGTGAAGGGGGAGACGTCCGGGCACACGCAGTACGTGCACGAGGTGCGCCTGGACTGCGACGGCGACACCCTCCTGCTGACCGTCGACCAGACCGGCGGCGCGTGTCACACCGGCGACGACACGTGCTTCGACGCGGACGTCCTGCTCAGCCCAGATCGCCCGTGAGGTAGCGCTGGAGGTTCGGCGCGATCGCCCTGACCAGCGTTTCCGCGTCGATGCTCGCGAAGGGTTCGAAGCGCACGACGTAGCGCACGATGCCCATGCCGAAGATCTGCGTGGCGATCAGCGTGGCGCGCAGCTCGCGGTGGTCGGCGTCGATCGCGGCGAGCACCCGTCCGATCAGCGTGTTCACGAAGAACTCGCGCAACGCGGTCGCGACGCCGTCGTGTGAGGTCACGCTGCGCACGAGAGCGCTGAACTGGCCGCCGTCCGTCGCGTCCCACACCGACAGGAACGTGCGCACGACCCGTTCGCCGAGCGCGTCCGCCGGTCCGTCGATCAGCCGCGCGATGATCGCGGACGGGTCGAACGGCACCTGGAGCACGGCTTTGGCGAACAACCCCTCCTTGCCGCCGAACCAGTGGTTGACCATCGCGGCGTCGACACCGGCACGTGACGCGATCGCGCGCACGGTCGCGTGTTCGTAACCGCGTTCGACGAACACTTCGCGCGCGGCGGTGAGCAACGCGGCCTTGGTGTCCTCGCCGCCCGTGCGACGTCCCCGACGGCGGGGTGCGGATGGCGGCTCCGGTTCGCTCATCCCACCATTCTGCGGGTTGGGGGGAATTATTTCAACAAGTGATGAAATGGGTGGCGCACGGGGTGGTGCGGGCGCCACGGCAGAATGACGTCCATGGTGAGCGTCATCGGTGCTGGAACGGGGCTCGGGGAGATCAGCCCGACCCGTGAGGAGTTCCGCGAACTCGCGGCGCATCGGCGGGTCGTGCCCGTGGTCCGCAGGCTGCTCGCGGACGCGGAGACCCCCGTCGGCCTCTACCGCAAACTCGCCGGCGACCGGTCCGGCACGTTCCTCCTGGAGTCGGCCGAGAACGGCCGCTCGTGGTCGCGCTGGTCCTTTGTCGGCGCACGCAGCGCGGGCGCGCTCACCGCGACCGGCGGCGAGGCGTTCTGGCTGGGCACCCGTCCGGTCGGCCTGCCCGAGGGCGGCGACCCGCTGGCTGCGTTGCGGGAGACGATCGAGGTGCTGCGCACCGACCCGCTGCCCGGACTTCCGCCGCTGACCGGCGGCATGGTCGGCTACATCGGCTACGACGCGGTGCGCCGGCTGGAGCGGCTGCCGTCGCTGGCTGAGGACGACCTCCAGGTCCCCGAACTGGTGATGCTCCTGGCGACCGACCTGGCCGCGCTGGACCACCACGAGGGCACCGTCACGCTCATCGCCAACGCCATCAACTGGGACGACTCACCCGAACGCGTCGACGCCGCGTACGACGACGCGGTCGAGCGCCTGGAGCGGATGACGCTCGACCTCCAGAGCCCCGCGCCACCGACCGTCGCCGTGTTCTCCCGGCCCAAGCCGGAGTTCGTCCGCCGCAGGTCCCAGAAGGAGCACTACGCGGCGGTCGAGAAGGCCAAGGCCGCGATCCGCGCTGGTGAGGCGTTCCAGGTCGTCCTGTCGCAGCGGTTCGAGATGCCGACCTCCGCCGACGCGCTGGACATCTACCGCGTGCTGCGCACCTCCAACCCCAGCCCGTACATGTACCTCCTGCGGCTGGACGACTTCGACGTGGTCGGGTGCAGTCCGGAGTCCCTGGTCACGGTCCGGGACGGCAAGGCCACCACTCACCCGATCGCGGGCACCCGGTGGCGCGGGGTCGACGACGAAGAGGACGCGCTGCTGGAGAAGGACCTCCTGCACGACCACAAGGAGCGCGCCGAGCACCTGATGCTGGTCGACCTCGGCCGCAACGACCTGGGCCGGGTGTGCAAACCGGGCTCGGTCACGGTCGTCGACTTCTTCAAGGTCGAGCGGTACAGCCACGTCATGCACATCGTGTCGACGGTCAGCGGCGAGCTGGCCGAGGGGCGCACCGCGTTCGACGCGGTGGCGGCCTGTTTCCCGGCGGGCACGCTGTCGGGCGCGCCGAAGCCGCGCGCGATGGAGCTGATCGAGGAGTTGGAGCCCACGCGGCGCGGCCTGTACGGCGGCGTCGTCGGCTACCTGGACTTCGCGGGCGACGCCGACACCGCGATCGCGATCCGGACCGCGCTGGTCCGTGACGGGGTGGCGTACGTGCAGGCGGGTGGCGGCATCGTGGCCGACTCGGACCCGGTCGCCGAGGACAACGAATGCCTGAACAAGGCGGGTGCGGTGCTGTCGGCGATCGCCACGGCGCAGACCATGGCCCCGGCGGTGGACCCGGCCCGTGTCTGACAAGCCGGCGCCCGACGCCTGCTCGCGCACATCGGCGTCGGGTGTCCCGGCGTCCGGCGGCGAACCGGGTGACGTGTCGTCGACGGGTACCGGGCCGGGCACGGAACCGTCGCCGGTTCCGGAGCCGCCGATCGTGCCGCCGACCGCGTCGACGGCACGAACCACACCCTTGGCCGATGCGGAATCGCCGCCTGACGTCGTCAGGTCGCGCGACGCGATGGGAGCGGACTCGCGGTCCGGTTCGTCGGCGTCCACGGAGTCGGATCCCGCACCGCCGACCGACGGCGTGCCGCGCCCCGCTCCGCCGGAGGGCACGGGAACACGGCCCGTTCCGTCGCCGGATACGGGGTCGCAAGACGTCCCACCGGCCTACACGGATTCGAAAACCGTTCCCCGGACCGGTACAGGATCGAAAAGCGTCGCACCGCCGGGTACAGGAGCTGGAACCGTCACGCCGACCGGTACACAAATGGGCACCGTGGCGCCCGTTGGTACAGAAGTGCGAACGGTCGCGTCGACTGACACGGAGACGGGAACCGTGTCGCCGACCGGTACGCCGGTAGGCACCGTGTCGCCGACCGGCACGGAAGCGGGAGCCGAGTCCTCGATCGGTACGGAAGCGCGAACGGCCGCGCCGACCGGTACGGAAGCGGAAACCGTGTCGCCGATTGGTGCGCAAGTGGGCACCGTGACGGCAACCGGTGCGGAAACGGGCGCTGTGGCGTCGACAGGCGCGGGAAGAGGCACTGTGGCGTCGACCGGCAGGGAGTCGCGGGCTGTGTCCGGGACCGGTGTCGACGCGGAGAGCGTGACGCCCGGGAGCGCCGAGTCGGAGACCGGGTCGGCGGGAGGCGCGGTGTCGGGAGCCGAGTCGTCCGGGGAGACGGCGTCCGAGAACAGGGCGCCGGGAGTTCCGGATCCGGCTGTCCTGGCCGCGCGTCGTGCCAAGAGGCCGCTGTGGACGGTCGTCGTGCTGTTGCTCGCGGGCGCCGCGGCGTTGTGGGGTGCGGCGGAACTGACGTGGGTGCCCGGCGGCACCGGTGTCGCGCGGACGGGCGCCCAGGAGGTCACGTCGCTCGTCCCCGTCGCGGCGTTGAGCGTGGCCGCGATCGCCGCCGCCGTCGCGTTGGCGGGCTGGGTTCGCGTGCTGCTCGGCGTTCCGGTCGCGTGCGCGGGTGCCGCGGTGGCAGCGGCGGCGACAATGACCGACGGTCCGCTTGCCGGTCGCGGTCTCGCCCTGGTCGGTGCGGTGCTCGTGATCGCGGCCGGCGTCGTGTTGTTCGCACGCGGACGTGCCATGCCCTGGTTGTTGCGCGGGCACCGGACACCGGGTGCGGCCAAGCGCGTGGTCGACCCCGAACGCGCGTTCTGGGACGCGCTCGAACGCGGCGACGACCCCACCCTGGGTCGCGACTGACCGGGTGACCGCCGAGGTCGGGTCCACAGTGGACCCCGCCTTCGGTGCGCCGAACCGTCCGCGTGTCCGTGACGTGGTCACGATCCCGGTCGACGGCACAGTTCGTCGAACCGCGCACGTTTGCGCACGTAGGCTCGCGACAACCTCGGTAATCAGCACGAACGGGACGACCCGGTGGCCGGTGGGTGTCCCCTTCGGGGTTAGCATCCTCGTGGCGGGAAGGGGAGCGTGACGTGCGGGAGACTGCTATCGGAGAAGAGTTCGCGGAGTCGGGCGAGGTGCTCGGATGACCGTCCTCGAATCCATCGTCGAAGGTGTCCGCGAGGACCTCGCTGTGCGCGAGGCGGAGCTGCCGTTCGACGTGCTGCGGGAACGCGCGGCGAAGGTGGCGCCGCCGCTGGACGTGATGGCGGCCCTGCGCGCGCCGGGCGTCGGCGTCATCGCCGAGGTGAAGCGGCGCAGCCCGTCCAAGGGGCAGCTGGCCGAGATCCCGGAGCCCGCTGACCTGGCGGCGCAGTACGAACTCGGCGGTGCGCGGGCGATCAGCGTGCTCACCGAGCAGCGCAGATTCGGCGGCTCGCTGGCGGATTTCGACGCCGTGCGGGCCGTGGTGAACGTGCCGTTGTTGCGCAAGGACTTCATCATCAGCCCGTACCAGGTGCACGAGGCACGCCTGCACGGCGCGGACCTGGTGCTGTTGATCGTGGCGGCGCTGGAGCAGAACGCGCTGGTGTCGCTGCTCGACCGGGTCGAGTCCCTGGGCATGACGGCACTGGTCGAGGTGCACACCGCCGAGGAGGCGGACCGGGCGTTGGAGGCGGGCGCGAGCGTCATCGGCGTGAACGCGCGCAACCTCCACACGCTCGAAGTGGACAAGGACGTGTTCGGGCGCATCGCACCCGGACTGCCCTTCGACACGATCAAGATCGCCGAGTCCGGGGTGTCCGGGCCGGGCGACCTGATGGCGTACGCGGGCGCCGGTGCCGACGCGGTGCTGGTCGGCGAGAGCCTCGTGACGAGCGGCGACCCCAAGGTCGCGGTGAACAAGCTGGTGACGGCGGGTTCGCACCCGGCCTGTCCCCGGCCGAGCCGGTGAGGGAGAACGCATTGTCGAGCGGCCAGCTCACGCCGACGCCACACGACCCCGACGAGCGCGGCCACTTCGGGCCGTGGGGCGGCCGGTACATGCCGGAGGCGCTCATCGCGGCGCTGGACGAGCTGACGGTCTTCTACGAGAAGGCGCGCATCGACCCGGACTTCCTCGACGAGTTCGCCCGGCTGCTGCGCGACTACGCGGGTCGACCGTCGTTGCTGACCGAGGCGCCGAAGTTCGCGACGCACGCGGGTGGGGCGCGGATCTTCCTCAAGCGCGAGGACCTCAACCACACCGGCTCGCACAAGATCAATAACGTGCTGGGTCAGGCGTTGCTGACCAAGCGGATGGGCAAGAAGCGGGTCATCGCCGAGACGGGCGCCGGTCAGCACGGCGTGGCCACCGCGACCGCGTGCGCGCTGCTCGACCTCGACTGCGTCGTCTACATGGGCGAGGTCGACACCGAGCGGCAGGCGCTGAACGTGGCCCGGATGAAGCTGCTCGGCGCCGAGGTGATCCCGGTGAAGACCGGCTCGCGCACGCTCAAGGACGCGATCAACGAGGCGTTGCGCGACTGGGTCGCCAACGTCGACGACACGCACTACCTGCTCGGCACGGCCGCGGGCGCGCACCCGTTCCCGGTGCTGGTCCGCGACTTCCACCGGATCATCGGCATCGAGGCGCGGCAGCAGATCCTGGAGAAGGCGGGACGCCTGCCCGACGTCGTCGCGGCGTGCGTGGGCGGCGGCTCCAACGCGATCGGCATCTTCCACGGCTTCATCGACGACCCGTCGGTGCGGCTGGTCGGCCTCGAACCCGGCGGCGACGGCGTCGACACCGGGCGGCACGGCGCCACGTTGACCGCCGGTCGTCCCGGGTCGCTGCACGGCGCGATGTCCTACGTGCTCCAGGACGAGGACGGCCAGATCGCCGAGGCGCACTCGATCTCGGCGGGCCTGGACTACCCGGGTGTCGGACCGGAGCACTCGCACCTCAAGGACATCGGCCGCGCCGAGTACCGCCCGGTGACCGACAAGGAGGCGATGGACGCGTTCGCGCTGCTGTCGCGCACCGAGGGCATCATCCCGGCGGTCGAGTCGGCGCACGCGCTGGCCGGCGCGCTCGTGCTCGGCCGCGAACTCGGTCCCGACGGCCTGATCCTGGTGAACCTGTCCGGTCGCGGCGACAAGGACATGGACACCGCGATCAAGTGGTTCGGACTGGGAGTGGACGCATGAGCAGGCTGGAATCGGTGTTCGCGACCGCGCGGGCGGAGTCCCGCGCGGCGTTGATCGGCTACCTGCCGGCCGGTTTCCCGACGGTCGAGGGCTCGAAGGACGTCCTGCGCACGATGGTCGCCGAGGGCTGCGACATCGTGGAGGTCGGCCTGCCGTTCTCCGACCCGGTCATGGACGGCCCGACGATCCAGGCGGCGGCCGAGACGGCGTTGCGCGCCGGGTTCCGGGTCCGGGACCTGTTCGGCGTGGTGGAGAGCGTGGCGTCCACCGGCGGCAAGCCGGTCGTGATGACGTACTGGAACCCGGTGCTGGCCTACGGCGTCGACCGGTTCGCCCGCGACCTGGCGGCGGCGGGCGGGCTCGGCCTGATCACGCCCGACCTGGTGCCCGACGAAGCCGAGGACTGGCTGGCCGCGTCCGAGGAGCATGACCTGGACCGGATCTTCCTGG
Source organism: Saccharothrix violaceirubra (assembly GCF_014203755.1). Classification (NCBI taxonomy): domain Bacteria; kingdom Bacillati; phylum Actinomycetota; class Actinomycetes; order Pseudonocardiales; family Pseudonocardiaceae; genus Saccharothrix; species Saccharothrix violaceirubra. The sequence goes on from NZ_JACHJS010000001.1 coordinate 1,494,018, forward strand.
TCGCGCCGTCGTCGACCGAGGAGCGGATCGACCTGACCGCACGGGCGTCGCGCGGGTTCCTCTACGCGACGTCGGTGATGGGCGTGACCGGTGCGCGCGACGTGGTGTCGTCGGCGGCTCCGACGCTGGTCGGGCGGGTGCGCGAGCACACGTCGTTGCCGATCGGCGTGGGGCTGGGCGTGCGCGGCGGCGACCAGGCGGCCGAGTTGGCGGCGTTCGCGGACGGCGTGATCGTCGGGTCGGCGTTCGTCACGGCGGTGGAGCAGGGCACGGTCGGCGCCCTGACCCGCGAACTGGCCGAGGGCGTGCGTCGCGTGGCCACCTCGGCCTGAATCGCACACACGTTCGAGTGAATCCACGACCGGGGGCCGTTCGCGGCCCCCGGTTTTGTCGGACCCCCACGTCAAGCTGACCTCATGACCCATCCCGCCCGGCCGACCCGCCCACCGGTAACAATCGCGCCGGCCTCACAGTCCGCCTACGGCCACCGACTACGGTGGTTGCCGTGGTGACGACTTACCTCGCGGCGATCCCGAGCCCGCCCCAGGGCGTCTGGCATCTGGGGCCGATCCCGATCCGGGCGTACGCGCTGTGCATCATCCTCGGCATCGTCGTGGCGATCTGGTGGGGCGAGCGCCGCTGGGTCGCCCGCGGCGGCGTCAAGGGCGAGGTCACCGACATCGCCGTGTTCGCGGTGCCGTTCGGTCTGGTCGGCGGTCGGCTCTACCACGTCGCCACCGACTACCAGAAGTACTTCGGCGAGGGTCGCAACCCGTGGGAGGCCCTGGCGATCTGGAACGGCGGCCTGGGCATCTGGGGCGCGATCGCGCTCGGCGCCGTCGGCGCGTGGATCGCCTGCCGCAAGCGGGGTATCCCGCTGCCCGCGATGGCCGACGCCGTGGCACCCGGCATCGTGGTCGCACAGGCCATCGGCCGCCTCGGCAACTACTTCAACCAGGAGCTGTACGGCGGTCCCACCACGCTGCCGTGGGGCCTGGAGATCTACGAGCGCACCCTCCCGAGCGGCATCAAGGACGACCTGAACGGCGTGGCCACCGACCTCACGCCGATCGATGTCGTCCACCCGACGTTCCTGTACGAACTGCTCTGGAACCTCGGGGTGGCGCTCCTGGTCGTGTGGGCCGACCGCCGCTTCCGCCTGGGCCACGGCCGCGCGTTCGCCCTGTACGTGGCCGGCTACACGGCCGGCAGGTTCTGGATCGAACTCATGCGCACCGACCCCGCCACCCCGGTGTTCGGCATCCGCATCAACGTGATCACGTCGGTGGTCGTGTTCCTCGGCGCCGTGATCTACATGCTCCTGGCCAAGTCCCGAGGCGACCGCGAGGTCATCGACCGAGCCCCCAAGTCCACCCCGGAGCTGGAGTCCGAGTCGGGCTCGGACGACACCGAGTCCCAACCGGAACTCCCCGCGTCACCCGACGACGACACCCCGGAGAAAGCGGAACTGACCGCCTCCCCGGACCCAAGCCTCGCTCCGGAACCGGCCAAACGCGACCAGGTCTCCTGACCGCACGCCCCGCCGCACAACGGCAGCACTCGGAGGGCACTACAGCCCCTTTCCGGTGGTCTGCCCAGCGGCGAGCGTGCCCTTCACGCTTCCCCGACCACCCCACGACGACACCCACCACACAGCGGAGGCTTCCGCCCCCGACCCCGTACGACACGCACCGGCAAACGCTTCCGTCCCCAGCTCCGGACACGTCCACCAAGCACCAGCCGCTGGAACGCTTCCCCCGGACCATCAAGGACAGATGGCAAGCGACGCCCGGAAAAGCCGGCCACAAGAGGCCCGGTCGAACGCCCGAGCCGCGTGGCCCGAGAAGAGACCACGCGGCTGACTGGAATCGGCTGATCACCAGAAGTGGGCGACGTCCACCACGACCCGTCCCGGCAACGTGAACACCCGGAACGGCAACCGCGCCCGGACTCCGAGACCCACCGTGGTCGTCCCCTCGAACGACCCGGCCCAGGCGACCTGCCGGAACGTCGAGTACCCCGTGACGTCCACCAGCTCGGCCGGGTCGCCGACCGGGTACGTGGGCGTTCCCGTCTCCGGGTCGTAGGCCGGCGAGTGCACGGCCACCTGGAGGAACGCCCCACCGCGCAGCGGCACCGGCTCGCCCGACCCGTCGTGGGTGACCTGATCGACGTACCGCACGTGGTAGCCGTCGTTCTCGCCCCGGAAGTCGAACACCAACCGGTCGTAGCACTCCTGACGTCCGGACCGGATGTTCGTGAGCGCCCCGGACACCGTGGGCCACGTGCTCTTGACGCCCGATCCCCATGCGATGCCGCAATACCCGGGCGTCGCGGACGCGGCCACCGGCGCCACCAGCGTGATGCCCAACACTGCGGCGAGCAATAACGCGATTCTCCGCTTCATCTCCACACCTCTCCCCGGAAACGCTCCGGCCTAAGAGACGCGAGTCACACTACGCCGGTTGCCCGCCGTCGAAGGTCGATACAGGACGGCTCCGCAAGGGGACTCCAAAGAATCCGCGCCGAGGCTTGCCGATCGCCATGCGTGTGTCGATCCTCACGAGGAGTGACGATCGGAGGGTGACGTGGCCACCGAAGAACACCGTCGGACACCGCTGTACCGGCACCTCTACTTCTGGGTGCTCGTGTCCATCACGGCGGGCATCGCCGTAGGTTTCCTGTTCCCCGACCGGGCCGCCGGCCTGAAATGGCTCGCCGACCTGTTCGTCGCCCTGGTCAAGGTGGTGATCGCGCCGACGATCTTCTGCACGGTCGTCGTCGGCATCGCGGGCCTGGGCAACCTGGCCCGTGCGGGCGGCCTCGCCCTGCGCACGCTCGCCTACTTCACCGCGATGACGACGTTCGCGTTGGTCATCGGCCTGGTCGTGGTCAACGTCGTGCGGCCGGGACACCACGGTGCCGACGTCCCGCTCGTCGACGACGTGGCCGACCAGACGCTCGCCGCCGCGAAGACCGCCGAGACCGGTGTGACGGGATTCGTCCTCGGGCTCGTGCCGAAATCGTTCGTCGGCGCGTTCACCGACGGCCAGTTGATCCAGGTGCTCGTGGTCGCGGTACTGGTCGCGATCGCCGTCGCGGGCCTCGGTACGCGGGGCGCCCGTGTCGTCGAAGCGCTCGACACGGTGGCGCAGGTGTTGTTCGGCGTCATCCGTGTGGTGATGTACGTGGCGCCGATCGGCGCGTTCGGTGGGATCGCGTACACGGTCGGCGAGTTCGGCGGCGCGGTGTTGGGCAAGCTCGCGTGGCTGATGGCGTCGTTCTACGCGACCTGTGTGCTGTTCGTCGTCGTGGTGCTCGGCGGGGTCGCCCTGGTCACCGGGTTCTCGATCTTCCGGTTCCTGCGCTACATCCGTGACGAGCTGCTCGTCGTGTTGGGCACGTCGTCGTCGGAGTCGGTACTGCCCCGGATGCTGGCGAAGCTGGAGGCGGCGGGCGCGGACCGGTCGGTCGTCGGGCTCACGATCCCGACCGGGTACTCGTTCAACCTCGACGGCACGTGCATCTACCTCACGATGGGCGCGCTGTTCATCGCGCAGGCCACCGGGCACGACATCGGGATCGGCACGCAGGTCGGACTGCTGTTGTTCATGCTGCTCGCGAGCAAGGGCGCGGCGGGCGTCACGGGAGCGGGTCTCGTGACGCTCGCCGCGTCGCTGACCGCGTTCGAGGCGCACAGCGCGATCCCGGCCGTGGGCATCGCGCTGATCGTGGGCATCGACCGGTTCATGTCCGAGGCGCGCGCGATCACCAACGTGATCGGCAACGGCGTCGGCACGCTGGCGATCGCGGCGTGGCAGGGGCGACTCGACCGGACGCGGCTCCGTGCGGCACTGCACCCGTCCTGATCCGAATGGGTGAATTGGCCTTGAATCGAGTGCGGGAGTAGCGAAGGGACGTTGTAGGGGTCACTCGAAGTGGTGGTTTGGTGGGGGTGCGACCGGGCGGCGTTCGGCCATTCGTCGGTTATGCTCGACACCGCGTGACCGGGCAGGCGCCGGCGTCGTTCCGCCCGCTCGAATCGTTACGCGCCTCGGACCGGGATCACCCATTGGATGGTGTCGCCCGGTTTCGCGGCTGTTAAAGTCGCGTCAACACGCGGGCCATCGTCGTCCCGTGCCCAGAAGCCGGATTCCAGGAACTGGACACGAGGAACTCGTTCTTTCACCAAGGACGACGAAGGAGGTCTGCGCAGTGATCTTCTCCGCCATCCCGTCCCCACAGGGACTCTACGACCCGCGCGCGGAACGTGACGCGTGCGGCGTGGCGATGGTCGCCGACATCAAGGGACGTCGGTCGCACGGCATCGTCGTCGACGCGCTGACCGCGCTGGCCAACCTGGAACACCGGGGCGCGGCCGGTGCCGAACCGACCAGCGGCGACGGTGCGGGCATCCTGCTCCAGCTGCCGGACGCGTTCCTGCGCGCCACGGCCGGGTTCGACCTGCCCCTCGAGGGCGCCTACGCGGCGGGCATCGCGTTCCTGCCCGAGGACGTCGACGAGCGTGCGCGGGCCGTGACGATCGTCGAACGCGTCGCCGGCGAGGAAGGCCTCGACGTCCTGGGCTGGCGAGACGTCCCGGTGGACCCCGACCACGCCGGGGTGGGCCCGACCGCGCGTTCGGTCATGCCGCACTTCGCGATGCTGTTCGTGGCCGCGGACGACCGCACGGGTGTCGATCTCGACCGCGTCGTCTACGCGTTGCGCAAGCGCGCCGAGCACGAGACCGCGGCGGCGGGCGTCGGCGTGTACTTCCCGAGCCTGTCCGCGCGCACGATCGTCTACAAGGGCATGCTCACCACGGGCCAGCTGCCCGCGTTCTTCCCCGACCTGCGCGACGAGCGGCTCACCGCCGCGATCGCGTTGGTGCACTCGCGCTTCTCCACCAACACGTTCCCGAGTTGGCCGCTCGCGCACCCGTTCCGGTTCGTCGCGCACAACGGCGAGATCAACACCGTGCGCGGCAACCGCAACCGTATGCGCGCCCGCGAGGCGCTGCTCGACTCCGACCTGATCCCCGGCGACCTGACCAGGCTGTTCCCGATCTGCGACCCGGAGGGTTCGGACTCGGCGAGCTTCGACGAGGTCCTCGAACTGCTCCACCTCGGCGGACGCGGCCTGCCGCACGCCGTGCTCATGATGATCCCCGAGGCGTGGGAGAACCACGCGTCGATGGACCCGAAGCGACGCGCTTTCTACGAGTTCCACGCGAGCCTCATGGAGCCGTGGGACGGTCCCGCGTGCGTGACGTTCACGGACGGAACGGTCGTCGGCGCGGTGCTCGACCGCAACGGCCTGCGACCCGCCCGGTGGTGGCGCACGGCCGACGACCGCGTGGTGCTCGCCAGCGAGACCGGCGTGCTCGACGTGCCCGCCGACCAGATCGTGGCCAAGGGCCGGTTGCAGCCCGGACGCATGTTCCTCGTGGACACCGCGCAGGGCCGGCTGGTCGAGGACGACGAGATCAAGGCCGGGCTCGCCGACGACCTCCCGTACGAGGAATGGCTCCACGCCGGTCTGCTGGACCTGCGCGACCTGGCCGACCGCGAGCACGTGGTGCAGAGCCACGAGAGCGTCGTGCGTCGCCAGCTCACCTTCGGCTACACCGAGGAGGAGCTGCGCATCCTGCTCGCGCCGATGGCGTTGTCCGGCCAGGAACCGCTGGGTTCCATGGGCACGGACACACCGGTCGCCGCGCTGTCCCAGCGGTCCCGGCTGCTCTACGACTACTTCGTGCAGAGCTTCGCCCAGGTGACGAACCCGCCGCTGGACGCGATCCGCGAGGAGATCGTCACGTCGGTGTCGCGCGTGATGGGACCCGAGCACAACCTGCTCGACCCGACGCCCGCGAGCTGTCGGCACATCAAGCTGCAGTACCCGGTGATCGACAACGACGAGCTGGCCAAGCTCATCCACGTCAACGACGACGGCGACCTGCCCGGCTTCGCGTGCACCGTCCTGAGCGGACTGTACGAGGTGGACGGTGGTGGTGACGCGCTCGCGTCCGCGATCGAACGCGTGCGACGCGAAGCGTCCGAGGCCATCGCCGGCGGCGCGCGCACACTCGTGCTGTCCGACCGCGACTCCGACCACCGGCTCGCGCCGATCCCGTCGTTGCTGCTCGTCTCGGCGGTGCACCACCACCTCGTGCGCACCAAGGAGCGCCTGCGCGTCGCGCTCGTCGTGGAGACCGGCGACGCCCGTGAGGTGCACCACATCGCCGCGCTGCTCGGCTACGGCGCGGCGGCGGTCAACCCGTACCTGGCGTTCGAGACGATCGAGGACCTGATCAACCAGGGCGCGATCACCGGGACCGAGTCGCGCAAGGCCGTGCGCAACTACGTGACCGCGCTGGTCAAGGGCACCTTGAAGATCATGTCCAAGATGGGCGTCTCCACGGTCGGCGCGTACACCGCGGCCCAGGTCTTCGAGGCCGTCGGCCTGTCCGGGGACCTGCTCGACGAGTACTTCACCGGCACGGTCTCCAAGCTCGGCGGCGCCGGACTCGACGTCCTCGCCGAGGAGGTCGCGCTGCGCCACCGCCGCGCGCACCCGGAGAACCCGACCGACCGCGTGCACCGCCGGCTGGAGGTCGGCGGCGAGTACTCGTACCGGCGTGAGGGCGAACTGCACCTGTTCTCGCCCGAGACCGTGTTCCTGCTCCAGCACGCCACGAAGACCGGTCGCGAGGACGTCTACCGCAAGTACACCGACGAGGTCGAACGCCTGGCCCGACAGGGTGGCACGCTGCGCGGACTGTTCGCGTTGGACTCCGACCGCGAACCCGTGCCCGTCGACGAGGTCGAGCCGGTCTCGTCGATCGTCAAGCGCTTCAACACCGGTGCCATGTCGTACGGCTCGATCTCGGCCGAGGCGCACGAGACGCTGGCGATCGCGATGAACCTGCTCGGCGGCCGGTCCAACAGCGGCGAGGGCGGCGAGGACCCCGACCGCCTGCACGACCCGCGCCGGCGCAGCGCAGTCAAGCAGGTGGCCAGCGGGCGGTTCGGTGTGACCAGCGAATACCTGGTCAACGCGACCGACATCCAGATCAAGATGGCGCAGGGCGCGAAGCCCGGCGAGGGGGGCCAGCTGCCCGGGTACAAGGTGTACCCGTGGATCGCGCGCACCCGGCACTCCACGCCGGGCGTCGGTCTGATCTCGCCGCCGCCGCACCACGACATCTACTCGATCGAGGACCTCGCCCAGCTCATCCACGACCTGAAGAACGCCAACGAGCAGGCCCGCGTGCACGTCAAGCTGGTCAGCGAGGTCGGCGTGGGCACGGTCGCCGCCGGTGTCGCCAAGGCGCACGCGGACGTCGTGCTGATCTCCGGACACGACGGTGGCACGGGCGCGTCCCCGTTGAACTCGCTCAAGCACGCCGGCACGCCTTGGGAGATCGGTCTCGCCGAGACGCAGCAGACACTGCTACTCAACGGGTTGCGTGACCGGATCACCGTGCAGGTCGACGGCGCGCTTCGCACCGGGCGGGACGTCGTGGTCGCGGCGTTGCTCGGCGCCGAGGAGTTCGGGTTCGCGACCGCACCGCTGATCGTCGCGGGCTGCGTGATGATGCGCGTCTGCCATCTCGACACGTGCCCGGTCGGCGTCGCCACGCAGAACCCCGACCTGCGTGCCCGGTACACCGGACAGGCCGAGCACGTCGTGAACTTCTTCGAGTTCGTCGCGCGGGAGGTCCGCGAACTGCTGGCCGGTCTCGGGTTCCGGTCCATCGACGAGGCCGTCGGACACGCCGAGGTGCTGCGCACCGACGAGGCCGTCGACCATTGGAAGGCGGCGGGCCTGGACCTGACGCCGGTGTTCGCGGTTCCGGAAACCACCTATCACACGGCCAAGCGCCGCGTCCGCGACCAGGATCACGGCCTGGACCAGGCGTTGGACCGCACGCTCCTCCAGCTCGCCGAGGCCGCGCTGGAGGACGCGCACCCGGTGCGCCTGGAACTGCCGCTGCGCAACGTGAACCGGACCGTCGGTACGTTGCTCGGCGCCGAGGTGACACGCAGGTTCGGCGGCGACGGCCTGCCCGACGACACGATCCACGTGACGTTCACCGGCTCGGCGGGGCAATCGCTGGGCGCGTTCCTGCCCCGTGGCGTGACGCTGGAGATGGTCGGCGACGCGAACGACTTCGTCGGCAAGGGGCTGTCCGGCGGACGGGTCGTCGTGCGACCGCACCCCGACGCGCCGTTCGCGGCCGAACAGCAGGTCATCGCGGGCAACGTGATCGGCTACGGCGCCACGTCCGGCGAGATCTTCCTGCGTGGACGGGTCGGCGAGCGGTTCTGCGTGCGCAATTCCGGTGCGCTGGTCGTGGCGGAAGGCGTGGGCGATCACGCGTTCGAGTACATGACGGGCGGATGTGCCGTCGTGCTCGGCCCGACCGGGCGCAACCTGGCCGCGGGCATGTCGGGCGGCATCGCGTTCGTGCTCGACCTCGATCCGGCGTCGGTCAACCGAGCCCTGGTCGAGCTGCAACGCCCCGGCGGCGAGGACCTGCGCCGGCTGCGCGAGATCGTCGAACGCCACCACCGGTTCACCGGTTCCGCGGTCGCGGCGTCGCTGCTGGGCGACTGGCCGCGGCGGTCCGCGTCGTTCACCAAGGTCATGCCCGGCGACTACCAGCGCGTGCTCGAAGCGATGACGCTTGCCCGTGCGGAAGGCCGCGACGTCGACCAGGCGATCATGGAGGCTTCCCGTGGCTGACCCGTACGGTTTCCTCAAGAACACCCGTGCCGACGCGAAGAAGCGTCCCGCCGATGAACGACTCGGTGACTGGCGTGAGGTCTACGCCGCCGCACCCGTCGAAGTCCGCGACGCCGAGGTCCGCACGCAGGCGACCCGGTGCATGGACTGCGGCATCCCGTTCTGCCACTCGGGGTCGGCGGGTTGCCCGCTGGGCAACCTGATCCCCGAGTGGAACGACCTGGTGCGGCGTGGCGACTGGGCGCAGGCGTCCGACCGGTTGCACGCCACCAACAATTTCCCCGAGTTCACCGGGCGGTTGTGCCCGGCGCCGTGCGAGGCCGCGTGCGTGCTGGCGGTGTCCGACATGTCCGGCGGCGCGGTTGCGATCAAGCGTGTCGAGCAGGCGATCGCGGACGTGTCGTGGGAACAGGGCCTGGTCCAGCCGTCGCAGTCGCAGGTGTCGTCCGGCCGTCGGGTGGCCGTGGTCGGTTCCGGTCCTGCCGGGCTGGCGGCGGCGCAGCAGCTGACCCGGGCCGGGCACGAGGTGACGGTGTTCGAGCGCGACGACCGGCTCGGCGGGCTGCTGCGGTACGGCATCCCCGAGTTCAAGATGGAGAAGAAGGTCCTCGATCGGCGGTTGGCGCAGCTCCGCAAGGAGGGCACCCGGTTCGTGACGGGGTGCGAGGTGGGCGTCGACCTGACCGTGGAGCAGTTGCGGGAGCAGTTCGACGCGGTGGTGCTCGCGGTGGGCGCGTTGCGGGGGCGTGACGACCGGACCACGCCGGGGCGCGAGCTGGACGGTGTCCACCTCGCCATGGACCACCTGGTGCCGGCGAACCGGGCATGTGAGGGCGATGGCGTGCCGGAGATCGACGCGGCGGGCAAGTACGTCGTCATCATCGGCGGCGGCGACACGGGCGCGGACTGCTACGGCACCGCCATCCGCCAGGGTGCGCTGTCGGTGCTTCAGCTCGACCAGTACCCGCAGCCGCCTTCGCGACGTGACGACACACGCTCGCCGTGGCCGGTGTGGCCGTGGATTCTGCGTACGTACGCCGCGCACGAGGAGGGTGGCGAACGGCGGTTCGCGGTCGCCGTGGAGGAGTTCGTCGGCGACCCCGACGGGCATGTGCGGCAGATCCGGCTGCGCAAGGTGCGCGTGGAGAAGGACGCGTCGGGTCGGCGGACCGTCGTGCCGACGTCCGAGGAGGCCGAGCTCCTGCCCGCCGACCTGGTGCTGCTCGCGATCGGGTTCGAAGGCGTCGAGCGGATGCCGTTGCTCGACGGGTTGGGCATTCCGTTGACCGCGCGGGGCACGATCGGGTGCGGGTCGGACTGGCAGACGCGGGCGCCTGGCGTGTTCGTGTGCGGTGACGCGCACCGTGGCGCGTCGCTGGTCGTGTGGGCGATCGCGGAGGGGCGGTCGGTGGCCAACGCGGTGGACCGCTACCTGACCGGTTCGTCCAACCTCCCGTCCCCGGTGATCCCGAACCAGTTGCCGCTCGCGGTCGTGTGACCGGTTCGCCGGCGGTGACCGTGATCGTCGCCATGACCGTCACGGGCACGTCGTCTCGTCGCAGTCGCCGTGACGGTGACGGTCACCGTCACGGCGCCTCATCCGAAGCCGACGCGGTCGGTCCAGAAGTCGAGCAGGTCGCGGTCACCGAGGACGTCGACGTCCTCGGTGCCGCGTCGGTGGTAGAGGTGCAGAAGCAGATCCGTCACCGCACCCCGGACCTCGACCGCCGCCTTCTCGTGCGCATGATGCACCGAGATCACCTCGCCGGTGAGGTCGGCCAGCCATTCTGCGTCGGTGTCGGTCGCGTGGAAGTGCAAAGTCCGACCGGGCCCGAGCAGTTCGCGCTTGGTCGGGTCGTGTTCGAGGTGCCACGGCAACGCCATGAGGTCCATCCACTCGTCCACGCCGTCGACCGCGACGTCCGTCGCGAGTACGAACTCCTGCCCGAGCGCGAGTACGGCGTCCGCACGGTGCACGACGGTCTCGTGTGCGAACCGCCGCGCCCAGAACCGCATCCCGCCCGGTGCGACGCTCCACACCGGACCGTCGACCCCGGCTTCGGCCAGGGCGTCCGACAACTGCCGCGCACCTTCGGCGAGCCAGGCATCGACGTCCTCGGGAAGCGGACCGCCGACATCGCGGACGTCGGCGTCGTCGAGCGGTCCGGCACGCCGCGCGCGGACGATCTCGTCCACCCACCGGTGCCCGGCGCCGACGTGCCGGACCAGGTCGCGGACCGTCCACCCCGGACAGCTCGGCACGGCGATGCCCATATCGGCTCCGGCAACGGCCTCACGCAACAGGTCGGTCTGGACGACGATCTCCTCGCGATGCCGGTCGAACATCAGTTCGGTCATGAGTGCACGGTATCGGCTCGACCCGCCCGCGCCCGGAGGTCCGCTTCGGCAGGCTGGCCGCTCGCCGCACAGGTCGGTGGTCGGTCGTCGATCACTGCGCCGTCATCGACACACCACCCCGCGACACTGACTCCGCTGTGCGGGTGGAGCCGGACATGGCACACGTCCCGTGACGCCGACAGGGAAACGTGCCACCGGCCGCGACACTCTCACTCGACATGCACGCTGTCGGTGACACGCACATGTCGACGAGTCGGCCCGGTGTCGTCGCCGCCGTTCTCTTCCCGTCATCGTCGGTCGACTGGGCCACGTCCGCGGAACCCGGTCACGATCCCAGGGCGCGGACCATCGGTCCGTATCGTGCCGACCCGCCACAACCGGACCGCTGGTCCGTTTCTGTCGCGATCAGTGGACCTCTCGCATCTCACGGACCTCGCGTACGGATCGAATGCGCCCGACCGCGAACTCGTGGTGCTCACCGCGCGGTTCCAGGCTCGCCTTCAGGTTGCCCGCCGCGTGGTCGACCGGTGTGATCACGTGCTTCGTCGTGGTACGCGGACCGTGCGCGAAATCGATCTCGACACACGTGCGTGTCACCAACGCGTCCGCGAGCAACGCCACCTCCGAGTCACGCAGGACGAGCGACTCATCGCGCAACATGCGTGCGGTCCCGGCCCGACGCAGGTCCGCACGCAACGGCGTCGCGCGTGATCGTTCGCGGCCGGACAGTGCGAGTGCCAGCGCGGTCAACTCGCGGTCGGCCAGGGGGATGGTCCTCGATCGCGGCGGCGGAGGCGCGGGTTCGCCGCGTTCGCGAGGCGCGCGTTCGATGGTCGCCGTGCCGTCCACGCCTGTCCCGCTTGGTGCGTAGCCCGCCGCCCGCAGCCGGGCGAGGGTCTCCTTCACCGGCTTGGCCGACGCGAGCACGGTCGGTGCCAGCGCCTCCAACGACAACGTTGTCAACCTCGGGTGCTCGAGAAGCTCCAAAAGCAGGTCCCGGTCGTCGGACCGGACGCAACACGCCACGGCGGTCACCGTCACGCGCCCGTGTCGCCGCGCGACGGAACGCACGAGCGTGTCCAGCTCCGGGGGGACGTCGCCGACCTGGGACAGTTCCGCGAGTACACGCACGGAGTCGCGTCCCGTGTCCAAGGCGCGACGCACCGACTGTTCCGTGAACCGCCAGTACACGCCGTCGTGTTCCGCGCACCGTCCGAGTACCCGGCCCAGTGCACGGTTCGGCAATCCGCGCACGGCGACGCTCAGGTCGGGCAGGAACCGCACGCGCGACACTTCGGCGTGCACGTACTGGTCGGCGGCCTCGTCGACGACACCGTCCAGCGCCGCCTTGCCGAGTCCGGTGAGAGCGCCCGACGCGATCAATCCCACCTCCTCGGCCTCGGTGAGCACGACCGCGGTGCCGCGTCGTGACCACACGAGGTCGGCCACCGCCTCGTCCCGGTCCGCGAACGCCGTGCCGTCGGCGAGCTCGGCGTGTCGCGCGACAACGCTCCGGTGACGGCTGTCCGCGAGCCACGCGGTGACGAGACGTGCCAGCCGGACGGCGGGGTGCGCGTCCGCCCATGCGTCGGCCCAGGACGTGGGCAGCACGCGGTCGTCGACCGTGGCGAGCAACCCGGCGCGCGACGCGAGCGTGTACCTAAACCGGGCCGTGTGCGGATTCGCGTCACGCGCACCGGGCAGTGAACGCGAATCGGTACGGTGCACATCGCAGTGTTCGAGTAGCCGTCCGATCCCCTCGACGAGCGCGGTCGCCGCTTCTGTCGCGGCGTTGTCGACGGTCGCGCGATCGACGGAAACGCGACGTGGTGCGCGTGGCGCGGACGTGATCCGACGTGGTTTCGCGGTCGGCCGCCGATCGGGGATCGTGCGCAGAGCGTCACCATCCGGCCAGACCAGCGCACACGTGCGCAACTCGGTCAGCGCCCGTCTGAGATCCGACCGCGACGCCTTGCCGGTGCAGCGCAACCGGTGTGCGACCGCGTCCGCGGTCGCGTCGGAGCCGAGTGCGACCACCGTGTCCAGGACGTCGAGACATCCCTGGTCAAGGGTGTCGACGGCACGGTCGACCGATGTCGGTTCCAGCAGGGCTTCGGCGAGTGCCCGCAGGGTGTGCGGCCTGGTGGCCGCGGCGTCCGGGCGCCGTGTCAGCACGTCGCGCAGGTGTCCGAAGTCGAGTGCTGTCAACCAGACCGCGAGCGCGGTTGTCCTTCCCACCGCGCTGATTATGCACAGTCGGTGACCGGCGGGCGTGCGGAAAACGTAAGCTGACACCGTGGAATTCACCGGGTTCGGCGAATATGCCGTCGACTTCTTCGACGGACTCGTGGGGGACAACTCGAAGGCGTACTGGGACGACCACAAACAGGTGTACCTGTCCGACGTGCGGGCTCCGATGGAGGCCCTGCTCGCCGTCCTCGAACCGGAGTTCGGCAGGGGGAAGGTCTTCCGTCCATACCGCGACGTGCGCTTCTCCCGCGACAAGACGCCGTACAAGGACCACTGCGGAGGTGTCGTCGAGTTGGGGCGCGGTGGCGGCGCGCACTACGTGCAGCTGGGCACCGAAGGGCTGTTCGTCGCGGGCGGGTCGTTCGCGATGGCGTCGGATCAACTGAGCCGGTACCGCGAATCCGTCGCGGACGACGTGCGCGGCGGCGTGTTGCGGACGCTGATCGCCGACCTCGTCGGGCGTGGCTGGGAGCTGCGCGGCGACGTGCTCAAACGCGCGCCGCGCGGCTTCCCGCCCGATCACCCGCGCATCGACCTGCTCAAGTACCGCCGGATCTACCTGGCACGCACCTGGCCGCCGGACGACCTGCTGCACGAACCCGGCTGCCTGGACCGCGTCCGCTCCGCGTGGCGCGAGCTGAACCCGCTGGTCGAGTGGTGTGCCGACCACATCGGTCTCACCGGGATCGGATTCCGCTGACCACCCGGTAGGCCAACCAGCCCAGGCCGATGCCGGCCACGTCGGTGAGTCCGTCGACGACGTCGGCACTGCGGCCCAGCACGATCAGCAGGCCCTGGAGGACTTCCGACAGCACGGCGTAACCGACGAGTCCGACGAGCACGGGCGTGCGGGGCAGCGCGAACAGCCCGGTGACGGCCAACAACGCGAACAGTCCGAGGTGGACGATCTTGTCCATGCCCGGCCACGAGGACGGGACACCGGACTGCGGCATGAACAGCACGACGACGCTGAGCGACAACGCGGCCACGAACGGAAGGAATCTCGGCGACACCACGCCGATTCTCCCCGCACCCCGCAGATTACCCACGGGTACATCCTGATCGGTCCAGTGACACGTACTACGCTCTCGTCACGTGAGTCGACGCGCGAAGATCGTCTGTACGCTGGGTCCTGCCACCGCGACCGAGGACAAGGTCAACGAGCTGGTGGCAGCCGGCATGGACGTGGCCCGGATGAACTTCAGCCACGGCAGCCATGCCGACCACAAGCAGGTCTACGACCTGGTCCGCGCGGCTGCGGACCGGACGGGCCGCGCGGTGGGCATTCTCGCCGACCTCCAGGGACCGAAGATCCGCCTCGGCAGGTTCGCGCACGGCCCGGTCGAGTGGCGCACCGGCGACATCGTCCGGGTGACGGTCGAGGACGTGCAGGGCACGCACGACCGGGTCTCCACCACCTACAAGCAGCTCGCCAACGACGCCAAGGTCGGCGACCGGCTGCTGGTCGACGACGGCAAGGTCGGCCTCGTGGTCACCGCCATCGAGGGCCCGGACGTGGTGTGCGAGGTGACCGAGGGCGGCCCGGTCAGCAACAACAAGGGCCTGTCGCTGCCGAACATGGACATCTCCGTGCCCGCGCTGTCCGACAAGGACATCGAGGACCTGGAGTTCGCCCTGCATTTGGGCGTGGACTTCATCGCGCTCTCGTTCGTGCGTTCGCCCGCCGACATCGATCTGGTCCACCAGATCATGGACCGGGTCGGCCGCGGTCGGCGGCCGGTGATCGCCAAGATCGAGAAGCCCGAGGCCGTCGACAACCTCGAGGCGATCGTGCTCGCGTTCGACGGCGTGATGGTCGCCCGCGGCGACCTGGGCGTGGAGTTGCCGCTGGAGCACGTGCCGCTGGTGCAGAAGCGCGCGATCCAGATCGCCCGCGAGAACGCCAAGCCGGTGATCGTGGCGACCCAGATGCTCGACTCGATGATCTCCAACTCGCGGCCCACCCGCGCCGAGACGTCCGACGTGGCGAACGCCGTGCTCGACGGCGCCGACGCGCTGATGCTGTCCGGCGAGACGTCGGTCGGCCGGTACGCGATCGAGTCGGTCAAGGTCATGGGCCGGATCATCGAGGCGGTCGAGACCGAGTCGGTCGAGGTGCCGCCGCTGACGCACGTGCCGCGCACGAAGCGTGGCGTGATCTCGTACGCGGCGCGTGACATCGGCGAGCGCCTGAACGCGAAGGCGCTGGTCGCGTTCACGCAGTCCGGTGACACCGTGCGACGGCTCGCCCGACTGCACACGCCGTTGCCACTGCTCGCGTTCACGCCGGAGCAGAGCGTGCGCAGTCAGCTTGCTCTCACGTGGGGTACCGAGACGTTCCTCGTGCCTAAGGTGGACTCGACGGACGAGATGGTCCGGCAGGTGGACTCGTCCATGCTGTCGATCGGCCGGTACCAGCCGGGTGATCTGATGGTGGTCGTCGCGGGTTCGCCCCCCGGCACCGTCGGTTCGACGAACCTCATCCGGGTGCACCGCCTGGGGGAGGAAGACCACGCCTAGGAGTTGACGTGACAGAGGCTGCCCGTGCCGCCGCGGCCACCGGCTTCTCGGATGTCCCACTGGACACCGACGGCGTACCGCACGGGCAGCCCGTGCTCGACCGCCTGGTGACGCTGCTCGATCTGGAACGCATCGAGGAGAACATCTTCCGGGGTGTCTCCCCGGCCGAGTCGCCCGTGCGGGTCTTCGGTGGCCAGGTCGCCGGGCAGGCCCTTGTAGCGGCCGGTCGGACCGTTCCACCGGAGCGTCGCGTGCACTCGTTGCACTCGTACTTCATCCGACCCGGAGACCCGTCGGTTCCGATTGTGTACGAGGTCGATCGCATCCGTGACGGCCGGTCGTTCACGACTCGACGTGTGGTCGCGGTCCAACATGGCAAGGCGATCTTCTCGCTGTCCGCGTCCTTCCAGCACGACGAGCCCGGCATGGACCACGCCGAGTCGATGCCCGCGGTGCCCGACCCGGAGTCGCTGCCCACCTACGCGGAATCGGTCGCCGGGTACGCCGACAAGCTCGGCATGGCGCGCATGCCGCGTCCGTTCGACATCCGGTACGTCACCGAGCCGCCGTGGCGCGCCCGGGAGGACGGGCCGGGCGAGGCCCGCAGCCAGGTGTGGATGCGCGCCGACGGCAAGCTGCCCGACGACGACATGTTGCACGTGTGCGTGCTGGCGTACGCGTCGGACCTCACGCTGCTCGACTCCGTGCTCGTGCGGCACGGCGTCTACTGGGGCACGGACAAGGTCCTCGGTGCGAGCCTCGACCACGCGATGTGGTTCCACCGCCGGTTCCGGGCCGACGAGTGGTTCCTGTACGACTGCGTGTCGCCGTCCGCGTCCGGTGCCCGCGGTCTCGCCACCGGACGGTTCTTCACCGTCGGTGGCGAGTTGGTCGCGACCGTGGTCCAGGAGGGTCTGCTGCGCGTGCTGCCCTGACGGCACTTGCCGGTCTTACGCCATGCGCAGGGCCTCCCACACCGCGGTGACGTGCCGCTCCTCGGTCGCCTCCGCGCCGAGCGCGATGCGGATCGCGAACCGTCCGTTCACCACCGTGTGCGTGAGGTACGCGCGTCCGCTCGCGTTGACCGCGTCCATGGCCCGTCTGGTGGTCTCGTCCCCGTCGCGGTGCGCGATCACGAGCAAAGCCAGCGACCGCGGCGTGACGAGCGACCAGTTCTCGTCCGCCTCGACGCGTGCCTCCAGCCCCTCGGCCAGATCGATGTGCCGTCGCAGGTGCGCGCGCAGGCCTTCGAGCCCGTACCAGCGCAGCACCGACCACAGCTTGAGCGCGCGGAACCGGCGTCCCAGGGGGATCTGCCAGTCGCGGTAGTCGACGACGGCACCGGATTCGGTCGCGGCGTTGCGCAGGTACTCCGGAAGGATCGTGAGCGCGTCGACGAGCGTGGCCGGGTGCGCGGTCCAGAACAGCGACAGGTCGAACGCGGTCAACAACCACTTGTGCGCGTTCGCGCAGAACGAGTCGGCCCGGTCTACACCGGCGAAGAAGTGTCGCAGCTCCGGGCACAGTGCGGCGGGACCGGCCCACGCCGCGTCGACGTGCAGCCACATGTCGTGTTCAGCGCACACGTCCGCGATCGCGTCGACGGGATCGATCGCGCCCGTGCTTGTCGTGCCGATCGTCGCGCACACGAGCACCGGCTTGCGCCCGTTCTCCACATCGGACTTGAGCTGTCTCACAAGCGCGTCCACGTCCAGGCCCTGTGTCACCGGATCGACCGCGATCGCCCGGACGGCATCCTCTCCGAGACCCGCGATGCGCGCGGCCTTCGCCAGGGACGAGTGCGTCTGCGTCGACACGTACACGGTCTCCGTGCCGTCCACACCGGACTGCCGCCAGGTGCCGGACCGGTGCAGGGCCGCGAGCAGCGCCACGAGCGCGGCCGACGACGCGGTGTCCTGGATGACGCCGCCGCCCCGGAACCGGTCGGGCAGTCCCATCGCGCCGACCAGTTCGTCGAGCAGGTGCTGTTCGAGTTCAGTCGCGGCCGGGGAGGTGGCCCAGAGCATGCCCTGCGCGCCCAGACCGGTGGAGAGCAGGTCGCCGAGCACGGACGGCAGCGACGCGTTGGACGGGAAGTAGGCGAAGAACGACGGGTGCTGCCAGTGCGTTGTGCCGGGCACGATCGTGGCGTCCAGGTCGGCGAGAAGGCCGTCGAAGCCCTCGCCCCGCTCGTTCAACTCGGGCAGGCGCGACCGGACCCAACCGGGTTCGACGGGGGACAGAACCGGGAGTCGGTCGACGCGCTCGCGGTAGTCCGCGATCCAGTCGACGACCTGGTGGCCGATGCGGCGGAACTCGTCAGGCTGCATGCCCGCACGTTAGACGCGCCGCCTGCGGTGGCTGGGCCGCCGGTCTCCGGGCGGGGTGAGGGCGCGCGTCTCGACCCGTTCCAGGACCACCGAACTGGTCAGGTTCCGCACCTCGGTGCGTGATGCGATCTTGTCCATCAAGAACGCCTGGAGGTGGGTGCTGTCCACTACCGCGATGTGCACCAGGAAGTCCGCGGTGCCGCTCACGTGGAACAGCGACCTGGTCTCCGGCTGTGCCATGACGAACTGGCGGAACGCGTTCACGACCGGTCGGGTGTGCGGACGGACGTTGACCGACACCACGGCCTCCAGCGGCAGCCCGGCGGTGCGCGGGTCGACCACCGCGTGGAAGCCCGTGATCACACCCAGTTCCCTGAGGCGGCGTACGCGTTGCAAACACGTCGACGGCGCGAGGCCGACCAGGTCGGCGAGAGCCTTGTTCTGCAACGTGGCGTCGTTCTGCAACGCCTCCAGAATTCGCCAATCGACCGAATCCAATTCGGCAACATCGGTCACAACCGAACAGTCTACGGGCATGCTCGCAACAGCCGAACAGATGGCTTACACCTGAGGCGTGCACATCGCCTGGACCTCCTTCCTGCTCGCGCTCGTGGTGATCACGATCGTCCCCGGACCCGACTTCGTGCTCGTGACGAGCAGCGCGGTGCGTGGCGTGCGCATGGGTGTGCTCGCCGCGTGCGGTGTCGTGACGGGGTTGCTCGTGCACGCCGTACTCGCGACGGTCGGCCTGTCCGCGCTGGTCGTGGCGTTCCCGGCCGCGCTGGTGGCGGTCAAGGCGATCGGTGCCGCGTACCTCGCCTACATGGGTTTCGTGGCACTGCGAAGCGCACGGAATTCGGTTCCTGTCGCGGACTCCGCGACAGGAACCGGTTCCGTCTTCGTCCGCGGTCTCCTGTGCGATCTGCTCAACCCGAAGGTGATGCTGACGTTCCTCAGTCTCATTCCGCAGGCGATGGACCCGACCGCGCCGCCGCTGCCGCAGGCCGTGCTGCTCTCGGCTGTGACGGTGGGCGTGTTCGCGGTCTTCTGGACGATCGTCGTGCCGCTCGCGTCCCGGCTCGCCGCCCTGTTGAACCGTCCACGTGTCCGTCCCGTGTTCGAGCGCGTGTGCGGTACCGCACTCATCGGCATGGCCGCGTCGGTGCTCGCGATCTGACCACCTCGCGGTATCGGAGAACGTCATCGTTCGTTCGCGTTGTCGGTGTCACGGGCACGTGCGCGGACCGACCGACTTCGGCAGGCTTGGGCGATGACCACCTCCGAGGCACCCGCGCGGATCGCCGTCACCGGGCTCGCCGTCATGGGCAGCAACCTGGCGCGCAACCTCGCCCGGCACGGCTACCGCGTCGCCGTCCACAACCGCACTCCCGCCCGCACAAAGGCGCTCATGCGGGAGCACGGCCACGAGGGCGAGTTCGTCCCCGCCGAAACCCTGTCCGAACTGGTCGAGAGCCTGGCCACGCCACGTCAGATCATCATCATGGTCAAGGCCGGCACGCCGACCGACGCCGTGATCGACGAACTGGCCCCGCTGCTCGGACCCGGCGACATGGTCATCGACGGTGGCAACGCGCACTTCGCCGACACCCGCCGACGCGAGGCGGCGTTGCGCGAACGCGGTCTGCACTTCGTCGGCGCCGGCATCTCCGGCGGCGAGGAGGGCGCGCTCAACGGTCCGTCGATCATGCCCGGTGGTTCGGCCGAGTCGTACAAGCACGTCGGACCGGTCTTGGAGTCGATCGCCGCGCAGGTCGACGGCGTGCCGTGTTGCGTGCACGTCGGCCCCGACGGCGCGGGCCACTTCGTGAAGATGGTGCACAACGGCATCGAGTACGCGGACATGCAGCTCATCGCCGAGGCGTACGACCTGCTGCACCGGGTCGGCGGTCGCGGGCCCGCCGAGGTGGGTGAGGTGTTCCGGGACTGGGACCGGGGCGACCTCGAGTCGTACCTGGTGGAAATCACCGCCGAGGTGCTCGGTCACGTCGACCCCGACACGGGGGCGGCCTTGGTCGACGTGATCGCGGACGAGGCCGAGCAGAAGGGCACCGGCCGTTGGACCGTGCAGGAGGCGCTTGAGCTGGGAGTTCCGGTCACGGGCATCGCCGAGGCGGTGTTCGCGCGTTCGCTGTCCGGGCGAGTCGGGCAACGTGCGGCGGCGCGCGCGGCGTTCGGCGCGTCCGAGGTGATCCCGTCGCCCGACGACGACCTGGTCGAGGACGTGCGGCTGGCGTTGTACGCGTCGAAGGTCGTCGCCTACGCGCAGGGCTTCGACCAGATGCGTGCCGCGAGCGTGGAGTACGGCTGGGACCTGGACCTGGGCGCGGCGGCGACGATCTGGCGTGGCGGCTGCATCATCCGCGCGCGGTTCCTCGACCGCATCCGCGAGGCGTACGACCGGAACCCCGATCTGCCCTCGCTGCTGGTCGACGACTACTTCCGCGACGCGGTCGTGCGCGCCGAACAGGCTTGGCGACGGGTGGTCGTGAAGGCGATCAACGCGGGCGTGCCCGTGCCCGGGTTCGTGTCGGCTCTCGCGTACTACGACGCGCTGCGTTCCGAGCGGCTGCCAGCGGCCCTCGTCCAGGGACTGCGTGACTTCTTCGGTGCGCACACGTATCGACGTGTCGACCGTGAGGGCAGCTTTCACACGCTCTGGTCGGGTGACCGGTCCCAAGTGGACGCTTGACGCACGTCGCCGCACCACGGCCGGGCACGTGACCTGTTGCGACGCCATCGCGTTACGGTCGGGTATCTGACCGTGGTGTTCCTGATGCGGTTCGTGTTCGCGGACGGAATGTCGACGCAGGTCAGGGTGCCGCTGAGTACCAACCCGCGCAACCTCGCCGACCGCCCGGTGAACGCTGCGATGTCCGGCCGTGCGTCCGTGCTCGATCCCAGTGCCGTGAACACGATCCCGTCATGGTTCGTGGTCTGTCTCGGTGCGCTGGAACGCGTCATGGGCCGGTGGCGTGCCGTCTGCGTCGTCCTGGTCGGACACGCCGGCGCGACGCACGTGACCGACCGTGTCGGTGGTCGTGTCGAGTGCCCACCCCGACGACCTCCGCTCGGCGGTGGACGTCGGGGTGGGTCGCGTCGCGTTCACGGTGGCGGTCGCGGTGACCGTTCTCGTACCCGGTCTGTCGCGCGTGCCACCCTGTGTTCAGGTGTTCGTCGCTGTTCGCGACCTGGTATGGCGCGGTGCCCGACTTCGGTGCCGTGGGCACGTGTCGGCGGCCCTGGTCGGGATCGGGGTCGGCGCGTTCGCCGCGCACCGCGCCGAGGTCAGGCCCGCACGGGCGTGAGCCGGTCCCGGTCGACGAGGTACACCCGCGCGGCCGCGATGTCGAAGTACATGCCGACCAGGCGCAACGCGTTCGCGTCGACCGCCTCCCGCACACACGGATAGGACAGCAGGTTGTCCAGCTGCTGGGCCACGTTCGCCACGGCGAGCCGTTCGACCGGCGGCAGGTCGGACCCGTGCGGCAGGTGGAACCGGATCAGGCTCGACTCGGCCGCGCGCAGCCAGCTCCACAGCTTCGACTTCGCCGTGACACTACCGTCGACCAGCGCTTTCATCGCGCCGCAGTCCGAATGTCCGCACACCGCGATGGTGTCGACGGCGAGTACCTCGACCGCGTACTCGACCGCGGCGGCGACCGAGTCGTCGCCGTCGACCGGTACCAGGTTGCCGATGTTGCGCACGCAGAACAGGTCGCCCGGACCGCTCGTGGTGATCAGGTTGGGCACGACCCGGGAGTCGGCGCACGTGATGAACAACTGCTTGGGACGTTGACCGCGCTCGGCCAGTTCGGTGAGGAACGGGCGGACCAGCGGCGCGGTCGTGCGCTCGAACTCGTGCATGCCGCGGATCAGGGGGTCGGTCCCGTTACGTTGACGCGGAAGCGTCACAGGCGTGTGCGCGTGTTGCCAATGCGACCACGGTGCGAACCACCGTGGCGGCGGTGACGGCGGAGTGCGGCGCAGTGCCGGCGTTCCGCCGCGCGCCTTGCTGAACCACGTGTCGTGCACCTCGTCGACGTCGACGTGCCCGCCGAGCCGTTCGTAGCCGGTGCGCCACTCGTCGATGGCCTCGAACGCGCCGTGGTCCAGGAAGTCGATGTGCAGCTCGAGCGTCACCCGCAGGCCGAGCGGGACGTCGCGCAGTACGCGCACCAGTCGGCCGACCGCGAGGAACACCAACGCGCCCCGGATCACGACACGGGGACCGTCCAGATCGTCCTCGACCTTGATCGAGCTGTGGGTCAACCGGTAGAGGCTGCGCAGTACCGCGACACCGACGCCGAGCAGCACGCCGGACACGAGACCGAACACCGTGACGCCTATCGCGGTCACCGCGTAACCCGCGAACTCACCGTGTCGCCACAGCGTACGGATGCGTCGGGGGCTGACCAGCTTCACGCCGATCACCAGCAGGACGCCGGCCAGTGCGGACAACGGGATGCTCTCCAACAGGCCGCCGAGAGCGATGACGAACACCGCTATCCACACACCGTGCAGGATCGGGGTGGCCCGACCGCGCGCACCCGCGGCGATGCCCGCGGAGCTGCGGGCGATACCACCGCTGAGCGGCAGCCCGCCGCACGCGCCCGACACCGCGTTCGCGACACCTTGGGCGACCAGTTCACGGTCGAGATCGGCGCGCGGGCCGTCGTGGAGTTTGTCCAGGGCGACGGCCGACAGCAGTGACTCGACGGCGGTGACGGCCGCGACCGTGACCACGGCGACCGCGATCCCGAACACCGACCCGTGGGGGAGACGCGGGAGTGCCAGGTCGTGCAACGGGTTGCCGGGCAGGTCGACGCGGGCGACCGGGAGCGTGGTGCCGACGAGCGTGGCGGCCAGGACGGCGGGCAATGGTGCCGGCACGGAGCCGACGCGCGGTAGCCGCGGCCACAGCAGCAGGACGATCACCGCGGTGGTGCCGACCAGCAGTTCCGCCGGTACCGGGGTGGCGCTCGCGAGAAGCGAGAGGTTGGTCGTCGTGCTGGGTGCGGCGTCCGCGCCGACCAGGACGACGAGTTGGCCGACGGCGATCGTGACACCGATGCCGGCCAGCAGACCGTGCACGACGGCGGGTGGGAGTGCGAGGGCGGCGCGGCCGACGCGGCTCAGTCCCGCGAGGACTTGGACGAGACCGGCGCCGACGGTGATCATGGCCGTGGCCGGCCAGCCGTAGGTGGCGATCACGCTGCCGATGATCAGGACCATGCCGGCGGCGGGGCCGCTGACCTGGAGCGGAGCGCCGCCCAGGGCGCCGGCGACGATGCCGCCGACGGCCGCGGACACCAGACCCGCGATGAGCGGCGCGCCGGACGCGGCGGCGAAGCCCAGGGAGAGCGGTACGGCAATGAGGAATACGACGAGCGAGGCGGGGAGGTCGGTGCGCCACAGGCGCGGTGGTCCGGGCGTGGTGTGCTCGCCGGCGTGCGACTTGTTCGGGCGTGGGCGGTTCATCGGTCCCCTTCGGGTCGGCCGACGGGTGCGCGGAATCCCGACGCGCGAACGCGCGGACAGGGATTTCCGGGCCCGCCGGATGAGATCGCCGGAGGTGTTCGGACCAGGGGGAGGCACCCCCATGATGACGACGAAGCGCCGTTGCCGGGAGCCGATCCACCCGGATGTGTTGATCTTCGTCTTCTCGTCACAGGAGGTGGCCGCCGGGGCCACTCCCGCCCCGCGATAGTGGCTGCCCGTTCGGGTGCCGCAGGATCGTCTCATCCGCGTCGACGTGTGCCGCTCGGTGCACGTTGGGGATACGTGGACGGGTTCTGTTCGCAGCCACGTCGACGTGGCGGTGTTTCGTTGCGCGCCCTGTGCGTCGGCCGCGATCGTCTGCCTGGTGTTGGTGCCGGTCGTGACACCGTCACGAGGGTTGGTCGACCGGACTGGCGGTCCGCTTCGTCCGGGACCCGCTGAGGCGCGTCGAAGCGGTCATGTTGTTCGAGCCACGTGACCGAACGCCGTGTCGGTGCGGGGATCGGACCTGCGGTCCGGTTTGCTCGCCCGGAGCCCGGAGCCCGGAGCCCGGAGCCCGGAGCCCGGAGCCCGGAGCCCGGAGCCCGGAGCCCGGAGCCCGGAGCCCGGAGCCCGGAGCCCGGAGCCCGGGCGCGTCACTCGCGGTTCGTGTCGCAGTCCACCGCAGCTCGTGCCTTGCGGCCTCCACCTCGGTCGATTGTCGGTCGTGGCGCTTGGTGGGGCTTGGTCCAGGTGGAGGGTCGTGCCTTGGCCTTGTTGGGCGCTCTCGGCTGTCGGTTGCCGGAGCTGGGCCGGTCTTCACTCGGTTGATCTCGACGCTGTCGAGATCCGGCGCCTGCGAGGTCGATTCTGGGTGGCTCTGGAGCGGGCCGGCGGCTCGTCTGATTCCGTGCCAGGTGCCCAGGCCTGGCGTTCGGTGTCCGGTGCCTGTCGACTTCGGCCGGCTTGGGTCTGATGTAAATAACCCTCGGTCCGCTTCGCCGGGGGCGCGAGGGACTCGTGGTCCGTTTCGGTGAGGTGTGAGGAATCGTGTGAGTGGTGCGTGCTCGTATCGGGAGATACGAGCGGAACTGCGGCTGGCAGAACAGTGCGGTGAAGGGACTATCGATAATGGAGACCCGGCCGGCGCGAGTGGTCCGCGTCCATCTCCCGCTCGTGCGGGCCGGGTCGGCGGGCGGTGTCGGACCCGATCTGGGTTCGGGTTCTTGCCGCCGTTATCGTCGAGTGTCGCGTTGTGTCCCCGTCGTGTTACGGGGATGCGGTCGTCTGCGTGTTTCGTCTACGCCGCGAGCGATCGTGTGGGGTTATTGCGTTCGGCTCTTCGGGTGTCGTGCGTTGGCTCTGGCATGTACGACGGTCAGGCACAACTGCGCGCCCAGGTATGCGCGGCACGGTGACCGACGCCGTCGGGTCCACCAGTGGGGGCGGCAAGTGGGACATCGACCGTGTTCGTCGGGCTGGTGTTCGTCGAGTAACGCCTTCACGACAGCGACCACGCGAGGCAATTCGGAGCGCGCCAGTTCCACGGCGGTTTCGTCGTCCGCGGTCGAGGCCAAGCGCACCAATGCGGCCAGGTGCTCGTGCAGCGACTTGTCGAGTTGGCTGAACACCGTCGTCGACACCTGCTTCAGCACCCCTTCCGCGTCGTGACCGTTGCCCCGAAGAGACTGCTGCCGCCACCCGGCAGACTGCAAGTTGCAGTACACGAATGGATGACGTCTCTTTGCTCCGCGTGCACTCCCCAACACACTGTGACCCACCAACTGTGACCCACCAGAGGAGGTGCACCCATGCCCCGCGGCGACAGCCCTACCCTGCGCAAGCGTCGGCTCGTCGGTGAACTCCGCCGTCTGCGCGAAGCGGCCGAGTTGACCATCGAAGAGGTCGGTGAACGCCTGGAGTGCTCGGCTTCGAAGATCAGTCGGATCGAAACCGGTCGGGTCGGGGTCACGCCTCGCGACGTGCGCGACATGTTGACCATCTACGGCGCCGGTCCCGAGACGCTCGCCGAGTTGGTCCAGTTGGCCCGCGAAGCGCGGCGCAAGGCGTGGTGGGACGAGTTCGGCGACATCGCGCCCGGGCGTTATGTCGGCTACGAGGCCGATGCGGAATCGGTGCGAATATTTCAGGGACTGATGATTCCCGGATTGCTCCAGGAGGAGTGCTATACGCGGGCATTGATCGCCGCGGTCCTGCCGGGTGCGTCCGCCAAGGAGATCGACCGGCGTGTGCAGTTGCGCAAGGCGCGTCAGGCGCTGTTGGGCGAGGACGACCCGCTTAAATTGTCGACTGTCATCGATGAAGCGGCTTTGCGTCGCCTGATCGGGGGTTCCGACGTGATGCGGGCCCAGTTGCGTCGACTTGTCGACGCGTCGGAGCGCGAAAATATAACCGTTCGAGTGCATCCGTTCACGTCGGGCGGTCACTCCGCGTTGGACGGCCGGTTTGTGATCCTGCGCTTTCCTGAACTGACCGATCCGGACGTGGTATACCTCGAGAGCTTCAAAGGGGACATGTTCCTCGAGAATTCCGAGGATGTCTCCCGTTATTCGGACATGTTCGCGCGCCTCGTCGCGGAATCGTTGGAACCGGCGGAATCCGTTGCCATGATCGAGCGGGTGGCGCGCGAACTCCCCTGACAGGAGAGCGATTCGATGCAGCAGGAGTGGCGTAAGAGCACGCATTCGTCCGGGGGTGGCCCGGAGTGCGTGGAGATCGCGCTGGCCGGTACCGGCGCCGCGGTGCGCGACTCGAAGAACCGGGCCGGTGGGCAGCTCGCGTTCGGGACCGCCGAGTGGTCGCGGTTCCTCGGCACGGTGAAGCACAGCGTGCTCGGCGCGGAATGAACCACGGGCCTGTAGTGCGATGAGGTACCGACCCGGTTCGCCGAACGCGTACCGGGTCGGATTCGACACGTGTCGGTTGCCCTGGGCTCTGACACTGTCCGCGTCGGTGGAACCGATGTGGGTGCCGTGCGGTCGTGGCCCTGTGTTTGGGCGCTGTGCGTGTCGGTGGAGTGAATCGGATCCCTGTGCGCTGAGCGACGCTGGAACCGGGATCGTGTGTCGGGCGCCGGGCGCCGGGCGCCGATCGTGACGCGGTACCCGGTGGCGTCCCGTCGGTGGGCACCGTCTCGGTGCGGGAACCGGCTTCGGGTGTCGGGTCGGTGGACAGGGCCGGACACCGTGTCGGCCTGGTGGGCGGGATGCGTGGGATGCGCGGCCGAGCGGCCATGCTGACCGGCGGTCCGGTTCGTGAGTGGGTGCGGAACCCGGTGCCGTGGGCCAAGCCGGTACGGAATCGGTTCTCGTGACCGGGTGCGTTACGCGATCGGATCCTGTGACCGTGCGTGCTACCGAGTTGGACTCTGTGCCTGTGTGCGGTACGGAGTCGGGGGCTTGTGCGGTGTGCGGTAGAGCGTCGGGTCTTGTGCATGAGCGCGGCACGGAATCGGTACGCGAGGTCCTCGTGGCGTAAGGGGTGGACCCGGAGGTCCGCCCCTTACGTGCGTTCAGGGGTCGTACGACCAAGGTCCCACCCGGAAGTCAGACTCCGGTCCGATGTCCCCGTCACCGTGGTTCCGGTCCACTTCTCCACGTGGAAGTGGACCCCGTGTCGTGGTGGCGACGAGTGCCGGTGTCGGTGACGCTCGGCGTGTCGTGCGTCGTCGCGTTCGTGCTGCCCGCTTCCTTGACCCGCTATCGCGGTGTCGACCTGCTCGAAGGTCGCTTTTGGCGGCTGCCCGCGAGCCTGTTCGGCTCGTACCACCTCGTCCACGTGCTGTGGACGCTCGTGCTCGTCGGCCTGGTCGTCGTGACGTTGGAGCGTCGGGCCGGGGCGGGCATGACGGTCGCCGTGCTCGCCGTCGGCCACTGCGTGCCGACGCTCACGGTCTTCGCTTATGGAGTTTTGCTGCGTGATCAAGCACTCTTGCAGCGCCTCGACTTCGGTACCTCGGCCGCGTTGGCGTGTGCGGCGGGCGCGGTGACCGTGATCGCCCGGTCACGGGTCGCCGGCACGGTCTTGGCGTTGGTGCTCGTGGGGGATCTCTTCTTCAGCGACACGGTGGCCGCGGTCGAGCACTGGGCGGCGGCCCTGCTCGGCGTGCTGCTCGTGTCGATCTCATACAGGGGGAACAACGGACATGGCCCTGCTGACCGACCTGCTGGAAGGGCTGGCCGACCTGCCGCAGCCCGCCGTCCTGGCGGTGACGGGCGGGTTGACGTTGGCCGAGTGCACGATCGGTGTCGGGTTCATCGCGCCGGGCGAGAGCGCGTTGCTGCTCGCCGCGACGACGGCGACGACCGTGCCCCGGTTCGTGGTGATGTGGCTGGTCGTGTCGCTGTGCGCGATCGCGGGCGACAGCATCGGGTACTTCCTCGGCCGCCGCTACGGTGACCGGCTCCGGGACAGCAAGGTCGTCCGCAAGCTCGGCCAGGAGCACTGGGACCGGGCCGGTGCGTTGTTGCGGCGGCGGGGTGCGTGGGCGGTGTTCTTCGCGCGCTTCATGCCCGTCGTGCGGACGTTGGTGCCCGCTTCGGCCGGTGCGTCGAGGTTGGAGTACCGGCGGTTCCTGCCCGCGTCGATCGCCGGGGCGATGGGCTGGTCGGCGTTGCACATCGGGATCGGGTCGGCGGCCGGCGCCTCGGCCAAGATGATCGAGTCGACGTTCAACGGGGCGATGTGGGTCCTGATGGGCGTCGCGGCGGTGGTGGGACTCGTGGTGTTCCTGCGACGGCGGAACCGTCGTCGGGCGCAGGTCCGGCCGCGTGAGTTGGAAGAGGTCTGAGGGGCCTCAATTATCCATCACAGCAAGGGTTTGTGGGGCGCCGGCGACGTGCGGGCCGCCAGTGCGGAGTCCGAGTCCGGGAGCAAGTGAGTCCGGAAGCGCGGAAATCCGGGAGCACGGGAGCGCTTGGCACACGGCAGTACCCGGAGCAGGCAGTGCGCGGAGCTGGGGAGCGCCTTCAGAGCACGGCGGCACCCGAGGCGCAGGAGCACCTGAATCGGGAATGTCCGGTGTGGGGGAACGCCGGGAGCCCCTGGGTGCAGGGCGCCGAAGGCGGCTTGACGACGAATGGAACCGAGTCCGGCACGGCTGGGGGGTGCCGGATTCGGCGTCCGGGACGATCGCGGCGGGCGATCGTGAAAACTTCGTCCGCCGCCCGGGCGGACGGGCAGCGAGCGGGGCCGTGTCCGGGGGTTCGGTCCCGGGCACGGCCCCGATCACTGGGGGAGGGCAAAGAGCCGGGTCACCCCCTACCGGGTGGCCCGACTCCGGAGAGTCCCGGGGACGAGGGCGGGCCGGCGTTCCGCCGCCGCGGGCTGGATGCCCCTTGCACGCCGGCCTGCCCTCGTCGTTCAGGGAGAGCAGCGGTTCTACCGCTGTCTGGTCCAACCTCCCCACCGGGGTTCGCCCTGTGTGGTTGGTCGGACACGCTTAGCGTAAGAATGCGGCTACAGGACGACTGGAGTCGGACTGAAGTGATCTCCTAACCTGGTGTCCCAGGCGATAGCTTTCGGCGAAGGACACGGTCGGTGGAGTACGACGGCGGGGAGCCCTTGCGCTTCGAGGTGCTCGGCTTACTGCGGGTGGTGCGCGGCGACCGCGAGGTCGACCTCGGCGCCGCGAAGCAACGTGCGGTCCTCGCGGTCCTCCTGCTGGCCCGCAACACACCGGTCAGCCGGGACCAGATCATCGAGGCCGTCTGGGTCGACTCGGTGCCCAGCAGCGCGGTCAACCTGGTCCAGACCTACGTCGCGGGTCTGCGCCGTGCCCTCGAACCCAGCCGGGCCCGACGCGCGCCGGCCGAGCTGCTGACCTCGGTCGGCGACGGCTACCGGCTGCGCGTCGACCCCGCGGCCGTCGACCTGGACCTGTTCGAACGGGCCGTGGCCGCCTCCACCCGGGCCCGCGGGTCCGGCGACCTGGTCGGCGCGACCCGGCACCTGGACGACGCCCTCGCCCTGTGGCGCGGCGAACCCCTGGGCGGTGTCGCCGGTCTGTTCGCCGAGGTCGAGCGCGGACGCCTGATCGAGCGCCGGCTCGCGGTGCTGGAGGAACGCGCCGAGCTGATGCTGCTGATCGGCCGGGGCGCGGAGCTGGTCGCGTCGCTGGGTTCCCTGGTCGGGGAGCACCCGTTGCGGGAACGGGGTTACGGGCTGCTGATGCGGGCGTTGTGCCAGGCCGGTCGGCAGGCCGAGGCGTTGGGCGTCTACCGCGAGGCACGCCGCGTGCTGATCGAGGAACTCGGCGTCGAACCCGGTCCGGACCTGCGCCGCCTGCACCAGTCCGTGCTCGCCGGCGAGAACCCCGAACCCGAGCCGCCCACGCGGCCGATCACGTTGCCCGCGGCCGTGGTCGAACCGCAACTGCCCACGACGCCCGCGCAACTGCCCCGCGCGCCGGTCTCGTTGATCGGCCGGGACCTGCTCGTCGACCGGCTCGACGGGCTGCTCGGCGAACACCCCGGCGGCGGGCTCGTGCTCGTCGTGACCGGTCCGGCGGGCGTGGGCAAGACCGCGTTGGCGTTGCACTGGGCACACCGCGCGCGCGAGGCGTTCCCGGACGGCCAGTTCTACGTCGACCTGCACGGCTACGACCCGAACCAGGAGCCCCTGGGCGCGGGCGAGGTGCTCAACCGGTTCCTGCGCACGCTGGGTGTGCCGTCGGCGGACATCCCGGTGACCGTGGAGGAGCGGTCCGCGATGTTCCGCACGCTGGTCGCCGACCGGCGCATGTTCGTGATGCTGGACAACGCCCGCGGCTCCACCGAACTCCTACCCCTGCTGCCCGGCTCGCCGTCGTGCGTGATGGTCACGTCGCGCCGCCGGCTCGTCGGCCTGGTCGCGCACGCCGAGGCCCGGCTCGTCGAACTGGACATGCTCGACCAGGACGCGGCCGTGGCCGTGCTCGAACGCGTCGCCGGCCGGGCGGGTACGGAACCCGCCGCGTTGCGCCGGCTCGCGGTGCTGTGCGACGGGTTGCCGCTGGCGTTGCGGATCGCGGCGGCCCGCCTGGCGGTGTCGCCGACGTTGCGCGCGGCCGAGCTCGTCGCGGAACTGGACGACGAGCACGGCCGGCTGGCCGCGTTGGGCCTGGAGGACGAGGACTCGACCGTGCGCGCGGCGTTGGACGCCTCACGCCGCGCGTTGTCGCCGTTGCCCGCGCGGTTGTTGGCGCTGCTGGGGTTGCACCCGGGGCCGGACGTGACGCCTTACGTCGTGGCGGCCATGGCCCGCGTGCGGGTTTCGGAGGCACAGCGCGCGCTGGACGCGTTGACGGCGGCGAACCTGCTGTCGGTGGGCGAAGCGGGTCGTTACGGGGCACATGACCTGGTACGCGTGTACACGCGCACGTTGGCCGCCGAACTCACCACCGCCCAGGCGCACGACGCCACCCAGTTGATGCTCGACTTCTACCTGCACTGCGCGGACCTGGCCGACGGGCTGCTGCCGACCGGTCGGGGTTCGGTGCGGGTGGCGCCCGTGCACGTGCCCGCCGAGGTGCCCCGGCTGACCGGTTCGGCCGACGCGCTGGCGTGGTTGGACGCCGAGCAGATCAACCTGATCGCCGCGGCCGAACTCGCCGGCGAGGGCGGGGACCGGGCGTGGCTCGTGCACGCGTGGCAGCTGCCTTACACGTTGTCCCGGTTCTTCTTCCTGCGTACCGACCGGTCGACGTGGCTGCGCACGACCGAGGCCGCCTTGCGCGCGGCGACGGCGTTGGGCGACCCCGAGGCGCGGTTCGTGATGCTGTTCAACCTCGGCGTGGCGCTGGCCCAGTTCCACCGCACGGACGAGGCGCTGGCCCGGCACCGGGAGGCGTTGGAGGTCGCGCGGTCGTCGGGCGACACGAACGCGCAGGCACGGGCGTTGACGACGGTCGCCGACATGCTGCGCAACCTGGGCCGGATGGACGAGGCCGAGGCGTGCTACCGCGAGGCGCTGGACGTGTCGCGCGCGGTGGGCTCCCGGTGGGCCGAGGCGAACGCGCACCACAACCTGGGGTTCCTGTACCTGCGGACGCGGCGGTTCGCGGACGCGCGCAAGTGGCTGTCCGCGGCGGTCGAGATGTACCGCGAGGTGGGCGAGCAGTGCGGTGAATCGATGTGCCACACCGACCTCGCGACCGTGTACCAGGAGTCGGGGGAGCTGGCCGAGGCCGTGGAGTCGGCGCGGACGGCGCTGTCGGTGGCCTCGGCGGCGTCGAGCCCTTACCACCAGGCGCTCGCGCACGACCGGCTGGCCGAGGTGTTCGACCACCAGCGGCGGCCGGGGGCGCTGTCGCACTGGCAGCGGGCGTTGGCGCTGTTCACGGAGCTGAACGCGCCCGAGGCCGACCAGGTCCGGGCCCGGTTGGCCCGGACGCGCGCGGGCGCGCCGAATCCGTCCTGACGCGGAGGACACCCGAACGGAGGTGTCCGAGTGCGTGTTTCGTGCTGTCCGAGTGGCGGACTCGCGGGTGTCCGAAGCGGGGCCAGGGCCGGGCGGGGGAGCGACGGCGGCCCGGCGGGTGCACCCGTCCGTCTCGTGATCGGTCGAGTGGTCTGGACCTATTGACAGAAAGGTCTGGACCTATTTACGTTTCGTTCCGCTGCGTCGTGGCCGCCGCCTTGGTGCAGGAGGTTCCGGTGCGTAGAAAGTTGTTGCCGCTGTTGGCATCCGTTGCCACAGCCGCTGGTGTCGTGCTCGCCGCGATGTCTCCGTCGACATCGAGCGCGGCGACCGGGGACGACTGTCGGCCCGACGGTCTTTACCAGACCCCGGGCGTCACGGTGCCCTACTGTTCGGTTTATGACGCCGAGGGGCGTGAACAGCTCGGCGAGGGCAAGTCCCGCCGGGTGATCGGCTACTTCTCCAGCTGGCGTACCGGTGCCAACGGCACCCCCGCCTACCTCGCGTCCGACATCCCGTGGACGAAGGTCACCCACCTCAACTACGCCTTCGCGCACATCGACGGCAACAACAAGGTCTCGGTCGGTTCGGACAACGCGAACAACCCGTCGACCGGCCTGAACCTCCCCGGCCTCGACCCGGCGCTGCCGTACAAGGGCCACTTCAACCTGCTCACCAAGTACAAGAAGCAGTACCCGAACGTGAAGACGCTGATCTCGGTCGGCGGCTGGGCCGAGACCGGCGGCTACTTCGACGACGCCGGCAAGCGCGTCGCGTCCGGCGGCTTCTACAAGCTGGGCCAGCAGCCCCAGGCCACGATCGACGCGTTCGCCGACTCGGCCGTCGACTTCATCAAGAAGTACGGCTTCAACGGCGTCGACATCGACTACGAGTACGCGACGTCGAACAAGTACGCGGGCAACCCCGACGACTTCTGGATCTCCGACGCCAACCGCGGCACGCTGTGGGCCGGCTACGAGAAGATCATGAAGGCGCTGCGCGAGAAGCTCGACCGCGCGGGTGCCGCCGACGGCAAGCACTACATGCTGACGGCCGCCGTCCCGGCGTCGGGCTGGCTGCTGCGCGGCCAGGAGGCGTACCAGGTCACCAAGTACCTGGACTACCTCAACATGATGACCTATGACCTCCATGGCGCCTGGAACCACTTCGTCGGGCCCAACGCCTCGCTGTACGACAACGGCAAGGACGCGGAGCTCGCGGCGGGCGGCGTGTACGGCGCCGGCCAGTACGAGGGCATCGGCTACCTGAACACCGACTGGGCGTACCACTACTTCCGCGGCTCGATGCAGGCCGGCCGGATCAATGCGGGCGTGCCCTTCTACACCCGCGGCTGGCAGGGCGTGAACGGCGGCACGAACGGCCTGTGGGGCACGGCCCCGCTGCCCGACCAGAAGAAGTGCCCGCCCGGCACCGGCGGCACCGTCGGCTCGACCACCCCGTGCGGCAACGGCGCGGTCGGCATCGACAACCTGTGGCACGACCTGGACACGGCCGGCGCCGAGGTCCCGGCGGGCGCGAACCCCATGTGGCACGCCAAGAACCTGGAGAACGGCATCACGCCGGACTACCTGTCCGCGTACGGCCTGGACCCGGCCAACGACCCGGCCGACCGCATCTCCGGCACCTACACGCGCAACTACGACTCGTCGCTGGTCGCGCCGTGGCTGTGGAACAGCCAGAAGAAGGTCTTCCTGTCCACCGAGGACGAGCAGTCCCTGGCCACCAAGGCCAAGTACGTGGCGGACAAGGGCCTCGGCGGCATCATGATCTGGGAGCTGGCGGGCGACTACAAGTACGACAGCGCCAAGAAGCAGTACGTCCAGGGCGACACGCTGATCACCGCGATCAACCAGGGTCTCAACGGCGCCACGCCTTACGG
The DNA here is from genome assembly GCF_014203755.1 of Saccharothrix violaceirubra. Classification (NCBI taxonomy): domain Bacteria; kingdom Bacillati; phylum Actinomycetota; class Actinomycetes; order Pseudonocardiales; family Pseudonocardiaceae; genus Saccharothrix; species Saccharothrix violaceirubra. The sequence goes on from NZ_JACHJS010000001.1 coordinate 1,528,041, forward strand.
CGCCAAGAAGGCCAACGGCACGCAGCCCACCGACGTGCTCGACGTCTCGGTGTCGATCGGCGGCTTCGCGCTCGGCGACAGCAACTACCCGATCAACCCCAAGCTGAAGTTCACCAACAACAGCACGGTCACCATCCCCGGTGGCGCCAAGATCGAGTTCGACTACGCCACCAGCGCGCCGGGCAGCATGGCCGACCAGTCCGGCTTCGGGCTGAAGGTGACGTCCAAGGGCCACAGCGGTCCGAACGTGGGCGGCATCAAGGGCGACTTCCAGCACGTCGAGCTGACGCTCCCGTCGTGGCAGTCGCTGCCGGCCAAGGCGTCGATCGATGTGGCGCTGAGCTACCAGCTGCCGATCTCGTCCCCGTCGAACTTCAAGTTCACCTTCGGCGGCAAGTCGTACGCGATCACCGCGGACTACCCGCGCGGCACGACCGGTGGCGGCAACCCCACCACGACCAACCCCACCACGACCACCAGCCCGACCACGGTCACGACCGACCCGACCACGACGGTCCCGACGACGACCACCACGACGCCCCCGGCCTGCTCGCTGCCGCCGTGGGACGCGGGCAAGGTCTACACCGGCGGCCAGCAGGTCTCCCACAAGGGCAAGAAGTGGCAGGCCAACTGGTGGACGCAGAACAACGAGCCGGGCACCGGCGGCCAGTGGGGTCCGTGGAAGGACCTCGGCGCCTGCTGACCGACGTAAGGGCCCGCTGAGGAACAGGCCCTGACAAGTCGCCCCTTACCCGCCGTCTGAAGGCCCTTACGGCGGCGGGTAAGGGCCCCCAACCCCGCATGACGACGTGTTCACCCGATGTCGGCCCCGGGGCCTCAGGACGAATCTTTGTGTCATCAGGAACGACGACGACACAGGGAGACGAACCACCATGGAGTGGAGCCCCGAAGCCCTCAAGGCCGAGATCGACTACCGACAGGCCGCCCTGCGCGCCGCCGCGGCACACGCCCGCGTCGAGCGTGTGGCCCGGCGGTCGAGGCGGTCCTGGTGGTCGCGGATCACCCATCGCGATCAGCGCCCCGGCGCCGCCTGAGGTGTGCGACCATGCCAACCGTGGCACGCCTTGGTTCCGGAATCCCCTTGGTGGCGCGTGGCCGGGAGATCTCCAGGTTGCGCGCCGCCCTCGACGAAGCCGCGGTCGGCAAGGCCGGCGCAGTGCTCCTCGCCGGTGACGCCGGAGTGGGAAAGACCCGCCTTGTCGACGAACTGGCCGCGTCCGCACACCCTGCACTCGTCCTCACCGGACGATGTCTGGACGTCGGCGAAACCGGTCTCCCTTACCTGCCGTTCACCGAAGCACTCGGGCAGGTGAGGGAGGCCGGCCTGCTCGACCTCACCACCCGCCCCGCGCTCGGGCGGCTGCTGCCCGAACTGGCCCTGCCCGCCACGCCCCCGCCGGACACCGGCCGCGACGTGCCGGGCCTGCCGACCCACCTCGTCGGCCACCGGCCCGAGCAGGACATCGGCCAGCTCCAGCTCTTCGACGCCGTGCACGGCCTGCTCGTCGACCTCGCCGCAGACCGGCCCGTGCTGCTCGTGCTGGAGGACCTGCACTGGGCCGACACGTCGACCCGCTACCTGCTGTCGTTCCTGGTGTCCCGGCTGCGCGCGCAGAAGCTGCTCGTCGTCTGCACGTACCGGTCCGACGACCTGCACCGCAGCCACCCCTTGCGGCCCTGGCTGGGCGAACTCCTGCGGCTGCCGCCCGTGCAGCGCCTCGACCTCGCGCCGCTGAGCGCGATCGACGCCCGCTCGTTCGTGTCCGCGCTGGCCGACGACCTCGCCGACGACGTCAAGCTGGAGATCGCGGAACGCTCCGACGGCAACCCGTTCTTCGCCGAGGAGCTGATCGCGGTCGCGGCCGGCGGATCCGGTGTGCCGTGGACGCTCGCCGAGGTGCTGCTCGCCCGGATCGAACGCCTCGGGCCGCGTTCCCGGCAGGCCGTCCGGGTCGCCGCGGTCAACGGTCGCAAGGTCGCGCACGACCTGCTGCGCGCGGTGGTCGGCATGGACGACTTCGCGCTGGACGAGGCCTTGCGCGAGGCCGTGCAGCACCACGTGCTGCTGGTCGACCGCGAAGAGGTGTACACGTTCCGACACGCGCTGCTGCGCGAGGCCGTGTACGAGGACCTGCTGCCCGGCGAACGGGTCCGGCTGCACTCGCAGTACGCGGCGGCCTACCGCGACCGACCCGACCGGGGTTCGGCGGCGGCGCTGGCGCACCACAGCTACCAGAGCCACGACCTGTCGCGCGCGCTGGAAGCGTCCGTGCGTGCCGCGCAGGAGGCGCAGGCGACCGGCGCGCCCGCGGAAGCGTTGCGGCACTTGGAAACCGCGTTGAAGTTGTGGCACGCCGTGCCCGAGCCGCCTGAGGGTCTGACCGAACGCCTGCTGCTGCGCCGGGCGTCGTGGGCGGCGGGCACGGCCGGGCATCCCGAGCGGGCGATCGCGTTCGCGCGCGGTGCCGCGCAACTGGCCGACCCCGCCGACCCGGAGGACGCCGCCGAGACGTGGCGGCGGTACGCGCAGGCGTTGCACGTCCTGGACGGCAACGACGACGAGACCACGGCCGCGATCGAGCAGGCGTGGAAGCTGGTCGAGTCGCGGCCCGCGAGCCAGGCGCGGGCGTGGGTGCTCGCGGTGTGGGCGGCGTCGTTGCGCGGCCGGCGGATCTACCGCGAGGCCCGCGAACGCGCCGAGCTGGCGGTCGCCGACGGCCGGGCGTCCGGCACGGACGCCGCCGTGGCCGACGCCCTGGCGACACTGGGCCTGCTGGACGAGCCCGAGGGCGAGGTCGCCAAGGCCCGCGAGCACCTGCTCGGCGCGGTCGGCTGCGCGGTGCGGGCGGGCGCGGTGTCCACGGAGTTGCGTGCCCGGTACTTCCTCGGCATCCACCACTACGACCTGGGCGAGCTGGAACGGTCGCGGCGGGTGTTCGACGAGGGCGTGACGCGGGCCGAGGCGACCGGGCTGGCGTGGAGTTCCTACGGCGTCGAAGTACGCGTGCTCCAGGTCCTGACCAGGTACTACACCGGCGACTGGGACGGTGCGCGCGCCGCCGCCGAGCCGCCCGAGGCACTGGTGTCGAGCACGTTGTCCGCGCGGGTCGCGGCGGCGGCCACGCACCTCTCGGTGAGCCGGGGCGAGTTCGACGAGGCCGAGCGGCGCATCGGCGAACTGCGGTCGGACTGGCACCGCGACCTCCAGATCGCCCTGCTCACCGGCGGGACCGGCGCGGAGCTGGCGTTGTGGCGCGGGCAGCCGGAACTCGCGGTGTCGCGGGTGGCCGACACGATCGCGTGGGCGCGTCAGGAGGTCGGCGAGTGGCAGCTCGCGGGCATCCGGCTGGCCGCGCTGGGCGTGGCCGGGTACGCCGACCTGGCCGTGCGGTGCCGGCGTCGGCGTGACGCGGCCGGCGAGGCGGCGGCGGTGGAAGCCGGGGTGGAGTTGGCGTCGTACGCGCGCAAGACCGCGGAGTTGGGCGTGCCGCGCACGGGCGTGCTCGGCCCCGAAGGCGTGGCGTGGCTGGCCCGGTGCGCCGGCGAGGAGGCGCGGCTGACCGGCGAGCCGGGGGTCGAGGCGTGGACGGCGGCGGTCGACGCGTTCGGCTTCGGGTCGGTGTACGAGCAGGCCGTGTGCCGGTGGCGGCTGGCCGAGGCGCTGCTGACCGCCGACCGCCGCGACGAGGCCGTTCCGGTGCTGGAGGCGGCCGACGAGGTGGCCGAACGGGTGGGCGCCAAGCCGTTGCTGGAGGCCGTGCACCGGGTCGCGCGACGTGGCCGGGTGGGGCTGCACGGTGGGGTGGTGCGCGACACCGTGGACCCGTTGACGCCGCGTGAGCGCTCGGTGCTCGAACTGGTGGCGTTGGGGCGGACGAACCGCGAGGTGGGCGAGGAGCTGTTCATCAGCGAGAAGACGGTGTCCGTGCACGTCACGCGGATCATGGCGAAACTCGGGGCGACCCGGCGTGCCGAGGCCGTGGCGATCGCGTTCGATCGCGGCCTGCTCGACCCGCGTTGAACCCCCTCGCCCGATCGGGGGGCTATGCCATCATCGAGCCGTAGCCGAGTGGAGGGAGCGTCGAGGTGTTCGACGCGGGCGGTGGCGGCGGCAAGGTCGAATTCCTGGCCGAGACGGTGACCGGTGGTGCGGCCGGCAGCGCGCTGGTGGGGTCCCAGACGAAGTTCAGCGTGGACCCGGCGCAGGCCAGGAAGCTGATCGACGGGCTTCGGGCGGCACTGGACAAACTGATTTCGCTGTATGACGAAAGCGGACGGCTGGAATCAACGCAGCCTCCTGGCAAGGACATCTACAGCGGTTTCGCGGCATTGGCCATTCGCAGGGCGGCCGGAACCGAGGTCGGTGGATATGCTTGGGCCAACATGCAGGCCCGCGAGGCGTTGACGAAGACGATCGCCAACATCGAGGCGGCATTGGCCCAGTACGAAGCCACCGACGGCGTGGCCGAGCAGGGAATGAAGGGCTGACACCTGTGCGGTTCAAGATCAGAATCATGATTGCCGCGGGTCTCGTCGCGTCTCTCGCGGCATGCGCGAACACCACCACACCGGGCACGCCGACACCGGCGGAAACCGGTGGCGGTTCGACCAAGGGAAGCCCGACCACCGGCGCTCAGCCGTCGACCGGTGACGACGTCGACATAGCGAAGTTCGCAGACAAGCCCTGCGATCTGGTCAAGTCGGACCAACTCGCCCTTCTGGGCAGGGTTCGCGAGACGAAGCCGGGTACCAACACCCTCGGGCCGATGTGCACTTGGAAGGGGACCGATCCCACCAAGGACAACACTTACGAGCTTTCCCTGGTGAACAAGGGCCCCACGTTCGACTCGATGTCCGAGAACTTCCGCGACTACCCGATCTTCCGGGAGACCACCATCGCGGGCTTGAAGGCTGTGAGCGTCGACAGGACCAATGGCACATCGAGTTGCGAGACTTTGGTCCGTACGTCGGCCAAGAACGCGGTCTTTATCCAGACAGTGCTGCCCGCCACCGGGAAGGGCACCGTCGAGCAGTCCTGCCAGGCCTCCGAGAAGGTGGCCGCGATCGTCATCGGCAACCTGAAGGGCTGACCCCGGGTCGTACGCGGCGTCATCCTCCAGGTGGATGCCGCCGTGGCTTGTGAGGTGACGCCCGCGCACGCACCGGCTCCCTAGCGTTCTTCCTGTCGCACTCGAACACGTCAGGAAGAGGGAGTCATGTCCGCACTGGTCTCCGACGTCGGAACCCGCACCGCGGTCGCCGCCGCCAACCTGGTCAAGGTCTACGGCAAGGGCGACACCGCCGTGCGCGCGCTGGACGGTGTCGACGTCGCGTTCCAGAGCGGTCGGTTCACGGCGATCATGGGGCCCTCGGGCTCGGGCAAGTCCACGCTCATGCACTGCCTCGCCGGGCTCGACACGGTCGACGGCGGGCAGGTCCGCGTCGGTGGCACGGAGATCACCTCGTTGGGGGACAAGGAACTCACCCGCCTGCGGCGCGACCGCGTCGGGTTCGTGTTCCAGGCGTTCAACCTGCTGCCCACGCTCACCGCGGAGCAGAACATCCTGCTGGGCCTGGAACTGGCCGGGCGCAAGCCCGACCGCGACTGGTTCCGCACGATCGTCGACGTGCTCGGCCTCCGGCAGCGGCTCAAGCACAAGCCGTCCGAGCTGTCCGGCGGCCAGCAGCAGCGCGTGGCCTGCGCCCGTGCCCTCGTCGCCCGCCCCGACGTGGTGTTCGCCGACGAACCCACCGGCAACCTCGACTCGCGGTCGGGTGCCGAGGTGCTGGACTTCCTCCGCATGTCGGTGCGCAAGCTCGGTCAGACGATCATCATGGTCACGCACGACCCGGTCGCCGCGTCCTACGCCGACCGCGTCGTCCTGCTGGCCGACGGCCGCCTCGCGGGCGACATCGCCGACCCCACCGCCGACTCCGTGCTGGCCGCGCTGAAGCACCTGGGGGCCTGACCGATGCTGCGCACGATCATCGCGGGCCTCAAGGCCCGCACCGCGCGGCTCGTCCTCTCGTCCGTCGCCATCGCCCTGGGCGTCGCCTTCGTGACCGGGACCCTGGTCCTGGGCGACGCCATGAACCTCAGCCTGCGAGAGGAGTTCGCCAAAAGCGCCCGCAACGTCGACGTCGCCGTCTCCCTGCCCGACGACTCCACCCTCACCGGCGTTCCCCAGGGGACGGTGGACGCGGTTCGCCAAGCACCCGGTGTCGAGGCTGCTGACCCCCGGTTCTTCGTCCAGGTGCCGCTGATCGGCGGTGACGGCAAGGCCCGCCCGGCCGTCGCCGTGCCGCTGGCCACCTCCGACAAGCTGCGCGAGTACGACCTCAAGGAGGGCCGCTACCCCGAGGGCCCGAACGAGATCGCGGTCGACACGCGCACGGCGACGGCGGGCAAGCTCTCCCTCGGCAAGCCGGTCTCGCTGCTCGCGGAGGACGACCGACGCGTCGAGCTGACCGTCGTCGGCGTCTACACGCAGGGCGCCGGGTCGGCGCAGATGTCCGGCATCGACCACGTGGTGCTCGAGCCGGCCGCGCTCACGGCCTTCGACCCCGACGCGTTGCCCTACCAGGTCGTGGCCGTGGCCAAGGCCGGTGTCACGCAGCAGCAACTGGCCGACGCGGTGCGCACGGCGGTCGGTGCCGACTTCCAGGTGCTGACCGGCGAGCAGTTGACCAAGAAGCTGCTGGCGCAGATCAGTTCCGAGGCGGGCGAGTTCACCACGCTGCTGCTCGCGTTCGCGCTCATCGCGCTGGTCGTCGCGTCGATGGTCATCTACAACACGTTCACGATCCTGGTCGCGCAACGCACCCGTGAACTCGCCCTGATGCGCTGTGTCGGCGCGAGTCGGGGCCAGGTGTTCCGGGGCGTGCTCGCCGAGGCCGTGGTGATGGGCCTGGCCGCGTCGGTGATCGGCCTGTTCGGCGGGCTCGGCGTGTCCGCGCTGCTGCAGAAGGTCATCAGCGGGTTCGCGGACTCCGACGGCGACGTTCTGCTGCCGATGTCGCCGACGACCGTGCTCGCGGCGTTCGGTGTCGGCGTGATCGTCACGGTGCTCGCCGCCGTGTTGCCGGCACGCAAGGCGACGCGTGTCGCGCCCATCGCCGCGCTCCGGGAGCAGATCGACAGCGGTGAGGAGGTCTCCCGCACGGGTCTGCTGCGCGTGCTGTCCGCGGTCGTGCTCGCGATCGTCGGCGCGGGCGTGGTCGTGGTCGGCGCCGGGATCAAGGGCGAGTCCGCGCTGTTCGTCACGGGCGGCGGCACGATGGTCATGCTGCTGGCCGCCGTGGTGATCGGTCCGCTGGTCGTCGGCCCGGTCAACCGGGCGCTCGGCGTGCTGCCCCGCCTGGTGTTCGGCGTGCCGGCGAAGCTGGCCTCGGCCAACGCCGGCCGCAACCCCAAGCGCACGTCCGCGACGACCGCCGCGCTGATGATCGGCGTGACCATCGTCGCCATGATCACCGTGGTCGCGAACAGCGCCAAGGAGACGGCGAACACCCAGATCGACGCACGCTTCCCGGCGGACTACACGGTGACGTCCTCGGTCGGCGACCGCCCGCTGCCCCAGGACCTGGCCACGAAGCTGGAGCAGGTGTCGGAGGTCGAGCACGTCGCGCCGATGACCGAGGTGTACGGCGAGGACGGGTACTTCACCGGCGTGCCGCGCTCGGCGCTCGGCGACCTCGTCAAGCCCGCGGTCAGCGGGGGCTCGCTCGACGCCCTGGGCGATGGCAAGATCGCGTTGAACGTCGAGTACGCGCAGCAGCACAACCTCGCCGTGGGCTCCACGGTCGAGATCAAGCCCCGCGACGGTGTCGCGACCACGCTCTCGGTGGTCGCGCTGATCAAGGGCCAGCGGCTGAGCGACGGCATGGTGACGCTGGAGACCGCGGCCCGGATCATGCCGGACGTCGACGGCTACCAGAGCATCCTGGTCAAGCTCAAGCCGGGCGTGGCGGACGGGCGCGCGGCCGTCGAACGGGTCACGTCCACCTCGCCGCTGGCCGTGCTCGACAGCGCGGCCGAGACGAAGGCCCAGCTCAACACCCAGCTCGACCAGGTGCTGGCGTTCGTGTGGGCGCTGATCGGGCTGGCCGTGGTGATCGCGCTGTTCGGCATCGCGAACACGCTGACGCTCAGCGTCCTGGAACGGACCCGCGAGTCGGCGTTGCTGCGCGCGCTCGGCCTGACCCGCGGCCAGCTCCGGCTCATGCTGGTGGTGGAGTCGATCCTGATGGCGCTGATGGGCGCGGCGGTCGGCCTGGCGCTCGGCATCGGGTTCGGGTGGCTGCTCACCTCGGCGCTGTCCTCCGACACCTTGAAGATCGACCTGATCGTGCCGTTCGGCCAGATCGGGGTGATGCTGGCGGCGGCGGTGCTCGCGGCGGTGCTGGCGGCGGCCCTGCCCGCCCGGCGCGCGGCCCGTACCTCGATCGTGGGCGGCATGGCCACCACGTGATCCGATGCCGGTGACCCGCCCAGGGTCACCGGCACGGGTGTATTTCCGCGTCCGCGCGTCCCGTCCGGCCGGTCCCGCCCTCTACTCGGGGTGCGGGGTGACCCGGGCGAGGGCCGGGTCACCCCGTGGGTCAGGTCGTCCCGCGCCGGACCAGCGTGGTCGGCAGGATCTCGCGGCGTGGCCGGACCGGATCGTCGCGCAACAGCCGCAGGACCTGGGTCACCATGCCCGCGACCTGCGCCTCCACGTCCTGGCGCACGCTCGTCAACGGCGGCACGGTGTGCGGCGCCACCGTCGGGTCGTCGTCGAACCCGACCACGGCCACGTCCTCGGGCACCCGCCGGCCCGCCTCGCGCAACGCGTCCAGCACCCCGGACGCCAGGTGGTCGGACACCGCGAACACCCCGTCGAGGTCCGGCACGCGCCGCAGCAGTTCGGCCATGGCCCGCCGGGCACCGTCCCGGGTGGATCCGCCGTCCTCGACCGGACACGCGTCGAGTACGTCCCGCGCCCCCGCCAACCGGTCGGCCGCCGGGTGCACGTCACGCGGCCCGCCGACCGCCACGATCCGCGTGCGGCCCGACGCGACCAGGTGCTCGGCGGCCAACGCCCCACCGCCCTCGTGGTCGTGGTCGACCACGTGCAGGCCTCGCGTCGGACCCCACGGTCGGCCGGCGAACACGACCGGCAGCGCCAGCCGGCGGGCCATCGGCACGAGCCGATCCCCCTTGCGCGGTGCGAAGACCAGGGCGCCGTCCACGTGGCCACCGGTGAGGACGCGTTCCGCGCGGGCCAGGTCCTCGGACGTGCGCACGAGCAGCAGCACCATCTGCACGTCGGCGTCGGCCAGCGCCGCGGCGGTGGCGCGGATCAGCCACGCGAGCCGGTGGTCGTCGGTCGGCTCCGATTCGGAGAACACCACCGCGACCGCGTCCGTGCGCCGCGTGACCAGGGTGCGGGCGGCGCGGTTGGGCTGGTAGCCGAGTTCGGCGACGGCCGCGGTGACCGCGTCGTGCGCCGCGCGGCTGACCCGGGGCGAGGAGTTGAGCACCCGGGACGCGGTGGCCCGGGAGACCCCGGCCCGTGCGGCGACGTCCTCCAACGTCGGCCGGGGACCGGAGTGCGGCGGGACGGACACGGACACCACTCCTCGTCGGTCCGGGCTACTCGTCGCACTGGGGTGGCGGGAACGGGTTCAGCGGGCCGCAGGGCCATTCCGTGCGCCGCACCTTCGTCGTGGTGGTCGTCGCGGGCACGGTCGTCGTGACCGTGGTGGTCGGGTCTTGCGGGGGAGGTGGTTCGGTCGTCGTGCCCGGCTGCGACGTAGTGGTGCGCGGCGCGGAGATGGCCTCCGTGGTGACCGCCGTCGTCACGGTGATCGTGCGCGCGGAGGTCCCGGTGGCGGACGGCCGCTCGGTGATCCAGGTCGACCCGGGGACGTCCGCGTCGCCTTCCGGGTCGTCGTCGAGGTAGAAGCCGACCAGGACGCCGGTCAACGCCGACGCCGCCACCGCGAGTCCGCAGGTCGCCCACACCACCCGCACGGCCTCACTCCCTCCTGCCGGGGCCCGACCCGGTGCACCGCCACGGCGGGCGGACCGAACAGTACCGCTAGATCACCGTGGTCCCGTTCGGCCCAGCGGACCTCGGGCGACGCACCCGCCGGGCGGACCCGGACACCGCCCGTCCGGCGGTATCGGCCTGGGCGGGGTGCCCGATCGGACGTCACGTGCCGCGCGTGCGCCGTTCCAGCAGTTCGACCCGGCGACGCAGGTCGTCCGCGCCCGCGACCCGGGCCAGCACCAGGGCCGCGCCCGCGAGTCCGGCGACGAGGACCGTGCCGGTCAGGTGCCACGTCGGCGCGTCGCCCGTGCACGGGAACACGTCCTGGAACCGCTCGGCCGAGCACGTCGCGAACGGCACCGCCGCCAGGCCGATGCTCGCTGTCGCCACGCCGCCGAGCAGCATCGCGCCGAACGTGCGCATCAGCGGGAACGCGGCGTTGGCGGCACCGGCCGCCGCGATCACGAACAGCAGCGGGACCGGGTGCGGGAACGGCCCGAACGCGGCGCAGCCGAGCATGATCGCGCCGACGATCGCCAATCCGGTCCGTTCACCCACCGGCCGACCCTAACAACCCGGTCCGGAGGGCGTCAGTGTGACGAGCCCTCACCGCACGGATCGGGTTCCGCTCCGGGAACACGAACCGTTCACGGTGCCCGTCGCGTGATCCACAGCTCGTCTTCAGGTCCGTGTGCCCCGTTGTGGTGCACCGTGCTGAGCTGCGTGGACTACGTGACGTGCGGCCACGTGTCAGGTGCGGGACCGCATCGGTGCGGCTCCGGCGCATGATCGGCACATTGGTCTGATCCAGGTAGAGCCTTTCGACGGTATTGACGTATCTGGTCTAGACCACATAAAGTGGGATGCACCACAACGTCCCTCGTGGATGGGCGGGCGGATGCCCCATCGACGAGGAGCCGGCTCACTGGGGTGGGCCACCCGTTGGCGGCGGCGCGGATACCTCTCTCCCCACACCCGCGCCGCCGCTGACGGCTGTCCGGAGGTCAGTACTTCCCGCCGACGCGGGCCAACTCGCGCAACGACTCCGGTGCGCGGAACCGTTCCGCGTACCTGTCCGCCAACTCGTCCGCGCGCGCCACGAACGCCGCCGGGCCGTAGGCGTTGACGAACTGGAGCGTCCCGCCGCTCCACGGCGCGAACCCCAGACCGAGCACACTGCCCACGTCCGCCTCGCCGACCGACCGCAGCACGCCCTCGTCCAGGCAGCGCACGGTCTCCAGCACCTGGGCGAACAGCAGGCGGTCCTCGACGTCGCGTTCGGGCACGTCCACCTCACGGCGGTAGCGCGACAGCCCCGGCCACAGGCGCTTGGGCCCGTCCGCCGGGTACTCGTAGAACCCGCCGCCGCCGGACCGCCCGGTGCGGCCCTGCCCGACCAGGTCCGCGAGGACGTCCAGCGCCGGGTGGTCGGCGAACACCCCGGACGCGTCCGGGTCCTCGGCCAGGGTCTGCTCGCGGATCGCCAACGGCAGCGTCAACGCCACCTCGTCGGACACCGCCAGCGGTCCGACCGCCATGCCCGACCGCCGCGCCACGTTCTCCACCAGCGCGGGCCCGACGCCCTCGGCGACCAGCGCGACGCCTTCCGTCACGTACGCGCCGAACACGCGCGACGTGTAGAAGCCCCGCGCGTCGTTCACGACGATCGGTGTCTTGCCGATGTGCCGGACGAAGTCGAACGCACGCGCCAACGTGTCGTCCGACGTCCGCGCGCCGACCACGATCTCCACCAGTCGCATCCTGGGGACGGGGGAGAAGAAGTGCAGACCGATCACCCGTGACGGGTCGGCGACCGCGTCGGCCAGCCCGGTGATCGGCAGCGTCGACGTGTTCGACGCGATCACCGCGTCCCGCGACACGACCGCCGCCACGTCGCCGAGCACGCGACGTTTCAGCGGCCGGTCCTCGTACACGGCCTCGATCACCGGATCGCACCCGGCCAGGTCGGCGTCGGAGTCCGTCGGTGTGATGCCGGGCAGACCGCGCGCACCGCGTTCGGCCGCCTCCCGCGTGACGTCCTTGAGCACGACCTCCAGCCCGGCCGCCGCGCACACCGCGGCGATGCCCGACCCCATCAGTCCCGCGCCGACGACACCCACCTTCGTCACGGACGTGGGCGGCACGCCGGACGGTCGCGCGGCACCGGCCGTGATCGCGTTCAGCGCGAACCAGTACGTGCCGATCATGTTCTTCGCGACCTGGCCGGTCAGCAGCTCGACGAAGTACCGGCTCTCGACCTCCAACGCGGTGTCGACGTCGACCAGCGTGCCCTCGATCGCCGCCGCCAGGATCTTCTCCGGCGCCGGGTACACGCCGTGGGTCTTCTTGCGCAGCATGGCCGGTGCCGACGCGAGAAGTCCCGCGTACTCCGAACCGGCCGTGCCCGGCACGGTGAACCCGCGCCGATCCCACGGCTGGACGGGATCGGGGTTGGCCGCGATCCACGCCCGCGCCCGGTCACGGAGTTCCGCCGGCGTCGACGCGACCGCGTCCACGATCCCGGCCTCGGCGGCGGCTTCCGGCCGCAGTCGCGTGCCCTCGGTCAGCAACGGCAACGCCGCGCGCGGACCGAGCATCCGCACCAGTCGCGTGACACCGCCGCCGCCGGGCAGCAGCCCCAGCGTCACCTCGGGCAGACCCAACCTGATCCGGTCGTCGTCGAGCACGACGCGGTGGTGGCACGCGAGCGCGATCTCCAGACCGCCGCCCAACGCGCTGCCCTCGATCACCGCGACGACCGGTCGGCCGAGCCGTTCCAGCCGGCGCAACTGTCCCTTGACGTCGGCGACGAACGCCATCGTGTCGCCAAGATCGTCACGTTCCACGCCGACGAGCACCGCCAGGTCGCCGCCCGCGAAGAACGTCTTCTTGGCCGACGTGAGCAGCACGCCGGTGACCTTGTCGCGTTCGGCCTCCAGTCGCGACACGGCCGCGCCCATGGCCGCGCGGTACTCGGCGTTCATCACGTTCACCGAGCCGGTCAGGTCCATGGTCAGCGTGACGACGCCCGTGTCGTCGCGCTCGTAGTGGATGGTCATCGGACCCTCTCGACGATCGTCGCGATGCCCATGCCGCCGCCGACGCACAGCGTGACCAGGCCGCGGTGCAGGTCACGGCGCTCCAGTTCGTCCAGCAGCGTGCCCAGGATCATGCAGCCGGTCGCGCCGAGCGGGTGGCCCAGCGCGATCGCGCCACCGTTGACGTTGATCTTGTCGTCGGGCACGTCGAGATCGCGCTGGAAACGCAGCACCACGGCCGCGAACGCCTCGTTGACCTCGAACAGGTCGATGTCGTCGACCCCGAGACCGGCCCGCTCCAACGCCTTGCGCGCGGCCGGTGCCGGACCGGTGAGCATGATCGTCGGGTCGGTGCCGACCACCGCGGTCGACACGATCCGGGCGCGCGGCGTGAGCCCCAGCGCGCGTCCGGCCCGGTCGTCGCCGATCAGTACGGCCGCCGCGCCGTCCACGATCTGCGACGAGTTCCCCGGCGTGTGCACGTGCTCGATCCGCTCCACGGTCGGGTACCGGTCGATCGCCACCGCGTCGAAGCCGAGGTCGCCGTGGAACCGGAACGCGGGCTTGAGCCCGGCCAGTCCCTCGGCGGTGGTCTCGGGGCGGATCGCCTCGTCGTGGTCGAGCACGGTGACGCCGTTGCGGTCGACGACCGGCACCAGCGACCGGGCGAAGTATCCGTGCTCGCGCGCGTGCGCGGCGAGTCGCTGGGAGCGCAACGCGTACGCGTCCACGTCCTCGCGCGTGATACCTTCCAGCGTCGCGATGAGGTCGGCGCTCACGCCCTGCGGTACGAAACTCGTCGCGAGCATGGTCTCCGGGTCGGTGGTCCAGGCGCCGCCGTCCGAGCCCATCGGCACCCGTGACATGGACTCCACGCCGCCCGCGACCACCAGGTCCTCGAACCCCGACGCGACCTTGGCCGCGGCCAGGTTCACCGCCTCCAGTCCCGACGCGCAGAACCGGTTGAGCTGCACGCCGGCCACGACCGGGTCCCAGCCGGCGGCGAGGACGGCGCCGCGCGCGATGTCCCCGCCCTGCTCGCCTACCGGGGACACGACGCCGAACACGACGTCGTCCACGGCCGCGGTGTCGAGCCCGGTACGCCGCGCGAGCGCGTCGAGCACCCCGGCGGCCAGGGTGATGGGCTTGACCCCGTGCAGCGAGCCGCGCTTTCCCCTGCCACGTGGTGTGCGTACCGCGTCGAAGATCAAGGCTCCGCTCATGTACCCAACGGTAACCACCGACGCGTGTCGTGCGCACGCTCTTGCGCCCTACGGCGGTCCGGTGTCGGTGCCGGAAGGACCCGACCGCGACACGAGCCGCGTTCCGTCTCCCTGCGGGTACGCCGCGTCGGCTCGGCTCCGACACCCACGAGGACCGGGTTCCGTCCCCGCGTGGGTACGTTGACGTGAGTCGCGCACCGGGTGTGTCATGACCTGTGCACCGGGACGCGGGACCGGCGCCGACCTGTGTTCCGTGACGGGGTTGTGCGACGAATGCGCCGCCGTGTCGATCTTGACGACGTGTGCCGGCTCGCGTCACGTGGTTCGCGTCGCGTCCGGACACGAGCGCTGTGGCCGCTCGCGGCGGCCGGCACGGTGTCGGTCATGGGAGAGTCTTCGAACCTGTGCGCGGGGACGTGCGGCGGAACATGTTCCGTCCATGCACCGGGCACGTCGTCGGGTACGTCGTCGCGTGGGCCGCTCGCGGGTGTGCGCGTCGTCGAGTTCGCGGGACTGGCACCGGTCCCGTTCGGCGCGATGGTGCTCGCCGACCTCGGCGCCTCGGTGATCCGCGTCGACCGGATCGGCGTGCCGCCGCCGATGCCCGGCGACCCGCTGGGGCGCGGCCGGCGCTCGATCGCGGTGGACCTGCGCCGGCCGGAGGGCGTCGAGATCGCGCTGCGGCTCATCGCCGACGCCGACGTCCTGGTCGAGGGGTACCGGCCCGGTGTCGCCGAGCGGCTCGGCGTCGGCCCGGCGCACTGCCTGGCCCGCAACACCCGCCTGGTGTACGGCCGGCTGACCGGGTGGGGACGGACCGGCCCGCTCGCCGACCGGGCCGGGCACGACATCGACTACATCGCGGTGGCGGGTGCGCTCGACCCGATCGGCCGGACCGGCGGTCCGCCTGTCGTGCCCCTCAACCTGCTCGGCGACTTCGCGGGCGGTGGTCTGCTGCTCGCGGTCGGCGTGCTCGCCGCGCTCTACGAACGGGAGCGGTCGGGACGCGGCCAGGTCGTCGACGCCGCCATGGTCGACGGCGCGGCCCTGCTGACGACGTTCCTGCACGGCCTGGGCGCGGCCGGCCTGTGGCACGGCACCCGCGGTACCAACCTGCTCGACGGCGGCGCGCCGTTCTACGACGTGTACCCGACGGCCGACGGCCGCCACGTGGCGATCGGCGCGGTCGAGGACAAGTTCTACGCGGAGTTGCTGGACCTGCTCGGCCTGACCGGCACCGTCCCCGACCGCGCCGACCCCGCGCACTGGCCCGACCTGCGGGCCGCGATCGCCGCGGCGATCGCCCGCCGGACCCGCGACGAGTGGGCGGCGCTGGCCGAGGGCACCGACGCGTGCCTCGCGCCCGTGCTCACCCCGGCCGAGGCGACCGCGCACCCGCACAACGTCGCACGCGGCACGTTCACCGAGGTAGGGGGTGTGATCCAGCCCGCACCGGCACCCCGCTTCGACCGCACGCCGACGGCCGCACCGGTCCCGGCGCCCGCACCGGGGCGGGACACGGTCGACATCCTGGTCGGTTCCGGGTGGTCGTCCGAGGCGATCCCGGCGTTGTTCGCGGCCGGTGTCGTGGCGTGAGTCGGACGGTCCGCCGCAAGCCCTCGATTGGTTCCGAAAAAGGTCGCGGAAAATTACCGACCGTGTCGTACGAAATCATCTCGGCCACGATCGGCCCGGTCACGGTCCGTGCGTGATCGCGCGCATGCGGGTGAAGGGCGGCGGGGAGTCTGACGATGTGGCGGAACCTCGGTCCGTACGTGGGGGAGAGGGGGCGGAGAAGCCCGCAACCGGTTCATCGGCGGTCCCGCCGGTGGCCTTGATCGTCTGTTCGGGTGATAGTGGAGGCGGTGCGGCGTGGCCGCGTGCCCGATTCCGCGACCGGTCGTGGGATGGGGCCGTTCCGGGTTCGCCAAGCGGGTGAACGCGGGAGGATGGCGCGTGACGCACCGGGCCGGCGGGCACCCGACGGCCCGGTCACCAGGCACAGGTCGACGGACGGAGAGCGAGCAGTGAACATCAAGAAGGTGCTGACGCTGGCGGCGGTGGCGCTGGTGTTGTTCTTCCTGATCACCCAGCCCGACCAGTCCGCGCAGACGGTCAAGGGCATCCTCGGCTGGCTGCGCACGGGCGCCGAGTCGATCATCACCTTCGTGCGCAGCCTCTTCGCCTGAGGGTGCGGCACGGGACCGCACCCGTGCCGTGACGGATCGTGACATGCGGACCCTCACGTTGCACCGTATGGGTGGAATGAGGGCTATAACGCCCTGGTAACAGGGTTTTTGCCTATCCAGGGTCTAGCGGTTGTCGGTACCCGCTAATACGGTGCGCTGCATTGGCTGATCTTCGACCGACGAGGAGGCAGAATGGTCGAGGACTCCGGAGTCGACGAGCTGCTGCGGCAATGGGCGGCCGAGCGTTCGGACGACGCCGAACTGCGCGAGGTGAACCGGATCAAGGACGCGTGGCTCGCCGAGGCCCCGCAGTCCCCGGGGATCCCCGTGCAGCGGGCGACCGGTGGTGCGCGCGGCGTGATGCGGGTCGAGTCCGCGGACCCGGCTTACGTCGTCGCGATGCGGAAGCGGGCGCCGGAGGTGCCCGAGGGTCTGCTGGCCGCGGCCGCGAGCTACTGGCAGCTGGTCGGGGACCTCGCCGAGGCCGAGGCGTGGTGGGACGCGGGCATCAGCCCGCTGGACCAGCGCGCGCTCGACTACCGGGCGGCCGGGCTCACGCCCGCCGACCTCGGTCGGCGCCTCGGTCCGATGACGGTGCTCCAGCACCTGCGTCGGGGTAGTGCGGCGGCCTGGTGCGTGGCCAGGTTGCAGAGGCAACGCCGGGACGGCGTCGCCTGACGGATCGCGTGTCGGGCACGGACTCGGCCGCGGAGTCCGCGAACGCCCAAGGGGGAACGGGCTCCCTGCCGCGCTCGGGAGCCCAAGCCCCGTAGAAGGTCGACATTCCCGCGGTGTCCGGGTCGGAGCCATGCCTCCCGTGTGGCGTCGAAACCGATCCGTGCCGCAACCCCTGGAAGTGGACGAGCCGCGCCGACGGGCGCGGTAGTCCGAGCAAGTACCCTGAGGTCATGACCGGCCTCATCACCCCCAAACGGCTGATGATCGCGGCCGTCTGCGTGCTCTCCCTGGTGGTGTGCTGCGGTCTGGCCTACTGGCAGTGGGAGCGCTTCTCCGAGGCCGGTGGCACGTTCCAGAACCTCGGCTACGTCTTCCAATGGCCGCTCTTCGGCCTGTTCCCCCTGTTCATGGTGTGGCGCATCCGCCGCCTCGACGCCCGTCGTACCGACCGGGACGTCCCGGAGCCGGTGGTCGCCGACGTCCGGCCTGCGGTTACGGTGGACCCCGTCAGGACGTCCGCGCACGACGACGAGGACGACGAGCACGCGGCGTACAACCGCTTCCTCGCCGAACTGAACGCGCGGGACCAAGCGGTGAGCGAAGGCGGTCGGTAGGGCGATGAGCGGTGCGTTGAGCCGGTTCCGGGTGATGGCCTACGTGGTCGGCGTCGGCCTGCTCGGGCTCGTGTTCGCCATGCTGGTGAAGTACCTCGGCGACAACCCCGGCATGATGGCCGTCGTCGGACCCGTCCACGGCTTCCTCTACGCCGTCTACCTGGTGGCCGCCGTCGACCTCGCGCTCAAGGGCCGCTGGTCGCTCAAGGGCACGGCCCTGGTGCTGGTGGCCGGCACGATCCCGTTCGTGTCCTTCTACGCCGAACGCAAAGTCGTCGACAGCGTCCGTGCCGGCAAGTCCCTGTAGTTGACCGGTGTGCCGCCCCGCGCCTAGCGTCTGGGCAAGTCAACTGAACACGGCCGTCGATGTCGCGCGGGAGAGTCCCCGACCAGGGGCGCCGAAGGAGCAACTCCTCCCCGGAATCTCTCAGGCACAGCTACCGCCCGACGAAGGCAACTCTGGAAAGCAGGCGCCCGGCGCCTCGCCCACGGTGCAAGTCGCGCCCGCGCGACGAAGCTCTCAGGCTCATGACAGAGGGGGAGGCTCACTCAGGACGAGGAGTCTCCGATGGACCGTGTCATCCTTCGTACCGGCAAGCCGACCGACCCGGTCGGCGCCACTGCCGTGCCCGCCACCAGGGAGGACCCCGTGGACAGCCGTCGGACGCCGCTGCACGCCGAACACGAGGCGCTCGGCGCCCACTTCACCGATTTCGCGGGATGGCGCATGCCGTTGCGCTACGACAGCGAGTTGGCCGAGCACCACGCCGTGCGTACGACCGCGGGCCTGTTCGACCTGACCCACATGGGTGAGATCACGCTCACCGGTCCGCAGGCGGGCGCCGCGCTCGACCACGCGCTCGTCGGCCACTCGTCCGCGATCGGCGTCGGTCGGGCCCGCTACACCATGATCTGCCGGGCCGACGGCGGCGTGCTCGACGACCTGATCGTCTACCGGCTCGGCGACCTGGAGTACCTGGTCGTCGCGAACGCGTCCAACGTCGCCGTCGTGCACGAGGCGCTGGTGGAGCGGGCGAAGGGCTTCGACGTCGAGGTCGCGGACCGGTCGACGGACTACGCGCTGCTGGCCGTGCAGGGTCCGGCGTCGGTGCGCGTCCTGGCCGGGCTGACGGACACGGACCTGGACACGGTCAAGTACTACGCGTCGTACCCGTCGACCGTCGCGGGCAGATCCGTGCTGCTGGCCCGCACCGGCTACACCGGCGAGGACGGCTTCGAGCTGTTCGTCGCGCCGGACGACGCGCCGCACGTGTGGCGTGCGCTGCTGGAGGCGGGCAAGGCCCACGACCTCAAGCCCGCGGGCCTCGGTTGCCGCGACACATTGCGGCTGGAGGCCGGGATGCCGTTGTACGGCAACGAGCTGGGCACCGGGCGCACCCCGTTCCACGCCAACCTCGGCCGCGTCGTCAAGCTGGACAAGCCCGGCGACTTCGTGGGCCGGGAAGCACTCGCCGACGTCGAGGCCGACACCACCCTGGTCGGCCTCAAGACCGCGTCACGTCGCGCGCCCCGGCACGGTTACCCCGTGGTGGACGCGTCCGGCGCGGTGGTCGGCGAGGTGACCAGCGGGGCGTTGTCGCCGACGCTGGGCTACTCGATCGCGATGGCCTACGTCGCCAAGGAGCACGCGACGCCGGGCACCGGACTGGCGGTGGACGTCCGCGGCCGTCGGGAACCGGTCGAGGTCGTCGCTCTGCCGTTCTACAAGCGCAACTCTTAGGGAGATCCCAGACCGATGTCCGAGCACTTCAACACCTCCCTCGCGGAGTTCGACCCCGAGGTGGCGCAGGCGGTGGCCGCCGAGCTGGGGCGGCAGCGGTCCACCCTGGAGATGATCGCTTCGGAGAACTTCACCCCCGTGTCGGTGCTCCAGGCCCAGGGCTCGGTGCTGACCAACAAGTACGCCGAGGGCTACCCGGGCCGTCGCTACTACGGCGGCTGCGAGCACGTCGACGTGGTCGAGCGGCTGGCGATCGCGCGCGTCAAGGAGCTGTTCGGCGCCGGGTTCGCCAACGTGCAGCCGCACTCGGGCGCGCAGGCCAACGCGGCGGCGATGTTCGCGCTGCTCAAGCCGGGCGACACGATCCTGGGTCTGAGCCTGGCGCACGGTGGCCACCTCACCCACGGCATGAAGATCAACTTTTCCGGCAAGCTCTACAACGTGGTGCCCTACCACGTCGGCGACTCGGATGGCGTGGTCGACATGGCCGAGGTCGAGGCGCTGGCGCTGGAGCACCGGCCGAAGCTGATCGTCGCCGGCTGGTCGGCGTACCCGCGGCAGCTCGACTTCGCCGGGTTCCGCCGGATCGCCGACGCGGTCGACGCGTACCTGATGGTCGACATGGCGCACTTCGCCGGTCTGGTCGCCGCCGGGCTGCACCCCAGCCCGGTGCCGCACGCGCACGTCGTGACCACGACCACGCACAAGACGCTCGGTGGCCCGCGCGGCGGCGTGATCTTGTCCAACGACGCCGACATCGCCAAGAAGATCAACTCGGCGGTGTTCCCCGGCCAGCAGGGCGGTCCGCTGGAGCATGTGATCGCGGGCAAGGCCGTGGCGTTCAAGCACGCCGCGTCGCCGGAGTTCGCCGACCGCCAGCGCCGCACGCTGGAGGGCGCGCGCATCCTCGCCGACCGGCTCGCCCGCGAGGACGTGGCGGCCGTGGGCGTGAAGGTCCTCACCGGCGGCACGGACGTCCACCTCGTCCTGGTCGACCTGGTGGACTCGGAGCTGGACGGTCAGCAGGCCGAGGACCGGCTGCACGAGGTCGGCATCACGGTCAACCGCAACGCCGTGCCCAACGACCCGCGTCCGCCGATGGTCACGTCGGGCCTGCGGATCGGCACGCCCGCGCTGGCCACGCGCGGGTTCGGCGCGGACGACTTCGCCGAGGTCGCCGACATCATCGCGAACGCCCTGCTGCCGACCGCCGACCTGGACGGGCTGCGGGGACGCGTCGAGGTGCTGGCGGCGAAGTTCCCGCTCTACTCCACCCTGTGAGTCGGGCCACTGGGTGAAATAGGTCGGCAGCGGTCGGGGTTGTCCCGTGCGCAACCGCGTACGGGACGACCTGAATAGAGGAACCATGTCCGCCTCCCTCGACACGCTCGCGCTTTCCCCCGAAGCGCAGGACCTGCTCTTCACCGGTGCGCGCACGGCGAACGCGTTCACCGACGAGCCGGTGACCGACGAGCAGCTGCGCCAGGTGTACGAGCTGGTCAAGTGGGGTCCGACCAGCATGAACAACCAGCCGCTGCGCATCGTCTACGTGCGGGGCGAGGGTTCGCGCGAGCGGCTGCTGCCGCACCTGGGCGAGGGCAACCGGGCGAAGACCGCGTCCGCGCCGGTGGTGGCGATCCTGGCGGCCGACACCTCGTTCCACGAGCACTTCCCGCGGACGTTCCCGCACTTCGAGGGCGCGCGTGACCTGTTCGCCGACAAGCTCGACGTGCGCGACTCCGTGGCGCGGCTCAACGCGGGTCTCCAGATCGGCTACTTCATCCTCGGCGTGCGCGCCGCGGGTCTGGCCGCCGGTCCGATGTCGGGCTTCGACGCGGAGGGCGTGCGTCAGGAGTTCCTCGCCGACACGACGCTCCAGCCGCTGGTGATCGTCAACATCGGCCACCCGGACCACTCCGGCACGTTCGGTCGGTTGCTGCGCCTGGAGCACGACGAGGTCGTCAGCGAGGTCTGATCGACCGTTACACGGACAGGTCCCCGTCGCACTCCCCGCGACGGGGATCTTTTCGTGAACCGGGTCGGTGCGCGTGGACGAATACGTGACAGCGGTCGTCTCTCGCGAGGAGGAAGACAGTGGCTGTCACGACCACCGGCGTCGCCGGTGCACTCGCCGGCGTCGTCGAACGCCTGCTGGGTACGCGGTTGCCGATCGGGCTGCGGGCGTGGGACGGGAGCACCGCCGGTCCGCAGGACGGGCCGGTGGCCGTGATCCGTTCCCGGCGCGCGTTGCGTCGCCTGCTGTGGAACCCGGACGAGCTGGGGTTGTCGCGTGCGTACGTGAGCGGCGAACTCGACGTGGAGGGCGACCTCACCGAGGGGCTCAAGCGGTTCTGGGAACTGGCGCGTGGCGGTGCGTTGCGCAAACCGCGCGCGGCGGACGTGGTCGGCGCACTGGGCACGGCGTTGCGGCTGCGCGCGATCGGTCCGCGTCCGGCACCGCCGGGCGAGGAGGCGCGGTTGAGCGGACGGTTGCACACGCGACGACGCGACGCGGCGGCGATCTCGCACCACTACGACCTGAGCAACGAGTTCTACCGCCTCGTACTCGACCCGAGCATGGCGTACTCGTGCGGGTACTTCGTGTCGCCGGAGTCCACTGTGGAGCAGGCGCAGCACGCCAAACTGGACCTGGTGTGCCACAAGCTCGGGTTGGCGCCGGGGATGCGGCTGCTCGACGTCGGCTGCGGCTGGGGTTCGATGATCATCCACGCGGCCAGGCACTTCGGCGTGCACGCGACCGGCGTGACGATCTCCGCCCGGCAACGCGAGCACATCCTCGGGCGGATCGCCGAAGAGGGTCTGACCGATCTGGTGACCGTGCGGCTCATGGACTACCGCGAGATCGCCGACGGGCCGTACGACGCGATCTCCACCATAGAGATGGGTGAACACGTCGGCGAGGAGAACTACCCGGAGTACGCGGCCACGCTGTACCGGTCGTTGCGTCCGGGCGGACGGTTGCTGTTGCAGCAGATGTCCCGCGGCACCACCGCGCCGGGCGGTGGGGCGTTCATCGAGTCCTATGTGGCGCCGGACATGCACATGCGTCCGGTGAGCCGGACGTTGACACACCTCGAAGGCGCGGGGTTCGAGATCAGGGACGTGGAGGCATTGCGCGAGCACTACGTGTGGACGGTGCGGGCGTGGGCACGCACGCTGGAACAGCGCTGGGACGAGGTCGTGCGGCTGGTCGGCGAGGGGCAGGCGCGGGTGTGGCGGCTGTACCTGGCGGGTGGTGCGCTGACGTTCGAGGAGGGGCGGATGGGGGTCGACCAGGTGCTCGCCGTGCGGACCGGTGACCGGGGCGAGAGCGGGATGCCGCGCGTGCGGGAGTGGGTGCGATGAGCTTCGGCTGGACCGTGCTGTGGTCGGCCGTGACGGTGTTCGTGCTGATCACGGCGTTGTTCGGGTACGCGGTGTCGAAGCGCCGCTTCGACCTGATCGACTCCTTCTGGGGTCCGGGGTTCGCCGTGGTCGCCGTGGTGGCGTTCGCGTTGTCGGACCGGGCGTGGCCGGGGTTGGTGGTCGTGGTGCTGACCGTCGTGTGGGGTGTGCGGCTGGGGTGGCACATCCACTCGCGCAACCGGCACAAGGACGAGGACCAGCGGTACGTCGACATGTACCGGCGGGCCAAGGGCAACCCGGTGGCGAAGATGTACCGGGTGTACCTGCTGCAGGGCGCGATCATGGTCCTGGTGTCGCTGCCGGTGCAGTTCGCGCAGTCGCGACCGGCGAGCGGCGTGCTGTTCGCGCTCGGCGTCGCGGTGTGGCTGGTCGGCTTCGTGTTCGAGGCGGTCGGCGACGCGCAGCTCGCCCGGTTCAAGGCGGACCCGGCGACCAAGGGGCAGGTCATGGACCGGGGGCTGTGGCGCTACACCCGGCATCCGAACTACTTCGGCGACGCGTGCGTGTGGTGGGGGCTGTTCCTGCTCGCGTGCGGGTCGTGGTGGGCCTTGGCGCTCGTGGTGAGCCCGGTGGTGATGACGTTCCTGCTCGCGAAGGGGAGCGGCAAGCCGTTGCTGGAGAAGGACATCGTGCACCGCCGTCCGGGGTACGCCGAGTACGTCGCCCGGACCAGCGGGTTCTTCCCGCTGCCGCCCAGGAGGCGCGGTCCGGGAGTCGGTGGTGCCTGAGCGCGTATTTCGGGGTGTCCGAGTGGAGGACTCGCGCGATCGGGGGCCGGCTGGATCGTAGGGTGGGGGCGTGGGCAACGAGATCTCCTTCCCGCGCCAACAGGCGCGTACCCAGCGGTTCACCCTGGGTGCTCCTCGCACGGTCGTCGTCTCACCCGACGGTGGACGCGTGTACTTCCTGCGGACGGCCGGCGGCCGGGCCAACGGGCTGTGGGTGTTCGCCGACGGGGTCGAGACGCTGCTGGTCGACCCCGATCGGCTGCTGACCGACCCGGAGGACCTCTCACCCGAGGAACGGGCCCGTCGCGAACGCAGCCGGGAACAGGGCGCGGGCATCGTCGGGTACGCGACCGACGGCGACGTCACGCGGGCCGCGTTCACCCTGTCCGGTCGGCTGTTCGTGGTCGGACTGGCGACGGGTGACGTGCGCGAGCTGCCGACCCCCGGTCCGGTCATCGACCCCCGGCTCGACCCGACCGGCCGCCGGGTCGGCTACGTCACGGGCGGCGCGCTGCACGTCGTCGACCTGGACACCGGCGAGGACCGCGTCGTCGCCGAGCCGGACGCGCCGGACGTCACCTGGGGCCTGGCCGAGTTCATCGCCGCCGAGGAGATGAGCCGCTTCCGCGGCTACTGGTTCTCGCCCGACGGCGGACGCGTCCTGGCCGCGCGGGTCGACAACTCGCCCGTCGACCGCTGGTACATCGCCGACCCCGCCAACCCGGCGACCCCGGCCACCGAGATCGCCTACCCCGCGGCGGGCACGCCCAACGCCGACGTCACGGTCGCGATCTTCGGCCCGGCCGGCCGCGTCGACGTGGACTGGGACCGTGCCGCGTTCCCGTACCTGACCACGGCGCACTGGTCGGCCGGCGGTCGCCCGCTGCTGTCGGTCCAGTCACGCGACCAGCGGCACGTCCGCGTCCTGGCCGTCGACCCGGACACCGGCACGACCGAGGTCGTCGCCGACGACACCGACCCGCACTGGTTGGAGATCGTCCCCGGCACGCCCGCGTGGACGCCCGACGGCCGGCTGGTCCGCGTCCTGCCCCAAGGCGACGCGAACCGCCTGCTCGTCGGCGACCGGGCGTGGACGCCCGACGGCTTCCAGGTCCGCGCCGTGCTGGAGGTGACCGCCGAGGACGTGCTCGTGTCCGCGTCCACCGACGACCCGACGCGGATCCACGTCTTCCGCGTCACGGCCGACGCCGTCGAGCGACTGTCCGCTGAGGACGGCGTGCACGGCGCGGCGCGGGGTGGCGACACCCTGGTGCTGTCCTCGGCCGGCATGGACCACTTCGGCACACGCACGACCGTGTCCGGCGTGGAGATCGCGTCGATGGCCGAGGAACCCGTGCTCACGCCCGAGGTCCGGCTGCTCACCGTGGGCGAGCGGAACCTGCGTGCCGCACTGCTCTTCCCTCGCGACCACGTGCCCGGCACGAAGCTGCCCGTGCTGCTGGACCCGTACGGCGGCCCGCACGCCCAACGCGTGCTCGCCGCGCGCAACGCGTACCTCGCGTCGCAGTGGTTGGCGGACCAGGGTTTCGCGGTGCTCGTCGTGGACGGTCGCGGCACGCCCGGCCGGGGTCCGGTGTGGGAGCGGGAGATCGCGTCCGACTTCGCCGGGGCCACGCTCGACGACCAGGTCGACGCGCTGCACGCCGTCGCGGCGACCGAACCGGACCTCGACACCACGCGGGTCGGCATCCGGGGTTGGTCCTACGGCGGCTATCTGGCGGCGTTGGCCGTCCTGCGCCGGCCGGACGTGTTCCACGCGGGCATCGCGGGTGCGCCGGTCACCGACTGGCGCCTGTACGACACGCACTACACGGAGCGCTACCTCGGTCACCCGGCCGAGAACCCCGAGGTGTACGACACCAACTCGCTCATCGCCGACGCGCCGAACCTGACCCGGCCGTTGATGATCGTGCACGGGCTCGCGGACGACAACGTGGTCGCGGCGCACATGCTGCGGCTGTCCTCGGCGCTGCTGGCGGCCGGGCGTCCGCACACCGTGCTGCCGCTGTCGGGCGTCACGCACATGACGCCACAGGAGGAAGTCGCCGAGAACCTGCTGCTGGTGCAGGTGGACTTCCTGAAGAAAGCCCTGGCCTGAGAAGCGGAACGCCCGCCCGGGAATCCCGGGCGGGCGTTCGACGTCAGAGCGCCTTGCGCACCAGGTACGGCGCGATCGAGTTGCCCCGCAGCGCGAGCTCGTCGATCGTCTCCGGCTGGTAGCCGCCCTTGGGCAGCCGCTCGACCATCAGCGCGGTCGGGTCTTCCACCTTGTCGGCCCGCCCGAACAGGTACGCCCACTCGTGCTCGTCCGAGCCGTAGTACGCGACCGTGTCGAACACGGAGTGGAACCGCTGCCACGACCGGACGAGCGTGTTGTTGCGCCACATGGTCTGGCACCCCGCCTGCGTCACCACGACGCCGCCCGGGTTCAGCAGCGCCTTGCACATGCCGAGGAACTCCTCGCCGTACAGGCGGTTGTGCTGCGCCTCCTCCTCGCGCTCGTCCGGCAGGTCCACCAGGACGATGTCGTAGCGCTCGGACGTGGTGCGGATGTACTCCCACCCGTCGATGTACCGCACGCGCACCGCGCCGTCACCGCGTTCGGCGGCGGCGAGTTCGTCGTTCGTGTACCCGTAGGGCAGGTGCTCGGCGCACAGCTTCACGGCCTGCTCGTCGATGTCGATGTGGTCGACGACCGACGCGCCCGCCGCCACCGCCATCTGGCACACGACGCCCTCGCTCGACCCGATGACCAGCACGCGGTCGACCTGGTCGGCGAGCAGCAGCGCCGGGACCATCAGCGCCTCGTGGTAGGTGAGCTGGCTGAACTCGGTGCTCTGCCGGTCGTCGTCGCAGAACAGCGACAGACCCTGGGCGGTGCGGGCGATGACCAGGTGCTGGAACGCGGTGTTCGTGTCGACGACCACCTCGTCCACGTCCCAGGTCCGGTTCAGCCCCGCCCCCAGCGGTTCGCGGATCACGCGTGCTCCTCGCCGACCAGCGCCGGCACCCGGGCGCCCCGCGTGATCAAGTCCGACCGTGCGGACACAGCTCCCAGCGCGTCGGCCAGCAACTGCACCGCGAGCGCGGGTTTGGCGCGCGTACCGCAGGTGAACACGTCCACGAACACCTTGCCCACTTCGGGATAGGTGTGGATGGACGCGTGCGACTCAGACAGCAGGGCCAGGACGGTGACCCCCTGCGGGTCGAACTGCTTGGAGACCACCTCCAACACCGTGGCGTCAGCCTGGGTGAGGGCCTCGCCGAGCGCGTGGCGCAGGAACTTCTCGTCGTCGAGCAGTTCCGGGCTGACGCCTTCCAACTCGGCCAGCACGTGCTGTCCTGCGAACAAGCCAACCGGCTCGGTTTCGCACGGGAGTTCGGACATCAATCACTCCAAACATCTTCAGAAGGGATGTAGTGCACCGCGAACGCGCGGCGGGTTCACCGCACGCAGTACGTGGCCAACGGCGGGAAGCCGTTGAAGGCGACGGACGAGTAGCTCGACGTGTAGGCGCCGGTGCCGATCAGGTCGACGTGGTCGCCCGCGCGCAGGTCGAGCGGGAGTTCGTAGTGGGTGCTCTGGTACAGCACGTCGTCGGCGTCGCACGTCGGCCCCGCGATGACGACCGGCCCGACCGGACCGCCGTCCTTGTCGGTGCGCAACGGGTACGCGATCGCCTCGCCCTCGGTCTCGGCGAGGCCGCCGTACCGGCCGATGTCCAGGAAGACCCAGCGGTGTTCGTCCGCATAGGACTTCTTCGCGACCAGCACGACCTCGGACCGGATCAGTCCCGCCTCGGCGACGATCGCCCGGCCCGGTTCGATCATCACTTCCGGTGCGGCGTCACCGAAGTGGCGCCGCAGGGAGGCGGTGATCGCGGCGGCGTAGTCGGCCACCGGACGCGGCTGTTCCCGGTAGCCGGCGGGCAGGCCGCCGCCCAGGTTGACCGTCGTCAGCTCGACGCCCTCCGCGCGCAGCTTGGCGGTGATCAGCGCCGCGTCGGCGATCGCCGCGTCCCACCCGTTCGGGTCGAGTTGCTGCGACCCGGCGTGGAACGCGACCCCCAGCGGTACCAGGCCGAGTTCCGCCGCGAGCCGCAGCAGGTCGGTGGCCATCTCCGGGGTGCAGCCGAACTTCTTGCCGAACGGGTAGGTGGACCCGTTGGCGGCGACCAGGATGCGCAGCATCACCCGTGCGCCGGGGGCGTGTTCGGCGACCGTGCGCACGTCGTGCTCGCTGTCGGACACGAACAGGCGTACGCCGCGTTCGTACGCGTAGGCGATGTCGCGGGCCTTCTTGATCGGGTTGCTGTACGAGATGGTCTCGGGGCGGGCGCCCCGGTCCAGGCACAGGTCGATCTCGTTGGGGCTCGCGACGTCGAAGCGGCAACCCTGCTGGGCCAACAGCTCCACGACTTCCGGCGTGGGATTCGCCTTGACGGCGTAGAAGATGCCGACACCGGGCAGCGCGTCACGCAGTGCGGTGAACCGGTCGCGCACGGTCGGCAGGTCCATGACCAGGCAGGGTGTCGGTGGTCGTTCACTGTCCAGGAAACGACGAATACGAGCTGTTGCCTCGGGAAGCCGCTTGTCGTCGGCAAGGCTCGTCTTCATCTCGCTAGGGGTCCCCCTCCGCTAATCGCCGGACAGCACGGCCATCCACTGTAGGCGTTCTCGGTGAAGAACGCGCTATCGGCCGGCGAAGTTGTGATGCAGCTCCACCGACGTGATGTCCGGCGGAGCGCCCACGCGGACCGGCGGACCCCAGAATCCGACGCCGTTCGACGTGTACACCTGAGTGCCGTCGACGGTGGCCAGACCGCTGCGGACGGGTTGCTGCAGACCGACCGCGAGGTGGAACGGGAACATCTGGCCGCCGTGCGTGTGGCCGGACAGTTGGAGGTCGACGCCGTACTTCGCGGCCTCGCGCGCCTGCACCGGTTGGTGCGCCAGGAGAACCACGGGGACGGTGGCGTCGCGCCCGTCGAGGGCCCGCCCGAAGTCCGGCCCGTCGCCCGACTGCCGGCCGTTGAGGTCGTTGACACCGGCCAGCTCGAACCGCGCACCCGCCCGTTCGACGGTCACCCGCTCGTTGCGCAGGGGGTTGACGCCGAGGCGTTCCAACTCGGTGAGCCACGGCTGTGCGCCGGAGTAGTACTCGTGGTTGCCGGTGACGAAGAAGCTGCCGTGCGTGCTCACGAGGTCCCGCAGTGGTGCGGCGTCGTCGCCGAGTTCCTCGACCGTGCCGTCGACCAGGTCGCCGACGATCGCGACGAGGTCGACCTCCATGTCGTTGATCAGTCGGACGATCCGCTCCGTGTGCGCCCGGCCGAGCAGCGGCCCCAGGTGGATGTCGCTGACCACGGCGATGCGGTAGCCGGACAGTCGCGGGTCGAGCTTGTCCAACGTGACGGGCACGCGCTTGAGCACCGGGTCGCCCAGCGCCTCGGTCATGCCGTAGCCGACGACGCCCGACGCCGCGACCCCGCCCACCACCGCGAGCGTGCGCGCCAGGAACAGCCGCCGGCCGACGTCCGGCGTCGCGACCGCCCCGGTGTCGGCGTCGGTCCCGGCTTGTGTCCCGGTGTCGCTCCCGTCGGCCGCCCCGGTTCCGGTCGCGCCGCTTCCGTTCCCGTCGGCGGTCTCGGTGCCGCGCGCGGTGTCGTCCTTGGTGTCACGGATGGCGTCGCTGTCGTCACGGCCGCTCTCGTGTTCGTTGCGACTGTCGACTGTGTCGCCCGTTCCGTCACCGGATCCGCTACCGTCGCGCGTTCCGCCACCGAGACCGCTACCGTCGCGCGTTCCGCCACCGAGACCGTTGCCGTCGCGCGTTCCGCCACAGGGATCGTTGACGTGACCCGCTCCGCCACCGAGACCGCTGCCATGGCCTGCTCCGTCGCCGGATCCGTTGTCGTCGCCGGTCCCGTCGGCGGTGCCGACGTCGTTGGCGATGGGGATGTCGGTCCGTGTGCCCGGGTCGGAACCCATGCCGGCGTGCGGACCGGTGTCGTCACCCGCTTTCGTCCGTGGCCTGGTATCGCGGTCGGTGTTCGTGCACGGTTCGTCGTCGCCGACCGTGCTGCGATTCGATCCGGTGCCGCCCTCCGCTCCATGTCGTGGTTCGGCGTCGAGCGTGGGTTCGGTACCGGGTTCGCGTCCGAGCGGTGATCCGTTGTCGTGATCGTCGCGCGGCCCGGCGTCGTGGTCGAGGTCGGCGTGCGGCCTGGTGTCGGTGACCTGGTCGGTGGGCGGTCGGGTGTCGCCATCCGGTCGGTGTCGCGTCCCCGTGTCGCGGTTCGGTTCGTGTCGCGCTCCTGTGTCGCGATCTGGTTCGTGTCGCGGCACCGTGTCGGCATTCGGTGCGGTACGCGGTCCGGTGTCGATGTCCGGCTCGGCGTGCGATTCGAAGCGGACCGACGGTCCGTTTCGGGTGTTCGTGCTGCTCGCGGCCTTGGCGTCGGCGGACGCCAGGCCGGCGGGAGTCGTGCCGGCTTCCGTCGGGTGGCCCGCAGTGAAGTCGACCATCGCTCCGGTTCGCGGATCGGTACCTGCCGCCTTGCGGGAATCGGTGGCGTTGCCGGGGTCCGCGTCGGGATCGGATCGCGTATCGGTCTGTGGCCGCGTGAGAAGTTCGGTGACCGCGCCGGCGTGCGATCGGGTGAGCGGCGCGGTGCGCGTGCCGGTACCGGGTCGTGTGTCGGTGCTCGGTCGCGTGTCCGACGCCGTGCGCGTTTCGGTTTCTGTACCGGTGTCCGGTACGCCATGCGATTGCGTACCCGGTGCCGTGCGTGAAATCGCTTCGTGTGCACCGGCGCGTTCACGTGCCGCGAGCCGCCGCAGAAGTACGTAACGGGGAATCTCCAACACACCCAACAGCAGTGCGAGATAGAAAGCCACCGCCAACCACAGGTAGCCCGGCCACGCGAGAAAGCCGCCGACGCCGGCCCTCGTCGACAAGAGCGCGGCCATCATGAGCGCGTACAGGAGCACCACCGCGACCGTGCCGATCCGGCGTCCGCGCACACTCGTCGTCGTGTCCCGCACGACCCGACGCCAGATGTAGTAGTGCACCGCGCCGAGTACGACGACGAACAGCAGCACGAACAGCAACAGGGACCTCCGGGCGGCGAAAGGTGGGGGATTCCAGTCTTCCGGAGAGATCCTGAGAACCGTGCAACCCCGGGGACGCCCGCGGGCGTGACTACCGCGTATCGCCGGACGGGAGGACAGATGAGTGATCGGGACGCCGCGTTCGCGGAGTACTTCGCGGCGCGGTCCGAGGCCATGCGCGGCACGGCGTACCTGCTGTGCGGTGACTGGCACCGTGCCGAAGACCTGGTTCAGGCCACGTTCACGAAGCTCTTCGTGGCGTGGCGGCGGATTCAGCGGCACGAGGCACTTGACGCGTACACGCGACGCACGCTGGTCCGGACGTTCGTGTCCGAACTGCGTCGCGGGTGGTTCCGCAAGGAACGCGTGAGCGACTCGCCGGTGGACTCGGCGACGGCCGGAGCCGGGTCGACCGAGGACCGGATCGTGCTACTGGCGGCCTTGGCCAAGGTGCCGCCGAGACAGCGCGCGGTCCTCGTCCTGCGGTACTGGGAAGACCTGTCGGTCGAGGAGACCGCCAGGGCGATGGGCTGTTCCGAGGGAACGGTGAAGAGTCAGGCCGCGCGGGGGCTGCAGACGCTGCGCGGCCTGGTCACCCCGCAGCGAGAAGAGATGGTGCGATGAACGAGCACGAATTGAGGAACGCGCTCCGGAACACGATGGCGACGAGCAGCCCGCCGCCGTCGATGGACCCGGCCGCGGTGGTCGAGTCCGGTCGGAAGGCCGAGCGCACGCGTCGGACGACGGTCGGCGCGGGTGTCGTAGGTCTGGTGGTCGTCGCGATCGCGGTCGGTACGACGCTGTTGCCCGGCCGCGGCGCGGACGGGTCCCAGGTGCAGGTGGCCGCGTCGCGGACGTCCGACTCGGCGTCCGTCACGGTCCCCGCGACGCCGGAGACCACGATCACCGAGATCCCGACCACCGCGATCCCGAGTACCGGGAGTTCGACCACGGGCCGGAGCACCAAGCCGTCGTGGCCCGACGGTCAGACCGACCGGACCGCGACCAGCGGGCCCCGCGCGGACAAGGCGGTGGGCCTGCTGAACGAACTGTCCGGCGCCCTGCCCACCGGGGTGCGCGACGTCGACAAGCCCTCGCCCGACCCGCGGTTCCCGCTGCGGCGACCGCAGGCGCAGTTCGAGGACTACGTCGGCGACCTCCAGGTCTGGGAGTACCAGGGCGTCACCCCGGTCGAGAAGGACGGCGTCGCGGGCGTCGGCCGGGTCCTGGTCCAGGTCGAGACGAAGGGCAACACCCGGCTCGACGGGGCCACGGGGTGCGCGGGTGCCACCAGGTTCCCGTACCCCGTGGCCGCCGGCACGTGCGAGTTCGTCACGGTCGACGGCAAGCAGGTCGCCGTCGTCACCGGCCCGGCCGGGGACGACCAGTACGAGCAGGCCGCGTTCCACTGGCACGCCGACGGCACGCTGGTCGTCGTCGCCCAGTCGCGTGCGTTCCCGCACGTGGGCCTGACGGCGCTGGCCGACCTGCCCCTGAGCGGTACGCAGCTCGCCGCGCTCGCGACGCGCGACGGGTTCCACCTGGCCTGACGCGCACGACAGCGGGGGAGGCCGGGATCGCATTCCGGCCTCCCTCCGCGTTCCGGCAGGTACCGTCCTGTCTGCCATGCGGACCCTGATCGTCGACAACCACGACTCGTTCACGTTCAACCTGTTCCAGTACCTGGCCGAGGTGAACGGACGCGAACCGGTCGTCGTCGCGAACGACGACCCGCGGTTCCGCCTGTCCGACCTGCGACGTTTCGACAACGTCGTGATCTCGCCCGGCCCCGGCCGCCCGCAGCGCGCCGCCGATGTCGGCCTGGGCCGGTCCGTGATCGAGCACGCCGACCTGCCGCTGCTCGGCGTGTGCCTCGGCCACCAGGCGCTGTGCCTCGCGCACGGTGCCCCCGTCGACCTGGTGCCGCCCCGACACGGCGTGGTCGACACCGTGACGCACACCGGTGTCGACCTGTTCGCCGGGTTGCCGTCCCCGCTGTCCGTGGTCCGCTACCACTCGTTGGCCGTGACGTCGCTGCCGTCGACGCTGGAGGCCGTGGCGTGGTCGGCCGACGGCGTGCTGATGGGCGTGCGCGACCGCACGCGGCCGGCGTGGGGTGTGCAGTTCCACCCGGAGTCGGTGGGCACCGAACACGGGTATGAGCTGCTGGCGAACTTCCGTGACCTGTCCGGCGGGTCGGCCGGCGCGTACTCGCCTGTCGTGACCGCAGCGGTGGTGCCCCCGGTGGCGGCCGGGGTCGTGGTGCGCCGGGTCGACGCGCACCCGTCGCCCGAGGCGGTGTTCGCGAGCCTGTACGGGGCGTCGGCGGAGGCGTTCTGGCTCGACAGCGCCTCCGGCGGCCGGTTCTCCGTGTTGGGCGACGCGTCCGGGCCGGGCGCACGGGTGGCCAGGTACTCCGTGGAGAGCGGACAGGTGACCGTCGACGGGGTGACCCACCCCGGGCCGTTCCTGGACTGGCTGGAGGCCGATCTGGCCGCGCACCGGGTGGCCGTGCCCGACGTGCCGTTCGACTTCCACCTCGGCTGGGTGGGGTATCTGGGGTACGAGCTGAAAGCCGAATGCGGCGGCACGGTCGCGCACCGGTCCGCCGTGCCCGACGCGGCGTTCGTCTTCGCGGACCGGGCGTTGGTGTTCGATCACGACGAGCGGTGCGTGTACGTGCTCGCGTTGCCCGATTCGGATGACGGATGGGTCGCCCGGACGGTGGCATTCCTGGCGACGTTCCGTGGTGTGGTGCCGGCGCCGCCAGGGCCGGTGGAGGTGGCCGATCTGCGGCTGAGGCACGGGCGCGAGCAGTACCTGAAGCTGATCGCGGCGTGCCAGGAGGCAATCACCGCGGGCGAGAGCTATGAGGTGTGCCTGACCAACGAGGCGACCGCCACCGGAGTGGTCGATCCGTTCGAGGCGTACCGGTTCCTGAGAACGGAAAGTCCGGCCCCGTTCGGCGCGTTGCTCCGATTCGGCGCACTTTCGGTGCTCAGTACGTCACCCGAGCGGTTCATCCGAGTGGACCGCACGGGCGTTGTGGAATCCGAGCCAATCAAGGGGACGAGACCGCGCGGGCGTACGCCCGAGGAGGACGAGGCTTTGCGCGCGGCGTTGGCCGGGAGTACCAAGGACCGGGCCGAGAACCTCATGATCGTCGACCTCGTTCGCAATGACTTGGGCCATTGCGCACAAGTCGGGAGCGTCACCGTACCGGCGATCTTCGAGGTGCGCGGGTACCGCACCGTGCACCAGCTCGTGAGCACGGTGCGAGCGCGACTTCGGGACGGGAGTTCGGCCGTGCGGGTCGTTCGGGCCGCGTTCCCCGGCGGCTCGATGACCGGTGCCCCCAAGATCCGGACAATGCAGATCATCGACGACCTGGAAGCCGGTCCGCGTGGTGTCTACTCGGGTGCCCTCGGATACTTCTCGGCATCCGGAACGGCCGACTTCAGCATCGTCATCCGGACGATGGTCGTCGACGGCGACAAGTTGGGTTTCGGTGTCGGCGGTGCCGTCATCGCACTGTCCGACCCGGTGGCGGAATTCGAGGAGACCGCCGTCAAGGCGACCGCCCTGCTCAGGCTCCTGAACAGTTCGTTTCCCGGCCGTTCACCTTCTTGACCTGGGGATTCCCGGCGGTCGGTAGCGGGTGGCGACCGCCGGGAATCCCCGGTCCGGGTCAGGAGGCGTGCGCTTCCTGGAACTGGACCACCAGGCCTTGGGGAATGCGGCCGCGGTCGGAGATCTGGTGTCCCTGTGCGCGCGCCCAGTCCCGAATGGCCTGCGCCTGGGCCTTGTCACCGGCCTTTACCGTGCTCTTGCCGCTGCCCTTGCGCTGCTTGCGCCCACCCGCGCGACGCGCCTTGGCGACGAAGTCGGCCAAGGAGTCCCGGAGCTTGTCGGCATTGTCCTTCGAGAGGTCGATGGAGTACTCCACACCGTCCAGCGCGAAGGTCAAGGTCTCGGCGGCTTCGCTGCCGTCGAGGTCGTCGATGAGTTGGACGACGGTCTGCTGTGCCACTGTTCCTCCGTGTGTGCTCGCATAGCGCGTGCTGCCCTCGACTATCTGCGCCACACGCTTCGGACGACACCATAGTGCACGACCGGAATATCGCCTAACCTTTCGTGTGGCAAATGTGTGCGGAGCCCCCGGACGGGTCATTTCACACCCAAAACCCGCGCTCACGAAATGTGAGCGGGCCCGACCCGCTACCCGGTGTCGCCCGTCACACCCGGTCGAGTGGCCTATCCTGGTACCCGGGAGATACCCGCCCGGGGTAGGGAAGGTCGCCACATGCACGGATACACAGCGGACAAGGACGCCTACCTGAAGCGGCTGCGCCGCATCGAGGGGCAGGTGCGCGGACTCCAGCGCATGGTCGAGAACGACGACTACTGCATCGACGTGCTGACCCAGATCTCGGCGGCCACGAAAGCCCTTCAGGCGGTCTCCCTCGGCCTGCTCGACGAACACCTGAAGCACTGCGTCGCCCAGGCGGTGGCAGAGGGCGGCGAGGTCGCCGAGGAGAAGATCGCCGAGGCGTCCGCGGCCATCGGCCGCCTGGTCAAGTCCTGATCCACACCCCCGCCGAACGGGAAAACGGGATCGAGTAGAGTACCGACGACCGATCGGCCCCCGTAGCCCAATCGGCAGAGGCAGCGGACTCAAAATCCGTCCAGTGTGCGTTCGAGTCGCACCGGGGGCACCACTTTGATCAAGCGTCTCTGCAGTTCAGGATAGTTGCGCCCGGTAGCGATAGGTCGTTACCGGGCATACTTTTGCTGGATGACGTGCGCAGGTTCGTACCGTCAAGTCTGCCGATCAGCGGCGGCGCCGAGGAAGAGCGGCATCCAGTCACGATTCGAGGAACGTCAGAGCTTCGGTGACGGGCTCGTCGCGGTCGCCTTCATCCGGGCACTGGGCCACGACCAAGTCGACCTCCTCGGATTCTCGCACGCATCCCACCAGGCTGTATCGGTGAGGCGGTGCAGCCCTCGACATGGTCGATCCTGGTCTGACGCCGTGCCGACGACGCGGCAAGTCGACGGCGAGCCGAGGTCACCACAAGGTCACCGACGAGCTCAGCGGGCAGTGCCCGCAGCGCGTCTGCGTGCGCGCAGTCGGCGGGCGACCCGCCAAGGACTCCGGTCAGCGGTGATGGGGCGCGAATGCCGGCCGTTCAATATCGCCGGCTCGCCAGACAGGTCGTGCGGTCCACCGCGTCGGCGCTCGACTCGGAATGAGACGCCGTGCCGCTCAGTCTCGAACCGGAAGCGTCCGGGTCACCTGGTGTGGCCGCCTTCGGTTTCCCGGCGGTTCTTCGGCCGGCTCGGCCGGGCGGGGCCTGGGAACGATCACGGGGCTGAGGTGGTGGGTTGCCGGCAGCACGCCGTTGGCGGCCAGGATGTCGGCGACGCTCGCGGTCGAGTCGCGGTCGGCGACCGACCTCAGCACCGCGCGTGCCATACCTGCCGGGGTGGCGGGTGGCACGACGAGCAGGCTGACCCTCCGGCGGTCGGATCCGATCGCCACGACGGTGTGCGGGTCGATCGAGCGGAAGCCCTCGAATCGAACCATCCGGCCGTCGACGGGTGCTTTCCTGGCGACTGCGCCCCAGGTGTCGAGGTGGTAGGAGACACGGTTGACCGGGCCCACCCAGGCGCCGAGCGCGGCGATCAGGGCGGGGAACTCGGCTGCCGGGTCGTCCGACCACGGCCACCAGCCGCCGGCGACGGGCTTGAGTGCCGACCCTGCCGGCTTCATCCGCAAACGCAGCGAGAGGTCGCGATGGCCAGTCGGTGGTGTGCGGGTGGGACTGAGCTGATCCGAGATCATCTCGGGGCTCCTGCCTCCGGTTCACCCGATGAGTGAGCGCCGGGGATTGCTCCTGCGCCTGAGGCGGCACCTACGACACTGCGGATACTCGTTCGCCTCCGGTGCCCCCAGGCTACGCCGACGGATCCCAGGCGGCGCTGGTCAGGAGGCAGCTACACCGTGTCGTGCGCACGGCTTGGCGCCTTGCGTGTGCGGTCGGCGCAGGCCGGGGCGCGCGATGATCAAACGTTGTCCGGACAAGCGAGTACTGTTCTGGGAAGTGCCCTGGCCCCCGGCATGCCGGCATCCGACCGAGGGGCACTCTCATGGCGCAGCTCGATCAGCTTTCCGCTACCACGACGGTCGTGGGGATCGCGGAACCCCACCAGAGCGCGGTCGCATCCATCCTGGGCGCTGTCGCGCTGGGCGTCTTCGGCGCGGACGAAGCCGAACTGATGATCGACCGGATCCGCGCGCTCGCGACCGGGAATGCAGCGGACCCTCTTCCGGAAAAATCCTAATAGGACAGTCGCGTGACTGTCACGTCGGCGCACGTCTGGCCGCTGGCGATCCTGCCGATGGCAAGTCCTGGCACAACTCCCCTCACGCCGAACCCGCCTGACCGCATCCGCGCCACGAGCAATCGGGTAAACGCAACGTTGCTAGGAGATGTCTCCCATGACACCGCTCGTCCAGCGGACGCAGACGGACCGTCCGGCGCACGCTGCTGTCCAACCAGATTTCCAGCCAGATGAGGAGATTCTGACCGTCACCGTGTGCCCGGCCCCGCCCGGTGCGTTCGTGGTCGCCGTGCACGGCGAGGTGGACGGGTCCACCACCCCGCTGCTGCGTGATCGTCTCCTCGATCTCCTGCGGCCCACTTGCCCACATCTGGTTGTCGACCTCACCGATGTGAGTTTCTTCGGAGCAGCCGGGCTCACCGTCCTGCTCGCTGTCGGCGAAGCGGCAGAGACGGCCGGCGTCAGCCTGTTTCTCGTCGCAGGTACTCGAGTGGTGCTTCGGCCGCTGGCGATCACCGGGCTGGGCGAGTTGTTCGATGTCTGTCCCGACATCGCCCATGCCCGGCTGCGCCTGCGCGACGTTTCCGCACAGACCACCGGTGGATCGCTTGACGATGACGGCACCCTGCCGGGGCCGCGCGCTGGGCCCGGTACGCCGTCCTCGGTATGACCCTCTGGCGAGGAGTACCAGCAGTTGCCCTCAGAAAACAGCAGCATCATCAACAACGTCGTCTACTCGGACGGGCGGCATGCCGCGTCCCCAGCCACCCTGGCCGACACCTTCCAGCTGATCCCTCTTGGTCAGACTTACGTGAGACACCCTGTGTGAGGGTGGGTTCATGATCGAGGGCGGGATCGGAGATCCTGATGACCGTGTCCTCGCCATCCGACAAGCAGTCCCGGCCCTCCCGCGACGACCAGGCCGACCCGGCGCCACGTCCGTCGCGCCGGGTGTTCACCCCGGACTACAAACTGGCCGTGGTCACCGAGTACGAGAACGCCCCCGCCGGGGAGAAGGGAGCGATCCTGCGGCGCGAGGGCCTCTACTCCTCCCACATCATCGAATGGACCCGGGCACGCGACGCGGGACGCCTGACCGGCCAACCCGCCGAGCCCGGCGCCCAGACGAAACCGGCGAGGAAATCCGCCGAACAAGTCGAACTGGAGAGACTGCGCCGCCAGAACGAGAAACTCGCCTCCGATCTCGCGAAGACCCGAATGGCACTGGACATCATGGGAAAAGCACACGCGCTCTTGGAGGAACTGTCCGGGAGCGCGGAGGACGACACGCCGCCTCGCAAATCCTGACGACCGCGTTCACCGAACTGCGCGCGGCCGGTCTCTCGGTGAAGAAATCATGCACGCTGACCGGGACCTCCCGGGCGACGCACTACCGGCACGCCAACCCGACAGGCCCGATGCACGGGCCGCGGCCGGCGCGGACACCCCCACCCCAGGCCCTGGACGCCGACGAGCGCGCCCGGGTGCTGGAGGTGCTGACGTCACCGGCCTACCGGGATCTGGCGATCCCGCAGGTGTGGGCGCGCGAACTGGACGAGGGCCGCTACTGGTGCTCGATCTCGACGATGTACCGGATCGCCCGCGCCCAGGGCCAGGTCCGCGAACGCCGCCGGATCGCCACCCACCCGCCGCGGACCCGGCCCGAGCTGTCCGCCCGCGGCCCGGGCGAGGTGTGGTCCTGGGACATCACCGCGTTGAAAGGACCGGTCAAAGGCGTCTGGTACAAGTGCTACGTCGTGCTGGACATCTTCTCCCGCTACGTCACCGGCTGGCTGGTCGCCGCCGCCGAGGACGCCGTCCTGGCGAAGGACTTCCTCGCCGAGGCCATCGCCCGCAACGGCACCGAACCGCACACGATCCACGCCGACAGAGGCGGCGCCATGGTGTCCAAACCGGTCTCCGAACTCCTGACCGACCTCGGCGTCCTGCGTTCGCATTCCCGCCCCCGCACCTCGAACGACAACCCCTATTCCGAAGCGCAGTTCAAGACCCTGAAGTACATGCCCGACTTCCCCGACCGGTTCGGCTCCCTCGCCGACGCCCGCCTGTTCTGCGAAGGATTCTTCCTGGCCTACAACCACGAGCACCGCCACTCCGGCATCGGCATGCACACCCCGGCCTCGGTGCACTTCGGCACCGCCGGACGGATCCGCGATCAACGCCAGGCCACTCTCGACCGCGCCCACGCCCGACACCCGGAGCGATTCGCCCGCCGACCCCGCCCACCCGCGCTGCCCGAGGTGGCCTGGATCAACCAACCCCTCGACCAACCACAACCGGCCCCATAGACACAACGTGTCTCACTTGACTTGACA
The DNA here is from genome assembly GCF_014203755.1 of Saccharothrix violaceirubra. NCBI lineage: Bacteria > Bacillati > Actinomycetota > Actinomycetes > Pseudonocardiales > Pseudonocardiaceae > Saccharothrix > Saccharothrix violaceirubra. The sequence goes on from NZ_JACHJS010000001.1 coordinate 1,567,548, forward strand.
ACTACCGGATCGAGGCGCAGCCTGACAGCACGGCCTGGATCGGCCTCTACCGACCCGCCGAGGCGCAACTCATGGACGCGGCCACCCAGCTCGGGCTGCACGAACTGGCGGTGGAAGACGCCATCACGGCCCACCAGCGCCCGAAACTGGAACGCTACGGCGACACCCGGTTCGTGGTACTGCGCTCGGCCAGCTACCGCGATGACACCGAACGGGTCGAGTTCGGTGAGCTGCACCTGTTCGTGGGTCCCAATTTCGTGCTCACGGTGCGGCACAGCGACACACCGGACCTGGCCGGTGTGCGGCAGCGGCTGGAGAACCAGCCGCACCTGCTGCGGCTGGGTCCCGAGGCGGTGCTGTACGCCGTGCTGGACGCGGTGGTCGACGGCTACCCGCCCGTGGTGTCCGGACTGCACAACGACATCGAAGAGATCGAGACCCAGGTGTTCAGCCGTGACCCGAACGCCTCCAGGCGAATCTACGAGCTGTCCCGTGAGGTGATGGAGTTCCAGCGCGCCACCCACCCGCTTCTCACGATCCTCGACAACCTCTCAGCCGGGTTCGCCGAGCACGGCGTCGACGAGGAACTTCAGCGCCACCTGCGCGACGTGGCCGACCACGTCATCATCGTGGTCGAGCAGGTCACCAGCTTTCGCGGCGTGCTCGCCGACATCCTCGCCGTCAACACCACCCTGGTCACCCAAGCGCAGAACGAGGAGATGCAACGCCTCGCCGAGGCCAGCAACGCGCAGAACGAGCAGATCAAGAGGATCTCCTCATGGGCGGCGATCCTGTTCGCTCCCACCCTGATCGGGACGATCTACGGAATGAACTTCCGCCACATGCCCGAGCTGAACTGGATGTGGGGATACCCGTTCGCGCTGCTGCTCATGGCGCTGGTCTGCACCGGCCTGTACTTCGTGTTCAGACGCCGCGGCTGGCTCTGACCCGACAGATCCGGCGTCCGGCGCTGCGACGCGGTGGTTCCAGACGTCGCGCAGGACGACCTGGATGACACCGGCGACCGGGATGGCGAGCAGGGCGCCGAGTATTCCGGCGAGCTCGGTCGCCAGCAGCAATGCGACGAGCACGGTCAACGGGTTGAGCCGGACTGTGCGGGAGAAGATCACCCGCTGCGGCAGGTGGTTCTCCAGCTGCTGGTAGAAGATGATCACGGTGATGGCCGCGGGCAGCGAGTGGATGAGCGCGGCGACGCCGGCGACCACCGCGCCGAGGGTGGCGCCCACCAGGGATCAGGTCGGCTATTGCGACGAAGACCGCGATCAGCTCGGCGAACGGCACTCCGAGGATCTTCAGCACGATGTAGGTGAGCACGCCGCAGATCACGCTGATGAGCAGGTTGCCGGTGATGTAGCCGGTGACGGTCTTCCGCGCTCGCGGCCGACTCGGTGGATGCGCCGCGCGCGTTGCGGCGGGAAGAGCACGAGCGTCCCGTTGATCACTTTGTGGCCTTGCGGCACCGCGAGGTAGGCCGGCACGAAGATGGAGATGGTCGCGACGACCCCGGTGACCGCACTGCGCAGCAGGTTCAGCGCCGGGGTGCCGAGGCCGGTGGCGAACTGCCGGATGCGTTCTTCGTTGTCGCGGGCGAACTCCAGCGCGTTGGTGCGCTCCAGCGGAGTCCCGACAGGGCTTCTGCCGCCGCGTAGGTCGGCGATCATGTCGGGCAACCGTGTCGCCGGCTGCGTGCCCTGCTCGGCCAGTGGTAGGGCGAAGAGCGTGAGCACGCCGCCGAACGTCAGGAAGACCACGAGGAACACGGCCAGTGTCGCCGGCGAGCGGCGGTACCGGCTGACACGGTTTGCGGCCAGTTCACCGTCGGGTAGAGCGCGACGGTGAAGACGACCGCGATGAGCATCCACACCAGAACTCGTTGGACGTGCGTGACGGACACCCTGGCCACGACCGTGGCCAGGGTCAGCCCGATGGTCGCGAGGATGGTCCGCACGGGAACCCTGTAGGCGCGCTCGCTTGGCATCGTGCGACTCCCGTCCGGTCGTCTCATGACCGTTCTCGGGCAGCGCCGAGGACGGCGCCAGTCCGGCTCCCGACGCGCGAAGTGCTCTCTGCTTCGTCGAATTTACGCCGGTGGACTGCGCCGTGCCTCTCTAATGGCGTGACCCGAGATTGTCGATCCCCGTCAGTTCGGCGACCTCGGGCGATCGCGAAATCACCTGCTTCGCGACGTCCGACAGCAGCTGGTTGTGGGTGCGTGCGTAGTTCCGCATCAGGGAGAACGCGTCCGCGACAGCGATCTGCAGGCGTTCGGTCAGGATGCCCTTGGCCTGTTCGATGACGACACGGCTGTTGAGGGCGTTCTGCAGCTGTTCGGTGACCATCTCGCTGTGCCTGAGCGCACGGACCTGGAGAATGCTGATCGTCGCGACGTTGGCGAAGGACTGGGCCAGCTCGACCGCGTCCTCCGGGATGACCCCTGGGGAGGTCCGGAACAGGTTCAGCGCGCCGACGATCTGCTCACGCAGTCGCATCGGCACCGCGTGGACGGCGGAGAATCCCTGTTCGCGCGCCGCGAGCGTGAACCGGGGCCAGCGTTGCGGCTCCTGGGCCAGGTCGTCGCACGCTACCGGCTGCCCGGTGCGGAAGCATTCCAGGCAGGGGCCCTCCTCGTCCTGCAGCTGGAACAGCTCCAGCATCCTGGCCTGCTCGGTGGACGCGGCCACCAGGTTCAGCGCACCCCGCTGATCCGCCAGCAGGATCCCGACCGCGTCGACCTCCAGCAGCTCGGCACAGCGTTCGGTGAGGGTGTGCAGGAAGTCGATGGCGTCGAACCCCAGCACGAGCGTGTCCGCCAGTTCGACGAAGGTCTGAGCGATCCGCCGGTCCAACACGTGACTCACCTCTGTTTCTCATGGTTGGTATCCGGGGTGAATCTCAGTCTGCGCGCAACCACGTCGGCCGCGGCCTCCGACAGGCGGTTGCCGGTGAGGAACGCGTGCGCCCGCAACCGCAGGAACGCCTCACCGAGATCGGTGTCCAGCTGCACCGACACCATGCCAGTCGCCTGGTGCACCACTCCCCACCGGCGCTCCGGCTCGGTGCCCCACAGGTCGGCGCCGTCCGGCGTCGCCGGCGTCGCGGGCCCCCCGAGCAGCAACGTTGTCGCGGTGTCCGCGAACAGCAGCGCGTCCGCGAGTTCGTCCTGTGACAACGGGCCGGCGACGTCCCGGCAGATCTCCAGCGCGCCCAGCGCGATCGCCCCGAGCGTCAGGGGGATCACGAAGACCGCCGCCACCCCGGCCGCGGCCGCGGCCGCGGCGAACGCGGGCCAGCGACTCGCGCTCCACCCGTCCGCCAGATCGGACACGAACACCGGGTGGTTCTGCCGCGAAGCCTCCGACATCGGCCCCTCACCCACCGTCGCCTGCAGCTCGGCCATCTCCTCGCCGGTGGCTCCGGCGACTTCCAGCGGTTGCGCGCTACCGACCAGATAGACCGCGACGCCGGCCGCGTTCAGGCGGACCTTGCAGGCAAGACAGACATGGCGGACACGGACGGGCACCTGGTCGGCCCTGGCGATCTCATTGATCACGACGAGCAGGTCGAGATGCCGATTCGTGCCCACGCCGGTCACTCCTCGCCATTGTGATCTCGTACGTACGGACTCTAGTCCTTCACGCGCCCGCTGCCAGCCTCCGCATATGGGAGCGATCGGGACCAGTGCGGGGGTGGCGCTCGTCGAACACGGCAGCTCCTACTGCGGAACGTGGCAGCGCGGCCCCGCCGGTGTACCGGTGGACACCGGATTCCGGGCGCTGGTGTCCACTGAGCTTGTTCTCTAACCTGTGGGTGCCGGTCGGGTGTACCCGGTTGATCATGAGCGCAGCCCTTGGTTGATCATTCCTCTTGCGACAGAGGGAAGACCGACTCAAGGGCTGCGGTGATCAGTGTGCACGATGCCGAACGTGCGGCGGCGCTCGGGGAGTTGTCCGGGTTCCGCCAGGAGTTCTACGGGTGTCCGACCGCGCGGTCGGACGTGCTGTTCGAACCGGCCGACGCGACGCTGTGCGCAGTCGGGCCGGTGAAGTCGCCTGTCGACTTGACGTTGATCCCCGAGCACCGTCGTGGGCACGGCGCCCTGTACGACGCGCTGAATCGTGGCCACGTCGACACCGGTCGGCTGCGCAGGGCACTGGCCGGTGCGCCGCTACCGCGGTTCCCGGACGGGCGGATCGTGCCGGCGGTGGACGTGTCCCCGTGGCTGCGATCGGACGCGGCCTGCTCGGCGGAACGGTTGTTCTGCCACGTCCACGGCCGGGCCAGAAGCGCGTCGCAGTTCATTCCCGGCTGGCCGTACTCGTTCGTCGCCGCGCTGGAGCCGGGCCGTTCGTCGTGGACGGCGATCCTCGACGTGACGCGACTGGGCCCCGCCGCCGACGCCACCGCGGTCACCGCCGCCCAGCTCAGGGGCGTCGTCGAACGCCTGGTCGCGGCCGGGCAGTGGCGGCCGGGGGATCCGTCGGTCCTGATCGTCGCCGATGCCGGCTACGACATCACCCGCCTCGCGTTCGTCCTGGACGGTCTCCCTGTCGAAGTGACGGGCCGGATCCGCTCGGACCGGGTGCTGCGGCCGCCCGCGCCGCCCCGACTGCCGGGCGCCAACGGCCGCCCTCCCGAACACGGCGGCGAGTTCGCCCCGGCCGACCCGACGACCCGGCCGCGGCCAACGGCGGTCACCACGACCGACACCACCCGCTACGGCAAGGCCGAGGCACAAGCCCGGGACCGGCTGCATCCACGCCTGACCCACCGCGCGGCCTGGCTCGACCACGACGGACCACTGCCCATCGTCGAAGGCACCCTGATCAGGTTGAAGGTCGAGCACCTGCCCGGCGACCGCGAGGCCAAGCCGGTGTGGCTGTGGTCCTCGGCCACCGGCGCCACCGCGGCCGACGTCGACCGCTGGTGGCGGGCGTTCCTCCGGCGCTTCGACCTGGAACACACGTTCCGCCTGTTCAAGCAGACCCTCGGCTGGACCACCCCGAAACTCCGCAGGCCCGAGGCGGCCGACCGGTGGACCTGGCTGCCGATCGCCGCACACACCCAACTCCGCCTCGCCCGACCGCTGGCCGCCGACCTCCGACGTCCCTGGGAGAAACCCGCCGCGCCGGGCACACTCACCCCGGCACGGGTCCGACGCGGGTTTCGGAACCTCCGCGCCGACACGGTCCTCCCCGCCAGCGCGCCAAAACCCACCAGACCAGGCCCGGGACGCCCACCGGGCACCAGGAACAGCCGCCCCGCACCCCGCTACGACGTCGGCAAGACCGTCAAACGACCTGTGTCGCTCATCGACCCACAACGGCAACGACCTTAAAGAACAAGCCAAGACCGTGCCGCACGGTCGGCTCCGTGGTGGTGCAGAGCGGTTCCGAGATCATCTCGGCGCTCCCGACTCCAGCCGAAACGGCCGGACTTCCTTGTGCGCCAAAGGCGGCACCAGCTTGACCGCCGGTGCAACGACATGCCCTCGGTAACTCCATTCTACGCCGCTGCGGTTGCGACAGCGCCCGTTCTGGCGTACTCGACGCAGATCGGAAGCTGCCAATCCGGCGACCAGCAAGGCCACACTCACCACCGCGCTGAAGACTTCGACCGATACCAGTCGCCGACGAGCCCATCGGACGAACACCAGGTTCACCGTGACGTGCGCGGAGGCGGTGGCCAACACCCACCACGGTCCCGTGGCCAGCAGCGGCGTGGCACCGAGGTGGAACGAGGTCGCCGTGATGCCACGGACACCGCTGTGTGCGGGATGAGTGCTGAGGAATCCACCCTGGGACTTCAGTTGTTCCGCCGCTTGGCCTCCGATGGGCCAACTGAACCGCGAGAGGTGCGTCGCGACGACGAAAACGAGTTCTGCCAACGCCCAGCCGAAGCCCGCCCAGAGCGCGGCAGCGTGTCCGCTGACAACGACCAGTACGAGCGCGAGCGGACGACTTCGTCAGTGATCGCGGAGGCAGACTCGAGGATGGTGCGGCTGCGGTCGAGGTCGGGGAGCCTGCCCGCGGAGGCGAGCGCCGGCAGCCGCGCCGCCAGGGCGACCAGCCACCCGAGAACACCCAGCAGCGCCACACCGGCTTCCGAGACGCCGAGCGGTATCGCCAGGACGACCGCGAGCAGTACGAGAACAGCCGACATCACGGCGGCGCCCCCTCGGATCCTTCCGCTGACCCGAGCTGAACTCGTCACGGGGTGTTCCTCTTCGCCTGCTGGTTCAGTGATGATCCCCATGCCTGCTCCACACCCGGGCGTCCGGCTTTCCAGTCCATGTGGATCGTCAGAGCAGGGGATCCCGTACGGGGATCGAGTTCTGTTCGCCGTCGGGCAGTCTGGGCACCAACCGCAGCACGCGGTTGCCGCGTGGATCAGTGCGCGTCTCGGCCACATCGACCTGCCGAATCAGCTCGTTGCGGACCTCGCCCAGTGCTGCGGGCAGGTCGCGTGCCGAGGAGGTGGCGACGAGGTGCAGACGTGGGCGGCAGTTGATCCAGCATTCCAGGGTGACTCGCTGCCCGGCACCCCGACGGTCCTTCATGCTGATTTCCAGGTCGATCTCGTCGTGGCGGAACGAGCGCAACCGCGAGCCGAGCTTGCTCAGGCGTTCCGAGACCCAGCCGCGTTCGGATGCGAGGAATCCGGTGGCGAGGTTCAGGCGTTGGGCGACGATTGCCGTGCCTTCACGAGTGTCGGGCATGCGCTTGTCAGTCCTCTGTGGAGTTTCGCACCGCTGGTGCCGGGCGATGGCTTGCCGGCGTTCAGGCTGACCTTCGCGGTGCCGGCACTGGTTCACGGAACAGGGTCGCGTAGGACCGCTGCTCGTCTGGAGAGCCGGGCTTCGCGAGTGAGTGGTGTTCTTCGGGGTGACTGAACAGTTCGTCCGCCGTTTCGGGACGCGACAAGTTCTGGTTTCTCATGGTTTCCGGCTTTCTTCGCGTCCTGTGCGTGCTGAAGCCGAAGTGGCTGCACGGCGCGAGGGTTTGGGGAATGCGAAAGCGCACCTGCCCCACGGACACAACCCTACACCCCATCTTGGTGGCACGAGCCCTTTGGGTCACTTCCCTTGCGGGACAAGCGAAGTTGTTCAGGAGGTGGTGGATCTGAGGTTGCGGGCCAGTCGTTCCGGCCTCGGCCAGCGGACGTTGGTGGCCCAGCCGAGCTTCTCGAAGACCCGGATCAACCGTGCGGAGATGTCGATCTGACCGCGGCGGACGCCGTGGCGGGCGCAGGTGGGATCGGCGTGGTGGGAGTTGTGCCAGGACTCGCCCATCGACAGGATCGCCGGCGGCCGGAAGTTGGCGGACTTGTCGCGCGCGGTGAAGGGCCGGTCGCCGATCATGTGGCAGATCGAGTTGACCGACCAGGTCACGTGGTGCAGCAGGGCGACGCGGACGAGCCCGGCCCAGAAGAAGGCGGTGAGTGCGCCCCACCAGCTCCAAGTGATCAGGCCTCCGGCGAGTGCCGGGGCGAGCAGTGTCCCGGCGGTCAGTGCGGGGAACCACCGGTTGACGCGCTGGATGTCCGGGTCGGTGAGCAGGTCGGGGGCGAAGCGGGCGGCGTTGGTCAGTTCCCGTCGGAACATCCAGCCCATGTGAGCGTGCCAGAAGCCTTTGGCCAGTGCGCGGGCCGAGGTGCCGAAGAGCCACGGCGAGTGCGGGTCGCCTTCGCGGTCGGCGTAGGCGTGGTGACGGCGGTGGTCGGCGACCCATCCGATGATCGGGCCCTGCATGGCCGTGCTGCCGAGGACCGCGAGGGTGATCCGCAGCGCACGGGTGGCCTTGAAAGCACCGTGCGTGAAGTAGCGGTGGAACCCGATCGTGACCCCGAGACAGGTGAGGCTGTAGAAGAAGGCCACGAGGCCCACATCGACCCAGCCGAGGCCCCAGCCCCATGCCGGCGGCACCGCTGCGGCAAGTGCCAGCGCCGGTATCACGGCGAACAGTTTGACCAGGAACATCTCGGCCGGGGACTTCTCACCGGCCAGCATGGGCTGCGGCGCGGCATCGACTCGGCGGACGTTTGATTCGACTTGCGTGCTCACGTTCGTACCTCCGGGAACGGCATGCGTTCTCCGTCGCCGGGGTCCGGGGCGATCGGTGTGGGATTTGGCGGGTGCGCGCGTCGAGCGACCCGCGTCAGGTCATCGCACCGCATGGATACCCGTGGTGTGGTAGTGGCAAAACCGGCGTGAATGTGAAGTCAGGTGCCCCCCATGTCACCGGCAGATGCAGCCTCGGGACAGCGCGACAGCCGTGGTCGCGGTGCAGAAGCGAACGCTGAGCGGGTCGTGCTCGTGCCACGGGTGCGGGCACGCCACACAGATCTCGGCGGCGTCGGCATGGTCGGCCAGTACGGCGGTTTGCGGCTCAGACGTGGGCATGCGGGTACTCCGATGATCGATGTCGGAACTGGAGGATGCGGGGTTCAGGATGGTTCCTTCGCGGACCTCGACGGCTCGCCGGATGACCTCGCTGGTGTCCCAGGCGCCGGTGAGGACGGAGCGCGGGAGCGGCACTGCGAGTAGCCCGTCGGAGACGCCGAAGCGTTCCCCGCAGCCGCTCTCGAGGTAGCTGCGCTCCCGAACTTCTCCTTGCGGGACTGTGCGCTCAATCGCCGCCAGGTGGCCGAAGTGCCGTAGGCGCCGCCGGATCCAGGTCGGCCGCACGGAGGCGGAACACCTGCAACTCGACACCGAAGTACTTGGTGGTCTCGCCGACCCAGTGCATGCCGTTCTTCCGGACGGTGGCCGCGGCGCGAACGTTGCCGGGGCGGACGACGGCGAAGATCTCGTGGACGTTCTGACTGAACGCCCAGGCGGCCAGCGCGTGCGTGGTCTCGGTGGCGTACCCGTTGCCCCAGGCATCGGGGCGCAGTTGCCAGCCGATCTCCAGATCCTCGTTGCCGGGCGGTAACGGGAGCAGGACGGCGCCGCCGATCACACAGTCGTCGGAGGTGCGTCGGACTGCCCATCGGCCGGCCGGAGCAGGCAACCGGGCGCCCTCGGCGCTCCACTGCTGCAGCAGCAGCCTCATGGCCGCGAGGTCAGGCACCCTGTCCATGTCGGGGCTGAGCCAGCGAGTCACCTCGGCGTGGCCGTAAACATCCAGCGCGGCCTGTGCGTCGTCGACCCGCCAGGGCCGCAAGGTCAATCGCTCCGTGGTCACCGAGTCGGTCGTCCATGTCGACGTGCTCATGTCGGCACTCCGTCCCCCCGGTCACACGATCTGGCCGGGCGATTTTGAGAAAATGGTCCGTCATGGTACTCAAGGTCATTCCGGAAGAATCAAGAACCCTCTTCGGGCAGGAGGCTCCTCTCGCCATACTACGCGCATCACTTGTACGCGTGACGAAATTTCTTCCCGACCACAAAAGATCTGACGAGCACTTCCTGATAATCAGCTGTGAGTATCTGGGCTGCGAAGATCGGCTTGCTGACGATTTTCCAGCTCCAGCCGGCCGTGAACGGCATGCAACGAGAGTCGGGAACATTTCGATCGATCACAACCGAATCGGCGCGGAGTCCAGTCGTCGGAAAACCGTTCTGCTCATCGAAACCCAAGGACACGGACGTCGTCTTCGAGACCAACCTCGTTGACGGCGCCGAAGCTGAGCGTCTTGGCCTGCACCAGGCGGCGGTCATACGCGACGTATTGCTGTGGCACCACCGAAACGGCAACAGCGCGTCACCACACACGGGCGCTACCTGACTACTACAACATGTAACCGGCCTGCACAACCAAGCATCCAACCTGAAACCGCTGGTCAGGCCTGTTATCATCCTGTGGGGCTCCCGCCGGGGGGCACATACGGCATCCCCGCAAGCGCCAGGCCACGGCGTGGCCTGGCGCTTGATGCTTCTTCGGGGCCTTCCCGCCTGGCCCTTCTCGCGTCGGTGTGGGCTTCTAGGCGCGTGCGGTCCGGTAGCGCAGGAGGACCGCGCCCGACTTGAAGGTGCGGTTCTCCACCAGGTCGAGCTTGAGCCACCGGTGCAGTGCGGGGAAGAACGGGGTGCCGCTGCCGATCGCCACCGGTGTCAGGAGGACGTGGAACTCGTCCACCAGGCCGGCCCTGATCAAGGGTGCGGCGAGAGTGGCGCCGGCGACCTCCATCAGGCCGTCGGTTTCCGCCTTGAGGCGTTGTGTGGTCTCGACCGCGTCGCCGCGTTCCAGGCTCGAGTTCCAGTCGACCGATTCCAGGGTCCGGGAGAAGACGACTTTCGGCATGGCCAGCCACAGGCGGGCGTACTCGGCCTCCACCGGGGGCACGTCGGGGACCTGGGCGGCGGTCGGCCAGTGGGCCGACATGAGCTCGTACAGTTTCCGGCCGTACAGCGACAGTGCGACGTCGCCGGTGCGGTCGTTCCAGTACTGGTGCAGTTCTTCGTCCGGCTCGCTCCAGCCCAGGTCGCCGTTCGCGTCGGCGATGTAACCGTCCAGCGAGACGTTCATGCCGTAGGTCAGCTTTCCCATGGTCGTACACACTGCCCCAACGCGGCGGGACTCGTCGGACGACGCTCCGGCGGTGGAATGGACAATGGCGCGGTGGCCGACTTCTTCGTACTGCGGCCGGCTCGTCGCTTTCTCGCCGAGGCCCTGGAGATCGGCGGTCACCTGGTGGAACGGCCGGACTGACAGGTTTGCCTACCCCACCGCCGGCGGGGCGAGGAACGCGTCGCGATGATCCCGCGCCCAGGTGCGGAACGAGCGCGCCGGGCGGCCGAGGATGCGGTGCACGTCGTCGGTCACGAAGGCGTTGCCGCCGGCGCGGACCAGTTCGGCGCCGTGGACGGCCACGTCGACCAAAGTCCGGTCCAGCCCGTCGGCGAGCATCCGTTCCCGTGCCACGTCCGGCGGGACGTCGACGGTGGCGATCCGGCGGCCGAGCACCTCGGACAGGTGGCCGACCTGGTCCGGCACGCCGATCAGGTCGGGGCCGGTCAGGGTCGGGGTCGTGCCGTCGTGCCCGTCGCCGAGCAGCGCCGCCACCGCCACCTCGGCCACGTCGCGCGGGTCGACGACGCCCTGCGCGCCGGTCCCGGTCAGGTTCGGCACCGGCCCGCCGGCCCGGATCGTGTCCGCCCAGCGCAGCGCGTTGGAGGCGAACGAGGACGGCCTCAGTGCCGTCCAGGCCAACCCGCTCTCGGCCAGGGCCCGCTCTCCGGGCGCGTGCCACCGCGCCGGATCGGTGCCACGGCCGCCGACGGCCGACAGTTTGACCACTTTGCGCACACCGCCGGCGCGGGCGGCGTCGATCATCGCCAGGTCGTGCTCGGGCACCCGGGCCCCGGGTGCGGTGACCAGGAAGACGCTGTCCACGCCGACGACGGCGTCGCGCAGCGTGTCCGGCGCCCCGAAATCGGCCCGCACCACCGCCCCGGTCGAGGACAGGCGGGCGGGGTCGCGGGTCATCGCGCGCAGCGGCACGCCACGCCCTGCCAGCAGTCGAAGGACTTCACGACCGACAGTGCCGGTGGCTCCGGTGATCAGGATCATGGCGGCAGCCTTTCAGCGCCGCGCATCGGCCTATAGGAAATTCCGGCACGGTCGCGGGCGCATAGCCTGGCGTCGTGGACGCGCCCCGACGACTGCCGGTCCCCGCCGAGCTGCTGCACTGGGTGGACGGCATCGATCTCGAGTCCTACCGCTCGGGCCCGCTGGTCCACCTGCCCGACGCGGCCACCACGCTCGTGTGGCGGACCCTCGCCGATGGCGCCGGCGCCCTGTTCGTCATGGGCCCACGCACTCGCGCCGCCTACTACGACGCCAAGGACGTGCCGGTCTGCGTGCGGTTCCGGTTCGCACCAGGCGCTGCCCGCGTGCTCCTCGGCATGCCGGTCGACGGGTTCGCCGACCGGGTCGTGCCGTTCGACGGACTCCGCGGGACGGCCACCGCCCGACCGGGGGCGGTCCTCGACCGGATGGCGGCGGCCCTGGCGGACCGCGTCCGTGCCGCACGGCTCCGGGACCGCGCGACAGCGGAACTCGTGCGCCGGGCCTCGATCGGACTCGCGCGGAAGGACGGCGATTTCCGGATCGGCGACGTGGCCCGACGCCTGGGCGTCGGCGAACGGCACCTGCGCGACGCGTTCACCACGACCGTGGGCATCCCGCCGAAGCGGTTCGTCCGGCTCGCCCGGCTGCGGGCCGTCCTGTCCGGACTGCGTCGCGAGCCCCGGGCGCTGTTGGCCGGGGAGTCCGGCTATTACGACCAATCGCACATGACCGCCCATTTCCGCGAGGTCATGCGCGTGACCCCGACCGACTTCCTCGCCGGGCGGCTGCCCGTAGTGTCGTGCTGACGCCACCACGAGGGTCCGTCGGAAATCGCGTGGCAGTGGACGTGGACCGAACTTGGGCTGCGAAGCCGATCGGTCGAGGGTGAAGGAGCGCAGGGTGGTCCAGGACGACGAGACGGCGACCACGGTGCCGTGGCGTCCGACCGGTCCGGAGGAGTTGGCGCTCGTCCGGGAGTCCGGGTGGCGTGCGTGGCCGCCGCGGCTTCCCGACCAGCCGATCTGCTACCCCGTGCTGGACGAGGACTACGCGATCAAGATCGCCCGCGACTGGAACGTCCCGCACAGCGGTGTCGGCTACGTGACCCGGTTCCGGGTCGAGTCCGCCTTCCTCGCGCGCTACCCGGTGCGGCGGGCCGGCGGTCGGACGATCCTGGAGCTGTGGGTCCCGGCCGGGGAACCCGACGAGTTCAACGCCCACCTGGTCGGGCCGATCGAGGTCGTGCCCGAGTTCAGGTAGCCAGGAGCGGCAGCCAGGGGTGCTCGCCGTGGGTGCGGGCCAGCGCGTCGGCCAGCCAGGCGCGTTGGTCGGCGGTCAGCACCGGCAGGGCTGCGGCGAAGTCCGCGTCGTCCTTCGGGCGCAGGCCCTTGGCCTTGTAGAACAACTGGATTTCGGGGCTGAGGAACGGGATTCCGCCGCCGTCGACGCCACCGAGTGTCGCGATCGGACGTCGGAGGTCGGGGTCGCGTCGGGAGATCCAGGTCCCGTCCTCGGCTTCGGCCAGCATGAACTGGACGCGCCACGGCTGGTCGGCGTCGGGCCTGCACCAGATGTCGTGCACGTCGACGGGCAGGCGTTCGCCGGGACGCCACGGGCGCAGCACGCCGGGCGGGTCGGCCGCCCACCACTCCCAGCCGGCCAGGACGTCCTGGATCGCCAGGTGGTCGCGCCGCAGGAGGAGCACGTCGAGGTCCACGTGCTCGCGGACGGGACGGCCGACGGCCAGTTCCACGGCGTACCCGCCGGCCACCCACCACGGGAACCCGACCCCGGCGAACAGCCCGGCGACCTCGGTCGGGGTGATCGGGTCCCAGGTTCCCCAGGGCGTGTGCGTCGGCGCCATGTCGTCATCATCGCCGACCTCCGTGCGTGCGCGTCGGTACGGCCGCCAGGAGCACGAACCCCGACGCGATCACTACGGCTGCGGTCGTCACTTCCGCCGTGGTGAGCAGCAGGCCGCCGACCGCGCCGCCGACCGGGAAACCCAAGGCGCACAACGAGGTTCTGGCGCCCATCACCCGCGCGCGCAGGTCGTCGGGCAGGGAACGCTGGAAGCGGGACCGTTCCAGCGCGTAGTACGGCGCCCACAGGAACGCCGTCACGCCCGCCACGACGGCCGCGGCGATCACGCCGTCCACCACGGCGAACAACGCGAACACCGGTGCGGGGCAGGCGATCGCCGCCGACACCCGCCACCGGCGCGGCACCCGCGCGTACAGCGGCGGTCCGAACACGGCACCGCACAACCCGCCGGCTCCGGCGGCGGCCGACACCACCCCGAACGCCACGGGCCCGGCGTGCAGCGCGTCCCGCACGAACACGGGGTGGAACACCTCGACCATGCCGCCGAGGAACAGGAAACCCGCTGCGCACACCGTCGACACCCACGCCACCGGCAGCCGGAACAGGGTCCCGAACCCCGCCGGTCCCGGGGTCCCGGTCTTGACGGGTGCCGATCGCGGCACTCCGGCGCACAGCACGCCGGCCACCGCGAAACTCGCCGCGTCGAGCGCCAGTACCCATTCCGCGCCCACCGCGCCGACCGCCGCACCGGCCAACGGCGGCGCCACGACGTACGCGACCTCCCAGTTCACCGACAGCAGCGAGTTCGCCGATTCCAGTTCCGCATCCGCGACCAGGCGTGGCACCAGCGTGCCCTCGGCGACCTCCGTGACCGCGGACGACGCCGCGCACAGGAGCACCACGACGTGGATGTGCCCGACCTGCAACGCGTCCGCGTAAGCCAAAGCCGGTACGGCAGCCACCAGACACCCGCGCAACACGTTGTCCCACACCAGCAACACGTGCGCCGGCCATCGGTCCAGCAGCCGGCCCGCCACCGGTCCGGTCACGACCCGGGGCAGCCCGGCGCACAGCAGCAGCACACCCAGGTGTGCCGGTCCGACCAGGTCCAGCACCAGCCAGGCCGACGCGACCGTCGTCACCGCGTCCCCGCCGCGCGACACCAGCATCGCGAGCCAGAACCGCCGGAAACCCGGCCTTCCGTACACGGCCCGATAGCCGTGGATGGTGTTCCGCATTCGCCTTACGCTAACGCGATGATTATTCGGGCGTTATATCGAATTCCGGCGGTAGGGTTCCGGCCGTGACCGAGGAGTCCGTCCTGCGCGAAACCCAAGCCGCCTACGACGCCGTCGCGTCCCTCTACGCCGAACTGTTCGGCGACTTCCTGGACGCCAAGCCGCTGGAACGCGGGTTCCTGGCCGCCTTCGCCGAACTCGTGCGCGGTCCCGTCGCCGACGTCGGGTGCGGACCCGGACACCTGACCGCGCACCTGCGCTCGCTCGGCCTGGACGTCTACGGGGTCGACCTGTCCGGCGCGATGATCGGCCTGGCCCGGCAGGCGCACCCGGACCTGCGGTTCGACGAGGGGTCGATGACCGCGTTGGACCTGGCCGACGGGGTGCTCGGCGGCATTCTCGCGTTCTACTCCGTCATCCACACGCCGCCGCCGCACGTGCCGGCGGTGTTCGCCGAGTTCCGGCGGGTACTGGCGCCCGAAGGGCTGGTGCTGCTGGGGTTCTTCGCCGGTGACGATCCGGTGCCGCGGGAGTTCGACCACAAGGTCACGCCCGCCTACCGGTGGTCGCCCGACCGTCTCGCGGAGCTGTCGCGCGACAACGGTCTCGTCGAGGTGGCGCGGTTGGTGCGCGAACCCGACGAGGGGGAGCGCTTCCGGCAGGCGATGCTGCTGCTCCGCAAGACAGTCGATCTTGACGGGTAGAGTCGTGGCACAGGCTCCGGGGGGAGAACATGGACATCGGTGGTTCGACGGCGTTGGTGACCGGCGCCAATCGGGGACTCGGGCGGGTGTTGGCCGCCGAATTGCTCGCCCGCGGCGCGAAGACCGTGTACGCCGCCGCGCGTGAACCGGACACGGTCACCGTGCCCGGCGTGGTGCCCGTCCGCTTGGACGTCACCGACCCCGGGCAGGTCGCCGCCGCGGCCGAGCGGTGCGGCGACGTGACCCTGCTGGTCAACAACGCCGGTGTGCTGACGAACAGCCCCCTGCTCGGCGTCTCCGGCACGGAACCGGCCGCGCGGGAGATGGCCGTCAACTACTTCGGGATGCTGGCCATGTGCCAGGCGTTCGCCGCGCCCCTGGGGCGCAACGGCGGCGGCGCGATCGTCAACATCCTGTCCGTGGCCAGCTTCTACACCAACCCGGCCACCGGGTCCTACAGCGCTTCCAAGGCCGCCGCCTGGGCGTTGACCAACGGCGTCCGGGTCGAGCTGCGCCGCCAGGGCACGCTCGTCGTCGGCGTGCACTGCGGCTACATCGACACCGACATGGCCGCCGGTGTCACCGCGGCGAAGGCCAGTCCCGAGCACATCGCGGCGCTCACGCTCGACGCCGTCCGGGACGGGTACGAGGAGGTCCTCGCCGACGAGAAGGCCCGCGCGATCAAGGCGTCGATCCCGCGTCACCTCGAGGAGCTGTACCCCGAGGTCCAGCGGGCGTGGGACAGCAGGGTCACGCCGGCGTCCGGGTGACCGCGACGAGGTGGGCGCTCAGGCCGAGCAGGGCCGGTTCGCTCTCGACGAGCCGGGCGGAACGCGGGACGACCTCGCGGTCCGCCGGATCGGACCACCGGTCGGCGAGGTGCGACAGCCAGACCGCGAGCCCTTCCACGCCGACCACCTCGACGACCTCCAGACCCGCGGCCACGCACTCCTGCCGCAGTTCTTCGGGACGGTGGAAGTAGGCGGTGGTGAACCACCCCGGGTGGTGCCCGTCGTTGCGGTGCCGGCCGGTGGCCAGGTCGGCGGCCACGATCCGGCGGAACTCCGGGTCGAACAGGAAACCCCTTGCCAGGCCGTCGAACAGCGACGCGAACCGGGAGACCGCCGCGACGAAGATCCACCCGCCGGGTCGCACGGCCCGGCGGACCTCGCGCAACGCGGCCAGCCGGTCCTCGTGTTCCGTGAGGTGGTAGAGCGGGCCGAACACCAGCGCGGCGTCGAAGGAGTCGTCGGGTACGGGCAGGTCACGGGCATCGCCCAGGTCGGCGGTCAGGCCCGGCGTGTCCTCGGCCAGGCGCCGGGCCCGGGCCACGTGCTCCGCGACGACGTCGAACAACGCCACCCGGTGGCCGTCGGCGGCGAGCCAGGCGGCGTGCGCGCCGGTGGCCCCGCCGACGTCGAGCACCCGCAGGCCGCCGGGGGGCAGGTGGCGCCGCACGATCTCCCGCGTGCGTTCGAGTTCCAGTCGGCCGAAGCCCTCGGTGATCCGCGTGCTCTCGTCGATCGACCGGTAGTGCTCGACGATCTCGTCCGCCACGTCGTCCATGAGCCGATGCTATGACCGCACGCCGGGCGGCACAGCCGGTTTTCGAGGCTGAAAGTCCACTGTGGACTATCGGGCGGACGGTCGGTAAACCGGTGTCGGGGGGAACCCGCGCGGGCTAGCATCGGCCGGATGGATCTTTCCCCGATCGCGGTACCCCCCACGCTTTCCCGCCTGGAAGAACTGTTGCCGGCGCCGCCGGCGCGCATCCTCGAAGCCGGTTGCGGTCGTGGTGCGTTGGCCGCCGCGCTGGCGGGCCGGGGCTACGAGGTCGTCGGGGTGGACCGCGACGCCGACATGGTCGCGGCGGCGAAGGAACGCGGTGTCCACGTCCTGCACGCCGACGTCCGCGACGTCACCGGCGAGTACGACGTCGTGCTGTTCACGCGGTCGCTGCACCACGCCGACGACCTGGACGGCATCCTGGCCCACGCCGCGTCGCTGGCACCGGGTGGGCTGGTCGTGCTGGAGGAGTTCGCCTGGGAACGGGTGGACCGCGCCGCCGCGCATTTCCTCCACGACACCCGGGCGCTGCTGGTCGCCGCCGGTCTGCTGCACGCCGACGTGCCGGCGGACGACCCGCTCGACGCCTGGGTCGCCGGGCACGACTTCCTGCTGCGCGGCTCCGTGCTGCTCGACGGCCTGCGCCGCCTGGGCGCCGAACCGACCGTGGTGGACACGGCGGTGCTGTGGCGCCTGGTCGACGGTCGCGGCGGCACCTGGGACGGACCCGCCGACCGGATCGCCGACGTGCTCGCCGGCGTCCGGGCGGCCGAGGAACGCCGGCTCGCCGCCGGTCTGCTGCCCCCGGTGGGCCTGCTCGCGTCCGTGCGCCTGTGACGCCGGCGGGACTGTCGGGGGTCGCGGCTAGCGTGCCGGTCGTGGATGACTGGGTGGAGGACACGCGGACCTCGTACGACACTGTCGCGGTCGGTTACGCCGAGTACGTGCGGGCGTCCCTGGCGAAACAGCCCTACCTGAGGTCGGCGCTGGCGTTGTTCGCCGACCTGGTGCGGGAGGCCGGCGGCGGGCCCGTGGCCGACGTGGGCTGCGGGCCGGGGGAGGTGGCCGCCCATCTGCGCGGGCTGGGGGTCGACGTGTTCGGCGTCGACCTGTCGCCCGGCATGGTCGACCTGGCCCGGCGGTCGCACCCCGACCTGCGCTTCGAGGTGGGCTCGATGACGGAGCTGGACCTGCCCGACGGTTCGCTCGGCGGACTGCTGGCCTGGTGGTCGGTGATCCACGTGCCCGACGAGGAGGTCCCGACGGTGTTCGCGCACTTCCACCGGGTGTTGCGACCCGGCACGCCGGTGCAGATCGGGTTCCACGTCGGCGACGTGTCACGGCTCAAGACCGAGGGCTACGGCGGTCACCCGATGCGGGTCCACGTGCATCGCCGGCGGCCCGAACGGGTGGCCGGGTGGCTGCGCGACGCCGGGTTCGAGGTCGAGGCGCACCTGGTGGTCGACCCCGACAAGGAGGTGCCGGGGGCGGTGCTGTGCGCACGCCGACCGGCCTGAGCCCTTACAGCGCGATCAGGCCCGCCTTCGTCGGGCGGAAGCCGCAGCCGGCGAAGCCTTCGGCGTGCGGGGCGTCGAGGGCGGCGTTGTCGAAGTGGCCGCGCCACTCGTAGGTGATCGTGGCACCACGGTGGCTACGGAAGGCACTTCCGAGGGTTCGGGTGGCGGGTGGTTGGCTGTCAGCGCATCCTTCTTGACCGGTGCGGCACGGTCCCGCCCGGGGCGTTCCGCCGGTGCCCGGTCGAGTCGAGACTGCCCTGGTCCGGGAGTGCGCCCGAGCGGGTCGCGCTCCGCCGATCCGTTCTCGGCGTCCACGGCCGGCCGGTGCCGCCGCGCGCGGTGACGCCCGTGACCACAGGGAGTGACCCGCGCCTTGGCCGCCGATCTCATCCTCACCAACGCGACCGTCCACACGGTCGACCCCGCACGCCCCCGGGCCACCACGCTGGCCGTCGAGGGCGGCCGGGTGCTGGCGCTCGACGACGTCGAGGCCGGCCCCGACACCGAGGTCCGCGACCTCGGCGGCGCGTTCGTCATGCCCGGCCTGGTCGACGTGCACAACCACCACGCGCTCGCCGGCCGGGCCGCGCTGTTCGAGCTGACCTTCGGCGGCGACCACGGGTTCGAGGCCATCCTGGACGCCGTGCGCGCCTGGTCGCGCGACCTGGGCCCGGACGAGTGGGTGGTCGGCGGCGCCTGGGCGTCCACGCTGGTGGAGACCCTGTCGAAGGAGTCGGCCCGGCGTGCGCTCGACGAGGCCGCCGGCGGCCGTCCGGTCATGCTGTCCGACGACAGCCGGCACAACCGGTGGGTCAGCAGCCGCGCGCTGGAGCTGGCCGGGGTCACCGCGGCCACACCCGACCCGGCGGGCGGCGTGATCGTCCGCGACCCGGCGACCGGCGAGCCGACCGGTGTGCTGCTGGAGGCCGCGGGCATCCAGGTCGAGCGGGCCCTGCAGGAGAAGCGGAAGCTGACCGTCGACCAGCACGCGGCGGCCTCGCGCCACGCCATCGCCACACTGCACTCGTACGGCATCACCGCGTTCCAGGACGCGGGCGTGTCCGTGGACATCCTGGGCGCGCTCAAGAGCCTGGACGAGGCGGGCGAGCTGGCCGCGTGGGTCGTCACGTCGCTGCTGATCAACGACCCGATCTTCGGGTTCGACCCGATCGGGTCGGCGCTGATCGAGGCCGGCGCGCGCTACCGCACCGAGCACCACCGGCCCGACTTCGTGAAGATCTTCCTCGACGGCGTGCCGCCCACCCACACGGCCGCGTTCCTGGAGCCCTACCTGCCCGACGAGGCGCACGGCGCGTGCTTCCACGGTGCGCCGACCATGGCACCGGACGAGCTGGAGGGCTGGCTGCGCGCCGCCGCGGCGGCCGGCCTGTCGGCGAAGATCCACTGCACCGGCGACGCGGCCGTGCGGGCCACGCTCGACGCCGTCGGCAAGCTGCGCGCCGGCGGCGACACGACCACCAAGGTCCAGATCGCGCACGGCCAGTTCGTGCACCCCGACGACCTGGCCCGGTTCGGCGCGCTGGGCGTGGCCGCGGACATCTCGCCGTTCCTGTGGGTGCCGGGCGTGATCCCGTCGGCCATCGCGAACGTGCTGCCCGCCGAACGCGCCGCGCGCATGCAGCCCAACCGCGCCCTGCTCGACTCCGGTGCCCTCGTCGCGGGCGGCTCGGACTGGCCGGTCAGCGAGTCGCCCAACGCGTTCGAGGGCATCCAGGGCCTGGTCACCCGCCAGGACCCGACCGGGGCGCACCCCGGCGCGCTGTGGCCCGAGCAGGCCATCACGCTCGCCGAGGCCGTGGAGGCGTTCACGCTGTCGGGCGCCCGCGCCATGGGCGTGGACGACGTGACCGGCTCGCTCACCCCGGGCAAGTCCGCCGATTTCGTCATCCTCGACCGCGACCCGTTCGACAGCCCGGTGGAGGCGCTGTACACGACCGAGGTCGTCGAGACGTGGTTCGCCGGCCGCCGGGTCTTCCAGCGCTGACAGTCCACTGTGGACAGCCCGCTCGCCGGTCCGGCGGGCGGGCTTTTCCGTTGCCGGGGAAGACGTCCGCAGTTCTGCGTTGTCGACGGGTAGGGGGTCGGCTTGGCTTGATCACGAGTCGAGGGGGGAACCGTGACGGCTGACTGGCTCGCGCGGCGGGCGGAGATCGTGGCCGAGGGCAACGACCTGCTCTACCGCGCCGAGGAGATGGACCTGGCGAGCGACCTGAGCGACGACGTGTGGCTCGTCCGCCGATTACCCGACCCGGACGACGCGGTGCGGTGGGCGCTGCTGCGTGACGAATACCGGGACCTGCTGCCGGACGTGACCGTGGCCCGCTGCCCCGACACCGGGGCCGTGGTGCGGTGGGCGATCGACACCGGGGGCCTGGACGGGTGGTTCTGGGACTCGAACTACCCGGTCCGACGGGCGCCGGAGCTGCCGCCGACCTGGTTGGCGATGACCGGGGCGGTGGCGTTGCGCGGTGAGGTCGCGTGGGTGCCGTTCCGGTGTCGGCCCGGTCCGCGGGTGCCTTACGTCGTGCCCAGGCTGCTGCGGGAGGACGGGGTGCGGGCGGTGATCGCGCAGGTGCCGATCGGGACGCACGTCGGCTGGGCGGTCAGCTACTTCGGCCCGTTGCCGTCCACTGTGGACGGAATCGGGATCTGGGGGCGCATGACCATGTCGCCGCCGCTGGGCGGTGGCGGGCACGAGTACTTCTTCTTCGACGTCGAGGACAACGACTACGACCTCGGACCGTGGCTGGAGTCCGGGAAACTCCTGTGGATCGCACCGGACGACGACACCGCCACGCTGCGCGAAGGCGTGGCCGGCTGTCCTTACCGGGGGCTGGAAGGATCGCACCTCGCGACGCTCATCGACGGGTACGACGTCTGGGACGACTCGGAGGACGACCCGTACGTCGAATCGCGCGATGTCGTCCACGTCGAGTTCGACCCCGGTGCCCTCACCCCGGAGGTCCTGGCCCGGCTGTGCGAGGCGCTCGACCTGGAGCCGCTCGTCGACCGGCCGCGCGAGGAGAACGCGGTGCGGGGCGTGACGACCGGCTTCGAGTTGCCGCCCGACACCCGGCTGCGGTTGTTCCGGGGGACCGGGGAGTGGCGGTTGGAGGCCGACTGCAAGGGGGAGTTCCCCGCGCACGAGGTCGTGGACGCGGTGCGTGAGCGACTGTTGGGCGTGCTCACGGCCTTCGGGTTCGGCGTGGTCAGGTCGCGGGTGTACGGTCCCGACCGGATGCCGCGCTGAGGTCGGGCAGCGGTTCGGGAGTCCACTGTGGAGGGTGGTCGGATCCGGCGCGTGGCGCGACGATGCCGCCCACGATGGCGCACGTCGTGTCCACGTCGCCGCCGGCCGAAGCGGTCGCCCACAGCGCCGCGATCAGGTCGTCCGGGTGGCGCGCGGCGCACCACACCGCGTAGGGCACCGTGTCGACGGCGGACAGGCGTCGTCCACGGCCCAGTTCGTTCGCGGCCGTGCGCGGGTCGAGTGTGAAGGACAAGCGCTCGGCCCGCCGCAGCCCGGCCGCGACCTCGCCCTCGGGCGTGCGGTCGAGCACGGCGGGGAGGAGATCGCGGCCTCGGGCGTTCGCCGCCGCCGCCACGGCCACGGCGATCGCACCGGCCGCCGCCTCGGGGTGGGCGTGCGTCACCACAGCCTGGGCGTGGGCCTGGTCCACCACGGCGTCGAGGTCGTCGGCGAACCACACGCCCAGCGGCGCGACCCGCATGGCCGCGCCGTTGCCCCAGGAGCCTTGGCCGTCGAACACCGTGACGGTGACCTCGCGCCAGTCGGCGCCGTCGTGGAGTGCGCGCAACACCCGGCGCATCCCGCTGCCGTACTTGCGGTGCGGGTCGTGGTGGAAGGTCGTCGCAAACGCTTGCGCCGGCGTGTCCCGGTCGATCCGGCCGAACTCGCGCAGGACGTGCACGACCGACAGCGCCATGGCCGTGTCGTCCGTCCACGGCCACACGCCGGCGACCAGGCGGCGGTCGGCGATGGCCTGGACGCGTTCCTTGACGGGGTAGGCGAACCACCGCTCGCCGAACGCGTCCCCCAGGGCCAGGCCGCGCAACGAGACTTCCGCGCCGGGTCTCACGCGCGGAAGAGGTTCTCGTGCCGCAGGACGAGATCACGGGAGGCGACGGCCCACTCGACGGCCCGGCGGGCGTGGTCGCGGCGGGCCTGCCCGAACGCGGGGTTGTCGAGGGTGGCCTGTTCGAGGTCGGCGAGCCGGGTCTGCTGCCGGACCATCGCCGCGACCAGGTCGTCCGGGTCTACCTCGCCGTAGCCCGCGCGCAGTTCGCGCAGGTGGGCGGCCTGGTCGGCGACGGGCACCGTGCCCGACGCCAGGACGCACCACGTCCACGCCAGATAACCCAGGTCGTCGATCCGGTCGCCCGGCCGGCAGCCGTCCCAGTCGACGAACGCCACCGGGAGTCCGTCGTGGACGATGGTGTTGTACGGTCCCGCGTCGCCGTGGACCACGCACTCCCGGTCCCCGGCCAACGGGTGCCCGGTGGTGACGTCGTGCAGGCGGCGCAACATCGTCCCGGCCAGCGCGTACGCGCCCTCGGCCCGCTGGGACGGGTGGTCGGTGGTGTGGCCGGGGACGAAGGTCAGGACGTCCCGGCCCCGCTCGTCGGTGCCCAGGTGGCGTGGCGCGTACGGATAGCCGACGGCTTCCAGGTGTTCGAGCACCCGCACCGCGAACTCCGGGCCCGGCGACCGCCGCACGGTGTCGCCGACGCGCACGACGACCTCGGTGATGTTGCCGCCGGTCAACCGTTCCTCGATCACACCGCCGATGATCCGTTCGGTGCACGCGCGCTGTCAACGCGGGCCGGGGGAGAACCCCCGGCCCGCGTCGGGATCACGCCTTGCCGTTCTCCACGGCCGCGACGATGCTCGGCCGCAGCTCCTGCGGCCGGATGATCGCGTCGACCGAGCCCACGCGCTGGGCCCGCTGGATCGAGTGCACGCCGTCGAACTCGGTCGCCACCTCACCCAGCTTCTCGGCCCGCACCGACGTGCGCACGTCGGCCAGCCGGGCGACCAGCGCCGCCCGCTCGGTGCCGGCCGCCGCCGCGACCCGCTCCTCCAACTCCGTCACGCGCGGGTCGGCCGCCGTGCGGGCGTTCACGTCACCGGCGAACACCACGGCCGCCGCCGGGGCACCGCCCAGCACCGACGCGTACGAGCCGTCCACCGCGAGCACCGTCATGTTCGGGTTGAGCGCCTTGGAGAACACGACGAACGCGCCGCCGTGGTAGCGCGAGATCACGCAGAACACGATCGGGCCCTCGAAGTTCACGATCGCCCGGCCGATCTCCGCGCCGTACTCCAGCTGGAGCTTGCGCATCGACTCCGGCGAGCCGTCGAACCCGGACAGGTTGGCCAGCACCACGACCGGCCGGTTGCCGCTGGCCGCGTTGATCGCCCGCGCCACCTTCTTCGACGAGCGGGGGAACAGCGTGCCCGCCGTGTAGGTGTCCGGGCCGTCGGTGGGCGGGAAACCGCGCCGCTGCACCGACCGCGACTCGATGCCCAGCAGGCACACCGGCCGCCCGCCCAGGTGCACGTCCTGCACCACGGCGGTCTCCGCGTCGGCCATGCCCGCCCAGCGCTCCAGCACCGGGTGGTCCTGGTCGGCCACCGCGCGCATCACCGCGCGGATGTCGAACGGCTTCTTGCGGTCCGGGTTGGTCTCGCGGGAGAAGATCTGGCCGACCGTGGTGAAGTCGCTGTCCGGCGCGGAGTGCGGGAAGTCCGACACGTCCCGGTCCACCGGGTCGGTGGTGCCCGCGAGCCGCGGCCCCTCCTCGCCCGGCAGCACGTAGCTGTGCTCGTAGTGCGCCAGCAGCACGCCGTGCGCCCCGCGCAGGTCCGGAGCCCAGTACTGCGCCTGGCCGTTGGGGCCCATCACGCGGTCGTGGCCGCCGATGCCGAAGTTGTCCTCGGCCGACACGCCGCCGGAGAAGTCCAGCGACTGCTTGCCGGTCAGCACCATGGCCGAGTCCGGCGTCATCACCAGGATGCCCTTGGTGTGCATGAGCATCGTGGCTTCGGCGTTCCAGTACGGCTGGGCGCCGACGTTGATGCCCGCCACCACGATGTTGATCTCACCGCCGTCCTGCGTGAAGTGCACGATCCGCTTGAGCGCGGCGGCGATCCAGTCCATGTTCTCGGTACCGGAGTCCATCGCGATCCGCGCGCCCGCCGACAGCGCGTACCACTCGACCGGCACGCGCAGGCGTTCGGCCAGGTCCAGCGCGGCGATCACGCGGGCGCACTCGGGCTCGGACAGTGCGCCCAACGCCTTGGTCGGGTCGCCCAGCAGCACGACGCGGGTCATGCCCTCCGGGTACCGGGTCGTGGGCGTGGTCGCCACACCCACCACGATCCCCGCCTTGTTCAGGCCCTTCGCCCGCTCGGCCGGCGCCAACACCGCCGAGTCGGTCAGGTCGTACTCGGTGAACGACCCGCCCGGACCGGCGATCATGTCGGTCAGCTCGTACGGGTACACCGTGCCGCGCCGCCGGGCCCGCAGCACCTTCTGGCCGTAGTCGTCCAGCGGCTGGACCGGCTCGGCCGGCGGCTCGGTGACCTCGATCCGCACCCCGGTCGTCGCGTCGAACGTCAGCCGCACCGCGATCGGCGTCACGCGGCCGTCCTCCTTGCGGCGGCCCAGGAACAGCACCTCCTCGATGCCCGCGCCGGCCGTGGTCGGCAGCACGCGCTGCGCCACGCTCGCCAGGTCGTCGGCCGCGAGGTCGCTGGCCGGCCACACGTAGAGCACGACCCGGTTGGTGTCCAACCGCTTCGTCGCCGGGCGCTGCGCCTGCACCTTGCGGATCGCGTCGAGGCACGCGGCCAGCGCGCCCTCCACGGCCGGCAGCGCCAGGATGCGGCCCTCGGAGTCGCTCAACGGCGTCAGGTCGCGCACCTGCGCCATGGCCACGAGCCGCTCGTCGGCCGGGTTCTTCGGCGCCACGCAGCGCAGCAGGTGCACGTCCTCGTCGACCGACGGCAGCCGGGTGAGGTCGAAGTGCCGCAGCCGCCACAGCTGGAGCCGCTGGCCCACCAGCGGGTGCAGGCCCCGGATCAGGCGTTCCTCGGTCAGCCCGGTCGACGACGGCCGGAACGTGAAGTGGTGGTGTCCCACGCCGCCGTCGCCCTCGGCGACCGTCACGGTCAACCGGCGCAGCCGGCCGGGCAGCGCGGTCGCCGACAACGTCTCGCGCAGCTCGGCGGCCAGCACGTCCACGTCCGCCGGCCGGTCGACCCACGTGAGGTAGACGTCCACGACCAGCGCGGTCGACTCCTCGGCCGCGCCGGCCAGACCGGCGATCCCGGCCAGCGCGGCGGGCAGGTCGGCGATGTCGGCGATCGTGGCCAGCAGCCGCTGCGGCCGGCCGTCCAGCTCGTACGCGCCGGTCACGAACGGCCGCCCGGCCACCGGCTCGCAGCGCACGTCCGTCAGGCCGTACTCGCGGTAGTAGCGGCGGCAGAGCACCTCCAGCAGCGGCCCGCCGTCCAGGCCCGGCCGGTCGATGCGCCGGCCCAGCAGGCGCACCAGCGGCTCGGGGCTGGAGACCATGTCGGCGATCCGCTCGTCGCGGTCGGCCGCGTCCGGGTGCCGGTCGAGGTGGCGCAGGTGGCGGCGCACCCGCGTGTAGACCTCGGCCCGCTTGCGCCGCAGCAGCGGCTGGGCGAACCAGCGGAACACCACGCTGCGGGCCAGGTCGCCCAGCACCGGGAAGCGCAGCTGCGTGGCCACGACCAGCCGTTCCAACGCCTGGCCGACGACCTGCCGCAGCTCGCCGCCGGGCGGCGCCTCGGTCAGCCACCGGCGCAGCAGGCCGATCACCACGGCCGCGTCCGACGACGCGCGCCGCTGCGCCAGGAAGATCCGGAACACGGCCTCTTCCAGCGCGGGCGTGCGGTCCAGGCCGTCCACGCCGTAGTGGGCGAGCACGCGGGTCAACCGGCCCTGGAACGCCTCCGACAGCCCGGCGCGCTCGGCGTCCAGGCTCTGCAGGTAGGTGTGGAAGTGCTCGCGCGGGCTGGACGCCCACGTGTCCTCGGCGCCGTCGGGCTTGTTGCGGGTCAGCTCGGCCAGGTCGGCGAACACGTCCAGCAGCCCGACCTCGGCGGCCAGCGGCCGGTGCGGCAGCTCGGCCCGTGCCTCCTGGTACGCCTTCGCCGTGCGGGCGGCGTCGACCGGGTCGACGTCGAAGCCCAGCAGCGCGGCCCGCAGGTCGGCCAGGCCGCGCGCGACCCGGTCCGCGGCGGACAGGGTGCCCGCCACGGGCAGGTCCAGGTCGACGGCTTCGGCCGCGGCGGCCGTGTCGTCCTCGGCGTCGTCGAGCGGCTCCAGGCGCAGCAGCGGCGCGCCCGCGCCGACCTGGCTGCCCACCGACACCACGCACTCGCGCACCAGCGAGCGCGCCGGCGCGCGGAGCACCGTCTCCATCTTCATGCTCTCCAGCACGAGCACGGGCGCACCGGCCTCGACCTCGTCGCCCGCGGCGACCGGCGTGGCGACCACCAGCGCGGGCGCCGGCGAGCGGACCACGCCGCCCTCGTCCCGGCTGACCCGGTGCGTGACCCCGTCGACCTCGACCAGGTGCACGGTGCCGTGCGTGCCCGTGACCAGGCGGAACCGCGTGCCGTCGACCACGATCCGGCCGGTGTGCTCGTCGAACCGCTCCAGTGCGGCCTCGACCGTGCGCACGTCGTCGCCGTCGACGAACCCGACGCGGTAGCGGCCCGGACCGGTCTCGGCGACCGTGAGCCGGTAGGGTGCGCCGCGCAGCGACAGGTCGATCGCGCGGCCGACCTCGTGCTGCACCTGCGGACGCCCACCGTTGGCGGTGGTCAGCAGGCGGCGCAGCTCGACCCGCTTCCCGTCCTCGTACGCCTCGATCGCGGCGGCGGCCAGCGCGACGCCGGAGTGCCGCTGGGACGCCAGGCGGCCCTCGCCGCGCACGCGGTCGATCCAGCCGGTGTCGGCGCTGCCGTCGATCACCTCGGGCTGGTCGAGCAGGTCGAGCACGAAGCTCTTGTTGGTGGCGCCGCCCTCGATGAGCACGGTCGTCTCGCGCATCGCCCGGCGCAGGCGGCCCAGCGCCTCGTCGCGGGTGCGGCCATAGGCGATGATCTTGGCGATCATCGAGTCGAAGTGGGACGGGATCTCGTCGCCCTCGCTCACGCCGGTGTCCACCCGGATGCCGGGACCGGCGGGCAGGTCGAGCAGCGCGATCCGGCCGGGCGCCGGCGCGAAGTCGCGGTCGGGGTCCTCGGCGTTGAGCCGGGCCTCCACGGCGTGGCCGGACTCGGCCGGCTTCGGGCCGGTCAGCCGGCCGCCCGCCGCCACGTGCAGCTGGGCCTTGACCAGGTCCGTGTCCGTGGTGATCTCGGTGATCGGGTGCTCGACCTGCAGGCGCGTGTTGACCTCCAGGAACGCGAACAGCTTGTCGCCGGGGTGGTAGAGGAACTCGACCGTGCCCGCGCCCCGGTAGCCCACGGCGAGCGTGAGGCGTTCGGCCGCGGCTTTCAGCTCGTCGGCCTGCTCGGCGGACAGCACCGGCGAGGCCGACTCCTCGATGATCTTCTGGTTGCGCCGCTGCACGGAGCAGTCGCGCACGCCCAACGCCCACGCCGTGCCCTGGCCGTCGGCGATGACCTGCACCTCGACGTGCCGCGCGCCGGTGACCAGGCGTTCCAGGAACACCACGCCGCTGCCGAACGCGCGCTCGGCCTCCAGGCTGGTGCGCTCGTAGGCGTCGGTCAGCTCGTCGGGACCGGTCACCAGGCGGATGCCGCGCCCGCCGCCGCCGGCCGTGGCCTTGAGCATCAGCGGGTAGCCGATCCGCTGCGCGGCTTCCAGCGCCGCGTCCAGGGTCTCGACCGGGCCCCGGCTCCACGGCGCGACCGGGACGCCGACCTCCTCGGCGATCAGCTTGGCGCCGATCTTGTCGCCGAGCTTGCGCATCGCCTCGGCGTCCGGACCGATGAACGTGATCCCCAGCCGGGCGCACAGCTCGGCGAACGCCGGGTCCTCGGCCACGAACCCCCAGCCGACCCAGGCGGCGTCGGCGCCGGTCTCGACCAGGGCGCGCTCCAGCACGGCCAGGTCGAGGTAGGGCCGGTTCTCGGCCGGTCCGAGGCAGTAGGCGACGTCCGCCTCCCGCACGAACGTGGCCGTGGAATCGGCGTCGGTGTAGAGGGCCACGGTCTCGATCCGCGGCCCGCCCTCCCCGTTCAGCTCACCGACTGCGTGGATGAGCCGCATCGCGGCCTCTCCCCGGTTGACGATCGCGACACGACTGAACACCGGAACGAGCCTCACAAAGTCGACGACGGATGACCGCGACCCTCCCCGGCCGCATCCCCACAGCATCCTGGTTACCGTTCGGTAGGTTGATCGCGGCCACCTGACGTGCCGGGGCGTGATTTTTGTGGAAACCCTCCAAACGCGGAGCGTGATCGGCACTCTGGGTGAGAGCACGGCTACGGGGCTTGGTGCAACGGTCATGTGTTCGTAAGCGATCGTTGGTGGTGGTGACGTGGGGAGGCTGCGTGGCGGTCCGGGTGTTCCTCTCGTATGCGCACGAGTCGGACGAGCACGCCTCGATCGTGCGGGAGCTGTGGCTTCTGCTGCGTTCGTGCGGGGTCGACGCGGTGTGGGACGGGGTGGCGGCCCAGAGTCGGCGGGACTGGGCGTTGTGGATGGGGGACCAGGTCCGGGCGGCGGATTTCGTGCTGGTGATCGCGTCGGCGGCGTATCGCGAGCGGGCCGAGGGGCGCGTGGTCGAGGGTCGGGGCGTGCAGTGGGAGGCCCGGCTGATCCGGGACGCCTTCTACGCCGACCAGGTGCGGGGCATCGAGCGCTTCGTGCCGGTGGTGGTGCCGGGCCAGACGGTGGCCGGCGTGCCGGACTTCCTGGCGCCCGCGTCGTCGACCGTGTACGAAGTCCCGTCGCTGACGCTGCCCGGAGTGGAATCTTTGTTGAGGTTCCTGCTCGACCAGCCCGCCGAGATCGAGCCCCCGCTCGGTCCTGTTCCGGAGTTCGGCCGGCCGTCGGTCGAACGCCTGCCCGCCGGGTCGGAGGTGTTCGTCGGCCGGGTCGACGAGCTGGCACGGCTGGAGGCGGCCGTGGCGTCGTCGGGACGGGCCGTGGTCGTCGCGGTGCACGGCCTCGGGGGCGTCGGCAAGAGCACCCTGGCGGCCCGGTTCGCCCGGCTGCACGCCGACCGGTTCTCCCCGACGTGGTGGATCACGGCCGATTCGCCGACGGCGCTGGACGCGGGGTTGGCCGACCTGGCGGCCGAGGTCGTGCCGGGCGAGTTGCCGTCGGAGCAGCGTGCCGACGCGGCCGTGCGGTGGCTGACCGGGCATGACGGGTGGTTGCTGGTCCTGGACAACCTCACCGCGCCGGCCGACGCGGCCCGGCTGCTGGCGCGGGTGCGTACCGGCACGATCGTGATCACGTCCCGGCGGGGGAGTGGGTGGCGTGGCTTGGCCGAGTCGGTCGCTCTGGCCGTGTTGTCCCCGGCGGAAGCCCTCGACCTGCTCGAACGGTGCGTACGTGTCGAGTGGCCGGACGCCGACCTGACCGGCGGCGCGGAGTTGTGCGCGGAGTTGGGCTTCCTGCCGCTGGCCGTCGAGCAGGCCGGTGCCTACCTGGCCCAGGCCCGGATCACGCCGACCGCGTATCTCGACCTGCTGGCCCGGTTCCCGGCCCGGATGTTCACCGCGACCGCCGAGGGCGGTGAGGCGGAACGGACCGTGGCCCGCGTCTGGAAGGTGACCCTGGACCGGCTCGCGGACACGCCGTTGGCCGGCGACCTGCTGCGAATCATGGCCTGGTTCGCCCCGGAAGCCATTCCCCGGCACCTGTTCGACGTGAATCCCGACCACGTCGCGGTGGTGGAGGCGCTCGGCCGACTCGCCGCGCACAGCATGATCACGCTGGACCGCGACACGATCGCCGTGCACCGCCTGGTCCAGGCGGTCAGCCGCACGTCCGACCCCGCCGACCCGCACCGCGACGCCGACGACATCTCCGAAGCGCTTGAGGTCGCAACGGATCTGCTCGCCCATGTCCTTTCCGGACTCGACCACGAGAATCCGGAGGACCGGCCGGTGTACCGGGTGCTGCTGCCGCACGCACGGGCGCTGCTCGACCGCGTCGAGGTCGACGGTCTCGCCGCCTGTCGTGTGCTGGACAGGATCGGCCGGTATCTCGCTGGTGCGGGGGACACCGCCGGTGCCCTGGCCTACCACGCGCGAGCGGTACGAGGCATGTCCGTTCTCGTGGGTGAGGAACATCCTGAGACGTTGGTGGCCCGCTGTGGTCTCGCGGTCGCCCGCATGGCGGCGGGCGACCACGGTGGCGCGATCGAATCCCTGCGCGTCCTCGATGCCGACGCCGCGCGTCTTCTCGGACCGTCCCATCCCGATGTGCTGGTCGTCCGCCACGAACTCGCACTCGCGTACGGGCTGGCCGGCGACCACGACCAGGCGATCGCGTTGTCCCGGGCCGTGCTCGACGACGTGGTGCGGATCTTCGGGGCCGATCACCCCCGGACG
The DNA here is from genome assembly GCF_014203755.1 of Saccharothrix violaceirubra. Lineage (NCBI taxonomy): Bacteria > Bacillati > Actinomycetota > Actinomycetes > Pseudonocardiales > Pseudonocardiaceae > Saccharothrix > Saccharothrix violaceirubra. The sequence continues at coordinate 1,598,547 of NZ_JACHJS010000001.1, forward strand.
CTGGCCTGCCGCAACAACCTCGCCGCGATGTACCAGTACGTCGGCGACCACGATCGGGCGATCTCGGTGCTGGAGACGATCGTCGCCGAGGCCGGGCGGAGTTCCGGCGTCGACGGGCACCTCACCCTGACCGGTCGCGCCAACCTCGCCACCGCGCTTCTGAAGCGCGATCCGCACCGCGCGATCCCGATCCTCGAACAGGTCCTCGAAGAGGTCGACCGCCGGTACGGTTCGGACAACCCCAACACCCTGGTCTGCCGCAACAACCTTGCCGGTGCCTACCTGGAGGTGGACGACCTCGACCGGGCGATTTCCCTGTTCGAGTCCGTCCTGGTCGATCGGCGAAGAGTGCTGGGTGACGGGCACCCGGACACCCGGGAGACCGAAATGATCCTCACGTTGGCACGTCGGGTCAGGGAATCAGGAGGTCCGGCGGGATCTGGAGCGCCACGGTGATCAACGAGTGCGCCCGGGTGGCGATGGCGGCCAACAGGCCCTGGGTCTGCGGTGACGCGCCGTCCACCGCGGCCTGGAGGGTCTGGAGGTCGGTGGTGATCCGGTCGAGGATCGCGGTCACGTCGGCCCGGGTGGTGGTCAGCGCGGCGGAGATCTCCTCCAGCGGCAGGCCCTGCACCTCCAGGCGTCGTACGAGGTGGATGCGGTCCACGTCGCCGGGCAGGTAGAGGCGGTAGTTGCTCGCCGTGCGCTGGGCGGGGCTGATCAGGCCGAGCGTCGTGTAGTAGTCGACGGTGCGGATGCTGACGCCCGCGCGCGCCGCCAGCTCGCCGATCTTGAGCAGTGCCTCGGCCACGTCCCCTCCCGTCCTCGACCGGGTTACACCCTATCCTCTCCAAACCATACAGCGCCACGTGCTAGTGTTGGTCGCATGCCCAGCTCAGCCGACGACGGCACAGGCAGTACCGGGCCGGGGAATCCCCGGCCTGACCCCCGCGGCGCCGGTGCGCCGTGTTGATCCTCTCCGGACTGCTCGCGATCCTGGCCCTGACCGCCGCGACCGGCTATTTCGTCGCCCAGGAGTTCGCCTACATGGCGGTCGACCGGGGCCGGCTCCACCACCTGGCCGAGAACGGCGACAAGGCCGCCGCGCGCGCTTACCGCGTGACGCAACGGCTTTCGTTCATGCTCTCCGGCGCCCAGTTCGGCATCACGGTCACCGCGCTGCTGGTCGGCTACGTGGCCGAACCGCTGCTCGGCACGGGCCTTGCCGACCTGCTCGGGCTGCCGCCCGCCGTGGCGGTGCCGCTGTCGATGGCGGTCGCGCTGGTGGTCGCCACGGTCGTGCAGATGGTCCTGGGGGAGCTGTTCCCCAAGAACCTCGCGATCGCCGAACCCGAGGCGCTGGCCAAGGCGCTGGCACCGTCCACTGTGGTCTACCTCAGGATCGCCGGTCCGGTGATCCGGCTGTTCGACGCGGCGGCGAACCGGCTGCTGCGCGCGGTCGGCATCGAGCCCGTCGAGGAACTGCCGCAGGGCGCGACCCCCGAAGACCTCAAGCGGATCATCGGGGACGCGGGCGCCGAAGGGCACCTCGACCCCGAACTGTCCCGACTGCTCGACCGCGGCCTCGGCTTCCGCGAACTCGTCGCCGAACAGGCCATGACGCCCCGGGTGTCGGTGCGGGTCGTGCGGGCCGAGGAGCCGGTCTCGCGCGTGGTCGACCTGCTCGACACCGGCTACTCCCGGTTCCCGGTCATCGGCGACGGGACCGACGACCTGCGCGGCATCGTCGGCCTGGCCGAGGTGTTGACCGTGCCGCCCCGGGAGCGGACCACGACGCCGGTCGGCGCCGTCGCCGTGCCCGCGTTGGTCGTCCCGGCCACCCTGGCGCTGCCCGGCGTGCTGGAACGGCTGCGGTCCGAACGTCGGCAGACCGCCTGCGTGGTCGACGAGTTCGGCGGGTTCGCGGGTGTGGTCACGTTGGAGGACCTGGCCGAGGAACTCGTCGGCGAGATCCACGACGAGGACGACGTGGTCGCCGAGTCCATCGAGGAGATCGTCGACGGCGTGTGGCGCGTGCCCGGCCGGATGCGGCTGGACGAGATCGCCGACGCCACCGGCGTGGAACTGCCGCTCCACGACGCCTACGACACGGTGTCCGGACTGCTGCTGCACCGCCTCGGGCGCGTGGCCGAGCCGGACGACCGGGTGGAGGTCGACGGCGTGTCGCTGCGCGTCGCCGAGGTGACCCGCAACGTGCCCGGCGTGGTCGTGCTGGAGGTGGCCCGATGAGCCCGGCGTGGGCGTTGGTCGTCTCGCTGGTGCTGTTGGTGGCCAACGCGTTCTTCGTCGCCGCCGAGTTCGCGTTGATCGCGGCCCGGCGCCATCGGCTGGAGCACGTGGACAGCCGGGCGGCGCGTGCCGCCGTGGCGGGCATCCGCGAGCTGTCGCTGATGTTGGCCGGTGCCCAACTGGGCATCACGCTGTGCACGCTGGGGTTGGGCGCGTTGGCCAAGCCCGCCGTGGCCGACCTGCTCGACCCGCTGTTCGCCGCGACCGGGCTGCCGGAGTCGGCGGCCTACGCGATCGCGTTCACGCTGTCGCTGGTGGTGGTGGTGTTCCTGCACATGGTGGTCGGCGAGATGGCGCCGAAGTCGTGGGCGATCACCCACCCCGAGCGGTCGGCGCTGCTGCTGGCGATTCCCTTCCGGTTCTTCGCGCGCTCGGTCCGGTTCGTCCTGGGTGGACTGAACCGGCTGACGAACGCCCTGCTGCGACTGGTGAAGGTCGAGCCGCGCGACGAGTTGGCGCGCGAGCACCGGCCCGACGACATCAGGCTGCTGGTCCGCCAGTCCGGCGAGCACGGTCTGATCCCCGAGGGCCAGCAACGACTCCTGACGCGGATGCTGCAGCTCCAGCGGACCACCGTCGAGCAGATCATGGTGCCGATCGACCGGGTCGTGGGCGTGACCGGCGACGCGACCGCGGCGGACGTCGAACACCGCAGCCGCGAGTCCGGCCGGTCGCGGTTCCCGGTCGTGGACGCGACCGGCGCGTACGTGGGGCTGGTGCACGTGCGCGAAGCCGTGCGGACGCCCTCGGGCACCGCACGCGACCTCATGTCCCGCCCGCTCGTGCTGTCCGCCGCCACGCCGGTGGCCGGTGCCGTCACCGAGATGCGGGCCGGCCGGGCGCAGTTGGCGCTGGTGACCGACGCGGCCGACCGCGTGGTCGGCATCGCCGCACTGGAAGACCTCCTCGAAGAGCTGATCGGCGACTTCGAGGACGAGACCGACCCGTCCTGACCTACTCCGGGAGGAAGAACCCCCATGTTCAAGCGGATGCTCAGCGCTTTCGGCGTCGGCGGCCCGTCCGTCGACACCGTCCTGGACACCCCGCACGCCGTGCCCGGCCAGGCCGTCTCCGGCCAGGTCCGCATCCAGGGGGGATCGGCCGAGGCGCGCATCGACCGCATCGTGCTGTCCCTGGTCACGCGGGTGGAGGTCGAGCACGGCGACCACGAGTACGGCGGCAACGCCGAGTTCCTCAGCGTCGTGGTCGCCGAACACGTGGTCGTGGCACCCGGCCAGGCTCTCGCGGTGCCGTTCCGGCTCCCGCTGCCGTGGGAGACCCCGATCACCGCCATCGGCGGCCAACCGCTGCCCGGCGTGGGCGTCGGCGTGCGCACCGAGCTGGTGATCGCGGGCGCACCGGACAAGGGCGACCTGGACCTGCTGCTCGTCGGCCCGCTGCCCGCGCAGGACAGCGTGCTCGACGCGTTCGGCCGGCTGGGCTTCCAGTTCCGCAAGACCGACGTCGAGGTCGGCCGCATCCACGGCGTGCACCAGGAACTCGGCTTCTACCAGGAGCTGGAGTTCTCCCCGCCCGGTCACCACGCGGGGCGGGTCGACGAGGTCGAGCTGACCTTCGTGACCAGCCCGCACGAGCTGGTCGTGGTGCTGGAGGCGGACAAGCGCGGCGGCGCGTTCTCGTCGGGCGGCGACGCGTTCGGCCGGTTCCACGTCTCCCACCAGGACGCACCGCGCACCGACTGGGCGACCTTGATCGACCAGTGGCTGACGCAGGTGTCCCAGCGCGCGTCGGCGTTCGGTGGGCATCCCGGACAGCACGGCCACCACGGCTACGACCACGGTCACCACGGGCATCACGGCTCGGGCGTCGGCGGCGTGGTCGCGGGCGCGGCGGCGGGCGTCGTCGGCGGCATGATCATCGGCGAGGTGCTCGACGACGCGTTCGAGGACGGCGGCGAGGCGTTCGGCTTCGACGAGGAGTGATCCCCGGTCCCCGCCCGGCCGCGCCGGGCGGGGACCGTTCGTCAGAACGACGTGTGCGCCAGCCAGTGGTCCAGCAGCGCGGCGTCCCCGGTGACCGTCGCCCGCGTCGGCGGGGTCCGACGGGTGATCACCGACAGCAGCAACGGCGTCGACGCCGTCACGACGACGTCGGCGTCCGTCCGGTCGTGCGCGCGGGTGACGCCGTCCGGGGTACGGGTCAGGTGCCAGGGGTGGGCGGTCGGCGACACGAACGCCAGCGTCTGGCCGTCGCCCCGCAGGTTCGCCAGGGCCGGCAGCAGGTCGGCCGCCGTCGGCGCGGTCAGCAGCTCCAGTCCCTCGTCGACGACGTCACGTGCCAGGTCGTCGTCGATCGACGCGACGATGCCCGCCGCCAGTGACGCGTCGATCCGGTGCACGGTCGTGTCCGACACCATGCGCCGCAACCAGAACACCGCCGGCAGCGACCCGAACAGGGTCCACACCGCGGTGTCCGGTCCGGTCGTGCGCACCGCGTCGATCAGCTCCTCGGCGCCCTCCGCCAGCCACTTCGCCCAGGCCGCCTGATCGCCGGGGTCCGCGTCGGCCGGGTCCGGGATCGGGGCGGGCACGCCCGTGCGGACGATCCCCGCCGCCCACCGGTCGGCCTGGCCCACGTGGGCGGCGAGGTCGCGGACGCGCCAGTCCGGGCACGTCGGCACGACGAGCGTCGGGTCGGCCGCCGTCACGGCGGCGGCGAAACGGGTGGTCTGGGTGCGCAGGGTCGTGGCGAGTCGTGCGGTGTCCATCCGGGTTCCCTTCCTCTCGGTCGACCTCCGTACCGTAGGAACTCCACCCGGCTGGAGGTTCCAGTGATTGTGACCGGCGACACGTTGGGCATCGGCGACCTGGCGCGGTTGACCGGGGTGCCGGTGCGCACGATCCGGTTCTACTGCGACGAAGGCGTACTGGAGTCCGTGCGCAGTGTCGGCGGTCACCGGCGGTTCGGACGGGACACGGTCGAGCGGCTCGACCTGGTGCGCCGCCTGCGCCGGCTCGGCCTCGGACTGCCCGCCATCACGTCGGTGATCACCGGGCGGCTGGGCCTGGCCGACGCGGTCGCGGCCGAACGCGTGGCCGTCGACGAGGAACTCGCCGCGCTCGCCTGGCGGCGTGCCGCGCTGCGGGCGGTCGAGGAGGCGACGCCGGTGGACCGGGCCGCCCGGCTGGACCTGCTCGCCGCGGCCCAGGACGGGCGGGCCGCGCACGGCGCGCTGACCGCGTTCTGGCACCGGCACCTCACCGGCCCGGTGCCGGGGGAGACCCTCTCGATGTTCCTGGACGTCACCGCGCCGCCGCCCCCTGCCGACCCGACGGCCGCGCAGGTCGTCGCGTACGCCGAACTCGTCGCCATGGTCGCCGACCGCTCGCCCCTGTACCGGCTGCTCGAGGACGCGCGCGGCCACTTCCACGACATCCTCGACCAGGCCGCGCTCCAGGAGGGCGTCGGCGCGGCCTGCCTGGAGGCGTTGCCGCTGGTCGCGGCCGGTGTGCCGCCCGGTCGCGGTCCGGCGCTGGACGCGTTCGTCGCCGCCCACGCCGCCGTGCGGGGCCGCCGCGACAGTCGGGTTTTCCGGTCCGGGCTGCTCGCGTCCATGGCCGTCGACCGCGGCCCCCGGATGCGCCGTTACTGGTCCCGCGTCCGCGTCGTGACCGGCGGGACCGTGACGCTCGGCGAGACCCACGCCTGGCTGCAGGACTCGCTCGCGTCCTCGGTCGGGGCGTGAGGCAGGGCCACCCGCACGGACAACCCGCCCCCAGGCCGGGCCCGTACGGACAACGTCCCGCGGTGCGCGGCCACCACGGACGCCACGATCGTCAGCCCCAGTCCCACGCCCCGGTCGGACCCCGCGCGGTCCATTCGGCGGAACGGTTCGGTCAACGACGCCACCAGCTCCTCGGGCACGACCGGCCCGGTGTTCTCCACCCACAGGTCGGGACCGACCCGGACCCGGACCCGACCGCCGGGTTCGTTGTGCCGCACCGCGTTCTGCACCAGGTTGAGCACCAGGTGCTCCAGCAGCACCGCGTCGCCGAGCACCGGGCACGGGTCCGCCTCCAGCGCGATGTCGCCGCCCGCCGCGTCCACCACCCGGCGTACCAGGTGGTCCAGCCGCACCGGTTCGCGGGTCGCCGGGCCCCGGTCGCTCAGGGCCAGCACGAGCAGTCCCTCGATCAGCCTCGTGGTGCGGACGTTGAGCGTCAGCAGCCGTCGGCCCAGCTCCCCGGTGTCGGCGCTGACGTCGGGCCGGCCCAACGCGACCTCGATCAGCGTCCGCTGCGTGGCCAACGGGGTGCGCAGTTCGTGCGACACGTCGGCGGCGAACCGGCGTCGGCCCTCGAACGCGTCCGCCAGCCGGTCGAGCATGCCGTCGATCGTGTCGGCCAGTTCGGTCAGCTCGTCGCGCCGACCGGTCCGGGCGAGCCGGCGCCGGTCCAGGTCGTCGGCGCCCAGCGAGCGGGCCGTGGCGGTGATCCACCGGATCGGGCGCAGCATGCGGTCGGTCACCACCAGGCCGATCGCGACCGCGAGCACCGCGGCGACGAGCAGCGCCACCCACGACTGCGCGATCAAGGTGCGCAACACCTCGTCCCGGTAGCGGTGGTCCTCGGTGATCCGGAAGGTGTCGCCCCGGACGGAGAACTCGACCGGCGACGGCAGGTTGGTCCGCACCAGCAGGTAGGTCACCAGCAGCAGCACGGTCCCGCCGGTCAGGAACAGGACGCCGATCAGGACGCTGAGCCGCGTCCTGATCGACCACCCGCCCCTCACGGCGAGATCCGGTAGCCGACGCCGGGCACGGTCTCGATCACCGGGGGGACGCCGAGCTTGCGCCGCAGCGTCCCCATCGTCACCCGTACCGCGTTGGTGAACGGGTCGACGTGCGCGTCCCATGCCTTCTCCAGCAGTTCCTCGGCACTCACGACCGCGCCCCGCGCCCGCATCAGCACCTCCAACACCGCGAACTCCTTGCGCGACAGGGGAAGGAACCTCCCGTCGCGGGTGGCCTGGTGGCGCGCGGTGTCCACCTCGACGTCGCCCGCGCGCAGCACCGGTGGCAGCGCGGGCGTGGTCCGGCGGCCCAGCGCCCGCACCCGGGCCACCAGTTCGGCGAACGCGAACGGTTTGGTGAGGTAGTCGTCGGCGCCGATGCCCAGCCCGCGCACCCGGTCGGCGACCTCGGCGGCGGCGGTGAGCATGAGCACGCGCACCGTGCCGCGTTCGACCACCGACCGGCACACGTCGTCGCCGTGGACGCCGGGCAGGTCCCGGTCGAGCACGAGGACGTCGTAGTCGTGCACGGCCAGCGATTCCAACGCCCGCAGGCCGTCGGCGCACACGTCCACCGCCATGGACTCGCGGCGCAACCCCTCCGCGATCGCCTCGGCCAGCAGCGCCTCGTCCTCGACCACCAGCACCCGCACCCGGCACCCCTCCGTCGTCAGCCTCGCGTGCACTTCCAGACCGCGGCCTCGGTGTGCCGCCCCTCGTCCCCCGGCGGTGCGGCGATCCGCACGACCACGTCACCGGAGGCGACGACCATCAGCACCCGGCCACCGTTCGCCTCCACACACCGTGCCAGGTCGCCCGGTCCGGATGCCGCGGGTTCGGGCACCGCCGAGCCGGAGACTCCCGACCCCGGCACTCCCGACCCCGGCACTCCCGACCCCGGCACTCCAGAGCCCGGCACCGTCGAGCCTGGGACCGCGGACCCCACGACCGCGGACCCCTGCCCTGCCGACCCCTGCCCTGCCGACCCCGGAACCGTCGACCCCGGTGCGGTGGACCCGGGCACCGCCGACCACGTCACCGTGAGCGCGGCGATCCCGAGCACGACCGCCGTCTTCCGAAACCTCATGGACCCTCCCCTTTCGTCGCCTGCGATTTCTACCGGCCGGCCGATCTCGGGAGCGTCAGCGGAAGTCCTTATCCGGGCCTCACAACCGACCCGTGCGGAACGCATGGGTCGACCGTGCGATCACCCCATGGGATCGTGCGCCGCCACGCCCGAAGCTCGTGCCATGAAGGTCGGACAGCGGAAGACGACAGGCAGGTTCCTCCGCCACGCGGTGGAGATGGTCGTGGCCATGCTGGTGGGTGTCGAACTCCTCGCGCCCGCCTGGGAATGGGCGGGGCAGCGGCCGGACGTGGTCGCGCTCGTCACCGCGACGGACATGACCGTCGCCATGGCGTTGTGGATGCGCTACCGGGGCCACCCGTGGCCGCGGGTCGTCGAGATGGGCGCGGCGATGTTCCTGCCCTACCTCGTCCTGCTCGTGCCGCACTGGCTCGGAGTGCTGGACGGAGAGCACGTGCTCACCGGCGGGCACGTGCTGATGCTCCCGGCGATGGTGGCCGCGATGCTCGTGCACCGCGAGGAGTACACCCGGCCGCACGGGGAAAGCGACGCGCACCCGCTGGTCAAGGAGGTCGGCCGGCGCGGGCCGACGTGGATCGCGCTCGCGATGACGTTCGACCAGTGGACGGAACCGCTCGTGCCGTGGCCGGTCGCCTTGCTGGTGCTGCCCGGGGCCTACCTGGTGTTCGGCATGGCCAAGGGACACCTGCGGGACCGGAGGGTCCTCGCCGCCCAACTGGCCGGACTCGTGGCCTACGCGGTGCTCGCCGTCGTGGCGTCGAACGCCGATCCGCGCATGGCCGCCTGGCTGGTCGCGGCGGGCTGGGGTCTGCACGCGGTGTGGGACGTCGTGCACCACCGGCTGGACCGTGTGGTTCCCCGCTGGTGGGCGGAGTGGTGCGCGGTGGTGGACTTCGTCGTCGCGGCGACGATCCTGTCCGTGTGGCTGTGAGGTGCGGGGTGGACGACCTGGTCCGGGTGCGCCGGACGATCCTGGCGGGCGTCGCGGTGCTGGTGCTGTGCTGCCTGTGGGTCCCGGCGGCGGTGCTGGCGCGCGATCCCGACAACTGGCTGGGCATGGTCGGACTGGGGGTGCTCGTCGCCGGGCACGCGGCCGTGCTGCGCTTCGTCACCGAGCCGCCCGCCCCCCGCTGGGCGCTGTGGGTCCTGCTCGCGGCCACCGCCGTGTCGATCCTCCTGGTGGCGCCGGTCGGTCCCGCCGACCGGTACACCTGGGCGTGGATCGGCGGTGCCACGGCGGGCATCCTGCCGTTCCTGATCACGGGCCGGTCGAGGTGGCCCGCCGCGGTGGGCGCGGTGGGCCTGGCCGTGGCGGTCGGCGCGGTCACCGGCGGATCGCCCGTGGTGCACGGCGTGATCGCGGCGTCGGTCGGCGCCGCGGTCGTCGGCGGCACGGTCGTGCCCCTGTGGCTGTGGACGCTGCTGCTCGACGCCCGGGCCGGCCGGGAGGCACGGGCCCGGCTCGCCGTCACCGAGGAGCGCCTGCGGTTCGCGCGTGACCTGCACGACCTGCTCGGCCACCGGCTCACCGTGATCGCGCTCAAGTCCGAACTCGCCGAACGCCTCGCCGCCGCCGATCCCGACCGCGCGGCCCGCGAGTCCGCGCAGGCCCGCCACCTCGCCGCCACCGCGCTGGCCGAGGTGCGCGAAGCGGTGGCGGGGTACCGGGAGGTCGATCTGGCCGACCAGGTGGCGGCGGCGGCCGGCGTGCTGCGGGACGCGGGCGTGCGCTGCGCGACCACCGTCGCGCCGGTGCCGTCCGAAGTGGCCGCGCGGCTGGCGTTCGTGGTCCGGGAAGCCTGCACGAACATCCTGCGACACAGCGCCGCCGCGTGGTGCACGATCGACATCACGTCCGACGGCGAGGGGATCGGGATGCGGATCGTGAACGACGGGGTGTCCGGTACCGGACCCGACCGGCACGCGTTCGGCCTGCGGGGCATGACCGACCGCGTGGCCGAGGTCGGCGGCACGCTGCGCGTCGAGCGGGACGGTGACGTGTTCGCCCTCGACGTCGCGGTGCCCGTGCCGTGATCCGCGTGCTGCTGGCCGACGACGAGGAGATGATCCGCGACGCCCTCGCCGCCCTGCTCGAGCTGGAGCCGGACCTGGAGGTGGTGGCGCGGGTCGGCGACGGGCGCCTGGCCGTGGACGAGGCCCGCGCGCACCGGCCCGACGTGGCGGTGGTCGACCTGCGGATGCCCGGACTCGACGGGCTGGAGGTCACCGCCGAGCTGGCCCGCGTGCTGCCGTCGTGCGCGGTCGTCGTGCTGACCGGCCAGGGCCGTCCGCCGCACCTGCGACAGGCTTTGTCGGCCGGTGCCAAGGGTTTCCTGCCCAAGGGCTCGCCCGGCGGCACGCTGGCCGACGTGATCCGCCGGGTGCACTCCGGCGCCCGCTACGTCGACCCGGCCCTGGCCGCCGACGCCCTGACCGCGCCACCGTGCCCGTTGACGCGGCGTGAGCTGGAGGTGTTGCGGCTGACCGAGTTCGACACCCCGGTCGGCGCGATCGCCCGGCGCACCGGGCTGTCCGCCGGGACCGTGCGCAACCACCTCGCCGCGGTCGTGACGAAACTGGCCGTGCCGACCCGTGCCGAGGCTTTCCGCGTGGCGCACGACAACGGCTGGATCTGATTCGTTCTCCGAACAGGACCGCGGACCGGCCAGTACAGTCCACGCGATCCCAGGGGGGAAGACGGATGACATATCCACCACAGTGGTCCGGCGCTCCGGGCGGACACCCGCGGCAGCCGTATCCACCGCAGCCTTATCCGCAGCAGTACCAGCACTTTCCGGCCCAGGGTCATCCGCCCCAGTACGACCCGTACGGCGGGCCGCCGCCGAAGCCGGGCGCGCTCGGCGTGGTCATGACGATCCACTGGGTGATCACCGCGCTGACGGTCGGCGGCGTGGTGATCTCGCTGGCCTCCTCGCTGTCACTGCTGCACGCGGTGAACGGCTTGAACCTGGCGTTCGTCGCGCTGCTCGCGCTGATCACCGTGCTGCTCGGCGTCCTGCACGCGGTCGCCGCGATGTCCGCCGCGCACCGGTACTTCCCGAACCTGATCGCGTCCCGCATGGCCGCCGGGTTCAGCCTCGTGCTCGGCGCCTTGAGCCTGAGGTCGATCGTCACCCTCGGCGCGCTGACGGCCTCGGCGCTGATCGGCGTCGGAATGGTGCTGCTGTGCCTGACGGCACTGATCCTCGGCGCCCAGTCCTCGGTCAAACGCTGGATCGTGGCCAAGCACCGGTATTCGATCAGCCAGGGTCACCTGCCGCGCAACGCCCGCCGCCGGTGAATCGGCACTCCCGAATCGGAAACCGACCGACTAGCGTCCACGGCGGGGGGATCGTCGAATGGAATCGACCGATTCGCGGACCAAACCGTTCCCGGTGATCGCGTTGACAGTGACGCACCGGGTGTCCGGCGCGGCGTGCCTGGCCGTGCTCGCATACACGGCCGTCGCCTTGGACATCCGCGCCGGCTGGGTGCGGTTCGCCTTCGCGGTGGTGGTGATCGGCGGCGCGGCGGTGCTGAACCTGATCGCCCCGCGACGCCTCGCCGACCCCCGGCCCGGGGACGATCCGGACCAGGCGTTCATCAGTGGCACCACCCGCCTGGCGATGGTGTCGGTCTTCGCCGCCGGTGGCCCGATCGTCCGGGGATCGATGGAGGCGGGGTTCACGGTCCTGCTGTGGGTGGGAGTCGGTTTGGTCCTGGTCTCCATCGCGATGGCCTACCTGGTCGGTGCGCTGCGCAAGCCGCCGGTGCGCGAGTGGTTCGAAGCCGAGTAGCGCGCGAGGCACGGCCTCGACCCTCAGGAGCCGAGCACGTCCCGCAGCGCCGACAGCGACGGCACGAAGAAGTAGCCGCCGCCGGTCGCCGTCACGTAGTCGCGCGGCGCCGTCACGGGGTGCGCGCCGTCGGGCCGCAGCAGGGTCGCCGAGCGCACCCGGTCCTCGCCGGGCTGCCCGTTCTGACCGATGAACAGGTCGTGCCCGCCGGGCGCGCGCGGGTTCGTCCGGTCGCCCATCCACCGGGTGTTGAGGAACTCGAACTGGTCCACGATGGACGCCTGCACGGACAGGAACAGCAGGCCCCGGTCCTCGTCGGTCGGCTTGCCGTAGGGCAGACCACGCCGCAGGATGCGCCGCGTGAACGAGGCCGTCAGCCCGCCCGCGTCGTTGGGCGCGGTCCGGCTGTTCACCTTGCGGATGTGCGCGAACTGCGGGCACACCAGCCCGACCGGGTCCGCGCCCGCCTCCGGGTACAGGCCGTTGGTGGTCGACCCGTCGGTCAGCCGCAGCGTCCGGCTGTCCGACCCGAACCCGAAGTGGTCGTTGCGCAACGCGTCCACGCCCAGTTCCGGCACGTCGCGCGTCGGCGTGCGGGCCACCGGCGCGCCGCTGGGCCAGCGCCCGACCACGTCGGCGGCCAGCTTGTCCCGCGTGACACCGGGACCGGCCTGCGTCACGGCGTGGTCCAGGAACTCGTGGAACCCGGCGACATCCTGCCGCAGCCGGCGGAACACCAGGTAGGAGCCGTTGCGGCTCCACGCCGGTCCGCGCGACGCGGTCGAGCCCGCCAGGATCGGGTCGCTGCCCTGGCCGGGGTAGCCGAACACGAACTCGCCCGGCCACACCAGGTGCTGGCCGGGCCGGCCGTACAGCCACGCCTCCGGTCGCTGGTCGGCGTCGTCCACCACGTGCCGCGGCGTGACGAACCGGTCGGGGGCGTACCGGCCGCGCACGCCCGGCTGCGACACCCCGTCCTGGAAGCCGAAGTGCTCCCGGCCGACCTCGTCGAGCTTGTGCCCCTCCTCCCGGTAGACCAGGCGCACCGCGTGCGACTCGGCGAGCGCCACCATGTCCTCGGCGTGCCGGCGCAGGTTCTCCTCGCGGTCGGCGGCCACCACCAGCAGCACGTCCGGATCGCGCACCACCCACCCGTCGGTCGAGCCCGCGGGGTCGCCCAACGCGCCGGACCGGGCCGTCATGCCCAGCACGAACCCCCGGTCGGCGAACTCGTCCACGCCGGGGTCGTCGGTGAGCTTGCCCATCGCCTCGTGGCTGAAAGCCACGCTCGTCCACGTGTCGTCCACGCCGCCCTCGACCAGCAGCGCGCCCACCTCGCCGGTGGCCCGGAACGAGCCGCCCGCCTCCAGCGCGTTGAGCTTGGCCGCGGTCCGGGACGCGATCAGCGACCGCACGCGTTCCCGTGACCCCATCGCGTGCCGCAGCGTGGTGACGTGGTCGGCGACCAGCCGGCACCACCGGCGCGCGGCGGCGGGGTCGGCGATCGTGAACGCGAGCACGGCCAGGTGGGGCTTGAGGAAACCCGGGACGACGTTGCCCTGGATCTCGTCGGCGTCGAGCATCGGCTCGGTGTCGGGACGGACCTGCTCGGCCCGCCGCGGTCCCGGCATGGTCATGGCGCGCTCCTCGGTGGTGCGGTGGGTCGCCTACGCCCGGTGGCGGTGCGGCTTGTGCGGTTCGGGCGCGGGGCGCAGGTGCGCCACGTCCGCCGAGCCCGGGTAGTCGAACGCCGGCCGTGTCCCGTCCGGACACTCGTCGGTCACCGGCACCACGCGCAGGAACATGCCGTTCACGCGGTCCTGGCAGCCCCGGTGCGTGGCCGGCAGGGGCGTGGTGCGGAACTCGCCGGGGTTGGCCACGCCGAACAGCGCGACCGTGATCCGCTCGGCGAGCTGCGCGCCGTACCGGATCGGGTCGCCCGCGATGAGCAGGTCGCCCACGGTCTCCGGCTCGCCCGTGCGGCGTTGCGCGTCGGGCGGGATCTCGAACACGGCGCGTTCGATCAGGTGCTGCCGCGCGTCGCCGCGTTCCACCCGGAAGTAGTCGGCCGTGACCGGACGGCCGTCGCGGTGCGTGATGCCGGCCAGGTCGAGGTGGTTCATGTACAGGCCGACGGGGTTGCGCAGCGTGATCCAGAAACCCTGGCGTGCCAGCACGTTCACGCTGCCGCCGATGGTCGGGTCGCTGTTGCGCATCGGCCCGCCGTAGCCGGCCGCGCACAGCAGCGCGTCCGCGTGCTCGATCGGGCGACCACCGCGCGCCCGCGGCACGGTGGCGTCCGCGCCGAGCACGATCTCCGCGGTCAACGTGTTCGCGGGCTGGCAGAGGTGCATGATCCCGTGCGTGGTGTTCCAGCGGTTCCACGGGTTGTAGGCGCCGCGCGCCACGATCACCTCGCCGGACGACTCGTCCACCAGGTCCTCGGCGGCCTGGAGGTCGGCCAGCCGCACGGACGGGTGCACGTGGCGCCGGTAGAGGTCGAGCAGCATGTCCCGGTTGGGGTCGAAGTCGTAGCGGGCGGCCGACCCCGGCGCCGAACCGGGCAGCGTGTCGCCGTGCAGCGCCTGCCAGTACTCGGGCGGCTCGGAGGTGAACACCACCCGGGCGATCTTCCCCTGGGCGTCGTGCTCGACGCGGAACTCGCAGTACTCGTCGTGCGGGCGGTAATAGGTCTTCTCCCAGACCTCGCCGGTGAAGTACGCGCCCGCGCCGTCGATGCGGTCGGTCAGCGGGTACAGCCGCTCGGCCAGTTCCAGCGCCTTCGCGTGGCCGTTGCGGCGCACCAGGGTGTTCGACAGGGCGTTCCACGGGATCGCCTGCACGAGGCCGGGCGTCGGCGGCGTGGTCTCGGCCTGGTTGTAGTACTGGCACGGGTCGCCGGGGCGCAGCGTGTGCTCCTCGTGGAACGCGATGATCTCGTCGAACCAGCCGGACACGGCGACGTGCCACTGCTCCCGCTGCCGGGGGGTGAAGTCGTCGAGCCCGCCCGGCGGGTCGTAGCGGACGCCGACCGCGGTCTGCTGGAACATGGTGCGCACCTCGCGTTCTGCCGATGCGCCCAACGTCCCGTTCGGACGCATCGACCGCACCCCGGATACGGACTGCTTCGCCCTTGTGAGTGAGGCGGTTCCCCTATCGTGTCGATCCGCCGGGAAGAGGTTCCGGTGCGTCCGACCGGCTCACCACCATGGGCCGTATGACCGAATCGCGAGACGAGAACCGCCACGCCCGGTGGCGCACGTGTCGACAACTGGCCCGCCACCTCCTGCTCGTCGGTTCCGACGACTCCGACGAGAAGCTCCGCCAACTCGACGTCCTGCTCGGCGCCGGGCTCGACCCGACCGACCGGCCCAAGGACGTGCTCGTCGTCGGCGCGGGCATCGCGGGCCTGGTCGCGGCCGGCCTGCTCGTCGACGCGGGGCACCGGGTGACGGTCCTGGAGGCCAACGGCAACCGGGTCGGCGGCCGGATCAAGACCTTCCACACCGCCGATCCCGGGCACCCGGCGTTCCGCGACCCGCTCCAGTACGGCGAGGCGGGCGCCATGCGGCTGCCCGACTTCCACCCGCTGGTGCTCGGCCTGGTCGACAAGCTCGGCCTCGGCCGGCGCCTGTTCTACAACGTCGACGTCGACCCGGCCACCGAACCGCCGTCGGTCGAGCCGCCGCCGGTGTTCTACCGGTCGTTCACCGGGCAGACCTGGCCCGCCGACGGGCAGCCGCCCGTGGTCGCGCAGCCGGTCAAGCGCAACCGCGCCTGGATCCGCGCCAACGGCACCCAGGTGCGCCGCGCCGATTACGCGCGCGACCCGAGCATGCTCAACGAGGGCTTCCACCTCACCGCCGACGAGGTGCGCGTGACCACGACGCGGATGCTCGACGACGCGTTGGAGCAGGTCCGCGACTACTACTCGGAGATCGTCGACGGCGTGCGCGTGAACAAGCCGTTCGAGGAGTGGCTCGACGGCTGGGCGCGGGTGATCCGCGACTTCGACGGCTGCTCCATGGGCGACTTCCTGCGCGACCACGCCGGGCTCAGCGACGAGGCGATCGAGGCCATCGGCACGGTCGAGAACATGACCTCGCGGCTGCACCTGTCGTTCTTCCACAGCTTCCTGGGGCGCAGCGACATCAACCCCAACGTCACGTACTGGGAGATCCCCGGCGGCAGCCGGCGGTTGCCCGACGCGCTGCACGAGCGGCTCGTGGACCAGGTCCGGCTGGGCCACCGCGCGGTCCGGATCGAGTACTGGGACCCGCGCCGCGACCACGCGCCGAGCCGGCACGTCGGCCCCGACGGGCCGTTCGTCGCCGTGCACACCGTGGCCGAGTCCGACCAGACCGGGCCGCCGACCGTGTGGACCGGCGACGTCGCGATCGTGACGGTCCCGTTGTCCGGCCTGCGGTTCGTCGAGGTCCACCCGCCCATGTCGTACAAGAAGCGGCGCGCGGTGATCGAGACGCACTACGACCAGGCGACCAAGGTGCTGCTGGAGTTCTCCAAGCGCTGGTGGGAGTTCACCGAGGAGGACTGGCGGCGCGAGCTGGGCGCGATCGACGGCGGCGTGCACGAGTTCTACCAGCGCGTCGACGAGGCGGCGGAGTCGGCCGCGTTCTCCGTGCCGCAGCGGTGGGAGACCACGACCACCGGCCTGCTCGGCGCGCACCCGTCGGTCGACGAGACCGCGATCCCCGACCGCCAGCTCGAGTTCAACCGGTCGGTGCGGCTGATCGGTCCGGCCGTCCGCCCCGCGACGAACGTGTTCGGCGGCGGCTCGGCCACCGACAACCCCAACCGGTTCATGTACTACCCGTCGCACCGCGTGCCGGGCAGCGAGGGCGGCGTCGTCCTGGCGAGCTACAGCTGGTCCGACGACGCGGCCCGGTGGGACTCGCTGGACGACGACGAGCGCTACATCTACGCGTTGCGCAACCTCCAGGCCGTGCACGGCCGGCGCATCGAGGTGTTCTACACCGGCGCCGGGCGGACGCAGAGCTGGCTGCGCGACCCGTACGCGTACGGCGAGGCGGCCGTGTACACGCCGCACCAGATGACCAGCTTCCACCTCGACGTCGGCAAACCCGAGGGGCCGCTGTACTTCGCCGGCGAGCACGTGTCGCTCAAGCACGCGTGGATCGAAGGCGCGCTGGAGACCGCCATCCAGGCCGCGATCGCCGTGCACGAGGCGCCGCTGGAGCTGTCCGGACCCGAGGTCCTGCCGACCCGGCGTACCCCCGAGGGCACGCCCGAGCACGCGGGGTCGCCGAACCGATGACCACCACCGTCGCGCGCTACCTCGCGTCCCGCCTGGCGTCGTTGGGCATCGAGCACGTCTTCGGCGTGCCCGGCAACCACCTCGGGCCGTTCCTGACCGCCGTCGGGCACACGCCGGGCATCGAGTGGATCGGCACGCCCACCGAGGTCGGCGCCGGGTACGCGGCCGACGCGTACGCCCGCGTCCGGCCGGGACCCCGGATCGGTGCCGCCGCCGTCACCTACAGCGTCGGCGCGTTCACCCTGCTCAACCCGATCGGCGGGTCCTATGTGGAGTACGTCCCGGTGGTGGCGATCAACGCCACGCCCACCTACGAGCAGTGGCTGAACTACCGGGCCATCGGCCTGCTCACGTCGCACATGAGCCAGCGGCGGGAGAGCAACCTGGACGTGTACCGGCAGGTCACGGTCGACGCCCAGGTGGTCACCAACGCCGCGCTGGCGCCCGTGCAGATCGACGCCGCGCTGGTGGCGTGCCTGTCCGAGCGCCGGCCGGTGTACCTGGAGGTGATGGAGGACGTCTGGGACGCGCCGTGCGCCTCGCCGGTCGGGGACCTGACCGCGCGGACCCGTCCGGTCACCGCGCGCAACGAGCAGGTGCTCGGCCGCGCGGTCGACGCGGCCGTGGCGCTGATCGAGGAGCTGGGCCGGCCGATCCTGTGGGCGGGGGAGGAGGTGGACCGGTTCGACCTGGCCGGGCCGTTCGGCGAACTCGTCGAGGCGACCGGGATCCCGTTCTGCACCACGATCGGCGGCAAGGCCGTGCTGTCCGAGGACCACCCGTACTTCGTCGGCGTGTACAACGGGAAGTCCAGCACGCCGTGGGTGTATACGGTGTTCCAGAAGTGGGCGCGGGTCCGGATCGGCATCGGCTCGTGGTCGACGTCGAAGAACCTGGGCGGCGAGCGCAGCATCGGGCCGGATTGGATCGTGGCCGCGCACGACGGCGTCAGCGTCGGTGCGTCGTACTTCCCGGACGTGCGGCTCCCGGCGTTCGTCGAGGCGCTGCGCGACCGCCTGGTGACCAGGTTCGGCGAACGGCACTTCGAGGCGGACTACTACGCGCGGGCCCACGAGGCCGGCCTGCCCGTGCCGTCGGCGTACCGCTCGACCCGGGCCGTGGCGGCGGGCACGGGGCTGACCTACGACCTGCTGTTCGACCGGGTGAACGACCTGCTCGCGGCGTCGCCGCGCACCTACACCGTGGTGTCGGACGCGGGCTTCTCGCTGCTGGGCTCGATGAGCCTGCACGTGTCCGAAAAGGACGGTTATCTGGCGCAGAACAGCTGGCTGTCCATCGGCTACTCGGTCGGCGCGGCCACCGGCGTGGCGCTGGTGCGCCAGGACCGGCGGCCGTTGGTGTTCGTCGGCGACGGCTCGTTCCAGGAGGTCGTGCAGGAACTGTCGACCCACGTGCGGCACGGCCTGCGCCCGGTGATCTTCGTGCTGGACAACGAGGGCTTCTACGGCATCGAGCAGATGCTGGTGGCCCCGTGCTACTACACGAAGCCGCCTTCGTCGGAACCCGACTACTACAACATCCTGCACCCTTGGCGGTACGACGCGTTGGCGCAGGTGTTCGGCACCGCGACGGCCCCGATGACCGGCGTGGAGGTCGCCTCGGAGGAGGACTTGGCGGACCTGCTGCGGCGCTTGGGCGACCGTGCGGACAGCGTCAACTACGGGCCGGTGCTCGTGCACGTGCGGCTGCGCCGCGACGACTACCCGGTCTCGATCTCGTACAAGGTCGAGGAGTGCGCCCAGCCCGAGGGCGGCAGGTAGCACAGCGCACGGTGGTAGGCGAGCCGCGTGTCGTCGACGTCGTGGCCCGCCTCCCGCCGCAACCGCCCGAGTTCCGCGCGGCCCCGGGTCCGCCGCACGACCCCGTCCTCGTCGACGCACGGCCGGACCGGTCGAACCCGGTGTGGACGTCCGAGCAGGCCATGACGCCTACGGCTACCGGAACGCGTGGTCCATGTCCCCGGGAATCGTCACGCCCTGTCGGTCCGTGCGGCTGGGATGTCCGGCCGTTTCGGGGTGATCTTCTGGCAGGGTGTGGTGGTGGCACGAGTCGGGAAGGACGGGGCACCGCCGGACGCGGCGTCCGTCGAGGGCATCGGATACGACGGAGCGCCGGCGCCCGGGGTGGACGACCACGCGGGCCCGTCCTCCGCGCTCGACATCATGCGTCGGTGGTCCGCCGACGACCTCCTGGTCACCCTCGGCCACCTCAAGACCCACCGGAAGGACGGGAAGTCTGCGCCGCACAAGCCCCTCGCCCTGGTCTGGGCGATCGCCCGGTTGGGGACCGGGCACGGGCGGTTGTTCCGGTGGGACGAGTTCCGTGCGGGCGTCGGAGCCGTGCTCGGCGAGTTCGGGCACGGGCAGGTCACGCCGCAGTACCCGTTCTGGCACCTGCGATCCGCGGAGCGGCTGTGGGAGACGCACGGGCTGGACGAGGAACCGACCGCGCGTGACGGTGCGACGACGGCCGGGTTCACCGCCGAGGCCGCCGCGGTGCTCCGCGACCCGATCACCCGCGACCGGGCGTTGGCCACGTTGGCCACGACCTACCTGGGCGATGTGGACGGGAACGCCCTGCGCCGTTTCGTCGGGTTGGCGACCCTTCCCGGCGCCGAGCGGGTGCTGCGCGACCTGGAAGGCACGGGTGTCGGGCCCGACGCCGATGCCGCCCTCGTCCAGTACGGCCTCGACCGGCTCCGTGCGGACGGCTCGGTGTCCGTCGACGACCTCGGCGACGCCGTCACCGCGGTGCTGCTCACCCGGCCCGGCACCCGGCTCGAGGACGGGCGGGTGGTGGTCCGGCCCCTCGGCCGGCCCACGCGGCGCGACTACGCGGTGTTCGACGGCAAAGCCCTCGCCACCTACCGCAAGGAGCAGGGCGAGCTGCGCCGGCTGCTGATCGGCGACGGTCCGACGGCCGAGTGCGCGCTGTGCCGCCGGGTGTTCCCGGTGGACCTCCTGGTCGCCGCCCATGTCAAGAAGCGGGCCGAGTGCACCGACGACGAGCGCGGCGACCTGGAGAACGTGGCCATGCTCGCCTGCTCGCTGGGCTGCGACCGGCTCTACGAGCTGGGCTACCTCGCGGTCGACGCCGACGGGACGGTGCTGGTCCACGGCACCGACGGCTTCCTCGACGGCCGGGCCGGGGTCGTGGCCGGTGTCGACCCGGAGCGGTCGGGACCTTACTTCCAGTGGCATCGGGAGCACGTGTTCCGAGGACTGTCGGAGGGGCTCGCTACCATCCCCCAATGACTTCCCGGGAAGTCCTCCGCAAGGTGTTCGGGTACGAGTCCTTCCGGGGGGAGCAGCAGGAGATCGTCGACCACGTCGTCGCGGGCGGCGACGCGTTGGTCCTCATGCCCACGGGCGGGGGCAAGTCGTTGTGCTACCAGATCCCGGCCCTGGTCAGGGACGGGGTCGGGGTCGTCGTCTCCCCGCTCATCGCACTGATGCAGGACCAGGTCGACGCGTTGCAGAACCTGGGCGTGCGCGCGGGGTTCCTCAACTCCACGCAGTTCCCCGACGAGCGCTCCATGGTCGAGGCCCAGTTCCTGCACGGCGAGATCGACCTGCTCTACCTCGCGCCCGAGCGGCTGCGCACCGAGCAGACCGCCCGCCTGCTCGACCGCGGCAAGATCTCGCTGTTCGCGATCGACGAGGCGCACTGCGTGTCCCAGTGGGGCCACGACTTCCGCCCCGAGTACCTCGCGCTCTCCCAGCTGCACGAGCGGTGGCCCGACGTCCCGCGCATCGCCCTCACCGCGACCGCCACCAAGGCCACCCACGCGGAGATCGCGCAACGCCTCGGCCTGACCGACGCCCGGCACTTCGTCTCCGACTTCGACCGGCCCAACATCCAGTACCGGATCGTGCCCAAGAACGACCCGCGCAAGCAGTTGCTGGACTTCCTGCGCACCGAACACGCGGACGACTCCGGCATCGTCTACTGCCTGTCGCGCAATTCCGTCGAGAAGTACGCGCAGTTCCTGTCCGACAACGGTTTCACGGCCTTGCCGTACCACGCCGGGCTCGACGCCGGCACGCGGGCGCGCAACCAGTCCCGGTTCCTGCGCGAGGACGGCCTGGTCATGGTCGCCACGATCGCGTTCGGCATGGGCATCGACAAGCCGGACGTCCGCTTCGTCGCCCACGTCGACCTGCCCAAGTCCGTCGAGGGCTACTACCAGGAGACCGGCCGCGCGGGGCGGGACGGCCTGCCGTCCACCGCCTGGCTGGCCTACGGCCTCCAGGACGTCGTCCAGCAGCGCAAGATGATCGACGACTCCGAGGGCGACCAGGCACACCGCCGCAAGCTGATGCACCACCTCGACGCCATGCTCGCCCTCTGCGAGACCGTCGAGTGCCGCCGTGTCCGCCTGCTCGACTACTTCGGCCAGTCCGCGTCCCCGTGCGGCAACTGCGACACGTGCCTGGCCCCGCCGGAGACGTGGGACGCCACCGTGCCCGCGCAGAAGGTGCTGTCCACCGTGGTCCGGCTGCGCAAGGAACGCCGGCAGAAGTTCGGCGCCGGCCAGACGATCGACATCCTGCTCGGCCGCCGCACGGCCAAGGTCCTCCAGCACGACCACGACACGCTGTCCGTGTTCGGCATCGGCACCGAACTCGACGAGGCCGGCTGGCGCGGCGTCGTCCGCCAGCTCCTCGCGAACAACCTGATCGCGGTCGAGGGCGAGTACTCCACGCTCGTGCTCACGCCCGACAGCGAAGAGGTCCTGTTCAAGGCCCGCAAGGTGTCGATGCGCCGCGATCCCGAACGGGTCCGGCCCGCCAAGGCGGCCAAGGCCAAGCGCGCCGAGCAGGTCGCGCTGCCCGAGGAGGCCCTGCCGGTGTTCGAACGGCTCCGTGCCTGGCGGGCCGGGCAGGCCCGTGAGCAGGGCGTGCCCGCGTACGTGATCTTCCACGACGCCACCCTGCGCGAGATCGCCACCCGGGCACCCGACACGCTCGACCAGCTCGGCACGGTCACCGGTGTCGGCGAGAACAAGCTGGCCAAGTACGGTCAGCAGATCCTGGACACCCTGTCGGCATGACCGAGTTGAGGGCGGACTGCGCGCGCTGCGTCGGACTGTGCTGCGTGGTGCCCGCGTTCGCCAAGTCCGTCGACTTCGCGATCGACAAACCCGCGCACACCCCGTGCCCGAACCTGGCCGACGACTTCCGCTGCGGCATCCACACCCGCCTGCGGGAGAAGGGTTTCCGGGGCTGCACGGTCTACGACTGCTTCGGCGCCGGGCAGCAGGTCACCCAGGTCACGTTCGGCGGCACGCCGACGGCGCGGGCCCGCGCCGTGTTCCCGGTCATGCGGCAACTGCACGAACTCCTCTGGTACCTGACCGAGGCCGCGCGCATCGCACCCGACCGCGCCACCACCGCGCGCCTCGACGAGATCGCCGCGCTCACCCGGGAGACCCCGGAGAACCTGCTCGCGCTCGACGTCGGCCCGTGGTGGCGCGAGGTCGACGCGATCATGGTCAAGGCGAGCGAGGCGGCCCGGAAAGGCTTGCGCGGCAAGAACAAGCGCAACGCCGACCTGGTCGGCAAGGACCTGTCCCGGGCGGGCCTGCGCGGTGCCACGCTGCGCGGCGCGTACCTGATCGGCGCCCGGCTGCGCGGCGCGGACCTGCGCCGCGTCGACTTCACCGGCGCCGACCTGCGCGACGCCGACCTGTCCGGCGCCGACCTGCGCGAGGCGTTCTTCCTCACCCAGTCCCAGCTCGACGCGGCCCGGGGCGACCGGACCACCCGGCTGCCCGAGGGCCTGCGCGCGCCCGCCCACTGGTGACGCGTACGTCAGCCGACGCACGCCCGGATGTCGACTCCGCGCCGACGCGGACCCGCCCGCCCGCCCGGCACGCTGGCGGGCATGCGTCCGTTCACCCGGAAGACCCTGCTGTGCCTGCACGTCGTGTCGTCGGTCGGCTGGCTCGGCGTCACGCTCGGCGACCTCGCCCTGGGCCTCGCCGCGTACGGCGACGCGACGCTCTACCGGGCGGTGGTCGTGCTGGCGGACTACGCCCTGGTGCCGCTGGGTCTGGTCGCGCTGGTCACCGGCGTGGTGCTGGCGCTGGGCACGCACTGGGGACTGGCCAAGCACTGGTGGGTGCTGATCAAGCTGGTGCTCACGGTCCTGGCCCTGGCCGCGACCACGTTCCTGCTGCGGTCGGCGGTGCGGGACGCGGCGGCGGGCGACCCGCGCGGGGCGTTGGACGTGGTGGTCGCGTCGTCGGTGTCGCTGACGGTCTACGTCGTGAGCACGGTGCTGTCGGTGTTCAAGCCCCGCGCCCGTACCCGGTGGGCCTGAACCGCGAACGCCGCCGCGCCGCGTGCGCGCCGAGTTCCTCCGGGTCGCAGTCGGCCAGGTGGTCGCGCACGAGCACGTGCGGGAACCGCGTGCCGTCCACCAGCAGCACGCGGTCGCGCGCGGTGTGCAGCAACGCCCGCCGCCGCACCGGCAGGTCGTGCAGCGTCAACGGCCGGGCCAGCACCTCGGCCAACGCCGACGACCGCGCGGCCAGCGGCGTCACGGCCAGTCCCACCAGCAGACCGGTGACCGGCGCGACCGCGTCCGGTCCCCACGGCGCCCCGGCCAACGCCGCCAGCCCGGCACCGGCGAACCCGGCCACCGGCAGCCAGCGCGGCCCCCGGCCCGGCGTGCGCCCGAGGTCGCACCACACCCGGGTCAGGCCGCCGGTCAGCAGACCCACGACCACACCCGACAACCCGATGCCCAGCCCCGCGGCCACCGCGGGCACCGGACCCGTCCACACCATGACCCCGGTCGGCACCAACGCGCACGCCGCCGCCCAGTAGCGGTCCCGGGTCAGGCCGCGCGCCACGGCGTACGCCACGACCACGGTCACCGCGAACGTCACCGGCCCCGGCCACCGCGCGAGCCGGTCGCCCAGTACGGCACCGAGCGTCGCGGCCACGCCGGCCACGCCGAAACCGAGCAGGAAACCCGTTGTCGCCCAACGCTTTCCGTGCGTGCCGGGGAAGCGCTCGACGAACCTGCCCTGGTTCAGCGCCACGCCG
Organism: Saccharothrix violaceirubra; assembly: GCF_014203755.1. Taxonomy (NCBI): domain Bacteria; kingdom Bacillati; phylum Actinomycetota; class Actinomycetes; order Pseudonocardiales; family Pseudonocardiaceae; genus Saccharothrix; species Saccharothrix violaceirubra. The sequence continues at coordinate 1,622,886 of NZ_JACHJS010000001.1, forward strand.
ACGGTCGCCACGACCGCGGCCGGCACCAGACCCAGGCGCGCGCCCACGACCAGGCACAGCGCGGCCGACGCGCCGGCCAGCGACGCGGGGGAGGCCCGGCGGAACAGCCGCCACACCGCGTGCGGCGACACGAAGTCCAGCCACACCAGCCGACCCGGCAGCCGGTGCCGCGCGGCGAGGTCGCCCTCCCGGCGGGCGATCCGGGCCAGGAACCGCAACGCGCGCAACGTCCGCGTCGGCGCCTCGGGCCCGCGCGCGGCCGACTCGACCACGTAGGTGTCCAGCAACCCCCGGTACTCGGTGCGCCCGGTGCGGTAGGCCAGCGCCAGCAACCCGAACGCCAGCGGCGTGCGCACCTCGTCCCACACCTCGGGGTGCTTGGTCAACGCCTCGGCCAGCCCGTCCAGGCGCGGCTCGCAGGCGGTGATCAACGCCAGCACGTCCGTGCGCCGCAACGGTTCCACGCGTACCACGTCGTAGCGCGGCAGCCGCTCGTAGTCCTCGGTCGAGCAGCACAGCACGACGTGCGGAACGTCCAGCGCGGTCACCCACGCCAGGCACTCCGCCCGGTACCGCACGGGTACCTCGTCGAGCCCGTCGAGCAGCAGCGCGAACCGCCGTTCGCGCAACCAGTGGCGTGCCACGCGCGGCCCGATCCGGTACCGCGCGCGCAGTTCCCGCACCAGCCACTCGCCGAAGTCCCGCTCGGGCCGCCACCGCCCGAGGTCGAGCAGCACGGGCACGGGCCGGTCGGGGTTCTTGCGGGCGCGGGCCACCAGGGTCCCGGCCAGTTCCAGCAGCAACGTCGTCTTGCCCGCGCCGGGTTCGCCGACCACCACCAGCGGCACGCGCGCCCGGACGGGTAATCGGGGCGCGACCCGCGGTGCCACGCCGAGCTTGAGCCGGACCTGGGCGACCAGGGAGCCCTCGACGCGGTCGCGGACGTGCCGGTCGACCTGGTCGAGCACGGCGACCCGGTTGGCCGGGTGCGCGGGCCGGCGCCGGACCAGGCGTGCCGCGACCGGTTCCCACGCCGCGAGCACGGCGGCCATCACGCCGAGCGCCGCGAGCGCCGGCCACAGCCACGCGGCGTAGGGGCCGAGCACGCGGGGTGCGCTGCCTCCGGTCGCCGCGTTCAGGGCCACCGGCAGCACCACGAGGACCGCGACGCCGCCCACCCCGGCGAGTGCGGTCAGGCGCGTGACCCGTGCCCACCGTCGGTAGTCCATATGCCCCTTCCCGGCCCGGAATCGCACGGTAACGGCGATACCGGCCCGGTGGTAGGGCCCGGCACCCGGGTTTGGGCCGTTGGGACCAACGGCTTAGGGGGTGGTCAGGAACTCCACGAGCAGGCGGTTGACCTCCTCGGGCCGTTCGAGGAACCCGTAGTGCCCGGCGTCGGCGACCTCCGCGTACCGCGCGCCCGGGATGGCGTCGGCGACCTCGCGGGCCAGGTACGGCGGCAGCACGCGGTCGTCGGCGAACCCGACGACCAGGCACGGCACGGTCACGCCGCGCAGCCTCGGCCGCCGGTCCTCGTGGTCGTCCAGCTCCAACTGGGCGCGCACGCCGGGCGTGATCTCCTGGCCGCTGAACTCGAACACGTCCAACCAGTCCCGCGCCGCCACCGGGTCGCGCAGCGTGGCGGGGGACAGGTTCAGCACGGCGTTCACGGCCGCGTGGTAGCTCGCCGGCAGCGTCACGCGGTCGTCGAACAACGCCCGTTCACCCCGCGACATGGCCTGCGACACCGGGTCCACGCGGGCGGACGTGCCCAGCAGCACCGCCTTGCGCACCAGTTCCGGCCGCGTCACCACGAGTTCCTGCGCCACGTGCGCACCCATGGACGTGCCCACGACCGACGCCGGTCCGCCGCCCAGGTGCCCGATCAACGCGGCCACGTCGCCGACCAGGTCGGCCAGCCGGATGCCGGCCGCGCACTCGTCCGTCGGCGGGATGCCCCGGTTGTCCAGCGTGGCCACCCGGAACCCGGCCGCGCGCAACGCCGGAGCCTGGTGCGCCTGCCACACCCGACCCGGACCGCCGGTGCCCATCACCAGGACGACCAGTTCGCCCTCGCCGGAGACGTCGTAGCTGAGGTTGATCCCGTTGAGGGTCGTGATCGGCATGCGGGCAGGCTATAAGGTCGACCGCATGCGACGGATCGTGCTGTCGGGCTCCACGTTCGAGGAGAGCATCGGGTACGCGCGCGCCGTGGTCGACGGCGAGTGGGTGCACGTCTCCGGCACCACCGGTTTCGACTACACGACCATGACCATCGCCGAGGGCGTCGTGGCCCAGGCCGAACAGGCGCTGCGCAACATCGAATGGGCGCTGAAGGAGGCGGACGCGTCGTTCGCCGACGTCGTCCGCGTCACCTACTACCTGCCCGACGCCGCCGAGTTCGAACCGTGCCGGCCGGTGCTGCGCGCCGCGTTCGGCGACGTCCGCCCCGCCGCGACGATGCTGGAGGTCGGGCTGGCCGACCCGCGCATGCGCATCGAGATCGAGGTCACCGCGCACAAGCGGGCCTAACGCGGCCCGTTGGCCGCCCACTCGATCGCCGGGCAGCGGTCCATCACCATGTCGAGACCGGCGGCCGTGGTCCGGGCGTAGGCGTCCTCGTCGACCACGCCGAGTTGGAACCACACCGCCTTGGCGCCGATCGCCACCGCCTCGTCGGCGACCGCCCCGGCGGCCTCCGACCGGCGGAACACGTCGACCACGTCGACCGGGAACGGGATGTCGGCCAACGACCCGTAGCCCTGTTCCCCGTGCACGGTCGGCGCGTCCGGGTGCACGGGCACGATCCGCACCCCGTGCCGCCGGAGGAACGCGGCCACCCCGTACGCCGCCCGTCCCGGGTTCTCCGACAGACCCACCACCGCCCACGTGCCGCGCAGCGCCAGCACCCGACGGATGGTGTCGACCTCTCCCCACGCTTCTCCCATGACGCCACCCTAGGCCGCTGCTAGCATCGACGGCGGGCGTCCGGACGGGCGCGAGGCAGGAGCCACCCTCCCCGGCGACCGGTGGTGTTCCGCCGCAGGGTGCAGACACCCGCCGTCCGAAGTGGACGATGAACCCCCGCAGTCGACGCGCCACCGCGTCCTTAGTACCGCCGTGCCGGGCGGCGAGACCGAGGACATCGCCATGGCACGTTCGTCGCTCACCGACCGACTGGTCGATCTCCGCCGGGGCTACACCGGCGAGAACCTCTCCCAGGCCGTGCCCGCCGTCCGGGCCGCGCTGCACGCCGACGACGTCCGGCGCCGGGTCGCCGCCGCGCTCGACGGCGTGGGCACCGCGCGGGGCCTGGTCCTGCCCGACGCGGAGGACGACGCCCAGCGCGCTCTGGAGTGCGTGGTGTTCCAGGCGGGCACGGACGCGGGCGCGCACCTGCAACTGCGCCCGCCGGCCAGCATGCTGCGGCCCGCGCACGCGTTCCGGGCCGCCGAACCGGGGCCGCTGTCGCGGCTGCACCTGACCGGGTACGCGCTGGGCCCGCTGCTGTTCGAGCTGCTGCCCCGCGAGGAGGACGGGTGGCTCGCGGGCGTGCCCGGCCTGCGCACGCGGCAGCACCCGCGTTCGCTCGAACTCGTGCTGCTGGACACCGAAGCTTCGGTCGTATTCGCCGGAGTGGACGCCCGGCGGTTCGCCGAAGGCATGGATTACGTGCGCACGCTCATGACGGGACGCGGCCTGACCGGGGTATTCGTCGACGGGCCGCTGAGCGCAGCCGAACGCGACCACCTGGCCGAATTCCCGCGCCCGACCGGATTGGGCAGCGCGTTGCTGCGCCGCCCGCACCTGTTCGCCGACACGCCGTGGGTGCGCTCTTGGTCGCAAGGGGACACGTGGTGGGTCGAATGGCCGGAGAGCGTCGGCGTGACCGGTGTCGTCGACCGGTTGCTCGACCCGGTGTTCGGGTTCGCGAACGTGCGCGAGGTGCCCGGCGTCGCGGGCGGACTCGGGCTGTCGGACGGGTGGCGGGAATTGTTCCTGCGGGTGGTCGACGGGCCCGATCCGGCGCACGAGGAGGCGCTCGCCGCGGCGGATTGGCCCGAAGGGGTGACGGGTTGGGGCAGGACCACCTGAGCGGGGTCCTGATCGACCGGGCCGGGTGGCGCGAGCCCGGCCCGGGACACGCTCCGCGACCGGTGGTCGTGATCACGGGCCGAGCGCGCCGGCGGCGGTTGCGGCGCAGGTAGACTGCGCTTTCGCCCATCGCGACCGCGTGGGCCGTAGCGTCCCGCCGAACCCCAGGAGGACCCCGGTGACCCAGCAGGCTGCCGAGGCCGGGCCCGCGCCGCGTCGGGTGCTCGTCGCCGAGGACGAGGCCCTGATCCGCCTCGACCTCGTCGAGATGCTGCGCGAGGAGGGCTACGAGGTCGCCGGGCAGGCCGCCGACGGCGAGGAGGCCGTGGCGCTGGCCACCGAACTGCGTCCCGACCTGGTCATCCTCGACGTCAAGATGCCCAAGGTCGACGGGATCGAGGCGGCGGCGGCCATCGCGGGCGGGCGCATCGCGCCGGTCGTGATCCTCACCGCGTTCAGCCAGCGCGACCTCGTCGAGCGGGCGCGCGACGCGGGTGCGATGGCGTATTTGGTCAAGCCGTTCGCCAAGCGCGACCTGGTGCCCGCCATCGAATTGGCGATGAGCCGGTTCTCCGAACTCCAGGCGTTGGAGAACGAGGTCGCGGGGCTGACCGAACGGTTGGAGACGCGCAAGGTCGTCGAACGGGCCAAGGGTCTGCTCATGAGCAAGCAGGGGTTGTCCGAACCCGAGGCGTTCCGTTGGGTGCAGCGCACGGCGATGGACCGTCGCACCACCATGAAGGCCGTTGCCGAAGCGGTCATCGAAAACTTCGGTTGAGTTACCTGTTCGAGTATCGGACACTCCTTCGTGCACATTGTTCGTCACAGCCCGCAGTGGGATTGTGACCAGCGGCGATTTGCGCTGCATTCGGGCTTAATGCATGCGCGGATTTGACCGTGACTACCGTCACGATGTGGACACAGAGCCGGAAGACCACCTGTTCACCGAACCGGACGGAAGCTACGTTCCTGCCCTAACCCAAGCCCTCGTGTGGGGGCCTCGCCTACCCGGCGGGTTGGTTGGTCATGGGAGGTATTCCGGTGTCAGGAGCACGACTGGGCCGAGTCCTGGCGGTCGCCGCGGCGGCTTCGCTGGCGCTTTCGGCCTGTGCCGGCAGCGGTGGCGGCGGCGGGACAGGCGACGCCTCGGAGATCAAGATCGGCTTCATGGGTGACCTGACCGGCGAAGGCGCCGCGATCGTCATCCCGCCGTACAACGGCGCGAAGCTCGCGGTCGACGAGTACAACGCCAAGAACCCGAAGATCAAGGTCAACCTGATCAAGTACGACACCCAGGGCAAGTCCGACCAGGCGACGTCGCTGATCACCAAGGCCGTCGGCCAGGACAAGATCGCCGGCCTGATCGGCCCCGCCTTCTCGGGCGAGTCCAAGGCGATCGGCGGCCAGCTGGAGGAGAACAAGATCCCCAGCGTGTCCCCGTCGGCCACGGGCACCGGCCTGGCCAAGAACGGCTGGACCTACTGGCACCGCGTCGTCGCCAACGACGACGACCAGGGCCCCGGCATCGCGGACTTCCTGATCAAGGCGAAGAGCCCCAAGAAGGCGTTCGTCATCTCCGACGACCAGGAGTACTCCGTCGGCCTGGCCGAGGCGGTCGCCAAGAGCTTCACCGCCAAGGGCGTCACGGTCGAGACCGACAAGTTCGCCAAGGACGCGTCCGACTACTCGTCGACCGTCACCCGCGTGAAGTCGTCGGCCCCCGACGTGATCGTCTACGGCGGTTACTACGCGCAGGCCGGCAAGCTGCTCAAGCAGCTGCGTGACGGCGGCGTGACGGCCCCGTTCACCTCCGGTGACGGCTCGCTCGACGCGCAGCTCGTCGCCGCCGCGGGCAAGGAAGCCGCCGAAGGCGCCATCCTGGCCTGCCCGTGCAACATCCCCTACGCCAACGCGACGGGTGCGCAGAAGACCTTCTTCGACTCGTACAAGGCCGCGTACAAGACGGACCCGGCGATCTACTCGACCGAGGGCTACGACGCCGCGTCGACCTTCCTCAAGGCCATCGACGCCGGCAAGACCACGTCGACGGACATCAACGAGTTCCTCAAGACGCTAACGTTCGACGGTGTCTCGAAGAAGATCAAGTTCAAGTCCAACGGCGAGCCCGAGACGAGCGCGGTCTTCATCTACCAGGTCAAGGGCGGCGCGCTGAAGCTGCTGGGCCTGGCCTCCGAGGCCAAGCTGGAAGGCTGATCTCCGAGACGGCTCCACCGAGCACGTTCGTCCGGGCAGGTCCTTTCGGGACCGTCCAGGGCACGTTTCGTCTGGAGGGGGAGCGGGCGGCGCCGGAACCACGGCGCACCCGCTCCCCACCGCTATGGCGAGTCCTCTCCCCCCGCCCCGTCTCGTGAGGCCCACAAGTCATGTCTGATTTCCTCGACCAGTTCCTACCCAGCACCGTGGGTGGACTGGTGTTCGGCTCCATCTACGCGCTCGTCGCCCTCGGCTACACGATGGTCTACGGCGTGCTGCGCCTGATCAACTTCGCGCACTCCGAGATCTTCATGATCGGCACGTTCGCGTCGCTCGTGGTGGTCACCGCCGTCGCGCCCGACGTGCCGCTGACGGGCATCGCCCTGGTCGGCGTGCTGCTGCTGATGATGCTGGTGTCCGGCGCCGTCTCCGGCGGCGCCGCCGTGCTGCTGGAGCTGGTGGCCTACCGGCCGCTGCGGCGCAAGGGTGCCACCCGCCTCACCGCGCTGATCTCCGCGATCGGCGCGTCCCTGTTCCTCCAGGAGCTGTTCGCCCTCGTCGTCATCCCGGCCATCACCGGCAACCCGGGACGCAACCAGCAGTCGATCCCCCGCGTCGCGGCGCGCGACGTGCTGTTCCAGATCGGCAACGCGGACGTGCGCCTGGACCAGGTCATCGTGGTCGTCGCGGCGGTGATCATGATGGTCGCGCTCGACCGGGTGGTGAACCGCACCAGGATCGGCCGCGGCATCCGGGCCACCGCGCAGGACCCCGAAGCCGCCGTCCTCATGGGCGTCAGCATCGACAACATCGTGCGGACCACCTTCCTGCTCGGCGGTGCCATGGCCGGCATCGCCGGCGCCCTGTACCTGATGGAGTTCGAGAACACCGTCTTCAACATCGGGTTCGTGCTCGGCATCAAGGCGTTCACCGCGGCCGTCCTCGGCGGCATCGGCAACCTGCGCGGCGCGCTGCTCGGCGGCGTGGCGCTCGGCCTGATCGAGAACTGGGGCGCGATCTTCCTGGGTTCGGAGTGGAAGGACGTCATCGCGTTCACCGTGCTCGTGGTCGTCCTGATGTTCCGGCCCACCGGCATCCTGGGCGAATCCCTGCAAAAGGCCCGCGCGTGAAAGGCGACGCAGTGACCGGCACAACTAATCCGTTGAGGCGCGTCGGCGCGCTGGCCGACGGTCTCCGCGACTGGTGGGAGCACGCCAAGACCTGGCAGCGCTACCTCGTGTACCTGGCCGCGATCGGCCTGTCCCTGGTGCTGCCCGCGCCCTGGATCGGCTCGTTCATGTCGCCCGGCGCGGACTGGACCACGGTGCTGATCTACCCGATCGGCACGTACATCCTGCTCGCCGTCGGCCTGAACGTCGTCGTCGGCCAGGCCGGACTGCTGGACCTCGGCTTCGTCGCGTTCTTCGCGATCGGCGGGTACTCGGTCGCCTACTACGGCACGCACTACGGCTGGAACTACTGGGCCACCGTCGCGTTCGGCATCATCCTGGCCGCCGTCTCCGGCGTGATCCTCGGCGCGCCGACCCTGCGCCTGCGCGGCGACTACCTGGCGATCGTGACGCTGGGCTTCGGCGAGATCGTCCGGATCACGGCCAACAACACCGACGAGATCGGCGGCGCGCGCGGCATCGCGAACATCCCGCACCCGCCGCCCGTGTTCGGCACGAAGTTCCTGCTCGACCCGGCGCCGTACTACTACCTGATCGTCGCCGCGATCGTGCTGGTGATCATCTTCTCGGTGCGGTTGCAGAAGAGCCGCGTCGGCCGGGCCTGGGCCGCGATCCGCGAGGACGAGGACGCGGCCGAGCTGATGGGCGTGCCCACGTTCAAGTTCAAGCTGCTCGCGTTCGCGATCGGCGCCATGATCGGCGGCCTGGCCGGCGGCATCTACGCGGGCAAGGCCGTGTTCATCGAGCCGAACACGTTCCCGTTCATCCTGTCCGCGACGATCCTGGCCGCGGTCGTGCTCGGCGGCTCGGGCAACCTGCCCGGCGTCATCCTGGGCGCGTTCGTGATCGGCTGGCTGCCCGAGCGGTTCCGCGAGGTCGAGTGGCTCAAGGAAGCCCTGGGCCGCGACCCGGCCGAGTACCGCATCCTGCTGTTCGGCGGCGTGCTCGTGCTGATGATGGCGCTGCGGCCGGAAGGCCTGCTGCCGTCACGACGGCGCAAGGCCGAACTGCACGAGGGCACCGGCGGCATGGGCACCCTGGGTGCCGAGGTCCCCGGCCCGGACACCGACGTCGCGACCTCGGAGGCGGCCAAGTGAGCACTCCGGTCCTCAAACTCGACCAGGTCGTCATGCAGTTCGGCGGCGTCCGGGCACTGGGCGGCGCCGACTTCCACATCGACCAGGGCGAGATCTTCGGCCTCATCGGCCCCAACGGCGCGGGCAAGACCACGGTGTTCAACGTGGTCACCGGCGTCTACCAGCCGACCGAGGGCCAGGTGCTGTTCAACGGCGCGCGCATCGACGGCAAGAAGCGGTTCCGCATCACCAAGCTCGGCATCGCCCGCACGTTCCAGAACATCCGGCTGTTCCACAACATGTCGGCGTTGGAGAACGTGATGGTCGGCGCGGACGCGCACCACAGGACCGGTGCCATCGGTGCCACGCTGAACCTGCCATGGCACCGCAAGGAGGAGAAGCGCGGACGCGAGCTGGCGCGGGAGCTGCTCGACTTCGTCGGCATCTCCGCGCGGATGACCGAGACCGCGAAGAACCTGGCCTACGGCGACCAGCGCCGGCTGGAGATCGCGCGCGCGTTGGCGACCGATCCCAAGCTGCTGCTGCTCGACGAACCGGCGGCGGGCATGAACCCGGCGGAGAAGGAGGCGCTCCAGGCGCTCATCCGCAAGATCCGGGACAGCGGACGGACCGTGCTGCTGATCGAGCACGACATGAGTCTGGTCATGGGCGTCAGCGACCGGGTCGCGGTGCTCGACTTCGGCCAGCTGATCGCGGAAGGACTCCCGGCCGACGTGCAGAACGACCCGAAGGTCATCGAGGCGTACCTGGGGGTGTCCGAAGATGCTTCTTGAGATCAAGGACATCCACGTCCACTACGGGAAGATCGCCGCGATCAAGGGCATCAGCCTGGAGGTCGGCGAGGGCGAGATCGTGTCGCTGATCGGCGCCAACGGCGCGGGCAAGACGACGACGCTCAAGACGATCTCGGGCCTGCGCCCGTTGACGTCGGGGTCGATCCTGTTCGATGGCGCGGACATCTCCAGGATGCCCGGCCACAAGCGGGTCGTGGCGGGCATCGGGCAGTCGCCGGAAGGTCGGGGCGTGTTCCCCGGCATGACGGTGCAGGAGAACCTGCTCATGGGCGCCTACACGCGCAAGGACGACCTGACGGCGGACCTCGACGAGGTCTACGAGCTGTTTCCCCGGTTGGCCGAGCGCAAGACGCAGTTCGGCGGCACGATGTCCGGCGGTGAGCAGCAGATGATCGCCATCGGGCGGGCGTTGATGACCAAGCCCCGGGTGCTGCTGCTCGACGAGCCGTCGATGGGGCTCGCGCCGAAGTTGATCGCCCAGATCTTCGAGATCATCAAGGAGATCAACAAGCGGGGGACGACGGTGCTGCTGGTGGAGCAGAACGCCCGTCAGGCTCTGAAGTTGTCGGATCGGGCTTATGTCCTGGAGACGGGGCGTGTGGTCAAGAGCGCTCCCGGTCTGGACCTGTTGGACGATCCTCAGGTGCGTGCCGCCTATCTCGGCGGTCACTGACCTTCGTGGTGCCTCTGGGGGCCCGTCGCACCTTCCAGGGTGCGGCGGGCCCCTTCCCGTCTCGCGAGTTATACGTTCAGGCACCGCGAGTTGTGCACTCAGGCACCGCGAGTCCTCTGTTCGGACACCCTGAAATACGCGTTCAGGCTCCCTCGATCGAGGGTGCTTGGCCTCGGCGTTGTTTCACCTCAAGGGGATGTCGGTGCTCTGGTCGTCCTTCAGGTCTGTGAGTGTCGGGCCGCCCCATACGCGCAATGTCACGGGCGTCCGGTCGCGTGGCAGGTCGTAGTAGACGTCGAACTCCATCCGGACGTTCGAGCCCAGGTCGATCTCGTCGGGTTGACGTCTGATCGTCATCGCCTGCTCGTCGACCTGGTGCGTGCCGCCCTGGTCGTCCACGAGCACCTGTCGTCGGGCGTCCAGCAGGATCGAACCGCGCCCGGTGTTCACCACGCTGATGCGGATGCGCACGAACGCGCCCTTCGCCGGCCACTCCGCGTGGGAGCCGAACACCGAGTCGAGGCCGGTCGTCACGCCCAGCAGGGTGAACGCCGTGTCGCCGTCCGACGTCGTCGGAGCGGAGGGCACGCGTTCGTCCGGCCGCACGGTCTGCGGCGGCACGGGGTACGTCGACGGCACGGGTGCCGGTGTCGGGGCGGCGGCGCACCCCGCGAGCACCAGCAGTCCCGCCAACGCCGCTCTCATGCGTCGCGCAGGAAACACGTGAGGCGGGCCGTGGACACCCGCCGGTCCTTCTCGTCGGTGAGCACGATCTCGTACGTGGCCGTGCTGCGTCCCCGGTGCACGGGCGTGCACACGCCGGTCACCAGCCCTTCGGTCACCGCGCGGTGGTGCGTGCACGACAGCTCCAGGCCGACCGCCACACGATCCGGTGACGCGTGCAGGGCCGCCGCGATCGAGCCGAGGGTCTCCGCGAGTACCGCGTTCGCGCCGCCGTGCAGCAGCCCGTACGGCTGGCGGTTGCCCTTCACCGGCATCGTCCCCTCGAGCCGGTCGGCATCCCATCGGGTGATCTCGATTCCGAGCTTCGCGGCGAGCTGCTCGGGCGCGTCGGCGATCAGGTCCGGAAGCGATGTCACGGGCTGCTCCACTCGGTGCGGGACTGTCGTACCCCCACCCTAGACTCGACCCGTGAGCACCCCCGCGGACACCACCGGAGCCTCCCGCCTGCTGCTGGTCGACGGCCACTCGATGGCCTACCGGGCGTACTTCGCGCTGCCCAAGGAGAACTTCCGGACGGCGACCGGTCAGACCACCAACGCCGTCTACGGCTTCACCTCGATGCTGATCAACCTGCTGCGCGACGAGAAACCGACGCACGTCGCGGTCGCGTTCGACGTCTCGCGCCGGACCTTCCGCACCGAGGCGTACGCCGACTACAAGGCCGGGCGCAGCGAGACGCCGGACGACTTCCGCGGGCAGGTGAGCCTGATCCAGGACGTGCTCGCCACGCTGTCGATCCCCACGGTGAGCAAGGAGAACTACGAGGCCGACGACCTCATCGCCACGCTCACCACCCAGGCCACCGCGCTCGACTACGAGGTGCTGATCTGCACCGGCGACCGTGACGCGCTGCAGCTCGTGACCGACCGGGTCACCGTGCTCTACCCGGTCAAGGGCGTCTCCGAGCTGGCCCGGTACACCCCCGCGCTGGTGCTGGAGAAGCAGGGCGTCACGCCCGACCGCTACGCCGACTACGCGGCCGTGCGCGGCGATTCCTCCGACAACCTGCCCAACACGCCCGGCGTCGGACCGAAGACGATCGTCAAGCTGCTCACCGAGTACGGCTCGCTCGGCGGCCTGGTCGACCGGGTCGACGAGGTCAAGGGCAAGGTCGGCGAGGCGCTGCGGGCCAACCTGCCCAACATCCTGCTCAACCGGCAGCTCACCGAGCTGGTGCGCGACGTCGAACTGCCGCTCGGTCCGGTCGAGCTGGAAGCCAAGCCGTGGGACCGCGACGCCGTGCACCGGCTCTTCGACGAGCTGGAGTTCCGCGTCCTGCGCGACCGCCTGTTCGCCACGCTGTCCACGGCCGAACCCGAGGCCGAGGAGGGCTTCGAGGTCTCCGGTGGCGCGATCGAGCCCGGCGGGGTCGCCGCGTGGCTCGACGAGCACGCCCGGTCGGGCCGGGTCGGGCTGTCCTTCCGGCACACCGGCGTCGACCTGGAGGGCCTGGCGCTCGCGTCCGGCGGCGTCGGCGGGTACGCGGCCACCGCGACCTTGACGCCGGCGGACGAGGCCGCGTTGTCCGCCTGGCTGGCCGACCCGGCGGTGCCCAAGGCCGCCCACGACCTCAAGCTGCCGCTGCGTGCCGTGCGGGCGCGCGGGTGGACGTTGCGCGGCGTCACCAGCGACACGGCCCTGGCCGCGTACCTGGTGCGTCCCGGGCAGCGGTCGTTCGCGTTGGACGACCTGGCGTTGCGCTACCTCAAGCGCGAGCTGCGGGCCGAGGAGTCCGACGACGGCCAGCTCTCGCTGCTCGCGGACGAGGAGGAGGAACGCCAGAAGATCGCGACCGGCGCCATCCTGCGGGCGTTCGCGGTCGCGGAGCTGGCCGACGCGCTCGACGGCGAGTTGCGCGACACCGGCCAGGCGGAGCTGCTCGCCGGGCTGGAGCTGCCGCTGGAGGTCGTGCTCGACGAGGTCGAGGCCGTGGGCATCGCGATCGACAGCACGCGCCTGGCCTCGCTGGAGGCGCACTTCGCGGCGGGCGTGAAGCAGGCCGCGCAGGACGCGTACGCGGTCATCGGCAAGGAGATCAACCTCGGCTCGCCCAAGCAGCTCCAGGCGGTGCTGTTCGACGAGCTGGACATGCCCAAGACCAAGAAGACCAAGACCGGGTACACCACGGACGCGGACGCGTTGCAGAACCTGTTCGAGCAGACCGGGCACCCGTTCCTGCAGTACCTGCTGGCGCACCGCGACGTGACCCGGCTCAAGTCCACTGTGGACGGTCTGCTCAAGGCGGTCGCGGACGACGGGCGCATCCACACCACGTTCCACCAGACCATCGCCGCCACCGGCCGGCTGTCGTCGACCGACCCGAACCTGCAGAACATCCCGATCCGCACCGACGAGGGCCGTCGCATCCGGCAGGCGTTCGTGGTCGGGCCCGGCTACGCCGAGCTGATGACCGCCGACTACAGCCAGATCGAGATGCGGATCATGGCCCACCTGTCCGGCGACGAAGGGCTGATCGAGGCGTTCCGCAGCGGCGAGGACCTGCACACGTTCGTGGCGTCGCGGGCGTTCTCCGTGCCGACCGCCGAGGTGACGGCCGAGCAGCGGCGCCGGGTCAAGGCGATGAGCTACGGCCTGGCCTACGGGCTGTCGGTATACGGCCTGGCGCAGCAGTTGCGGATCTCGGCGGCCGAGGCGACCGAGCAGATGGAGGCGTACTTCAGCCGCTTCGGCGGGGTGCGCGACTACCTGCACACGATCGTCGAGGACGCCCGCCACAAGGGCTACACCGAGACCATCCTCGGCCGGCGCCGCTACCTGCCCGACCTGACCAGCGACAACCGGCAGCGCCGCGAGATGGCCGAGCGGATGGCCCTCAACGCCCCGATCCAGGGCAGTGCCGCCGACATCGTCAAGGTGGCCATGCTGGGGGTGTTCCGCGCGCTGGAGGAAAGCGGCCTGCGGTCCCGGATGCTGTTGCAGGTGCACGACGAACTGGTGCTGGAGATCGCGGACGGCGAGCGCGAGGCCGTCGAGGAACTGGTCCGCGCGCACATGGGCGGCGCCTACGAACTGTCCGTGCCGTTGGAGGTCTCGGTGGGCGTGGGCCGTTCCTGGGACGACGCCGCCCACTGACCGATGCCGCGTGCCGACCGGCCGACGAAGCCGTCGGACCGGTCGGCACCCAGGCCGGGAGGTCCGGCCGGCGGTCGCCCGGGACTCGAGCGGGCTCGTTCGTGCTGCCCGGCACGCGGGGCAAGAGGGTTGTCCGGTCGGTGGTCGCCCGGGACGGCCGGGCTCGTTCGTGTCGGTCGGCACGCGGGGCAAGAGGTTGTCCGGGTTGGTCGACCCCCAAGGCGAACGGGGTCGCCTTGGGCTGGTCGTCGCCCGACCCGAACGGGTCGTCCGGGCCGGGTTCGGGAATCGGGTCCGGAGTCCGCGCGGGAGAACGTGGTCAGCAGGTCGAGAACAGGACGCGGAACGCGGCGGCGCTGCCCGCTTCGTCATCGTCGCGTGTGGCCTCGCGCAGGGCCTTCGCCGCTTCGTGGCAGGCGGCCATCGTCCGCGCTTCCCGCTCGGCGGCCCGAAGTGCGGAGTCGGCGTCCGCGCGGGTGGCGGGGGAGTGGGACGGGACGCCGGCGGCCGGGTCGGGTGCGGTACCGGGCGGTGTCGGATACGGCACAGGATCGGCTGTCGGGTCCGGCGTCGACACCGCGGCCGGATCGGCCTCCGGCGTGACGCGGTGCGGTGGTTCGGGTGTCGCCCGGCCGGAAAGCGTGTCGTACCAGGACGTCGCGGCCAATGCCGCCGCCAACGCCACCGAGGCCGCCACCGCGGTGCTCCGTCTCATCCGTCCCCCCGAGTTCGGATCGACCAAGATCATTCCACGGTGCCTGATCGGCCGCACCGCTTCGGCGCAAGGTCTACCGCCGGTGCGCCGGCGGCGCGTGCGGTGCCACTCGAACGGTGGCATCCGCACGGTCTCGTCGAGAGGTCTCCCGCGACGGGGCGGTGACGGCTAGCCTGGCCCGGTGCCGTTGCCGGGACCAGTCGCCGACCTGCCGCACGCACCACGCCGGGTGCCTGCCGTCGGCACGGCCGGACCGTCCCACGTGGACGACCGTCCACAGCGGACTTTCCGGCGGACTTTCCGGCGGCGGCACTCGCCAGGCACGCCGACCCGGTGCCACCACCCGCGACCCGCGCACGGCCGGACCCGCGTGCGGATCGACCGGGTGCCGGCGGCCGGGTGGCGCGGGGTGGACCGGTGGCGTCCGGGTCCGCCGTCACGAGCGGTCGAAGGGGAGGCGGTGCGGTGAACACGGCGTTGGTGCTGGGCGGGACGGGCATGCTCAAGGGATGCGTCGACGACCTCGTCGACCAGGGGTGGTACGTGGTCCTGCCGTGCCGGCGGCCCCAACCCGGACTCGGTCAGGCCGCGCGGACGGCGCTGCGTCGACGCGGGCACGTGCCGCACCGGGCGCGTTCGGGCGGGCAGCGTTCGGTGGAGGCGGACTGGGGACAGCCCGCCGAACTCGCCGAGCGCGTGGCGGACGCCCTCGGTGGCCACGCCGACCTGCTGGTGGCGTGGGTGCACGCGGCATACCGGGACGAGGTACTGCGCGCGGTCGGTCCGCTGCTGGCGCCCCGGGCCCCCGTCGTCGAGGTGCACGACAGCCCCGCGATCAGCGCCGTGCGCGGCATGCCCGACCCGGTCCTGCCCGACCACCCGACCCAGCAGGTGGTGCTGGGCCACATCCGCGACGGCGGTCGCCTGCGCTGGCTGACCCACCACGAGACGAGCGTCGGCGTGTCGGAGGCCGTCCTCCGCGCCCTGGCCGGTCGCGCCCCGTCCGTGCACCACGTGGGCGTGGTCGACCGCTACGACCCCGCCTGACCGCGAGTCCTCCACTCGGACACCCCGAAACACGCACTCGAACACCGCGAAATACGCACTCAGGCACTCCGAAATGCGCGTTCGGGCACCCCGAACCCCGCCCGGTCACGACCGGAACCGGGCTAAGCCCCGCCCAGGCCGCGCACGAGCACGAGCACCGCGTCCCGGGTCTGCGCGAGTGTCCGCTCGGGCTGGAAGACCTGCCAGTCCACGGCCACCACGAGCAGGGTCCCGAACAACGCCGCCGCCGCGGTCCCGACATCCACCCCGGCGGGCAACCGCCCCGTGTCGGCCAGACGGCCCATGTGACCGCGGATGATCGACACCAGGTCGTCCCGCAGCAGTCGCAACGTGTCGTGCCACTGCCCCGGCGTGCGCCACAGCTCCCCGACCAGCAGCTGCCCGAACGCCGGGTACTCGGCGAAGAACCCGAGCATCCCCTCCACCAGCGCGGGCACCGCGTCGTCCGCCGACTCGGCCGCCCGCAGTCGCGCCGCCAGCAGGTCCACCCCGTGCCGCAACAGCTCGTCGACGAGCGCGTCCTTGCCCGCGAAGTTGTAGTAGACCGTGCCCTTCGCCACACCGGCCTCGGCCGCGATCTCGTCCACCGTCACGTGCGCGGCACCACGCTCGCCGACCAGGCGCAACGCCGCGTCGAACAGCTTCTGCCTGGTCACGGCGGTACGGGAGGTCACAGCACCAGCTCTGGCGCGAGGCGAGACGGGGTCCACACCCGCTGCTTGTACG
The DNA here is from genome assembly GCF_014203755.1 of Saccharothrix violaceirubra. Lineage (NCBI taxonomy): Bacteria > Bacillati > Actinomycetota > Actinomycetes > Pseudonocardiales > Pseudonocardiaceae > Saccharothrix > Saccharothrix violaceirubra. The sequence goes on from NZ_JACHJS010000001.1 coordinate 1,639,298, forward strand.
CGGCGAACGTCGACAAGGCAAGGGCGCCGACGAGGTAGCAGAGCAGGATCAGCGCGTCCCGTCCCACGCCGTCGAGGTCGCCGCCGTACATCAGGTGCCGCAGTCCGTCGACCGCGTAACCCATGGGCAGCCCGTAGTGCAGCGGGTACAGCGGCACCGGGATCGTCTGCCACGGGAACGTGCCGCCCGCGCTGACCAGCTGCAGGATCAGCAGCACCAGGCCGACGAACTTGCCCACCGCGCCCAGCAGCGCGTTGAGCGCGTGCAGGATCGCCACGAAGGTCGCCGAGGTCAGCAACAGGAACGCCAACGTCGTCACCCCGTGCACAGGCCGGATGCCGACGACCAACGTCACCGCCGAGTACATGACCACGACCTGCGCCATGCCCAGCAGCGCACCCGGCAGCCACCCGCCGACCGCGATCCGGACCGGCATCTGCCGGGCCGCGAGCGCCCGCCGGGACAACGGCTTGAGCAGCAGGAACAGCACGAACGCGCCGATCCACGTGGCCAGCCCCAGGAAGAACGGCGCGAGCCCGCCGCCGTAGCTGCCCGCCGCCGTCTGCGACACCCCGTGCACGGCCACCGGGTCGCCGATGGTGGTCGCGGTCGACTCGCGGGTCGGGTCGTCGGGCGACGGGATGCGCGCCACGCCCTCGGCCAGCCCGTCGCGCAGCCGGGTCGTGCCGTCCAGGAGTTGCTGTTGGCCGTCCTTCAACCGCACGGCACCGTCGCGCGCGGTGACCAATCCCGACGACAGGCTGCCCGCGCCGTCGTCCAACGTGGCCACGGCCTCGCTCAACGCGGGCGTGTTCGCGGCCAGCAGCGCCGCGCCGTCGGACACCTGACGCGCGCCGTCGGCCAGTTGCCGCAACTGCCCGGACGTGCGCTGCACCTCGGCGTTCGCCCCGTCGACGGTCTCCCGCGCCTGGCCGAGCGCGCCCAGCACGCCCTGGATCTGCTCGTCGGTGAACCCGAGTTCGCGCAGCCGCACGGCCACCGCGCCGTCGGACTGGTCGAGTTTCGTCGTCAGCTCCTGCGCTTTGGCCGCGTAGTCGGCCGCGGTCGCGGCGACGACCTCGTCACCGTCGGCCACCTGCTTCGCGCCGTCCGCGAGCCGCCGGGTCTGCGTGGGCAACTCCGCGGTCCCGGACCGCAACTGTGTCAACCCCGACGACAACCGACCGGCACCGTCGCTCAACGGCACGAGCCCGTCGGCCAGCGCGGTCACGCCGTCGAGCGCCTGTCGCTGACCGTCGGCCAGTTTCGTCGCGCCGTCGGCGGCCTCGGCGGTCTCGCGCCGGATCGTCGAGAACCCGAGCAGCAGCTGGTCGGCGGCCGCCGACCCGACCCGTGCCGACACCGACCGGCGGACCTCGGCCACGACCTGGTTCGCGATCGTGCTGCCGAGGTAGTTGTTGGCGTCGTTGGTGGTCAACGTGATCACGCCCTGGCGCGGTGTGAAATCGGCGGACGACAGCAGCGACTTCGAGAAGTCCGCCGGCAGCGTCAACGCGAACGTGTAGGTGCCGTCGCGCACGCCCCGCTCGGCGGCGTCGGCGGCCACGCGCTCCCACCGGAACTTCGCGCCCGAGACCAGTTCGTCCGCGACCTGGCCGCCCGCGTCGAACGCCGATCCATCGCTCTTCGTCGCGCCTTTGTCCTCGACGACGAGCGCGGCGGGCACCTGGCCGAGATGCGAGTACGGGTCCTTGTTCGCGTAGAGGTACAGCGACGCATAAAGCAGTGGCACGAGCACCAGTGCCAGCACGGCGAGCCTGGGCAGCTTGCCGGACGTGATGCGGCGCAACTCGTTGAAGGCCATGCGCAGCGAGGTCACTCGGACTCCCCGTCGGTGGTGTGGTCGCCGATCCGCACGGCGGGCACGTCGAGCGCGGCGGCGGACGTCGTGGCGCACAGGACGACGACCGAGCGGTCCGGCGTCACGTGGGCGCGGGCCAGCGCCCACCACCCGGCCGGGTCACCGTGGTAGCGGTCGGGCGAGTCGAGCACGAGTACGGCCGCGTCGGGCCGGCCGGCGGCGAGTTCGAGCGTCACCGCGCACCGGACCGCCGGCGGCACCCGGTCGAACCGGTGTTTGAGGTAGGCGTCGGCGTCGCGGTCGGCGAGCCAGTCCGCGACCGCGCGCCGCCCGCTGGGCAGGCCGTTGACCGCCAGTTCCTCGCCGACGACGCCCGCGAGCGTGAGCGACGCCTCGGGTTCGTTCACGTCCGGCAGGTCGACCGGGACGACGTGGCGGCGCAGGTCGGCCGGGTCGGGCCAGACCTGCCCGGAGGTGGGCCGCAGGCGGCCGGCCAGCACGAGGGCGAGCGCGGTGTGCCCGGTGCCCGGATCGCCCGCGACCAGCACGGCCGTGCCCGGCGGCACGACCAGGCTGGTCGGTTCGAGCAGTGGACCGTGGGCGCCGGTCACGCCGACGGCCCGAGCGCGGATCTGCACCGCGACCTCCTTTGAACTGACTGGTCAGTTCAAATAGTTGCGCGGACGGGTCCGTCGCGCAACCCGGGTGTGGCGGTCAGCGCAGGGCGCCCGCCGGGCGGACCTCCCAGACGGTCCACAGTGGACGATAACCCTGACGCGGCCAGAACACCGACGAGAGCGGGTTCGGCGGGTTGTAGTAGAGGTACGTGCCGACCGTGCCCAGCCGGGCCAGTTCGCGGTGCGCGTGCGCCATCAGCCGCCGCCCCACGCCCGTGCCCCGCGCGCCCGGCGGCACCGACACGCAGTTCACATACCCCCAGCGGCCGGTCGGCAGGCGCGTGGCCGCCCAGTTGCCCGGCTCCGACGTCACCAGCGAGCACTCCGCGAGCCCGACCGCGATCCCGTCCCGCTCGGCCAGCCACGCCGGACCGCCCGCCGCCAACCGCTCGGCCAGCGCCCGCCGCTTGACCTCCGCCGCCTCCGGCCGCAGCACGGTCGACCCGACCTGCGCCGAGTACCGCAGTTCGGCCAGCGCCAGCGCGAGCACGGTGTCCAGGTCGTCCGGCCCGGCCGCCCGCACGGTCACGCCCGGCGGTTCCGGCGGCGGCGCGGCCCGGCGCACGGCCACCACGGTCAGCGGCACGAAGCCGTGGTCCAGCAGGACCCCGGTCGCCTCGACGTCCCGGCTCGGCCAGGTCAGCACGCACGCCGAGTCCGTCGCGGCCGGGCGTAACGCGTCCAACCGCCGTCGCCACGCGCGCAGCAGCGCGTCCATGCCCGCCGCGCCCGCGCCGCCCAGCAGCGGCGTCAGCTCCCACACCTCGGTCGCCGACCACAGGCGCGCGGCGGACATCCGCTCGTGCACCTGGTGCCGCAGCACCCCCGCGACCCGGCTGCCGTCGGGCAGGGCGGCGGTGACCACGTCGCCGTCCGGCGGGTCGGACACCGGCGGCACCAGCGGGTCGAGCGTGGACAACCTCGTGCCCTGTGCCGCCACCAGCGCGTCCACCAGCCCCCGACCGACGGTCATGGACCGCAGGCTACGGCGTGCGCGTGCGGAAGATCGCCGTGCCCGGGAACAGCTTCCCGCGCAGCGGACTCCACTGTCCCCAGTTGCGCTCGTGCCCCGCCGGCCACTCCGGCTCGACCACGTCCTCGACCAGGAAACCCGCGCCGACCAACGCGCGGACGTAGTCGCCCAGCGTCCGGTGATGCTCCACATAGGTCGCCCGACCGGTGCCGTCGACCTCCACGTAAGGCGTGCGGTCGAAGTAGGAGTGCGTGACGGTGAGTCCGGCCGGCCCCGGATCGTCGGGGAAGATCCACCGCATCGGGTGGTTCACCGCGAACACCCACGGCGCGTCCGGCCGCAACACCCGGCGCACCTCGCGGAACACCTCGGCCACGTCCGCCACGAACGGCACCGCGCCGAACGCCGAGCACGCCGCGTCGAACGACCCGGCCGCGAACGGGAGCTGGTCGGCGCTGGCCTGTACCAGCGGCACGTCGATCCCGGTCGCCGCGCCCGCCGCGCGGGCGTGCCGCAGCATCCCGGCGGAGATGTCCAGGCCCACCGGCTCCGCACCCTCGCGCCGCAGCCACCGCGCGCACGGCGCCGACCCGCATCCGATCTCCAGCACCCGCAGCCCGGTCACGTCGCCCAGCAGCCGGGCGTCCTCCTCGCGCACGCCCTCGGGGCACCAGACGAAGTCCGCCGCGCCCAGGAAATCGCCGTGCTCGGCGTGGTAGTCGTCCGCGTCGGCGTCCCACCAGACCCGGTTGGCGACGCGCGACTCGGCGGCGTCCACCCCGCGCCGGGCCACCCCGGTCGTGCCGAGGGTCAGTTCCGCGCTCGCGTGCTGCTGGGACACACTGCTCCATTCCAGGGACCGGTTTGCCCGGCGGTCGAAGGACCACGTACGATAACGCCCGCGTAGTGGGTTCGCGCTGCCCGTGATCGGTGAACATTTCGAACGTCGGTCCGAAGCGGCGGTGCCCGCGCGTCGCGCACCACCGAACCCGCAGGCCAGACAACCCCAATCCGTACCGGAGCCACCTACCTGATGTCCACCGACACCACCACTGTCCCGGCTGCCACCGCGCCGAAGCAGCAGATCGCGATCAACGATATCGGGACGGAGGAGGACTTCCTCGCCGCCATCGACAAGACCATCAAGTACTTCAACGATGGCGATATCGTCGAGGGCACCATCGTCAAGGTCGACCGGGACGAGGTCCTGCTCGACATCGGCTACAAGACCGAGGGCGTCATCCCCTCGCGCGAGTTGTCGATCAAGCACGACGTCGACCCCAACGAGGTCGTCAAGGTCGGTGACGAGGTCGAGGCCCTCGTCCTCCAGAAGGAGGACAAGGAAGGTCGCCTGATCCTCTCCAAGAAGCGCGCCCAGTACGAGCGCGCGTGGGGCACCATCGAGGCCCTCAAGGAGAAGGACGAGCCGGTCAAGGGCACCGTCATCGAGGTCGTCAAGGGTGGTCTCATCCTGGACATCGGTCTGCGCGGCTTCCTCCCCGCCTCGCTCGTGGAGATGCGCCGCGTGCGCGACCTCCAGCCGTACGTCGGCCGCGAACTCGAGGCCAAGATCATCGAGCTGGACAAGAACCGCAACAACGTGGTCCTGTCCCGTCGCGCCTGGCTGGAGCAGACCCAGTCCGAGGTGCGCAGCGAGTTCCTCAACCAGCTCCAGAAGGGCCAGGTCCGCAAGGGCGTCGTGTCCTCGATCGTCAACTTCGGTGCCTTCGTGGACCTGGGTGGCGTCGACGGCCTGGTGCACGTCTCCGAGCTGTCCTGGAAGCACATCGACCACCCCTCCGAGGTCGTCGAGGTCGGCCAGGAGGTCACGGTCGAGGTCCTCGACGTCGACATGGAGCGCGAGCGTGTGTCGCTGTCGCTCAAGGCGACGCAGGAAGACCCGTGGCGCCAGTTCGCCCGCACCCACGCGATCGGCCAGATCGTGCCGGGCAAGGTCACCAAGCTGGTTCCGTTCGGTGCGTTCGTCCGCGTGGACGAGGGCATCGAGGGCCTGGTCCACATCTCCGAGCTGGCCGAGCGCCACGTCGAGATCCCGGAGCAGGTCGTGCAGGTCGGCGACGACGTCATGGTCAAGGTCATCGACATCGACCTGGACCGGCGCCGGATCTCGCTGTCGCTCAAGCAGGCCAACGAGGGCTTCACGGTCGACTCCGAGTTCGACCCGACCCAGTACGGCATGGCCGCCGAGTACGACGACCAGGGGAACTACATCTACCCCGAGGGCTTCGACCCGGAGACCCAGGAGTGGCAGGAAGGCTTCGACAAGCAGCGCGAGGAGTGGGAGCGGCAGTACGCCGAGGCCCACACGCGCTACGAGGCCCACATCAAGCAGATCGCCAAGGCCGCCGCGGCCGAGGAAGAGGCGGCGGGGGAGACCAACTACTCCTCCGGCGGCGACGCCCCGGCAGCCGCGTCGTCCACCGGCGGTGCCCCGGCGCAGGCCGGCGGCACGCTGGCCAGTGACGAGCAGCTCGCGGCGCTCCGCGAGAAGCTGTCGGGCGGCGCCTGACCACAGGCATGATCACGGCCCCGCACCGTTACGGTGCGGGGCCGTCGTCTTGCGCTATCTTGGGGAACCTATGGGCAGGCGGATGCTGGTGCCGGCGGTGTTGTCGGTGGTGCTGGGCACGGCCTGCGCCACGACCGCGCCGAGCGTGCCCAAGACCCCGCAGATCCCCACGATCCTGCCGCCCACCACGGTCGTGCGGACCCCGGCCATGGTCGACCGCGCACCGCCGGACGAGTGCGAGCTGATCGTCCCGGTCGAGGTGCTCAACCAGAAGCTGGGCCGCGAGATCGGCGGCGAGACGCGCGGCATCGTCGGCGTCCCCGAGCCCACACTGGGCCGCACGGCCAAAATGGACTGCTACTACGGCGTCGGCGAGCGGCAGCCGTTGGCCGCCGCGCCGGTGGTCGTCGGCCTCGCGACCTACGCCGACGACGCCACCGCCAAGGACCGTGTGACCGACAGCGTCGACGCCGAACGCCGCGAGGGCGCCACCGTCGGCGAGACCGACGTCGGCAAGCTCAAGGCCGCGGTCGTGACCACGTCGACCGAACGCCTCCTGCTCGGCTCGCTGGGCAAGACCACGTTCGTGGTGCGGATCAAGACCGGCTTCCTGCCCGACGACCAGAGCACGCCGTTCCTCGCCGCCGTCGCGCAGCAGGCCATGACCCCGGTCGAGGACGCCTGACCGCCAGGGCAGACTGAGGGCCATGTTGCGAGTCGGTCTTACCGGGGGAATCGGGTCGGGCAAGTCGACGGTGGCCGGGCGGCTCGCCGAGCACGGCGCGGTGGTGGTCGACGCCGACAAGCTCGCCCGCGAGGTCGTCGAACCGGGCACGGACGGGTTGCGGGAGATCGTCTCGGCGTTCGGCGCCGCTGTGCTCGACGGTCGTGGTGCGCTGGATCGGGCCGCGCTCGCGGCGATCGTGTTCAGCGAGGACTCGGCCCGGAACACGCTCAACGGGATCGTGCACCCCAAGGTCCAGGCGCGCACGGCCGAGTTGGTCGACGCCGCGCCCGTCGACGCGATCGTGTTGCACGACGTGCCGCTGCTGGTCGAGAACGGGTACGCGCCCGCCTACCACCTGGTGGTGATCGTGGACGCGGACGTCGAGCAGCGGGTGACCCGGCTGGTCGCCCGCGGGCTGCCCGAGCGGGACGCGCGGAACCGGATCGCCGCGCAGGCCGACGAGACCGCGCGCCGGGCCGTGGCCGACGTGTGGCTGGACAACTCGGGGACGCCGGACCTGGTGCTCGCGGCCGTGGACGAGCTGTGGGCCGACCGGCTCGTGCCCTACGAGGCGAACGTGCGGCACGGGCGGGCCGCGTCGGGGCCGCCGAAGGTGGTCGAGTACGACGGGACGTGGCCCGCGCAGGCGGCGCGGATCGCGGCGCGGATCTCGTTCGCGGCCGGCGGGCGGCACGTCGAGCACATCGGGTCGACGGCCGTGCCGGGGCTGGCCGCCAAGGACGTGCTCGACCTCCAGCTCGGGGTGACGTCCCTGGCCGAGGCCGACGACCTCGCGCCCGCGCTGGCGGCGGCGGGCTTCCCGGCGCTGGGACCGGGGTTCGACTCGGTGCGGTACCCGGACGACGACCCGACGGCGTGGCACAAGCGGTCGCACGCGGGCGCCGACCCGAAGCGCCGGGTGGCGCTGCACGTGCGGGTCGAGGGCGGCCCGGCGTGGACCTGGGCCCTGCGGTTCCGGGACTGGTTGCGCGGCGACGAGTCCGCCCGCACCGAGTACGCGCAGGTCAAGCGGGACCTGTCGACGGCGCACTCCGGCGACCCGGACGGCGTGGCCTACCGTTCGGCCAAGGAACCCTGGCTCGCCGCGGCCACCGCCCGCGCCGACGCCTTCCACGCCCGCCGACCCCGCGAGTCCTCCACTCAGGCACCCTGAACCACGCGTTCGGGCACCTTCGTCCGGGTGACGCCTACACGGCCGGCCAGGTGTCGTAGATGCCCCGGTGGACCAGCCACGAGCCGATGTCGTGCCGGTGCAGGCTCAGGTCCTCCAGGGTGCGGTGCACGGTCCGCAGCGCCTGGTCGGCGTCCTCGGGACCGAGGACGCGCCCGGCCACCGCCGCCGCGAACTCCTCGGCGCAGACGATGCGCGGCGTGGTGCGACCCGGCACGGCCAGGCCCAGCAGCAGGTCCGTGGTCCGCCACGTGCGGCCGTCGACCTCGACGCGCACGGCGGTGATCACGGTCGGTCCGCTGCGGGCGTGCCGAGACCGGGGGCGTTGGTGGGTCAGCCGCACGCCGACGTCCGGCAGCAGCCAGGTGATCTCGGCGTCGACCGACGGGTCCTCGGGGGTGGGGCATTCGAGCCGGAGTCCCCAGTGCTCGACCCGGCATTCGCTCAACGCGCGCGAAGCGCCCGGCGAAAAGCTGCGCACGGCATTGACGGTGTCGACCACGTCGACCAACCGCGGTGTGATGACGGCTCCCACGCGACCCGAGGGTAGCCGCAAGTATGCGGCGGGTAACCGGTCAGGTTGATTTGTTACATCACGTTCTGCGCAACGGTGACCGTCTGTCTCAACTGGAATTGCGCGGCCCTTTCACCGCCAGGTGGTGACCGTGCCGCACGCGGCGAGCCAGCGGACCGCGTCGTGGCCGTGCGCGGCGATCCCGTCGACCGCGCGGTACACGGTCTCGAACGCCCACCGCGCGCGGTCGGGGCGGACGTAGCCCGCCGTGACGGCGGTGAGCAGCTCGTCGGTGTCCAGCACCGTGACGCCCCGACCGGTGCGGACCAGCAGGTCCAGGTAGAGGTCGACGGTCTTCCACACCGAGCCGCCGGAGGTGATCTCGACGATGTCGACGTACAGGTCGTAGTCGGGTTCGTGGCCGGGATGCCAGGACTGCCGGGTCACGCGCAGGCCGTGCGCGGGCAGGAACCACGACTCGAAGTGCGCGAGCCGGGGGTGTCCCGCGACCGGGCGGGACATGTAGAGGCCGTGTCGGGTCAGGCGGAACTCCTCGACGCCCCGGAGGTGTCCCTTCGGGTCGGTGTTGCTCTTCGCGTCGAGGTCGAAGTATTCGATCTTCGGGGGGTGGATGTGAGTTCCCGTCGCGCTCGCCGTCACATCCCGAACTTTAAGCATCCGTGACCCCTGATCGCCTGATTGTGTCACCCGAAAGTGGGAGTGTCGCTTACTCTTCGGCGGTGTTCGGAATCATCAGGCCCTGTCGCAACCGGTTGGCGGACGATCTTCGGGCCTCGTGGCTCGCCCACCTGTGCGGCCTGTGCCTGGCGTTGCGTGACGACCACGGGCACCTCGCCCGGCTCGTGACCAACTACGACGGCCTGGTGATCTCCGCGTTGGTCGAGGCGCAGACCGGACCGTCGCGCCGGTCGGCCGGACCGTGCGCGTTGCGCGGCATGCAGTCGGCCGACGTCGCGGTCGGCACGGGTGCCCGGCTCGCCGCGTCCGTGTCGCTCGTGCTCGCGTCCGCCAAGGTCGGCGACCACGTGGCCGACCGCGACGGCCTGTTCGCCGCCGCGCCCGCCCGGGGCGTCGGCCGCCAGGTCGCCCGCCGCTGGGCGAAGCAGGCCCGCGCCACCGGCGTCGACCTCGGGTTCGACACGTCCGTGCTGGTCGACGCCGTGCTCCGGCAGTCGGACGTCGAGGCGGCGGCCCACCTCGGCAGCCCCGTCCTGGTGGTCACCGAGCCGACCGAGACCGCCGCGGGAGAGGCCGTCGCGGCGAGCGCGCTGCTGTCCGGACGCCCCGGCAACGCGGCGCCCCTGCGCGAGGTCGGCCGGTTGTTCGGCCGGCTCGCGCACCTGATCGACGCCGTGGAGGACCTCGACGCGGACCGCGCGTCCGGCGCCTGGAACCCCCTCCTGGCCACGGGCACGTCGCTCGACGAGGCCCGGCGGCTGTGCGACGACGCGGCGTTGGGCATCAAGCTCGCCTTGGCCGAGGCCGAGTTCGCCGACGACCGGCTGGTCCACCGGCTGCTCGTGCACGAGGTGCGCGAGTCGATCAGGCGCGCGTTCGGCGACCCCCACGGTGCCCACCGGTGCCGGACGGAGCACGACCACGCCGACGAGTGGCGGCCCGGCGGTCCGGCCGGCTACCTGCCGAACGCCCTCGGACACCTCGACGGCCCGGACCCGGTCTCGCCCGATCGGGCGGTCGGAGCGGCGGGTCACCCCGGTCCGGTCCCGTCCGGCCCGCGAGGAGCCGACGGCGTCCGTGACGGGGGAGGTCCGGTGTCGTGGGCGGGAACCGCGGACCACTCCGCACCGGTCGCGGCCGACCGTCGTGACGGGTCGGGTCGTGGGGGAGAAGCCGGCCATCCGCCCTACCAGCCGCCGCCCGGCCACCCGCACCAACCCGGCCACCCGCACCAGCATGGCCACCCGCACCAGCAGGGCCACCACCTCCCGTCCGGTCCGCCGCCGGTCGCGCCGGGGAACACCGGCGGTGGTCCGCCGCCGCGCGAGAAGCCCCGTCGCGGCACCGGCGACTCGCCCGGCAGCGGCCTGTGGTTCTGGCCCAAGCTGGTGCGCCCGCCACGCCCACGGGGTGTGGTCCCGGGCTGCCTGGCCGTCCTCTACCAGTGCGGCACCTGCCAGTACTGCTGTCGCGACCCGTACCCCGGTCCGTGGAGCGGCAAGGCGCGCGAGGCGTGGTGCACCAACTGCGACTGCTGCGACGGGAACTGCGCCAACTGCTGCGACTGCTGCGACTGCAACTGCTGACCGGCGGCGACCGGAAACTGTCGGACCCACGGCGTACCGTCGTGCCCGTGGCTTTCCCAACCGAGATCCCGGTCAAGGCGCACTCGTCCCACCGTCCCGTCGGCGACATCCCCCGCACCGACGGGCGGTTCCGCGTGGTCAGCGAGTACCAGCCGGCGGGCGACCAGCCCGCGGCGATCGCGGAGCTGGAGAAGCGCGTGCGCGCGGGGGAGCGCGACGTGGTGCTGCTGGGCGCCACCGGCACCGGCAAGTCCGCGACCACGGCGTGGCTCGTGGAGAAGGTGCAGCGGCCGACGCTGGTGATGGCGCCGAACAAGACCCTGGCGGCGCAGTTGGCGAACGAGCTGAAGGAGTTCTTCCCCGACAACGCGGTGGAGTACTTCGTCAGCTACTACGACTACTACCAGCCCGAGGCGTACATCCCGCAGACCGACACCTACATCGAGAAGGACTCCTCGATCAACGAGGACGTCGAGCGGTTGCGGCACTCGGCCACGATGAGCCTGCTGACCCGGCGCGACGTGATCGTGGTGGCGTCGGTGTCGTGCATCTACGGCCTGGGCACGCCGCAGTCCTACCTCGACCGGTCGATCCACCTCGAGGTCGGCGGCGAGATCGACCGGGACACGTTCCTGCGCGCGTTGGTCGACGTGCAGTACGCGCGCAACGACATCGCGTTCAACCGGGGCACGTTCCGCGTGCGCGGCGACACCGTGGAGATCATCCCGGCGTACGAGGAGCTGGCCGTGCGGGTCGAGTTCTTCGGCGACGAGATCGACAAGCTGTACTACCTGCACCCGTTGACCGGCGACGTGGTGCGCGAGGTCGAGGAGCTGCGGATCTTCCCGGCGACGCACTACGTGGCCGGTCCCGACCGCATGGAGAAGGCGATCCGGGGCATCGAGGCCGAACTCGCCGACCAGCTCGCGCTGATGGAGCGGCAGGGCAAGCTGCTGGAGGCGCAGCGGCTGCGCATGCGCACCGCCTACGACATCGAGATGATGCGACAGGTCGGGTTCTGCTCGGGCATCGAGAACTACTCGCGGCACATCGACGACCGGGCGGCCGGCACCGCGCCCGCCACGTTGATCGACTACTTCCCGGACGACTTCCTGCTGGTGATCGACGAGTCGCACGTGACCGTGCCGCAGATCGGCGGCATGTTCGAGGGCGACGCGTCCCGCAAGCGCAACCTGGTCGAGCACGGCTTCCGGCTGCCGTCCGCGCTGGACAACCGGCCGCTGACGTGGGAGGAGTTCGCCGACCGCATCGGGCAGACGGTGTACCTGTCCGCGACGCCGGGCCCGTACGAGATGGGCCAGGCCGGCGGTGAGTTCGTCGAGCAGGTCATCCGGCCGACGGGTCTGGTCGACCCGGAGGTCGTGGTCAAGCCGACCGAGGGCCAGATCGACGACCTCGTGCACGAGATCCGCGTGCGGGCCGAACGGGACGAGCGCGTCCTGGTCACCACGTTGACCAAGAAGATGGCCGAGGACCTCACCGACTACCTGCTGGAGCTGGGCATCCGGGTGCGGTACCTGCACTCGGAGGTGGACACGCTGCGACGGGTCGAGCTGCTGCGGCAGTTGCGGTTGGGCGAGTTCGACGTGCTGATCGGCATCAACCTGCTCCGCGAGGGCCTCGACCTGCCCGAGGTGTCGCTGGTGGCGATCCTCGACGCGGACAAGGAGGGTTTCCTGCGGTCGGCCACGAGCCTGATCCAGACGATCGGCCGTGCGGCGCGCAACGTGTCGGGCGAGGTCCACATGTACGCGGACCGGATCACCGACTCGATGCGGCACGCGATCGAGGAGACCAACCGGCGGCGGGAGAAGCAGGTCGCCTACAACACCGAGCGCGGCCTGGACCCGCAGCCGTTGCGCAAGAAGATCACCGACATCCTGGAGCAGGTGTACGCCGAGGCCGAGGACGCCATCGAGCCCGGCGGGTCGGGGCGCAACGCGTCGCGGGGCAAGAAGCCGGCCGGTGAGCCCGGCGGGCGCAGCTCGGGCGTGCTGGTCGACCGGGACACCAGCCGGATGGCGCGGTCGGAGCTGGCCGACCTGGTGCAGCAGCTCACCGACCAGATGATGAACGCGGCCCGCGAGTTGCAGTTCGAGTTGGCGGCCCGCCTGCGCGACGAGATCCAGGACCTGAAGAAGGAACTGCGCGGCATGGACGCCGCCGGGGTGAAGTGATCCCTCCGGATCGGACCGGCGGGTGGCCGGGCCACCGGTCGACCGGTCGGTCGGTGTTCGCCGGACGGTCGGTGGGCCGGGTCGTCGGTGGTCTGGACGGTCGGTGTGGGGCGGGCCCGGAGGCGGGTTCGCGTGGAGAACGGGGAACGGGCGCGTGCGGCTCGACGAAGTGATCGGTCACTGTCTGGGCAAGCCGGGCGCCGAGGAGACCTACCCCTGGGGTGAGTCGGAACTGGTCGTGAAGGTGGGTGGCAAGGCGTTCGCGTTCATCGCGCTGGAGGCCGCCACCGTCGGGGTGAAGTGCGGGGTCGACGCCGAGGCCGCCTCGCCGTGGCGGGAGCGGTTCCCGGACGCGATCACGGTCAGCGCCTACATCGGGCGCTACGGGTGGAACCGGATCGACCTGGACAAGGGCGTACCCGAGGACGAGGTGCTGGAGCTGCTCGACCTGTCCTACGACTCCGTGGTGGCGAAACTGCCGAAGTCCAAACGGCCCTGAGGGTCCGGGGTCGGCCGTGCGGCCGACCCCGGACCGGTCAGCTCGTGATGTCCTTGCGGGCGAACCCGCGCGCGGCCAGCAGCGTGAAGAACGCGCCGTAGGCCAAGGACGAGAAGACGCCCTTCGCCGGCTGGGACCAGTCGATGTCGGTCGACAGCAGGTCGGCCCAGGCCAACGAGTAGTGCGTGGGCAGGTAGTTCCGCAGGTCCTCCAACGCGGTGATCTGGTCGAGGATCTGCGACAGGATCGCCGCCAGCACCGCGCCGCCGACCGCGCCCAGCGGCGCGTCGGTCGACACGCTCAGGAACAGCGCCAGCCCCGCCACCCAGAACAGCTGGATCGCGATGTAGACCACCGACAGGGCCACGCCCGCCACGCCCTGGCCGAACGGCGCGGCCTCGCCGGTCGGCGACACCACCTCGCCGGCGCCGTACCAGACCACGCCCACGGCCAACGCGACCGTCGGCAGCAGCACCAGCGCCAGCAGGGACAGCAGGCCGGACGCCAGCGCCTTCTGCCGCAGCAGCCGGTGTCGCGGCACCGGCGCGGCGAGCAGGTACTTCAGGCTCGACCACGACGCCTCGCTGGCGATCGTGTCCCCGAAGAACAGCGCGACGATCATCGGCAGCAGGAACCCCGCGCTGACGAACAGGGTCAGCACCACGAAGTTGACGCCACCGGCCGTGGCCAGGTCGACGAAACCGCCCGCCCGCCGGTTGGGCGACGACTCGCCCAGTTCGAACGCCACCACCAGGATCACCGGCAGCAGCACCAGGAACCCCAGCAGGAGCTGGGTCCGCCGGCGGCGGAGCTGGCGGGCCAGCTCCACGCGCAACGGCAGCGTCCGCCCCGCCTTGTAGCCGACGATCGACCCGTCGGGTGCCACGGCGCCGTGCTCGTGCTCGGCGGCCTCCGCGAGGTCGGCCACCGCGTGCGGATCGGTGTGCACCCCGTTCGTGCTCATTCGCCCACCAACTCCAGGAACGCGTCTTCGAGCCGTCGGCGCGGACCGGCCTGGTCCACCTCGACGCCCGCTGCCACCAGTGCCTTCAACGCCTCGGCCCGCGGCGTGCCGTTGAGGCTCGCGTGCACCTGGTCGCCGTCCACGTGCACGTTGTGCACGCCGTCCAGGTCGCCGAGCACGGTCGCCGCCTCGGCGGGCCGGTCGACGCGGAACGTCGCCTCGCCGCCGCCCGTCGCGACCTCCTCGACCGGCCCGGCCGCGACCAGGGCGCCCTTGTGCATCACGACCACGTGGCTGCACGTCTGCTCCACCTCGGCCAGCAGGTGGGAGGAGACCAGGACCGTGCGCCCGGCCGCCGCGTAGCGCCGCAGCACCTCGCGCATCTGGTGGATCTGGGGCGGGTCGAGCCCGTTGGCGGGTTCGTCGAGCACCAGCAGGTCCGGCAGGCCGAGCATGGCCTGGGCGATCGCGAGCCGCTGCCGCATGCCCTGGCTGTACGTGCGGACGCGCCGGTCGATCGCGTCGCCCAGGCCCGCGATCTCCAACGCCTCCGCGACGTGGGCCTGTTCCGCCGGACGACCGGTCGCGGCCCAGTACAGGCGCAGGTTCGCCGCGCCCGACAGGTGCGGCAGGAAGCCCGAACCCTCGACGAACGACCCGATGCGCGACAGCACCGGCGCCCCGGGGCGCACCCGGTGGCCGAAGACGCGGATCGTGCCGTCGGTCGGCTGGATCAGGCCCATGAGCATGCGCAACGTCGTGGTCTTGCCCGCGCCGTTGGGGCCGAGCAGACCCAGGACCTGGCCGTGCTCGACCCTGAACGACAGGTCGTTCACGGCCCGCAGGCCGCCGGGGTAGGACTTGGTCAGACCTTCGATGACGAGCGGGACGCGTGCCAGTTCCGGGTCGAGGTCGGCGGTCAGCCGGCGGCGGAACCAGGCGATCACGGCCGCCGCCAGGCAGGCCAGCAGCACGACCGCGATGCCCCACAGGGCGGTCGCGGGCACCTCGCTGGTGGCGTTCACGCCGGGCACCACGGGCACCGAGAGGTCCGGCGCGGCCAACGAGATCCGGTACGCGGCGGGCTCGACGGCGTTGGCGTACGCCTGGTCGGTGGTCGAGACGACCAGTTGGAAGCGGTGGCCGCCCTCGACCGGGCGCACGATGCCGGGCAACGTCACGGTCACCTCGACCGGCGAGCCGTCGGCCGGGAGACCGCGTACCCGGATCGGCGCCACGGCCGAGCCGGGCAGCGTGCGGGACTGCTCGCCGTCGGTGTCGTAGAGCTTGGCGAACAGCACGGCCTCGGCCGGGCCGGTGGCCGCGCTGCCCTGCGGCCCGGTCACCGCCGACACCCGCAATCGCACGGTCGCCGCGCCGGTCACCAGGATCTGCGACGCCACCTCGGCGGAGGTGAACGTGGCCGCCTGGCCGGGCACGTCCAGCGACAGCCGGGACGACAGCGCGCTCGACCGCGAGACCACCGAGCCCAGGCCGGGCAGGCCGCTCACGGCCGCCGGGTTGCCGCCCGCCGGGTTCACGACCACCTGCTCGTCGCCGTCGAGCGCCACGGCCCGCCGCCCGGTGCCCGGCCGTCCTTGGAGCCCGGGGTAGTCGCCGGCGACGACCGTGCGCAGGGACTGGGCGCCGCTGCTGCGGAACGCGCCGACGACCGTGTACTCGAACCCGGTGCCGGGGTCGGTGCCCCGGCCGTCCAGGTGGTAGGCCAGCCAGTCGGCGATCCGGGCGCGCAGTTCGGGTCCGGGCGAGCCGCCGTCGTGGCCGCCGGAGTACCAGATCGTCTTGACCTTGGTGCCGTTCGCGGAGATCTGCCGGGCGTTGGCGTCGGCCTGGTCGAGCCCGAACAGCGTGTCCTGCTCGCCCTGCACCAGCAGCGTCGGCGCGGTGATCGACCCGGCGACGGTCGCGGGCGACGCGCGGCGCAGCACGTCGAGGGTCGTGCGACCGGCCTTGCCCGTGGTCGCGACCTCGGTGTACGCGGCGCACACGGTCGGTGCGAACCGGCCGCACGACCCGTTCGTCGGCGTCCGCGGCGTCGTCGGGCGCTCGGTGCCCGTCCCGGTCTGCGGGACCTCGGCGGCCTGCTGCCCGTCGTCGTCCCGACCGGGTTCGGCCGCCTCCTGACCGGGACTGGCCAGGTCGCCGCCGGTGAGCCCGGCCGCGAAGAAGATGCCCGCCCACGAGCGCTTGAACACGCCGTCGTCGGCGAACGCGCCGGGTGCCGGGGTCGTGGTGTCGACGTCCGTGGTGCTCGCCGCGTTGGGCAGCAGGGCCTGGGTCAGGTCGTTGAACGTGATCACCGGCGCGATCGTGTCGACCCGCTTGTCCACGCCCGCGAGCGACAGCGCCAGGGCGCCGCCGTAGGACCCGCCGGTCACGCCCACCTTCGGGTCGCCGGGGCCGTCGGTGCGGACCTCCTCGCGGGTGGCCAGCCAGTCCAGCAGCTTCCGCGCGTCCTGGACCTCGTGGTCGAGCGAGTTCAGCTCGATCTGCCCGGCGCTGCGGCCGAAACCGCGCGCGGACCAGGTCAGGACGACGAAGCCGGCGCGGGCGAGCTCGGTCGCCTGGGTGGTCACGCTCGCCTTGCCGCCGCCGAACCCGTGTGCCAGCAGCACGGCGGGCGCGGGGGTGCGCGTCGGCAGGTACAGGGTGGTGTCGATGCCGATGGTCCGGTCGCTGTCCGGACTCTCCGGGACGTCGATCACCGCGTCGCGGGTGCTCACCGGGACGGGGTCGTCGCCCTGGCGCGTCCAGACCACGACGGCGCCCACCAGGGCGACCACGAGGACGAGCGCGGGGAGCGACCACCTGCCGCGGAGGCGGGAGGAGAGGGCCACCTCATGACCTTAGAGTGGCGACCGCCACCGGGCCGGTTTTGCTGAGAATCGGACATCCGTGCCTCAGCTCACGTACCGGTCTCGGGTGGGTCCGGTCACCCTCGGGTGGCGCGGAGGCGGGCTCATACCCGAGACTGGTAGCCGTACATGGAGGGGAGTACTCCCTAAGCGGCGGTGCCGTCAGCACGGAACCCAACGGCGGGTTCCCGGTTCCGTCGGCCAGGTCCGATCATCGGACGGGTGGAGGAGACCTCCGGTCATTGGCATGCGCGTGTGCCAAGAACCGGAGGGTTGCTCAATGGCTGTTCCCGCGTGGTTGTGGATCGCGACGATCGTCGGTTTGCTGGTGTTGCTCGCGGTCGACCTCGTGATCGTCGACCGGAAACCGCATGAGGTCACGATCGGGGAAGCCGGCCGCTGGGTGACCTTCTACGTGGCCGTCGCCGTGGCGTTCGGTCTGGGCATCTGGTACTTCGCCGGCGGTACGCCCGCGGGCGAGTTCTTCGCCGGGTACATCACCGAGTACTCGCTCAGCGTCGACAACCTGTTCATCTTCTTGATCATCATGACGACGTTCAAGGTGCCCGCGATCCACCAGCACAAGGTGCTGTTGATCGGCATCCTGATGGCGTTGGTGATGCGCGGCGTGTTCATCGCGCTCGGCGCGACCATGATCGCGCAGTTCTCGTGGGTGTTCTACATCTTCGGCGCGTTCCTCATCTACACCGGCTACAAGCTCGTGCGCACCGACCACGACGACGAGTCCGAGGAGTTCAAGGAGAACGCGGCGCTGCGCGTGGTCCGCAAGGTCTTCCCGGTGACCGACGCCTACCACGGGGCGAAGTCGTTCCTGAAGATCGACGGTCGCCGGTACGTGACGCCGATGTTCATCGTGATGGTCGCGATCGGTACGACCGACCTGCTGTTCGCGCTCGACTCGATCCCGGCGATCTTCGGTCTGACCAAGGAACCTTTCCTGGTCTTCACCGCCAACGCGTTCGCGCTCATGGGTCTGCGCCAGTTGTACTTCCTGCTCGGCGGCCTGCTCAGCAAGCTGGTCTACCTGTCCATCGGCCTGTCGGTGATCCTCGGTTTCATCGGCGTGAAGCTGATCCTGGAAGCGCTGCACACGAACTCGCTGCCGTTCCTGAACGACGGGCAGCCGCTCGACGTCCCGGTCATCGGGATCGGCCTGTCGCTTTCCGTGATCGTGGGTGTACTCGCCATTACCACGATCGCCTCGCTCATCAAGGTGAAGCGCGATCCGGAGGCCGTGAAGCAGGTCGGCGCGTGATTTCTGTGAGCGTCAAAATCTCGTAAGCCTTGCTAAGAACAAGTCGGGGTAACGTCCCTGGACGTGCGCCCCGATGACCTTCCGTCGCTGACCCTTCCCGGCTCCGTCTCGGTGCGAGGCGACCTCGTCCTGGTCGACGTCTCGACACCGGACGTCGGCGCGAACGCCTACCGCGGCGCGCTGCACCGCGTCGCGCTCGACGGTTCGGGCGCGCACCGCTACACGTGGGGCGAACGCGACCTGGCTCCCCGGCTCTCGCCGGACGGCGGCCGGGTCGCGTTCCTCCGGGTGCCGGGGGAGGGGAAGGCGCCGCAGCTGTACGTGATGCCCGCGGCCGGCGGCGACGCCCGGCGGCTCACGGACCTGGTCCTGGGCGCGGGCGTGCCGGTGTGGTCGCCGGACTCGCGCACGCTGGCGTTCGTCGCGCGCGTCCCCGAACCCGGCCGTTACGGCTCGGAACTCGACGGCGTGACACCGACCCCCGACGCCGAGGCGCCCCGGCACATCACCCGGCTCGACTACCGGTTCGACGACATCGGCTTCACCGGCGACCGGCCGGCGCGCCTGTTCACCGTCGACGCGCTCGACCCCGACGCCCGGCCGGTCGAGTTGACCGACGGCACGGTCGACGTCGCCGACCCGGCGTGGTCGGCCGACGGCACGCGACTGCTGTTCGTCGCCGACCGCGACCTCGGCGTCGAGGAGACGCTGGAGTCCGACGTCTACTCCGTCCCCGCGGCCGGCGGCGAGGCCGAACTCCTGGTCCGCACCCAGGGCGACGCCGCGTTCCCCGTCGGCCTGCCCGACGGCGGCGTGCTGTTCTACGGCATCGAGGCGCACGGCGGCACCGGCATCGCCCGCAACCTCGGCCTGTGGCGGTGGACCCGCGCGGGCGGCGCGGTGCGGATCACCGACACCGAGACCGTCGACTGCGAGAAGCTCTCCGGCCCGCCCGTGGTCACCGACGACGGCGTGCTCGTGGCCGTGCGCGACCGGGGCGCCGTGCAGTTGCGGCGCGTGCCGCTCGACGGCGTCGGCTGCCCGCTCGACCACCTCGAACTGCTCGCCGGCGACCGGGCGCACGTGAAGTCGTTCGCCGCCGACGGCGACCTGGTCGTGGCCGTGGTGAGCACGCCGGACAACACCGGCGAGGTGGTGCGCCTCGGTACCGGGCCGCTGACCGCCCTCGGCGGCGCGGTGAAGGCGCACGAGGTCGTCGAGCTGTCCGGGTCGGCGTCCGACGGCTACCCGGTGCACGGGTGGCTCGTGCTGCCCGACGGCGAGGGGCCGCACCCGGTCGTGCTGGCCGTGCACGGCGGGCCGTTCATGTTCCACGGCTGGGGTTTCTGGGACGAGGCCCAGGTCTACGCGGGCGCGGGGTACGCGGTCGTGCTGCCCAACCCGCGCGGGTCGGCGGGCTACGGGCAGGAGCACGGCCGGGCGGTGATCGGCCGGTTCGGCACGGTCGACGTCGACGACGTGCTGTCCGTGCTCGACGTGGCGCTGGAACGCGACGACCTCGACGCGGACCGGGTCGGCGTGATGGGCGGGTCCTACGGCGGGTTCATGACCTCGTGGCTGGCCGCGCACCACGGCGAGCGGTTCCGGGCGGCGTGGAGCGAACGCGCGGTCAACGCGTGGGACTCGTTCGGCGGCTCGTCGGACATCGGCTGGTACTTCGCGGACGCCTACTGCGGGCCGAACCTGGAGACGCAGCGCGCGATGAGCCCGTTGACCTACGCGGAGAAGATCTCGATCCCGTTCATGGTCGCGCACTCCGAGCACGACTGGCGGTGCCCGCTGGAGCAGGCGCAGCGCATGTTCGTGGCGTTGCGGCGCAACGGGGTCGAGGCCGAGCTGCTGCTGTTCCCCGGCGAGGGCCACGAGCTGACCCGGTCGGGCAAACCGCGCCACCGCGCGCAGCGGTTCGCCCACGTGCTCTCGTGGTGGGGCCGCCACCTCGACTGATTCCAAACCGGGGTGAAAGCCCCGTTGTGCCTCCCGGCCACCACGCGACGCGGCAGACTGGCGCGCAGCGCGCGGAGGAGGTCGTGATGGAGCCGAAGACACCGGGGACCTTCGTCGAAGGGCTGACGCCCGACGACCGTTCGGCGCTGCTCGCGTTGGGCGTGGAGAAGGCATACCGGCAGGGCGACGTCATGCTGCGCGAGGGCGAGCGCACCGACCACGTGGTCCTGTTGCTGCGCGCGATCGTGAAGGTGACCCGGACGCTGGACAACGGCCGGTTCGCGCTGCTCAACATCAAGATCGGCGGCGACCTGGTCGGCGAGATGGCCGCGCTGAGCGGGGATCCCCGGTCGGCGACCGTGACCGCGTGCGCCGAGTCGCGCGTGCGGATCGTCACCGCGGCCGACTTCCGGCGCTACCTGGCCGACTCGCCGGGCGCGCACCTCGCCCTGGACCGGATGATCATGCGCACCCTGATGTGGGCGGACAAGCGGCGCGTGGACTTCAGCTGTTTCACCGCGCAGGTCCGATTGGCCCGAGTGCTGTCCGAGCTGGCCGAGGGGTACGGGCGGACCGTGCCGCAGGGCGTGATGATCGACCTCGGCCTGACCCAGAAGGAGGTCGGCGCGTTGATCGGTGTGGAAGAGGACACGGCACGCAAGGAACTGCGTGCGTTGCGTGATCGCGGAGTCGTGCGGATGGGGTATCGGACCCAGACGATCGTGGACGCACGGGCGTTGGGCCGGATCGCGGAAGGTTCGTGGGAAACCCGGTGAATCCGCTACTTCCCCCCGGTGGTGCGGCGGATGCTGGACCCGTGACGCCGCAACTGTTCGACGGACTTGTCTACCGCCTCCTCGTCGCGGTCGACGTGGAGGGCTACAGCCGCCTCGACGCCCTGGAGCAGTCCCGAGTCCAGTCCAGGCTGGGCGAGGTGCTCGACGTGGCCGCCGCCGACTGCGGGCTCGACCGGTCGGGGTGGTACCGGCAGCCGCGTGGCGACGGCGAGTTGGCCGTGCTGCCCGCCGACGTGGACACCGCGTGGGTCGTGGGCGCGTTCACGGACTGCCTCGCGTCCGCGCTCGCCGGACTGCGCACGGCGGGCACGCCGTTGCGGATGCGCGTGGCGATGCACTGCGGACCGCTGATCCCGGGGCGGTTCGGGGTGGTGGGCGACGCGCCGATCGTGACGTCGCGGCTGCTCGACGCGCAGGTGGTGCGGCGGACGTTGGCCGAGTGCGGCGACGACCTGGTGCTCGTGATCTCCCGGCAGCTCTACGACGACGTGGTGCGGACCCGGTTCCACGACCTGGACCCGGGGCGGTTCCGGGCCACCAGGTTCTCGACCAAGGGCCGGTCCTACGCGGGATATCTGTGCGCGGGGGCCGCCCGGTCGCCGGTCAAGTCCTGAACGGCATTCACGGAACCGGTAGCGGGAGCGAGCGCGGGTGGGGCACCCTTCGACCATGCGATGGACCGTGCGCGTCGGCAGGCCCGACGACGCCCCGGAGATCGCCAGGATCAACGTCGACGCCTGGCAGCACTCCTACCGGGGCATCGTGGACGACCCGGTGCTCGACCGGATGCTGCCGGAGAGCCGACTGCCGGCGTTGACCCGGGTACTGCGGTTGCCGGAACCGAGTCGGGTGTTCGTCGCGGTGGACGAGGACGGGACGATCGGGGCGTACTGCGCGGTGGACGCGGTGCGCGAGGGCGACGACGCCCATCCCGATCTGCACACCGGTGAGCTGGTGGCGATCTATGCCGATCCCCGGGTGCATGGGACGGGTGCGGGGCACGTGGTGCACGAGGCCGGGGTGAAGCACCTGGTGGATCAGGGGTTCCGGTACGCGGTGCTGTGGGTTTTCCAGGACAACGCGCGTAGTCGGGCCTTTTACGAGGAGCATGGGTGGCGGCACGACGGGTTGGTGCATCGGTACGAGTTGGCCGGGTCTCATCTGCCTGAGGTGCGGTACGGGCGGTTCTTGCCGGTGCCTCGGCGGCGGGCCCAGTCCAGTTCGGTGTAGGGGCTTCTGCCCGTGGCTTTGCGTTCCCGAACGCGCGAGTTATGCGTTCGGACACCGCGAGTTGTGCACTCGGACACCGCGAGTCGTGCGTTCGGGCATCCTGAGTTCGTAGTGCTGTCCGGTGATGTGTCGGATCAGCCCAGGAGGGTGTAGTTCAGGTCCTCGCAGACTCGGGCCAGTGGCAGGTCCAGACCCGGGTGTTCCAACGGGAGCAGGACGTCGGGTGCGGCGGGCAGGCCGGTGCCGCCGGGTGGGTCCCACAGGCAGATCGCGGGGTCGCCGGAGTCCATCGACGAGCGGTACCACAGGCCGTCCAACTCGGGATATGCCGCGCGGATCGCGCGGGCCCAGGCCTGGGTCAGGTGTTTGGGGCCCGAAGAGATCTCCTGGGACGCCCCGACGCGGGTCGGCCAGAGGCCGGTCAGGTCGAGTAGGCGCAGGGTCCTGCGTGGTCTCAGGATCACCATGAACGGGCTGCGGGTGCGGCGGTCCACCACCGACGTGGCCTGGAAGACCTCGGCCACCGACGTTCTCACGGTGAGACCGAAGTACAGCACACCCTGGTCCGGCGCGTGGACGAACGAGCCGTCCGGTGCGCCGATCTGGGTGTCGAAGCGGGCGTGCGGCAGTGGGCCGGTGTAGCGGAAGCTGTTCCAGCGCTGCGGGTGCAGGCCCTTGGCCGTGAAGATGCGGACCATCCGGGTGGCGCGGTGCACCGCGACGACGTCCTCGGTGCGGCGCAGCGAAGCCTGGAGCACGGCCGGGGCCGGCGGCAGGGGGAGTCGGGACACGTGTCAGGCCGGGGTTCCCAGTCCGGCGACCAGTGCGGCCACCCGTGCCGCCTCGCCGCCCGCCAGCAGCCAGTCCCGGGGCGCGGCGGGCACCCCGTCCACCGGCAGGTCCTCCTGCGGCGTGGTCATGAACCCGGCGACGACGAGCGCGGGTTGGTCGGCGGGCACGGCCGCGAGCACGACCTCCAGGCCCGGCAGCACGCCCGCGCCCGCGAACTGCCACGCGGGCAGTCGCCACGAACCCCGGTCCTTCCAGCCGACCAGGCGGCCGACGCCGAGTCGGTGCCGCACGCGGCTGGTGTCGACGCCGAGCGTGCGGGCCGCCTCGGCGACCGACAGCGCCGAATCGCGCAGCACGGCGTGCGCCACGACGGTACGGGCGCGCGACCGGTCGTCGCGTCCGGTGACGGGGCTCAGGTCGAGGCCGACGTCGGTCAGCGCGGCCCGCTGGTCGGGGGTGAAGTAGCCGGCCGGTTCGGGGTGGGGCGGCGCGAGTCGCCGGGCGGCGTCCGCGACGAGGTCGAGGAACTCGTCGGGGGTGACCTGTAGGCCGGCCTTCGCCAGCACGGACTCCAGAGCGGGACTCATGCGCACAGGGTATCCCGCACGTGCGCTTCTGTGCGCGAGTATCGCTCGAATGTCGCAGGGCTCGGACTTTGCGTGCACAACTCGCCACTCTGCGTAGACATCCGGCGGTCGGGCATGGTGATCCGGCTCTCATGGCGGCGCTCGCTACCATGGCCGGCCGGAGCACTGCGGGGGTGGAATTCACGTGTCGACACCGGTTCGCGCGGACAGGCGGGTCATGGGCCTGTGGGCCGCGGTGATGATCGCGGCGCTGGTCGTGGTCCTGGTCCGGGCCGGCGACGGGCTGATCGACCTGCGGGTCTACCGCGTCGGCGGGCGGGCCTGGCTGGAGGGCGTGCGGCTCTACGCCGAGGGCTTCCCCAAGCCGCTGGACGGCCCCGCGCTCCCGTTCACCTACCCGCCGATCGCCGCCGCGCTGTTCAGCCTGCTCGCCCTGGCCGCGTGGCCGGTCGCCGTGTTCCTGTGGACCGCGCTCGGGCTCGCACTGCTCACGGCCGTGTCCCTGGCGACCGCGCGCCACCTGTACGGCCGCACGGCCCGCGCGGTGTTCGTCGGTCTCGCCGTGACCGCGGGTTCGCTGGTGCTCGAACCGGTCCGCCAGACGCTCGACTTCGGCCAGATCAACCTGCTGCTGCTCGGCCTGGTCGCGCTGGACTGCCTGCTGCCGACCACGAAGTGGCCACGCGGCCTGCTCATCGGCGTCGCCGCCGCGATCAAGCTGACGCCCGCCGTGTTCGTGCTGTTCTTCCTGGCGCGCAAGCAGGTCAAGCCCGCCGTCACGGCCGTCGTCACGTTCGTCGCGTGCGGCCTGCTGGGCTACGCGGTCGCGCCCACCGACACCCGCGACTACTGGTTCGACGCCCTGCTCGACCCCGGCCGCGTCGGCGGCCTGGCGTATGCGGGCAACCAGTCGCTGCGCGGTTTCGTGCACCGGCTGGGCCTCACCGGCTTCGCCGAGACGGCCACGTGGGGCGTGCTCTGCTTGGCGGTGCTGGCACTCGTCGTGCTCGCGGTCCGGCGCAGTGGGGACGACCGGGTCGCCGGCCTGCTGGCCGTGGCGATCGGCGGCCTGCTGGTGTCACCGGTGTCGTGGTCGCACCACTGGGTGTGGGTCGTGCCCGCCCTGGTGTACCTCGTGCACCGGTCCTGGAAGTGGGCCGTCGCCGTCGCCGTGCTGTTCCTGCTCGGGCCGCACTGGTTCCTGCCGCGCGAGGGCGACGTGGAACTGCACTGGTCGTGGTGGCAGCACGTGGTCGGCAACGCCTACGTGCTCGCCGGCGTCGTCGCCCTGGTGCCGCTGGTCAGGCGCCGCGCCTGACCCACTCGGCCGCGTGGCGCAGCGTCCGTTCGTCCACATCGGACAGGTCGAAGCCCAGTGCCACCACGTGCCCGACCAGCTCCGGGTCCGGCGGCAGGCCGTACTTGCGCAGGTAGTGCGGCACGGCGCCGGCCCAGACCCAGGTGCCGTCGGTCTGGAACGTCGGCGGCACGTCCCGCTCGTCGGGCACGAACTCGTCGACGCCCGGCGCCTCGTCCGCGACCACCACCACCGGCGCGGACTCCAGGTAGACCAGCAGCGGTTCCAGCACCTCCGGGTCGAGCACGGTCCGGTTCACCACCGGACGGCCCTCGCCGTCGCGTCCGTCGTAGACGTTCGCCATCCGCAGTTCGACCGCCCGCAGCGGCGGCAGGCCCAGGCGCTCGCGCAGCCAGTCGGGGATGCGGTCGTCGGCACGCGGGAACGTGCGCAGCTCGTCCTGGAAGCCGATCACCGGGGGAGCGTTGCGCCAGCGCGGCTCGTCCTCGGCGTTGAAGTCGACCGCGAACGCGCTCGGTGCCTCGATCTCGTAGACCGCGCTGAGCCACGTGCCCCGGTCGGGCGTGTGCATCACGACGCGCAGTTCGCCGAACAGCCGCACGACGTCCATCGGCGGGCGGATCGGCCGCCACTGCCCGTCGGGACCGGCGAACGCCAGGTCGACCTCGATGTGCCGGCCGGCCGCGCGGTACTCGGCGCGGACCCGCCGCCAGTCCGGGGGCAGGGCGGGGAGCATGGCCCGGCCCAGCCGTCGGACGAGCTGCTCCTGGTCCTGCTCGTTCGGCGGTGCGTCTGGCCGGCTCATGCGTCGGACATCCCTTCGACTCCCCCCAAGGACGGTGCGCCGATCTTAACGGGGCGGACCGGACACCGGAGCCGGTACGCCACACGGCCCCGGTGTCCACAGTGGACACCGGGGCCGTGTCGGTCGTCGGTCAGTGGACCTCGACCAGGTCCACCACGAAGATCAGGGTGGCGCCGGGCTTGATCACGCCGCCCGCGCCGCGGTCGCCGTAGGCCAGGTGCGGCGGGATGACCAGCTTGCGCCGGCCGCCGACCTTCATGCCCTGCACGCCGCGGTCCCAGCCGGCGATGACCCGGCCGCCGCCCAGCGGGAACTGGAACGCCTGGTTGCGGCTCCAGGACGAGTCGAACTCCTCGCCGGTCTCGAAGCCGACGCCCACGTAGTGCACGCTCACCGGACGCCCGGCGACCGCCTCGGCGCCGTCGCCGACGGTGATGTCCTCGATCACGAGGTCGGCGGGCACGGGCCCGTCGTGCGGCGCGACCTCGGGCTTGCTGAGGGCCATGGGTGGAACTCCTCGGGATTCGGATTGCGGTACCGGTCGAGTCAACCACGCCGTCCGACGGACGGCCGATCGGCCCACGACTGCCGGATCTTGTGCGCTGCGTCGTCGTTCTGTTGCGCTGTGTGCACGAAATCCGGCGTGGACACCACGTCCACCCGCAAGAACACCGAGGAGGGGATGATCATGGCGGAAACCCTGCGCCGCCTGCGGTCGTGGCTCGGGCTCGTGGTGGCGGCGGTCCTGTTGCCGGTCGCGGGCGTGAGCGCGGCGGCGGCCGACCCCGGCGCGACGATCGTCGGCGGCACGCGGGCGAGCACCGCCCAGTACCCGTGGGTGGTGTACCTGGCCACGACCAGCGGCTATCAGTACTGCGGCGGCACCTTGGTCGCACCCAACAAGGTCCTGACCGCCGCGCACTGCACCGAGGACGACGTCGCCTCGTCCGTGCTCGTGGTCGCGGGCCGTGACGACAAGAACTCCTCGGCGGGCACCGCCGCCCGCGTGACCAGGATCTGGATCCACCCGAGCTTCAGCTCGGTGACGCGCGGGTACGACGTCTCCGTGCTCACGCTGGACCGGAACCTCACCCAGGCCACGCTGCCGGTGGCCACGGCCGCCGACGCGAACCTGTACACCGCGGGCACGTCGACCACCATCCTGGGCTGGGGCACGACACGGGCCGGTGGTCAGCCGTCGCGCTACCTGCTGCGCGCGAGCGTGCCGGTGACCGGCGACCAGACCTGCTCGGCGGGTTACGGCAGCCAGTACAAGCCCCAGCACATGGTGTGCGCGGGCCTGCCGCAGGGCGGCGTCGACACCTGCCAGGGCGACTCGGGCGGTCCGCTGGTCGCGGGCGGCAAGCTGATCGGCGTGACGTCGTTCGGCGAGGGCTGCGCGTCGGCCCGCTACCCCGGCGTGTACGCGCGGGTGTCGTCCTACGAGACCGAGATCCGGCAGCAGCTCGCGTCGTGACGACGGGCGCGGCGGCGCGATCCGGCCGCCGCGCAACGTTTTCACCCCGTCGTCCCGTCCAGGGGACGTGAAGCGATGGGGTCGGGTGTGCGGCGCGGTGGTGGTGGCGGGGGTGTGCGCGGCGTCGGCCGTGCCGTCCGGGCCCGAGGTCGAGGAGCCGGTGGTGCCCACCGGCGATCCGGCGCTCGTGGCGTACGACTCGTGCGACACGGCCGCGACCGCGTTGCGGCGCGCGATCCTGCCGCACGTCACGGAGTACGGACTCGGCGGTCCCTACCTCACGATGGAGCGGACGGTCGGCGACGCCGCGCCGCCGACCGCCCGGACGCCCGAGCACTCGACCACGAACCGGCACGAGGCCGCCGCCGACGAGCCGGACCTGGTGAAGACCGACGGCCGGCGCGTGGTGAGCGTGGTCGACGGTCGGCTCAGGGTGCTGGACGTGGCGAGCGGGACCGTGGCCGGCCTGTCGGATCTGCCGGGCCCGGCGACCGGGGTGCTGCTCCACGGCGACCGGGCGCTGGTGTTCGGTGTCGCGACCGGCGATCCGGTCGACCGGCGGATCATGGTCGACGCCACCACCGTGACGCTGGTCGACCTGTCCGGTCCGCCGCGGGTCCTGGGCACGCTCGACGTCGACGCCCGGTTCGTCGACGCGCGGCAGGTGGGCGACGTCGTGCGCGTGGTCGTGCACTCGGCGCCGAACCTGCCCTTCGGGTACCCGGACGGGACGGTGACACCCCGGGAATCGTTGCGGCGCAACCAGGAGATCGCGGCGAGCGCGCCCGTCGACGCGTGGCTGCCGCGCTACCGGCTGGCGGAATCCGGTGCGCGCTCCGAAGGTGCCCTGGTCGCGTGCGACCGGATCAGCCACCCCGACGTGCCGTCCGCGACCTCGCTGCTGACCGTGCTCACGTTCGACTTCCCGGGTGGGCTGGGCACCGGCGACGCGGTCACGGTCCTGGCCGACGGCGACACCGTGTACGGCACCGGTACGGGTCTCTACGTGGCCGACGCCCGCGGCGCCGGGTTCGCGCCGGCCACCGTGACCGCGGTGCACCGCTTCGACGTGTCCCGGCCGGGCCCGCCCGTGTACGCGGCGTCCGGCGAGGTGCCGGGCGTGGTGCTGAACCAGTACTCGCTGTCCGAACACGACGGACTGCTGCGCGTGGCGACCACGCTCGAACCCGATGCCACGCGGACCCGGTCGTCGAGCACCGTGACCGTGCTCCGGCAGGAGGGCGACAAGCTCGTGAAGGTGGGCGCGGTCGACGGACTCGGGCACGGCGAACGGGTGTACAGCGTCCGGTTCGCCGGGCCGGTCGGGTACGTGGTCACCTTCCGGCAGACCGATCCGCTGTACACGCTTGACCTGTCGGACCCGGCGAAACCGCGCGTCACCGGGGAGTTGAAGATCACCGGCTACTCGGCGTACCTGCACCCGGCGGGCGACGGGCGGCTGCTCGGGATCGGCCAGGAGGCCGACGAACGCGGGCGTGTGCGGGGCACGCAGGTGTCGCTGTTCGACGTGACGGACCCGGAGGCACCCACCCGCCTCGCCGCCTACCACCTGCCCGGCACGCACTCGGAGGCCGAGTTCGACCCGCACGCTTTCCTTTATCGGGCACCGGTTCTGGCCGTGCCCGTCGGCCAGGGCGTGCTCGTGCTCGACGTGGCCGACCGGGCGATCACGGCCCGGGGCACGGTGTCGCACCCGATCCCGGGCGGTTCGTTGCGGTCGATGGTGATCGGCGACGAACTGTGGACGGTGTCGCACGCGGGCGTGCGGGTGAACGCGCTCGACGGACTCGCCGAACGCGCCTGGATCCCGTTCAGCTGACGGGTCGGGCCAGGAGCCGGTGCGCGAGGACCGTGCCGCCCGCGAGCGCGGCGGGCATCACGACCAGTGCCGCCAACGGGATCAGGCACAGCAGGTAGACCGGGATCGCGAAACCGAGCGTGATCGCCCGGCGTTGCCGCAACACCCGGCGGCGGACCTTGAGCGGCAGCCCGCGCCGGGTGAACGGGATGCCGGTCACCTCGATGCCCAGCAGCGTGGCGTTGACGCACACCGCGAGCACCGGCACGACCGTCTGCCCGACGACCGGGATGAACCCGGCCAGGAACAGCGGGATCGCGCACAGGATCGCGATCCCGATCAGCAGCAGGCCGTCGCGCAGCCCGACACCGGCCGAGCGCAACCACGACACGCGCTGGGACTCGGGCACACCGCCGAGGTGCTCGTCCTCGACGGTCTCGGCGATGTGCTCGTAGAACGGGCCGCCGACGATCAGCGTGATGGCCGTGAACGCCAACAGCCCGATCGCGACGAACGCGCCGAGCACCGACACCCCGGCCGCGACCCGGATCGTGGTGCGGGCACCGTCGCTCCAGTCGTCGGCGAACGGCGTGATCCACGCGGCGATGTCGTCGATGCCGGCGACGAGCCCGACCAGTCCGCCGATCAGCAGCACGGTCGTGATCAACGCGGGGATCGCCCCGATCAGCAACAACCTCGGCGACCGGAACACCAACCCGAATCCCTCGCCGAGCACCTTGAATCCGGTCGCGAGGTCGCGCAACACCCTGATCACGCCGCGAGCTTAACCGCCGGCGTCAGCGCCGACGCCGGAACGAGAGCGTCCGAGCACCCGCACCGACACCGGCCAGGTGCAGGGCGACGCACAGCAGTCCGGCGGTCACCAGCAGACCCCCGGTCACGACACCGAGCGAGGCCCCGGCCAGATCGAGGAGCAGAGCCAGACCGAACAGGACAGCGGCAACGATGGCGAGCATGACGACCTCCGAGGGGACCGGTGGGGAAGTTCCTCCCGCATACCCGCCCATGAGCCCCGTCACACCCGAATCCGCCGACTCCACGGCCCACGACTCGCAGTCCCGAGTGCACAACTCGTGGTGCCTGAACGCACAACTCGCGGTGTCCGAACGCATAACTCGCGCGTTCGGGAACGCAAAGCCACCGGAAAGCGCTACAAGACGAGCCGAGGCACAGTCGACACGTCCCCGTCCGCCCACTCCACGAGCCCCGCCACGTCCAGCCCGTGCGGCGCGACATCCAAGAACGGCGCGATCGACGCCGCCCCGCGATCCAACAACGCCCGAGCGCCCCGGACGTTGCCCCGCGCCGCATGCGTCAACCCGACCGCGAGCTGCGCGAGACCGCGCCAGAGTTCACGTTCGTCCTCCGGCGCGGCCTTCCAAGCGTCCTCCAACACCTCATGGGCGTGGAACGGCTTGCCCTCGTCGAGCAACCGCTGGGCCTCGGCCAACGTCCGCTCCGGTGTTCGCGGCACGCCTTCCGGTTGTCGTTCCACGCCGGGCAGCCCGTAGGGCAGCGGCCGGCCGAGTGCGTCCCGGGGGCGGTTGTTGCGCGCCCGGCCGGAGGAGTCACGATCACGCGGCACCACCCGATCGTCGCACGACGACGACGCGTCGTCAGCCCTTCACGGGGCCGGAGAACCGCAGGTGGTTGCCCGCCGGGTCGCGGAACGCGCAGTCGCGCACGCCGTAGGGCTGGTCGATCGGCTCCTGCACGACCTCCGCGCCCGAGGCGCTGACCCGCTCGAACAGTTCGTCGCACGAGTCCACGTAGAAGATCAGCGTGCCCAGCACGCCCTTGGCGGCCAGGGCCGCGACGGCGGCACCGTCCTCCGGGGAGCGGCCCATGCGCGGGTTCTCCAGCACCAGCTCCCAGTCCGGGCGGCCGGGGATGCCGACCGTGAGCCAGCGGAAGCCCGCGAGGTCGGTGTCGGTGCGCAGTTCGAAGCCGAGCACGTCGCGGTAGAACGCGAGCGCCTTGTCCTGGTCGTCGACGGCGATGAAGGAGTGCGAGAGCTTGATGTCCATGCCGCAGAACCTATGCGGCGCGGTCAGCCCCGCGCTTCTCGAATCCTGCTCGGCCGGGTCGCGGTCTTGGCGTAGCACGCCGGAACACGCGCCATCGCCTCGTGCGATCGCGCCCGGTAGGCGCTCGGCGACTCTCCGACCAACTCGGTGAACCGGGTGCTGAACGACCCCAGCGACGTACACCCGACCTCGACGCACACCTCGGTCACGCTCAGGTCGCCGCGCCGCAGCAACGCCTGCGCCCGTTCGATCCGGCGGGTCATCAGGTAGTTGTAGGGCGTCTCGCCGTACGCCAGCTTGAACTGCCGCGAGAAGTGCGCGGGCGACATCAGTGCGGCGCGGGCCATCGCGGGCACGTCCAGCGGCCGGGCGTACTCGCGGTCCATCAGGTCGCGCGCCCGGCGCAGGTGGGCGAGTTCCTCGGGGGTCACCCGCGCAGCATCCCACCTGGCAAGCCGTCCGCCGGCCCGCATTCCGCCGGCCCGTCACACGGTGGGGTGGCCGTCGGGCTTTCCGCGCGCCGGCCGGGTGGCCCGCCCACAGCATCGACGCCATGATCCGCACTTTCGCCCTGGCCGGGGCTTCCGCGCTGCTCGTCCTCGCCGCGACACCGGGCACCGGTGTCGCGGCCCCGCTGCCCGGCGGCCTCGGCCCGTGTGTCGGCGACGACTGCCCCGACACCTACCCGCCCGTGAACAACGGCGCGTTCACCGGCCGTGACGACGGCGTCACCGTGTTCGTCGGCGGTGACTTCGACGCGGGCGTCGGCGCCGTGGAGAGCGAGGGCCGGATCGTCGTGGGCGGCGACTTCTCGCTGGAGAAGACCACGGGCGGCACGATCTACAACATCGGCATCGCGGGCGTCGGCTCGCGCGTGCCGCCGTCGGACGGCGCGGACTTCCTGGTGACCGGCGGTGACGTGACGATCGCGACCGGGCAGACACTGCTGGCCGACGGCGGCGTGGTGCGCCACGCGGGCACGTTGACCGGCACGACCACCGGCACCGCCGTGCAGGACGACGACGCGTTCCTGCCCTATGCCCCGCTCGCCGCCGAACTACAGGCCGCGAGCACGTGCTACGCCGCCGCCACACCGACCGGGACGGTCGTCAACGAGGGCTTCCGAACCCTGTTCACCGGCGACGACACCTCGTCGCTCCAGGTCTTCACCGTCGACGCCGACGTGACGGGCCCGGCCGGCGCCCAGCAGGAGATCGTCTTCGAGGACGTCCCCGCCGGGGCGACCGTGCTCGTCAACGTCCTGGGCACGGACCGGTCGATCGTGACCAGCAGCGGCGACCTCGCCGACGTCGACCCGCTCAACGGGCTGCGCGAGCGTCTGCTGTGGAACTTCCCGACCGCGACGTCGGTGCTGATCGGCGGTCTCGGCCAGTTCCAGGGCAGCACGCTGGTCGGCGACCCGACCTCGCTGACCACGGTCACCGCGCCCGGCCACGCGGGCCGGTTCTTCACCACCGGCGACCTGGCGCACGGCGGCGGCACGAACTCCGGGCAGGAGTTCCACGCGTACGCGTTCGACGGCGACCTGCCCGGGTGCGCGGCCCAACCCACGACCACCACGACGACGACTCAACCGGCGCCGACCACTGCCGAACAGACGACCACCACCACGTGCGCGACCACCGGTCCGTGCGGCCCAGACTCCGGTGGCGGCGGGCGTCGCCCGGACCTCGCCGTCACCGGTCCCGACCGCGTCGCCTGGCTCGTGCCGATCGGCGCCCTGCTCGTGCTCGTCGGCGCGACCTCGTTGCTGGTCGCGCGTCGACGGGGCTGACAAACGGTCCGGAAAGGACGGAAGGCCCGTACCCCCAGGGCGGATTCCAGGGGGACGGGCCTTCCGCGTGGTCGAACCGGATCAGACGCCCGCGACGGACTGGATCCAGGACCGGTACCGCGTCACGTTGGTGTACGCGGTCGTGGTCTGGCGGTCGCTGGTGGACGCCACGCCCACCTGGGTGCCGTTGGCGACCATCGGGCCGCCCGAGTCGCCACCGGCGGTGATGCCGTTGCCGCGACGGGCACAGATCGCCGAGCCGTTGTAGGCGTCGGTGCAGCCACCGGTGACGGTGACGGTCGCGACCTTCAGCCGCTGCGACTGACAGTTGATCTCGGAGCCGCACTGGGACGTGGCGCCCCAGCCGTACACCTGCACGGACTGGCCGACGGTGACCGAACCCGCCGCGCCGAGCCGGATGTAGGTCGCCGACACCGACCGGTCGAGCCGGACCAGCGAGAGGTCGGACGCGGAGTGGTTGACGATCTGCGCGCCGTTGGCCACCGTGCCGCCGCTGGTCTGGTCGAGGCTGCCGATGCGGAACGACAGGTTGCCGCCGCTCACGCAGTGCTTGGCCGTGAGAATCCAGGTCGGCGCGATGATGGTCGCCGTGCAGGTCTGCTGGCCGTTGGAGAACAGTCGCGCCGCCCACGGCGCGCTGGTCGCGTAGCCACCGCCGATGATGTACGGCGTCACGTCGCCCGCGGGGGCGGCCGTCGCGGCGGTGGGCGCGAAGCCCAGCACCGCCATGGCCGCGGCCGCGAGCGCGGGGATCAGCCTGGTGAGTCGCAAGGTTCCTCGTTTCCGAAAGACACGCGATTTCTCGCGCACAGGGTGTCTTTGGTCACGGGATTTTTACCATCCGATAGGGTTGAATGGGCTATATCAAAGTGGTCATAACATCGTGTTAGAGGGGGCATAGGGTGCTGGTCGAACTGGCGATCGGGGATGCCTACGGTGCCGGGTTCGAGTATGCGGACCCGGAGTTCACGGCGACTTATAACACGCTCGCCGGATATGTGCAGCACCCCACCCACCTGGGCGTTCGGCCTGGGGCGTACACAGATGACACTCAACTCTCGCTCGCGTTGGCGGAACTTCTGGTATCCGGTGACGAGTGGTCACCGAAAGTGATCGCCGAGCGGTTCGTCGAAGTGTTCCGGCGTGATCCGCGAGAGGGTTACGCGCGCGGGTTCCAGCTTTTCCTGGAGAAGATCGAGTCCGGCTCGGAATTCCTGGAACGGATCCGACCGGACAGTGACAAGAGTGGTGCCGCGATGCGTTCCGGACCGCTCGGGTTGTTGCATTCCGTGACCGATGTCGTCCGGCACGCGGAGATCCAGGCCCGCGTCACGCACGACACCCCGGACGGCATCGCGGCGGCGCGCGCGGCGGCGCTGGCGGTGCACTACTGCCACCACGACCTCGGTCCGGTCGCCGACGTCGGCGCCTGGGTCGCGCGCACGCTCGACGAGCCCCGCTGGGCCGTCCCGTGGACGGGAAAGGTCGGTTCCAAGGGCGTGATGAGCGTCCGCGCGGCGTTGACCGCGTTGGCGTCGCACACGCGGGCGAGCGAGGTGCTGCGCGCGTGCGTGGCGTTCACCGGTGACGTCGACACCGTGGCGACCATCGCGCTCGCCGCCGCGTCGCGGTCCGGGTGGGTCGAGGCCGACCTGCCGGAGGTCCTGTACACCGACCTGGAGAACGGCGAGTACGGCCGGGATTACCTGGCGCGACTGGATTCCCGCCTCGTGTAGTCGGCGAGCAGCGCGGCGAACCGGTCCGCCGGCCACGGCGGCACCGGACCGCCGGCCGCCGCCGCGAACAGCCGGTCGAGCTGCACGTGCCACGACGCCAACGCGGTCGGCACGAACCCCGGCTCGGCGACGGTGTGGGTCAACGCCACCCACGTGCCGTGGTCCGGGTCGTGGCGCACCTCGCGCCGCACCCGGCCCGTCGGTCCCTCGTCGACCAGCACGTGCGCCGTCCGCGCCACCACCGTGCCCAGCGGCACCTGCGGCGTGGCCACGCCGACCTCGTCGTGGAACACCCGCCACGCGGCGTCGACCGGCTGCCACATCAGGTCGCGGACGAACCGGACCTCGTTGCCGGTCGCGTGCCCCCGGTCCAGGCCGAACTCGCGCACGTACCGCTCGACCGGTTCGCGCCAGCCGGTCACGGGCGGCACGGTCGACCCGTCGAGGCGGGCGGTCAACGCGCGCAGGCACGAGTCCCAGCCGGCGGCGGTGCGCGCGGCCGTGCGCTCGTGCTCGAACGTGTTCGTGAAGACCAGCCGCGTCCCCGAACCGTGCGCGGCGACCTCGAACCGCAGCACGTCGGTGTTCCAGCGGAACGCGAACACCTCGGGCGGCGTGAACTCCAGCACCGCACCGGACGTCACCACCTCGGGCGCGCTGTCGGGGAACGTGAACCGCAGCACGTCGCCGTCGATCTCGACGGCGGCCGGGAACCAGTGGTCGAGCCGGTCGGGCTCGGACACCGCGCGCCACACCCGCACCGGCGACGCCGCGAAGTCCCGTTCGAACCGCAGCGCGGGCCGGCCGTCGACCCGGATCAGCCGGGCGCTCATCGCGGTGCGCGGGCGATCGGCATCAACCGGTGCGGGTCGGTCGTCAGGAAGTCGGCGACCAGTCCCCGGCACAGCCCCGGCCGTTCGAACAGCAGCAGGTGCGAACTGCCCGGCACGACGGCGAGTTGTCCCTGTGGCAACGCCTGGTACATGGCCACGGTGTGGTCGAGGCGGATCAGGTCGTCGTCGGCGGCGAGCACGAGCGCGGGCACGTCGACGTCGTGCAACGCCTCGGCGGTGCAGCCCTTGCCGCGCGCGGCCTCGCCGAACTTCGCGACCACGACGGGCAGATGGTCGCGGCCGTCGGGGGAGACCTCGGCGTAGCGGTCGGCCAGTTCGGCGGGCAGTTCCCCCGCCGGGTCGGGCAGGAACAGCCAGCCGTCCGCCGCGAACGCCGTGCTGATCAGCACCAGCCGGCGCACGAGTCCGGGATGGCGCAAGGCCACCGCGAGCGCGACCACCCCGCCCGCGCTGTACCCGACCACGTGCGCCGGTCCGCCGACGACGTCGGACAGGAACGCCGCCACGTCGTCGGCCAGGTCGTCGGAGGTCACCGGGCCGGGGACGTCCGGGGTACGGCCGTGCGCCCGCCGGTCCACCAGGTACACGCGGAACCGGTCGGCGAGACCGGCGAGGTTGTCCTCGAAGTCGCGCGAATCGCTGAACCCGCCGTGCAGCAGCACCACCGGTTCGCCCTCGCCGCGCACCTCGTACCAGGTGTCCACGCCGTTCACGTCGGCACGCATCACAGTCCTCTCGGCTCGTCGGTCGCCTACGATGATGTCCGCGCTCCCACCCCGGTGCAGCCTGTCACGTGACACGATCGCGTCCGTAGTCCTCCGCGTCCCCGAGGTGGCCGATGCGTGCGCTCAACGTCCGAAGCTCGCCCGTGCGAGACCTGCTCGCCCTGGTGTCGCGTCCCGAGGTGATCTCGTTCGCCGGCGGTCTGCCCGCGCCCGAGCTGTTCGACGTCGACGGCCTGCGGGCCGCGTTCGACCGCGCCGTGTCCCGGCGCACCCTGCAGTACGCGCCCACCGAGGGCGATCCCGACCTGCGCGCGTCGATCGCCGCGCGGCTGACCGGACGCGGACTGCCGACCGACGCCGGGCAGTTGCTCGTGACCAGCGGGTCGCAGCAGGCGCTGACGCTGATCGCGACGGCGCTGCTCGAACCCGGTGCGGTCGTCGCGGTCGAGGAACCGACGTACCTGGCGGCGTTGCAGTGCCTGGGTCTGGCCGGTGCGCGGCTCGTGCCCGTGGCCGGTGACGAGCACGGTCTCGTGCCCGAGTCGTTGGCCGAGGTCGTCGAGCGGTCGAAGCCGGAACTGCTGTACCTGGTGCCGACGTTCGCCAACCCGACCGGGCGGACGCTGCCCGCCGCACGCCGGGCGGCGATCGCGGACCTGGCGTCGCGGCACGGGTTCTGGGTCGTGGAGGACGACCCGTACGGCGAGCTGCGGTACGCGGGCGAGGCCGTGCCGACCCTGGCGTCGTTCGGCGACCGGGTGCTGCACGTGGGCAGTTTCTCCAAGGTGGGCGCGCCCGGCCTGCGGCTCGGGTGGCTGCGGGCGCCGGCGGACCTGCTGCGCGCGCTCGTGGTCGTGAAGCAGGCGGCCGACCTGCACACGTCGACGATCGACCAGGCCGCCGCGGCGACCTACCTCGCGGAGACCGACCTGGACGCGCACGTGGCGACGCTGTGCCGGGAGTACGGGGTGCGGCGGGACGCGATGCTCGCGGCGTTGCCGGGCACGTTGCCCGCCGGGTCGACGTGGACGACCCCCGACGGCGGCATGTTCGTGTGGGCCGGGCTGCCGGGCGACGTGGACGCGGCCGTGGTGCTGGAGCGGGCGTTGAAGCACGACGTGGCGTTCGTGCCGGGCGGGCCGTTCTTCGCGACGACCCCGGACCACTCGACGCTGCGGCTGTCGTTCACGACCAACACGCCCGAGCGGATCGCCGAGGGCATGACCCGGCTGTCCGCCGCGTTCGGCTGATCCGTGCGTCGAACGACCCGGTAAAGATCGATCAACGATCCGTGCACGGGGCCTTCCCCCGCGGTACCGGCCTCGGTTGGCTGGGTGGGCCGACGGTAAAGTCGCCGCATCGTTGCGGAAAAGGCACTACGGGTTCCCGTAGCACCGAACGCCCTCCGGTGGAGTCCAACCATCGGATGTCACCCCTCGGTCCCCCCTGGTTCCGAGGGCTCCGGACGGCCCGCTCCCCAGGCGGGCATCCGGGTGGTCATGGAGGCGGATGGTGTCACTTGTCTCGTTTGGCCTTTAACTTTGCACTTGTCGTCGGGAAAGCTCGGGAAATGAGGGGGAGATGACGGAGAACGCCTATCCGGGCCTGCCACCGCAGGGGGTTCCGCCGCAGCAGGGCGGCTTCTATACGGGGCCGCAGCAGGTGCAGCAACCCGGCGTCGTGCCGCCGCCGCAGCAGCCGGCCAAGGGGCGCACCGCGGTGATCCTGTTGAGCGTGGGCATCGTGCTCCTGTTGGGCGCGTCCGTGCTCATGGCCGTCCTGTACTTCGGCGCGAACAAGGATGCCGAGGCCGAGGCACGCCGGCTCGACGAGGTCACCACCAGCCTCACCGAGGCCAAGGACAAGCTCCAGGACACCAAGAAGAGCAGCGACGAGATCGCCAACCGGATCACCACGCTGGAAGGTCAGAACACGGAGCTGCACAAGTGCGGCGACGTCGGCAAGGAGGTCATCCGGGCGGCCCGCGCCGGCTCGGACGCCGAACTGGACGCCGCGTTGAAGAAGGTCCGGACCAACTGCTGACCGTCCGCACCGCCGCCACCCCCTTGGAGTCCCGATGACCTCGCCCGATCCCCACTCGAACCCCTATGGCGTACCGGCCCAGCCGGACCCCGCGCAGCAGCAGTACGGCCAGCCGCAGTACACCCAGCCGTACGAGCCGCAACCGCAACCGCAACCGCAACCGCAGTACAACCAGGTCTACACCCCGGCCCAGGGTGGTCAGCTCGTCCCGACCGAGCAGCCCAATCCGTACGCGACGCCCGCGCAGGGCACCCCGTACGGCGCCTACGCCCAGCCGCGGCCCCAGCCGCAGCAGCAGCCCCGGCGCAAGCCGCCGATCCTGGTGCTGAGCATCGTCGCCGCGGTCCTGGCCGTGGTCGCGGGCGTGTTCACCGTGCTCTACGTGACCAAGAACGGCGAGCTGGGCGACACCACCGCCGCCCGCGCCGGCAAGGACGGCGAGCTGGCCGGCGTCAAGGACGACCAGGCCAAGGCGGACAAGGGCCTGAGCGACAACAAGAGCAAGGAGTCGTCGCTCAAGGACGAGCACGACCTGCTCACGCAGTGCGTCGACGCCACCAAGGCGTACTTCGCGCTGCCGGCCGGCCAGACGCCGGAGTCGAGCCGGCTCTTCCGGATCATGTACGACATCTGCCCCAAGATCTGATCCCCGTCGACGCCCGGCCTCCCGGTCCCTTCGCGGACGGGAGGCCGATCTTTTGGGAACCCACCGGATGAGATCCCTGCTGGTGCTGGTCGCGCTGCTCGCGGCGGGCTGCGCCGCGCCCGGCGGCGTGGTGACCGGTGACCGGCCGCCCAACGTCGGGCGGGCCGAGCTGACGGTGCTCGACGACGCGGCGTCGATCTCGGTCCGCGCGACCGACCTGGACGGGCGGCTGTTCCGGACGTCGGGGCCGGTTCCGCACGCGGTGGTGGAACACGGGGTCGTGAAGGTGTCCTGCACCGGAAGCGGCGACATCGAGCTGGACACCGGCGTGGTGTGGAGCGTGCGGGTCGCGGGCGGGGCGTCGGCGCAGACCGTGGACCTGCGCGGCGCGCGGGTGGGCGCGGTGACGTTCGAGGCGGGCGCGTCGCGGATCGACCTGAGGCTGCCGTCGTCGACCGCGGTCGTGCCGGTGCGGGTGGTCGCCGGGGCGTCGGAGTTCGTGCTGCACGCGCCCGACGGCGCGCGGATCACCCTCGGCGGCGGCGCGTCCCAGGTCGTGCTCGACGGTGTGGCGCGCGACGACGTGGCGGCCGGGACCGTGCTGACGACCGGCGACCCGGTGCGTTACGAGGTGACCGTGGAGGCGGGCGTCTCGCGACTCATCGTGGCGCGGGACTGACCTCGCGCACGCCCTGGACCGCGAGCCGGTCGGCACGTTCGTTCTCCGGGTGCCCGGCGTGGCCCTTGACCCAGAACCAGCGGACGTCGTGCGGTGCGAGGGCTTCGTCGAGGCGTTGCCACAGGTCGACGTTCTTGACGGGCTGACGCGACCCGGTCACCCAGCCGTTCGTCTTCCACCGCGCCATCCACGACTCGACACCGTTCTTCACGTAGGTGCTGTCGGTGTAGACGTGCACCTCGGACGGGCGGGTGAGGGCCTCCAGCGCGCTGATGGGGGCCATCAGCTCCATCCGGTTGTTCGTGGTCGGTCCCGCGTCGCCGCCGTACAGCTCCCGCTCGTGCCGGCCGTAGCGCAGCACCGCACCCCACCCGCCGGGGCCGGGGTTCCCGCTGCACGCGCCGTCGGTGAAGATCTCCACGACCACACGGTGACGATACCCGCGACTTCGTCGGACCCCTCGCCGACGTCCTTCCCGCCCTGTCCGGGGCGGACGGCGCTCATCGAGAGGGAACTTTCGTCGTGCGGGGAACGTGTTCCTGCTTTGATCACCGCAGTGGTCCCGTGTGTCGGCCCGGCCACCCCGGCCCGGACCGCGCCGTCGACCGGTCCGTCCGTACCGAGCGGACACGGCCCGCGCCAGCAGCCTGGTCGACTACGCGGCGGCCGGACGCCGGTGTGCGCCGATGACAAGCGAGGCGGACCTTCGCCGGTGAGGGCACCGACATGTCGACCGCGCCCTTGGCGGTCGACGGGTCAGGTCATACTCGCCTCCATGGTCGACATCGAGGTAGTGCGCGGGGACATCACCGAGGAGAACGTCGACGCCGTGGTCACCGCCGCCAACGAGTCCCTCATGGGCGGTGGTGGGGTGGACGGCGCGATCCACCGGGCCGCCGGCGCGCGGCTCGCGGAAGCCGGTGCCCGCCTGGCCCCGTGCCACGCGGGCGATGCGAAAGCCACTCCCGCGTTCGACCTGACCCCGCCGGTGCGCCACGTGATCCACACGGTCGGCCCGGTGTGGGAGGGCGGCATCGCCGACGAGTCCCGGATTCTCGCGTCGTGCTACCGACGCGGTCTGGAGGTGGCCGACGAACTGGGTGCCCGGACGGTCGCGTTCCCCGCGATCGCCACCGGCGTCTACGGCTATCCGCCGGCCGAGGCCGCCCGGATCGCCGTCGACACGATCAGATCCGCCGCGACCTCGGTGCGGCTCGTGCGCCTGGTCGCGTTCGACGAGGACACGTATGCCCTGCTCGTTTCCTTGGTGGACACCGCGTGACGCACGTCGCCGAAGCCGCGACGGGACCGCCCGCCATCCGGACGGGTCGACTGCCGGCCGAGGCGACGGGCCGCGTCACCGCACCGCGTAGCTCATTGTGCTACGCGGGGCTACACTGGAGCGATGAGGGTCATCAGCCAGCGGGAGTTCCGCAACAACTCCGCCGCGGTGATGGACGCGGTCGAAGCGGGGGAGACCTATCACGTCACCCGCAACGGCGTGGAGATCGCCGAGGTGCGTCCGCTGCCCCGTCGTCGGAGGCTGACGGCCGAGGAATTGGTGGCGCGGCACCGGAAGCTGCCGCGGGTCGACTACGACCACATGAGGCGTGAAGCCGACGACCTTTTCGGCGGCGAAGACCGGATCGGCGCGGACGACCCCTGGGAGCGGGGGCGTGGCTGAGCGACATGCGTCCGGCGTCCTGGACACCTGCGCCTACATCGACCTGGAGCTGCTCGATCCGGCCGTGCTGCCGGAGGTCCCCGAGCTGACCGCGATCACCCTGGCCGAATTGCACCAGGGCGTGGCGATGGCGAAAGACGCCGCGGCACGTGCGGCGCGGATCGAGAAGCTGGGCGCGGCGATCGTGGAATTCGAGCCGCTGCCGTTCGACGGCCAGGCCGCTGCCCGCTTCGGCACGCTGGTGGCGCTGACCCTCGACGCGAACCGCGACCCGAAACCTCGTCGTCTCGACCTGATGATCGCCGCGATCGCCTCGGCACACGATCTGCCGCTCTACACGCGCAACGCGAGGGATTTCGCCGGCCTCGACGGAATGGTCGAGGTCGTCGAGGTGTGACGGCAACGTCGTGCGCCAGAAGCAGGCGGCTTCGGAGTGCGCACTACAGGCGCGCGAGGAGTTCCCGTTTTTTGGCTTCGAACTCGTCGGTCGTCACGATTCCCGCGTCGCGGAGTTCGCCCGGCTCGCGCAACCGCTCGAACACGTCGGGCTCGGCGGAGGCGGGATTCGGCTGGGTGACGGGCATCGGCGACGAGGACAGCCGGTCGCGGACGGTGTCGGCGATCTGCCTGCCGTCCTTCTTGTTCATGTTCTTGATCTCGGCTTTGTTCCCCGAGGCGAAGACGGTGAGACTGCCCGGCGTCAGGCCGGCCGACCACTGGATCGAGGAGATCTTCTCCAGGGGGAAGTCCTCGGACGCCTGCCTGCCGATGCCGTCCTTGAGGAACAGCAGTCGGCGATCGCTCAGAACGACCAGGCCCTGGCCCGGTCCGTACGTCCCCGCGGCCATCAGTTCGACCCGCTCGCCCTCCCGCGGGTACTCCACGAGGCGTTTGATCTCGCGGCCGGCACCCATCCTCGTCCGCATCCTGTCCTTTGCCGCCTGGATGTCGGGGCGTAGGTCGTCTGCCATCGGCACTCCTTGTTCGAAGGGGGTGTATCGCCCATCGCCGACGCGAGTGCTCCTTGTTACGGGATTCCGCGGCATTCCCCCGAAGCGGTAATGGCTTGATGTGCTGGACGTGGCTCACCGACAAGAAGCAGACGGAATGTCACCGGCTCCGTGGAAATCACTCAGCCGGGTGAGAGGTCGTGTCCGGGCGACGACACGTCGTCGAGTGAAGCGCGGAAGTCCTCGGGTGACCCCGTTTTCCCACGCCGCCCGGGAAGAGCGACCGACAAACCACAGGCAGCTGAACCGACATTCGACAGCAGTTGTGACCGACAATCCACTGATCTTGTGCGGTGCGTCTGCCCAGCGGGGAGCGGGGATGGGCGGTTGTCCACCCGGTGGGATCCGATCCCGGTTCCTGGGGTCGTACGACCACTTGCCGCAGGCGGCCTGGCCGGTTCAGGGGGTTGTGGGATCACTTGCCGGTTGACGGACCGGAGACGGCACGCGATGGCGAAGTCGACGGAGGAGCGGCGACCGGTCGACTCCTGGGTTCGGTCGAGGAGTTCCGGTGACCAACGGTTCGACGTCAGGATTAGTTGTCACAGAGGATGAACTGCCCGCCCCCGGTGAGTCGGTCGAGATCAACCGCGGCAAGTTCGTCGTGACGGTCGAGAATACTGATCAGGCCGATGTGGTTGACGCGGCAGGCTTCGGTGCGGTCGTCTTCTACACCCCCGTGGAGACGGTGCACCCTTCCACCAAGCGGCATGCGGCGGCAGTGCGGCAGCGGAACGTCCGCACCAGAGTCGAATCGGCGACGTTGTGCTCACGGGCGGGGACGCGTCGGGTCAAGCGGCGGCTGCACGAACCTCTCACCAACGTCACCTGCGTCCAGTGCCGGTCCATCCTCGCGGAGGAAGGCGAGGTCTGAGGCAGGCGGCGCCACTCCTCGGACGTGCGGGTGGCGCCGCCTGAAGGTCGGCGGCACCCGCACGAGGGCCTGGCTCACCAGCCGCGCGAGCGCCACTCATCCAGGTGAGGTCGTTCATGCCCGAGGATGGAGTCGTCCCCATGACCGGGGTAGAACCAGGTCTCGTCGGGGAGTTCGTCGAAGATCCGGGACGACACGTCGTCGAGCAACGAGTGGAAGTCCTCGGGTGACCCCGTTTTCCCCACGCCGCCCGGGAACAGCGAATCGCCGGTGAACAGGTGCGGGTGGCCGCTCGGGTCGCGGTAGAGCAGGGCGATCGAGCCCGGCGTGTGGCCGCGCAGGTGGATGACGGTCAGCGGCACCCGGCCGACCTGCACGGTGTCGCCGTGCGTCGCCAGGTGGTCCGGCGGCACGGGCAGCACCTCGGCGTCCAAGGGGTGGGCCACGGTGTTCGCCCCGTGGGCACCCGCGACCGCCCCCAGCGCACCCCAGTGGTCGGCGTGGCGGTGGGTCGTCACTACGGTCTTCAGGCGCGGTCGGTCGGGGGAGTGGCCCAGCAGGTCCGACAGCCGGGCCGGGTCGGCCGCCGCGTCGATCAGCAGGGCCTCGCCGCTCTCCCGGCACACCAGCAGGTAGGCGTTGTTGTCCATCGGGCCGACGGAGACCTTCGTGATCGTCAGGTCCGCCAGCGTGCGCCGGGTCGCGGGGCCGTCGGGCGCCACGTGGCCGGTGTAGTCATCGAGTACGTCCACGCCGGTCGAACCTACCGCCTTCAGCGGGCGCACAGGTCGGTGCCATATCGTTGGTAACGATCAAGATACCCGCACCGATACTTGACCTCACGCCGAACTGGGTAACCCGAACTCGTGCCGAAGACACGCCGGATCAACTGGGACGTCCTGCGCATCCTCGCCGTCCTGGCGGTACTCCTCCAACACGCCACCCACGCCGGGCCGTCGGTCCACCGCGAACTGGGACCGCCCGCGTTCACCTTCTCCCTGGAGATGGGTGCCAGCACGCTGGTCGTCATCTCCGCCTTCTTCGCCTGCGCCGCGTTGGCGAAAGGCGAACCCGCCCGCTTCCTGCGCAACCGCCTCGCCCGGTTGTTACCCGCCTACGTGGTGGCGGCGACCTGCGC
This sequence comes from Saccharothrix violaceirubra, assembly GCF_014203755.1. Classification (NCBI taxonomy): domain Bacteria; kingdom Bacillati; phylum Actinomycetota; class Actinomycetes; order Pseudonocardiales; family Pseudonocardiaceae; genus Saccharothrix; species Saccharothrix violaceirubra. The sequence continues at coordinate 1,683,877 of NZ_JACHJS010000001.1, forward strand.
CTACACCGTGCTGCGCTACGTCGCCCCGCCCGGCTGGAGCTTCCTCGAACCCCGGGACCTGCTGGTCAACGCCCTGATGTTGCAGAACTGGTTCCCCGACGTCCGACTGGTCGACTTCTCCTACTGGACCCTGCCGGTCCAGGTGGCCGGCTTCGTCGCGGGCGCCCTGCTCGTGGGCCGCGTGCGCGGCGCGGGACTGCCGGTGCTGTTGTGGACGCTCGTCGTCGCGCCGCTCGTCCTGCGCGTGTGGACGGTCGAACCCGGCTTCGTGCGCACGTTCTACGACGGCTTCGGCGCGCACCGCGCCCAGTTGTTCGCGGCCGGTGTCGGCATCTGGCTGTGGTCGCGCGACCGCATCACGACCCGGCACCTGGCCCTGCTGCTGCCCGCGGTCCTGGTCGCGCAGGCCGTGCACAGCGCCGACGTCCCGTCGACGCTGGCCCTGGGCGTGATGCTCGTGGCCGTCGCGGCGTGCGCCGCCGGACCGGACTGGACGGTGTGGCCGTTGACCGTCCTGCGCCGGCCGGTCCGGTGGCTGGCGGGCATCTCGTACGGGGTCTACCTCGTGCACCAGGAGATCGGCTACGTCGTCATGGCCGCCGTCGCCGGGTACGGGCCGTGGGTGGAACTGGCCGCGTTCCTGGGCACGGCCGTCGGCCTGGGCTGGCTGCTCACCCGCTGCGTCGAACGCCCCGCCCACCGCGCGCTCACCGCGAGCCGCCCGGAGTTGGCGGGGCTCCTGCTCACCGCCGGACTACGCGCTCAGAGCCACTTCGGCAGCGTCGGCGCGGTCCCGTTCAGCTCGGCGCCGCTGTGGCGGCCGGTCAGCCAGCCGAGCACGGCCGCCGCGCTGCCGCTGACGGTGCGTGATTCGCCGGCACTGCCCGAACCCAACGGCCAGGTCCGTTGACGGCCGTCGGGGAACGTCGCCTCGATGGTCACCGACGGCGCGTGCGCGTGGCCGGTGAACGCCGTGACCACCTCGTCGATGTAGCCCTCGACCAGGTCGTCGGGCACGCCCTCGAAGCCGAACCCGGCGTCCAGGTCGACCAGGTGCACCCACAGCTCGCGCACCCGCAGCCACGGCACGCGGTGCGCGAGCAGCGGCCCCAGGCGGGTGGCGACCTCGGCCTCCCACGCCGTCGCGGGCAGGTCGGCGGCGGCCACGAGGAACCGGCGACACGCCGCGTCGAGGTCGGCGCGCATGAGCTGCGGCGCCCGGCCCGAGCCCTCCTCGATGTCGGCCTCCCGGTCGGCCGCGCTCGGGTACATCGGGTGCTCGACCCCGGTCTTCGCCCACGTGAGCAGGTTGACCAGGGCGTCGGCGTTGCGGGCCAGGTGGCTCACGACGTGGCCCCGGGTCCAGCCCGGCAGCAGGCTCGGGCCGCGCAGCGCGCTCTGGTCGAGCCGCTCGACGACCTCGTACAGGACCTGCCCGGCCCGCCGCACCTCGGCGATCCCGGCCACCGCGTCCTGCGCCGCGGCGGACTGCTCGCGTGGCGCGGGTACCGTGGTTCCGGCGGATCGGACCTGTGCGGCATCGGTCGAACTCATGGGCACCCCATCCCCGGCTTGTGCGCCGAATGGCCTATCACCCCAGCGTAGGGGGCTTGTGAGGCGATCGGTAGGGCCGTTGGCGCACGATCGTGCGATGCCCGCGAAGCCGGAATCGTCGGTGGCCGGCTCTAGCATGGACCGCGCCTCCCCCGACAGCGCCGGACCGGTGCTCCAGTACTCTCCTCGAACACCTGTTCGGGACCGAAGGGAATCGTCGTGGCAGACCGCCTTGTGGTGCGTGGGGCACGCGAGCACAACCTGCGGGGCGTCGACCTCGACCTGCCCAGGGACAGTCTCATCGTGTTCACCGGCCTGTCCGGGTCGGGCAAGTCGAGCCTGGCCTTCGACACGATCTTCGCCGAGGGTCAGCGCCGCTACGTCGAGTCGTTGTCGGCCTACGCGCGGCAGTTCCTCGGTCAGATGGACAAGCCCGACGTCGACTTCATCGAGGGCCTGTCGCCGGCCGTGTCGATCGACCAGAAGTCGACCAGCCGCAACCCGCGGTCGACCGTCGGCACGATCACCGAGGTCTACGACTACCTGCGCCTGCTCTACGCCCGCGCGGGCAAGCCGCACTGCCCCACGTGCGGCGAGGCGATCAGCCGGCAGACGCCGCAGCAGATCGTCGACCAGGTGCTGGCGATGGCGAGCGGCACGAAGTTCCAGGTGCTCGCGCCGGTCGTGCGCGGGCGCAAGGGCGAGTACGTCGACCTGTTCTCGTCGCTGCAGTCGCAGGGCTACTCGCGGGCCAAGGTCGACGGCACCGTGTACGCGCTCGCCGACGTGCCGAAGCTCAAGAAGCAGGAGAAGCACCACGTCGCCGTGGTGATCGACCGGCTGACCGTGAAGGCGTCGGCCAAGCAGCGGCTCACCGACTCGGTCGAGACCGCGCTGCGGCTGGCCGACGGGCTGGTCGAGCTGGAGTTCGTCGACGTGCCCGAGGACGACCCCGGCCGGGTGCGCGGGTTCTCCGAGAACCTGGCCTGCCCCAACGGCCACGCGCTGGCGATCGAGGACCTGGAGCCCCGGTCGTTCTCCTTCAACTCGCCGTACGGCGCGTGCCCCACGTGCACCGGCATCGGCGTGCGCAAGGAGGTCGACCCCGAGCTGGTCGTGCCCGACGACGAGCTGTCGCTGGCCGACGGCGCGATCGCGCCCTGGGCGTCGGGCCAGACCTCCGAGTACTTCACCCGGTTGTTGGAGTCGTTGTCGACCACGATCGGGTTCCGCATGGACGCACCGTGGCGGACGCTGCCGGCCAAGGTGCAGAAGGCCGTGCTGCACGGCGTGCCCGAGCAGGTGAACGTCCGCTACAAGAACCGGTACGGGCGCGAGCGGTCGTACTACGCGAACTACGAGGGCGTGATCCCGTTCCTGGAACGCCGCCAGGAGCAGACCGAGTCCGAGTACATGCGCGAGAAGTACGAGGGCTACATGCGCGAGGTGCCGTGCCCGGTGTGCCAGGGCACGCGCCTCAAGCCGGAGATCCTCGCGGTCACGCTGCACCACGGCGACAAGGGCGACCGGTCCATCGCCGAGGTCTGCGCGATGTCCGTGGCCGAGTGCTCGGAGTTCCTCGACGGGCTCAAGCTCGGCAAGCGCGAGGCCATGATCGCGGGCGCCGTGCTCAAGGAGATCCAGGCACGCCTGCACTTCCTGCTCGACGTCGGCCTGAACTACCTGTCGCTGGACCGCGCGTCCGGCACGCTGTCGGGCGGCGAGGCGCAGCGCATCCGGCTGGCGACGCAGATCGGCTCCGGCCTGGTGGGCGTGCTGTACGTGCTGGACGAGCCGTCGATCGGCCTGCACCAGCGCGACAACCACCGGCTGATCGAGACCCTGACCCGGCTGCGGGACCTGGGCAACACGCTGATCGTCGTCGAGCACGACGAGGACACCATCCGCACGTCGGACTGGGTCGTGGACATCGGTCCGGGCGCGGGCGAGCACGGCGGCCAGGTCGTGCACAGCGGCACGTACCAGCAGCTGCTCAAGTCCAAGACGTCGATCACCGGCCAGTACCTGTCGGGCCGCAAGTCCATCGCCATGCCCGAGGTCCGCCGCCCGGTGGACAAGAAGCGGCAGCTCACGGTCGTCGGCGCGCGGGAGCACAACCTGCGCGGCATCGACGTGTCGTTCCCGCTGGGCTGCCTGGTGTCGGTGACGGGCGTGTCCGGGTCGGGCAAGTCGACGCTGGTCAACGACATCCTCGCGACCGTGCTGGCGAACAAGCTCAACGGCGCGCGCCAGGTGCCCGGCCGGCACACCCGGATCAAGGGCCTGGAGCACGTCGACAAGCTGGTGCAGGTCGACCAGTCGCCGATCGGCCGCACGCCGCGCTCGAACGCCGCGACCTACACCGGCGTGTTCGACCACATCCGCAAGCTGTTCGCGGCGACCACCGAGGCGAAGGTGCGCGGCTACCAGCCGGGGCGGTTCTCGTTCAACGTCAAGGGCGGGCGCTGCGAGGCGTGCGCGGGCGACGGCACGATCAAGATCGAGATGAACTTCCTGCCGGACGTGTACGTGCCGTGCGAGGTGTGCAAGGGCGCCCGGTACAACCGGGAGACCCTGGAGGTGCACTACAAGGGGAAGACGATCTCCGAGGTGCTGGACATGCCGATCGAGGAGGCGGCCGGGTTCTTCGAGCCCATCAACGCCATCCACCGCCACCTGCGCACACTGGTGGACGTGGGCCTGGGCTACGTGCGGCTGGGCCAGCCCGCGCCGACGTTGTCCGGCGGCGAGGCGCAGCGCGTGAAGCTGGCGTCGGAACTGCAGAAGCGGTCGACCGGCAAGACCGTGTACATCCTCGACGAGCCCACGACGGGCCTGCACTTCGAGGACATCCGCAAGCTGCTCGGCGTGATCAACGGCCTGGTGGACAAGGGCAACACGGTGATCGTGATCGAGCACAACCTGGACGTGATCAAGACGTCCGACTGGTTGGTCGACATGGGGCCGGAGGGTGGCTCGGGCGGCGGCATGGTCGTCGCCGAGGGCACGCCCGAGGACGTGGCCGGGGTCGGGTCCAGCCACACCGGACAGTTCCTGCGCGAGGTGCTGGCCTGAACCACTACCGCTTCCTCAGCGTCTGGTCGGTCGACGCACCGCCCGACCAGACCTTCGAGGTGCTCGCCGACCTGGCCCGCTACCCCCTGTGGTGGCGGGAGGTCCGGGCGGCCGAACAGGTGGGGGAGCGGGCGGCACGGCTGCGCTGCCGTTCGCTGTTGCCGTACGACCTGGTGTTCGAGACCCACCACGACACCCGGGACCGGGTGGCGGGCGTGCTGAAGGCCCGGCTGGTCGGCGATCTCGACGGCACCGCAGCCTGGCGGATCCGCCCGTCCGGCACGGGCACGCTCCTGCGCTACGAGCAGGAGGTCACCGTGACCAAGCCCCTGCTCCGCCGCCTGGCGCTGGTGGCCCGCCCCGCCCTCGTGGCCAACCACGGGCTCATGATGCGCAGCGGCAACCGCGGCCTGCGCACCTACCTGGCCGGCTACCAGGCCGGCCGCCGCCCCTGACTCGCGAGTCCTCCACTCGGACACCCCGAAACACGCACTCGGGCACCTTCGATCGGGTGATCCCCTCCCCCCCATCGCGCGAGTTATACGTTGGGGCACCGCGAGTTGTGCATTCAGGCACCGCGAGTTGTGCGTAGAGGACCGCGTCCGGGCACGCGAGTCGTGCGTTCGGACATCGGGGCGGGCACGGGGGAACGGCCCCGGACCCGCCGGCCACCGCCGAAGGCGGTCCTCCCGGCGTCCGGACGGGTGCCCGAGTGCGTGTTTCAGGGTGTCCGAGTGGAGGACTCGCGGACATAGGGGTTGGGAGACCGAACCGGTGGGCGTGCCGACTCGTGTCCTTGGGCAGTCGGTCGCCGCGTCGGATGCGGACGATCAGCCAAGGAGGACACGATGACCCGCTTCCGCGTCGTAGCGGCCCTTGCCGTCGCGGCCCTCGTCGGTGCCTGCGGCCAGCAGAACGGTGCGCAACCCGTTGCCGCCCAACAACAACCGCAGCAGGAACAGCAGCTCCGGGAGCAGCAGCCGGCGGAGGTCGCCCTGACCGCCGGCACGATCGAAGGTCTCGGCACCGTCCTGACCGACGCCCAGGGCATGACCCTCTACCGGTTCGACAAGGACACCGCGAAGCCGTCCGAGTCCACCTGCGACGGTGACTGCGCGGCGAAGTGGCCCCCGGCGCTCGCCGGTGACGGCGACATCCAGGTCGAAGGCGTGGACCGGAGCCTGGTCGGCACGGTCGACCGCCAGGAGGGCAAACAGCTCACGATCGCCGGCTGGCCCCTCTACCGCTTCGCCCAGGACCAGGCGCCGGGCGAGGCCAAGGGCCAGGGCGTCGGCGGCACGTGGTTCGCCGCCGCCACCGACGGCAAGAAGGCCGCCACGGACGACAAGAAGGCCGCCCCGAACGCGGGACTCGTGCTGACCACGTCGTCGGTGGGCGACCTCGGCACCGTGCTCACGGACAAGGACGGCATGACGCTGTACCGGTTCGACAAGGATACCGCGAAGCCCGCCAAGTCGAACTGCGAGGGCGACTGCGCGGCCAAGTGGCCGCCGCTGCTCGTCCAGGGCGACTTCGAGGTCCGGGGCGTGGACCGGAGCCTGGTCGGCACGGTCGACCGCCCGGAGGGCAAGCAGCTCACGGTCGCGGGATGGCCTCTTTACACCTTCGTCGACGACAAGGTGTGCGGTGACGCGAAAGGCCAGGGTGTCGGTGGGACCTGGTTCGTCGCCAACCCCCAGGGCGGCAAAGCGGGCGCCTGAGGAGGACACATCCCTTATAGGGCCCGCGCCCGCCGCCACCCCTCCGGCGGGCGCGGGTCGCCCTATGTCACGACCAGGCTCAGCAGAGCCGTCACGACGAAGCCCACCACCGAAAGGATCGTCTCCAGCACGGTCCACGTGCGCAGCGTTTCCTTCACCGACAACCCGAAGTACCGCGACACGATCCAGAACCCGCCGTCGTTCACGTGCGAGGCGATGATCGACCCGGCCGCGATCGCCATGACCACCAACGCCAGTCGCGGCTGGCTGTAGTCGAGGTCCGCGACCACCGGCGCCACGATGCCCGTCGTCGTCACGATCGCCACGGTCGCGGACCCCTGCGCGATCCGCAGCCCGCAGCTGATCACGTACGACAGCGCGATCACCGGCAGTCCGAGGTCGGCCAGCGACCCGGCGAGCGCCTTGCCCACCCCGGTCGCGGCCAGCACGGCGCCGAAGAACCCGCCCGCGCCGACCACGAGCAGGATCATCGCCACCGGCCGCAGCGACGCGGCCGACAGCTCGGCCACCTGCGCCCGGTCCATGCCGCGTCGGAAACCCAACAGCCAGAACGCCAGGAGCACGGAGATCGTCAACGCCACGGCCGGCGTACCCAGGAACGCGAACACCCCCAGCGGTGTCGACCCCTTGGCCAACAGCACGGACCCGAACGTGCCGGACAGGATCAGCACCAGCGGCACCGCGATGATCCCCAGCACCAGCGACAACGGCGGCTCGTCCCGGTCGCCGCGCGCCTTCTCGGCCGCCGCGAGCATCTCCTCGGGCACCGGCACGACGACGCGCTTGCCGATCCACGCCGAGAACAGCACACCGCCCACGAACCAGGACGGGATCGCCACGGCCAGTGCCATCACGATGATCCAGCCCAGCCCCACGTGCAGCAGTCCGGCGGCGGCGACCGGTCCGGGGTGCGGCGGCATGAACGCGTGCATCACGGACAACCCGGCCAGCAGCGGCAACGCGTACAGCACGATCGACCGCCCGCCGCGCTTGGCCGCCACGTACACCAGCGGCGCGAGCACGAAGATGCCGATGTCGAAGAACACCGGCACGCCGAACACCAGACCGGCCAGGCCCATCGCCAGGGGCGCACGCCGTTCGCCGAACGCCCGCAGCAACGTCCGCGTCAGCACCTGCGCGCCGCCGGACGCCTCCAGGATCGAGCCGAGCAGCGTGCCCAGGCCGACGATCACGGCGACGTGGCCGAGGATGCCGCCGAACCCCTTCTCCACCAACGAGTCCGACGCCTTCTGCGCCGACCCGACCAGGGCCTCCACGGGCAGCCCGGCGGCCAGCGCCACCAGCAACCCGACCACGAGCAGCGCGATGAACGGCTCGACCCGCAGCCGGATGATCAGCACCAGCAGGACGGCGATGCCCACCCCGGACAGGGTGAGCAGGCCGCCCGTCGAGTGCTGGAGCCAGTCGATCACGCCGGCCTCCCCGGGTTGCGCAGGGAGTGTCCGGGCAACGCGTCCGTGCGGCGGCCGTCGTCGATCACCGGCACGCCGTTGACCAGCACGTACGGGATGCCGGTCGCGGCCTGCCGTGGCTGTTCGAACGTCGCGGTGTCGGCGACCGTGTCCGGGTCGAACAGCACGAGGTCGGCCGCGTACCCGGTGCGCACCAGGCCCCGGTCGGGCAGGCGCAGCCGGCGCGCGGCCCGTCCGGTCAGGTGCGCGACGCACTCCTCCAGGCCCAGCACGCCGAGTTCGCGCACGTACCGCGCGAGGTAGCGGGGGAACGTGCCCCACGCGCGCGGGTGCGGCCGGTCGCCGACCAGCAGTCCGTCGCTGCCCCCGGTGTGCGCCGGGTGCTTCATGATCAGCCGGACGTTCTCCTCGTGCCCCACGTGCATGAGGCACGACGTACCCAGGCGTTCCGACGTCAGCACCTCGAAGTACAGGTCGGCCGGTGGTCTGCCCGCGGCTCGCGCGGACGCGGCGACGCTGTGCCCGACCAGGTGTGAGTTCTCCGCCCGTCGCACACCGTTGATCTCGATCGTGGCCCAGTCGACGGGCACGCCGTGGCAGCCGTCGGAGCCGGTCTCCTCGATCTCCCGGCGGATCAGCTCTCGGGTGTCCACATCGGACAGTCGGGCCAGGGTGGCTTCCGGGCCGCCCTCGGACGCCCAGCTCGGCAGCAGCGCGGACAGGTACGTGGCGCCCGGCAGGTACGGGTAGGTGTCGAGGCTGATGTCCGCGCCCGCCTCGATCGCGTCGTCGAGCAACGTCAGCAACTCGCCCGCCCGACCCCGGTTGACCTCGAAGTTCATCGTGGCGTGCGCCAGGTGCAGCGGGCAGCCGGAGGAGCGCGAGACCTCCACCATCTCCGCGTACGCCTCCAGCGCGCCCGCGCCGTAGCTGCGGTGGTGCGGGCTGTAGAACCCGCCGAGCCGCCCGGTCACCCGGCACAGCTCGACGAGTTCGGCGTGCGGCGCGTACATGCCCGGCGTGTAGGTCAACCCGGACGACAAGCCGACCGCGCCCTCGTGCAGGGACGCCGCCAGGACCTCGCGCATCCGGTCCAGTTCGGACGGTGTGGCCGGGCGGTCCTCCCAGCCCACGCACAGCATCCGCAACGTGCCCTGCGGCACGAGGTACGCCGCGTTGACCGCGATGCCCCGGTCCAACCGGTCCAGGTAGTCGCCGACCGACCGCCAGTCCCAGTCGAAGCCCGCGGGGTCGTCGTTCCACCCGGCGAGCTGCGCGCGCAACGCCGCGAGCACCGCGTCGTCCACCGGCGCGTAGGACAGCCCGTCCTGGCCCAGCACCTCGGTGGTCACGCCCTGGGAGACCTTGGCCAGGTGCTCGGGGGCGGCCAGCAGTTGCAGGTCGGAGTGCGAGTGCATGTCGATGAACCCGGGTGCGAGCACGAGTCCGTCCGCGTCCACGGTGCGCCTGCCGGACAGGCGTGGACCGATGTCGGCGATCCGGCCGTCGTGCACGCCGACGTCGGCGCGTCGGCCGGTCGCGCCCGTGCCGTCGACCACGAGCGCTCCGTTGAAGACGATGTCCACGCCGTTCCTCCTCGTCAGAAGTACGTGCGCACCAGGTCCACCACGGTCGTGCCCTCGACCACCGGGATGACCTGCCACTTGTCGAACACCGTGCAGGGGTGGGACAGGCCCAGGCCCAGCCAGTCGCCGACCTCGACCGGGCTGCCCGCGGGCAGCGAGACGAACGTGTGCTGGTCGTTGAGCGCGGTGACGGTCGCCTTGACGGGCCGCGCGATGCCGTCGCGTCCGCGTACCACGTGCGGTTCGGGCAGGCCCTCGTCGAACGACGCGTCGCGCTTGCCGAGCGTGAGCAGGGCCAGGTCCTCCTGCGGGCGTGAGGTCACCTGGGCCCACGCGGTCAGCGCGGACCGCAACCCGGTCGCGCCGGGCATCCGGCCGAAGGGGGAGATGCCCCGGTAGAAGCCGTCGTCGTGGGTGATGTAGGCGCCGCTGCGCAGCACCGGGCGCACGCGGAACGGCCACGGCTCGGTCAGCGCGTCGGCGACCTGGTCGAAGTACGCGCTGCCGCCCGCCGTGACGATCGGCTCGTCCACCTCGAAGTCCAGGTCCAGGACCAGCTCGCGCAGGTGGAACAGGTAGTTGTCGACGATGGACCGCGAGGTCACCGACGCGTCGTGCGCCAGGGCGCCCTCGTAGCCGGCCACGCCCGCGAGCCGCAGCACCGGACTGCGCCGCACGGCCTCGGCGACCGCACGCGCGGTGGGCAGGTCGCGGGCACCCGTGCGCCCGCCCCGTGCGCCCAGCTCGACCAGCACGTCGACGGGCCGGGTGAGCACCTCGGACATCCGCTCGACGGCCGCCACCGAGTCGACCCAGCAGGTGAACTCGAAGCCGGGGTGCGCGTCGAGTTCGGCCGCGAGCCAGCGCAGGCCGGCCGGGTCGACGAGCTGGTTGGCCAGCAGCACGCGGCGCACGCCGAACGCCCGGTAGACGCGCAGTTGGCTGATGTTCGCGGCGGTCAGGCCCCACGCGCCGTGCACGAGTTGGCGGGCGAAGAGCTGGGGCGCCATCGTGGTCTTGCCGTGCGGCGCGAGCAGCACGCCGCGTTCGGCGCACCAGCGTGCCATCGTGGTGAGGTTGTGCTCCAGCGCGGCGCGGTCGAGCACGACGAGCGGTCCGACGAAACCGTCGGCGAACAGGTCCAGACCCCGGTCGGCGACCTCGCCGAGGGTGGCGCCGAACGTGCCGGCGGGCAGGCCCTTGAACCGCCAGTCGATCCGCTCGGCGCGGATCGCGAGCACGGCGTCCAGGTCGATGTCCACTGTCCCGCTCCTCACGTTGCACATATCGCAACGACTATTGCGCGATGTGATGCACACGTGTGTAACATTCGCCTGCCTGCCCGTCAATGTCCCAGAGGCCGCCCCTCGACAGTGCGAATGCGGAGGAACGGATGCGGTTCGACCCAGCGGGCGGGGTGGTCTGCCTCGGCGAGACCATGGCCGTGCTCGTCCCCGCCGAGCCGGGACCGGTGCGTTCCGCGCGCACGTGGACCCGCGCCATCGGTGGTGCCGAGTCCAACGTGGCCATGCACCTCGCGCGCCTGGGCGTGCGCAGCCGGTGGGTCGGCGCGGTCGGCGACGACGCGCTCGGCGGTGCCGTGCTCGACTTCGTGTCCGGCGCGGGCGTGGACGTGAGCGCCGTGCACGTCGACCCGGACCGGCCGACCGGGCTCTACGTCAAGGAAGCCGACCCGACCGGCACCCGCACCCGCTACTACCGGCGCGGCTCGGCCGCGTCCGCGATGGGTGTGGACACCCTCGACCGCGTGAAGCTCGACGACGTCGCGCTGATCCACGTCACCGGCATCACCGCCGCGCTGTCCGACGGCTGCCTCGACCTGCTGCGCGCCGTGCTGGCCCGGCCCCGGCCGGTCCCGGTGTCGTTCGACCTCAACTGGCGGCCCGCGCTGTGGCGCGACCGCGACCCGGCCGTGCTGCGCGACCTCGCCGACGCCGCCGACATCGTGCTCGTCGGCTCGGACGAGGCGCACGCGGTGTGGGGCGTCGACGGCGTCGACGACCTGCGTGCCCTGTTGCCCTCGCCCACCACGCTCGTGATCAAGCACGGCGAACGCGGCGCGACCGTCGTCGAGGACGGTGCCGCGGTCTTCCACCAGGCCCTGCGCGTCGACGTGGTCGAACCGGTCGGCGCCGGGGACGCGTTCGCCGCCGGGTACCTCGCCGCGCACCTGTCCGGCGAGACGCCGACACGCCGACTGCGCGCCGGGCACCTCCAAGCCGCGTCCGCGTTGCTCACCAGCGAGGATGTCGGCGAGCCGCTGCCGGCCGACGTGACCGTGCCGCTGCTGGACGCCGATCCGGCGACGTGGGCCGCCGCACACCTGGGGAGACCGTCATGAGCCAGAGCCTCGACCGCGCGTTGACGCTGGTGGGCCAGTTGGCGACCGGACCGAAGACGCTCGACGAGCTGTCCGTCGTCATCGAGGTGCACAAGTCGACCACGCTCAGGCTCCTGCGCACGCTCGAATCCCACCGGTTCGTGCAGCGCGACGGCGTGCACCACTACCGGCTGGGCACCGCGCTGTTCGACCTGGCCAACCGGGCGCTGGAGGAACGCGACGTGCGGCGGACCGTCGAACCCGCGCTGCGCGACCTGAACGCCCGCTTCGGCTACACCGTGCACCTCGCGTCCTACGAGGGCGGCGAGGTCATCTACATCGACAAGTACGACAGCACCCACCCGATGCGCATGTACTCGCGCATCGGCCGACGGGCGCCGTTGCACTGCACGGGCGTGGCCAAGGTGCTGCTCGCCGACCTGCCGCACGCCCGCCGCGTCGAGATCGCCGAGTCGATCGAGTACACCCCGCTCACCGCGAACACGATCACCGACCCGCGCGCGTTCCTGGCCGAACTGGACCGGGTGCGCGAGCAGGGCTACGCGGTCGACAACGCCGAGCACGAGGACTTCATCCACTGCGTCGCCGCGCCCATCCGGGGACCGCGCGGCGAGGTCGTCGCGGCCGTGTCGATGTCCGTGCCCAAGGTGCTGCTGGACTACGCCGGCCTGCTGGCCCACCTGCCCGACCTGCTCGCGACCGCGCGGGCGGCATCCGTCGAGTGCGGCTGGACGCCGCGCGACTGAGAGGAAGACATGGCCAAGATCGAGATCCGGACCGAGAACGCGCCCACCCCGGTGGCCCGGTTCTCCCAGGGGGTGCGCAAGGGCAACATCCTCCAGGTGGCCGGCCAGGTCGCGTTCGACCCGGCGACCGGCGACATCGTCGGCACGACCGTGGCCGAGCAGACCCGGCAGACGTTCAAGAACGTCCAGGCCGTGCTCGCCGCCGGCGGCGCGTCGCTCGCCGACGTCGTGATGGTGCGCGTGTACCTGACCGACACCGCGCACTTCGCCGAGCTGAACGAGACGTACGCGGAGTTCTTCACCGAGGAGCCGTTCTCCGCGCGCACCACCGTCTACGTCGGCCTGCCCGCCGGGCTGCTGGTCGAGATCGACGTGCTCGCCGTCCTGGACTGACGGTTCCGCACCGGCGGTTCCGGCCCGGCACTTCTGCCGGTCGTTCTGCGTGGTGCGGACGTCCCTCCGGCCACCAGACTGGGACACGTCCCCGACGACCGGAGACACGGAAGGGACAGGGCGATGAGCCGCAACGCGTCACCGATCGGTTGACCGGACGTCGGCGGCCCGGGCGGGGTACTCCCCGACCGCGGTCGGGACGTCAAGCGTCCGGCCGGCCTCGGCCAGCAGCGCGGGGATGTCGTCTTCACGAGGGTGTCGTTGCTCGACCGCGATCGACAGGGCGCGGTCGAGCACGGCCTGCGCCTCGGCGGGCCGGCCGAGGCGCAGCAGCGCCAACCCGCGCAGGTAACCGGCCTCGCACTCGCAGCCGCTCGCCGACGACCGCACGGCGAGGTCGAACGCCTCGCTCGCCAGGTCGAGCACCTCGGCCCAGCGCGCGATCGCGGACAGGCTGCTCGCCGCGCGCAGCAGCAGGCTCGACTCGATCTCGTCGCGCACCGCGGGCGCGATCCGCACCCGGTCGGCGCGCAGATCGGCCACCAGCCCGAGGTGGGCGTCCGCCGCCTCCTGGAACCGCCCCAGCTCGTGCAGCACGAGGCTGTGGCAGGACAGCGCGATCGTCTCGCCGAGCACGTAACCCACTTCGTGGAAGAGGTCGCGCGCCTGGGCGGAATGCCGCCGTGCGGGCTCGAACTCGCCCAGTCGCATCTCCGACGCGGCCCGGTAGTGCTTGGCCCACCCCTGCTCCACCACGTCACCGGACTCCACGGCGGCCTGCCACGCGGGCTCGAACAGGGTGAGGGCCTGTTCCCGCCGGCGCAACAGGACGCTGACCGTCCACGTGAGGAAGTTCAGCTGCACCGCCTCGTCCCGCCGGCTGCCCAGCGCCCGGGCCGCGGCCACGCCCGCGGTGAAGACCTCCTCCCACGTGGACGCGAGACCGCGGTGGTCGGAGTACCAGTGCATGGCGGTCGCCAGGTCGAGCGTCTCGGCGTGCATCGAGGTCTCCGCCGCGATCCGCAGCGCGCCCAGCCAGTTCGGCGTCTCCGTGCGCAGCCACGCGTCCGCGTCGGCCCGGTCCCGCGGCCCGGCGTCCAGCGCTTCCGGGTCGAACCGGCGTGCCCGCGCCGCGGCCCGGGCGAGCAGCCACGACACCATCCGGTGCCGGGTCGACCCGACGTCCGGTTCCTCGTCCGCGAGTCGTTCACCCGCGAACACGCGGACCAGGTCGTGCAGTAAGTAGCGGCCCGGCACCTCGCCCGACGCGACCAGGCTGACGTCGACCAGCTCCTCCAGCGTGTCCTCGGCCGTACCCGGGTCGACGTCGGCGAGCACGGCGACCGTCTCCGGCGCGAAGTCGCGGCCGGGCACCAGCGAGAGGCGGCGGAACAGGCGGGCGGCCGTGTCGTCGAGCTGCCGGTAGGACATCTCGAACGCGGGCCGGACCCGCAGATCGCCCGCGGTCAGCGCGGAGAGCCTGCGGCGTTCGTCGGTGAGCTTCTCGGCCAGGTGCCCGACGGTCCACCGGGGTCGGCTGGCCAGTCGGTTGCCCGCGATGCGCAACGCCAGCGGCAGGTGGCCGCAGAGGCCGGCCACGCTGCGCGCGGCGTCCGGTTCACGCCGCACCCGGTCGCCGGCGATGGTTTCGAGCAGTGCCACCGAGCTGCGCGGGGCCAGGACGTCGAGCCCCAACCTGGTCGCGGCCAGCCCGCCGAGCACCGCGCGCGAGGTGACGACCACCAGCGACCGCTCGCCGGTGGCCAGCAGGGGGCGGACCTGTGCCTCGTCCGCCGCGTCGTCGAGGACCAGCAGCGTGGAACGGGAGCGCAGCAGCTCGCGGTACAGGTCGGTGCGCTCGGCCTCGCTGCCGGGCATCCGGTCCTCGGCGACCCCGAGGGCCAGCAGCATCCGGTGCACCACCTCGGACGGGTGCAGTGGCCGGGGGTCCATGCCCCGCAGGTGGAAGAAGAAGCAGCCGTCCGGGAACGACGCCGTCAACGCGTACCCGGCCCGCACCGCGAGACTCGTCTTCCCGGCACCGGGCGGCCCGTGCACCACGACCACCTCGGTGCGGCCGGCCTGGTCGGCCAACCGGCGAAGAACCTCCGACTCGCCCTCGCGCCCGGTGAGGTCGACGACGTCCGGCGGCAGCGCGCACGGTTCGAGCCGGACCGGCGCGGCGTCCTTGCGCGCACGGCCGTCCTTGGCCGCCGCCAGCAGACCGGCGCGGTCGTCGTCGCCGAGCGCCAGCACGGCGGCCAGCGCCTCGACCGTACGCCGTTGAGGACCCCGGGCCCGGCCGCGTTCCATGTCGCTGATGGCCCGGACGCTCACCCCGGAGCGTTCGGCCAGTTCCTCCTGGGTGAGGCGCACCCGGAGTCGGTAGCCGCGCAGCAGATCACCGAACGTCACACCGGTTAACCCTAATGCGACTCCGAAGTGATCTCGTGCGTGAAACCCGTGACGTTGATCGTGTATTGCTGACACCCGTGAAGTGGTACGCCGACCGCCCGGTCCGCCTTGTCCGTCAACTCGTGGCCGACGTCCTCGCCGCGGCGTGGACCTGGTTCTGGGTGACCGTGGCCCTGGGCGTCCGGGACGCCGTGCTCACCCTGCGGGCCCCGGGCGAGGCACTGGCCTCGGCGGGCCGGAGCCTCGGCGACACGTTCGCGGAGGCCGCCGCCAAGGCCCGTGACGTCCCCCTCGTGGGCGACAACCTGGCGGACGCCCTGGGTCGGGGAGACGGCGCGGGGGACACGCTGGCGACGGCGGGCACCACCCAGATCGAGGCGGTGGAGACGACCGCCCTGTGGCTCACCGTGGCGTTCATCGCCGTGCCCACGGCGTTCCTGCTGCTGCTCTGGCTCCCGGTCCGCCTCCGCTACGCCCGCCGCGCCGGGGCCGCCCGTCGCCTGCGGGCCGCGGGTCGGATGGACCTCCTGGCCCTCCAAGCCCTGACGACCCTCTCTCCGACGGCCCTGTCCCGCTTCGCCTCGGACCCGGCCGCCGGGTGGCGTGCCGGCGATCCCGACACCGTCGCGGCCCTGGCCGCCCACCGCCTCCGCACCCTGGGCCTGACCCCGTGAAACCCCGCGAGTCCTCCACTCGGACACCCTGAAACACGTACTCGGGTGGCGCGGGCAGGCGTCAGTACACCGGCCCCGTGAACTTCTCGCCCGGACCCTGGCCCGGCTCGTCCGGCACGGCCGACGTCTCGCGGAACGCGCGCTGCACCGACTGGAGCCCCTCGCGCAACGGCCCGGCGTGCGGTCCGAGGTACTCGACCGACGCGGTGATCAACCCGGCCAGCGCCGTGATCAACCGCCGGGCCTCGTCGAGGTCGCGGTGCGGGCTGGTGTCCGGGTCCTCGTCGGCGAGCCCGAGGCGTTCGGCGGCGGCGGACAGGAGCATGACGGCCGCTTTGCTGATCACCTCGACGCTGGGCACGTCGGACAGTTCGCGGACGGGGTGCTGGGGCTGGTCGGTCACGCGCCCATTGTCGCAACCGCCCGCCCCGGGTCGCCGATGTGGGGGTTGACAAGCGCGTCTGCTACTATTTCCGGCGCGACCAGTCCCCGCACCAGTGGGGACGGCAAGTGGAGCCCCGCTCCCACCCGCGTCCGCCGCTTCGAGCAGGTGGCCGGGTCCGGTCCCTCGTAGGGTGGACTGCGCCCTTCGTTGTGCGATCGGTCGGAAGAGCGGGCCTCACACCGGGCAGGTGTGGGGCCTCTTGTCTTTGGCGCACAACGAGTCACAAAGGACGTGAATGACAAGTCCCTCGAACCGAGGTGCTCCCGCGAGCACCGAGCCGCGCATCAACGACCGCATCCGCGTGCCCGAGGTTCGACTGGTCGGGCCGAACGGCGAGCAGGTCGGGATCGTTCGCATCGAGGACGCGCTCCGACTCGCCCAGGAAGCGGATCTCGACCTCGTCGAGGTCGCCGCGCAGGCTCGGCCGCCGGTCTGCAAGCTCATGGACTACGGCAAGTTCAAGTACGAGAGCGCGCAGAAGGCCCGCGAGTCGCGCCGCAACCAGCAGTTGACGGTCATCAAGGAGCAGAAGCTCCGGCCCAAGATCGACCCGCACGACTACCAGACGAAGAAGGGCCACGTCGCCCGCTTCCTGTCGCACGGGAACAAGGTCAAGGTGACCATCATGTTCCGCGGCCGTGAGCAGTCCCGGCCGGAACTGGGGTACCGGCTGCTCCAGAAGCTCGCCGAGGACGTCGCGGAGCTGGGGTTCGTCGAGTCAAACCCGAAGCAGGACGGCCGCAACATGATCATGGTGCTGGCCCCGCACAAGACCACGAAGACCCGCCCGGTCAAGCAGGACCAGGACGACGCGGCGGAGTCTGTCGAGGAGTGACCTCCCGACCTGCGGGCCGGGAGTAGGCACGGCCGCCCACACCCCCGTGGTGGCTGCACGAGACGAGGACGGAAATGCCCAAGAACAAGAGCCACAGCGGGACCGGCAAGCGCGTGAAGGTCACCGGCAGCGGCAAGCTCGTTCGCGAGAAGGCCGGCAAGCGCCACCTGCTGGAGAAGAAGTCCAGCAAGCTGACGCGTCGCCTCAGCGGCACCACCGAGGTCGCCAAGAACGACGTGCCCCGCTTGAAGAAGCTGCTCGGTATCTGACCCTCCCCTTGAACACCCGGGGCGCACGCCCCACGAGATCGACAGGATGGACCCGTGGCACGCGTCAAAAGGGCTGTCAACGCCCAGAAGAAGCGCCGTACCACCCTTGAGCTCGCCAGCGGCTACCGCGGCCAGCGTTCGAGGCTGTACCGCAAGGCCAAGGAGCAGGTGCTCCACTCGCTCAACTACGCCTACCGGGACCGTCGCGCCCGCAAGGGTGACTTCCGCAAGCTGTGGATTCAGCGCATCAACGCCGGTGTGCGTGCCAACGGCCTGACCTACAACCGCTTCATCCAGGGTCTGCGCCTCGCCGAGATCGAGGTCGACCGCAAGATCCTGGCCGAGCTGGCCGTCAGCGACCCGGGCGCGTTCGCCGCGCTCGTGCAGCTGGCCAAGGCGGCGCTGCCCAGCGACGTCAACGCGCCCGCCGGGGACCAGGGCTGAACAGCCTGAACACCGGAGTCCGACGACCCGAGGACGGCCCGTTCACCGAACGGACCCCTCGGGTCGTCGCCGCTAAGCGCCTCACCCGACGTGCCGGTCGTGACCGGGCCGGGCGATTCCTCGCCGAAGGCGCACAGGCCGTGCGCGAAGCCTTGGCGTGGGCCGCCGCCGGACGTGGTCGGGTGTACGAGCTGTTCGTGACCGACGATGCGCGCCACGCCGAACTGGTCCGTGCCGCCGTCGACGCCGGGGTGCCGGTGAGCCCGGTGACCGATCGGGCCGCCGCGGCGCTGTCCGAGACCGTGACGCCGCAGGGCGTCGTGGCCGTGTGCTCTCCCGTCGACGTGCCGCTCGAGGTCGCGTCGCGCGGGGCCCGACTGGTGGCCGTCCTGCACGGGGTGTCCGATCCGGGGAACGCCGGCACGGTCGTGCGCGTCGCCGACGCGGCCGGTGCGGACGCGGTCCTGTTCGCCGGGGACACGGTCGACCCGCACAACGGCAAGTGCGTGCGGGCGTCCACGGGAAGCGTGTTCCACCTGCCCGTGGCGCGGTCGCGGTCGGCCGACGAGGTGTTCGCCGCGTGCCGCGCCGCCGGACTGCGGCTGATCGCGGCCGACGGCTACGCGCCGGAGGACCTGGTCACCGCGGATCTGCGCGGGGACCTGACCCGGCCCACCGCCTGGGTGTTCGGCAGCGAGGCCCACGGGCTGCCCGACGAGGTGGTGGCCTCGTTGGACGCCAGCTTGAAGGTGCCGATCTACGGCGGGGCGGAAAGCCTGAACCTGGCCACCGCCGCCGCCGTGTGCCTCTACGCCTCCGCTCGGGCCCACCGCGCCTGAACTTCCGGTCGGGCGATCCGCCGCGCGTCGACGTCGGGAAACCCGGCCGGGGCATCGGCGACCACCACCCGCATGTCGTCGGCCGCACCCGCATCGCTCGGGTGAAGGTGCCGGACGGGAAGGACGCGGCCCGCGCGGCGGGGGTGGTCCGGACGTCCGGGACGTCGCGATCGCCACGACCGGGCACGGTCCACGATCGACCGCTCCGACGGCAGCCACGCGAACCATCCGGCCGGGTGCTTCGCACTTTTCCCGCAGCGGCCACGACCAGGCGAATTCGCCTGGTCGGCGGCCACTGGTCGGCGACGAGGTCCCGGTGCCCGGATCGGCTGGACGGCCACCCCGGGCACCGGCGACCGCACTGCTTTCTAGTCGTCCAGGCGGGCGGTCAGGGCGCGGAGCAGGGGGTCGGCCGTCGGCTTGTCCTGGGCCCGCAGCGATTCCTCCAGCACGGCGGCGGTGTCGCCGAGGATCTGGTGGGGCGTCTGGTCCGTCATGAGGGTGGCGGCTCGGCGGGCCTCCGCTTCGGCGGTCGCCGGGTCACCCGAGTCGAGGTGGAAGCGGGCGCCCCGGGCCACCAGGAACGTCCGCCAGTCGGCGTCGTCCAGCTGTGCGGCCAGTTCCTCGGCGACCGTGTTGCGTTCGATCGCCTCGGCGAACTCGCCCATCCTGGTGTGCACGAACGCGCGGATCGCGGCCACGCGCGCGGTCAGGTGGGTGCGGTGGTGCTCCTCCGCCACCTCGGGCAGCAGGGCGGTGGCCGCCTCCAGCGCCTCGAGGCAGGCCTGGTTCTCCTCCTCGGGCAGGGCCGAGGCCGACTCGACCCAGGACCCCGCCGCCTCGGCCGCCTCCGAGACCTCCTGCCAGCAGCGCGCGGCACGGGCGTAGGCGGCTGCCGCCTCGTTCGGCGACTCCTGCCGGCGCAGCACGCCGCCCAGCACGTCGAGCACCAGTGCCATGCGCCACGGCTCGGACTCGTCGACCAGGCCCAGGGCGGTCTCCAGGTGGCCGCGCGCCTCGGCGAGTTCGCCGAGCCGGGCGCACGTCTGACCCAGCCGGTAGCGGACCGGGACGACGATGTCCGGGTCGACCTCGGCCGACTCGAGGATGCGCACGGCCTCCTCCAGCGCCTCGGCGGCCTCGACGAAGCGGTTGCCCTTCAGGTAGCCGCCGGCCAGTGCGTAGCACGCCTTGGCCACGTCGTCCGGCACGCCCAGGTCGTGGCCGACGGCCACGGCGTCGCGCAGCTGCGGCAGGTAGTCGCCCTCCAGACCGAGGCGTTCGACGGACGCGACCCGCTGGCGGTGCGTCTCGGCGACCCACGGACCGCGCGGCGAGGCGAAATCGGCGACGAACAGCTCGGCCGTGTCCATCGCGGCCTCGTCGCCGCGCACGGTCTCCAGCTTCACCTTCAGTCGCAACGCGTCGAACCGCACCGACGGTCCCGGCGACGACGCGAGCAGGCGCGTCACGGTCGAGTACGCCGCGTCCAGTTCGCCGGTCGACGCCTGGAGCTGCGCGCCGTCGCACCGCACGCGCGACACCAGCTCCGGCACCGACTCCTCGGCCAGCGCGGCGGCCTCCAGGATCAACTCGGACTGCTGTTCGCTGTCGTCCGAGTCGCCGAACACGTCCGCGAGCAGCAGCCGCAGCAGCACCCGCGAGTACGGCGTGCCCGACCGGTCCGCCTCGGCGATGCACGCCCGCAGCCGCTCGACGCACGCGTCGTGGCCCAGGGTGTCGAGCCGCAACGTCATGCTCCGGCCCAGGAACCGGTTGGCCAGGTCGTGCTCGCCGGCCGCACGCAGCCGGTCGAGCGCCGAGTCCACCTCGGCCAGCACCTCGTCGCGCTGCCGGCCGTGGCCCTCGACGAGCGCACGCCGCACCGCGACCAACGCGGCCAGGTGCTCGGGCAGCAACGGGTCCAGCTCGGCCGGCAGCGACCGCAGCATCCGGATGCCCGTGACGAAGTCGCCCTGGTCGAACGCCTCGGCCATCCGCTCGGCCAGCTCGACCGGGTCGGCCACCACCGGCGGCTCCTCGATCGGCGGCACGACCAGCGACGGCACCGGCACGATCAGCGGCACGGGCACGGTGTCCGCCGCCGTCAGGATCGCCCGCACCCGGTCACCGGTCGCCGACGAGCCGTTGCGCTCGTCGAACCGCGCGGCCAGCTCCACCGCCCGCGCCTCCAGCGCGGCCCGCAGCGCGGTCGCCGACGTGGAGGTGGTGACGCCGTCGCGCGGCACCGCGAACTCCACCGGGAAGTCGACCCGGCTCAGCAGCAGTGCCGCCGCGGCCGAGAAGTACATGGCCTGCGAAGGGCTCGGGGAGTGGTGCACCCGGTGCAGGTGCCGCTGGAGCAGGTCGACGCCGCGCCGCACGTTGCCCGACGTCGCGCAGAACTCCAGGTGGTCGGACAGGTACGGCCCGGCCTCGTCGTCGCGCACCAGGCGGTGGGCCACGACGTGCGCGTCCCGCGCCCGGTCCAGGTCGCCCAGCGCCACGAACGCCGGGGTCAGCGTGGTCAGGATGCCCTGGGGCTGGGTCGCGCACCCGTTGTCCCGCTCGAGCTGGTGCTCGGCGTGCGCGACGGCCTCCGCGTACCGGCCCTGCCGGATCAGGTGGCCGGCCTGCTCCTCGATCACGCACGCCTCGCAGTCGCTCATCGGCCCGCGCTCGGTGGCCAGGTAGCGCGCGAAGTGCTCGCGGTACGCCTCGGCGTCGCCGAGGGACTCGGCCACGTCGGTCCGCGCGCCGTGCACCGGCTGCATCGAGAACCCGTGCCGGCGGTAGCGGTCCTCCAGCGCCGCCACCACCGAGTCGATCTGCGCCCGGCTGAACCGGGGGTCGCCCAGCAGCCCGTGGACGATCCACTTGTGGGCCCAGTCGTAGTTGTGGACCTCCCACTCGTCGAACGCCGAGGCGTCGCGCTGCTCGGCGGTGCCCAGCCACGCGAACGCGGGCAGCATCAGGTCGTAGCGCCCCAGGTCGTGGCTCGACCGCAGCAACGCGATCCGGCAGCTCACCCCCAGCGGCAGGTGGTCGCAGTCGTCCGCGGTTCTCGCCGCGCGTTCCAGCGCCTCGTGGCGCGGCATGCCCTCGGGCATGTGGTACGCGTCGACGAACTGCCGCTCGGCAGCCTGCTTGCGGTCACTCATCGGTTGCCCACCGCCCGGTCCAGCAATTCGAGGAAGGAGTTGTTCAACGCCGCGGTGTCGCGGGGCCGCATCGGCCGGCGCGACTGGAGCACGGCGTGCACGTACAGCGATTCCACGGTCAGCTCGACCAGTGCCTGGTCGGTCAGCGTGGCGAGCTTGCGCACCAACGGGTTGCGGCAGTTGAGGACCAGCCGCTGCGCCGCGCCCGAGTCGTCGGCCACCAGGCTGCCCAGCAGGTCCGCCCACAGCGGGTCGGCCTCCTCGGACGCCTGCTTCGCGTCGCGCCGCCGCTCGCCCTCCACGTTGGTCATCAGCAACGCGGGCAGCGATCCCGGGTCGAAGTCGCGCGGCACGGCCTCGCAGTCGTGCCGGCCCAGCACGTCCTTGGCCAGCACGAGCCGTTCCCGCAACGCGCGCTCCACGTCCGGCTCCGGGTCGCCCAGCGCGGCGAGCACCTCGGTCGGCGCCACCCGCCGGGCCGCGAACGGCCCGTCCAGCGCGACCAGCCGCTCCATGATCTCCAGGTCGTAGGCGTAGCCCGCGTTGACCAGGCCCATGCCCTGCGCGTGCGCGACCGGCGCGAGCTGGCGGAACTCGTCCACGTCCGGCAGGAACAGCACGGTGCCGTGCTTGCGCTTGAACTGCTTGAGGGTCTGGCCGCCCTCGGTGGTCTCGTACGGCAGCCAGCGTTCGACCAGCCGCAGCATCTCGTCGTCGACCCGGGCCAGCGACTTGATGCCCAGGTGGTGCGCGTCGAGCAGCGCCGACGTGCGGTCCGGGTCGGTCGCGTCCAGCCGTACCAGCCAGTCGCGCACCTGGCGGCCGAGTTCCTCCCGCACCGCCAGCAGCGTCTCGTCCTGGTAGAGCGCCTCACGGCTCGCGGTCGGCCGCAACGACGTCGAGTCGACCACGCACCGCACGAAGTACGCCCACTCCGGCAGCAGGCCCTCGATGGCCTCGCCGACCAGCATCCGCTTGAGGTACACGCGGTGCGACTGCCGCGCGCCGGGGTGCACACCCCGGGGCAGGACGTACGCCACGCCGGTCAGCCCGACCGCCGGCACCTCGACCGGGATCGCGTCGAACGGCTCGACGCCGAGCACCCGCGCGCCGTACGCGAGCAGGTCCTCGCCGCCCTGCCAGGGCAGCTCGCCCGAGGTCACGCGCTCGCCGCCGACCACGACGCCCACGGGCAGCAGCTCGCCGTACTCGACGACGAGCGCGCGCACGACGTCGTGCTCCAGCCAGTGCTCGGAGTCGCGGTGCGGCACCAGCTCGATCGTGGTGCCGACCTCGACGCGCGCGTCGTCGTCCACCTCGACCTCGTAGTTGCCGGCCGAGTCCGCGCTCCAGCGCACCGCCGGGCCGCCCTTGGCGCTGCGGCTGACCAGCCGGATGCGTTCGGCCACCAGGAAGGCCGAGAGCAGGCCGACGCCGAACTGGCCGAGGAAGCCGCGCCGGGCGAAGCCCAGGTCGTCGCGCTTGGAGGTGCGACCGAGCGTGGACAGCAGGTCGTGCACCTCCCGCTCGGTCAGGCCGATGCCGGTGTCGGAGATGCGGAAGGTGCCGTTCCCGCCGGGTTCGACCGGCTCCACCACCACCTCGCCGGGCGCGTCCGGCTGGAGCGCGCGGCGTGCGGTGATCGCGTCCACCGCGTTCTGGAGCAGTTCCCGCGCGTACACGCGAGGGCTGCTGTACAGGTGGTGGCTGAGCAGGTCGATCATCCCGCGCAGGTCGACACCGAAGGTGTGTGCCATGGAGTGCGTTCCACCTAGGGGTCGGGTCCGGAGGACGGTCGATTCTAGAGCTGTCTCTCTGTGCGGCCGGACCCGGTTTTCGGCGGTGTGCCCGCCGGGTGGAGATGCCGTCGGGGTCCACTGTGCCACGGGGGTCCGACAATTCCGGTCGGGTGCCGTGCGACCTGCGGCGACGACGGCCGGCGGCGGTCGCGGCCCGTGGGCGGTGGGCGGCCGGACCGCCCGATCGCCTAGGATCGTCCCGCCGCGCGGCGGGACCGCCGTCGTGGCCGTCCACCTGTGTCCGCGACGGGAGCTGTACACCAACCATGTCCGGAGCCAACGACCCGTACGACCCCAAGCAGGTCGCGGCGCTCTCCCCGGAGGCGCTCGACGCGGCCGTGGAGCAGGCCCGGGAGGCGTTCGCGAAGGCGGCCGACCTCGACGGCCTGGCCGCCGTGAAGCCCGCCCACCTCGGCGACCGGGGCCCCGTGCAGCTGGCCCGCCGGGAGATCGGCGCGCTGCCGCCCCAGGCCAAGGCCGACGCGGGCAAGCGGGTCAACGAGGCGCAGAACGCGGTCAAGCTCGCGTTCGAGGAGCGCCGGGCCGTGCTCCAGACCGAGCGCGACGAGCGGGTGCTGCGCGAGGAGTCCGTCGACGTCACGCTGCCCTGGGACCGCGTGCGGCGCGGCGCCCGCCACCCGATCAGCACGCTCGCCGAGCGCATCGGCGACGTGTTCGTGGCCATGGGCTGGGAGGTCGCCGAAGGTCCCGAGCTCGAAACCGAGTGGTTCAACTTCGACGCGTTGAACTTCGGCAAGGACCACCCGGCGCGCTCCATGCAGGACACGTTCTACGTCGCGCCCGCCGACTCCGGCCTGGTGCTGCGCACGCACACCAGCCCGGTCCAGGCGCACACGCTGCTCGACCGCGAGCCGCCCGTCTACGTGGTGTGCCCCGGCCGCACGTTCCGCACCGACGAACTCGACGCCACGCACACCCCGGTGTTCCACCAGGTCGAGGGCCTGGCCGTGGACAAGGGGCTGACGCTGGCGCACCTCAAGGGCACGCTCGACGCGTTCGCCCGCGCGATGTTCGGCGCGGATTCGAAGACCCGCCTGCGCCCGAGCTTCTTCCCCTTCACCGAGCCGTCCGCCGAGGTCGACGTGTGGTTCCCGGAGCGCAAGGGCGGCGCCGGCTGGGTCGAGTGGGGCGGCTGCGGCATGGTCAACCCGAACGTGCTGCGCAACTGCGGCGTCGACCCGGACGTGTACTCGGGGTTCGCGTTCGGCATGGGCCTGGAGCGCACGCTCCAGTTCCGCAACGGCCTGCCCGACATGCGCGACATGGTCGAAGGCGATGTCCGCTTCACCCAGCCCTTCGGAACGGAGGCCTGACCGGTGCGTATCCCGGTTACCTGGCTGGTCGAGCACCTGGAGTTCGACGAGACCCCGACGCCCGACCGGTTGGCCGAGGCGTTCGTGCGGATCGGCATCGAGGTCGAGGACGTCCACGCGCTGTCCGGCGTCACCGGTCCGCTCGTGGCCGGCCGCGTGGTCGAGATCGAGGAGCTGTCCGGCTTCAAGAAGCCGATCCGGTTCTGCCGGGTCGAGGTCGGCCCCGACCAGGTCAACGGCATCGTGTGCGGCGCGACGAACTTCCGCGAGGGCGACACGGTCGTCGTGGCGCTGCCCGGCGCCGTGCTGCCCGGCGACTTCACGATCGCCGCGCGCAAGACCTACGGCCGCACCAGCGAGGGGATGATCTGCTCGGCCCGCGAACTGGGCCTGGGCGACGACCACGCGGGCATCCTCGTGCTGCCCAGCGGCACGGCCCAGCCCGGCGACGACGCGGTCGAGCTGCTCGGCCTGACCGACACCGTGATCGAGGTCGCGCCCACGCCCGACCGCGGCTACGCGTTCTCCGTGCGTGGTCTGGCCCGGGAGATCGCGTGCGCGTTCGACGTGCCGTTCGGCGACCCCGGCCTGGCCGAGGTGCCCGAGGCCGAGGGCGACGCGTGGCCGATCACGGTCGAGGACCCGGTCGCGTGCCCCCGGTTCGTGGCCCGCCGGGTGACCGGCGTCGACCCGACCGCGCCCACGCCGTGGTGGATGCGCCGACGGCTGATGCTCGCGGGCATCCGGTCGATCTCGCTGCCGGTCGACGTGACCAACTACGTGATGCTGGAACTGGGCCAGCCGCTGCACGCGTTCGACGCGTCCGCCGTGCGCGGCACGCTGGTCGTGCGCCGCGCGGTGGCGGGGGAGAAGCTCACCACGCTCGACGAGTCGGTCCGCGCGCTCGACCCGGACGACGTCGTGATCGCCGACGACAGCGGCGTGATCTCGCTGGCCGGGGTCATGGGCGGCGCGTCGACCGAGGTGCGCGACGACAGCTCGGACATCCTGCTCGAGGCGGCGAACTGGGACCCGCGGGCGATCGCGCGCACGGTGCGCCGGCACAAGCTGCCCAGCGAGGCGGCCAAGCGCTTCGAGCGGACCGTGGACCCGTCCCTGGCGCCCGCCGCGCTGGAGCGCGCGGCACGCCTGCTGCACCTGTTCGGCGAGGGCGCGATCAAGCCCGGCCGCACGGACATCGGCACGCCCGCCGTGCCCGGTCCGGTGTCCATGCCGATCGACCTGCCCGACCGGGTCGCCGGCGTGCGCTACGCGCGCGGCGCCACGGCCCGCCGGCTGGGCCAGATCGGCTGCCGGGTGGAGGTCACGACCGGCGACGACGGCACGACCGTGGTCACCGCCGTGCCGCCGACCTGGCGCTCGGACCTGCGCCAGCCCGCCGACCTGGTCGAGGAGGTGCTGCGGCTGGAGGGCTTCGACACGATCCCGTCGGTCCTGCCGCCCGCGCCCGCCGGCCGGGGTCTCACCGAGCGGCAGCGCCGTCGGCGCACCGTGGCGCGCGCGCTGGCCGAGAACGGGTTCGTCGAGGTCAAGCCGTTCCCGTTCGTGGCGCCGACGGTGTTCGACGCGCTCGGGCTGCCCGCCGACGACGTGCGGCGCACGACCGTGAGCGTGCTCAACCCGTTGGAGGCCGACAAGCACGCGCTGGCGACCACGCTGGTGCCGGGCCTGCTGGAGACCGTGCAGCGCAACCTTTCGCGCGGCGCCCGCGACATCGCGTTGTACACCGTCGCGCAGGTGACGCTGCCGCGGTCGCAGCAGGTGCCCGTGCCCGAGGTGGGCGTGGGCGGCCGGCCGTCGGCCGCGCAGGTCGCCGCACTGCTGGCCGCCGTGCCCGACCAGCCCGTGCACGTCGCGGGCGTGCTCACCGGCCTGCGCGAGCAGAACGGCTGGTGGGGCGAGGGACGGCCGGCGGACTGGGCGGACGCGGTGCGCGCCGCACGGCTGGTGGGCGAGGCGTACGGCGTCGAGCTGACCGTCGTGGCCTCGGACCTGGCGCCGTGGCACCCCGGCCGGTGCGCGGAGCTGCGCGTCGGCGACTGGCCGGTGGGTCACGCGGGCGAGCTGCACCCGAAGGTCGTGGAGGCGCTGGGCCTGCCCAAGCGGACCGCGGCGTTCGAGGTGGACCTGGACGCGCTGCCGGTGACCGACCACCGCCCGGCGCCGATCGTGTCGGCTTACCCGCCGGTGCTGCTGGACGTGGCCGTGGTGGTGGACGCGACCGTGCCCGCCGACGAGGTGACGCGCGCGTTGCGCGGTGGTGGCGGCGCGCTGCTGGAGGACATCCGGCTGTTCGACGACTACCGGGGCGACTCGGTCGGCGAGGGCAAGCGTTCGCTGGCGTACGCGCTGAGGTTCCGCGCGCCGGACCGCACGCTCACCGTCGAGGAGGCCACGGCCGCGCGGGACACCGCCGTGGCCGCGGCCGCCGACCGTCTCGGAGCGGTGCTGAGAGGTTGACGCTGCGTCCCGGACCCGCACTGGTGCGGGTCCGGGATTGGTCTTGGCGAGTGAAAGTGCCGGATCACGACAGGTGGACCAGCCGCTGATCAGGGCACGCAGAGTGACCTGTCAAGGGGTCTTTGGACCTGTGTTTCCGGGCCGGGTTGGTTCTTGCGCACAGGTTGAACGTTCTCCAAGATTGGCATCGCGGCCCGCGGGGCCGAGGGGCGAAGCGTTGAACCGCCGGGCGAGACTGGTCGCCGGCCCGTCGGGGAGCTAGCGGCGAACCCACCGCCTGGAGCAACATTTCCTGTGAGGTTGCCTCATGCGTAGCTTGGGACCGCGGACCGAAGTCGCCGTCGCCATGGCCATCCTGGGCGTCGGTGCCGCGGTGGTGACGGCCATGCACCTCACCTGGCCGGAGCCTTCCGAGCCGCCACTGGCCTACGAGAACAGCAACGGCGCGGTCGGCGGGGCGGAACTCAAGCCGTTCGGCATCGACGACGTGTCCGGCGCCCCGGTCGAGCTCACGCCCGGCAGCGAGGGCGCCCGGCTGGTCCGGCTGACCAACCCCAACGCCGTGGGCATCGTGGTGGCCTCCTTGAAGGCCGTGCCGGGCACGCCGATGGACGTCGCGCACAACAAGGTCGAAGGCTGCCCGGCGAGCGTGCTGACCGTGGTGCCGATGGCCACGCCGGTCGCGATCCCGCCGGACGGCTCGGTGGACGTGGAGATGGTCGTGTCCATCGCGTCGGACGTGCCGGCCGCGTGCAAGGACCTGGTCTTCCCGCTCACGTACTCGGGCAACGCGGCCCCGACGTTCTAGACGTGCTTGAGGGCCTCGCGCACCGACAGCGGGGACAGGGTGTGGGAGTCCACGAACACCCGCACCCAGCCGGGGTCGGTGCGCGCGTATTGGCGCAACGCCCAGCCGATCCCCTTGCGCAGGAAGAAGTCCTTGTCGGCCGCGTTGGCCTCGACGCACTCGGCCAGCAGGTCGGTGTCGGTGGCGGTCTTGGCGCCGAGTTGGCAGATCACCGACGTCCGGCGCCGCCACCGGTCCGCGTCCCGCGACCACGCGCGCATGATCGGCGCGATCTCGTCCGGCCACCCCAGCAGCAGCGGTCCGACGTGCCGGCTCGCGACCTCGTCGACGTGGTCCCACCACGCCCCGTCCACGATCAGCTCCTCCAGGACGGTCAGCAGTCCCGGCGACCGCCACTTCGGATAGCGGTCCAGCAGCGCGGTGGCGGCGTAGCGCTCCTCGCGATGGTCGGCCGTGCGCCACAGGTCCAGCACCGCGGCGGCCCACTCCTCGGCGGACGCGAGCGGGTGGGCGGCGAAGACCGGGCGCAACACCCGTGTGCGTTCGGGCTTGGGCACGCCGAGGAACGGCATCTCCGACTTCATGTACCGCTGCATGGCGGGTGCCCGTTCGGGGGAGGCGGCCGTGGCCAACGCCTGCCGAACAGCGGCTGTCAGTGCTTCCACCGGACCACCGTAGGCGGCCGTGTTGTGCGACGCTTCGGGCCATGAGCGAGTACGACTACGACCTGCTGGTGATCGGGTCCGGTCCGGGCGGGCAGAAGGCGGCGATCGCGGGCGCCAAGCTGGGCAAGCGGGTCGCCGTGGTGGACAAGCACGACATGGTCGGCGGCGTGTGCGCGAACACCGGCACGATCCCGTCCAAGACGCTGCGCGAGGCCGTCATGTACCTCACGGGCATGAGCCAGCGCGACGTGTACGGCGCCAGCTACCAGGTCAAGGACGACATCACGATCTCCGACCTGCTGTCGCGCACCCGGCACGTGGTCGGCCGCGAGGTCCAGGTCGTGCGCGCCCAGTTGCACCGCAACCAGGTCGACCTGATGGCCGGCACGGCCCGGTTCGTCGACCCGCACACCGTCGCGGTCCAGGGCACGCACCGCGGCGAGCACCACACGATCACCGCGGAGAAGGTCGTGATCGCGGTCGGCACCACGCCCGCGCGCCCCGACCAGGTGGACTTCGACGAGGTCCGGGTCCTGGACTCCGACGAGGTGCTCGCGCTGGAGGAGATCCCGCCGTCGCTGGTCGTGGTCGGCGCGGGTGTGATCGGCATCGAGTACGCGTCCATGTTCGCGGCCCTGGGTTCGCGGGTCACGGTCGTGGAGCAGCGCGAGCGGATGCTGGAGTTCTGCGACCCGGAGATCGTCGAGTCGCTCAAGTTCCACCTGCGCGACCTGGCGGTGACGTTCCGGTTCGGCGAGAAGGTCGTGGACGTCGCCGTGTCCGAGAGCGGCACGGTCACCACGCTGGCCAGCGGCAAGCGCATCCCGGCCGCCGCGGTCATGTACTCGGCCGGCCGCCAGGGCGCGACCGCGGCGCTGGACCTGCACAACGCCGGGCTGACCGCCGACCACCGCGGCCGGCTCTCGGTCGACGACCACTACCGCACGCCGGTCGAGCACATCTACGCCGTCGGCGACGTGATCGGCTTCCCGGCGTTGGCCGCGACGTCGATGGACCAGGGCCGGCTGGCCGCGTACCACGCGTTCGGGGAGAAGGCGAACGAGCTGTCGGCGTTGCAGCCGATCGGCATCTACACCATCCCGGAGATCTCCTACTGCGGCGCGACCGAGGCCGAGCTGACCTCGTCGGCCGTGCCGTACGAGGTGGGCCTGGCCCGGTACCGGGAGTTGGCGCGCGGCCAGATCGTGGGTG
Source organism: Saccharothrix violaceirubra (assembly GCF_014203755.1). Taxonomy (NCBI): domain Bacteria; kingdom Bacillati; phylum Actinomycetota; class Actinomycetes; order Pseudonocardiales; family Pseudonocardiaceae; genus Saccharothrix; species Saccharothrix violaceirubra. Next base: position 1,714,149 of record NZ_JACHJS010000001.1, read on the forward strand.
ACGCGTACGGCATGCTCAAGCTGCTGGTGTCCACGGTGGACCGCAAGCTGCTCGGCGTGCACGTGTTCGGTACGGGCGCGACCGACCTGGTGCACATCGGCCAGGCCGTGATGGCGTGCGGCGGCACCGTCGACTACCTCGTGGACACGGTCTTCAACTACCCGACGCTGTCCGAGGCGTACAAGGTGGCCGCGCTGGACGCGACCAACAAGATCCGCGCGCTGGACCGGTTCGGCGTCTGAACCCCGCTCACCGCACGGCCGCGGCCCGGACCTCCGGGTCGGGGTCGAGCGCGAGCCGGGCCTGGAGGGCGCGGCCGTCCCGGTAGGAGCGCAGTGCCTCGGCGAGCGCCTCGCGCACGCCCGCGTCCGGGTGGTCGACCAGGTACGCGAGCGCGTCGGCGTCGCCGCGGCCGCGCCCACCCGGTTCGTACAGCACTTCCCGGAGTTCGAGCGGGCCGCCGGCGTCGGCGAGCCGTGCCATCGGCTCGGGTTTGGTCGGCTCCGGCCACTCGCGGGACAGCCGGGTCCGGATCTTCGCCGAGCCGTACGCGCCGAGCGGTTGGCAGACCACGCACGGGCACGGCGGCCGGCCGTGCGCGTCGGGCATGTACCGCCATCCCGTCACCCGGTTCACGTGCCGCACGCGGTGCGGTTCGCGCCGACCGACCCGGCGCGGGACGACGACCTCGTACCCGCGCGGGTCGGTCGTGCGCGGCATGCCGGCGACGGCCTCGGCGGCGGTGACCTCGACGGCCCGCCGTAGTGCCCGACGGTCACGGGTTGGTCGTCGGGCAGCCGGAAGTCGACGGCGAGGAACGTCCGCTGCCCACCCCGCCGCAATTCGCGCAGCCACTGGTGGGAGATCGCATAGGACGGCAGTACCGGCACGCGGTACGACCCCGCGCGCAGTCCCGTCCGCATGATGCTCCGCACGTGGTCGTGCGGCGTCAGGTGGGTGAACATGGCCACCGGGTCCACAGTAGTGGGACGGGCCGGCTTGAGTGATCTTGCATCGGGGTGCATACTTATGCGTATGACGGTAAGGATCGCGGTCGCGGGCGCGAGCGGCTACGCGGGTGGCGAACTGCTGCGCCTCCTGCTCGCCCACCCGGACGTGGAGATCGGCGCGCTCACCGCGGGCGGCAACGCCGGCACCCCGCTCATCGCCCACCAACCGCACCTCCTCCCGCTCGCCGACCGCGTCCTGGCCGAGACCACGCCGGAGAACCTCGCCGGCCACGACGTCGTGTTCCTCGCCCTGCCGCACGGCAAATCCGCCGAGATCGCCGCACGGCTCGGCACCGACACGGTCGTGATCGACTGCGGCGCCGACCACCGGCTCACCGACGCCAGGGCGTGGGAACGCTGGTACGGCGGCGAGCACGCGGGCAGCTGGCCCTACGGCCTGCCCGAACTGCCCGGCCACCGCGCGGCCCTGCACGGCACGAAGCGCGTCGCCGTCCCCGGCTGCTACCCCACGGTCGCCTCGCTGGCCCTCGCGCCCGCCGTCGACCACATCGGGCCCGAGGTCACCGTCGTCGCGGTCTCCGGCACGTCCGGCGCGGGCAAGTCGCTCAAGCCCAACCTGCTCGGCTCCGAGGTCATGGGCTCGCTGAGCGCGTACGGCGTCGGCGGCACGCACCGGCACACGCCCGAGATGATCCAGAACCTGTCGAAGGCGGCCGGCCGCGACGTCGCCGTGTCCTTCACACCCGTCCTCGCGCCGCTGCCGCGCGGCATCCTCGCCACCTGCTCGGCGACGCTCACCGGGACCGTCGACATCCGCGAGGTCTACGCGAAGGCGTACGCCGACGAGCCGTTCGTGCACCTGCTGCCGGAAGGCCACTGGCCGACCACGGGCGCGGTGCTCGGCTCCAACGCGGTCCAGCTCCAGGTGACCGTCGACCCCGACCTGAACCGGCTCGTGGTGGTCGCCGCGATCGACAACCTGGCGAAGGGCACCGCGGGCGCCGCGGTGCAGTGCATGAACCTGGCACTCGGCCTGCCGGAGACCACCGGCCTGTCCACCGTGGGAGTAGCACCGTGAACCGCTCGAAGGGTGTGACCGGACCGAAGGGCTTCAAGGCCGCCGGTGTCGCCGCCGGGATCAAGGAGTCGGGCGCACCCGACCTGACGCTGGTCGTCAACGAGGGGCCGGGTCAGGCCGCCGCGGGCGTGTTCACCACGAACCAGGTCAAGGCCGCGCCGGTGCTGTGGACGCAGCAGGTGATCAAGGAACGCCGGCTGCGCGCGGTCGTGCTCAACTCCGGCGGCGCCAACGCGTGCACCGGTCCCGAGGGCTTCCAGGACACCCACGCCACCGCCGAGAAGGTCGCGGACGTGCTCGGCGTCGGCGCGATCGAGATCGCGGTCTGCTCCACGGGCCTGATCGGCGAACGCCTGCCCATGGACCGCGTGCTCACCGGCGTGGAGAAGGCCGCCGCCGGGCTGGCCGACACCGACGAGGCCGGTCTCGCCGCCGCCACCGCCGTGATGACCACGGACTCGCACCCCAAGCAGTCCCACGCCGCGCACGCGGCCGGCTGGTCGGTCGGCGGGTTCGCCAAGGGCGCGGGCATGCTCGCGCCGAACATGGCCACCATGCTCAGCGTGCTGACCACCGACGCGGTCGTCGACGGCGACACGCTCGACGCCGCGTTGCGCGAGGTCACCGCCCGCACCTACGACACGCTCGACGTCGACGGCGGCACGTCCACCAACGACACCGTGCTCGTGCTCGCGTCCGGCGCGTCCGGCGTCACGCCCACGAAGGCCGAACTGGTCGAGGTCCTCGCGTCGGTCGCGGGCGACCTGGTCAAGCAGCTCCAAGGCGACGCCGAGGGCGTCACCAAGGAGGTCGCGATCACGGTCACCGGTGCGCGCACCGACGCGGACGCGATCGTCGTGGCCCGCACGGTCGCCGAGGACAACCTCGTGAAGACCGCGCTGTTCGGCTCGGACCCCAACTGGGGTCGCATCGCCATGGCCGTCGGCCGCGCGGCGGCCGAGGTGGACCAGTTCAAGCTCGGCATCACCGTCAACGGCGTCACGCTGTTCGCCGACGGGCACAAGGCCGCCGACCGGTCCGAGGCGGACCTGTCCGGCCGCGACGTCACCGTGGAGATCGCGCTGGGCCTGGGCGAGGGCACCGCGACCGTGCTCACCACCGACCTGTCGCACGGCTACGTCGAAGAGAACAGCGCGTACAGCTCGTGACCGCACCGGGGGCGAAAGCGGAGATCCTGGTCGAGGCGCTGCCCTGGCTCCAGCGGTTCCGGGGTGCGCTCGTGGTCGTGAAGTACGGCGGCAACGCCATGGTCGACGACGTGCTGAAGACCGCGTTCGCGCAGGACATGGTGTTCCTCAAGCTCGCCGGCCTGCACCCGGTCGTCGTGCACGGCGGCGGCCCACAGATCGCCGCGATGCTCGACCGGTTCGGCATCCACAGCGAATTCCGCGCCGGTCTGCGCGTCACCACGCCCGAGGCCATGGACGTGGTCCGCATGGTGCTGGTCGGCCAGGTGCAGCGCGAACTCGTCGGCCTGATCAACCGGCACGGCCCGTACGCGGTCGGCCTGTCCGGTGAGGACGCCCGCCTGCTCACCGCCGAACGCCGGGGCGCGGTCGTGGACGGCGAGCACGTCGACCTCGGCCTGGTCGGCGACGTCGTGCACGTCGACCCGTCCGCCGTGCTCGACCTCGTCGGCGCCGGGCGCATCCCGGTGATCTCCACGGTCGCGCCCGACGCGGACGGCGTCGTGCACAACGTCAACGCCGACACGGCCGCCGGCGCGATCGCGGTCGCGCTGGACGCGCGCAAGCTCGTCGTGCTCACCGACGTCGCGGGCCTCTACCGGGACTGGCCCGACCGCGACTCGCTGGTGCACCGCATCGGCGCGGCCGAGCTGGCAGAGCTGTTGCCGCGCTTGGACAGCGGCATGGTGCCGAAGATGGAGGCGTGCCTGCGCGCGGTGCGCGGCGGCGTGCCCGAGGCACACGTCATCGACGGGCGGCTCGCCCACTCGGTGCTGCACGAGGTCTTCACGTCCGAAGGTGTCGGAACGAGGGTTACGGGGGACGGGGCATGACGCACCGGCAGCGGTGGCAGGCCGCGATGATGGACAACTACGGCACGCCCGCGCTCGCGTTGGAGCGCGGCGAGGGCGCCTACGTCTGGGATGCCGACGGCAACCGCTACCTCGACCTGGTCACCGGCATCGCGGTCAACGCGCTCGGCCACGCCCATCCGGCGGTCGTCGAGGCCGTGACCGCGCAGATCGGCAAGCTCGGCCACACCTCCAACCTCTTCATCAACGAGCCGTCGCTGCTGCTGGCCGAACGCCTGCTCGACCTGGCCGGCGTGGACGGCGACGGCCGCGTGCTGTTCTGCAACTCCGGCGCCGAGGCCAACGAGGCCGCGTTCAAGCTCGCCCGGCGCACCGGCCGCACCAAGGTCGTGGCCACGGTCGGCGGGTTCCACGGCCGCACGATGGGCGCCCTGTCGCTGACCGGCCAGGAAGGCAAGCGCACCCCGTTCGAGCCGCTGGTCCCGGGTGTCGTGCACGTGCCGTTCGGCGACGTCGAGGCGTTGGAAGCCGTGATCGACGACGACACGGCCGCGTTCTTCGTCGAGCCGATCCAGGGCGAGATGGGCGTCGTCGTGCCGCCGGAGGGGTACCTCCAGGCCGCTCGCCGGATCACCGCCGAACACGGCGCGCTGCTGGTGGTCGACGAGGTGCAGACCGGCATCGGCCGGCTCGGCTCGTGGTTCGGCTTCCAGCAGGTCGGCATCACGCCCGACGTGATCACGCTGGCCAAGGGCCTGGGCGGCGGCCTGCCGCTGGGCGCGTGCGTCGCCGTCGGCCCGGCCAAGGACCTGTTCACGCCCGGCCAGCACGGCACGACGTTCGGCGGCAACCCGGTGTGCTGCGCCGCGGCGCTGGCCGTGCTCGACACCATCGCCGCCGACGGCCTCCTGGAGCACACCGCCGCGGTGGGCAAGGAGATCGCCGCCGGCGTCGAGGCCCTCGACCACCCGCTCGTCTCCGGGGTGCGGGGTGCCGGTCTGCTGCTCGGGATCACGCTGCGCGAGGCGGTCTCGGCGAAGGCCGCGGCGACCGCCCAGCGGGCCGGCTACCTGATCAACCCGATCCAGCCCGACGTCATCCGGCTCGCCCCGCCGCTGATCCTCGACGAGGCCGACGCCCGCCGGGTCGTCGCCGACCTCCCGTCGTTCCTGGAGGACTGACGTGGTCCGCCACTTCCTGCGCGACGACGACCTGACCACCGACGAGCAGGTCGAGATCCTCGACCTGGCCGACCGGTTCAAGCTGGACCGGCTCGGCGCCAAGCCGCTGGCCGGGCCGCGGTCCGTCGCGGTGATCTTCGAGAAGAACTCCACCCGCACCCGCCTGTCGTTCGAGGTCGGCATCGCCCAGCTCGGCGGCAACCCGGTGATCGTCGACGGCCGCAGCATGCAGCTGGGCCGCGAGGAGACCATCGAGGACACCTCGCGCATCCTGTCCGGCTACGTGGACGCGGTCGTGTGGCGCACGTTCGCGCAGAAGCGCATCGAGGCCATGGCGTCGGTGTCCCGGATCCCGGTGATCAACGCGCTGACCGACGAGTTCCACCCGTGCCAGGTGCTCGCCGACCTCCAGACGATCCGTCGCGTGCACGGCCGCCTGGCCGGCCTGACGATCACCTACCTGGGCGACGGCGCCAACAACATGTCCAACTCGCTGCTGCTCGGCGGCGTCACGGCCGGCTGCCACGTGCGGGTCGCCGCGCCCGCCCAGTTCGCGCCCGCGCCGTGGGTGCTCGACGACGCTCGGCGGCGTGGTGCGGAGACCGGCGGCACGGTCGAGGTCGTCGTCGACCCGCGCGAGGCCGTGGACGGCTCGGACGTGCTGGTCACCGACACGTGGACGTCCATGGGCCAGGAGAACGACGGCCGTGACCGCGTCGGCCCGTTCCGGCCGTACCAGGTCAACGCCGACCTCGTCGCCGCGACCGGCGTCAGGACGACCGTGCTGCACTGCCTGCCCGCCCACCGCGGCTGGGAGATCACCGACGACGTCCTCGACGGCCCGGACAGCGCCGTGTGGGACGAGGCCGAGAACCGCCTGCACGCGCAGAAGGCCCTGCTCGTGTGGCTGATGGAGCGATCGGGGCGCCTGACGTGAGCCGGACCGCGCGGCAGGCCCGCATCGTCGAACTCGTCACGCGGCGCGCGATCCGCAGCCAGTCCGAACTGGCCAAGACGCTCGCCGTGGAGGGCATCGAGGTCACCCAGGCCACCCTGTCCCGCGACCTCGACGAACTCGGCGCCGTCAAGCTGCGCGGTCCCGACGGCGGCGCGCCGGTGTACGTCATCCCCGAGGACGGCAGTCCGGTGCGCGGCATCGAGGGCGGCACGTCCCGGCTGGTCCGCGTGCTGGGCGAACTGCTGGTGTCGGTCGACCACTCGGGCAACCTCGCGGTGCTGCGTACGCCACCCGGCGCGGCGTCGTTCCTGGCCAGTGCACTCGATCGGGCGGCACTGCACGACATCGTGGGCACGATCGCGGGCGATGACACCATCCTCGTGGTGGCCCGCGAACCGCTCACCGGAGCGGATCTGGCCGCCCGCGTGAGCGCCCTGGCCGCGGGCCAGGGACAGACGGAAGGCGACGGGTGACCCGTCGCGGGGAACGCACCGACTAAGGACCTGGGTAGATGAGTTCACTGTGGGGAGCCCGGTTCGCCGGCGGTCCCGCCGACGCGATGGCACTGCTGTCCGCGTCCACGCACTTCGACTGGCGGCTCGCGCCGTACGACATCGCCGGATCACGGGCGCACGCCCGCGTCCTGCACCGCGCGGACCTGCTGACCACCGACGAACTCGACCGCATGCTGGCGGCGCTGGACACGCTGGCGGCCGACGTCGCCTCGGGCGCGTTCACGCCCACGCTCGCGGACGAGGACGTGCACACCGCCCTCGAACGCGGCCTGATCGAGCGCGCCGGACCGGAACTGGGCGGCAAGCTGCGCGCCGGCCGGTCGCGCAACGACCAGATCGCCACCCTGTTCCGCATGTGGCTGCGCGATGCCGCCCGCCGCGTCACCTCCGGCGTGCTCGACGTCGTGGACGCGCTCGTCGCGCAGGCCGAGGCGCACCCGACCGCGGCCATGCCCGGTCGCACGCACCTCCAGGCCGCCCAGCCCGTGCTGCTCGCGCACCACCTGCTCGCGCACGGCCAGGCGTTGCTGCGCGACGTCGACCGCCTCCGCGACTGGGACAAGCGGGCCGCGGTGTCCCCGTACGGCTCCGGCGCGCTGGCCGGCTCGTCGCTGGGCCTGGACCCCGCCGCCGTCGCCGCCGACCTGGGCTTCGACGCCCCGGTCGAGAACTCCATCGACGGCACGGCGTCGCGCGACTTCGCCGCCGAGATCGCGTTCGTGCTCGCCATGATCGGCGTGAACCTGTCGCGCGTCTCCGAGGAGGTGATCATCTGGACCACGGCCGAGTTCCGGTTCGCGGTGCTGGACGACGCCTGGGCGACCGGCAGCTCGATCATGCCGCAGAAGAAGAATCCGGACGCCGCGGAACTGGCCCGGGGCAAGTCCGGCCGGCTGATCGGCAACCTCACCGGTCTGCTCGCCACGCTCAAGGCCCAGCCGCTGGCCTACAACCGCGACCTCCAGGAGGACAAGGAGCCGCTGTTCGACTCCGTCGAGCAGCTCGAACTCCTGCTGCCCGCCCTGGCCGGGATGATCGCCACGATCACGTTCGACACCGAGCGCATGGCCAAGGCCGCGCCCGCCGGGTTCTCGCTGGCCACCGACGTCGCCGAGTGGCTGGTCCGCCAAGGCGTGCCGTTCCGGCTCGCGCACGAGGCGGCGGGCGGGTGCGTGCGCGTCGCCGAGGGCCGCGGCGTGGACCTGGTCGACCTCACCGACGAGGAGTTCGCCGCGGTCTCGCCCGCGCTCACCCCCGAGGTGCGTAGCGTGTTGACCGTGGAGGGTTCGATCGCGTCGCGCGACGCCTACGGCGGCACTGCCCCCGACCGCGTGGCCGAACAGCTCAAGAGGTTGCGGGACAAGGTCTCCGTTGCCCGAAGCGCCTAGAAGACTCACCGAGGAGGAGCTGGCCGTCGACCCGGTCGACGCGGCCCGGCTCCTCCTCGGCTGTGTCCTGGAGAGCACGACGCCCACCGGCACGGTCGGCGTGAAGATCGTCGAGGTCGAGGCGTACCGGGGCGGCGACGACCCGGCGTCGCACTGCTACCGGGGCCGGACCGCGCGCAACGACGTCATGTTCGGCCCGGCGGGCAGGCTCTACGTCTACTTCGTCTACGGCATGCACTTCTGCGCCAACGTCGTGTCGTCGACCGACGGCGTGCCCGGTGCCGTGCTGCTGCGCGCGGGCGAGGTCGTGACCGGCCTGGACCTGGCCCGGTCGCGGCGACCGGGCGCGCGCGGCGACGGCGAACTCGCCAAGGGACCGGCCCGCCTGACCGGGGTCCTGGGCCTGGACCGCGTGCACAACGGCGTCGACCTGACCGACCCGGACGCCGACGTGCGGCTCTACGCGGGCGACCCGGTCGACGAGGTGTTCGTCGGACCCCGCGTGGGCGTCGCGGTCGCGGTCGACGTGCCGTGGCGGTTCTGGATCGACTCGCCGGCGGTCAGCACGTACCGACGCGGCACGCGACGCACCCGCGGGACGGCCTAGACCCGCCCGAACACGTGCGTACCCGGCGCCGACGCGTCGTCACCGGTCCAGAACTCCACCCAGTGGCGCTGGAATTCCGCCTTGGACAGGGTCCCGTCGCCGTTGAGGTCGAGCAGGCGGAACACGTCGTCGGTGAACGCGGCCCGACCGGTCCACGCCTGGATGAGCTGGTTGTACTCGGCGGCGGTCACCCGGCCGTCCCCGTCCTCGTCCACCGCGTCGAAGATCGACCGCGCGGTGGCCATGACCAGGCCCTTCTTCTCGGCGAGCCGGTCGGACACCGACTGCGCCTCGTCCAGCGTCACGCGCCGATCCCCGTCCGCGTCGGTCACCAGCTGCAACGCGTACCACCAGCTCGTCAGGACCTCGCGCAGTTCCGCCGTGTCGGCACCGCCGCGCAGCGCGGACCACCGCTCGGCGAGCGCGTCGAAGTCGCGCCGCTCCAGGAAACCGTCCCCGTTGACGTCCATCGCGGTGAACACCAGTGCGGTCTTTTTTCGCTGCAAGTCGCTGGCCACCCCGCATACCTTGCCGCAGACAGCGGTCACCACAACTGACCACCCGGGCCAAAAAATGCGGCACCAGGGTGAATCGCACGATCACGATCAGTAGTGCCACGATGGGGTGTCGTGGGGGACTACGACACCTTCGCCACCACCGTGGCGACACTCATCCGACCGCTCGCCGACTCGCTGCCCGCCGCCGTGGCCGCAGACCTGGCCCGCCTGCCCGCGACCCGGCGACGATCCCTGGACGATGTCCTGCGCTTGCCGTCGCTCGCCGACAAACGCGTCCTCGACGGCGTCGACCCGCCCTTGCTCGTTCCTCCGGTCGATCCGCCGCCACCACTCCGAGGCTCGTTCATGACCATGGGCTGGGTGGGGGAGAGCCCGCTCGCCACCGAGAGCCGCCTGGCCGACACCCTCCGACCGGGCACCGGCGACCTGGCCGAGGACCTGGTGGTCCGACTGGCCGATCACCCGGACGTGGCATCCGCGCTGGCCGTCCCCGAACTCGACGACCTGGACGTCCTCGACGGTCGGCACGGTGCCCGCCACATCGCGTTGGCCCTGCTGGTCACGAAGTCGATCCTCGGCGAGGACGCCACCCGCCCGGCCGTCCTCGGCATCGCGCTCGACGTCGTCGCACGCGTCCTGCCCGGTCGTCCCAAGCCGGCCCGCCATGCCGATGCCGTCCTCGCCCGCCGCCGTGCCGACTACCGCTTCCCCGCCTACGGCTCACGCCACGTGCCCACCCCGGACCACTGGTTCGCGCTGACCCCCGGCCCGGTCGAGGCCGTCCCCGACTTCTCCGCGAACGGGCTCGTCGCCGTGCTGCCCGAGGGGATCGCCGTGCGCGTGGCGTCCGACGAGGTCGTGTTGGTCGGCGTGGACGTCACGGCGACACCCCCGGAAGCGGACCTCTCCGGGTGGGAGGAGATCGTCGAGGTCTCCTTCCACACCGACACCGGGGATCTCGGTGTCGCCGGGTGGCCGGTGACACCGCCGTGGCCCGGCGACCTGAGGTTCCGCGTGCACGCTTCGGGCCGTGACGGCGACCACCGCGAGTACTTCCGGGTGCAGGTCTGGGAAGCGCCTTTGGCCCCCGAAAAGGTCGTCAAGCGCACCGACCGCCTCGGACACGTCTTACGCGGCGAGACGCCACCTGACACGCCATCCGCCGAACACCGGCCTTACCTGTGGGTCGAAGAGAGCGTGCTGTCCGTGGCGGCGACGATCACCGTGGTCACGGGCGCGTCCGTCGATCACGTCGTCGCGTCCTTCGACGGACGGCGGGAGGACCACTCGGCGCGGGACGCCCTGGAGGGGTACGGCGGCGCGATCCTGCTGGACATCGGCGACACCGTCTTCATCGTGGAGATCAACGGCTATTGGGGGAGCTGGGAGCGCTACCTCGGACCGGCTTCCGCGCACGGGCGCGCGGCGAGCGCGTTCTGGAACGTCAACGGGTCCCGTCGGCTGTCCTTCGCCGAACGCGGTCGGCTGCTCGGCTCGTTCGAGCCGCCCTTCGACGACGTACCCGCCGCCGTCGCCGAGTGGTGCGACGGACTGGACCTCGCCGACTACCGCTCGGCCGACGCCAAGATGCTCGCGGCCCTGGCCCGCTTCACCGGGCACGGCTTCGTCAGGGCCGACTACGAGGCCCTGACGAAGCACGGCGTCGCCTACATCCTCGGCGACGACTAGCGGACGGTCCGCCGGTACCAGACGCGCCGCTCGCCGGCGGGCAGCGCGAGCCGGGTGATCAGGCTCGTCAGCCCGGCACCGATCAGGAGCCACAGCACGGCCGCGAGCCCGTCGTTCAACAGCGTCCGGAGGGCGTCGTTCGCCGGGGTGAACAGGTCGCGCAGACCCAACGACACCCCGGCGGACCACCCGTCGATCAGCTGCGCGAACCCGTTGGCGGGGTTGGCCCCGGCGACCACCAGGAAGACGTGCACGGCCAACACGATCGCGAACAGCCAGCAGACGACGTCGATCACGGCACACGTCACGCGCACGCCGCGCACCCGCGAGTCGCCGCGTTCGACCACCTCCTCCTGGTGCGCGACCGGTCGCCGCACGACCTCCTCGTGCGCGTCGACGTGCACGTCACGCGGGTCGACGGGACGGACGACCTCGGTCGGACGGAGGTCACGACGGGGGTTGGTCATCGGCCTGTCCTCTCACTGGAATCCCCGATCGGGTTACCCCCGTCCGACACCTGCGCAAACCGCTTTGACCAGGTAGGGAAGAATGGCCGGTCGTGAGCGAGCACATCCTCGACGAACTGGCCTGGCGCGGTCTGATCGCGCACTCCACCGACCTCGACGCCCTGCGGCGCGACCTGGACTCCGGCCCGCTCACCCTCTATTCGGGCTTCGACCCGACGGCGCCGAGCCTGCACGCGGGCAACCTCGTCCCCCTGCTCATGTTGCGCCGCTTCCAGCGGGCCGGGCACCGGCCGATCGTGCTGGCGGGCGGCGCCACGGGCATGATCGGCGACCCGCGCGACAGCGCCGAGCGCGCGCTGAACACCCTCGACACCGTCGCCGAGTGGGCCGGTCGCATCCGCGGCCAGTTGGAGCGGTTCGTGGAGTTCGACGACGGCCCCACGGGCGCGGTCGTCGTGAACAACCTGGACTGGACCGGCGGCGTGTCCGTGCTGGAGTTCCTGCGCGACGTCGGCAAGCACTTCTCGATCAACGTCATGCTCGGCCGCGAGACGGTGAAGCGCCGCCTCGAGGGCGACGGCATGTCCTACACCGAGTTCAGCTACCTGCTGCTGCAGTCCAACGACTACCTCCAGCTCAACCGCCAGTTCGGCACGGCGCTCCAGGTCGGCGGGTCCGACCAGTGGGGCAACATCGTCGGCGGTGTCGACCTGATCCGGAAGGTCGAGGGCCGGTCCGTGCACGCGCTGACCGCGCCGCTGGTCACCGACGCGGAGGGGCGCAAGTTCGGCAAGTCCACCGGCGGCGGCAACGTGTGGCTCGACCCGACGATGACGTCGCCTTACGCGTGGTACCAGTACTTCGTGAACGTGGGCGACGCGGACGTCCTGCGGTACCTGAAGCTCTTCACCTTCCTGTCCCGCGAGGAGATCGCGGACCTGGCGGAGCAGACCACGTCCGCGCCGCACCTGCGTGCCGCGCAGAAGAAGCTGGCTGAGGAGTTCACGACGCTGGTGCACGGCGAACACGAGACGCGTCAGGTGGTCGCCGCGAGCCAGGCCCTGTTCGGCCGGGGCGAGCTGCGCGAGCTGGACCTGTCGACGCTGGCGGCCGCGATGGCCGAGGCGCCGACCGGCGACGCCCGGCTGGCCGACGCGCCGACCATCGTCGACCTGCTGGTGGCGTCGGGTCTGTCCGACAGCCGGGGCGCGGCGCGGCGCGCGGTCAAGGAGGGCGGTGCCTACGTGAACAACGTGAAGATCGCCGACGAGGAGTGGGTGCCGGCCCAGGAGGACCTGCTCCACGGCACCTGGCTCGTCGTCCGACGGGGCAAGCGCACCACCGCCGGGGTACGAATCGCGCCCTGACCTGCGGTTGAGTAGTCGCCGAACGGCCACTGGTCCACCCGGACCAGTGACCTTCGTCGTCGGATGGTGTGATGGCAGTCACACTGTTGTGGTCTTGAAGGGTCGGATAGCGTGTTGGTGAGTGCCGCGCGGGGTCGTTGACCTGCGGTTTCGCCCGTGCGCGCCGCTCTGCGCCCCCGATTTGACCTCCGGTTCGGGTGCGTGTAACTTTCTCCATGTCAGCGCGGAACGGGCCGGGAAAACCGGAACGGAGCGCGACGAAGGACACGAACCAAGCTCCCGCCTCACGGTGGTAGAGTGGGTGACCTCGAAGCGGAAGACCCAGCCAGGATCTTGAAGATCTTTTCGGCCAGGGCGTCTGGTTCACAAAAGCTTCAAAGCAATGCATAAGCCTCCGATCGGACCGCGTCAGCGGCGAGTGACGATGAGCGCGTGTTCTTTGAGAACTCAACAGCGTGCCGAATAGCCAGTAAACTGATATACCTCGTCAAGAGGTATTCCTTTGAGATCGAATACTGGACGACTGACTGTCAAAAGCGGACCATATTCCGGTCCGTGGGTCGGCATCGTTCGAGCGATCAACTCGTTCATTATTGGAGAGTTTGATCCTGGCTCAGGACGAACGCTGGCGGCGTGCTTAACACATGCAAGTCGAGCGGTAAGGCCCTTCGGGGTACACGAGCGGCGAACGGGTGAGTAACACGTGGGTAACCTGCCCTGTACTTCGGGATAAGCCTGGGAAACCGGGTCTAATACCGGATACGACTCCGCGACGCATGTCGTGGGGTGGAAAGTTCCGGCGGTACGGGATGGACCCGCGGCCTATCAGCTTGTTGGTGGGGTAGTGGCCTACCAAGGCGACGACGGGTAGCCGGCCTGAGAGGGTGACCGGCCACACTGGGACTGAGACACGGCCCAGACTCCTACGGGAGGCAGCAGTGGGGAATATTGCACAATGGGCGGAAGCCTGATGCAGCGACGCCGCGTGGGGGATGACGGCCTTCGGGTTGTAAACCTCTTTCAGCAGGGACGAAGGGTGACTGACGGTACCTGCAGAAGAAGCACCGGCTAACTACGTGCCAGCAGCCGCGGTAATACGTAGGGTGCGAGCGTTGTCCGGAATTATTGGGCGTAAAGAGCTCGTAGGCGGTTTGTCGCGTCGGCCGTGAAAACTTCACGCTTAACGTGGAGCCTGCGGTCGATACGGGCAGACTTGAGTTCGGCAGGGGAGACTGGAATTCCTGGTGTAGCGGTGAAATGCGCAGATATCAGGAGGAACACCGGTGGCGAAGGCGGGTCTCTGGGCCGATACTGACGCTGAGGAGCGAAAGCGTGGGGAGCGAACAGGATTAGATACCCTGGTAGTCCACGCCGTAAACGGTGGGTGCTAGGTGTGGGGGGCTTCCACGTCCTCCGTGCCGCAGCTAACGCATTAAGCACCCCGCCTGGGGAGTACGGCCGCAAGGCTAAAACTCAAAGGAATTGACGGGGGCCCGCACAAGCGGCGGAGCATGTGGATTAATTCGATGCAACGCGAAGAACCTTACCTGGGCTTGACATGCACCGGAAACTGCCAGAGATGGTGGCCTCTTCGGACTGGTGTACAGGTGGTGCATGGCTGTCGTCAGCTCGTGTCGTGAGATGTTGGGTTAAGTCCCGCAACGAGCGCAACCCTCGTTCCATGTTGCCAGCGCGTAGTGGCGGGGACTCATGGGAGACTGCCGGGGTCAACTCGGAGGAAGGTGGGGATGACGTCAAGTCATCATGCCCCTTATGTCCAGGGCTTCACACATGCTACAATGGCCGGTACAGAGGGCTGCTAAGCCGTGAGGTGGAGCGAATCCCTTAAAGCCGGTCTCAGTTCGGATCGGGGTCTGCAACTCGACCCCGTGAAGTCGGAGTCGCTAGTAATCGCAGATCAGCAACGCTGCGGTGAATACGTTCCCGGGCCTTGTACACACCGCCCGTCACGTCACGAAAGTCGGTAACACCCGAAGCCCGTGGCCCAACCCGTAAGGGGGGGAGCGGTCGAAGGTGGGACTGGCGATTGGGACGAAGTCGTAACAAGGTAGCCGTACCGGAAGGTGCGGCTGGATCACCTCCTTTCTAAGGAGCATCTGCGCCGCGGTCCTTTTCGGAGGGTCGTGGTGGAGGCCACGCCGGCGGCGGACGATCGTCGGGTGGGGCTCAATTTTGTGGATGCTGGCTAATGCGGGACTCCTTGTTGTTCGGAGAGTGAGTACTGCCTGCTTGCGGGCGTGGAAAGGTCTTCGGAGGGCTTGAAGCTTCTGTTCGGTGCGCTGTTGGGTGTCTGAGAGAACACGCGAGTGTCTTTCAGTGACCGACCGGTCCGGTCTTCGAACCGCTGGTGTGCCTCTTCGGGGGTGTGCGGGTAGGCGTTGACGTTGGTGGGCTGGTGTCTGGTTTGTTCTTTGAGAACTGCACAGTGGATGCGAGCATCTTTGTGGCAAGTTATTAAGGGCATACGGTGGATGCCTTGGCACCAGGAGCCGATGAAGGACGTAGGAGACTGCGATAAGCCTTGGGGAGTTGTCAACCGAGCTGAGATCCAAGGATTTCCGAATGGGGAAACCCGGCCCCAGTCATGTGGGGTCACCCACGTCTGAACACATAGGGCGTGTGGAGGGAACGCGGGGAAGTGAAACATCTCAGTACCCGCAGGAAGAGAAAACAACCGTGATTCCGTGAGTAGTGGCGAGCGAAAGCGGAAGAGGCTAAACCGTATTCGTGTGATACCCGGCAGGGGTTGCGTGTACGGGGTCGTGGGACCCACTGGTCAGTTCTGCCGGACTGGCAAGGAGTCAGAAAGCACTGTGGTTAGCGGAACGCGTCTGGAAAGCGTGGCCGTAGCGGGTGACAGCCCCGTACGCGAAAACCCGGTGTCTCCTTGTGGTGTTCCCAAGTAGCAGCGAGCTCGTGGAATTTGCTGTGAATCTGGCGGGACCACCCGCTAAGCCTGAATACTCCCTGGTGACCGATAGCGGACTAGTACCGTGAGGGAAAGGTGAAAAGTACCCCGGGAGGGGAGTGAAATAGTACCTGAAACCGTGTGCCTACAATCCGTCGGAGCCTTTCGGGGTGACGGCGTGCCTTTTGAAGAATGAGCCTGCGAGTTAGTGCTGCGTGGCGAGGTTAACCCGTGTGGGGTAGCCGTAGCGAAAGCGAGTCCGAAGAGGGCGTGATAGTCGCGTGGTCTAGACCCGAAGCGGAGTGATCTAGCCATGGCCAGGGTGAAGCGTGGGTAAGACCGCGTGGAGGCCCGAACCCACCAGGGTTGAAAACCTGGGGGATGAGCTGTGGTTAGGGGTGAAAGGCCAATCAAACTCCGTGATAGCTGGTTCTCCCCGAAATGCATTTAGGTGCAGCGTCGTGTGTTTCGTGCCGGAGGTAGAGCACTGGATGGTCTAGGGGGCCCACAAGCTTACCGAAATCAACCAAACTCCGAATGCCGGTACGTGAGAGCGCGGCAGTGAGACTGCGGGGGATAAGCTTCGTAGTCGAGAGGGAAACAGCCCAGAACGCCGGCTAAGGCCCCTAAGTGTGTGCTCAGTGGGAAAGGATGTGGGGTCGCCCAGACAACCAGGAGGTTGGCTTAGAAGCAGCCACCCTTTAAAGAGTGCGTAATAGCTCACTGGTCAAGTGGTCCTGCGCCGACAATGTAGCGGGGCTCAAGCACACCGCCGAAGCCGTGTCATTCAGACTCAGGTCTGGATGGGTAGGGGAGCGTCGTGCAGCGGGTGAAGCGCCGGAGTGATCCAGGTGTGGACGCTGTGCGAGTGAGAATGCAGGCATGAGTAGCGAAAGACGAGTGGGAAACTCGTCCGCCGGATGACCAAGGGTTCCTGGGCCAGGCTAATCCGCCCAGGGTAAGTCGGGACCTAAGGCGAGGCCGACAGGCGTAGTCGATGGACAACGGGTTGATATTCCCGTACCCGTGTGAACGCGCCCATGGCGAACCTTGTGATACTAACCGCCCGAAGCCCGCGCCTGATCCTTCGGGTGATGGTGTGACGTGGAGCGCGGGACCTGAACTTGTAGTAGTCAAGCGATGGGGTGACGCAGGAGGGTAGCTCCGCCAGTGAGTGGTAGTACTGGTGTAAGCGTGTAGGCCGTGGCATAGGCAAATCCGTGCCACACGCAGGCTGAGACGTGATGCGTAGCCGATTGAGGCGAAGTAGAGTGATCCCATGCTGTCGAGAAAAGCCTCTAGTGAGTGTTCATGCGGCCCGTACCCCAAACCGACACAGGTGGTCAGGTAGAGAATACCGAGGCGATCGGGTGAACTGTGGTCAAGGAACTCGGCAAAATGCCCCCGTAACTTCGGGAGAAGGGGGGCCGGGGGATTTGAAGCCCCTTGCGGGCTAGGATCTTCCGGCCGCAGAGACCAGCGAGAAGCGACTGTTTACTAAAAACACAGGTCCGTGCGAAGTCGCAAGACGATGTATACGGACTGACGCCTGCCCGGTGCTGGAACGTTAAGGGGACCGGTCAGTCACTTTGTGGCGAAGCTGAGAACTTAAGCGCCAGTAAACGGCGGTGGTAACTATAACCATCCTAAGGTAGCGAAATTCCTTGTCGGGTAAGTTCCGACCTGCACGAATGGCGTAACGACTTCTCGACTGTCTCGACCGCAGGCCCGGCGAAATTGCATTACGAGTAAAGATGCTCGTTACGCGCGGCAGGACGGAAAGACCCCGGGACCTTTACTATAGCTTGGTATTGGTGTTCGGTTCGGCTTGTGTAGGATAGGTGGGAGACTGTGAAGCGGCCACGCCAGTGGTTGTGGAGTCGTCGTTGAAATACCACTCTGGTCGTACTGGATGTCTAACCTCGGTCCGTGATCCGGATCAGGGACAGTGCCTGGTGGGTAGTTTAACTGGGGCGGTTGCCTCCCAAAGGGTAACGGAGGCGCTCAAAGGTTCCCTCAGCCTGGTTGGCAATCAGGTGTCGAGTGCAAGTGCACAAGGGGGCTTGACTGTGAGACCGACGGGTCGAGCAGGGACGAAAGTCGGAACTAGTGATCCGGCCATGGCTTGTGGAAGCGTGGTCGCTCAACGGATAAAAGGTACCCCGGGGATAACAGGCTGATCTTGCCCAAGAGTCCATATCGACGGCATGGTTTGGCACCTCGATGTCGGCTCGTCGCATCCTGGGGCTGGAGTAGGTCCCAAGGGTTGGGCTGTTCGCCCATTAAAGCGGTACGCGAGCTGGGTTTAGAACGTCGTGAGACAGTTCGGTCCCTATCCGCCGCGCGCGTAGGATACTTGCGGAAGGCTGTCCCTAGTACGAGAGGACCGGGACGGACGGACCTCTGGTGTGCCAGTTGTCCCGCCAGGGGCATGGCTGGTTGGCTACGTTCGGAAGGGATAACCGCTGAAGGCATCTAAGCGGGAAGCTCGTTCCTAGATGAGGTGTCCCACCCCTTTGTGGGTTAAGGCCCCCAGTAGACGACTGGGTTGATAGGCCGGAGATGGAAGGTCGGTAACGGCTGGAGTTGACCGGTACTAATAGGCCGAGGACTTGTCATGAAGATGTTGCGCATCCACTGTGCGGTTCTGAAGGAACCGAAACCAGGCCCCCGGCGGGTTCTGGTCGACTTGTGAGGGTCGGCTGGGAGTGTCGGGTGTGGTCGGTTGGTTATCTTCATAGTGTTTCGGTGGTCATTGCGGTTGGGGAACACCCGGTCCCATTCCGAACCCGGTAGTTAAGCCTTCCAGCGCCGATGGTACTGCATTCGTGAGGGTGTGGGAGAGTAGGACGCCGCCGAACATTCTTCCCTGAAAGGGCTTGTGATGGGGCACATGGAAATGTGTCCGAATCGCAAGCCCTTTCGGCATGTTCATCGGTAGGAGGATTCAGGTGTCCAGGTTCGGGGATCATCCCGGCGACCGTCAGCGTGGCCAGGGAGACCGACCGCGCCGATCCGACGGTGGCCGTGCCGAAGGCGATCGTAGGCACAACAGCAGTGACCGGGACTCTCGTGGTGGCGAGCGGTCCGGTGGTTTTCAGCGGCGGGACGACCGGGCCGCGGGCAATCGTGGTGGCGACAATCGGGGTGGTTACCAGCGTCGCGACGACCGGCCGCGTGACGACCGTGCGTCTTCCGGTGGTGAACGACGGGAATTCCGCCCTCGGGGCGGCGACGACCGCGGTGGATTCCGGCGGGACGACCGGCGTGAAGGCTTCCGCCGTGACGACCACCGCGGTGACCGCGGTGGTTTCCGGCGCGACGACCGGGCGGGTTCCGATCGTGCAGGTTCAGATCGGGCGGGTTCGGAGCGGGGTGGCTCCGACCGGCACGGTTCGGATCGGGGGCGGTTCGACCGTTCCCGTGACGACCGGGGTGGATTCCGCCGGGACGACCGGGATTCCGGTCGGTCCGGTGAGCGTGGAGGTTTCCGCCGGGACGACCGTTCCGGTGGCGACCGGGGATTCCGGCGGGACGACAACAGGGGTTCCGGTCGCGGCCCGTCCGAGCGGGGCGGTTCCGAGCGGGGTGGGTTCCGGCGCGACGAGCGTCCGGGGTTCGACCGCGGTGGTGAGCGCTCCGGCGGTGACCGCGGTGGGTTCCGGTCCGAGCGGCCCGGGGGTTTCCAGCGGCGCGACGACCGTGCCGGTGACAGCCGAGGCGGGTACGACCGCTCCCGGGACAGCCGGGGATCCGGTGACAGCCGTGGCGGGTACCGGCGGGACGACCGTGCGGGTGGCTCGCGGTTCGGCGAGTCGCGCGGTGAAGGCCGGCCCGCCGGCGGTCGGTTCTCCGGCGGCGACCGGCCCGCCGGCGGTCGGTTCTCCGGCGGCGACCGGCCCGCCGGCGGTCGGTTCTCCGGCGGCGACCGGCCCGGTGGTGAGCGTTCCGGCGGCGAGCGTGGTGGGTACCAGCGTGAGTACCGGCCTCGGGACGACCGGGGCGGCGAGCGTTCCGGTGGCTACCAGCGGCGTGACGACCGGGGCGACAGCCGCGGTGGGGACAGTCGTGGTGGGGACAGTCGTGGTGGGGACGGTCGGGGCGGTTACCAGCGTCGGGACGACCGGCCGCGGTTCGACCGGCGTGACGACCGGCGTGACGACCGTCGGGACGACCGTCGGGACGACCGGCGTGGGTACGGGTCACGCGACGAGCGGCCCCGTCAGGACCGGGGTGGCGAGCGTGGGCGTGACGAGCGGCCCCGCTTCGACCGGCGGGACGACCGGGGCGGCCGGGTGGACTCGGTGCGTTCCGACTCGGGACGGCGGTTCGACCGGCGGGACGAGCGCAGCCGCGACCGTGCGGCCCGGTTCCAGGAGCGGGCCGCCTCGACGGACCAGACCGAGACCGGTGCCGAGGTCGAGCCCGACGACGTCGACCCGGTGATCGCCAAGCAGGTCGCCGAGGCGACCGGTGAGGTGCCCGAGTCGGTCGGGCGTGCCGGCGACGACGTCGCCGGCGAGGACGACCTTGAAGACGACCTCGAGGACGACGAGGACGAGGCCGACTCCGATGACGACGAAAGCGTTGTCGGAGAACGGGATGACGACGTCGAAGACGACGAGGACGAGACCGACGAGGACGGGGACCGCCGGTCTGCCGACGTCGGCGCGGAGTCCCCGGCCGAGGGTGGGCGGGACGGCCGGCGCGACGGCGACGGCGGTCGGACGCGGGCGCCCGAGCTGCCCGAGGAAGCCGACATCTCGTTGCTGGACCCGGAGATCCGCCAGGAGTTGCGCGGATTGCCCAAGGGGCTCGCGGACATCGTCGGGCGGCACCTGGCCGCGGCCGGGTTGCTGATCGACGGCGAACCCGAGGTGGCCCTGGAGCACGCGCGGTACGCGCGGCTCAAGGCTGCGCGGGTCGGTGTCGTGCGCGAAGCGGCCGGGTTGACCGCGTACTACGCGGGCGAGTGGGCCGAGGCGCTCTCGGAACTGCGGGCCGCGCGGCGGATGACGCACGGTTCCGGGAACCTGGCGATCATGGCCGACTGCGAGCGCGCGCTGGGCCGGCCGGAGCGGGCGATCGAACTCGCGCGCGACGCGCAGGGCCTGAAGCTCGACCCCGAGGAGGCCGTCGAGCTGCGGATCGTCGTGGCCGGCGCGCGGCGGGACATGGGGCAGCACGACGCGGCCGTCGTCGCGCTCCAGGGGCCGGACCTCGACGAGAAGCGTCGTGACCCGTGGAGTGCGCGCCTGTTCTACGCCTACGCGGACAACCTCGAGGCGGCCGGGCGTACCGAGGAGGCCGTGCGCTGGTTCCTCAACGCCGCCCAGGCCGACGACGACAACGAGACCGACGCGGCCGAGCGGGCGTTCGACCTGAGCCCCCAGGAATGACCGCCTGGTTCCGGCGGCCCCACGTGGGGCCGCCGGAACCGGCGTAGGACGTGACAGCGGCCGTCGGGACGGGAGACCACCGGCGGCCGTCGTGTTGTCGGAGTGTCCGCCGCTGCCCCCCCGGGCCGTCGGTGGACGCGGTGCGCTGAGGGTTTCGTGGTTCCTTCCGCGGCGGGACAGGGGAGTCGACGCTGTCCGGGCGGGTGCGGTCTTCGTCGCGTCGAAGTGACTTCCGGGCCCGCGTCGGGGACGCTGGACGTGGGGTCCGGGTGCCGGGCCGGACTTTTCGGCCGTACGGAAGGACCATCGTGCTGCTCGACCGCTACGACGCACTGCTGCTCGACCTCGACGGCACGGTCTACCGTGGCCGGGAAGCCGTTCCCGGTGCGGTCGACGCGGTGGCCCACGCGCGGGCGCACGGCATCGGCATCCGGTTCGTCACCAACAACGCCTCCCGGTCGTCTTCCGACGTCGCCGGACACCTGGCCGAACTCGGGTTCGGCGCCTCCCCGGACGAGGTGAGCACGAGCGCGCAGGCCGGTGCCGCGATGCTCGTCGACCACGTGCCCGCCGGGGCCACCGTGCTCGTCCTGGGCACGACCGCGTTGGTGGACGGGGTCCGCGCGCGGGGCTTCGTGCCCACCACCGAGGCGGCCGGCGCCGCGGCCGTCGTGCAGGGGCTGTCGCAGGACCTCGGCTGGCGGGAGTTGGCCGAAGCCTGCGTGGCGATCCGCGCCGGCGCGGTGTGGGTGGCGTGCAACGTCGACTACACGCTGCCCACCGAACGCGGACTGCTGCCGGGCAACGGGTCGCTGGTCGCCGCCCTGCGGGCCGCCACCGGTGCCGAGCCGTCGGTCGCGGGCAAGCCCGCCACGCCGTTGTTGGACCAGGCGGCCAAATCCCTCGGTGCCCAGCGTCCACTGGTCGTCGGCGACCGGCTCGACACCGACATCGCGGGCGCCGTCAACGCGGGCATGGACTCGTTGCTGGTGCTGACCGGCGTCTCCACCCGAGCCGAGGCGGACGCCCTCCCGCCGGAGGCGCGGCCCACGCACATCGCGGCCGACCTGTCGGTCCTGGCATCGGCTACCGTTCACCTGTGAGCTTCGAGGTTCCCCTCCCCGGTCCACCGCGTGACCCGGTCGCCGGGATCGACGACGCGGTGGCCGGTCTGGACGGACTCGACCCGCTGGCGGTCGACGAGCACGTGAGCCGGTTCGACGAGGTGCACACCGCGTTGACCGCCGCCCTGTCCAGCATCGACCAGGTGTGACCGGTGCCGCGCAGGGCTCGGCTCGACGCCGAACTGGTCCGCCGCGGTCTCGCCCGCTCCCGTGAGCACGCGAGCCAGTTGGTCGCCGACGGTCGCGTGACGGTGCGCGGCACGGTCGCGACCAAACCCGCGACCGCCGTCGAACTGGACACCGCGCTGGTCGTCCGCGACAACGACGGCCCCAACTACGCCTCACGCGGCGCGCACAAGCTCGTCGGCGCGCTGGAACGGTTCGACGCCGTGGTCGTCGAGGGCCGGCGCTGCCTGGACGCGGGTGCGTCCACCGGCGGGTTCACCGACGTGCTGCTGCGCGCGGGCGCCCGCCAGGTCGTGGCCGCCGACGTCGGACGCGGCCTGCTGGACTGGCGGTTGCGCACCGACGACCGGGTCGTGGTGAAGGACAAGACGAACGTCCGCGCCTTGGCGCCCGAGGACATCGGCGGTCCGGTGGACCTGGTGGTGGCCGACCTGTCGTTCATCTCGCTGCGGCTCGTGCTGCCCGCGCTCGCGTCCTGCCTGGACGAGGACGGCGACCTGCTGCCCATGGTCAAGCCGCAGTTCGAGGTCGGCCGGGAACGGCTCGGGTCCGGCGGCGTGGTGCGCGATCCGGAGCTGCGCGCCGAGGCCGTGCTCGACGTCGTCGCGTCCGCCGCCGGACTGGGGTTGCGCACGCACGGCGTGACCGCGAGCCCGCTGCCCGGTCCTTCGGGCAACGTGGAGTTCTTCGTCTGGCTTCGGCGCGGTGAACCGCTCGACGCCGACACCGCAGCCGGGCTCGTGCGCGCGGCCGTCGCGGAAGGACCCCGATGAGCGGAAACGTCGTGGTGGACCGGGAGATCCTGCTCGTCGTCCACACCGGACGGCGCAGCAACGTGTCCCTGGCGCGGGAGGTCGCGGTCCGGTTCGCCGCCGCCGGCATCGCACTGCGCGTGCTGGCGGACGAGGCCGCCGCGCTGGACCCGGCGTTCTTCGCCGCGGTGGTCAAGGCCGACGAACAGGCCGCCGAGGGCACCGAGCTGGTGTTCGTGCTCGGCGGCGACGGCACGCTGCTGCGCGCCGCGGAACTGGCCCGCCCGGCGGGTGTCCCGGTGCTGGGCGTGAACCTGGGTCGCGTCGGTTTCCTCGCCGAGGCGGATTCGGACGCGCTGTACGAGGCGATCGCGACCGTCGTCGACCGGGGTTACCGGGTCGAGGAGCGGATGACGCTGGACATCGTCGCCACGCTCGACGGCGACGTGCTCGAACGGACCTGGGCGCTCAACGAGGCCAGCGTCGAGAAGAGCATGCGCGAGCGCATCCTGGACGTGGTCGTCGAGGTCGACGGGCGGCCGGTGTCCGCGTTCGGCTGCGACGGCGTCCTGGTCGCCACGCCCACCGGTTCGACCGCGTACGCGTTCTCCGCCGGCGGTCCGGTGGTGTGGCCCGACGTGCAGGCCCTGCTGGTCGTGCCCAGCAACGCGCACGCGCTGTTCGCCCGGCCGCTGGTCGTGTCGCCGGCGTCGGTCGTGGCGCTGGAGGTCGACGCCGGCGGGCACCCGGCCGTGCTGTGCGCGGACGGCCGCCGCACCGTGGAACTGCCGCCCGGCGCCCGGGTCGAGGTGGTCGGCAGCCCCACCCCGCTGCGCTTGATCAGGCTGCGTGACGGCGTGTTCACCGACCGGCTGGTGGAGAAGTTCTCGCTGCCGGTGCAGGGCTGGCGCGGTCCGGCGGCCGACTAGGATTTTCGCGCGGACACCGCCCCCCGAAGCCCGCGTTCGTCGGTATCGCCCAGTAGTGTCTGCGAACGTGTTGGCCGAGATGCGCATCCAGGGCCTTGGTGTGATCGACGAGGCCACCCTCGAACTCGATGCCGGATTCACCGTGGTGACGGGTGAGACAGGCGCCGGGAAGACCATGGTCGTCACCGGACTCCACCTGCTCGGCGGCGGGCGGGCCGAGGCGTCCCGGGTCCGCTCCGGCGCCGACCGGGCGATAGTCGAAGGCAGGTTCAGCGCGCCCGCCGGCAGTCCCGCCGCGAAGGCGGCCGAGGAGGTCGGCGGCGAACCCGACGAGGACGGCAGCGTCATCGCGATCCGGTCGGTCTCCGCCGACGGCCGGTCGCGGGCCCACCTCGGCGGCCGGTCCGTGCCCGTGGGCGTGCTCGCGGAACTGGCCGAGCAACTCCTGGCCGTGCACGGCCAGAACGACCAGCTACGCCTGCTACGGCCGGCCGAGCAGCGGTCGGTGCTCGACCGGTTCGCCGGCGACGAGGTCGCCGGACCGCTGCGCGAGTACCGCAAGATCCGCGACGAGTGGCTGCGCGTCGCCGCCGAACTGACCGAGCGCACCGAACGCGCCCGCGAACTGGCGCGGGAATCGGAACTGCTGCGGCACGGCCTCGCCGAGATCGGCGCCGTCGACCCGAAACCGGGCGAGGACGCCGAGCTCGTGCTGGAGGCCCGTCGGCTGGCCGACGCCGACCAGTTGCGCGAGTCCGCCTCCGGTGCCGCGTACGCGGTGTCGGGGTCGCCCGACGGCGACCCGGACAACCCCGGTGCGCTGGGCCTGATCGGCGAGGCGCGGCGGCGGCTGGGCTCGTCCGAGGATCCCCGGCTGCGCGACCTGGAACCCCGGCTGGTCGAGGCCGAGACGCTGCTGGCCGACGTCGGCGCGGAGATCGTCGCCTACCTGGACCACCTCGACGCCGACCCGGCCCGGCTGGAACGGGTGCTCGCCCGCCAGGCCGAGCTGAAGTCGTTGACCCGCAAGTACGCCGCCGACGTCGACGGCGTGATCGAGTGGGCGGCCGACGCGTCCGGCAGGCTTTCCGGGCTCGACACGTCCGACGAGGCGCTGGCCGTGCTGGCCGCCCGCCGCGACGAGTTGGCCGGGCAGCTCGCGGAGTTCGCGCTGCGGGTCACGGCGGCCCGTGAGGACGCGGCCCAGGAACTGGGCAAGGCCGTGTCCGAGGAGTTGACCGGACTGGCCATGCCGCACGCGACGGTCGAGGTCGTGGTGCGTCCCCGGGTCGCCGAATCGGGTGATCCGCAGGCGCTGCCGGTCGGCGGCCGGTCGCTGCACGCGGGCGCGAGCGGCGTCGACGAGGTCGAGCTGCGGCTGATCGCGCACCCCGGTGCGCCCGCGCTGCCCGTGCACAAGGGCGCGTCCGGTGGCGAGTTGTCCCGCGTGATGCTGGCGCTGGAGGTCGTGCTGTCGCACTCGGATCCCGTGCCCACGCTGGTGTTCGACGAGGTCGACGCCGGTGTCGGCGGCCGGGCGGCGGTCGAGGTCGGCCGCCGGCTCGCCCGGCTCGCGCGCAGCCACCAGGTCATCGTGGTCACGCACCTGCCGCAGGTCGCCGCGTTCGCAGACCGGCACCTGGTCGTGGA
Source organism: Saccharothrix violaceirubra (assembly GCF_014203755.1). Lineage (NCBI taxonomy): Bacteria > Bacillati > Actinomycetota > Actinomycetes > Pseudonocardiales > Pseudonocardiaceae > Saccharothrix > Saccharothrix violaceirubra. The sequence goes on from NZ_JACHJS010000001.1 coordinate 1,739,877, forward strand.
CAAGACCGCGGACGGCGTCCTGACCCGCAGCGGCGTGCGGCGGCTCGACGAGCCGCAGCGCGTCGTGGAACTGGCCAGGATGCTCGCGGGCATGGATTCGACGGACACGGGTCGGGCGCACGCCGAGGAGTTGCTGGCGGCGGCGAAGGCGGACAAGGACAACGTCCCGGTCGTGCGGCGGAAGGGAAAGCGGACATGAGCGGAACGCGGCTCGTCGGGGTGCTGCTGCTGCTCGCGGCGGCGGTGACCGCGGCGCTGGCCACGTTCCTGCCCCTGTTCCGGTACGTCCAGGAGTTCAGCCCGTCGAACGGGATCGAGTTCTCGTCCACGTCCTGGGAGTACGAGGTCCGGTTCAAGATCTCGGCCGACGACGCCGAGGGCGTCGACCGGTCGTCCGACGACCAGCGCGAGCCGTCCCCGCAGTTCGGCGTCCCGGTGATGTTCGGGGTGCTGGTGCTGTTCGGTGCCGCGCTGCTGTCGTTCCTGCCCGAGCGGCAGCGGCTCGCGTCGCGGTACGCCGCGGTCGGTGCGTCCGGCGTGCTGATCGGCGGTGTGGGCGCGGCGTTCGCGTTCGCGGCCAAGGCGCTCACGTCCGGCGACCCGGTCCGCGCCCAGGTCCAGGACGGGCACTACGGGGCCGGGTTGTGGCTGCTGCTCGCGGCGACCGCGGCGGCGGTGGTCGGCACGGTGCTGCTGCACACCCGTCGGGAACGCGCGGTGGAGGCGACCGTCGGCGTGGTCTACCGGGTGGACGAGGGCGACGACGACACGCCGCCGTTCGGCATCCCGGTCGCCGTGCTGCCCGGCGACGCTGTGACCGGTGGGCCGGTCCGGGACACCGGTCCGGCCTCGGGCGCGGGTGCGTCGACGGCCGCCGGTGTCGTGGGTACGGAGTCGGCGGGTGTCGGCACGGTCGCCGACGGGAACCCGGCCGGGAACGCCGACGGGAAGTCGGAGGAGCGGACGTCGTGAACCGGGCCGCGTCCGGGGTCGCCGCGTTGGCGGCCGGTGCGGTGCTGGGCGCGGTGGGCACGGCGTTGCCCCTCTACGGGGTGGTCCGGCCCGGTGGGCGGACCGAGGTCCTGGTGACGGCGTGGCACGGTCTGGGGTCCGGGTCGGCGCGGTTGGCGCTGCCCGCGGTGGTCGGAGTGGGGGTCCTGGTGGTCGCGGTGGCGTTATCCGTCTTACGGCCCGGTGTGCTCGGGCGGTTCCTCGCGGCGGTCGGCGCCGCGCTGTCCGTCGGCGTGGCCGCGGTCGTGGCGACCGTGGTCGCCGGGGTGCTCGCGGCCGACCCGTCGGCCTACCTCGGTTCGGGTGCCGTGCTGCTCGCGGTGGCGTCGGTGATCGCCCTGGTCGGCGCCGCGTTGGTGCAGGACTGGACGCGGTCGTGACGGGTCGCGTGGTCCTCGTCGGGGTCGTGCTGTTGTGGTGCGGCGTCGTGCTGACCGTGGTCGGGTCGTTCCTGCCGCTCTACGGGGTCGCCATGGCGCCCACACCGGAGTTCGAGGGGTACCGCTTCGGGCTGACGTCCTGGGGCGACTTCCACGAGCCCCCGCTGCCGGCCGAGGCGGCGCCCGGTGTGCCGCGGACCGCCGAGTACGGGTACGGGCTGCTGGCGGGTGCCGCCCTGGCCGGGTTCGGTGCGGTGCGCGCCCGGCACGTCTCCGGCCGCGCGGGCGCGGTCGCCGGTGCCGGGGTGCTCGCGGGCACGGTCTGGGCCGCGTGGCAGGGATCGCTGCTGCTGTATCCGGGCGACGTGCCCGAGGGCACCGGGATGGAGAAGTTCGTCGGGCCCGGCGTCTGGCTGCTGGCCGCCGCGTGCGCGTGCACGGCGGTGGGCGCGTTCCTGGTGCACGGGCTCCCACGGCGCGCGTCGAAGCCGGAGGGCCCGTCGGTGATCAGGGTCGACGACGACCACGACGCGACCCCGCCGTTCGGCTTTCCCGCACCCGCTGTCCGTCTGCCGGGGGACGAGGGCCACCCGAGCGGGTGAATATCGTCCACTGTGGACCGGTCGGGCCTGTGACCTGCCCGGATCGGTGCGGCGTGTTGCGGGCCGAACGCGGGCCGGCGGGTCCACCATCGGCCCATGAAGCTCTCCGGGTTGCTCAGCCGCTCGAACCGCGAACTGCCGGGGACGTCGGGACTCGCGCGGGTCGACCGCCGCACGGGCGACCTGCTGCGCCGGATCGGCCCCGGCGACATCGCCGTGCTCGACCAGGTCGACCTCGACCGGCGCACCGCCGAGGCGCTCGTGGCCGCCGAGGTGGTCGGCGTGGTCAACGCGTCGCCGTCGATCTCCGGCCGCTTCCCCAACCTCGGCCCCGAGGTGCTCGTCGCGGCCGGCATCCCGTTGGTCGACGACGTCGGCACGGCCGTGCTGCGCGTCGTGAAGGAGGGCACGAAGCTACGCGTGCACGAAGGCGTGGTGTACGCGGGCGACCGTGAGGTCGCGCGCGGGGTCGAGCAGACCGCCGAGCGGATCGCCGACGCGCTGATCGAGGCGAAGGCGGGCATGGCCGCCCAGCTGGAGGCGTTCTCCGCGAACACGATCGAGTTCCTGCGCCGCGAGCGCACGCTGATCCTCGACGGCGTGGGCGTGCCCGACGTGGTCGTGCCGATCAAGGACCGCCAGGTGCTCGTCGTCGCCGGCGGCACCCGGCACGTCGACGGGCTGCGCCGGCTGCGCAAGTACATCCGCGAGTACCGGCCCGTGCTCATCGGCGTGGACATCGGCGCCGACACGCTGTTCGCCTGCGGGTTCAAGCCGGACGTGATCGTGGGCGACCCGGACGGCATCGGCACCGAGGCGTTGCGCGCCGGTTCCGAGGTGGTCGTGCCCGCCCAGACCGACGGGCACGCGCCGGGCCTGGAGCGCATCCAGGACCTGGGCATCGGCGCGGTCACGTTCCCGGCCACCGGCAATGCCGAGGACCTGGCCCTGCTGCTGGCCGAGGCGCACGGCGCCACGCTCGTGGTGACCGTCGGCGTGCAGGCGGGCCTGCGGGAGTTCCTCGACCGCGGCCACTGCGGGTCCAACCCGTCCACCTTCCTGACCCGGCTCAAGCTCGGCGCCCGGCTCGTCGACGGCGAGGCCGTCGCCGTGCTGCACCGCAGCCGGGTGTCGTTCGGGGTGATCGCGCTGCTGGTGCTGGCGGCCGTGGTCGTGATGGTGGCCGCGCTGTGGGTGTCGGGTGTGGGCCAGGTGTACGTGGACATCGCCGTCGACGGCGTCCGCGCCCTCGTCGACCAGGTGAAGGGATGGTTCGGGTGATAACCCTGCGTTACCACATCGTGTCGATCACGGCGGTGTTCCTGTCGCTCGCGGTCGGCGTCGTCCTCGGCTCGACCGCGATCAGCGGACGCCTGCTCTCCGGCCTGACCGAGGACAACGGGTCGCTCGGCGCCCAGGTCGCCGACCTGCAGAACCAGCGCAACGCGCTCGACGCGCGGCTGGCCGACCAGGACCGGTTCGCCGCGGCGATCGGGCCGCTCGCGGTCAAGGGTGTGCTGACCGACCGGACCGTGGTGCTGGTGACCACGTCCGACGCCGCGCCCGGCGACCGGGACGCGCTGGCCGAGCTGCTGCGCTCGGCGGGCGCCGCGGTCACCGGCGAACTCCAGCTCACCGACGCGTTCCCCGACCCCGGCAAGGCCGACCAGCTCCGCGACCTCGTCGCCCGCCTCCAGCCCGCCGGCACCGAACTGCCCACCGCCACCGACCCCGGCACCCGTGCGGGCGGCCTGCTCGGCACGTTGCTGCTGCTCGACGCCGAGACCAACGAGCCGCAGGCGTCCGCCGACGAGACCGCCGCCGCGCTCGCGGGCCTGGCCGGCGGCGGGTTCGTGAAGTCCGGATCCGACCTGAAGCCGGCGCAGCTCGTCGTCGTGCTCACCGGCGGCGCGCTCACCGCGGACTCGGCCGCCGACCGGGCGTCCACCCTGGCCCGGTTCGCCACCCAGCTCGACCGGTCCGGTGTGGGCGCGGTGCTGGCGGGATCGGCGGGCAGCGCGGACGGCACCGGGCCGGTCGGCGTCGTGCGCGCGGACACCGCGGCCACGTCCGTGCTGTCCACCGTGGACGACGTGGGCACGGCCGCCGGGCGCGTCGTGACCGTGCTGGCGTTGCGCGAGCAGCTCGACGGCAAGGCCGGCCGGTACGGCGTGGCGGGCAACGCGCAGGGGCCGGCGCCTGGCATCGAGGCAGGTTGACGGCGGGTGAACGGTCCTGGGCCGAACGGGTGAGGCCGGTGGGCGCCGGCGGTCCGCCGGCGTGTTAGCGTTAGGGCCCGTGGACAGGGCCGGAGCCCTGGCGGAACATTCGGACCACGGGAGCCTCGTTGGTGCTTCAGGCACGCACGACCAAGCACGTTTTCGTCACCGGAGGCGTGGCCTCCTCGCTCGGCAAGGGCCTCACCGCGAGCAGCCTCGGTCAGCTCCTGACCTCCCGTGGCCTGCGGGTGACCATGCAGAAGCTCGACCCGTACCTCAACGTGGACCCCGGGACGATGAACCCGTTCCAGCACGGCGAGGTGTTCGTGACCGAGGACGGCGCCGAGACCGACCTCGACATCGGTCACTACGAGCGGTTCCTCGCCCGTGACCTGTCCGGCGAGGCCAACGTCACCACCGGCCAGGTGTACTCCGAGGTGATCGCCAAGGAGCGGCGCGGCGAGTACCTGGGCGACACCGTCCAGGTCATCCCGCACATCACCGACGAGATCAAGCGCCGGATCCGGGCGATGGCCGAGCCGGACGCGGACGGCAACGCGCCGGACGTGGTGATCACCGAGGTCGGCGGCACGGTCGGCGACATCGAGTCGCTGCCGTTCCTGGAGGCCGCCCGGCAGGTGCGCCACGACGTGGGCCGCGACAACGTGTTCTTCCTGCACGTGTCGCTCGTGCCCTACCTGGCGCCGTCGGGCGAGCTGAAGACCAAGCCGACCCAGCACTCGGTGGCCGCGCTGCGCAACATCGGCATCCAGCCCGACGCCATCGTGTGCCGGGCGGACCGGGAGATCCCGGACGCGCTCAAGCGCAAGATCGGCCTGATGTGCGACGTGGACACCGACGCCGTGGTCGCGGCCGTGGACGCGCCGTCCATCTACGACATCCCCAAGGTGCTGCACGGCGAGGGCCTCGACGCCTACGTGGTGCGCCGGCTCGGGCTGCCGTTCCGGGACGTGGACTGGACCGTGTGGGGCGACCTGCTCGGCCGCGTGCACAACCCGAGCGAGAAGGTGCGGGTCGCGCTCGTGGGCAAGTACGTCGACCTGCCCGACGCGTACCTGTCGGTGACCGAGGCGCTGCGCGCGGGCGGGTTCGCGCACCGGGCCAAGGTCGAGGTCGTGTGGGTGGCCTCCGACGAGTGCGACACGCCGTCGGGCGCGGCGCACGCGTTGGCCGGCATCGACGCGGTGCTGGTGCCCGGCGGGTTCGGCGTGCGCGGCATCGAGGGCAAGATCGGCGCGGTGACGCACGCCCGCACGCGCGGCATCCCCGTGCTGGGGCTGTGCCTGGGCCTGCAGTGCATGGTCATCGAGGCCGCGCGGAACCTCGCGGGCATCGCGGACGCGAACTCGGCCGAGTTCGAGGAGGTCGGCTCGCCGGTCATCAGCACGATGGCCGACCAGCAGGACGTCGTGTCCGGTCAGCGCGACATGGGCGGCACGATGCGGCTGGGCGCCTACCCGGCCAAGCTCGTCCCGGGTTCGCAGGTGGCCCTGGCCTACGGCGCGGTCGAGGTGTCCGAACGGCACCGGCACCGCTACGAGGTCAACAACGCCTACCGCGACCGGCTGGCCAAGTCCGGCCTGGTGTTCTCCGGGACCTCGCCGGACGGGCGGCTGGTGGAGTTCATCGAGCTGCCCGCCGACGTGCACCCGTTCTTCGTGGCCACGCAGGCGCACCCCGAGCTGAAGTCGCGGCCCACCCGGCCGCACCCGCTGTTCGCGGCGTTCGTGAAGGCCGCGCTGGACTACCGGCTCGCCGACCGGCTGCCGCTGCCCGAGACCGCCGGGGCGAAGGCGTGACCCGGCACGAGTTCTCGACGGTGTCCTCGCGGGACGTGCACATCGGACGGGTCGTGGGCCTGCGGGTCGACGAGGTCGTCATGCCCGGCGGGGGCACGGCGTCGCGCGAGGTCGTCGAGCACCTGGGCGCGGTGGCGGTCGCGGCCGTGGACGACGACGGGTGCGTGACGTTGATCCACCAGTACCGGCACCCGTTGGGCAAGCGGATCTGGGAACTGCCGGCCGGGTTGCTGGACGCCGCGGCGGAGGAGCCGCTGGAGGCGGCCCGGCGCGAGCTGGTCGAGGAGGTCGGGCTGACCGCGTCCTCGTGGGTGACGCTGGTGGACGTCGCCGCGTCGCCCGGGTTCACCGACGAGGTCGTGCGGGTGTTCCTCGCGCGGGGGCTGGAGTCGGTCGAGCGGCAGGTGCTGGGCGAGGAGGAGGCCGACCTCGAGGCCCGGCAGGTGCCGTTGGACGAGGCCGTGGCCATGGCGTTGGCCGGGGAGATCGTCAACGGCGCGGCGGTGTCGGGGTTGCTGGCGGCCCAGGCGGTGCTGGCCGGGCGGGCGCGGGCCCGGCCCGCCGACGCGCCGTTCGCCGACCGGCCCACGGCGTTCGCCCGGCGGCTTTCGGTCTAGGTCGCACTTCCGGGTCTCGTTCTCGGACGGTGGGCCCACCGGCGCGTACCCCCCGGGCGGAACACGGACCGGTGTCGCGGACGCCGGGTGGGTGCCCGAGTGCGTATTTCGGGGTGTCCGAACGGGTGTTTCGGGGTGCCTGAGTGGAGGACTCGCGCGGTGGTGGTCGGGGAGACTGGCGGGGGAGGTGGTCGGGTGGGGTGGCCACGAGGCGGGTTCGGCCGGGTTCGGCAGCCGGTGCTGGTCGCGGGGTTGGCGGCGGTCGCGGCCGGGGTGCTGGTGTTCGTCGACCCCACCGGGCCCGGGTCGTGGCTGCCGCCCTGCCCGCTGTTCGCGTTGACCGGCATCCAGTGCCCGGCCTGCGGGTCGACGCGCATGGTGCACGCGTTGATCCACGGCGACGTCGTCGCCGCCTGGCACTTCAACGCGGTCATGCTCGTGGCCGGGCTGCCACTGCTGGCCTGGCTGTGGGTGCGGTGGCTGCGCGCCGCCCGGCGGGGGACGGCGGCGCCCGTCGGCAACCGGGTCGGTGTGCCGGTCCTGGTGGTGGCCGTGCTCTGGATGCTGGTGCGCAACCTAGTCGCGTAGCTTGCGGCCGTACGGGTCCGTGCCGCCGCTGACCAGCAGGATGATGCCGTCGACCAGGGTCCAGACGCCCAGGCCGCCGCACGTGAGCAGCTGGGCGATCGCGATCCCGTAGTGGCCGGTGTAGAACCGGCCGATGCCGAACGACAGGAAGATCTGGAGCAGGCCCGCCACGACCTTCGACCGGTTCGACAGCGGCTGCCCGGTGAACTGGTCGTAGCCGTAGGGCGCGGGATGGCCGTGCGGGCCGTAAGGCGACGGCGCCGCGTAGTACGGCCCGGTGGGCGGGAAGCCCGCGGGCGGGGGCGGGTAGTACGTGCCGGTCTGCGGCTGGGCGAACGGGGGCGGCGGGGGCGGCACGTCCATCGGCGGCGGGCCCGCGTAGGTCGGCGGCGGCAGGAAGTCCGGCCGCGGGTGGGGCAGGTCGGTGAACAGTCCCGCCAGCTGCTCCGCGTACTGCGCCTCCGCGGCCTGGCCGACGCGCACCTCGTACTCGCCGATGTCCAGTCGCCCGGCGGCGAAGTGGTCGTTGAGCGAGGTGATCGCTTCCTCGCGCTGCTGGTTGCCGATCCGGATCCGTTCTGCTTCCGACACGCCACAAAGCTAGCCGATCGGCCGCCCGGCCGGTCGTGACCGGTGCCGACGACGCGGGCACAATGCCGGCGTGCAGGACGTGATCACCGCCTTCCTCGACCACCTCGCCGTCGAGCGCGGCACGGCGCGCAACACGCTCGACTCCTACCGGCGTGACCTGCGCCGGTACGCCGAGCACCTGGCGGGCCTGGGGATCACGTCGCTCGACGACGTCGCGGAGTCGACCGTGACCGGGTTCCTCGCCGCGCTGCGGGAGGGCGGACTGGCCGCGTCGTCGGCCGCGCGCACGGTCGTCGCCGTGCGCGGTCTGCACCGTTTCGCGCACCGGGAAGGCCGTACCGCGCACGACCCGGCGCACGCCGTGCACCCGCCCACCCCGCCGAAGCGGCTGCCCAAGGCGTTGCCCGTGGACGACGTGCTGCGGTTGCTGGACACGCCGGGCGACACACCGGCGGCGTTGCGCGACCGGGCGTTGCTGGAGTTGCTCTACTCCAGCGGTGCCCGGATCTCCGAGGCCGTCGGGCTCGACGTGGACGACGTGGACGCGGGGGAGCGGACCGTGCTGCTCGACGGCAAGGGCGGGCGGCAGCGGCTCGTGCCGGTCGGCCGGCCCGCGCTCGCGGCGCTGGACGCCTACCTCGTACGGGCACGTCCCGTGCTGGCCAAGCGCGGCGGCCCGGCCCTGTTCCTCAACGCGCGCGGCGGTCGGTTGTCCCGGCAGACCGCGTGGCACGTGCTCAAGACCGCGGCCGAACGCGCGGGCATCACGCGCGAGGTCTCGCCGCACACGTTGCGCCACTCGTTCGCCACCCACCTGCTGGAGGGCGGCGCGGACGTGCGCGTGGTGCAGGAGTTGCTCGGCCACGCGTCCGTGACCACGACGCAGGTCTACACGCTCGTCACGGTCAACACCCTGCGCGAGGTGTACGCCACGGCCCATCCCCGCGCGAGGGGTGGAACCGCGGGCGGTCACGGGTAACGTGTGCGCATCCGCCGCACGCCCACGACGAGCGAACGACGAGCCCGGAGGTGACGCCGCCGTGCCGAGCCTGGACGAGCCCGAGCCCGCGGAGATCGAGCTGAGCGCGGTGCTGCACGCGTTGAGCGACCCGACCCGGCTCGCCGTGATCCGCCAGATCGAGGCCGACGGCGAGCGCTGCTGCGGCACGCTGGTGGTCGACGTGGCCAAGTCCACGCTGTCCCAGCACCTGCGCGTGCTGCGCGAGGCCGGGCTCACCCGGACCAGGGCGTGCGGGAACCAGCGGTGGGTGTCGCTGCGCCGCGACGACCTGGACGAGGTGTTCCCGGGACTGCTCGACGTGGTGCTGCGGGCGGCCGACCGGACGGCCCGCACGCCGGTGGCCGCCGGCTGACGGCACCCGATCACCGCCGGCGGGTCGGGTGGTCCACGGCGAGGCGCGTTGCCGGCCGTCCCGGGTGTGCTTAGGCTGCGCCTGGGTAGCGGACTAGGAATCGGGAAACGATGTCGACACCGGAGCACGCCGGCGGTGTGTGGGGCAGCCCCCCGCCGCCACCGCCTCCGACCGGTGTGCCGCGCGCGTCCGTCGAGCTGAGTCTCGCCCCGCACGCCGCGCCGGTGGACGAGGACGCCGTCGAGCAGGTGGCCGGCGACATGGGTCCGACCGGTCGGCCGTTGCGCTACACGCCCGACCCGCCGCTGATCGCCCACCACGGCCCGGCCACGATCCTGGCCGTCTGCAACCAGAAGGGCGGCGTCGGCAAGACCACGTCGACGATCAACCTGGGCGCGGCGCTGGCCGAGTACGGCCGCCGCGTGCTGCTGGTCGACTTCGACCCGCAGGGCGCGCTGTCCGTCGGCCTGGGCGTGCACCCGCACCAGCTCGACCAGACCATCTACAACGTGATCATGGAGCGGGACGTCGGCATCCGCGACGTCATCCTGGACACGCCGGTCGAGGGCATGGACCTGCTGCCCAGCAACATCGACCTGTCCGCCGCCGAGATCCAGCTCGTGTCCGAGGTCGGGCGCGAGCACACGCTGGTGCGCACGCTGCGCCCGGTGATCGACTACTACGACTACGTGCTGGTCGACTGCCAGCCCTCGCTCGGCCTGCTCACGGTGAACGCGCTGGCCGCGGCCGACGGCGTGCTCATCCCGCTGGAGTGCGAGTTCTTCAGCCTGCGCGGGGTCGCCCTGCTGATGGACACCATCGAGAAGGTCAGGGAGCGGTTGAACCCGAAGCTGGAGATCACCGGCATCCTCGCCACCATGTACGACCCGCGCACGCTGCACTCGCGCGAGGTGATGGCCCGGGTGGTCGAGGCGTTCGGCGACGTCGTGTTCGACACGGTGATCAACCGCACGGTCCGCTTCCCGGAGACGACGGTCGCGGGCGAGCCGATCACCCGGTGGGCGCCGCGCTCGGCCGGGGCCAAGGCGTACCGGGCGCTGGCCCGCGAGGTGATCGCCCGGTGACCCGACGCCCCACCTTGCCGGGCGCGTCAGAGCTGTTCCGCTCCACCGGTCCCGCCGCCGACCCCGCGCCCGACCGTGTCGTCACCGGGCGGGAACGGCACGCCACGAAGATCACCGTGTACGTGTCCGACGAGGAACTCCTGGCGCTGGAGCACGCGCGGTTGGCGTTGCGCGGCGAGCACGGACTCGCGGTCGACCGGGGCCGGGTGGTGCGCGCGGCGATCGCGCTCGCGCTCGACGACCTCGACGCGCACGGCGGGGACTCGCCGCTCGTCCGCAGACTGCGGGACCGGTGAGCGCGCCCCAGGCCCCGGAGCACGACGGCAGGTTCAAGGTCCGGCTGACCAACTTCGAGGGCCCGTTCGACCTGCTGCTCCAGCTGATCTCGCAGCACACGCTGGACGTCACCGAGGTGGCGTTGCACCAGGTCACCGACGACTTCATCGCGCACATCCGCAACCTGGGCGACGACTGGGACCTGGACGAGACCACCGAGTTCCTGGTGATCGCCGCGACCCTGCTGGACCTGAAGGCGGCCCGGCTGCTGCCGCAGGGCGACGTCGAGGACGAGGACGACCTGGCCCTGCTGGAGGCGCGCGACCTGCTGTTCGCGCGGCTGCTCCAGTACCGGGCGTACAAGCAGGTCGCGCTGCTGTTCGGGGAGTTGGAGCAGGGCGCGTACCGGCGCTACCCGCGTTCGGTGGCGTTGGAGGAGCGGTACGAGGGGCTGCTGCCCGAGGTGATGCTCGGCGTCGACGCGGCGAAGTTCGCGCTGCTGGCGGCGGCGGTGTTCCGGCCCAAGCCGCCGCCGACCGTGTCGCTCTCGCACGTGCACCAGCACCGGGTGTCGGTGCGCGAGCACGCCGACCGGCTGCGCGAGGTGATCGCGGCCCGGGGCACGGTGACGTTCGCCGAACTCGTGGCCGACCGCACGGAGACGATGGAGATCGTGGCCGGGTTCCTGGCCCTGCTGGAGCTGTACCGGGAGCGGGTGTTGGCGTTCGAGCAGCCCGATCCGCTGGGCGAGCTGACCGTGACGTGGGTCGGCGGGACCGTCGAGGAGGCGCGGGCGGCGGCCCGTGACGAGGACGAGGAGTACGGGTGAGCGAGCCGACCGCGGTCGACGACGAGTCGGGGCTGCCCGACCTCGCCGACGACGAGGAGTTCGCCGGCGCGGTGGAGTCGGTGCTGCTGGTCGTGGACTCGCCGGTGTCCGAGGAGCAGCTCGCGAGCGTCTTCGAGCAGCCGGTGCGCCGGGTCACGGCCACGTTGCGCCGGCTGTCCGCCGACTACACCGCGCGGGGCAGCGGTATCGACCTGCGTAGAATCGGGGACGGCTGGCGGTTCCACACCAGGGACCGCTTCGCGCCATTCGTGGAGAAGCTGCTGCTCGACGGGCAGCGTGCCAAGCTCACGCGGGCCGCGTTGGAGACCCTCGCGGTGATCGCCTACCGGCAGCCCGTCACGCGGGCCCGGGTCGCGGCGGTGCGCGGGGTGAACGTCGACGGCGTGATCCGCACGCTGGTCGCGCGCGGGCTCATCGCGGAGACGGGCACCGACTCCGACACGGGTGGCATCCTTTACCGGACGACCGAACTGTTCCTGGAGCGGTTGGGCCTGGCGTCGTTGGACGACCTGCCCCCGATCGCTCCCCTGCTGCCCGAAGTGGATGCGATCGACGATGTCTGACCAAGAGCCCGAGGGCATCCGGCTCCAGAAGGTGCTCGCCAAGGCGGGCATCGCCTCCCGGCGGGTCGCCGAGGAGCTGATCGAACTGGGCCGGGTGCAGGTCGACGGCGAGGTCGTGCGCGAGCAGGGCCGGCGGATCGACCCGGAGACGGCGGTCGTGCACGTCGACGGCGTGCGGGTCGTGCTCAAGGACGACGTGATCACGTTGGTGCTGAACAAGCCGCGCGGCGTGCTGTCCACGATGCACGACGAGACGCACCGGCCGTGCGTCGGCGACTACCTCAAGCACCGCAAGGAACGGCTGTTCCACGTCGGCCGCCTCGACGCGGACACCGAGGGCCTGCTGCTGCTGACCAACGACGGCGATCTCGCGCACCGGTTGATGCACCCGTCGTTCGGGGTGTCCAAGACCTACCTGGCCGAGGTGCCGGGTCCGGTGCCCAAGGGCATCGGCAAGGAGTTGCGCGCGGGCGTCGAGCTGGAGGACGGGCCGGCGTCGGTCGACTCGTTCAAGGTCGTGTCGTCGATGCCGGGCCGCGCGCTGGTCAAGGTGGTCGTCCACGAGGGCCGCAAGCACATCGTCCGCCGGTTGCTCGACCACGTCGGCCTGCCGGTGCAGAGCCTGGTGCGCACGGCCGTCGGCGAGGTCCTGCTGGGTCAGCAGCGGCCGGGGTCGATGCGCGTGCTCAACCGCCAGGAGGTCGGCTCGCTGTACAAGGCGGTCGGTCTGTAGTCGTTCCGGGGAGACCCCGCGCGGGGGTGGGCGGCGTCGGCGACGACGGTGCCCACCCCCGCGGTGTTTCCCACGGGGTGGGACGCCCCCGCGTTCGCACCGATCCTGACGTCCGGGTTCGGGGCGAGCTGAGACGCTCTCGGAAAATTCACGTCCTGGTCATCGTGACCAGGCATATTCCATCCGGTTTTGATCCGGTGGTCGCGATCGCTTCAGTGTCGGTCGAAAGCAACTTGCAGGACGGGCCGTGAAGGATTCGCGGCAGTAATTTCCCGAGCACTCATTGTGAAGGGCGGGTCCCACTCTCTAGATTGGGCCGGGTTCGTCCGCTGTGATCAACCGGAAGTAGGCGTTGCGCGTGCGTGCGCTCACCCGGGGACTGCTCGGCGTGGTCGGGTTCCTGCTCGTGTGGGAAGCGTTCGGCCGGTCCGGGGCGGTGCCCGTCGACTACCTGCCCCCACCCTCGGTGGTGGGCGGCGAGCTGATCAGGCTCCTGGGCGACAAGGCGTTCCTGCGTGACGTCGTCGCCACCGTCCTCGCACTGCTCATCGCCGTCGGGGTGTCGATCGCGATCGCCGTCCCGGCCGGACTGGTGCTGGGCAGCGTCCCCGCCGTCCGGCACGCCACCCACGCGGTGATCGAGTTCCTGCGGCCGATCCCGTCGGTCGCGTTGATCCCGCTGGCGATCGTCATCCTGGGCATCGGCCCGGAAACCAAGATCACGCTGGCGGTGTACGCGTCGGTCTGGCCGATCCTGTTCAACACCATGTACGCGCTGGACGAACTCGACTCGCTGCTCGTCGACACGGCCAAGGTGTTCGGTGCGGGACGGCTGCGGGTGCTGTTCTCGGTCGCGCTGCCCAGCGCGCTCCCGTTCGTGCTGACCGGGATCAGGCTGGCCGCGACCACCTCGCTCGTCGTGCTGGTGAGCGTGGAACTGCTCGCCGGCGGCGAGCGCGGGATCGGACTGTTCATCATGGACGCCCGCAGCGGACCGGGTCGGATGGACCTGGTGCTGGCCGGGACCGTGGTGGCCGGTGTGCTCGGCTACCTGCTCAACGACGGGCTCGAACGGGCCCAGCGTCGGTGGGTCGCGTGGAGTCCGGCGGCCGGGAGGCGGTCGTGAACCGGTTCCTCCAGCGCTGGCTGGTGTTCGTCGGCCTGGTCGCGGCGTGGGAGCTGGCGACGTGGATCGCCGACGACCCGTTCTTCCCGCGGCCGAGCGTGATCGTCGAGTCCGCGCACCTGCTCTGGCTGTCCGGACCGGCCGGGCACCTGTTCCTGACCGACGCGGTCTTCGAGCACGTGGGACCGAGCCTGGCCCGCCTGCTCGGCGGGTGGGCGATCGCCGGTGTCGTCGGCGTTTCGCTGGGCGTCCTGCTGGGTCGTTCGCCGACGGCCCTGCAGTTCGTGGGTCCGGTGCTGACGTTCCTGCGGTCGATCCCGCCGCCCGCGCTGGTCCCGGTCTTCCTGCTGGTGTTCAACATCGGCACGCAGATGCAGCTGGCCACGATCGTCTTCGGCGTGCTGTGGCCGATCCTGCTCAACAGCGTCGACGGCGCGCGTTCCGTCGACGAGACCAAGTCCGACACCTCGGCCGTGTTCCGCATCCCCCGGTTCCAATGGATCACCGGCGTCGTGCTCCCCGCGGCGGCGCCCAAGATCTTCGCCGGGCTGCGGGTCAGCCTCTCGCTGTCCCTGGTGCTGATGGTCGTGTCGGAACTGGTCGGCACCGACAACGGGATCGGGTCGCAACTCCTGGTGGCGCAACGGGAGTTCGACTACCCCGACATGTGGGCCGGGATCGTCCTGCTGGGAGTCCTCGGCTACGCCCTCAACACCGTGCTCCTCGCCTTCGAACGCCGGGCGCTGTCCTGGCAGCCGAAGCGGGAGCGCACCCCCGCGACGGTGGAGAAGTGACAATGACCGCGATGCTCGAAGTGGCCGGTCTCGGCCACACCTACCAGGCGAAGGACGGCGCGCACACCGCGATCGCCGACCTGTCGTTCACCGTCGGCACCGGAGAGCTGGTCTGCGTGGTCGGGCCGTCCGGCTGCGGCAAGTCCACGCTGCTGCGGACGATCTCCGGTCTGATCAGCCCGACGAGCGGCGACGTCACGCTGCACGGCGACGCCGTGCGCGGCGTGCCCGACGACCTGGCCGTGGTGTTCCAGGACTACAGCCGTTCGCTGTTCCCGTGGTTGTCGGTGCAGAAGAACGTGGAGTTCCCGTTGCGGCACTCGCTGCGGCGGCGGGCGCGCAAGGCGCGGGTGGCCGAGGCGCTGGAGTGGGTCGGGCTGACCGGCGCGGCGCGCAAGTACCCGTGGCAGCTCTCCGGCGGCATGCAGCAGCGCGTGGCGATCGCGCGGGCGTTGGCGTACCGCCCGGCACTGTTGCTGATGGACGAGCCGTTCGCGTCGGTGGACGCGCAGACCCGGTTCGAGTTGGAGGACCTGCTGTTGCGGGTGCGCACCGAGTACGACACCACGGTGCTGGTCGTGACGCACGACATCGACGAAAGCGTGTACCTGGGGGACCGCATTCTGGTGTTGTCGTCGTCGCCCGCCGCGGTGGTCGCGGATCTGCGCGTCGACCTGCCCGCGCAACGCGATCAGATCACCACGCGCGAATCGGAATCGTTCGTGGCGTTGCGCGGCGAGGTGGCCCGGCTGCTCAATGTCGGCCGGTCGTCGAAGGAATTGCGTGCCCAACGGCACGCGGATGAACGCCAGGCGGCGCGGTGGGCCGAGGCGGAACGCGCCGAAACCGGTCGCATCGACGTTCCCCGGCAATCCACCCGGTGACGTGGCTTTGATTCACGGAGGGCTTTGTCCGCCGCTTCCGGGCGACGGACGAAGCCCTCCGGCGCGTTCAGGGTCCGACGTAGTTCTGGGCGAAATAACCGGCGGAGGACCGGGAGCCGATGAGGTGTTGCAATCGGGCCTCGCCCAAACGGCTCAGGAACGGCTCCGGCGAGCGGTGGATCATGAATACCATCCATTGCGAGAACTCCTGCGCACGCCATACACGACGCAGGCAGACGTCCGAGTACTCCCGCAGTCCGCGGTCATCCCCCGATCGGTGATACCCGATCAGGGCGGCGGCGAGGACTTCCGCGTCGTGCAATGCGAGGTTCATTCCCTTGGCGCCGACCGGCGTGATGATGTGGGCGGCGTCGCCGAGCAGGTAGAGGCGGCCGTGGTTCATCGGTTCGACCACGTGACTGCGCATGTCCAGGATGCGCTTCTCGGTGATGCGGCCCTGCGTGAGCCGCCAGTCCGAGTCCCGCAGCGCGAGGCGTTTGTGCAGTTCGGACCACACGCGCTCGTCGGGCCAGTTGTCGACCGAGTCGTCGACCGGCACCTGGAGGTAGTAGCGCGAAACCGTCGAACTGCGGAGCATGTGCCCGGCGAATCCGTCCGGGTGCAGCGCGTAAATCACCTTGTGGGTCGACGGCGGTGCCTCGGCGAGGATCGACAGCCACTCGATGCCGTGCTGGTGGGAGTACTCCTGGAGGGCGCCCGCGGGGATGCTCTGCCGCGTGACGCCGTGGAAGCCGTCGGCGCCTGCGATGAACGAGCAGTCGAGCCGCTGCTCGTGGCCGTCGGCGTCGACCCAGGTCAGGGCCGGTTCGGTGGTGTCGATGCCGTGGGGGCGGACGTCCCGGACGGCGAAGCGCAGGTCGCCGCCCGCGTCGAGGAAGTGCCGGACGAGGTCCTTGACGACCTCCTGCTGCGGATAGACGTAGTGGGTCTGCCCGCCGTAAAGGGACGAGTAGTCCACTTCGTGTGCCTCGCCGTTCACCCGGAATTCGCACGCTCCGTGTCGGTCGGCTTCGGCGAGGAGTCGGTCGGCGAGGCCGTGGTCGTCCAGCATGCGGACGGCCCGGTGTTCGATCACGCCGGCGCGCGGGCGGGTTTCGATGTACTCCCGCGTGCCCTTTTCCAGCACCACACAAGGGATATCGGCCTGGTGGAGCAGGTTGGCGAGTGTCAAGCCCGCCGGTCCCGCGCCCACGATGCCCACCGGGCGCTGATTGGTCTGGACGGCCGATTCGGTGTGAAGATCGCTCACCGCATACCCCTGCCTCTGGACAGCCTGTGCAAAGATGCTCACCGAAGGTAGTGGATCAACCTTCAAGTGTCGGTCTACTGGGTACTTGCCGAACCATCCACATAACCGTGAGTGGCCTTGGAGTAACTCTTGTAGACCGTGCATCCTGCCCCCGCAATGTCGCCACTCCAACAGGAGATGCCCCCCATGACTCCAAGAGTCGGCCGTACGGCCCGAACGATCGTCGGCGCGCTGTCCGCGCTCACGATGCTGGTCGCGGTCTCCGGCTGTGGTCTGCTCGGCGGTTCCGATGAAACCCCCGCCGCCTCCGGCGCCCCCACGCCGGGCAAGCTCGAGAAGACCAAGATCAAGCTCGGTCTGATCCCGGTGGTCGACGTCGCGTCGGTGCACGTCGCCATCAAGAAGGGCTACTTCCAGGAGGAGGGGCTGGAGATCGAGCCCGTGAAGGTGCAGGGCGGCGCCTTCGCGATCCCGTCGTTGCTCAAGGGTGAACTCGACATCACCTTCGGCAACTGGGTGTCGTTCTTCGCGGCCGAGTCCAAGGGCGCGGCCCGGGACGTCGACGGCCTGAAGCTGATCAACGACGGCTACCAGGCCAAGCCGGACATGTTCCTGATCGTCGCCAAGGCCGACTCGCCGATCAAGGCGCCGAAGGACCTGGTCGGCAAGACGATCGCGATCAACACGTTCAAGAACATCGCCGAGTTGACCGCGAAGGCCACCCTCGAGGCCAACGACGTCGACCCCTCGAAGGTCAACTTCAAGGAGTTGCCGTTCGGCGACATGGAGGCCGCCGTGCAGAACGGTTCGGTCGACGCGGCGTTCATGGTCGAACCGTTCATCAGCAAGGCGCAGCGCTCGATCGGCGCGGTCACCGTGCTCGACGCGGCGTCCGGTCCGACCGACTCGATCCCGGTCGCGGGCTACGGCACCACCGGCAAGTTCGCCAAGGAGAACCCGAACACCATCGCCGCGTTCCAGCGCGCGATGGCCAAGGGTCAGCGCGACGCCGCCGACCGCCTGACGGTCGAACCGCTGCTGGTCGAGTACGTGAAGGTCGACAAGGAAACCGCGAGCCTGGTGCACTTCGGCGAGTTCCCGGTCACTCTCGATCCGACCCGGTTGCAACGTGTCGCGAACCTGATGCGAACCTATGGTCTGCTCGACAAGGACTTCGACGTGAAGCCCATGCTGCTGCCCGGTTCCGGAGGCTGAACCGGCGGACGGCGGGGGCACTCGCCGGTGCTCCCGCCGTCCGTTTATCGAACGGGTCGAGCGGCCCGAAAAAATCATGGACCCGGGGATGTCGATCGTTTTGCCGGGGTCGGTACGACCGCCGGCACAACGGTTGATTTGAAAACTATCGCGTTCGGCGTCCGAACGGCGGTATGACGGACGCGAGTTTTACTCCAAGATCCACCGGGTTTGTAAGGACCTGTCGTTTACTGGCTGGGGGGCTGGGGAGTGTGCTGACGGTGCGCGGTCACGATGACCACGCCTCCGGGGACGAACCGGAGCGGATCGAACTCGACACGGGTGCCGAGCGCGGGACACCCGACTCGGGACCCGCCACTGGCACGACAGCGCCCGCCGACCGGGGAGTGGCCCGGTGGCGCCTGCGCAACTGGCGACTGCGGAGCAAGCTCGCCGTGGTCCTGCTGGTACCCGCATTGAGCACGTTGACCCTCGCGGGTCTGCGCCTGAACACCCAGCTCGACGACGTCGAGCTGTACGGCGAGGTCCAACGCGAACTGCGCCTGTCCGCGCAGGCCGCCGCGGTGGTCGACACGCTCCAACTCGAACGCGACGCGGCCGTGCACTTCGTCGCGAGCCGCCGCGACAGCGGCATCAACGCCGAGCTGTCCGCCCGCGCGAGCCGGGTGGACACCGAGGTGGCCAAGTACCGCGACGTGGCCACGACCGTCGCGGGCATCGACGAACCCGTGCGCGAGGCGTTCCAGAAGTCGCTCCAGTCGCTGGACGCGCTGCCCGCCCTGCGCAACACCACGACCACGACGCTGTACCCGGACGTGTCCGTGGCCAGCGCGTACGGCCAGATCATCGCCTCGCTCGCCCAGGTGCACCGGGCGACCGCGAGCAGCCTGAGCCACCCGGACATCACGCCGCTGTCCGGCGCCAACCTCGCGCTTTATAGCGCCAAAGAGCAGCTCTTCCAGCAGAACGCGATCCTGCTGTCCACCGCCAGACGCGGGGGGTTCGGCCCCAACCAGGAAGTGGCGCTGCGGGCGTCCCAGTCCAGACTGGACGCGGCCCTCGCGGAGTTCACCAACGTGGCGAGCCGGGAAAACCGCCAGCTGTACTCCGACGTCGTGTCCGGGACGTCGGTGGACGCGCGGAACCGACTCGTCACGTTGTCGTTGGTGCAGTCCGCCGAGTCCGGCCGGGTGTCCATCGGCGACACCGACGTGCTCAAGGTCGGCGAGGAGACCGCGGCGCTGATCCGCACGGTCTCGCAGGACATCGAGAAGCAGGCCGACCGGGCCGCCGCCGACCTCGTCGACGCCGCGCGGACGGGGGCGTGGCGTGACGCGGCCCTGGTCGCGTTCGCCCTGATCATCGCGTTCGCCCTGATGGCGTTCGTCGCCCGGTCCATGGTCAAGCCGCTGCGCGTGCTGCGCCGCAGCGCCATGGACGTGGCCCGCAACCGGCTGCCGGAGGCGATCAAGCGCATCCGCACCCACCGCGACCCCGACCTGGCCGCGGAGGAGGCGCTCGTCCCGGTGCCGATCACCACGACCGAGGAGGTCGGCCAGGTGGCCCGCGCGTTCGACGCGGTCCAGCGCGAGGCCGTGCGACTCGCGGTCGAGCAGGTGGCGTTGCGCGCCAACGTCAACGACATGTTCATCAACCTGTCGCGACGCAGCCAGGCGCTCGTGGAGCGGCAGATCGCCGTGATCGACCGGCTGGAGCAGGACGAGCAGGACCCCGACCAGCTCGCGTCGCTGTTCGAACTCGACCACCTCGCGACGCAGATGCGCCGCAACAGCGAGAACCTGCTGGTCCTGTCCGGCACCACGGTCGCCCGCCGGGTCACCCGGCCGGTGCCGATCAACGAGGTGCTCGGTGCGGCCGTGTCCGAGGTCGAGAAGTACGCCCGTGTGCAGATCGCGCCCGCACCCGAGCTGAAGGTCCAGGGCCGCGTGGTCAACGACCTCGCGCACCTCATCGCCGAGTTGCTCGACAACGCGACCGCGTTCTCCAAGCCCACCACCAAGGTGACGGTGCGGGCGATAGAGACCCGGCGCGGCGAGGTGTCGATCCGCATCCACGACCGCGGCGTCGGCATGCAGGAGCAGGACGTCGCCGAGGCGAACTCCAAGCTCGCCGACCCGCCCGAGGTCGACGTGTCGGTCGCCCGCGAGATGGGTCTGTACGTGGTCGGCCAGTTGGCCAAGCGCCACGAGATCCGCGTGACGCTGAGCAACAACGACGACATAGAGGGTGGTGTCACCGCGCAGGTCGTCCTGCCGGTGTCGTTGCTCCACCGCGGCCCCGAGCAGCCGCCGACCGGTCGCCCCACGCCACCGGTCCCGGCCCGCGAGGAGCCCGACGTCGCCGACAGCGGGGTCGGTGTGCTCGCGGGCGTGCCCAAGTGGACGCCCGACGGGGCACCGTCGATGTTCGACGCCGAGCCCGTGCCCAGCGTCGTCGAGACGCACCGGCAGGAGCCGGCGGCGGACTTCGAACCGTTCCGGGTCGAGCAGACGCCGACCACGGACCTGTTCACCGCGACCGTGACCGACTCGCCCGCGCCGTCGGCGGCGGGCGTGCCCGATTACACCTATCCGCCGCTGCCGCAGCGGCCCGTGCCCGCGGCGGCCGAACCGGAGCCCGAGCCCGAACCGGCGCCGCGTCCCGTGCCGCCGGTCGAGGACGAGGCGTCGACGCAGCGCCTGCCGATCTACGAGGACGTGCTGTCCCGCTGGTTCCAGGGCAGCGAGGCGTCCGAGGCGCCGGTGCACGGCGACCTGTCGGCCGAGTCGTACGACGCCGGGTCCGACGAGTCCTACGACGCGGAGCCCGACCCGGTGTCCGACGCGGACGCCTCGTCGGTGCCGCCGGAGAGCCCGGCCGAACGCACCCTGTTCGCCGACCGGGTCGACCTCGTCGGACCCGACACCGAACCGGAACCGTCGCGGCGCACCTCCGGCGGCCTGCCCAAGCGCGAGCCCGGCCCGTCGGCCATCCCGAGTTCGGGAGCCGCGACCGTGCCCGGCGGCTGGGGTGCCTCCGACGACGGGTGGTCGGCCGCGACCGCCCTGCTGGGGTCCACTGTGGACGACACGACCACGGCCGGCCTGCCCAAGCGCGTGCCCAAGGCACGCCTGGTGCCGGGCTCGCTCACCGGGCCCTCGCCCCGTTCGGCGACGGGCGCACAGCGACAGTCCGCGGGCGTGGCGACCGCCGAACAGCCGATCCCCGGGCGGTCCGCCGACCGGTTGCGGCAGCGGTTCGCCACCTACCAGCGCGGAATCCAACTCGGACGCGAGTCCGCCGACTCCGACGGTCTGCCCTGGGAGGGGCTGCCGTCCCAGAGTGACGCAGACAAGGAGCAGAAGTGACCACCCCAGCAGTCGAAGGTCTCGACAACTTCAGTTGGCTGGTCGACGACTTCGTGAGCAGGGTCGCGGGTGTCGCGCACGCGATCGTGGTCTCGGCGGACGGGTTGTTGCTGGCCTCGTCCACCCGCCTGCCCCTCGACCGCGCGGAGCAGTTGGCCGCCGTGGCGTCCGGACTGGTGAGTCTGAACCTCGGCGCGGCGCGCTGCTTCGAGGCAGGCGACGTGCGGCAGACGGTCGTGGAGATGGAACGCGGCTACCTGTTCCTGATGTCCATCAGCGACGGGTCGTGCCTGGCCGTGCTGGCGGCGCCGAACTGCGACATCGGCCTGATCGGGTACGCGATGACCCGGCTGGTCGAGCGCGTCGGCGTCCAGCTCACCCCGGAGATCCGCTCGCAGTTGCACGTGGCGATGCGCGGCTGAAGCCGTGACCTACTAGGGAAAGCAGAAGTCATATGAGCGGTGGCGCGCCGGGGCGGAGCCTGTCCGTCACGTCGACCAAGATCGTGGTTGCCGGCGGGTTCGGCGTCGGCAAGACCACCTTCGTGGGATCGGTGTCGGAGATCGTGCCGCTGACGACCGAGGCCGTGATGACCGAGGCGAGCGTCGGCGTGGACGACTTGTCGAACACGCCGAACAAGATGACGACCACGGTGGCCATGGACTTCGGCCGCGTGTCGCTGGACCAGGACCTGATCCTGTACCTGTTCGGCACCCCCGGTCAGCACCGGTTCTGGTTCATGTGGGACGACCTGGTGCGTGGTGCGATCGGCGCCGTGGTCCTCGTGGACACCCGGCGGCTGTCCGACGCGTTCGCCTCGATCGACTTCTTCGAGGACCGCGAGCTGCCTTACGTGATCGGGGTCAACTGCTTCGACGGCCTGCTGCACCACCGCATCGAGGACATCAGGGAGGCGTTGACGATCGACGCCTCGATCCCGATCGTGCCGTGCGACGCGCGCAACCGGCAGTCGACCAAGCAGACCTTGATCACGTTGGTGGAGCACGCGTTGCGGCAGCCAGCCCTGACCTGAGCACCGACATCCGGGCCGGGTCCTCCTTGTCGGGAGGGCCCGGCCCGGGTGTGTGTTCGTGGTGCCCGAGTGCACATTTCGCGGTGTCCGAACGCACGACTCACGGTGTCTGAACGTATAACTCGCGGGGGTGGAGGACCAGGGTGCCGGTGGCGGTGATCAAGGGGAGGACCGCGGCGGCGGCGGACGAGCACAGGTCGGACCGCGGGATCTCCGGCGAGAGTTCCACGCCGTGCAGGTGGTGGCGCGCGACGATCGAGAGCTGGGCCAGACCGCAGTCGAACGAGTGCAGCAGGCACCGCACGCCCATGTCGGTCAACGTGGTCAGGTTGTCCTCGACCGCCGCCAGGCCGTCCGACAGCCCCAGGCAGCGGGCGTCCAGGCTCAGCCACAACCGGTCCGGGGCCAGGCCCGACGCGCGCAGTGCCTCGGCCACCGGCGCGGTCAGGTCCGGATCACGGGACTGCTCGGGCGACAGCCGCACCAGCACCGGCACGTCCTCGCCCAGCGCGAACGAGCACGCCTCGTCCAGCACCCAGTCCGCGAGCTGCCGCCCCAACCCCAGTTCGTCCGCGAACCGCAGGCACTGCTCGTGCGACACCGGCCCGAACTCCGGGTCGTGCCACCGCAACCGGGCCGTCAACGCGATCCGCCGACCCTCGTGCGCGACCGGCGCGTAGTCGATGGCGATCTCGCCGTTGCCCAGCGCGCCGGGCATGGTCGCGATCAACGACAGCCGGGACCGGTCGCGTTCGTCCTCGCCCGCGTCGTAGATGCCCCACTGGCCCTTGCCGCCGGTCTCGGCCGCGCGCCGCAGGGTCGTGTGCGCCTGGCGCAGCAACGCCATCGCGTCCGAGTTCCGCGCCGACGTCCGCACGAACCCCATGCCCGCCGACACGCCGACGCCGTGCCCGGCCAACCGCACCGGTTCCGACAGGGCACGTTCGAACGCCGTCGCCAACGTCGAGATCCCCGGCGTCGCCGGCGAATCCTCGATCAGCACCACGAACTCGTCGCCGCCGATCCGCGCCACCGTCGCCCGCTCGGCGGCGACCGCGGCCCGCAGCCGCTGGGCCACGACCTTGAGCAGCTCGTCGCCCGACTCGTACCCGAGCCCGTCGTTGACGATCGCCACGCTCTCCACGTCCAGGTAGCACAACGTGATCGAGCCCGGCCGGCCGAGCACCTCCTCCAACCGGGGCAGGAACGCCTGCCGGTTGGGCAGCCCGGTCAACACGTCGTGCAACGCCTGGTGGCGCAGGTAGTCCTGGAGCACCCGCTGCTCGGTCACGTCGTCCACGACGGCCATCCGGTAGCGGATCCCACCGTCGCCGCCGCGCACCACCGACAGCGCCACGTTCGTCCACAGTGGATCGCCGTCCGGTGCGGACAGTGCCAGCTCCAGGTGGGAGTCGTCCCGGTCGGCCAGCAGCATCCGGGTCCACTCGGCACGCAACGCGTCCAGATCCGCCGGTGGGAACAGATCCGGTCCGAGCATCGCGGCCAGCGCGCGGTTCGACTCGACCAGCGTGCCCGCGATGTCGAACAGCGCGATGCCCGCCGTCGCCGACGAGAACACCTTGCGGAACACCGCGTCCGCGTCGTCGGCGACCCGGCGCAGCCGTTCGGCCTCCACCGCCGCCTCGCGTCGGTGGGCCGCCGCGTGCCCGGACGCCACGGCGCCGAGCAGCGCGGCCACCCGGTCGACCGGTCCGGGCAGCAGCGTGCCCAGCAGCGCCAGCGACGGGCCGGGGTCGGCGAACCGGGCCGCGGCGAGCCACTCGCCGACCTCGGTCGCGGGCGCCGGGTCGAAGGCGGGTGCGGCGAGCAGTTCGACGAGCCGGTCGACGTGTCGGTCCAGGTGGCCGCGCAGCTTGCCCCGGGCCAGCGGCTCCCGCGTCGTCGCGGTCAACGCGCGTGCCCATCTCACACCGATACCGGCATGCGGCGCGGCGGTACGAATGCTTCTCGACGGTTCGGTCATCGGTGGTGTCTCGTGCGGTGGGGGAAAGATCGGGTGCGCCACTGTCGCGGAGTTCGATCCTTCACGTCAAGGTCGGCGATCGGCGCCGTGTCCCTTGCTCCATCCTACTGTGCGCCACCCGCCACCCAACGGCCCAGACCGCGAATTCGCCCCGTCGCGGGGAAATCGCGACGGGGCTAGACGCACACCCAATCGGTCACCACCGTCGAGCCGTCCACCTCGCAGCGCAACCGCACCGGACCCGACGGCGGCGGGCCGAGCAGGAAAAACCCGAGCGCGTCGAGTTCCGCCGCCTCCACCGGTCCCGTCGCGGTCAGCAATTCGACCCGGCCGGACCGCGCGGGCAACACCTGGCCCGCTATTCCCGCCTCGGTCACCTCGACCTGCACGGAGATGCCCTCGGCGTCGAACACGAGCTGCCGCGCGGTGAGCGCGGCCCGCGCCCGGTCGGCCAGACCCGCGTCGAGCACCGAGTCGTAGCTGGTGAGCAACATCAGCTCGACGTCCACCGTGCGCCACGTGTACGCCGCGCGTGCGGCACGGGCGAACGCGGGCGGGACGGCGGCGGCCTCGGCCAGCGCCTCGGTCAGCTCGCGCAACAGCACCTCATCGCTTTCCCACCGGTCCACCCAGCACACCTCCTTCGTCGACCTGGTCGAGGAACCGCATCAGCGGCGGCGTCCGGCGCAGCTTGTTCAGGCACCGGATGCGCGTCGGCCCGATGCTGCCCACCGGGATGTCCAGGTCCTCGCTGACGGCGGCGTACGACGGCGGCGGGTCGGCCATCAGCCTGGCCAGCAACTCCCGGCACTGGTCGCTGAGTTCCGCGAACCCGTCCCGCAGGGCCTGGCGCCGCTCGGCGGCGAGCAGGTCCTCGGCCAGGTCCTCCTCGTCGCCCGCCGGTTCGTCGTCCGCCAGCGGGTCGAACGGCCGGGTCCGCTGCTGGAGCCGCAGCATCCGCAGGCACTCGTTGCGCGTGGTCGTGGCGATCCACCCGGGCAGCGCCTCCGGATCGCGCAACCGGCCGATCTGCTCGACCAGGCGCAGCCAGAGCGTCTGGTTCACGTCGGCCGCGTCGGCCGGGCGCAGCCGGTGCCTGTAGATCACCGACAGCACCAACGGCGTGTAGCGGTCGACGATCTCGTTCCACGCGCACTGGTCGCCCTGCGCCGCCGCGCCGACGAGCACGGCGATCGGGGAAGCAGGGGTCACGTCCCCTCCTCTTGTCCAGGGGATGCCGGGAGTCGCACCGGGGGGTCTTCGCTGTCACACACTGCGGAGCGTCGACCCGTCCGGCAGATACGTCTACCCGACCAACACCCCGTAGCCGGGGAAGAACGGCGTCCCACCCAGCAGCTTGTTCCGCGCGTCGACCGCGGACAAGCCCTCGGCCGTCATCACTGCGGCGATCCGCCCGGACACGTGCGGTGCCGCGAAGGAGGTGCCGAGCCAGTAGGCGAACCGGTCGTAGACCTCCGGCGTCGGGTCGCCGGGCAGCTCCCACCGGCCCTTGAGGTAGGTCGACGTGCGGTTGCCGACCGCGCACGCGTCCACCCAGTGCCCGTGGTTGCTGTAGCACGCGGGGATCAGCGAGCCGTCGCGTTCCTTCGCCACGGCGGCCACGGCCGTGACGCCGGGCAGCGCGGCGGGCCAGCTGGGTCGCGTGGTGCCCGCGTTGCCCGCCGAGGCGACGACCACGACGTTCTTGGGCAGCGCGGCCACGGCCCGGCGGACCGGTTCCGGGCACACGTCGTCCTGGGTGAAGCAGCCCAGCGAGATGTTCACGACGTGCACGGACTCGTCGAACGACGACAGCGCCTTGACGAAGTCCTCCTCGGTGCCCAGGCCGCTGGGGTCCAGTGCGCGTTCCGGGTCGAACCGCACGCCGGGCGCGGCCTGCCGCACGACACCGGCGACGAACGTGCCGTGCCCGCCCTCGACGGCGAACACGTCGCCGTGCGCGTAGGCGGCGTCGACCTCGTCGGCCTTGGGCGTGAACGCCCCGGCCAGCCACAGCGGGTGGTCGGCGCCGGCGGTCCGGGCGATGCCGGTGTCGACCACGCCGACGACCACCCCCCGGCCCACGCCCGTCGTGGCCTTGTCCGGGTCGGGCAGCGGCGGCGCGACCTTGGGCGGCAGGCCGGGGTTGCCGTGCATGTTGCCGCCGTGGCCGACGGTCACGTGGTGCGGCTGGACATAGGGCACGCGTTCGTTCGGCCACTGCCGCGGTTCCCGCAGCAACCGCACTATTGCGGGTATGTCGTCGGAATTGCGCGGCAGGATCAACCGGCTCATTCCGGCGAAATCCTTGCCCCGCTCGTTGCCGATGCCGTTCTGGCTCAGTTTGCGGCCGACCCGCTCGACGTCCTCGGGAATCGTGAGCAACTCGCGGGCCACGTAGACGAACTCGCGTCCGCGCTCGGGATGGACGCGGAAGTCCCCGTGCTCTTTCAGCGCCTGGAGGAAGGCTCGCTGGTAAAGATCTGCGCGATTCGGAGGTTCGGACACGACGGCCTCGCAACGCCTCGTCGACGGGTGGCGGTCAAGCTACCACAGGTGACGTGGTAATAAGCTGGCATCGTGGTCGCCCTTTCCGCCGCGGCGGCACTGGAAGCCCGACAACGTGATCCGCGCGCGGCGATCGAGATCGGCCGTGCCGCACTGCGGTCGGCACGGGCGGCGGGCGACGCCCGCGAGGCGTCCGCGGCCGAGCGCGCGATCGGCCTGTCGCTGCGCGAACTGCACGACCTGGACGGCGCGTTGCGGCACCTGCGCCGGTCCGTGCGGATCGCGGTGCGCGCCGGCTCCGCGCGGTCGGCGGCGCTGGCGCGGATGAGCCTGGCGTTCGTGCTGTCCACGACCGGACGGCACGCGGCGGCGTTGCGCGCGATCAACGCCGCGTTGCCGGACCTGCGCGGCACGGACGCGGGCAGCGGGCGCATGCAGCGCGGTCTGGTCCTGCACTACCTGTGCCGCTACGACGAGGCGTTGCGCGAGTACAACGCCGCGATCGACCTGGTGCGCCGCTCCGGCGAACGGCTCGTCGAGGCGCGCGCGTTGAACAACCGGGGCCTGCTGCGCGCCTACACCGGCGGTCTGCGCGCGGCGGACGAGGACTTCGACCGCGCGGCGGTGCTCTACCGGGACCTCGACCAGGAACTCGCGGTCGCCGACGTGCGCTGGAACGCGGGCATCTCCGCGTCGCGCGCGGGCGACGTGCCGCGCGCGCTGACCATGTTCGCGCAGGCCGAGCGCGAGTACCGGCGCCTGGACGTGCCCCGACCCGGTCTGCTGATCAACCGGTTGGAGGTGCTCGTGTCCGTGCCGCTGGTCGAGGAGGCGCGCGCGGCGGCCGACCGGGCGCTCGCCGAACTGACCGACGACCTCGTCCTCGCGCGGTCCGAGGCGCTCTACTACCGGGCCCGGATCGCCGTGCTGGAAGGGGATCTCGACGTCGCCGCGACCATGGCCGCGTCCGCGCGCGCCGGGTTCCGGCGGCAGGGGCGCGCGGTCTGGGAGGCGGGCGCCCACCACGTCGAGTTGCGGGCCGCCTACCTCGACGGGAAGCGGTCGCGCCGGCTCGCGACCGCGTTGACGCGCGTGGCCGACCGGCTCGACGCGCTGGGCTGGCGCACCGCCGGGCTGGAGGCCCGCGTGGACGCCGCGCTCGTCGCCCGCGACCTGGGCGACCGCGGGCGGGCGGCGGCGGAACTGGCCGTCGCGGGCGCGGCCCGGCGCGGCGGCCCGGCGGCGGCGCGCGTGCTCGGCTGGTACGCCGAGGCCGTGCGGCGCGACCTGGCCGGCAACCGGCGGGGCGCGCAGAGCGCGTTGCGCCGGGGCCTGGGCCTGCTCGACGAGTACCGGGTGTCGCTGGGCGCGGGGGAGTTGCGCGCGGTCAGCGGCGCGCAGGGCAAGGCGTTGGCGCTGGAGGGGTTGCGCGGCGCGGTCGCCAGCGGGCGCGCGGACCGCGTCCTGGCGTGGGTCGAGCGGTGGCGGGCCGGCGCGCTGCGGATGACGCCCGCGCGTCCGCCCGAGGACACCGGGCTCGCCGACGCGCTCGCCGAACTGCGCGCCACGACCGCGGACCTGGAGGCGGCGCTGCTGTCCGGCCGGCCGACGACCGCGTTGCGGCAGCGGCAGGTGCGTGGCGAGCAGCGGGTGCGCGAACTGACCCGGCAGGCCAGTGGCGGCGGCGCGGTGCTGCGCCCGCCCGCCGTGCGGGACCTGGTGGCGGCGCTGGGCGACGCGGCGCTCGTGGAGTACGTCGACCACGAGGGCGCGTTGCTGGCCGTCGTCGTCGCGGGCGGTCGGGCGAGCCTGCACCGGCTCGGCCCGGTGGACGTGGCCGTGCGCGAGGTCAGGCTGCTGCGGTTCGCGTTGCACCGGCTCGTGACGCTGCCCGAACGCGTGGACCGGTCGGCGGTGCGCGCGGGTGCCGGGCACGCGGCCGGTCTGCTGGAGGCCCGGCTGCTGGCGCCGCTGCTGCGCCGGGTCGGCACGCGTCCGCTCGTGCTCGCGCCGACGGGCGTGCTGGCCGGTTTGCCGTGGGCCGCGCTGCCGGGGTTGAGCGCGCGGTCGCTGACCGTGGCGCCGTCGGCGGCGGTGTGGCTGCGGGCGACGGCCGCGCGACCGGCCCGGGGGAGCGCGGTGCTGGCGGCCGGACCGCGCCTGGCGGCGGCACCGGCGGAGATCGCGGCGATCACGCCCTCGGCCGGCCCGGCCACGGCGCTGGTCGGCGCGGACGCGACCGTGGACGCGGTGGCGGCGGCCATGGACGGCGCGGCGTTGGCGCACGTGGCCGCGCACGGGTCGTTCCGTGCGGACAACCCGCTGTTCTCGGCGCTGGAACTGGCCGACGGCCCGCTGACCGTCTACGACCTGGAACGGCTGCGCACGCCGCCCGCGCGGGTCGTGCTGTCGGCGTGCGACTCGGGCATGTCCGCCGTGCGGCCGGGCGACGAACTGATGGGCTTCACCGCCGCGTTGCTCGGCCTGGGCACGCGGACGCTGGTCGCGCCGGTCGTCCCGGTGCCGGCCGGGACCACGACGCCGCTGATGGTCGACTTCCACCGCGGCCTCGGCGCGGGCCTGCCGCCCGCCGAGGCGCTGGCACTGGCCCGGGTGGCGCACCTGGACGAGGGCGATTCGGCCTATGCGGCGAGCGTCGGCTTCCTCTGCTTCGGAGCGTGACCGGTTCGACACACCCGTTGCGTCCTCCGGGTGGTAGACAGGAGGGGCACTGCCCCGATCGGGTGGTGTCCGGACGGTCGCGCGGCGCACCTCCGTGTGGGGGAGATGCGCCGCGCGACACCAGGTCCGTCCGCCGCCGGCGGCCTGGGGCTCAGGGTCGGGAGAGGGCGTCCTCGACCGTCGGGACGATCTCGAAGACCGCGTCGAGCCCGGTCGCCTGGATCGGGCGCACGACGGCGCGGTTGGACGCGGCCAGCACCAGCCGCACGCCCAGGTCCTTGGCCCGCTTCGAGCCCGCCACGAGCGCCTCCAGGCCCGCCGAGCCGAGGAAGCGGACGCCGCCCAGGTCGACCACCGCGATGCGCAACCCCGCCACGACCTCGGTGCGCAGGGGTTTGGCCAGCTCGTCGGCGCTCGTCGTGTCCAGTTCGCCGGACACGTGCAACACCACGACGTCCTCCGCGGGTCGTTCGACCCGCACGGAAGCGAGCGTCGCCGCTGGTTCGGGCACCCCGGTCTCCTCTCACTCGACGCCGCCGGAAGGGCGGCGTGTCCACAAACGGTAGCTCCCGGTCCTCGACGGTCGGTGTCCCGACGTGGGCGGGGCGACCGCCCCGCCGTGCCCCGGGGCATCGTCCTGAGGCCTCAGTACCCGATCGGCGGCGAATCCAACCACGAGTTTCGGAAGTTTCGTGCGGGGCGCCTCCGCCGGGATCGCCGTGGCGGGGTCGGGCGAGGGCCGGGCCGACGTCGGAGGGCGGTTCCCGCTCGTGCCGGCACCGTCACCACGAGCGGTGGCACGCGGAGCGTGACCGGGAGAAGCGTGACCGGGTGTCGGGTCCGGTGTCCGGGCCGCCCGTCGGGACCGTGCGAACACGGCCGCGCCGGCGGTCCCGGACGCGGCGTGTTCCGGGTCGGCCGCGGGTCCTGCGCCGAACTCGACGGCGTACCCCGTCACGCTTCCGCGCGCCGGTCCGTCGGCGGCGAGCCGGAAGTCCTTTATGGACTGTCGGCTGCCCGGGAGGCGACGAGCGCGCCGACGTCCTCGTGCAGTCGCAGGGAGTCGCCCGCCAACACCACGTCCACGCCCTGCTCCACGGCAAGCAGCGGCAGCCACTCGTCCGCGCGCACGCCGTCCACCAGGCGCCCGCCCACCAGCGCGTCGCCGAGCAGCACGGTGTCGACCCGGTCGGCGGCCAACGCCGCCACCACGTCGTCCAGCCCGTGCACCGCCCGCCCGCTCAACGCCGTCGACTCGTCCCGGAACCGGCGCACGACCTCGTCGCGGTCGGCCGGCTTCCCGGCCACGCGCTCGGCCGGTTCGTCGGTCTCCACCACGAGCCGGTGGTAGGGCGGCGGCAGCGCGATCCGCAGGCCCCGCCTCATCTCGGCCGGGCCGGACAGCACCAGCAGCGACGCGCGCAGCCGGTCGACCAGGGTGGCCGCCTCCCGGGCCACGTCCGCCAGTTCCCGGGCGTCCAGCTCGCGGCCCGGCCGGCACGCGCCGACCGCGACCGGACGTCCGGTCGGGTCGATGCCGCACAGGTCCGCGCCGTGCGGGTCCACCCGGACCACGACGTGCGGCACGACCGGCTCGGCCAGGTCGACCAGTGGCAGCAGGTAGGGCAGGTCCCCGTACCGCGCGACGTAGCCCGCCGGCGCCCGCGGCAGGAACCGGTCCACGAGCACGCGTCCGGGCGTCACCACCAGAGCGCGCCCGGCGTGCTCGCGCGGCGCGACCACGTCGTGGCCGATCGTCGCGTCGGCCAGGACGAGCAGCGCACGTTCGGCCCCGGCGCCGGCGAGCTGGTCGCGGATGGCGGTCCAGCGCAGGTCCCCGTGCTCGCCGATGTCGTAGTACACCGACGCGAACGGCCCCTCGGCCCCGATCACGTGCCGCAAGCCCGCGGTGCGCATCCCGTCCTCCCGTTCCTCACCGGGAGAGCTACCCGGGATCGGTGCGGGACAACCGTCGGTGCCGCCGCGCGCTCCACGCGCACGCCACCGCCAGGCCGACGCCCGCGAACCCGACGAGCAGGTGCAGGACGTCGCCGGCCGGGCCCGCGTCGAGGCCGTACGGCCGGTCGCTCACGCCGAACGCCGTCACGACCAGGTACGCCGATCCCACCAGCACGGCCACGCGGCGCAGCACGCGTCGTCCCGCCGTCGAGGCACCGAGCAGGACGCCGGTCGTCAGGTGCAGGACGGCGAGCACGGCACCGCCGAGCACGCCCACCGCGTCGAGCAGTCCCCATCCGAGCAGGACGACCGCGATCGCGAGCGCGGTCCGCTGGGGCCAGGACGACATCGCGACCACCTCCGCGTTCGGAGGTCATCCATCGTCGAGCAGATCGCGCATGCGGGCCAGCGATCGCGACAAAAGTCGGGAGACGTGCATCTGCGACACCCCGACGGAGTCGGCTATCTGCGTCTGGGTCATGTTCCGGAAGAAGCGCAGCATCACGATCCGCCGCTCGCGCTTGGGCAGGCCGCGCAGCATCGGGTCGAGCGCGTGCTGGAGTTCGACCGCCTCCATCGCCTGGTCGTCGGCGACCAGCACGTCGCTGAAGTCCTCCTCGTCCAGCGACACCAGGTGGTGCGCGGACGTCGCGTGCAGGCCCTCGTACACCTCGTCGAGCGTCAGGTGCAGGTGCGCGGCCACCTCGCTGGGCGTCGGCGCGCGGCCCGACCGGCGCGACAACTCGACCCGGGCGGCGTCGATCGCCGTGCACAGTTCCTTGAGCCGACGCGGCACGCGCACGGCCCAACCCTGGTCGCGCAGGTACCGGCGCACCTCGCCGGTGATCGTCGGCACGGCGTAGGCCGGGAAGTCGATGCCGCGCTCGACGTCGAACCGGTCGACCGCGTTGATCAGGCCGAGCGCGGCCACCTGGCGCAGGTCCTCGACCGACTCGCCGCGCGCGGCGAACCGGTCGGCGATGTGCCGGGCCAGCGGCAGATGGCCGGTCACCAGCCGGTCGCGCAGCCGCTGGTAGTCGTCGCCGTCGCGGTCGGCCGCCGCGAGTTCGTGGAACAGCGGTTGGTAGTCCACGGCGCTCATGCCCGGCACCTCGACTCGACGTGCGGCAGGTCGCGCCCGTCCGTCACCGCGACCCGCCACGGCAACGACGGCCGGCCGGGACGGGTGACGGCCCGCGACCGGAGGTGGGCGCGGGGGAATCCGCACACCGGGCACACGGCGTGCGCCGGGTCGACGGCCGGCTCGGAGTGCGCGGCCACCGCGCGCACCGTCGGCGGGCAGGCGGTCCGCGTCGCGACCCGCAACTCCACGTCCGAGCCGTCCATGTGCGGCGACCGCCCCCTCGGGTCTGGTGAACCGGATGATCCCGGTCATACCCGAACGGCCGCCGACCTACACCTGGAGTCCACTCCGGACGGTGAAGTCCGGTCGTCCGCCGCGCGCGGTCCGCAGGAACGGTGCCAGGGCGGCACGCGGGAACGCCAGCACCGGGCCGTCGGGTCGCTTCGAGTCGCGGACCAGCAGCGCGTCGGGTGTGGTCGCCAGCTCGACGCAGTTGGCGACGTTGCTGCTGCGGGTGCTCTTGCGCCACCTCACGGGTACTCCTCGGTCAGCTCGGCGATCCGGGCCGCGCTCGCCTCGGCGTCCAACGCCACCTCGCGCAGGGTTCGCAGCGCCCGGTGGTAGCGCGTCAGCTCGGCGGGGTCCTCGACGAAGATGCCGGTGTCCTGGTTCTCCACGAACACCAACTCGGGTTCGTGCCTGAACTCCAGCGCCAGGAACGAGCCGCGCACGCCGACGTGCGAGCCGGCCGCCATGGGCACCACGACGACGTCCACGTTGGGCCGCTCGCCGGCGTCGAGCAGGCGTCGCAACTGGCGGCGCATCACGCCGCCGTCGCCGACGCGGATGCGCAACGCGGCCTCGTGCACCACGGCCAGGTAGCGCGGCGCGCCCGCGCGGGTCAGCAGCGTCTGCCGGGCCATGCGCGCGGACACCAGGGTGTCGACCTCGCGTTCGGACAGCCCCGGGTCCACGGCGGTCAGCAGCGCCTGCGCGTACTCGGCGGTCTGGAGCAGGCCGGGCACGATCATGGCCTCGTAGGACTGGACGCGGACCGCCTTGTGTTCCAGGTCGATCAGCTTGCGCCAGAGCCGGGGCAGTCCGGGTTGGCGTTCCCACCAGCCGGTTTCCTCGCCTTTGCGGACGAGGTCGAGGAGTTCTTTGCGGCGGCCGGGCGGAACCTTGTAATAGCCCAGGAGCGTGTTGACGTCCTCGTACTGCAGACCGCTCTTCCCGGTTTCCATCCGGCTGATCTTGCTGGCCGACACGCCGAGGACGTCGCCGACGTCCTCGCAGCTCAGCTTGCGCTCCTCGCGGTAGAGGCGCAGGGCGGTGGCGACCGTGCGCGATCGCACCGACGTGTAGGCGTTCCCTGGCATGGGCTATGTCTAAAGCACCGAATAGTGACCGGGCAATGACACTTTTGGGCTATGTATTGCACCGGATGCAATATGTCCGACCGCAGTGGTGCGGTATGTCACTGTCCACAATGGACTGTGAAAGTCCGTCAATCCGCACGGGCCGCGTCGACCCGGGCCCGGTCTTCGGGGCCGAGGCGTCGGCGCACCGTGTCCACGAGTCGGGTGTGCGCGCCGAAGAGCGCCATGTAGACGACGCCGTCGGCCACGGCCCGGTGCGTGGACGCCACGTCGAGCAGGTCGTCGAGCAGGACGCTCGCCCGATCCTGCTCGGCGTCGGTCAGGTCGCGGTCGTGCAGGTCGCGCACCAGGTCGCGGGCCGCGACGGCGGGCCGCTCGCACGTGCGCAGCCCGAGCGCGACCCGGTGCAGCGCGGTCGGCCCGCCGTGCCGCAGCACCGCGTCGACGATCGTGCGGTGCACGTCCGCGATGTCGGGCGCGGGCTGGAACGCCGGGTACTCCAGCCACAGCGCCACGAAGTGCAGCAGCACCTGCTCGGGCACGGTGTCGAACGCGTCGAGCGCGGCCGGTTCCGGCGGTGGCACGACGAGGAAGCGCCGGGTGCGTTCGGCGTGGTCGAGCGCGGCCAGCGCGGCGGCGATCCGGTCGGGGTCGGCGGAACGGAGGTCGGCGACGAGATCGGGCTCGGCCATGGGGCGGTCCAGGGGTCCGTACGGCGGGGGCCACCACTCTCGGGGTGCCCGACCGTGCCGCGCGACGACCGTTCGAGGGGTTCGCCGGCCGTTCCAGGCGAGGTGGAAACCACTACGGCGGAAAATGTGACGGTCCGACGTATCAAACGGGGCCCTTCCCCCTCCATAGGGTTAACCGATTCCACGGGAGGGTGGAGAATGGGTCGAAAGGTCGGTCGGGGGGTCCTGCAAGTGCACCCGACCAGGCTGTGCAATCTGCGCTGCCTGCACTGCTACTCCAGTAGCGGACCCGACGTGGCCGAGTCCATCCCGATCGGCGTGCTGGACCAGGTCGTGCACGACGCCGCCGCCCTCGGCTACGACGTGCTCAACGTGTCCGGCGGCGAACCGTTCCTGTACCCGGAACTGCCCGCGCTGCTGCGCGCCGCCCGCGACGCGGGCATGGGCACGACCGTCACCACGAACGCGGTCGCGCTCAACCAGCGGCGCATCGGCCTGATCCGCGGCCTGGTCGACCTGGTGGCCGTGTCGCTCGACGGCGACCAGCCCACCCACGACCGCATCCGCGACCGGATCGGCAGCTTCGACAAGGCGTTGGCGGGCATCCGCCGGCTCACCGAGGCGGGCGTGCCGGTCGGCGTCGTCACCACCCTCACCCAGGGCAACGCCACCCAGCTCGGCGACGTGGCCGAGGCCGCCTCCGCGTCCGGCGCGCTGCTGCTGCAGGTGCACCCGCTCGAACCCGAGGGCGCGGCGAACCGGTTGATGGCGGGCGAACGGCCCGACGCCGTGGAACTCGCCTACGCCGCCGTGGAACTCGGCCGGATCGCCGCCGAGCACGGCATGGCCGTGCAGCTCGACGCCGTGCCGCGGACCACGCTGTCGCGCACGCCCGAGGCGTTCATGGCCGCGCCGACCGCCGGGCCGCTCGGCCGCTGGCTGACGCCGCTGGTCGTGGAGGCCAACGGCGCGGCCGTGCCGGTGTCGTACGGCTTCGACCGTCGCTACTCGCTGGGCAACGTGCACGACCGGCCGCTGTCCGACCTCGCCGCGCAGTGGGACCCCGAGCCGTTCCGCGAGCTGTGCCGCACGACGTGGGAGCGCCTCGTCGAAGGCCGGACCGGTCCGCTCGTGCCGTGGTACGGGCATCTCGTGCGGGCCTCGCGCACGGCGGTCATCGAGCCGTCAACGCCTCGGCACTGACGGTGTTGAGCACGGACGACGGGTCGACGCCGCACTCCTCGGCCCTTCGGCAGCCGTAGTGGAGCCAGTCGAGCTGACCGGGCGCGTGGGCGTCGCTGTCGATCGTGAAGGAGCACCCGAGTTCGACGGCGAGGGAGAGCAGCCGCCGCGGCGGATCCAGCCGGTCGGGCCGCGAGTTGATCTCCACGGCCGTGCCGTGGTCGCGGCAGGCGGTGAACACGGTGCGCGCGTCGAACGCCGACTCCGCCCGGACCTTGCCCGCGACCCGTCGTCCGGTGCAGTGCCCGAGGACGTCGACCAGCGGATCGCGCACGGCCGCGACCATCCGCCGGGTCATCTCCCCGGCGGGCATGCGGAGTGTGGAGTGCACGCTCGCGACGACGAAGTCGAGCCGGTCGAGCAACTCCGGGTCCTGGTCGAGCGACCCGTCGTCGAGGATGTCCACCTCGATCCCGGTCAGGATCCGGAACGGCGCGAGGTCGACGTTGAGGGCGGCCACGACGTCGAGCTGCCGGCGCAACCGCTCGGCACTCAACCCGTTGGCGACCCGGAGCCGGGGGGAGTGGTCGGTGAGCACCATCCACCGGTGCCCCAGCGACCGGGCGGTGGTCGCCATCTCCAGGATCGGACTGCCACCGTCGGACCAGTCGGAGTGGGTGTGGCAGTCCCCGGTGAGCAGCTCGCGCAACGCGTGACCACCGAACGCGGGATCGAGGTAGTCGGGCTCGACGATCCCGTCCAGGTACCCGATCTCCCGCCCCGCGAGGGCATCGGCCACGACCCGTGCGGTCGTCGGCCCGATCCCGGGGACGTCCGTCAACGTCCCCCGCGCCACCTGCCGGGCCACCTCGTCGACCCCCAGTTCGTCCACCACGCCCGCCGCCCGTCGGAAGGCCTTGACCCGATGACCCGGCTCCCCGACCCGTTCGAGCCGGAACGCCACCGTCCGCAACGCCTCGCCCGCATCCACCGCCACCACCCCCACCACCGGAACCGCCTACAGCGTCACAGCGAACCCGGGACCCCGCACACCCGGAGCCACCCGTTGGAAGGTGCCTGAGTGCGTAGTTCGGGGTGCCCGAGCGGAGGACTCGCGAGGTGGGGGGCACACGAGTGCACATCTCGCGGTGCCTGAACGCACATCTCGCGGTGTCCGAGTGCATGACTCGCGCGTTTGCGTAGGCCACGGACTCGAAGCCGACTGGGGCACCGGCACCGGTGAACCACCCACGGCCCCCGCACGTGTTGGAGAGGAGAAACCCACAGAGGAGACCCACGATGACCCGCCGAAATCCCTCCCCCCTGGGCTAAGACCATGCCCGACCCACTCCTCGACCGGACGCTGTGCCGGGTCCGCGCGGAACGCGCCCGGACCCGGACCCGCATCCGCACCGCCGCCGCCACCCTGCTCGCGGTGCTGCTCGCGACGGGCGTCCACCTGGGCCGGCACAGCGTCCCCGGGGAACGGGTCCTGACCGCGTCCGCACACGGCACAAGCCTGTCCGCCACCGTCACCCCCGACGAAGGCTGGATCCGCCTGAAAGCCTCGATCGACGGCATCCCGCCGGGCGAACACTGCCACCTGGTCGTCGAGGACGACCGCGGCACGAGGACCGTCGCCGCCGGCTGGGTCGCGTCCGCCGCCGAGCACACCGACGTCGCCGGCACCGCCCTGGTCGACCCCGACGCCGTCGTCGGCATCGAAGTCGAAACGACCGACGGTCGGGTGTTGATCACCGCCAGGTGGCAGGCTTGACCGGGTGAGGTGGGTACTCCTGGTGGCACTGCTGCTGATGTCCGCGTGCCGGAACGACGCCCGCGAGGTCGCGATCGACGACGTCCCACCCGCCGCCCAGGCCGGAGCCACCGGGAACGGCGCCTCCACCGGCACGGTCACCGAGGACTGCGGCACCAACGCCGGACGCCACCTCAACGCGGACAACATCGTGTCCGCGCCCGGAAAACCGTTCGGCGCCCACCACACGCACGAGTACGTCGGCAACACGTCGACCGATCACGCGTCGACCGACGACTCGTTGGCCGCGGCCACCACCACCTGCCCGGACGACGACCGCTCCACCTACTACTGGCCCGTCCTGCGCCTCACCGCCAGGACCGGCCCGGACCACCACGCGCCCGGCGGCGGCGAACACGGCAACACCGGCGAGGTCCTTCCCCCGGGTCGGGTCGGGATCACCTTCACCGGCAACCCGGCGAGCCACGTCGTGCCCATGCCCCGGTTCCTGCGGCTGATCACCGGCGACCCGTCCGCGCGCACGACCGGGCAGTCCACCGCGAAGTGGAGCTGCACCGGGTTCGAGGACCGCCGCACCGGGCGCTACCCGGTCTGCCCCGCCGACTCCGACGTGGTCCGGATCTTCGAGTTCCCCAGCTGCTGGGACGGCCGCAACACCGACAGCCCCTCGCACCGCGCGCACCTGGTGTTCCCGGGCGCGGACGGGGTCTGCCCGCCGCGCACGTTCCCCGTGCCGAAGCTGACCGTGCGCGTGGTCTACGACGTGCCCGAGGGCGAGCCCTTCGCCGTGGACAGCTTTCCCGACCAGGACCGGGATCCGCGCACCGACCACTCCATGGCCGTCAACGTCATGACCGACGACGGGATGCGCCGGGTGGCCGAGTGCCTCAACTCCGGGCGGACCTGTCCGTGACGGCGTCCGGCCCAATTCCCCGGATTCGTGAACCGGTCCGGGCCCGCGCCCGTGTGTCCGTCGACGAGACGACGAAGGGAGCGGGCGCATGGCGGCTTTGTGGTCCCGGAAACGGGCCGCCGCGGCCGACGAGGCGTTGGTCCGCACGCTCTACGAGGAGCACGGGCGGGCGCTGCTCGCGTACGCGACCCGGCTCACCGGCGACCGGGCGGCGGCCGAGGACGTCGTCCAGGAGACGCTCGTCCGCGCCTGGCGCCACCCCGAGGCCCTGGTCAACGGCAAGGGTTCGGTCCGGGGCTGGTTGCTCACGGTCGCGCGCAACATCGTCACCGACCGGGTGCGGGCGCGCGCGTCCCGTCCCCGGGAGGTGGCCGAGAACCCGGCGACGCCGCCGGTCGAGCGCGACCACGCGGACTCGGTGGTCGACTCGGTCGTGGTGCTCGAAGCGCTCGACCGGCTCTCGCCCGACCACCGCGACGTCCTGGTCGAGATCTACTTCCGGGGCCGGAGCGTGACGGAGGCCGCGGCGGCGTTGGGCGTGCCGCCGGGCACGGTCAAATCCCGGTCGCACTACGCGCTCAGAGCGTTGCGGGACACGTTCACCGGAGGACAGGTCGCGCTGAAAGGGGTGTCCGGATGACCACGAACCACGATCCGCGGTTGCTCGGCGCCTACGTGCTGGGCGTCCTGGACGAGCGGGAGGCGCGTGCCGTGGAGCACCACCTGTCGGACTGCGCGCACTGCCGGTCCGAACTCGACGACCTGCGGGCGGCGGAGGCCGCGTTGGGCGACCTCCCACCGGAGGCGCTGCTCGACGGTCCGCCCGAGGACGGCGATCTCCTGCTGCGGCGCACGCTTCGGCAGGTCCGGAAGGAACGTGTCGGTCGCGTGCGCGCCCGCGGTCTGGGCGCGGCTGCCGCGGCGGTGGTCGTCGCGGTCGTCGTGCTCGGCGGCGGTTTCGCGGTCGGCCGGGGCACCGCGCCCACGCCCGACGCGTCGTCGTCGACGACCGTCGCGCCGCCGGACAACGCGGAGCGGAAGTTGGCGACCGGCGTCGACCCGGCCACCGGTGCGCGGATGACCGTGGAGATCCGGCGTGCCGTCGGGTGGGTGCGGGTCAACGCGTCCGTGTCCGGTGTCGCGCAGGGCAGGGAGTGCCGGCTGGTCGTCGTGGGGAAGGACGGCACGACGCGGGAGGCGGGCAGTTGGCTGGTGTCCAAGCTGGGTGAGCGGGAGGGGACCAATCTGGACGGTTCGGCCCTGGTCGAGTTCTCGGACGTCAC
Organism: Saccharothrix violaceirubra; assembly: GCF_014203755.1. Lineage (NCBI taxonomy): Bacteria > Bacillati > Actinomycetota > Actinomycetes > Pseudonocardiales > Pseudonocardiaceae > Saccharothrix > Saccharothrix violaceirubra. Next base: position 1,779,718 of record NZ_JACHJS010000001.1, read on the forward strand.
CGCCGTCGAGGTCCGCGACTTCACCGGGGAGCGGATCGTGTCCGTGGACCTCTAATTAGACCGCTTTCCGCGTGGCCCCTGGGCTTCCCGAGCGGACCACTGTGGAAAAGGGGGAGCGGCGTGCCCCGTCCCCGTGTGGCGGGGCACGCCGTCGGCTTCACGGCCGCAGCACGACCTTGCCGACCGTCTCCCGGTTCTCCAGCGCCGTGTGCGCCCTTCCCGCGTCCGCCAACGGGAACGCCGTGGTGCGCGGCGTGAGCCGGCCGGAGGCGAGCGCGTCCAACGCCAGGGTCTCCAGTTCCCGCAGGTTCGTCCCCTTGACGATGCGCGGACCGACGGCCACGTCGGCACCGATGCCCAGGCGGTACAGGTCGGCGGTGCCGACGGGCGTCGGCGTGCCGGACGACCAGCCGAACAGGACGGTCCGGCCGCCGACGCCGAGCAGGTCCAGCCCGGCCTTCCCGGCGTCGCCGCCGACGCCGTCGAGGACCAGCGACACCTCGCCGACCTCGGCGCGCACCTCGTCGTCCCAGCCCGGCGCGGTGTAGTCGACCACGTGGTCGGCGCCCAGTTCCCGGACCAGGTCGAGCTTGGCCGTGCTCGCGACGCCCACCACCGTCGCGCCGAGCGCCTTGAGTTCCTGCACGAACAACGAGCCGAGCCCGCCCGCCGCGGCCGTCACCAGCACCACGTCGTCGGCCGTCGGCGCGGCGATCCGCAGGACGCCGAACGCGGTGCGCCCGGTGCCGATCATGGCCACGGCCCGCTCGTCGGACACGTGGTCGGGCACCTCGTGCAGGCTCGCGACGTTCGCCGCGGCCTGTTCCGCGTAGCCGCCGTGCGCCTGGCCGAGGTGCGCGACGACCCGCCGGCCCAGCCAGTTGTCCGGCACGTCCGGACCCAGCGCGCTCACCACGCCCGCGACCTCGCGGCCGGGGACCAGCGGCAGGTCCGGCAGCGGGAACGGGCCGCCCCGCTCGCCGCGCCGCAGCGAGGTGTCGAGCAGGTGGACGCCGGCGGCCCCCACCGTCACCCGCACCTGGCCCGCACCCGGTACTGGATCGGGTACCTCTTCGTGACGCAGAGTGTCGACATCGCCGAATTCGTGCTGTCGGATCGCGTACACGTTCCCTTGCCCCCTCGCGTCGACCGTTACGGGTGATCACGGTAGGAGTTCGAGTTAAGTGGAGGTCAAGGACGGCGCACGGGCATTCGGCAAATGCTTTGACTCGACCCGTTCCGGCAGGCATAGTCGGACTGGTCGAGAAAAAGGGGAAAGCGGTGTCCGAGTGGACCGGCGTGCCGACGCTGCACGCCTGACTACCTGCCCGTACGTCGGATCGGCGTGCGGCGTCACGCCGTCGGCGAGGGCATTTGTAAAATCTATCCCTGCATTCATTCCGGTGATCGGAAAACATTCTTCCGCAGACGTCCGGACCTTCATGGGGTGGGTCCGGCGGCCCTGTCACGGCGGGGCGGTGGCTCCTGTCCGACCGGTCGTGGGCCCGTGCGCCCGCGACCACCACCCGTCGGGTCGGCACGTCGGGATCGCCCGCCGCCGACTCCCGCACGTACACCCGTTCGTCGAACGCTCATGGACGCCCCGATGGTTGTCCGGACCCGCCGCGGCGCACCGAATCCTGCCGGGGCACCGTCGTTTGCCCGATCCGGTGAACGGGTAACCGGGCGGTCACCGGAGCCCGGCAGGCGGGCTCTCGGTCCTCATTGGAGGGCGTGATGACCCACCCGACCACTCGCGGTCGCGTCAAGGTCGCGGGACTCCAGCCCGCCCAGGTCCTCGCGGGCCTGGTCGGCGTGTTCTTCCTCGTCGCGGGCGTGGCGGGCTTCGTCCGCACCGGCTTCGCCGACTTCGACCGGCACGAGGTGCTGCTGGGGCTGACGGTGAACCCCCTGCACAACGTCGTGCACCTCGCGTTCGGCGTGCTCGGCCTGCTGATGGCGACCGGCTCGGGCCTGTCCCGGCTCTACGGCTGGATCCTGTTCGTCGCCTACGGCGTCGTCCTGGTGTGGGGCCTGATGCTGGTCGGCGTCGTCGCGGTGAACCCGGTCGCGCGACTCGGCGACCCGTTGGCCCTCGACGTGCGCGCGAACTGGCTGCACCTCGGCTTCACCGCGCTGGGCCTGCTGATCGCGGTGCTGCCCGCGCGCCACCGGATCGTCGTCCCGGAGGAGACCGTCGTCGCGCCGCCGCGCGACGAGAGCATCCGCGAGCCGCACGTGCCCGACCCGCGCGTCGAAACCCCCGACCCGACCGTCACGACGCGCCCGACCCGGCCCATCGACCCGGCCGTCGCCGAACGCCACCAGGCGCGGCACGCCCGGTAGACCACCCGAAGCGGCGGGGCGTCGTCCGTACCGGCGGACGGCGCCCCGCCTCGTGCCATACCGGCGGGCGGAGCCCCGCCCCGTGCCATGCTGTGGCGTGATGTCGACGATCGCCCTCTGGGCTCCCGCCGCGCTCGCCCTGGTCCTCGTGATCACGCCCGGCCCCTGGCGACTGAGCCGCAACGTGATCACGATCGCGCACGAGGCCGGCCACGCGCTCACCGCGCTGCTCACCGGCCGCCGGCTGACCGGGATCAAGCTGCACTCGGACACCTCGGGCGTGACGGTCTCGCGCGGCCGGCCGGCCGGACCGGGCATGGTCGCCACCGCGTTCACGGGCTACGTGACGCCGTCGCTGCTCGGTCTCGGTGCCGCGGCCCTGGCCACCGCCGATCAGATCCGGCCGCTGCTGTTGGGCACCGTCGTGCTGCTCGGCCTCATGCTGATCATGATCCGCAACGTGTTCGGCGTGCTGTCCGTCGTCGTCACCGGCGGCATCGTGTTCGCCGTGTTCTGGTTCGGCGGTCGGGACGTGCGGGTCGCGTTCGCGTTGTTCATCGCGTGGTTCCTGCTGCTGGGCGGTGTCCGGCCGATCGGGGAGCTGCAACGCAAGCGCGCCCGCGGCCGGGCCCGCGACTCCGACGCCGACCAGCTCGGCCGCCTGACCGGCGTGCCCGGTCTGGTCTGGGTGGCGGTGTTCGCGGCCGTGGCGCTGGGCTGCCTGTTCCTCGGCGGCCGGCTGCTGCTGCCGGATCTCATGCTGCCGGGCTGATCGCGTCGGGCGGTTCCGGGTACCCGTGCGGGGAGTTACCCGATCAGGCAACACCACGTTTGCCCGACCGGGTCGTCCGGGTAAGCCGTGACCAGCACCTGATCAAGCCCGAATGGAGTCGCCCATGACCAGCACCGCTCGTCTGCCGAAGCCGGTCACAGATGTGTGGGATTGGCAGAAGGAAGGTCTCTGCCGCGGCCGTGACAGCGCGGTGTTCTTCCACCCGGACAACGAACGCGGCTCCGCTCGTGCCTCGCGCGAGAACAACGCCAAGGAACTGTGTGCCCGGTGCCCGGTCCTCGACCGGTGCCGTGAGCACGCCCTGGCCGTGCAGGAGCCTTACGGCGTCTGGGGCGGCATGGGCGAGGACGAGCGGCGACGCATCATCGCCGCCCGCCGCCGTGCCGCCGCGTGACCTACTGTTCGAGGCCGTCCCGGAGCTGGCGCAACGTCTTGGCCAGCAGCCGGGACACGTGCATCTGGGAGATGCCGACCTTCTGCGCGATCTGCGTCTGGGTCATGTTCCCGAAGAACCGCATCACCACGATCTTGCGCTCCCGCTCCGGGAGCTTCTCCAGGAGCGGGTGCAGCGCCTCCCGCTGCTCGATCGCCTCGATCTCCGGGTCCTCCCCGCCGAGCGTGCTGCCCAGCGAGATCGAGCTGTCGTCCGCGACGAGCAGGTCGTCCAGCGACGCGCTGTGGTAGGCGTTGCCCGCCGCCAGCCCCTCGTGGATCTCCTCGCGGGTCAGACCGAGGTGCTCGGCCAGCTCGCTGGGCGTCGGCGCGCGGCCCAGCGACTGCGCCAGCCGCGCCGTGCCCGCGTTGATCGCCAGGTGCAACTCCTTGAGGCGCCTGGGCATCCGCACCGACCAGCTGGAATCGCGGAAGTACTTCCGCACCTCGCCCATGATCGTCGGCACGGCGAAGGACAGGAAGTCGCTGCCGCGTTCCGGGTCGAACCGGTCCACCGCGTTGATCAGGCCGACCGTGGCCACCTGGACCAGGTCGTCGTACGGCTCGCCGCGGTGGCCGAAGCGGCGCGCGATGTGCTTGGCCACCGGCAGGTGCCTGGTCACCAACTCGTCGCGCAGTCGGTCCCGGGCCGGATCGCCCGGCTCCTTGCCGGCGAGTTCGACGAACAACGGCGCCAGGTGGTCGTAATCCCCCTGCGAACCGGACGTGGACCGTGTCGTGCCCCCGTCAGGCGCCGTCACGCATTCACCGTCCCGACCGATCGCTTCACGAGGTCGATGTGGACCTCGTAGTCGCCTTCGCCGGGCTGCGGGGCGACCCACGTCGTCACCGAGTCGACCAGCGCGCTGAGCACGCGCCAGCCGAAGCTCTCCCGGTCCGGCGGGGCCGACCGTCGCGAACCGACCTTGGTCGAGACCCGCACGGAACCGTCGACGACCACGAAGTGCGCGCTGAGCACGGCGCCCCTGGTGGCCAAGGAGATCAGCGTCGAGCACGCCTCGTCGACGGCGAGCTTCAAGTCCTCGATGGAATCAAGGTCGAAGTCCTGGCGCATGGCGATGTCCGCGGCGACCGCGCGGACGATCGAGAGCTGGGTGGGATCGGCGGACATCCGCAGTTCCACGCCGGCCAGGGCGTTCTCCGACTCGCCGCTCTGCGGCTCCTGGTGCGACACGCTCACCTCATTGTCCGTTCTGTCTCGGTGGTGCTGAAGGTATCGGTACCCGAACAGATCGACCCTCACACGTGTAAGGCGCACAAGGCGGGGGAAACCCGGCTGGTGCGCCACCTGGAGGCCCTGTGACCGAACGACTGGCGGACCACCGCTGGGCGGCGGATTTCCCGGCCGACGCAGGCCTGCTCGGGGCGGTCCGGGCCGGGCTCGACGCCTGGCTGCTCGCCGTCGGCCTGTCCGAGGACGACCGCTACGACCTGGTCATCGCGGCCAACGAGGCGATGAGCAACGCCGCCGAGCACGCGTACGGACCGGCCCGCGCGGGCGTCGTCCGCGTCCGGGCCGAGCTGTGCCCGGACGGCAGCCTGCACGTCGTCGTCTCCGACGACGGGGTGTGGCGCGTGCCACCGATCGGACTCACCGACCGGGGGCGCGGCCTGTTGCTGATGCGCGAGAACGCCGACGAGGTGCACGTCGAACGTGCGCCGACCGGGACCACGGTCGAGCTGGTCTTCGCCGCGGGGCACACGACGCGCGGCACCGCGGCCGGCACCGTGCCGGCCGAACCCGTCGAGGTCAGCGAACGCGACGGCTTGGTGGAGGTGGTGGTGCGCGGCGACGTGCCCGCGCGCGCCGGACCCGCCCTGCGCCGCCGCATCCTCACCGCCGCGCGCGGCGGGAGCGTGCCCGTCATGGTGGACGTGCGAGGACTCGGCACGCACGGCGAGGGCCTGATCCGGGGGTTGGTCGCGGTCGCCGAGGCCGCCTCGGCGGCGGGCAACCGCGTGGTCGTGCGGCTGGGCACCGACGACGTGGTGGCGGACGCGGTCCGGGCCGCGCTGGTCGCCTCGGGCGTGGACCAGGTCGTGGACCTGGTGGCGCACGTCGATCGCTGGAACGACTAGCTGTTCTGTCCTGTGAGGTTGGGGACGCGGCTGGCAGGTGGTTGGCCTTTGAGTGCGGTGTGGCCGCGGTGGTGATTATAGGTGTGCAGCCACCGCGGCAGCGTCTCGCGGCGTTCGGTCTCAGACCGGTATGCCTGGGCGTAGGCCCATTCGTCGAGCAGGGTGCGGTTGAAGCGTTCGACCTTGCCGTTGGTCTGTGGCCGGTAGGCGCGGGTGCGTTTATGGGTGATGCCCGCGTTGGCGAGGGTGTCGCGCCAGAGCCGTGAGCGGTAGCAGGAGCCGTTGTCGGTCAGCACCCGGCGGACGGTGACGCCGGCTTCCCGGAAGAACGCCTGTGCCCGGGTCCAGAACGCGGCGGCGGTGTCCTTGGTCTCGTCGGGCAGGATCTCGGTGTAGGCCAGCCGGGAGTGGTCGTCCACCGCGTTGTGCAGGTAGGCGTAGCCGAGGTTCGGGCGGCCGTGGACCTTGCGGGGCCTGGTCGGGTCGCGGTGGGCGGAGCTGTTGCGCCCGCCGGCCCGCCGTCCGTGCACCTTGTGGCCGCCGCCGTCGGGGATGTTGCCGAGCTTCTTGATGTCGACGTGGACCAGGTCGCCCGGTGCGGCGTGTTCGTAGCGGCGCACCGGCGTGGCGGTGGCCCGGTCCAGGTGGGCCAGGCGGGCCAGGCCGAAGCGGCGCAGCACCCGGTGCACGGTGGAGGGGTTCAGTCCGAGCAGGTGGGCGATGCGGGCCGGGCCCCACCGACGCGCCAGGCGGACCTTGACGATCCGGCGTTCGCGGCGGGTGGGCAGGCGACGCGGGCTGCGGTGCGGGCGGCTGGAACGGTCGACCAGGCCCGCCTCGCCCAGCTCGCGGTAGCGAGAGGCCCAGCGGGCGGCGGTGGTCGGCGAGACCTGGAACCGCTCGGCCGCCCGCCGCAGCGGCCACCCCTCGTCCACGACACACCGGGCCAGGCGCAGCCGTCCCAGCTCGGTCAAGGGTGCGTTAGCGTGGGTCACGAGGGCCTCCGTGGGCTCGGTGTCGACGTCGCAATCCACACCGAACCCGGAGGCCCTCCCTCATTCCAACATCATCCGACTACGTGTCGAACCGTCCACAACCTCTCAGGGCAGTACAACTAGCGGGCGTCGGTGGACGCGTCGGCGGCGAGCGCCTCCTCGACGGAGGCGAACACGCTGAACACCTCGCCGAGGCCGGTGGCCACGAGCGGTCTGGTCACCGCGCGCCGGACCGCGACGACACGGAACCCCGCGCCCCGCCGATTGCCCTGCTGCGACGCCTCGACCAGCACGGCGAGGCCCGCGGACCCCAGGAAGCTCACCTCGGACAGGTCGAGGACGAGGACGTCGTTCGCGTCCAGGTGTTCGAGCACCGCGGCGCGCAACTCCGGCGCGGTGAGCATGTCGATCTCGCCGCTCGCACCGACCACGACGACCTGCTCGGCCGGCCGGCTGACGGTGAGCGCGAGCTGTCCGGAGCGCGGTGCGGGCGTGGCGGGCTCGTTTCCGGGCGTCGCCACGACGTTCGGCTCCTGAACCGTCACGATGAGGTCTCCTCGAAGTCGACTCGTCACTGCTGGGTGGGGAGCCCGGACCGGCGGCGTGGTCGGGCACGCGACGCAGCGTGGCGGCACGACGGCTCCCGCTAGCCGGAACTCCCCGGCGCGGCTGTTGGCTCAACCGCTGCGCCATCCACGGTACGGAGCCCCTGAGGACACCACAAGTGTGCGGATGGCGCCATGATCGGCCCCAGTGTAGTCGGGCGCGCGACGTGCGGTGGACGACGCACGGTGAACGGTTTGGCCGGGTACGTCCGGGATACGCCCGAAGGGAGGGCCTCGTGCAACTCGGCGACCGCAGCCGTCCGATGGGCGAGACGCGTCCGAAAAGCCGGGTGGTCCGCGCCACATGGGCGCACAATCGCCGTGTCGGGGACGACGCCGCGAGGGTCGCGTGCGACACCCCGGACGGAGGGACTCAACGATGAGCACCAGAACGGAAACCGTCGAGGCCGAGATGCCGAGGGCGGCGCGTGCCGGTTCGAACGGTGCGGCGGCGCTGCCCACAGCTCCGTGCAGCGTGGTCTGGAGCAAGGGCCACGCCTACGTCCTCGAAGGTTTCCGCGCCCGGTGGGTCGGCGTCGACGACCGCGGTCGTCCGCGGACCCTGTCCGGTGCCGAACTCCAGCGCCAGGGCTGGAGCCGCACCCGGTAGTCGTCCGGGATCGGTGCACCCGATCCGGGAGACTTCGGCCCTGGGTCGGGTGAACACCGCCGCGACGTCCCGAAGATCGTTGCCGTACCTCGTGTCGCGCGTCGACCGACGCCCTGGCGATCGCCGCATGACACCCGTCGGACGTGTGTCGACGGTGGACGCGGGTCCGCGTCCGACCGACCCCGCCACGGCGACGGCGATCCTGGTCCGAGGCCGTGCGCGTCCTGACCCTGCCGGCCTCGTTTCCGATGTGCCCGCTCTCGTACCGCGGGTGCGGGGACCGTCGTGCCGGGCACCCGGCCGGTTCACCTCGGTTCCGCCGGTGCGTGGACCGTCGGTCCTCCCGGGCGGGCTGCCCGCGGTGCCGCGGCGGTCGCCGCCGCCGTGACGTGTGCGGACCTCTAGAGTTCCGGTGTGCCGCACGACCCCGCCGACCGGTGGCTGACCATCCCGAACGCGCTCAGCGTGCTCCGGCTGCTCGGCGTACCCCTGTTCCTGTACCTCCTGCTCGGCCCGCGGGCCGACGGGTGGGCGCTGGTCGTGCTGGTCGCGGCCGGGCTGTCGGACTGGCTCGACGGCAAGATCGCCCGCTGGCTCGACCAGATGAGCAGGCTGGGCGCCCTGCTCGACCCGGCGGCCGACCGGCTGTACATCCTGGCCACGCTGGTCGCGTTCGTCGTGCGCGACATCGTGCCGCTGTGGGTGGCGGTGGTGCTGGTCGCGCGCGAGATCGTGGTCGGCGCCTGCCTACCGCTGCTGCGCGTGCGGGGCTATGGTCCGTTCGAGGTGAGCTACCTGGGCAAGGGTGCCACGTTCAACCTGCTCTACGCCTTTCCCCTGCTGCTGCTCGCGCAAGGCGGTTCGACCGCCGCGCTGATCGCCCGGCCGGTCGCGTACGCGTTCATGACCTGGGGCGGCGCGCTGTACCTGTGGTCCGGGCTGCTTTACGTGTACCAGGCGGTACTGGCCCTGCGTCGACGGCCGGGTGTCGCAGCCGGCCGGTAGCCGGCGTGGGAGGATTTCCCCCGAAGATCCACCGGCATCGTTGAAGGAGCGCGCCACGGTGATCCCCGAGGAGCTGAAGTACACCGAGGAACATGAGTGGGTGCTGCGCACAGGTGAGGACACCGTGCGCATCGGCATCACCGATTACGCCCAGACCCAACTCGGCGAAGTCGTGTTCGTCCAGCTCCCGGAACTCGGCGAGCAGCCGGCCGCCGGCCAGACGCTCGGCGAGGTCGAGTCGACCAAGAGCGTGTCGGAGATCTTCGCCCCGCTCGCCGGCGAGGTCGTGGCCCGCAACGACTCGCTGGACCAGGAGCCGGACCTGATCAACTCCGACCCGTACGGCGAGGGGTGGATCGTCGAACTGAGGCTGACCGACCCGGCCGCGGTGGACGACCTGCTCGACGCCGCGGCGTACCAGGAACTGGTGACCACGGCGTGACGTCGATCTTCCGGCGCCTCTTCGGCAGGAAGGGGAGGCGCTCCTCGGAGCCCGCTTCGGGCACGATAGGTTCTACCGGATACGACGACGGTTCCAGCAGCAGGAGGAGAGCTCAGGTGAGCACGAACGACGGGCCAGGCGTTCCGCCGGAGCAGTCCCCGGAGCGTACCTCCGTGTTCCGCGCCGACTTCCTCGCCGAGGTCGAGGGCGCCGAGACCCCCGCGAGCGAGCCGGCCGTCGCCGGTGTCGACGCGCTGCCGGCCGGGTCCGCCCTGCTGGTCGTGAAGCGCGGCCCCAACGCGGGTTCGCGCTTCCTGCTCGACCGCGACACCACCAGTGCGGGCCGGCACCCCGACAGCGACATCTTCCTCGACGACGTGACGGTGTCCCGCCGCCACGCCGAGTTCCGCCGTGAGGGCGGCGAGTTCGTGGTGATCGACGTGGGCAGCCTCAACGGCACCTACGTCAACCGCGAGCCCGTCGACCAGGCGGTCCTCGCCAACGGCGACGAGGTGCAGATCGGCAAGTTCCGCCTCGTGTTCCTCACCGGTCCGGGCGCCGGGGGCCAGGGGTAACCGTGACTGCGGCCGGGCGGCCACAACGCGGGGGGACGAGCATCGGCGCCGTGCTGGCACAGCTGCGGTCCGAGTTCCCCGACGTGACGATCTCCAAGATCCGCTTCCTGGAGTCCGAAGGTCTGGTCCGCCCGGCACGAACGGCCTCGGGGTACCGCCAGTTCAGTACGGCCGACGTCGAACGTCTGCGGTACGTCCTGGCGGCCCAGCGGGACCGTTACCTCCCCTTGAAGGTGATCAAGGAACAGCTCGACGCGGCGGACCAGGGCGTGCCGCAACGCGCCCTGCGAGCCGTCGACCCGACCCACGTGACCCGCGAGGAACTGCTGGCCCGCGTGTCGCCCGGGGTCCTGGCCGAGCTGGAGCGCTCCGGGCTGATCCGCCCGGGGCCGGGCGGTTCCTACGACGGCGAGGCTGTCCGGATCGCGGCGACCGTGCGGGCCATGGCCGAGTTCGGCGTCGAGGCACGTCACCTGCGCGCGTTCCGCACGGCCGCCGACCGCGAGGTGGCGTTGGTCGAGCAGGTGGTCGCCCCGCTGTACCGGCAGCGCGATCCGCAGGCGCGGGCGCGGGCCGACGAGGCGGTGCGCGAATTGTCGGCGCTCGCTGTGACGCTGCACGCACTGCTGGTCAAGGCGGGGTTGCGCGAGGCCGGCATCGGGCGGGTTTCCCCCAGGTGAAACGGGTGTCCGCATCGTGATCCGACGTGCCGGGCGGTTGCGCACTGGCCCCGCTTGGCGGGTAGCGTCGGAGGGGTACGTGGGGAATCCTCGTTGGTACAGCGGGGACGCCATATTTTCAGCGCGCTGAGGGAGGCGATACCCGATGAGCGAGATGCGCGTCGTGGGTGTGCGGGTGGAGCTGCCCGCCAACCAGCCGATCCTGCTGCTGCGCGAAACCGAGGGCGAGCGCTACCTGCCCATCTGGATCGGGTCGGTCGAGGCGACCGCGATCGCCTTGGAACAGCAGGGCGTCCGTCCGGCCAGGCCGTTGACGCACGACCTGCTCAAGGACGTGATCGGAGCGCTCGGCCGGCAGTTGGAGCAGGTCCGGATCACGGATCTCCAGGAAGGCACGTACTTCGCCGAGTTGGTGTTCGACGGTGACGTGCGCGTGTCGGCCCGTCCCTCGGACTCGGTGGCGTTGGCGCTGCGGATCGGCGTGCCGATCCACGCCGAGGAAAGCGTGCTCGCCGAAGCCGGTCTGATCATCCCCGACGAGCAGGAGGACGAGGTCGAGAAGTTCCGGGAGTTCCTGGACTCGATCTCGCCCGAGGACTTCCGCGGCGCCGACACCTGATCCGGCCGGGTTTCCGCCGGTTTTCGCACGCCGACGGCATTCCGGTATTCCCGAATGCCGGTTTCGTGCTGTCCGGACGTCGATCCGGAGTGCCCGAACGCACAACTCAAGGTGCCCGAACGCATAACTCGCGGTGTCGGAGTGCATGACTCGCGTAGGTGCCGCGGCGCGTGGTGCTGTCCACGCGTGCGAGGGCGGTTCGGCTGTTGGGTGGAACTGCCCTCGCACGCGGTTGCGGTGTGTTGTGGATCAACCCCGCGTGGCACCCCCCGGTGTCACTCTTATGGATTACAGAATCGCCGGAGATGTTCGCTAAACGATCACTAAACGTCACCCAAATGGGTTACATCCAACGGCGGTCTCAACCTCTACCTCAGCTTGAGTCAAACCCGCTCCGCGCGTCGCGTTGACCTGCCCCCCACCCCGTCTTACCGTCAAACGCGGGTGGAGGCGCTACTCGACGCAGTTCGGTGGCGGCTCCGCGAGGTCACCGGCCGGTCAGGCCGGACCGAGGGGAGGCAGGCGTGGTCGAGGAAGCGGCTATCCGGGCCGGAACCGGCGAACAGGGCGAGCTGTTCCCCGACTCCTCGCTGCCGGACGAGCTGGTCGGCTACCGCGGGCCGGCCGCGTGCCAGATCGCGGGCATCACCTATCGCCAGCTCGACTACTGGGCGCGCACCGGCCTGGTCAACCCGACCATAAGGAGTGCGCACGGGTCGGGCAGCCAACGGCTCTACTCGTTCAAGGACCTGCTGGTCCTCAAGGTCGTCAAGAGACTCCTCGACACCGGGGTGTCGCTGCAGAACATCCGGGTCGCCGTCGACCACCTGCGCCAACGCGGGGTGCAGGACCTGGCCAGGATCACGTTGTTCAGCGACGGCACGACCGTCTACGAGTGCACGTCGCCGGAAGAGGTGGTCGACCTGCTCCAGGGCGGCCAGGGCGTCTTCGGCATCGCGGTCAGCGGCGCCATGCGGGAGATCAGCGGCTCCATCCACGAGTTCCCGGCCGAGCGCGCCGACGGCGTGGTGGTCGACCAACCCTCGGACGACGAACTGTCCCGCCGCCGGCGTACCCGCGCGACCGGCTGACGACGACACCGCGCGCACCGGTCGACCGGACGTCGTGACGCCCTGCCACCGGTCCCGCACGGGTGGTCCGGCCCTGCCGGTCACCTGCTGAGATCCACGTCGCGCCGGCGTGAACGGCGGTGTCCTGCCAGGTTACGATCCTCCGGTAGTCGCTCGACCCCGCGCGGGAGAGCCCGGAACCGGCAACGGGTCCGGCGCCGAAGGAGCAAATCCTCCCCGGAACCTCTCAGGCACAAAGAACCGCGCGGGTGAGACGCCTCTGGAAAGCGGGTCGGGCGACCGGCCCCGCCGACGGTGCAAGCCCCTGGGGACAGGGGTGAAGCTCTCAGGCGCCCCGGCTCGGGGCGAAGACAGAGGGGGAGGGCAACGGCAGAAGTGTGTCCGTAGCCCTCAGCGAAAGGCGACCCCATGACGCAGGACCGCATTCCCCTTGCCGGGCTGGAGCACGGCACGCCCTTCGCCGACCGGCACGTCGGTCCGCGTCCGGCCGAACTCGCCCGCATCCTCGACGTCGTCGGCGTCGGCTCGCTGGAGGAACTGGCCCAGCGCGCCGTGCCCGAGTCGATCCGGGAGCGCGACCTCGTCCTGGACCTGCCCGCGCCCGCCACCGAGACCGAGGCGCTCGCCGAGCTGCGGGCCCTGGCCGCGCGCAACCGCACCCTGACGCAGATGATCGGCCTGGGCTACCACGGCACGATCACGCCGCCGGTGATCCGCCGCAACGTGCTGGAGAACCCGGCCTGGTACACCGCCTACACGCCCTACCAGCCGGAGATCTCGCAGGGCCGGCTGGAGGCGCTGCTCAACTTCCAGACCGCCGTCGGCGACCTGACCGGCCTGCCCGTGGCCAACGCGTCCATGCTCGACGAGTCGACCGCCGCCGCCGAGGCCATGACGCTGGTGCGCCGCGCCGGCCGGTCGAAGTCGGACAAGTTCGTCGTGGACGTCGACACGCTGCCGCAGACGCTGGCCGTGATCGAGACCCGCGCCGAGCCGCTGGGCATCGAGATCGTCGTCGCCGACCTGTCGCAGGGCATCGAGGGCCTGGGCCTGGGCGGCGACTTCTTCGGCGTGCTGCTGGGCTACCCCGGCACGTCCGGTGTGGTCCGCGACCACGAGCGGCTGATCGCCGAGATCCACCAGGCCGACGCGCAGGCGGTCGTGGCCGCCGACCTGCTCGCGTTGACGCTGCTGCGCCCGCCCGGCGAGATCGGTGCGGACGTCGTCGTCGGCACCACGCAGCGGTTCGGCGTGCCCATGGGCTTCGGCGGGCCGCACGCCGGGTACATGGCCGTGCGCCAGGGCCTGGAGCGCCAGTTGCCCGGCCGCCTGGTCGGCGTGTCGGTCGACGCGGACGGCTCGCTCGCGTACCGGCTCGCGTTGCAGACCCGTGAGCAGCACATCCGCCGGGAGAAGGCCACCAGCAACATCTGCACCGCCCAGGTGCTGCTCGCGGTGATCGCGTCGATGTACGCGGTCTACCACGGCCCCGACGGGCTGCGGACGATCGCGACCCGCGCGCACCGGATGGCCACCGTGCTCGCCGCCGGGCTGTGCGAGAACGGCGTCGACGTCGTGCACGGCGAGTTCTTCGACACCGTGCGCGTGCGGGTCGAGGGCCGCGCGGCCGAGGTGGTCGCGGCGGCCCGCGAGCGCGGCGTGAACCTGTGGCGTGTGGACGACGACGTCGTGCAGATCGCGTGCGACGAGACCACGACCCGGGCGCACCTGGCGGCGGTGTGGGCGGCGTTCGGCGTGACCGTGTCCGATGTGGACGGTCTGGACGCGGACACCGCCGACGGCATCCCCGCCGACCTGCGCCGCACCACGGACTTCCTGACCCACCCGGTGTTCCACGCGCACCGCTCCGAGACCGCGCTGCTGCGCTACCTGCGGGCGTTGTCCGACAAGGACGTCGCGCTGGACCGCAGCATGATCCCGCTCGGCTCGTGCACCATGAAGCTCAACGCCACGGCCGAGATGGAACCGATCACCTGGCCCGAGTTCGCCGACCTGCACCCGTTCGCGCCCGCCGAGGACGCCGAGGGCCTGCTGGCGTTGATCACGGACCTGGAGACGTGGCTGGCCGAGGTCACCGGGTACGACGCGGTGTCGTTGCAGCCCAACGCGGGCAGCCAGGGCGAGTTCGCCGGCCTGCTGGCGATCCGCGCCTACCACCGCGACCAGGGGCAGGCCGAGCGCGACGTGTGCCTGATCCCGTCGTCGGCGCACGGCACGAACGCCGCGTCGGCGGTCATGGCCGGCATGCGCGTGGTGGTCGTGAAGTGTGACGAGCGCGGCAACATCGACCTGGACCACCTGCGCGCGACCGTCGACGAACACCGCGCCGACCTCGCCGCGATCATGATCACCTACCCGTCGACGCACGGCGTGTACGAGGACACCGTGCGCGAGGTGTGCGGCCTGGTGCACGACGCGGGCGGCCAGGTGTACGTGGACGGTGCGAACCTCAACGCGTTGATCGGCTTGGCGCAGTACGGCAAGTTCGGGTCGGACGTGTCGCACCTGAACCTGCACAAGACGTTCTGCATCCCGCACGGCGGCGGCGGTCCGGGCGTCGGCCCGATCGGTGTGCGGTCGCACCTGGCACCGTTCCTGCCCAACCACCCGTTGCAGCCGGCCGCCGGTCCGGTCACCGGTGTCGGCCCGATCAGCGGTGCGCCGTGGGGTTCGGCGTCGATCCTGCCGATCTCGTGGGCGTACGTGCGGATGATGGGCGCCGACGGCCTGCGCCGGGCGACGCTGACGGCCGTGGCGGCGGCGAACTACGTGGCCCGCCGCCTCGACGAGCACTTCCCGGTGCTCTACACCGGCGAGGGCGGTTTCGTGGCGCACGAGTGCATCCTCGACCTGCGCCCGTTGACGAAGGCGACCGGCGTGACCGTGGACGACGTGGCCAAGCGCCTGGCCGATTACGGTCTCCACGCGCCCACCATGTCGTTCCCGGTCGCGGGCACCCTGATGGTGGAGCCCACGGAAAGCGAGGACCTGGCGGAGATCGACCGGTTCATCGACGCCATGATCGCGATCCGGCACGAGATCGACCGCGTGGGCGCCGGCGAGTGGCCGGTGGACGACAACCCGCTGCGCAACGCCCCGCACACGGCGGCGTCGGTGACGACGGGGGAGTGGGCGCACCCGTACAGCCGTGAGGTCGCGGTGTTCCCGACGGGCACCTCGGGCCCGAAGATCTGGCCCCCGGTGCGCCGCATCGACGGCGCCAAGGGCGACCGCAACCTGGTCTGCTCGTGCCCGCCTTTGACCGCGTACAGCAACTGATCCGTTGGTCGGGTCCTGGGCGGGCCACTCCCGCCCAGGACCCGGGTCACCCGTTCGAGGGTGCCTGAGTGCGTATTTCGGGGTGCCTGGGTGGAGGACTCGCGAGCTGAGGGATTCAGAGGGTGTAGTCGAGGGTCAGGGTGCCGGGCGAGTCCTGGCGCCACGTGATCGTGCCCGACCCCGTCACCCCGACCAGCCCACCGGTCCCGGAGAGGATCTTCACGGTCCCGGACGCCACTCCGTCCCGGTACCCGCCGTCGTGGTGGAGCACGAGAGTCCCGGTAACGCCACCCAACGACCCGGTCACCACCTCGATTCCCACGGACACGCACGACAGATCGTCCGGATAGGACATGAGGAAGTGGTTCTCGCCCGTCCCCTCCAGATCCCCCGTGTACACGGCGGTCATCCGCCCACGAGTCCGCTTGGGTCCGCTGACCTCGTCGTAGTTGCGACCGTCCCAGGTGCGTTCTTCCCAGGAACCCACGGTGGCCGTGCTGTGTGCGGTGCTCATGCGCGAAAGTCTGCCGCCCATACCTGACAAAGAAGGTCAGGTATGCACAATGGAGTGATGCGCGCCGGCCGCCTGCTCTCCCTCCTGCTCCTCCTCCAGGCCAGGGGCCGGATGACGGCCGGCGAACTGGCCGACGAGCTGGAGGTCTCCGTTCGCACGGTCTACCGCGACGTGGAGGCCCTGGGCGCGGCCGGCATCCCGGTCTACGCCGACCGCGGCCCGGCCGGCGGCTACCGCCTGCTCGACGGCTACCGGACCCGCCTGACCGGCTTCACCTCGGCGGAGGCCGATTCGCTGTTCCTCGCCGGCCTGCCCGGCCCGGCCGCCGAACTGGGCCTGGGCGCGGTCGTGGCGGCGGCCCGGACCAAGCTGCGGGCGGCCCTGCCGGACGGCCTGCGGGAACGCTCCGACCGGATCGCCGAGCGGTTCCACCTGGACGCGCCGGGCTGGTTCCGGTCCGGCGAGTCCGCACCGCACCTGGAGACCGTGGCCGACGCCGTGTGGAACCGACGCCGGCTGTGGTTGCGCTACCGCCGCTGGGGTTCCCGACCGGTCGAGGTCGACCGCGTCGTCGAACCGCTCGGGCTCGTGCTCAAGGCCGGCACCTGGTACCTCGTGGCCGACGCCGAAGGCGACACGAGGACCTATCGCGTGTCGCGGGTCCTCGACGCCCGCCCCGAAAAAGACGTGTTCGAGCGCCCGGAGTTCGACCTCGAAGCGTTCTGGACCGACTGGTCGGAACGGTTCGAGGAGCGCATGTACCCGGAACGGGTCACGGTCCGCTTCACGGCGAAAGGGCTGGCCCGCGCCCGGTTCCTGCTCGGCTCCTACCCCGCGCGGCACGTCCCCGAGCACCCGACCGGCGAGTGGACCGAGGTCCGGGTCCCGACCGAGTCGCTCGACCACGCCGTCTTCGACCTGCTGCGCCTGGGCACCGAGGTCGAGGTGCTGGACCCGCCCGAGCTGCGCCGCCGGCTGGCCGACACCGCGGCGGGAGTGGCCGCGCTCTACGGCTAGTCCGCGCCCAGCAGCTCGTTCAACGCCGCGTCCACGCCCCGACCGTCCTCCACGACCGACAGCGTGCCCCCGGTCGACCGCGCGATCTCCTGGAGCGACCGGCGGTCCGGGTCGGACCCGATCGCCACGATGCTCACGGACACCTCCCGACCCTGCTGCTTCGCCGCGGCCAACTGGTTCTTGAAGTCCGAAAAGGACAGTCCGCCGTCGCTGGGCCCGTCGGTCAGCACGACGATCCGGTTGCGCTTGCCCTCCTGGTGGTTGTCCACGACGTTCTTGTACAGCGCCAGAACGCTCGTGTAGAGCTGGCTGCCGCGCCGCGGTTCCAGGCTCTTGATCCCCTCCAGCAGTGCCGCGCGCTGCGTGGCCACCGGACCGATCGGCACGAGCCGCCGGTACGGCCGGTCGCCGTCGAGCGACCGGGAGAACTCCCACAGGCCCATCGAACCGGACAGCGACCGGCCCACCTGGCCCGACAGCGCCTGCTTCACCCAGTCCAGCCGGGGCCGGCCCTCGCCGCCCGCGTTCGCCATCGACTCCGACGTGTCCACGAGCACGGTCACGGACTGGCCGCCGTCGGCCGTCGCCCACGTCGCCGAGATCTGCTGGGTCGCGGTCTCGTCGGCGGGCGTGAGGCGGTCGGTCATGCTCGCCCAGCGGATGCCCGGCGCGGGCTTGGGGCGGTCGTTCGTCGCGGGCACGCGCAGGCCCGCCGCCGCGAGGATCCTCTGCTGGTCGGGTTCGGTGAGGAACTGCCGGAACGCCTGGGCCGCGCGCAGCTGCGCCTCGCCGACCCAACTGCCGGCCAGCGGCACGAAAGGGAAGTCCGCGACCGGTGCCGGTCCGCCCGCCGCGACGCCGTACAGCGGCTGCGCCGGTGCCGTGCCGCCGTCCTTGCCGGTGTTGTAGCGGTAGAGGTCGACCTCGAACACGGGCACGGCGCTGAACCCGGCCGAGTTCACGGCCTGGTCGGCGGCCAGCAGCGTCAACGCCTGCCAGGTCGACGCGGGCGTGCGCGCGGGTTTGGCCGTGACGAGCTTGCCCAGGGTGGTGCGCACGGGGTCGAGTTCGAGCATCCGCGTGGTGACCGGCCCCTTGCCGTCGGGGCTCGCGCCGGCCAACGCGGACTGGATCGCCATCGCGGTGGCCGCGTTGGTGGCCGGGTCGGGCATGGCGACGCGCACGCCGCCCCACTCGGGCTTGCCGAACCGGCCCCAGCCGGCCGGGTCGGTGGCCACGGCCGGCAGGTCCGTCCAGCGGAAGCCGGCGCCGGCCTGCACGGCGGTCGCCGCGTCCTGCGGCAGCGCCAGCACCACGGGACTGGCCGCGATCGACTCGGGCGCGGCGGCCAGCAGCGACCGGTTCTGCGCGGCGAGCCGGTTGGCCCACAGGGTCGAGTCGGTGATCCACGCGTGCGGTTTCGAGCCCAGTTCGGCCTCGTCCCAGTTCTGCGTCAACGCCTGGAGCACGTCGGTCGACTCGATGGACTGGACCTCGACGCGGATGCAGTGGTCGTACACGACGGGCCGCTGTTTCGCCCACGCCTCGGCGGCGGTGCGGACGGCCTCGCCGATGCTCGGCGCGGCGGACACCCGCAGCACGGCCTCGCCCTCGCCGCAGTCGCCCGCCTCGACCGCGGCCCGGCGTTCGACCAGGTCGGCGATCCACGTGTAGCCGAGGTAGCCGAGGAACACGAGCACGACGGCGGCCAGGACGGTGACGGGCCACTTGGCTATGCCGCGACGGACCTTGGTCCGCAGCGCGCGGTGTCGAGACATCGTCTCCAACCTCTCAGGCGTGCCGGCGCATCCCGACCGGGCGTCACGCTAACAGGTGAAGTGCGCGGATCAGGTGAAGTCGCCCAGGGCGGACGTGACGTCGACCAGCGCGGATCGCAGCCGCGCGGCCTCCGCCGCGAACGCGCTCTGCAGCCGGACGTACTCGGCCCGACCCGCCACCGTCTCGATCCGCACCGGTTCGTAACCGAGCGCCGACAGGTCGTAGGGGCTGGCCCGCATGTCGAGTTCCCGCACCCGCAGCGCCAGCGCGAAGCAGTCGGCGGTCAGGTCCGACGGCGTGGCCGGGTCGAGCTTGTAGCTCCACTTGAACAGGTCCATGTTCGCGTGCAGGCAGCCCGGCTGCTCCAGGTCGACCTGGGTCTCGCGGGTCGGCGTGAGCGTGTTCAGCGGACGCGCGGGCAACGTGAAGAACCGGAACGCGTCGTAGTGCCCGCACCGCACGGTCTGCTCCTCCACGACCGCGTTCGTACCGGCCGCGCCGAGGCGCAACGGCCACGCGTTGTGCCGCACGTCCTCCTGCCGCTGCCGGTAGACCATGGCCCACTCGTGCAGGCCGAAGCACCCCAGTCGGGGGGCGCGTGCCGCCGTCGCGGTGAGCAGCCGGTGCACGAAGTCGATGGTCGACGCCCGGTCCTCGCGGAACGCGGCCACGTCCAGCGTCACGCCCTCGTCGGTCCGCCGGTACGCGGGCCACCGCAGGTACTCCGCCGCCGCGTCGCCCGCGAGCACCACGCCGGGGCCGGGGTGCCAGCGCTCCAGGCGGGCCGGGCGGTGCGAGTAGTACGAGAAGAGGAAGTCCAGGACCGGGTGCTTCTCGCCCTGCGCTTTGCGCTCGTGGTGCGGCCCGGTCCACCGCCGGACCCGGTCGACGTGCGCGGCACGGCGCGCGGTCCACGCGGACTCGGGCAGGACGACCCCCATGCCGCTACGGTACTTCCCCCACGACGAGCGCCAGACCGAGGCTGGTGCGCAGGGACACCACCTCGCGCCCTTCGCGCCGGCTCACCACCAGACCCGCGCCCCGCAGCACGGCCAGGTGCTGCGACACCGCGCCCACCGTGACGCCCAGCCGCCGGGCCAGTTCGGTGACGGTGCCCGGCCGTTCGAGTTCCAGCAGCAGGCGGGCGCGGGTGGCGCCGAGCAGCCGGGCCAGCGAGTGCCCGGTCGGCACGTCGGGGCGTTCCCACAGCGAGCCGAACCCGTGCGCGGGGTAGACCAGGGCCAGCCGGACCGGGCTGTCGCGCAGGTACACGTCCGGCCACACGAACGCCGACGGCACGAGCACCAGGTCGCGGTCGCCGGGCACCACGCGCCGGCCGTGCACCACGACGTCGGGGTGGTCGTAGCCGACGTCCTGGTGCAGCTCGGCGAGCATGGCCGGGGCACCGGCGTCGACCATGCGCCGGCCGCGCCGTTCGATGTCGCCTTGGAGCACGCCCTCCAGCCGGTGCCAGAACGGCGCGACGATCGCGTCGTGCACGGCCCGGAACCGGTCGAGCACGGCGCCCAACGCCTCCTCGCGGTTGTCCAGCAGCGGCCGGGCCAGCGGTTCGGCGGCCACGGCGGCGGCGATGCGGGGTGGTTTCGCGACGGTGGGCAGGAACGAGACCTCCTCGTCGAAGCTGATCGTCCGCCCGCCCGGCGTCGGGATGAGGAACTCGGGTACCACGGGCCGACTGGCCAGCACGGTCAGCAGGGACGGGTCCTCGCCGAGGTCCCTGAGCTTGCGACCGGCCCAGTCCGCCCAACGCCGGTGCACCGGGTGGTAGCCGGGTTCGGCCAGCACCCGTAACGCGGCGACCGTCTCCCACAGCGGCGACACGGCGAAGCGCAGGATGGTCATCCGTTGAGCAGACACTAAAAAGTCGGTCCCGGCCAAGGGGATTGGCATCGTGGCGATCATGTCCAGGGGGTGGGGGCGGCTACAGGCCGTCGCGGTGTCCGGGTCCGTCGCCGAGGGTCTGCTGCTGACCCTGTTGCCGTTGGTGCTGGTGACGATCACGGACGATCCGCGCGAGGTGTCGTCGGTGTACGTGGTGGGGCAGTCGCCGTGGCTCCTGCTCTCGCTGTTCGCCGGGGTGCTGATCGACCGGGTGCGGCGGCGGACCGTGCTGGTGTCGGCGTGCCTGGTCCAGGTCGCGGCGGCGGCCGTGCTCGCGGTGGCGGCGACCACCGGCGCGCTGAGCCTGGCGCTGATCGTCGCGGTCGCGTTCGTGGTCACGACCGCGCAGGTGCTCAGCCACGGTGTGATGGGTGCGATGCTGCCCGAGGTCGTCGACGACCTCGAAGCGGCCAACGCCCGGCTGATGGTGATCGACCAGGGCGTGGTGCGGTTCCTGGTGCCGCCATCGGCCGGTCTGCTGGTCGGCTGGGGGTTCGGTCTGCCGGCGGGTCTCGCGGTCGCCGCCGCGGCGGCGGCGACCGTGCTCGCGCTGGGACTGCCCTCGCGCGCGGTCGTGCGGTCGGCCTCGCACCCGGTGCGCGACATCGCGGAGGGGCTGCGGTACCTGCTCGGCAACCGGTTGCTGATCTCGATCACGATCGCGGTGGCGCTGGGGTCGTTCGCGGCCAGCGCCGAGGTCTCCCTGTTCGTGCTGTACGCCAAGGACGTCCTCGGTCTGGGTGCGGTCGGGTACGGCGTGCTGCTCGGGTGCATGGCCCTCGGGTGGGCGGTGTGCTCGCCGGTGGTGTCGCGGGCGATCGCGCGGATGGGGTACGCGCGGTCGATGCGCGTGGCCCAGGTCGGCATGGTGGTGGGCCACCTGGGGTTCGTGGTGCTGCCGCCGTGGGCGTGGGCGATCGGCGTGCTGATGTTCGCGCAGTCCGGGATCGTGCTGCTGTGGAACGTGTGCTCGATGTCGAGTCGGCAGCGGTTCACGCCGACCGCGCTGCTGGGTCGGGTACTGACCAGCCATCGGGCGCTGGCCTGGGGGTTCGCGCCGCTGGGCGCGCTGGCCGGCGGGTTCATCGCCGACCACTGGTCGTTGCGCGCGGTGTGGGCGATGGCGGCGGCGGTCCAGGTCGTCGCGCTGCTGGTGTGCCTGTGGCAGGTGTCCGTCGGCGCCTTCGCCCGTGCCGAGCGGGTCGCCGTCCAGGGTCGCCGTCCAGGGTCGCTGTCCTGGGGCGCGGTCTAGACGGGCGGCACCAGGCCGGGGAACTTGCGGGCGCCCAGGCAGTGCGGGCATTCGCGGCCGTTGTCCACGCTGCGCGGCGAGCCGCCGATGACGGCCAGGGTCGGGTTCGCGATGAACCCGGCACCGCCGCACAGGTGGCAGATCGTGCGCGGGTCCGACGTCACGCCGAACAGGTCGTCCTCGACGTCGGTGTCCTCCTCGTCCTCGAAGTCGTCCTCCGCTTCGAAGTCGTCCTCGAAGTCGCCTTCGAAGTCGTCCGGGGTGTCCTCGTCGTCGTGCGCCACGCCATCACCGTAGCCGCCACGGCGCCGACGGCACGGGCGCGGTCAGCGACTCGAAATCCAGGGCCGCGGGCGGGGTGCCCCGGGCGAACCCGGCGAGCACGGCGGCCTGGCGGCGGGCCAGCGCGGTCACCACGGACACGGGCTGCCGCGCGGTCGGGGCGGTGTTGTACCAGTGGCCGAGCAGTTCGAGCACCAGGTCGGTCACGAGCACCGCGCCCGCGCCGTGCACGGTGTCGGCCGCGCTCTGGAACACGCCCGCGTGCAGCGTGAGGTTGCGGGTCGCGTACAGCGCGTCCAGCACGGTCGTCATGCGCTGCTGACGGCGGCGCAACCACGCCGCGCAGCGCCGGGGCGAGGCGAGGCGGGACCGCCAGACGGCGGCCTGCCGGCCCGCCAGCGGGTGCAGGTGGGGGAGCAGGTCGTCCAGCGGCGACGGGCCGGTGAGCACGTCGACCCACGTGTTCAGGTCGTCCAGGTGGAACCGCCGGCGGTAGGGCGCGGCGGCCTCCAACGCCGTCGTGTCCAGCTTGCCGCGCAGGTCGTCGTGGGCGTCGCGCACCTCGCGGTGGATCTTGTCGGCGTGGGCGAGCGCGTCCCGCAGCTCCTCGCGGCGCGGTCCGGGCGGGCACGCGTCCGCGGCGCGGCGTGCCTGGCGTGCGGACAGCGCGGCCAGTTCGGTCCGGTTGCGGGCGAACGCCAGCCGCGTCACGACCGACAGCCGCACGTTCCGGTGCGTCTGCACGACGGCCTGCCGCAGGCACTGCAACGACAGCGCGGCGGCCAGTTCGTCCCGGTTGGCCAGGCCGCACGCCTCGACCGCCGACCACGACAGGGCCGCGGCGGCACTGGGCGAGTCCGTGCGGGCCGCGATGTGCGCCATGCGCAACGAGCGCCGGACCTCCTCGGGCAGGTGCGGTGTCGTCAGCGGCTTGGCCTGGGGCGTGCCGCGCACGGGCGGGCCGAGTTCCAGGGTGCTCGTCGTGCCGACGCGGGCGACGAGCACGCGCGGGTCGAGTTCGAGTTCGGCGAACCGGGTGCCCGCGAGGTACTGGTCGAGCAGTTCGGCCAGCGTGCGCCGGGCGAGCCGGCCCGCCGACGGCTTGTCCCGCGCGGTCACGGTCACCGTCACCACGCACGCCTCGCCCGCGACGGCGAACCCGGACACGAACTTGTGCAGCCGACCCGTGCTCATGCCCCACCGCAGGCCGGTGGCCGCGCGCAGCGGGCGTTGGTCGGTGCCGGGGTGGAACAGGCGCAGGTCGCGCAGTTCGGCCGTGCCGCGCACGACGCCCGCGACCACGTGCTCGGCCGGGTCGGGCAGCAACGCCCGCCACACGGTGTCCGCGTCGAGGGGCTTCCCGGCGCGGGCGGCGGCGGTCAGGTCGTGCTCCAGCGCGGTCGGGTCGCGGTCGGCGAACGCCAGCAGGCACGCCACCTCGTCGGCGACCGAGTCGGCGAGCGTCGGACCCGCCGGCCCGGCCCACGCCCGCTTGAAGCGGGTCGCGATCAGGGCGGGCAGGTCGTCGACGTGCCGCTGGAGGCGGGTCGCGAGGTCGCCCGCGAGATCACGGGACGGCGGCTCGCCGATCGCCTCCGCCAACACGGCGAGCAGCCCGTCCAGTGTGGGGTCCGCGCCCCAGATGTCGCGCACCCCGCGCACGAGCCGGACCCCGTTGGCGCACAACCGGTTCAGCAGCCGGATCGCGGGCTGGCCCTGTCGGTGGTGGTGGAAGAGCGCGGCGTGCACGCGTGGCAGTTCGGTGACCAGCCCGGCCAGCGACGAGGCGTGCTTGCCGAACACCGTGCCCGGGTCGATCCCGCCCGCCACCCGCTGCACCAGGTGGACCTGGTCGTCGGACGCGACCTCGACGAGGTGGCCGAGCAACTGCGCGTCGAACCCCCGTTCACCCACGCGGTCGAGGGTAGTGGCTCACCCGTCCAGTTGTTTTCGGCACGCTTCGCGCACGATCTCGGCGAGCCGGTCCGCCGGGTATCCGTCGTAGGGGTGCAGGTCGGGGAAGTCGAACAGCACGCCGAGCGGCAGTCCCAGCACTTCGCCGTCGTAGTCGGACAGCTTCATGACCAGGTTCGCCCACGCCGTGACCTCGGCCCGGTCGAGGCGCCCCTCGACGTGGTCGAGCGCGAGTCGGGCGAACACCGCCCCGGCCGCCTCGACCCGCGTCGGTTCCGGGACACCGCACTCGGCCACCGCGTCGGGCAGCAGCTCGCGCACGCGTGCGGTGTCCTGCTCCGACAACCCGGCCAGGGTCGTGAGCGCCGCGCCGTCGTGGCCGTCGGCGATCCAGTGCGCCGCCCACCGCGGCACGCCGTCGAACGGCACGAGGTCGAACACCCGCCAGGCCGCGACCAGGTCCGGTCCCGGGATCGGCGCCGGTAGGCCCGTCACGGGTCGCGCCGCACGTGCGTGCCGTCGCGGACCGTGCCCACGTACTGCTCCACCAGGTCCTCCAACGCGACCACCCCGTGCACCCGGCCGTCCGCCGACACCGCCCGCGCCAGGTGGCTCTGCGCCCGGCGCAACGCGGCCAGGGCCTCGTCGAGCCGCGCGTCCACCGGCACCTCGGGCAGGCCGCGCACGCGGGAGCGGGGCACCTCGGTCGAGGGTTCCGCGTCGGCCAGGTCCAGCACGTCCTTGACGTGGACGTACCCGATCAGCCTACCGGCGTCGTCCACCGGGAACCGGGAGAAGCCGGTCGCGGACACGGCCGCCTCCACCTCGCCCATGGTCGGCCGGCCGGACACCGTCGTGACCCGGTCCAGCGGCACGAGCACGTCGGCCACGGTCCGCTCGGTCGACGACAGGGTCTGCGCCAGCCGCCGGTGCTCGGAGTCCTCCAGCAGCCCTTCGCGCCGGGACTGCTGGATCAGCAGCGCCAGCTCGTCGCGGGTGTACGCCGACTCCAGCTCGTCCTTGGGCGTCACGCCCACGAGCTTGAGCACGGCCGTGGACACCACGGTGAACGCGCGCAGCACCGGCGCCACCATCCGGCAGAACCAGTAGTGCGCGGGCACCAGCCACAACGCGGTGCGCTCGGGCCCGGCGATGGCCAGGTTCTTCGGGACCATCTCGCCGAGCACGGTGTGCAACGCGACCACGATCACCAACGCCAGTGCGAACGCCACGCCGTGCCGCACCGCGTCCGGCACCGACATCGCCTCGAACGGCAGTTCCAGCAGCGCGGCCACGGCCGGTTCGCCCAACGCGCCCAGGCCCAGCGAGCACAGCGTGATGCCGAGCTGGGCACCGGCGATCAGCAGCGGCAGCTCCCGGCCCGCCTTGATCACGGTCCGCGCCCGGCTGCCGCCGAGCTGTTCGAGCCGGTCGCGGCGCGCGGTGATGATCGCGAACTCGGCGCCGACGAAGAACGCGTTGCCCGCCAGCAGGAGCAGGACGACGAGGAACGTCATCGCAGGGCCTCCGTCACGTGCTCGACCGGGTGCCCGACGCGGGCCACCCGCAGTTCGGCGACCCGGTGGCGGTCCATGAGCATGACGGTGACCCGCCAGCCGTCGACGCGGATCTCGTCGCCCACGTCGGGGATGCGGCCGAGCCGGGACAGCACGAGGCCGGCCAGCGTCTCGTAGTCGCCCGGCGGCATGGAGAAACCGGTGGCCTC
The DNA here is from genome assembly GCF_014203755.1 of Saccharothrix violaceirubra. Classification (NCBI taxonomy): domain Bacteria; kingdom Bacillati; phylum Actinomycetota; class Actinomycetes; order Pseudonocardiales; family Pseudonocardiaceae; genus Saccharothrix; species Saccharothrix violaceirubra. Next base: position 1,805,697 of record NZ_JACHJS010000001.1, read on the forward strand.
CACGACCTCGTCGTCACGCAGCAGCCCGGACACCAGCCAGCTGTCGCGGCCCAGCGGTCGTACGGGCGGCGTCTCGCGGCGGTCGTGCTCGTCGCGCACGTCGCCGACGATCTCCTCGACCAGGTCCTCCAGCGTGACCATGCCGGCCGTGCCGCCGTACTCGTCGACGACGAGCGCCGTCTGCAGGCCCGAGGCACGCAGCCGGTCGAGCAGCGCGTCGCCCTCGAGCGTCTCCGGCACGGTCTGCACCGGCCGGGTCAGCGCGGACACCGGGGTGGTGGCCCGGCGGTCGCGCGGCACGCTGAACGCCTGCTTGACGTGCACGAGTCCGCGCACCTCGTCGAGGTCGCCCTGGTGGACCGGAAAGCGGGAGAACCCGGTCTCGCGGGCCTTGGCCAGCAGGTCGAGCACCGTGGCGTCGGCGCGCAGCGACTCGACGCGCATGCGCGGGGTCATCAGCTCGTCGGCCGTGCGGTCGCCGAACCGCAGCGACCGGTCGAGCAGGGTCGCGGTGCCCTCGTCGATCGTGCCGTGCGCGGCGCTGGACCGGACGAGCGCGCCGAGTTCCTGGGGTGAGCGCGCCGAGGCCAGTTCCTCGGCCGGTTCCACGCCCAGGCGTCGGACCAGCCAGTTCGCCGCGCCGTTGAGCGCGGTGATCAGCCAGCGGAAGACGTTGGAGAACGCCGCCTGCGTGCCCGCGACGGCCCGTGCGGTCTCCAGGGGCCTGGCGATGGCCAGGTTCTTGGGCACGAGTTCGCCGAACACCATGGACAGGGCCGTGGCCAGGGCGAGCGCGAGCACCAGCGAGATCGGCCGGGCGACGCCGGCGGGCACGCCCAGTCCGGTCAGCGCGGGCGAGACCAGTTCGGCGATGGCGGGTTCGGCGATGTAGCCGGTGATCAGCGTGGTGAACGTGATCGCGAGCTGCGAGCCCGAGAGCTGGAACGACAGCGTGCGGTGGGCCTTGTCCACGGTGCGCGCCTTGGCGTCGCCGACGGTCGCCAGGTGCGACTCGACGGTGCTGCGTTCCAGGGCGGTGAGCGAGAACTCGGCGGCGACGGCGATGAACGTGCCGACGGTCAGCGCGACCACGGCGACCAGGCCGAGGACGGCGAGCAGGATGTGGGTCACCGGTCGCCCCCGACAGGGACCGGGCGGGTCGGGCAGCCGGGTGTCGGACCCGGCTCAGTACTTCCGTGCACGGAAGGGATCACTCCTCGACAAAGGGGTGGTCGAACGGAAGTCCAGTTTAGAGAGTGCCCGCCGGCGTATGCAGCACGGCTTCGGAGAGTGACCGATCGGTCGCGGTGCGCATCACCCGGCCGGGAGAATCGGCACGGCGTTTCGCGCGGCAGGATCAGGGGAACCGGGAACGTGAGCCGACGGCGGAACCTGTGGACCGCCGCCGGGTGCCGGCCCCGGATGCGGGTGCCGGTCGTGGACGGCGGCCACGACCGGCACCCGGTGCGCGCCCCGCTCCGGTGCGGCACCCCGGCTCGCGGTCCGGAGGTGCGTTGTCCCCACGCGCCTCCGGCCCCGCTCGCCACGCGGCGGTCCCTGTCGAACAGGAGTCGGGACGTCGCCATGGGATACATCGGTTCCACACCCCCGTCCGCGTTAGCCTCCGGGCATGGTCGAACCGGTCTTTCTGATCACAGGTGCGTCACGGGGCATCGGCGCGGCGACCGCGGCGCTGGCGGCGGAGGCCGGTTACCGCCTCGTGCTCACCGCGCGGGACGTGGCGGCACTGGCCGAGTACGCGCCGAGCCTGGGCACCCCCGACCGCGTGTGGGTGGCGCCGTGCGACGTCCGGGACTGGGCGCAGGTGAAGGCGTTGGTCGAGCGGGTCGAGGGGGAGTGGGGACGGCTCGACGTGGCGTTCGCGAACGCGGGCGTCAGCGTGGACACGTCGTTCGCCACCGAGCGCGGCTCGTCGCCCGACCAGTGGGGCGACATGGTGCTGACCAACGTGGCCGGGCCCGCGTTCACCGCGCGGGCCGCCCTGCCGGCGTTGACCAGGTCCGGCGGGCACCTGGTGCTGACCGGATCGGCCGCCGGCCGCGGCGTGCGGCCGGGCAACCTGTACTCCGCGACGAAGTGGGCCGTGACCGGGCTGGCGCAGAACATCCGGGCGGAGTGCGTGGGCACGGGGGTGCGCGTGACGCTGCTGCAACCGGGTCTGACGGACACCGGCGGCATCCCCGACGACCGGCGTGACGATCCCAAGCTCGCACCCGAGGACGTCGCCCGTGCCGTCCTGTACGCGGTGGGGCAGCCGCCGACGGTCGACGTGAACGAGATCGTCGTCCGGCCCGTCGGCCAGGAGCGCTGACACGACCCCGGGAAGTCGTGCGGGCGTAGGGTTTCGTCGCGTCGGGGACAATGCGCGGAACGCTTTCGCCGGCCGCGGTCCGGACAGTCGGGAATTCCCCATGAGGGGGTATCCGGTCGCGCACAGTCATTCCGAGACTGCGTTGCGTTGATTCACCCGGATGGCGCGCTGCCCAGGCGTTCTACTGAGCCGACTACACCACTGACGGGCTCGGGGGAGAGGTCGAGGAAACGGAGCGTGTGTGGCGCCTGTCCGAGTACGGCCGGCGACAGGTCGCCGGATCGCGACCGGAATGGTGGTGGCGAGCGCGTTGGTCACGTTCTTCGCGTTGGTCGCCGTGTTGACCCCGACCCCCGTCGACGCGCGGGTGGTGGCGGCCCGGACCCTGGAGGCGGCGAAGGGCAGCCCGACCACGGGCGCCATCGCGGACGACGTCGCGCCGCGATTACCCGAGGGCGCGCGAGCCGTGGTCGTGAAGCCCGGCGGCACCGGTGAACGTGCCGGTACCGGCGAGGTCGCCGTGCTGGTCGGCGACGTCGACCGGTCGGCCGCGTCCCTGCTGCTCTCCGGTGGCGTGGTCGCCACGCAGCAGAGCGACGACGGCTGGTGGGTCGCGGTGTCCGTGCCCGATCCGAGGTCCCCTCCGCTGGGTGCCGTGCTGGCCCTGCTGACCGGCGCCGTCGTGCTGGGCGCGGCGGCCACCGAACTGCACCGCCCGAAGCGCCGGGACGACCTGCTGGTGCGCGGTCTGGCGAACCTCCTCCCGGATCTCCCCGCACACGCGGCGTGGCGGGCGCGTGGCCTGCTCATCGCGGGCGGCGTGCGGCCGGTCCACCCCGACGAGCACCGGCACGTCGTGGGCACCGTGCCCACCGACGACGAGGCGCTCGTGGGCACGGTCGCCCGCACGGTGCGTCCCGGATACGCCGACGGCGACCGGGTTCTGGTGCGGCCCGCGGTGTTCGTCTACGTGAAGACCGACGATCAAGGGTGTCCGCTACGCCACACTTTTCCGGCACAAGGAAGGGTTTTGAGACGCGGGAACGGCCCGAGTGGACCCTCTTGACCGCTTCAGGGCGCTTTCCGTCAAGGAGATCCACGCCCCAGCGCAATGACTGTCCATAATGGACTTTTAAGGCCGACCACCGGTGGATTTAGGCATCCGCACAGCTCACGCGGGTGGTGGCGCGTGACGAAAGGGTCGGACCACCCCCTCTTGACTGGTGTAGACCAGTCATGTTGAAGTGGCCGTCGTCACGTCAGAGGGCGCTCTAGGGGAAGAAGAGAACTTTGTCGAGATTGCGCGTGGTGGCTGCCATCGCCACGGTCGTCGTCGGCGCGGGCACGGCGATCGCGATCGCCGGGACGTCCGCCTCCGCGGCCGACTGCGCCGCGGCCTGGAGTGCGTCGTCGGTGTACACGGGCGGCCAGACGGCCTCCTACAACGGTCGCAACTGGACCGCCAAGTGGTGGACCCAGAACGAGAAGCCGGGCGGCACCCAGGTCTGGACGGACCAGGGCACCTGCGGCTCCGGTCCGGGCACCGGCACCACGACGACCACCAGGACCACGACCGTGCCGACCAGTCCGACCCAGCCCGCCAAGTGCACCGAGACCTGGGTGCGCGGCAAGGCGTACGTGACCGGCGACGTCGTCCGCTACACGGACAACAAGTACTACGTCGCCGAGCACGACAACCCGGGCTACGACCCGGTCGTGAGCACCTGGTACTGGGACCCGTACACCGGGTGCGGCGACACGCCCACCACGGTCACGAGCACCAGCACCACGCAGAACCCGAACCCCGGCCAGTTCGTGGTGAGCGAGGCCCAGTTCAACCAGATGTTCCCGAGCCGGAGCAGCTTCTACACCTACGCCGGTCTGGTCGCGGCCCTGTCCTCGTACCCCGGTTTCGCGAACACCGGCGGTGACGTCGTCCGCAAGCAGGAGGCGGCGGCGTTCCTGGCGAACGTGAACCACGAGACCGGCGGCCTGTACTACGTGGTGGAGCAGAACCAGGCCAACTACCCGCACTACTGCGACACGAGCAAGTCGTACGGGTGCCCGGCCGGCAACGCGGCGTACTACGGCCGCGGCCCGATCCAGCTCAGCTGGAACTTCAACTACAAGGCCGCGGGCGACGCGCTGGGCCTGCCCCTGCTGACCAACCCGTACCTGGTCGAGCGCGACCCGGCGGTGGCCTGGCAGACCGGCCTTTGGTACTGGAACACCCAGAACGGTCCCGGCACCATGACCGCGCACAACGCGATGGTGACCGGCGCCGGCTTCGGCGAGACCATCCGCAGCATCAACGGCACCCTCGAGTGCAACGGCGGCAACCCCGCCCAGGTGCAGAGCCGGATCAACGCGTACCAGAAGTTCGTGGGCATCCTCGGGGTGCCGGCGGGCAACAACCTCTCCTGCTGACCGGGGGTGGGGTCCGCCGTCCCCCTGCGACGGCGGACCCCCAGGCCCCTCCCCGTACGAACCCCGCGGTGAGAACCCAGCCGCGGACCCTGCGAGAACTTCCCGTGAGGTCCCTGCCGAACCGGGAAAGGCTTCGACGGTCACCCGTCGAGAACCACGTCCGTGCGGCGCACCCGCGCCCGCGTCCGTTCGGACGTGTGATCCGTGTGGCGGAACGTTTTCCGGGTCGTGTTCACACTGTGGACGGCGTCCCGTTGGGCCGCCCGGCCCACTTCCTTGACCCGGATGACGTTGCCGATTATGGTCTAGACCACATCGATGTCCGTGACGCCCCGTCCGCGAGGCGTCACGCGGTGTCGACGAGATCCGGCCGCCGCGGACCACCCCTGCACCGGGAGCCCCCGGGTTCCCTCCGAAGGAGCTGGACAGAACACATGAGCGTGAAACGCAAAGTCGCCGCGATGCTCGCGGGCGTCGGCGTCGCCCCCCTGATCATCGTCGCCGGCGCCGGCTCGGCCAGCGCCCACGGCTACGTCTCGTCGCCGCCCAGCCGCCAGGCGCTGTGCGCCTCCGGCAAGGTCACCGGCTGCGGCCAGATCCAGTACGAGCCGCAGAGCGTCGAAGGCCCCAAGGGCCTGACGAGCTGCAACGCCGGCATCGGCCAGTTCGCCATCCTCAACGACGACAGCAAGAACTGGCCCGCCACATCGGTCGGCAGCTCCGCCCAGTTCACCTGGACGCTGACCGCCCGGCACGCCACCAGCACCTGGCAGTACTTCATCGGTGGCTCGAAGATCGCCGAGATCAACGACGGTGGCAAGCAGCCCGGCGCGACCGTCACGCACTCGGTGAACCTCGGCGGCCGTTCCGGTCGCCAGAAGGTGCTGGCCGTGTGGAACATCTCGGACACCGCGAACGCGTTCTACGCCTGCATCGACCTGCAGGTCGGCGGGGGCAACCCCGACCCCGACCCGACGACGACCACGCGGCCCACGACCACCACGCCGCCGACCACGACGACCAAGCCCACCACGACCACGACGCCGCCGGCCGGTGGCACGTGGGCCGCGGGCGTGTCGTACGCGACCGGCGCGCAGGTCACCTACGGTGGCGCGTCCTACAAGGCGATCCAGGGTCACACCTCGCTGACCGGCTGGGAACCGCCGAACACGCCGTCGCTGTGGCAGCGGCTCTGACGGGGTCGACCCCGTGAAGCCCGTCCGCGCCGCCCTGACACGGCGCGGGCGGGCTTTCCCCTACCCTTTTCGAGGAGACGACCTTGAAGCGCCTCGTCGCCCTAGTCGCCGGCCTGTCCCTGCTGCTGGTGGCCGGGTGTAGTTCGCCTTCCGACGGTCTCGTCACGCCGACCGGCCCCGCGCCGTCGACGATCGCGGAGACCGCGGAGCACAACGACACCGACGTGATGTTCCTGCAGATGGCCATCGCCCATCACAAGCAGGGCCTGGAGATCGTGAAGCTCGCCAAGGACCACGCGGTCCGGTCGGACGTGAAGACGCTCGCCGCGGCCATCGAGGTCACGCAGCTCTCCGAGATCGACTCGATGACCAAGTGGCTCGGCGACTGGGGCAAGCCCGAGTCGTCCGGTACGGACATGCAGTTGCACGCCGACCACGGCGGCGACCACTCGACGCGTCCCGAGGACATCGCCGAGATCGCCGCGCTGCCGTCCGGCGAGTTCGAGAAGGGTTTCCTCAACCTCCTCATCGCCCATCAGCACAACGCCGTCGCGATCGCCAAGTTCGAGCGCGAGGGCGGCTCCAACCCGCAGTCCAAGGGCCTGGCCGACCGGATCTTCGAGTCGCGTTCGGCGCAGATCGCCCAGATGCTCGGCTACCTGAACTAGAGGTCGAGTCGCAGCCCGCTGGTGAAGCGCCGGTGCTCGCCGGTGACCGGGTCGGTGAAGGCGAGCACCTTCGCCAGCAGGCGCAACGGGTTCGTGAAGTCGTCCAACGGCTTCTCGGTGAGGACGGGGTAGAAGTCGTCGTCGCGGATGGGGATGCCCAGCGAACTCAGGTGCAGTCGGAGCTGGTGCGTCCGCCCGGTGGTGGGCAGCAGTCGGTAACGGCCCCACTGCCCGTCGTGCTCCACGAGTTCGATCCGCGTCTCGGCGTTGGGCTCGCCGGGCACCTCCTGGGCGGTGATCACACCTTTGATCTTGACGATGCGGCTGGTGACCGTGCGCGGCAGGTCGAGGCCGGGGTCGTAGCGGGCGATCGCCTCGTACTCCTTGTGCACGCCGCGGTCGCGGAACAGGTTCTGGTAGCGGCCCCTCAGCGTGGGATCGACGACGAACAGCACGAGGCCGGCTGTGCCGCGGTCCAGTCGGTGTGCGGGGCTGAGCGTGGGCAGGTCGAGATCGCGGCGTAGCCGGACCAGTGCGGTCTCCACGATGTGGCTGCCGCGGGGGATCGTGGCCAGGAAGTGCGGTTTGTCGACGACGAGGATGGCGTCGTCGCGGTGCACGACGGAGATGTCGAACGGCACGGGCACCTCGTTCGGCAGGTCCCGGTGGAACCAGACCGAGGTGCCGGGTGCGAACGGGGTGTCGGGTGCGAGCGGGCCGTGCAGGTCGTGGATCGCGCCCTGGGCGAGGAGTTCGTCGATCCTGGCCGGCTCCACCCGGGGCAACCGGTCGACCAGGTGGTCGCGCAGCGTGGTCCAGTGGCCTTCGTCGGGCAGTCGTAGTCGTGCGGGGTCGAGTCCGTGCCGCTGGGCGAGTGCCGCGGGCCTCTGCTTGCGCCTCATCGGCCGCCAAGCCTAGCCCACCTGCGAGTTATGCGTTCAGACACCACGAGTTGTGCGTTCAGGCACCGCGAAATGTGCATTCGGGTACCGCGTGGTCGCTGTCAGTCCGCCTTCGCGAACGTCACCTGGTACCCCAACGCGCCGAGTAGTCCGGACAGCATCTTGCGGGTGTTGTCCGACGCCTTCGCGAGAATGCCGGATTCCTTGGCCGCCGCCGCGATCTTCTCCTCGGCGGCCACGTAGAACGGCTGTTGGTCGGTCGTCTCGACCATGTCGGTCAGGCGGTCCCACAGGCCGCGTTCCTGGGCGAACACGTAGCACTTCTCCTGGTGCAGGTTGGGCTTGTCCAACGCCGGTGCGGGGAGGTCGACCTCGACGGTCTTGTGCTCCTGGTCGATCCTCAGTGCCTTCTCCTCGATTCCGGCGAAGTCGACGTAGGCGTTCACCGAACCGGCCGCCACGAACAGCGTCCGCTTGCCGGCCAACGCGGCGGGTACGTAGCGGACGTCGTTCTCGATGTCGAGGACGACCTGGAACTCGCCCGCCGCCGCGTGGTACTGGCTCAGGTCGCGCACGGACTGGAGCAGGGCCGGTTGCGAGCGGTCGATCGTGTCGGTGCCGAAGCGGGGCACGATCACCGCCGCGACGGCTCCCACGACGAGCACCACCACCGCGATCAGAGCACCGATGCGCCAGGTCATGCTCCGGCGGGTACCCGTTCACCGATGTGCCCAATCCCGCTTTTCGTGTCCTTTGTAGACGGTGTAACGCGAGCTTCGCGCGGGTATGGCTGCGGCCATGACCACCATCGACAAAACCCAGGGCAGGAGACCGGACGGCGTCGACGACACGACCGTCGAGGCGGTCGGCGCGCTCACCGAGGCGTTGGAGACGACGGAACGGGCGCGGGGCGCGCTCTACGACTTCCACCAGCTCACGGGCAGCGCCGACGAGAAGGTGGCGCACGCCGTGGAGTTGCTGCGCGCGGCCGGGCACGCCTACCTCGCGGACCGGGTCGAGCAGGAGTTGGTCGGCCGCAACGTGGTCGACGGCCGGTGGACGTTCCAGCTCGTCGAGGACTACGACGACGGCTACTACGCGTTGTTCCGCTCGTTGGAGCGCACCGCCCGCGACCGGCTGCTCGGCGGCCAACGCCACGTGTACGAGTCGGAGCTGAAGGTCCGCAACACGACGACCGGCGAACCCGGCCACGAACTCGACCCCTAGTCGTCCTCGCGATCCTCGCCCCGGCGGCGCAGGAACGCGAAGCCGGGGATGCCGAGGATCGCCTGCCGGACGTCGTTGGTGACCTCCAGCAACTGGTGGATGTCCGGGCCCACCCGGTCGAGGGTGGCGAGGATGGGCAGGACGTCCTCGATCAGGTGCCGGGTGAGCACGGGCAGGCGGTCGACCAGTTCGACGGCCGCGTCCACCTCCTGCGGCGACAACTCGTCGACGAACCGCTTGGCCAACGGTCGGGCCTGCCGGGCCAGGGGCGCGTAGTCGTCGACGAGTTCCCGCGAGGTGCGCGCGGCCGTCGACGCGTCGGTCAGGACCTGTTCGGCGGCGGCCGTGGCCACGCGTGCGCGCCCGACCACCATCTCGGTCTCCTCCAGTACGCGTTCGGTGCGGTCGACCAACGCGTCCGCCCGGCGGACCACGTCCTCGGCCGCCTGGAGCAGGTCGAGTACGCGGCCGGGCACGGAGGCGGCGGTGACGACCAGGGACGGCACCGTCGTCGTGACGGTGGTCCGGGCGAACGAGAACAGCGCGCGCGGGCTCAGGTCCATGTCCACCACTGTGCCCGCATTCACCCGATCGAAGGTGCCTGAGTGCACATTTCGCGGTGTCTGAACGCATAACTCGCGGGGTTGGGGGGTCAGCCGATCGGTTGAGGGTGGAGTCGGGCTTGATGGGGGATGGGGCGGGGGTGTGGGGTGGAGAAGATGGGGCGGTGTCCATCGTCGAAGTTCAAGGGCTGCGCAAGGCCTACGGGTCGGTAAAGGCGGTCGACGGGGTCGACTTCACCGTGGCCGAGGGGGAGATCTTCGGCATCCTCGGTCCCAACGGCGCCGGGAAGACCACGGCCGTGGAATGCGTGGAAGGCTTGCGGGCACCGGACTCCGGCACGGTCCGGGTCGGCGGGTACGACCCGGTCCGCGACCGTGACCGGGTCACCCGCATCCTCGGCGTCCAGCTCCAGCACAGCGAGTTGCAGCCCAAGCTGACCGTGCGTGAAGCCCTGGAGCTGTACGGCTCCTTCCACCGCGAACCGGCCGACTGGCGTCCGCTCGTCGAACGGCTGGGTCTCGAAGACCTGCTGGACCGTCGTTTCGGGGCGTTGTCGGGTGGCCGCAAGCAGCGCCTGTTCATCGCGCTGGCCCTGATCGGGAATCCGAAGGTCGTGGTGTTCGACGAGCTCACGGCCGCGCTCGACCCGCGTGCCCGCCGGGAGACCTGGCGGTTGGTCCGCGACCTCAACGACTCCGGCGTGACGATCGTGCTGGTCACGCACTTCATGGACGAGGCACGTCACCTGTGCGACCGGGTCGCGGTGTTCGACCGGGGCCGGATCGCCGCCCTGGACACGCCGGAAAACCTGATCAAGGGCAGCCCGGTCGTGATCTCCTTCCGCCCGGTGACCCCGTTGCCCGACCTGGCGGGGTTGCCGGGCGTGGTGTCCGTGACCGGGGAAGGGGCGAAGGTGGTCATCGAAGGCACCGACGACACAGTCGGGGCGCTGCTCGTGCGCCACCGTCACGAGGTGCGGGAGTTGCGCATCACCGACGCCACGCTGGACGACGCGTACCTGCGCATCACGCGAGAGGAACCCTGACGTGCTCAGAGTCGAGACCAGGCTGTTCCTGCGCGAACCCGGCGCGCTGTTCTGGGTACTGGCCTTCCCCTCGTTGCTGCTGCTGGGTTTCGGTCTCGTGCCGACCTACCGGGGGATCATCGGCGTGTTCGTGCCGAGCACCGTGCTCGTCGCGCTCGTCACGGCGAGCCTGCTGGCGTTGCCGAGCACCCTGACCTCCTACCGGGAGCGCGGCATCCTGCGCCGGTTGCGCACCACCCCGGCCCGGCCGGCCCACCTCCTCGCGGTGCAACTGCTCATCCACGGGACCGCGGCGGTCGTCGGCGCACTCCTGGCCGTGCTGATCGGACGCCTGGTGTGGGGCGTCGCACTGCCCGACCACCCGGTGGCGTACGGGGTGGCGTTGACGCTCGCGACCCTCGCGGCGTTGGCGACGGGCGCGGTGGTCACGGCCGTGGCCCGCACGGTCAAGGCCGCGCAGGCGATCGGGCTGGCGGTGTTCTTCCCCGCGATGTTCGCGGCCGGGATCTACGTGCCGGTCCAGGCGCTGCCGGCGGCCGTGCGCCGGGCCGTCGAGCTGGTTCCGTTCGGTGCCGCCGCGCGGGCGTTGGACGCGGCGGCGGCCGGTGACCTGCCGTCGTGGACCCACCTGGCCGTGCTCGCCCTGTGGACGGTCGTCCTGGTCGGTGTCGCCGCCCGCTGGTTCCGCTGGGAGTAGGCGGTGGACGGGTGGTTCCTGCGGTGGGGGCCGTACGGCCTGCTGGCCTTGGGCACGGTCGCGTCGGCGGCGACCGCACCGGCGTTGATGTCGACGACGGACGTCCTGTGGGCGGCGGCTTTGGTCGTGGGTGCGCTGGTCTGGCAACGGGCGCGCGGGTCGCTGTACTTCGTGGTGCGCGGCGCGCTGGCATTCGCGCTGTGCTGGCTGAACCCGTTCTTCTCGGTGTTCGCGTTGATGGGCTACTTCGACGCGGGCCTGCACCTGTCCCGGTCGGCGCGGCGGTGGGGGCTGCTCTCCGTCGCGTTGACGCTCGCGCTCTCGCAGTCCGCCGTGCCGGACGGCCCGCCGCCGGACGACGTCGGGGAACTGGTCGTGTTCGCGGTGCTGTTCGCCTTGCACGCCACGCTCGCGCTCGTGCTCGACCGCGTGAACGATCGGGAAGCGGACAAGCGGCGCAGGCAGGCGGTGGTCATCGAGGAGTTGGAGACGGTCAACGCGCGGCTCGCCGCCGCGCTCGCGGAGAACGCCGTGCTCCAGGCCCGGGCGAGGGAAGCCGGGATCACGGCCGAACGCCGCCGGTTGGCCGCCGACCTGCACGACACGCTGGTGCAGGGCCTGGTCGGCGTGGTCACCCAGTTGCAGGCCGCGCTGGACACCGACGGCGACGGTGCGCGTGCGCGCGTGGAGCGGGCGGTCGCCCTGGCCCGGTACAGCCTGGGCGAGGCACGCCGCTCGGTGCACGCCCTGGTCCCCGGCCCGCTGGAGAACCGGACCCTGCCCGAGGCGTTGCGGGAGGCGGTCGACCGGTGGTCGGCCACGGCGACCGCGCGGGTGGACCTCACGGTGGTCGGCGGCGTCGAGCCGTTGCACGACGAGATCGAGTCGACCCTGCTGCGGATCGCGGAGGAGGCGCTGAACAACGTGTCCAGGCACGCCGAGGCGGACCGGGTCGGTGTCACGCTGTCCTACATCGACGACGAGGTGACGTTGGACGTGCGCGACGACGGCAAGGGCTTCGACCCGGAGCACGCGCCGCGCCCGTCGGACCGGGGCGGGTTCGGGCTCGACGGCATGCGCCTGCGCGCCGGTCGGGTCGGGGGAGTCGTGGCCGTGGAGTCCGAACCGGGCGGGGGCACGGCGGTGTCGGCGCGGGTCCCGGCGGTGCCGGAGGCGCCCCGGTGAGGACGTGCGAAGGCGGGTTGACGGTGTCGGGAGGGGGCGGTGTGCCGCTGGTGCGGCGGTGTGGGGATCCCGGGAGCGGGAGCCGGGTGGTGTCGGGGTGAGCCGGCCGATCACGGTGCTGCTCGTCGACGACCACCCGGTGGTCCGGGACGGTCTGCACGGCATGTTCGCGGCCTCCCCGGAGTTCGAGGTGCTCGGCGAGGCGTCCGGAGGCGAGGAGGCCGTGGCGATGGCCGAACGCCTCGACCCCGACGTGGTCCTCATGGACCTGCGCATGCCCCGGGGCGACGGGGTGGCCGCGATCGGCGAGCTGACCCGGCGTGGCCTGCGTTGCCGCGTGCTGGTGCTGACCACCTACGACACCGACGCCGACGTCATCCCCGCGATCAAGGCCGGTGCGACCGGCTACCTGCTCAAGGCCGCGTTGCGCGACGAGCTGTTCGAGGCGGTGCGTGCCGCCGCCCTCGACCGCACCGTCTTCTCCCCGTCCATCGCCACGCGCCTGTTCACCGAGGTCCGCACGCCCGCGCCCCGCGAACGCCCGCTGAGCGCCCGCGAACTGGACGTCCTCACGCTCGTGGCGAAGGGCACCACCAACCGGGAGATCGCCCGGACGCTGTTCATCAGCGAGGCCACCGTGAAGACCCACCTGACCCACCTGTACGCGAAGCTCGACGCGACCGACCGGGCCGCCGCGGTGGCCGCGGCCTACGACCGCGGCATCCTCAAGCCCCCGTGACGGCGGCCTCGTCGAACTGCGTCCGGTAGAGCCGCGCGTAGCGCCCGTCGGCCGCCAGGAGGTCGGTGTGGGTGCCGCGTTCCACGATGTGCCCGTCCTCCACCACGAGGATCTGGTCGGCGGCGCGGATCGTGGACAGCCGGTGGGCGATCACGATCGCGGTCCGCCCGGCCAACGCCTCGGCGAGCGCTTCCTGCACGGCGGCCTCCGACGTGGAGTCCAGGTGCGCCGTGGCCTCGTCCAGGATGACCACGCGCGGGCCCGCCAGGAGCAGGCGCGCGATGGTCAGGCGTTGGCGTTCGCCGCCGGACAGCCGGTAGCCGCGTTCGCCGACGACGGTGTCCAGGCCGTCGGGCAGGGTGCGGATCAGGTCGTCGAGCCGGGCCCGGCGCAGGGACTCCCACAGGTCGTCCTCGCCGGCCGCGGGCCGGGCGAGCAGCAGGTTCTCGCGGACGGTGGTGTGGAACAGGTGGCCGTCCTGGGTCACCATGCCCAGCGTCGACCGCAGCGTGGCCGCCGACAGGTCCCGCACGTCGACGCCGGACAGCCGGATCGCGCCGGAGTCCACGTCGTAGAGGCGGGGGAGCAGCGACGCCAGGGTCGACTTGCCCGCACCCGACGAGCCCACGACGGCGACGACCTGGCCGGGCGCGGCCGTGAACGACACGTCGTGCAGCACCTCGACCCCGGCCCGGGTGTCGAGGGACGCGACCTCCTCCAACGACGCCAACGACACCTTGTCCGCCGCCGGGTAGCCGAAGCGGACGTGGTCGAACTCCACCGACACCGGCCCGTCGGGGACCGTCCGGGCGTCGTCGCGGTAGGTGATCAACGGTTCGAGGTCCAGCACCTCGAAGACCCGCTCGAAGCTCACCAGGGCGCTCATCACCTCGACCCGCGCGCCGGCCAGCGCGGTCAGCGGCGCGTACAGCCTGGTCAGCAGCAGGGCCAACGCCACGACGGCACCGGGCTCCAGCGAACCGGCCAGCGCGTAGAACCCGCCCAGCCCGTAGACCAGCGCCAACGCCAACGACGACACGAGCGTCAGGCTGGTGATGAACACGGTCTGCACCATCGCGGTCCGCAGGCCGATGTCGCGCACCCGGCGGGCGCGGACGGCGAACTCGTCGGACTCCCGGTCCGGGCTGCCGAACAGCTTCACCAGGGTCGCGCCGGGCGCGGAGAACCGCTCGGTCATCTGCGTGCCCATGGTCGCGTTGTGGGCCGCGGCCTCCCGTCGCAGCCTGGCCAGTCGCGCGCCCATGAGCCTGGCCGGGACGACGAACAGCGGCAGCAGCACGAGCGCCAACAGGGTGATCTGCCAGGACAGGCCGACCATGACCACGAACGTCAGCGCCAACGTCACCAGGTTGCCGACCACGCCGGACAGGACGTCGCTGAACGCCCGTTGCGCGCCGAGGACGTCGTTGTTCAACCGGCTGACCAGGGCGCCGGTGCGGGTCCGGGTGAAGAACGCCACGGGCATCCGTTGGACGTGGTCGAACACGGCCGTGCGCAGGGCCAGGATCAGGTCCTCGCCCAGCGAGGCCGACAGCCACCGGGACACCAGGCCCAACCCCGCCTCCAGGACGGCGAGGACGGCGATCGACGCGGAGAGCCCGAGCACGGTGGCGTAAGGCTCGCCGGACACGATCGCGTCGACCACGCGTCCGGCGAGCACGGGCGTGGCCACGGCGAGTACCGCCACGATCACGCTCACGCCGAGGTAGCGGAACAGCCGGCCCCGACGGGTCGAGGTGAACGCCCAGATCCGGCGCAGTCCGGCGAGCGAGAACGGGCGCCGGTCGTTCTGCGCGGTGATCGTGTTGTACAGCGATGTCCACGCCGTGGTCTCCATGTCCATGCCCCGGAAGGCTAAAACCTCCACGTTGATCGAGGTCAAGCGCCGGGAATGGAACCGGTCCCGGCCGGGTTGGCGTGAGGGACGACGTGGACAACGAGGAGGAACGCCGTGGAGCCGGAGGACCTGGTCGAGGTCGACTCGGACGTCCCGGACCTGACCGGAGCGGTGCTGCTGCACCACTTCGACGGCTTCATGGACGCCGGGCAGGCCGGTTCGCTGCTGGTCGACCACCTGCTGGACGCGCACGAGAACCGGGTGATCGCCCGGTTCGACCTCGACGGGCTGCTGGACTACCGCGCCCGTCGGCCCACGATGACCTACGACACGGACCGCTGGGTCGACTACGCGGCGCCGGAGCTGGTCGTGCGGCTGCTGCACGACGCGCTGGGCACCCCGTACCTGCTGCTGTCCGGCCCGGAACCGGACCGCCGGTGGGAGGGCGTGATCGCCGCGGTGCGGGGCCTGATCGAGCGCTGGGGCGTGCGCCTCACGGTCGGTTTCCACGGCATCCCGATGGGCGTCCCGCACACCCGGAAGCTGTCGGTGATCTCCCACGCGACCCGTCCCGAGCTGGTGGTGGAGCGGTCGCCGTTCAGCCGGGTGCAGGTGCCGGGCAACCTGTCGGCACTGCTGGAGTACCGCCTGGGCCAGGCCGGTCACGACGCGGTCGGCTTCGCCGCGTACGTGCCGCACTACTTGGCGCAGAGCGGCTACCCGGCCGCGGCACGTGCCCTGCTGGACTCGCTCTCGCAGGTCACGGGCTTGATCGTGCCGACGGACGCGCTGGACGAGTCGGCCCGCCGAGCGGACACCGAGATCGCCCGCCAGGTCGGCGAGTCGGAGGAGGTGGCCCAGGTCGTCGAGGCTTTGGAGCGCCAGTACGACGCGTTCGCCGAGGCGTCCGACAACCTGCTCGTGGAGGACGGCGAACCGTTGCCCAGCGCCGACGAGCTGGGTGCGGAGTTCGAGCGCTTCCTGGCCGAGCAGCGCGAGCCTTAGAGCGTGGCCAGCAGGCGGTAGGAGTCGAGCAGGGCGGCGCGGTCGAACGTGCTCGTGGTGACGAGCAGTTCGTCCGCGCCGGTCCGTTCCGCCAGGTCGGCGAGCCGGTCCGCGACCTCGTCGGGCGTGCCGAAGACGTGGCCGGTCAGCGACTCCTCGAAGTAGCGGCGTTCGCGCGGGGTCATGTCTCGCGCCAGGACGTCTTCGGTCGCGCGTAGTGCGGGGAACTCGCCGCGTGTCCGTGAGTAGGCCATCGACCACGCTTCGGGTACGAGCAGGCGCCACGCGTCGTCGGTCGTCCGGGCCACGGCGACGGTGGACGAGACGATCACGTACGGCTCGTCGGTCCAGCCGGGTCGGAAGTCGCGACGGTAGGCGGTGATGGCCGCGGCGGTCGGCTCGACGCCCTTGAACGTGCCGATGACCAGCGGCAACCCCAGCTTCGCGGCCGTCGCCGCGCCGGGGCCGACGGCGAGCGCGAACGCCGAGGGCCGCAGTCCGTCGGCCGGGTAGCCCCGGACCCCGGCCATGCCGGTGAAGTACGACAGCAGCTCGCGCAGCCGGGGCTCGAACTCCTCGGCGTCCTCCTTGGGATGCCCCAACGCCTCCCGCACGGCGGGCGTGAACCCGACCGAACGCCCCAACCCCATGTCGATCCGACCCGGGTGCAACGACTCCAGGACCCCGAACTGCTCGGCCACGACCAGGGGTTGGTGGTTGGGCAGCATCACGCCGCCCGTGCCGACCCGGATCCTCGTCGTGGCCGCCGCGACCGCCGCCGCCAACACGGTCGGCGCCGCACCGGCCACGCCGGGGACGCCGTGGTGCTCGGCGACCCAGAACCGGTGGTAGCCGAGACGTTCGATCTCCGCGGCGAACGTCACCGTGTCGCGCAACGCCTGAGCGTGCGTGCCACCTTGACGGGTCCGGGAGCGGTCGAGGACGGACAGTCTCACGTCGTGTTCAACGGTTTCCCGAGGTCCGGGGATTCCGTCAGAGGCGACCGGTGTCGACGGGGAGATCCAGGCGTACCCGGGCATAGGTCTCGAACAGGCGCCGCGACACCATGGCGTGCTGGGCGGCCACGTGCACGTCCCGCAGACATCGCTGCAAGGGCGACGACGAGAACACCGCCGAGCCGCCCGCGACCTCGAACGCCGACCGCGTCACGGACACCGCCTCGTGCGCGGCGTGCGAGCAGGCCAGGCGTAGTCGCGCGCGTTGGCGCAAAGTGCTTTCCCCGCCGGTCAACGCGGACGCCCACCGCTCGTCCACCTCGGCGCGCAGGAACGCCCGTGCCGCCGCCAGCCGTGCGTCGGCCGTGGCCAGGTCGAGCAGTCCGTCGGTGGACTCGACCTCGTCCAACGCCCGGCCCGCGATGCCCAGGCACACGGACGCCACGCCCATGGCCAGGAAGGAGAAGAACGGGAACGACGGTAACGGCGCCTCGACGTGCAGCGAGGGCGGCCACACCCGCCGGTCCGCCGGCACGAAGGCGTCGACGACCTCCCACTCGTGCGACGCGGTGCCGCGCAGGCCGGCCACGTCCCACGTCTCGTGCACGATCACGTCGGCGCGGGGGAACAACGCCAGTCGTGGCCCCTCCGGGGTGGAGATTCCGCCGACGACCCACGTGCACCAGTCGACCGCGCTGCCCCAGCCCCACCGGCCGGTGACCCGGTCGCCGGTCAGCGTGCCGCGCGGTGCGGCCGTGCCCGCGACCACGGCGTCCGGTGGCGAGAACACCTCGTCGGCGGTCTCCTCGGGCAGGTACCAGGCCAACGCCGAAGTCGCGGACGTGGTCATCGCGGTCCACCCGGCCGACCCGTCGGCGGCCGACAGCGCCTCGATCTCGGCCACCCAGGCGGGCAGGTCGAGCTGGCCGCCACCGAACCGCGCGGGTGCGAGCCGACGTGTCACACCGGCTTCGACCAGGGCGTTCACCACGGTGTCCGGCAGCCTGCCGACCCGATCGGCCTCGGCGGCACCCGTACGGATCGTCTCGAAGAGTTCACCCACCCGGCGATCATGTCACTGAACCGGCAAGTTCTAGTGTCGGTGTCACACCGGGTTCGACGAGGAGGTCGACACATGGCCCTGCTGCGCAGTTACGTGTCCGGTCGCTGGTTCACGTCGCCGTCGGAGGGGGCGCCGCTGCACGACGCGGTGACCGGCGACGAGATCGCGCGGATCAGTGCGGACGGGGTCGACCGGGCCGCCGCGTTGGACTACGGGCGGCGGGTCGGGGGCGCGGCGTTGCGCGAGTTGACCTTCCACCAGCGTGGTGCGCTGCTCAAGGCGTTGGCGTCGTACCTGCGGGAGCACCGCGAGGAGCTGTACGCGCTGTCGGCGCGGACCGGTGCGACCAAGGCCGATTCGTTGATCGACGTCGACGGTGGAATCGGCGTGCTGTTCACGTACTCCGGCAAGGCCAAGCGCGAACTGCCGAACTCTCGCGTGTACGTCGACGGCGCCGTGGAGCCGTTGGGGCGGGCGGGGACGTTCGTCGGGCGGCACATCGGCACGCCGTTGCGCGGGGTCGCGGTGCAGATCAACGCGTTCAACTTCCCGGTGTGGGGGCCGTTGGAGAAGTTCGCGCCCGCGTTCGTGGCGGGCGTGCCGTCGTTGATCAAACCGGCGTCGCAGACGGCCTACGTCACGGAGAAGCTGGTCGAGTTGATCATCGCCTCGGGCCTGCTGCCGGAGGGGTCCGTGCAGCTGCTCAGCGGCGGTGCCGGTGACCTGCTGGACCACCTGACCGAACAGGACCTGGTGGGCTTCACCGGTTCCGCGTCGACCGCCGCCAAGCTGCGCACGCACCCGGCCGTGGTGCGCAACGGCGTCAGGTTCAACGCCGAGGCCGATTCCCTGAACTGCTCGATCCTCGGCCCGGATGCCGTTCCTGGGACGCCCGAGTTCGACCTGTACGTCAAGCAGTTGGTCACGGAGATGACGACCAAGGCCGGGCAGAAGTGCACGGCCATCCGCCGGGCATTGGTCCCCGCCGGTCTGCTGGACGACGTCGCCGAGGCCGCTTCGGCACGGCTGGCCCGCGTGGTGATCGGCAATCCGGCGGACGGGACCGTGCGCATGGGCGCGTTGGCGGGGTTGGAACAACGGGAGGAAGTGCGGCGGTCGTTGAAGGCGCTGCTGTCCACGGGGAAGATCGTCTTCGGCTCGCCGGACAAGGTCGAGGTCGTCGGTGCGGACGCCGTTCGAGGCGCGTTCCTCTCGCCGGTGTTGTTGACGGCCGACGCGTCCGCGGCCGAGCCGCATTCGGTCGAGGCGTTCGGTCCGGTCGCCACTTTGGTGCCCTACAAGGATGTTTCGGACGCGGTCGCTCTGGCGGCCAGGGGAGCCGGCAGCCTGGTCGGCTCGGTGGTCACGCACGACGTCGACTTCGCCCGCGAGGTCGTGCTGGGCGTCGCGCCGTGGCACGGCCGGGTCCTGGTGCTGGACCGCGACGACGCCGGCGAGTCGACCGGACACGGCTCCCCGTTGCCGATGCTGGTGCACGGCGGGCCGGGCCGGGCCGGTGGCGGCGAGGAGTTGGGTGGCGTGCGTGCGGTGCTGCACCACCTCCAGCGCACGGCCGTCCAGGCGAGCCCGCGGGTGTTGACGGCGGTCACGGATCAGTGGGTCACGGGCACGCCGCGCACGGAGGGCGACGTCCACCCGTTCCGCAAGCGTTTGGGAGAGTTGCGGTTGGGTGATTCGGTGGTCGCCGGGCCGCGTGTGGTGACGTTGGGGGACGTCGAGCACTTCGCGGAGTTCACCGGGGACACGTTCTACGCGCACATGGACGAGGAGGCCGCGGCGGCGAACCCGTTCTTCGGTGGGCGGGTGGCGCACGGGTATCTGGTGGTGTCGTTCGCGGCGGGGTTGTTCGTGTCGCCGGAGCCGGGGCCCGTGCTGGCAAACTACGGGTTGGACAACCTGCGGTTCCTGACGCCGACGTTCCCGGGGGACGAGTTGACGGTGACGTTGACGGTCAAGCAGATCACGCCGCGCGAGGACAAGGAGTACGGGGAGGTGCGGTGGGACGCGGACCTGGTGAACCAGAAGGGCGAGTCCGTGGCCAAGTATGACGTCCTCACCCTGGTGGCGAAGTGAATCGGTTGCATCTTGGCATCCGAGCGGCGTAATCAGAGGGAGTCACTTGGTGCTGGATACCTGAACGCGATCAGCATCACACTTTCTTCACCGCTCGGAAACCGACTGCACTGTATCCACTACGGTGGGTTGCCTGGGGGGTAGCGAGCTTCGTATGCGAGGCAGTCGTTCCCAGGGGGGGTTGTGAAAGTAAATGATCCGATGACCGGACGGGCTTCATTGGATGGCCGCTTAAGGGTTGATGTCTGTGCGGGCAGTATTCCGCTATTGACTGGACTTGTCGAACTACTCGACGAGTCGGATTTCATGGTGACCGGCAGACTTGGTGTCGATTCGGCTGTGGAAGGCGAGGTGCCGGAGTACGAGGTGGATGTGCTCGTAATCGACAGTGGGATACTGGCGGGGAGTGCGACGGCAAACGGGGGCAAATTGCCCTCGATGTTCGGTAAGCGGGTCGTCGTTCTGGTCGGCGAGTCGGACCCGGAGGCCGTGGCAGCGTTCGTGCGGTCAGGAGTGCGAGCTGTTGTGAGGCGTGACGGGCCTGTGTCCAGTATTCGTACCGCAATTCTCGCTGCCTACAACGGTGATACATTGATCTCGGGTGCGATCTTGGATCGGGTGGTCGACTTCCTTTCGGCGCCTGTCGATCTGTTGTCGTTATCCCATTTTAAGGAACTGACGGCCAGTGAACGTGAGTTATTTTACATGGTCGCAGAAGGGCGGTCGAACGCCGAGATCGCGCGCGTACGCTCGATCAGCGTGCGGACTGTCAAATATCATGTTTCGAATATTATGCGGAAGTTGAATCTGCGCAGTCGTGTGGGCATTATTGCGCTCGCGCACAACAGTGGCTCCATGCGGGAAACGGTCGGAAGTACAGGGTCGAATCAGGCCCAAAGTACAGGTTTCGATGCGTGCGTCCAGCGATAGGCTGGCGATGCCGGTTGCTACTCGACCGGAACATTCGCTATAGGCTGAAGGAGCTTTCGTGCGTAGATTCATCCTGTCGTTGGCGGTGACACTTGGTCTCCTGACCGGGGGCGCCGGCCTCGCGACGGCCGCAGAGGCGGTCACCACGTCCACTCCGGTCGTTCACGTCGTCAGCCAGCCCAGCACCTCGGGCCCGGTGGACACCGTACCTGGTGCGACAGGTACGTCTGTGGTCGGTACATCTCCGGGCGTCGACGGCACCGTCCGGCCTGCAGGAGTCGGCCGCTGGATCGTCGAGGCACTCATCAAGCTCGGACGAAAGATCTACGACGCTGCGGTCGCTGCGGTAAAGGCGGGCTGGGCTGCTTTCAAGTCGTGGTTCGACTCGTTGCCGTGGTTGATTCGCCAACTGATGCCGGTCGGCGCAGAAGAACTGTTCCGTGCAATCGCTTGCCACGTTCTGAACCAGCAGTGGGCTTGCTAATCGATCTACTTCGGTGAGATACCGAGCCCGCCGAGTCGGCCTCGGCGGGCTCGGTCGATCAGCAGGTGGGACTTCGTCGAGGGCCCTCGACGAAGTCCCACCGAGCCATCGTCGAATATACCTGAGCGCAACCACGAGCGAGGACACCATGATCGAGGTCGTAGGTCTCACCAAGGTCTACCAGGGCAGAAATGCGGTCGATGATCTGTCCTTCCAGGTCCGGCCTGGTGTCGTGACCGGCTTCCTGGGTCCCAACGGGGCGGGCAAGTCGACGACCATGCGTCTCATCCTCGGGCTCGACCGGCCAACCTCCGGATCCGCGACCGTCAACGGACACGCATATCGGGATTTCGCGCTACCTCTGCGAGAGGTCGGCGCACTGCTGGATGCGCGCTCCGCGCATCCTGGACGCAGCGCGCGTGACCATCTCCGAATTCTCGCCACCGCCAACGGCATCCCGGCGGTAAGGGTCGACGAAGTTCTCGATCTGGTCGGCCTGCATGACGTTGGCCGCAAACGCATCAAGACCTTCTCCCTAGGCATGACCCAGCGGTTCGGGCTTGCAGTCGCGTTGCTCGGTGATCCGCCTGTCCTGCTGCTCGACGAACCGCTCAACGGTCTAGATGTGGAGGGAGTGCACTGGATGCGCAATCTTCTGCGTGAGTTCGCTGAAGAGGGACGGACCGTGCTCGTGTCCTCGCACCTGATGTCGGAGGTCCAGGGAACCGCGAAGCGAGTCGTCGTGATCGGCGGTGGCCGGTTGATCGCCGACACCGATACCCGCACGTTTATCGAAAGCACCGTCCGGGCCTGCGTCCTGGTCGAGACACCGTGCGCTGACAAGCTGACCGCGACGTTGGAGTCGGCAGGCGCGACGGTTGAGCGCGCGGAAACTCACAGTTTACGTGTGCACGGACTGTCTCGACGGCAGGTCGGTGAACTTGCTTTAGGGGCTGGAGTGGTCCTGTATTCGTTGGGTGACGAGGGGTTGTCGTTGGAAGACGCATTTCTTAGTGCGACCAATCGGTTCGTCGACTATAGGACGAGTGGCGGTGAATACCGTGCCTGATCGCCGAGTGATTCGTTTGGTGCGGGCGGAGTGGTTGAAGATCCGCAGTCTGAGGTCGGTGCGATGGATTGTGATCGCCTTCGTCCTGCCGACTGTCGCGATCATCGTCGGTCTCGCCCGAACCGGCGGAACTGCGCTTGCACAGTCCACCGAGGTCAGACTTGCCGCATCGGTGTTGCCTGCGGTCGTCCTCATGCAGATCGCCGTCGCCATAGTCAGCGTGGTCGTTACGGGGTCCGAGTACACTCACGGCGTCATCAGGGCCTCGCTGACCATGGCACCCCGACGCGGCCTGCTGCTCACGGCGAAGTACGTCGCGGCTGCGGGCTTCGGGTTTCTGGTTGGATTGGTTACGGCTGCGATCGCCATCGCGATCACCGCGGTGTTCTCCGACCGGGGCGGAGAGTGGAACGCGGTTCTCATGCGAGCCGGGTTCGGTGCGGGAGCGTATCTTGCCGTCTTGGCTGTTCTCGCTGCCGCCCTGACGGTTCTTGTGCGAGGGACTGCCACTGCGGTACTGATTGTGATCGCTGTGGTGTACGTGGTACCACTCATTGCCGTTCCGCTCATACCCGGACTCACCGGCACCGTGGGGGAGTTCTGGCCGACGACCATCGGTCTTACCCTTGTCGCACCGCCGGGGGTGGGAACCGTGCCGCCAGCCGCCGGGTTCCTGGTGTTCGTTGCGGAGTGTGCGATCCCGGTGATCCTGTCCTGGTTGCTGTTCGACCGTCGTGACGCCTGAACCGAGAGGAGCCATGATGACCAATCGGAGCACCGACCGCTTACCCGTCTCCGCATGGGTGCTCGCCATAGTGGTGACGATCGCAACCAAGTTCCTGCTGAGGTACCTCTACCCAGGCATGCCCTGGTACATCTCGACGCTGCTTTCGTTGGTCATCCTGAACGTGGTACTCGGGGTGGCGTGGTTGGTGTTGCGGCGGAAGTGAAGCACGCGTTCATGCGTGGCCGACTTTTCCCGGGTGGGCGGGGATGGTGGGCAGGTATCCAAGATCGACCGATCTGAACGCTCTGCCCGCCGCATGTCAATATCGACGGGTGTTTGGTCGGTGGGACACACGTCGGCGGCCACCAGGTACGGCCTACCTCGCTGTCATCCAGGGGAGTCCGCAGGTGTTGACGGTGGGAGGTGGGCGGGCGCGCCGCGTGCGGTGGGCGACGTCCTTCGGCGGGCGGGTGACCCACAGGTACCTGGGAGGTAGAGGGGAGAGTCCGTGGCTAAGTGGTCTGCGCCGTAAGTTCTTCGGGGGTTGACCTTGCGGATGCCCGTGGGTCGTGATCAAGGTTTGGCGTTGGTCACGTGGAGGTCGCAGACCAGGTCGAAGACTTCTTCGGTGCTGCCGGTGAACCAGATCTGGTTTTCGTAGCTGTTCGTGCTCGCGACGTAGATGGCCGAGCCCCATCGGTGGGCGGATCCGCCGTAGCGCAGCCGCACCAGCGGCAGCCGTTCGCCGTCGGTGAGTTCGCCGGTCACGTAGGCGAACTGGCCGTGGTAGCGGGCGTGGACATCGGCCAGTTGAGGCCAGTTGTCCTTGGCATGCGCCCGCAGCCGCTGGGCGAGGGAATTCTTGGTGGAGTCAGGGATGACGGGCACGGGCACATCGTGCCCGCCCCAGGGCGTGACAGCCCCACCGGCTCGCTCGCCGGCCAGATCCTCTGGAGATGATCAACGATCACATCGGAGAGCACCCGAAAGGCATGTCTGTGCCCGTCGCCCGCGCACATGAGATCACCCCGACCGCCTCACAGCGACGGCGGCTCACGAGGCCGGCCTGGTCCCGCACCGCCGCCCACCAGCAGGTCATCCGGGCGCGGATCGTGCTGGACGCCGCCCTCGGCCACGCCAACGCCGAGATCTCCCGCCGTCTCAGGGTGACGGTGGATACCGTCCGGACCTGGCGCGGCCGCTACGCCGATCACGGCATGGCCGGGCTGATCGACCGGCCCCGCTCCGGACGGCCCAGCCGCGTCACACCGTTGCAGGCCGCCGAGATCAAAGCCCTGGCCTGCCGGCCGCCCACGCAGACCGGGGTGCCACTGTCGAGGTGGAGCTGCCCCGACCTGGCGGCCGAGGCCGTCGCCCAGGGCATCACCACGGCCATCTCCGCCTCCACTGTCCGCAGAATCCTCGCCAGTGATGCGATCAAACCCTGGCAGTACCGGTCCTGGATCTTCATCCGCGACCCCGACTTCCGCGCGAAAGCCGCCCGAGTGCTGGACCTCTACGCCCGCGTCTGGGACGGACAACCGCTGGGCGACAACGACTTCGTCATCAGCGCGGACGAGAAGACCTCCATCCAGGCCCGCTGCCGCTGCCACCCCACCCTCCCTCCGGGAGTTTCCCGGACCATGCGGGTCAACCACGAGTACGACCGGGGCGGCGCCCTGGCCTACCTGGCCGCCTACGACGTCCACCACGCCCGCGTCATCGGCCTGTGCTGCGACACCACCGGGATCGACCCGTTCATGGAACTGGCCGAGGAAGTCATGACCCAAGAGCCCTACGCCTCAGCGAAACGAGTGTTCTGGATCGTGGACAACGGCTCCTCCCACCGAGGGCAGGCCGCCATCGACCGACTCACACGACGGTTCCCGAACGCCGTCATGGTCCACACTCCGGTCCATGCCTCCTGGCTCAACCAGATCGAGGTCTACTTCTCCATCGTGCAACGCAAAGTCGTCACTCCCAACGACTTCACCGACCTCGACCAGGTCCAGCACCGGCTGACCGACTTCGAACGCCGCTACAACGCCACCGCCCAGCCGTTCCGATGGAAGTTCACCACCACCGACCTCGACGACCTGCTGACCAGACTCGACCGCCACACACCCGACCAACAGGAACAACCCGACTTCCCACAGGCCGCGGCAAGTTCAGGCGGTCGTAGCATGTGATCTTGGTGTTCGGTGGGGGAGGATTCTCTGTCGTGCGCAGGATGTTGACGTTGGCTGATCGGGAGGAGATCTCCCGGGGCCTGGTGGAGTTGTTGGAGTTCAGGGACATCGCCGCCCGGGTCGGTCGGGATGCCTCTGTGGTGTCGCGTGAGGTGGCCCGTCATGGTGGCCGGGACGGGTATCGGGCGGTGGCGGCCGACGCCGCCGCGGGGGTGGGTCGTTCGCGGCCGAAGGTGATGGCGGTGGAGCCGTCGGCTCGGACGCGGTCGCGGGTGTGGTCGTTGTTGCGTCGTGGCTGGTCACCGGCCTCGATCGCGGGCCGGTTGGCACGCGGGCACGCGGCCGGGAACTCTGGTCGGGTGAGTCACGAGGCGATCTACCAGTGGGTCTACGCCCAGCCGGTCGCGACGCTGCGCCGGGAGTTGATCGCGTTGCGCACCGGCCGCACGAAACGGACCGGTCCGCGTCCTGCTCCGGCGCCGCGGATCCGGGAGCCCCGCTACATCGACGACCGCCCCGAGGAGGTCGAAGGCCGTGCCGTGCCCGGTCATTGGGAGGGGGATCCGGTGATCGGGAAGGGCGGCGAGTCGGCGGTGGCGACCCTGGTGGAACGCACCAGCCGGTTCCTGATCCTGGTGCCGCTGACGGGGCGGGACTCACTGTCGGTGACTCAGGCGGTCGTCGCCGCCGTCGGTGATCTCCCGACCACGGTGAAGCGGTCGTTGACGTGGGACTGCGGGTCGGAAATGGCTCTACACCGCGATGTCACGGCGACAGGGCTGCCGGTGTTCTTCGCCCACCCGCACTCACCCTGGGAACGCGGCAGCAACGAGAACCTCAGCCGGATCGTGCGCGAGTACCTGCCCAAAGGCGTCGGGATCACCAGCGACCCGACCTACCTCGCCGCCATCGCCGCGGAGATCAACGACCGACCCCGTAAACTCCACGACTGGAAGAAGCCGAGCGAGGTATTCACCGAACTCCTCGAAGCAGATGCTTCCACCGCCTGAACCTGCCCTGGGCTGTCGTTCCTTGGCTGGTGGCGGCGGTGGGAGTGCCCTCAGTGGTGGACTTCGAGCATGCGGAGAAAATCATGATGGAGACAGCGGCGAGGGTCGCCGCCCCGAGCTTGCTGTTCACAGTGGGTCAGCCGCCCAGATTCCCGATGATGATCGCGGCTAGGCGTTCCGAAGCCTGGCAGGATTTGCCGGTCTTTGCGGTGTCTTCGACGCCCAGGGTGACTTGGGCGAAGATGGCGTCTTTGCTTGAGGTCTTGACTCCGGTTCCGCAATCGAGGGTACCGTCGGTGTTGTCGGTACTGTAAGCATCGCGGCCGGCTACGGTCGTGGTCTTGAAAACCGGATCGTCTTTGACGTTCTCGATCATTGATTCCAGGGTGTTTCCCCTGGTGACCAGTGACAGGGCATAGGTGTTGTCCCTGGTGGGGTTCTGTGCCGACCAGGTGCAGGTGGGTCCGAGGGGGCCTTTCCCGGGTTCGCCTGGTTTGAGGTTTCCAAGTGTGGCGAGTTGGTCGGGTTTGATCAGGTCGCAGGGTTTGTCGGCGTACCTGGTGATGTCCAGGTCGTTGCCGGTGGGCTGCTTGTCCCCGCTGGAAGATGTGGTTTGGGCGGTCGTTCCCCGACCGGTGGCGGGGGTGGGGGTGCCGTCGGTGGTGGACTTTGAGCACGCGGAGAACATCATGATGGAGACTGCGGCGAGGGCCGCCACCCCGAGCTTGCTCTTCACGGTGGATCAGCCCTTCAGTCCATGCTCAGCGACGCGTTCAGTCGCTTCGTACTGGCGCAGTGCCGCTTCGATGTTTTCGATGGTCTTCTTCAGTGCTTTGCGCGCTTGGTCGTTCGCCCAAGCGTAGCCTCCGGGGTCGGTGCCAGCGGCTTTGCGGATCGCGAGTGTCGCGAAGCCACTGTACAAGTCCTTGCCCGGAGATTCCGTTTGCCTGAGCCGATCTGCTTCCTGCGCAAGCTTGGTCAGCTTGTCCAGGGCGGCGTACAGCCCGTCGATGAGCTTGCGGGCCTGGGCGGGGTCGACGCTGAACTTCGTCTGGGTTCCGACCAAGGAGCTGCCGGCTGCGCCGCCGGTCACTGTCTCGGCTATGAAGTCGACCTTGCCGCCGCCGCCGTCCGCCTCGCGCACCGCCGTGCTCTCCTCGACGTCATGACCATGACTACGTCTCGATGATGGCATAGCGCCCCGATCGAGTGGCGTGTTCGACGAACTTCGCCCATGGGCTACGCGATGGACGGCCCGTTCGTGGTCGGAGTCTCGCTGTTCGGTCCTGTGTCGTAGATCGACAGGTTCCAGGGCGAGTCCGTTGTCGAGCGCAACCTCAGTGGCGCCCTCGGTACTGGAGGCATCCTGTTCGGTGGCTCTCGTGTTCATGAAGACGGGTGCCGGAGACCGGTGTCGATGGCACGGTTGTCGTGACCGTCGACTCAACCGGCTTGCCGGTGGACATCCGACTCACCACGCTGAGCATCGCCGGACGGTCTGGCTCACCGTCAAGGCGGACAGGACGAGCGGTGATAACGCGACGGAGCAAGATCGGGAGCAGCGGACGACAAGAAGTCAGACAAGGAACCGGGGCACAGGCAACGTGGGTAGGCCAAGGGGGCGGATATCGCTTCAGAGCGAATATCCGCGTTCCCCATGACCGTGCGCAGTCCCGCTCCTATCCTCGGTCCGGCTGACACGACACGAGGCGGGGAGCGACGTGGCAGGAGGCATTCTCGATCCGGACGGCGCACGTGACCGTCTTGAGGCATGGAAGGGGCGCATCGACAAACTTGCTGCCGACACGCAGGCGATGAGCGAGCGATTTCAGAACGTGCGGGTCACCGTGAATGATCAGAACGGACTCGCCCAGGTGACGGTCGACTCGACCGGTGCGATGGTGGACCTGCGGCTCACCGACCGGATCCACCGGGTTCCGCCGGACGAGGTGGCGCGGGCGATCCTGACGACGCTGGGTCAAGCGCGGGGCGAGCTGGCCGACCGGTCTCGGGAGATCATCACGGACACGGTCGGCGACTCGCCGGCAGCGCGGGCCATCGCGGAGCGGGTCGGAAACCGGCTGCGTGGCAACGAAAGTGCCCGTGTGGTCTCACAAGACGAGGACGACGGCAACGACTCGCGCACCTACCTCAGGGAGCGGTGACCATGACGTTCCAAGTCGACGTCGAGCAGTTGCGCGCCCATGCGGCGAACGTCGCCGAAATCCAGGCGCGGTTCGCCGCGGTGAAGGCCGCGAGCGCACACATCACGCAGGATGGCCAGGCTTACGGGGTGTTGTGCGAGTGGATCTCCGGGGTGCTGGAAGGCAGGCACGCGGAGCAGGACGAGCTGATTGCCTACCAGGAGGAGACGCTCGACATCGTCGTGACGACGCTGCTGGTCGGCTCGGACGACTACGAGACCGTCGACGCGGACAACGCGAGCCTCGTGCGTGCGGCGGGCGAGGGAGGGCCGTCATGACCGATCTGGTGGCTCCCGTCGGGTCGTCGCATGAGGTGTGGACCGGCTCTGGGATCGCCGACAGCATCGAGGGGCTCGTCGATGCCATCAAGTCGGACGGCTGGGTCGACGACCTGCTCGCCGGGACGGGTGCTGCCGTGGAGGTCGCCGCCTTCGCGCTCGACCCGATCAACGGCCTGTTGTCCAACGGGCTCGGCTGGGCGATCGAGTACTTCGAGCCGTTGCGGGAGATGCTCGACGAGCTCACCGGCAAGCCGGACGTCGTCAGGTCGCACGTCACGACCTGGGAGAACATGGCCAAAGAACTGTATGGCATGTCTGAGGACCTCAAGTCGTGCGTCGAGGCGGACATCCCTGACTGGCACGGCGCGGCGGCGGATGCCTACCGGGCCAAGATGGCGAAGAACGTCGAGGCCATCGGCGCGCTGGGAGCGATCTCCGCGGCGATGGCCGTGGCCACCGAGGGCGCGGGCAACCTGGTGGAGATGACCCGCGAGATCGTCCGTGACCTGATCGCCGACCTGGTGGCCAGGGTGATCGTGTGGGCGGTCGAGGCGATCTTCGTGGTGACGATCCCGCTCATCGCCTCGCAGATCGTCGCGGCCGTGGTCAAGTGGGCAGGTCGCATCCTCACCTACACGATGGCGCTGATCAACAGTCTCACCAGTCTGACGAAGCTCCTGAACGGGTAGGGGAGATGCGGACACTGCTGCTCCTGTTGTTGCTCCTACGGTTCGCGCTGCACAAGAAGTCACCCAAACCTGGCCCTCCTCCCGGCGGGCCTCGGCAGCCGGGCAAACCGTCGCGGCAACACGGGGCCGTCGACGCGGGCGCGGGCATGACCAGTGCCCAGCGGGCTACCCGCGACCTGGAGCAGGAGGCCAGGCCTACGGGCGTGACCTCCGACCGTGACGTGCACGGCCGGATGCGCACGGGCCAGCGACAAGTCGACGTGGATCACGTGTGGCAGAACGGCGAAATGTACATTCAGGGCGATGGGCAGATCGTCAAGGTCCTCCCCAACGGCGACGGCAATACTTATTCGGTCGTCGTCAGGGACATGTCCAACCCGTCCGGCGCACCGACCACCGTGCTCGACGCGCTGACCGAGAGCCAGTTGCAGAGCCGCATCGATCGTGGGTGGTGGGAATGACCTTGCCCGAGCAGGCGACCAGGACGACGGTCGGTGAGGTGTGGCGGGCCGTGATCGACGGCAGTCTCGGCAGGGACGAGGCCCACCGCTGGGCGGCTCGTTGGATCGAGGCCGATGACGCGGAGGTCCTCGATCGGATGGTGTTGTCGGCGCTTCAGCGGTTGCACGGGTTCGACCTGGTGTGGACGGACCTGGCGCGGACCACCGTTCGGCACGGGGGTTCCGAGGCGTACGTGCACTCGGCGAGTGACATCCGGCAGGCGCTCACGGCCTGGCAGGACGACTGCCGCAGCTACGATGCGGATCCCGTCGGGCACATCCAGCGCAAGAAGGCCGCGGCCCGTGCCGCGGTTCAGGGTGACCGTTAGCGCTATCCGACAAGGAGTCGCGGGACGAGCAAAGGTGGATGGTATGGCTCCTCGTCCCAGTCAGGGACCTGTCCGGCTTTTTGCACTCGACGAGGCTTCTCATACGTCGCTGCTCGGTCTGCTCGACGGAGTCATGCCCGATAAAGCCCGGCTACCGTGCGTAAGACTGGCGCACGACCAAGTCGTGGAGTGATCGCGTTGGGGATGCTTGTGTACTTGCACAAGAAGAACGAGTCCGGCGCCGAGGTACGCTACCGCTTCCACGCCGACCGCGAAGTGGACCGATACCTGATGCTGGACAAGCGTGCGGAGACCATCCAGCCTGCGGACGGCGATCACGACGGAGTCTTCCAGGCGGCTGCGGGCAAGCTCGCCAGGGCCTGGGTCGACACGAAGGCCGCCCCGGATCGGCTGATCCATCAAAGCTGACCGGCAGGAAACGCCACATTGAACCCGTGCCGTCACGGGGGAACGCCGATTTGCCGGACATGAGATTCCGATACCTCGGTGACCGGCCGTCAGTCGCCCAGGTTCCCGATGATGATCGCGGCCAGGCGTTCCGATGCCTGGCAGGACTTTCCGGTCTTCTCAGTGTCCTCATCGCCGAGGCGGACTTGGGTGAAAATGGCGTCCTTGCTCGATGTCTTCACCCCGGTTCCGCACTTAAGAGTGCCATCGGTGCTGTCAGTGCTGTATGCCTCCCTGCCGCCAACGGTCGTCGTTTTGAAAACTGGATCCATTTTTACGTTCTCGATCATTGATTCCAGAGTGGAGCCCTTGGTGGCCAGTGACAGAGTATATGTGTTGTCCCTGGTGGGATCCTGTGCCGACCAGGTGCAGGTGGGGCCGAGCGGTCCCGACCCTTGTTTTGCGGGCTTGAGGTTTCCGAGTGTGGCGAGTTGGTCTGGTTTGATGAGGTCGCAGGGTTTGTCGGTGTATTTGGTGATGTCCAGGTCGTTGTCGGAGGGCTGCTGGTCCCCGCTGGGGGACGACGTGTGGACAGCCGGTCTATGACTGGCTGCGGCGGGAGTGCCTTCGGTGGTGGACTTCGAGCACGCGGAGAGCATCATGATGGAGACAGCGGCGAGGGTCGCCGCCCCGAGCTTGCTGTTCACAGTGGGTCAGCCGCCCAGGTTCCCGATGATGATCGCGGCTAGGCGTTCCGATGCCTGGCAGGACTTGCCGGTCTTCTCGGTGTCTTTCTCGCCGAGGCTGACTTGGGCGAGTATGGCGTCTTTGCTTGAGGTCTTGACTCCGGTTGCGCAATCGCGGGTTCCGTCGGTGCCGTCGGTGCTGTAGGCATCCCGACCGGTGATGGTCGTGGTCTTGAAAATCGTTCGATCTTTGACGTTCTCGCGCATTTTTTC
This sequence comes from Saccharothrix violaceirubra, assembly GCF_014203755.1. Taxonomy (NCBI): domain Bacteria; kingdom Bacillati; phylum Actinomycetota; class Actinomycetes; order Pseudonocardiales; family Pseudonocardiaceae; genus Saccharothrix; species Saccharothrix violaceirubra. Next base: position 1,837,434 of record NZ_JACHJS010000001.1, read on the forward strand.
CAGAGTTGAGCCCTTGGTGACTAGCGACAGAGCGTAAGTGTTGTCCTTGATGGAATTCTGACCCAGCCAGGTGCAGGTGGGGCCTAGAGGGCCTGCCCCCTGTTTAGCTGGCTTGAAGTTGCCGAGTGTGGCGAGTTGGTCGGGTTTGATCAGGTCGCAGGGTTTGTCGGCGTATTTGGTGATGTCCAGGTCGTTGCCGGATGGCTGTTTTTCCTCGCTAGGAGAAGGGGTCTGTTTCGTCGTTGCCAGACTGGTGGCTGGAGCAGGATTGCCTTCGGTGGTGGTTTTCGAGCACGCGGTAAACATCATGATGGAGACTGTGGCGAGGGCCGCTGCCCCGAGCTTCCTGTTCAAGGCGCGTCAGCCCTTCAGTCCATGCTCGGCGGAGTTTTCAGTGGTTTCGTACTGGAGTAGTGCCGCTTCAATGTTCTTGATGGTCTTTTCGAGTGCGTCGCGAGCCTGGGTGTTGGCCCACATGTAGCCTCCGGGCTCGGTGCCAGCCGCTTTACGGATCGCGAGTGTCGCGAAGGCACTGTACAAATCCTTGCGGGGAGACTCGGCCTGGATGAGTTGCTCTCCTGCTAGCGCAAGTTCTGTCAACTTGTCTTTTGCGGCCTCGAGTCCTTCGATGAGCTTGCGGGCCTGGGCGGGGTCGACGCTGAACTTCGTCTGGGTTCCGACCAAGGAGCTGCCGGCTGCGCCGCCGGTCACTGTCTCGGCTATGAAGTCGACCTTGCCGCCGCCGCCGTCCGCCTCGCGCACCGTCGTGCTCCCCTCGACCGTCATGACCATGACTACGTCTCGATGATGGCATAACGCCCTGATCGGGTTGTGCGTTCGAGCAACTTCGTCCGTGGCCGGGCCGATGGGTGGGTGCTTCGGGCGGATCAGTTGGTCAGGTTCGTGACGATGATCGCGGTCGGTCGTGTGGACTCCCGGCGGGCCTGGTCTGGTTCCGGGGTGCCCGCGAGCAGGTTGGTCTGGGTGTGGAAGGCGTCCTTGGTCGATGGCTTGACCGGGATATTCGGGCCGGTTGAGGTGCTGAACGGGCCTGAAGATCAGGCGGGGTGTTGGTGTTTCGCTGACGGAGGGTGAGAAGGGTGGGTATCGGGGCGTTTCGGTCGCCCGGTGTTGGGCCGTTCGGGGTCAGGTTGATGACTGTGAGTGGCATCGAGGGTGGGTGGGCATAGTGTTCGCGACGTGATTTTTGCCCACATGGACGAAGATGCCGCAGCACTCGACTCGTCGGACGTTCTGAAGGCGGTGGCTGTGGAAGTCTGGTGAGAGGTGGGTCCGTCGGACGTGAAAGTGCCGCGCCCACGCAACGCGTGGACGCGGCACCTCGTAGATCAACTCTGTCGTGCGACCCGCGTCAGGAAGCGGGACATTGTTGCGTCGGAGAAACGGAGGACCGCGGCAGGGTTCTTGGTGTCCCGGATGGCGGTCAGGGTGCTGTCAATCTCGACGCAGTTCGTGTTTGCGCCGCTGTGTCTGGACTTCCGCCAGCGGGGTGCGGTGCTCATTCGGTCCCTTTCTTCATTCGTCGTGCCTCGTGCTCGATGAGGTCGATTGTTGCTTCTTCGCTCATCGACATGTCCCGCACCCTCCGCGCGGCGTCCTCGAAGTCCGCGACGTCGTGATCATCCTGGATGAACAGTCCCGACACGCGGTTCTCCAGGTGGACGACCGACCTCCCGGCGGCGATGGTCAGGACCGTGAACGGCCCGTAGAGCCCGTCGTGCCAGTCGGTCTCCACTGGGAAGGCTCGGAGTTCCACGTTGTCCAGTCTGGCCATCCCGAGCAGATGGTCCAACTGATCAGCCATCACGTCGGGTCCGCCTACCGACTGGCGGAGTACGTTCGCGCTGATCAGCGCCGTGAACTTGATCGGATTGGGCCGCGTCAGGATTTCGCGGCGGCCCATCCTGATCGCGACTCGGGTCTCGATCTCGTTGTCGGGTACGCGCGCGGCACGCATCACGGCTCGTGTGTAACCGCTGGACTGGAGGAGGCCGGGGATCACCAGTGGGTTGACGTCCACAACGACGCCGGCCAACTGCTCCAGTTGCAGGAGCGCGTCAAGCTGCGTCCTCTGTTCGGGCATGCCGACGGCGACCCAGGCCGTCCCCGATGTGTTGTCTCCACGCGCCAAGGTGAGGATTTCCTCGCGGCGTTCACCGGTCACCCCGAGGGCGCCGAGGATGGCTGCCGCCAGTTCGGCCGTGGGTGGCCGTTCTCCGGTCTCGATGCGGCTCATCGTGCCGCTGTCGAGCCCCAGTTTACGTGCGAGGTTGCGTTGGGTCATCGACCGCGTCTCGCGTTCCGTACGGATTTTCGCGCCGAGCGCCATTGCTTTGGGAGTGCTGCGGACCATGCAGCGAATGATAGGGCTCCGGCCCGGTCCTGAAAAACGTTAGCTCATTCGGGGTATTGACCTATTCCGCATTGCGCAGACAAACTTTCGCTGCGCATCCATTGGAGTGAAATCCCTGGCAAGGAGTATCCCATGAACCTGACCGGCAGTGTCCGACAGTCCTGCTACATCAAGATCTACGGGGACGCCCCGATGAAGGTCCGGACGTCGCCGGACGAGATCGAGATCGGGTACGACGGCGACCTGGACCTGGTCCTGACCCACCTGGCCGCGACGAAGTTGCACGACCACCTCGTGGAGTACCTGGCCTCGATCGCCTGACGCCCGTGCCCGAACGCGCCACGCAAAAACACGTCCGCTTACGCGGCGGGGGAGAGGCATTCCGGACGTTCGCCCGCAAAGCCGGCTACCGGTCCGACCACGCGCTGTCCCGGCGGTCGGCCTGAACCGCTCGACGGTGACCCGCGTGTGCGACGGCCGACTGCGCCCCGGGATCTGTTTCGTCTCGGGTGTGCCGTCCGTGTTCGACGCCGCCCTCTTCCCCGTGTTGTTCGAGATAGTCGACGACTGAACCGAGGTGATGCCCGCAGGGTCCCGGGTGGTGGAGCCGCGTCCGGTGCACACCGGACGCGGCCCGTCGTCGATCAGCGCGTCGATCAGATGCGCGGCGTCCCGGTCAACTGCCAGGTGTAGTCGCCCTTGCCGTCGTTGTTGATGTTGTACTTGACGGTGCCGTCGGCCGACCACGTCTTGGCGCTGCCCTTGCGCTTCCAGCTCGTGTAGCAGTAGTGGTCGCCGTTCTTCTGGTCGTTGATGCGGTCCTTCACGTTGCACGCGGCCCGCGACTGCGTGACGTCGTCGCGCTCCAGCCGCAGGTCGAAGTCGAACGTGTCGAACGCCTGGCCGACCGTGCCGATGGAGCCCCGGTTCCACTCCACGTGCGCGGTGGCGATGACGTCGGCGTCGTCCTGCCGCACGCACAACTCGATGTGCACGGTCGGGTCGAGGTTGTTGGGGATGTCGAAGCTCTTGGTGCTGGTGCGACACGCGGACGGGGCGGCGTTCGCCGTTCCCGTCGTCGCGAACAGCGCGGCCAGTCCCAGCAGCGAAGCCCCTATCACGGCTCCTGCCCGACCTACTTTCCTGTTCATGATCCCTCCCCGGATCGATGACGTCGTGTACCTCGCTTACCACCGTAGGGACGGTCGAAACCACGGGCATCCGGACTATTCCCGACCGGCGAATGTCGGGAGTCCCGAATGCGTGGGGAACATTCGGGGAGGGGACGGGGTTCCTCCGCGGTGAGACTTCGGAAGACTTCCTGAGGAGCGTTCGAGTGTCCGAAACCTATGCACTGGGTGGAGACCTGACCGTCGGCCGGCTCGGCTACGGGGCCATGCGGATCACCGGTCCCGGCATCTGGGGCTACCCGGACGACCCGGAGAACGCGATCGCCGTCCTGCGGCGTGCGGTCGAACTCGGCGTCACGTTCATCGACACCGCCGACTCGTACGGCCCGCACGTCAGCGAGGACCTGATCCGCCGCGCGCTGCACCCGTACGCCGACGACCTGGTGATCGCCACCAAGGCCGGTCTGGTGCGTCCCAGCCGGACGGACTGGGTGCCGTTGGGCCGTCCCGAATACCTGCGGCACGCCTTGGAGCAGAGCCTGGTCCGGCTCGGGGTCGAGCGGATCGACCTGTTCCAGTTGCACCGCATCGACCCGTCGGTGCCGTTGGCCGACCAGATCGGCGAGTTGAAGAAGTTCGTGGACGAGGGCAAGGTCCGCCACGTCGGACTGTCCGAAGTGGACGTCGACGAGCTGGCCGCCGCGCGGGAGATCACCGAGATCGCGAGCGTGCAGAACCTGTACAACCTCGCCGACCGCAAGCACGAGAAGGTGCTCGACTACACGATCGAGCACGAGATCGCGTTCATCCCGTGGTACCCGGTCGCGACCGGCGACCTGGCCCGGCCCGGCGGCGTGCTCGACCAGGCGAGCCGCGACCACGGCGCCACTCCGGCGCAGCTCGCCCTGGCCTGGCTGCTGCGGCGGGCGCCCAACATCCTGCCGATCCCGGGCACGTCCTCGCTCGCGCACCTGGCGGAGAACGTCGCCGCCGCGAAGATCGAGCTGACCGACGAGGAGTTCGCTCAGCTCTCCGGGCTGTAGGTCGCGCGGCGCTCCACCCGTTCCCGCACGCGGGCGGGCAGGTCGTCGCCGGCCGCGAGCAGGCGGGGCAGCAGGTCGGGTTCCAGCGTGACCGCGCGGAACGCCAACCCGATCGTCACGTCGTGGTCCGGCCGGTGCTCGACCTCGATCGCGTCGCCCGTCCCGAGTTCGCCCGGCTCGGCCACGGCGAAGTAGGCGCCGGGCACCGCGCGGGCGATGAACCGCTTCGCCCAGCCGGGCTCGTCCATGACCAGGGCGAACGTCCGGCACGGCACGCGCGGCCCGGCGACCCGCAACACCGCCGAACCGATGCGCCACCGCTCGCCGATCCGGGCTTCCGTGAGCGACACCCCGAGCGTGGTCAGGTTCTCGCCGAACAGGCCCGCCGGCAGGTCGCGGCCGAGTTCGGCGGCCCAGTCGTCCAGGTCCTCACGGGCGTAGGCGTAGACGGCCTTGTCGTCACCGCCGTGCACCCGCAGGTCGGCCACGTGGTCGCCGACGATCCCGCTGCCACCCGTGCCCGACGGGCCGGGCGCGCGCACCGCGACCCGACCCTCGACCGGGCGCTTGTGGATGCCGGTCGAGCCGAAGACGACGGGGAACTCGACGCGTTCGGCCACGTTCAACGACAGGACGGATGCCATGACGTCACGCTAACCCAGGGTTCTTGTCACGCGACGCGATCGGATACGAGAGGATGACCACGTTCACGCCACGGGGGAGTCATGTACCGGATCGCGTTCGCCTTGGTCCTCGTTCTCGGGTCGCTGGTCGGCTGTACGGCCCGCACACCGCTGCCCGCACCGACCCCGGGCGAGGTGTTCGAGGACGCGCCGCCGTTGGTCGTGTCGCTGTCGGAGCGGGCGCAGGCCCAGTCGTCGGTCCGGTTCACGACCGAGACCACGATGTCCGGCCGCACGGTCCGGCTGGAGGGCGGCCTGTTGCGCGCCCGTGAAGGGCGGCTCGTCGCGTTGCGCGAGGACTCGGTGATCGACGTGGTGTCCCTGGCGGACAAGGGTTTCGCGCGCACTTCGGGTGCGGCGTGGACCCGGCACGCCACCGACGACCGGGTGCCCGGCCGTACCGGGATGGCGTTCGCCGACGTGGCCGACACGGTCGACCCGGTCGCGGTGGTGGAGTCGCTGGGCGGCTCGCTGCTCGTGGCGTCCGAGGCGGACACCGTGAACGGCGTCGCGACCCACCGCTACACGGTGCTCGTCGACCTGCGGCAGCAGGCCGGGAACGTGACCGACCCGGAGGCCCGGGCCCGGCTGAACGCGGCGTACGCGTCCGGCTTCACCGCGTCGGCGACGGTGTGGGTGGGTCCGGGCGACCTGCCGGTGAAGGTGGAACAGGTGCTGAAGACGTTGGAGGACAAGGACTTCCGGCGCACCGTCCACACCTTCACCGACTGGAACGCCGACATCCGGGTCGTCGCGCCGGTCTAGCAGTCGCGCTTGGCCTTGCGGATGTCGACCTGCTTGGCGGGTGCGCCGTCGACCGGTGCCGGGTTCTCCGGCGTCGGCTTGATCCCGGCCGCGGCGATCTTGTCGAGCGTGCGCAGCCCGGACTCGCCGATCGTGCCGAAGACGGTGTAGTTGGGCCGCAGCGTCGAGTCCGCCGTCACCAGGAAGAACTGGCTGCCGTTGGTGTCCGGCCCCGCGTTGGCCATGGCCAGCGTGCCGCGCGGGTAGATCCGCCGCTCACCGGTCGGGTCGTTGGGCGCGGGCGGCAGGTTCTTGGGCAGCTCGTCCTTGTACTTGTAGCCCGGACCGCCTTCACCCGTGCCGGACGGGTCACCGCACTGGAGGACCTTGAGCGTGGCGTACGCGGTGATCCGGTGGCAGAACGTCCGGTCGTAGAACTTCCGGTCGAGCAGGTGCAGGAAGCTTTGGACGGTGCACGGCGCCTGTGCACGGTCGAGCTTCAACGGGATCGGCCCGTGGTTGGTCTGCAGGACCACCTCGACCTTGCCCCGGTCCGGCGTGTGCCGCGGGTCCCGCGGCAGCCCCACCGGACGGGCGGGCGGCTCGTCGGGGGTTTTCGTGTACGCACAGGGACCGCGCGTGACATCGGGTTCCCCGACGGCCTGAGCCTGCGCCGTGCCCACGAGCAACGTCCCGGCCACGAAGGACAACGCCAGTAAGATTTTCATGCGTGGAGTCCTAGTGGACGCCGTCAGCCCCGGTTAGAGCCGGTCGTCGGGTTGACTTTCCGTTCGTAGAGGCTGATGGGCCAGCGTGCGCGGGGCGGGTCGGCCACGTGCCGGAAGCCCGCCGCCTCGTAGTACCGGCGCAGACCGGGGTTGCCGCTCGCCGTGGCCAGGCGCACGGCGTGCCGCCCGTGCTCGACGGCTTTGCCCGAGACCCAGTCGAGCAGGGTCGCGCCCAGACCACGCGCGCTTCGGGACACCGTCAGCCGGGAGACGTAGTAGGCCGGTTCGGGATCGTCGCCCCAGAACTCGTCCTCGTCGGCGACCACGAGCGTGGCGACGGGCGGGTCACCCACCAGAAGCGCCTGCCCCGCCTCGATCCTGACCCGGACCGACTCCGCGGCGAACCGCGCCGGCCACTGCTCGATGCCCAGCCCGATGATCCAGGCGGCGGCTTCGGACAGGAGGTCGAGGATCACCTCCTCCTCGCCGGGCACGGCCGTCCGGATGAGGACGTCGCCGACCAACTTCTCGGGGCGGGTGAGGACGGCCATGGGCCCGATCATGCCCCTCGAACCCCTATCCGGGCATGTGCTTGAGCGCGGCGGATCAGTCACCCAGGTCCGCGACCGCACCCGACAGGGCACGACAAGCAAGGCAAGATCCGAGCACCCACACAACGCACACCCCACGATCCCCACCGCGCCGCCGAACGCACGACTCGCAGTGCCTGAACGCACAACTCGCGGTGCCTGAGTGCACAACTCGCGGTGTCTGAGTGCATAACTCGCGCGTTCGCGGGCGCGACGGTACCCGGAAGGAGGTGTCTGGGTGGAGGACTCGCGAGGTGGAAGCCCCGGGCTCAGGGGGTGAGGGAGGCGGCCAGCGTGCTCAACGACTCGCGATCGGGTTGGGCGGTCTTCGTGATCAGGCTGGCGACGTGCTTCTCCACGGTCCGCGGCGAGATGTGCAACCGTGACGCGATGGCCTTGTTCCCCAGCCGTCCCGCCAACAACCGGAACACCTCGAACTCGCGGACGGTCACGCCCAGGGTGCGCAGCGAGGACGGGACCAGTTCGGAGCCGGTCCGGCGTTGGGGGACCGACGCGCCGGCCTGGCGCAGCAACGCCCGGCAGGCCGCCGCCGCGGCCGGCCCACCGTTGGCGTGGAAGTGCTCCTCGGCCGCCCGCAGCCACACCACCGGCTCGCCCCACCCGTCCGCGACCGCCGCCTCGGACACCAGGCGCAACGCCAACGCCCGCGCCACCGGGTAGATCGCGCCCGCGTCCACCGCCGCCGCGACCGCCGCCTCGGCCTCGTCGAACCGCCCTTCCCGACCCAGCAGCACCGCGTGCGCCGCCCGTTCGAACACGCGGTTCCACCGCATCCCGGCCGCCGCCGACGCGGTGATCTCCACGAACCGCGCCCGGTCCATCCGCCGACCCAACACGTCCAGCAGCAACCGCAACCCGTGCGTGCCCGACAGGTGGAACGTGGTCGGCGTCTGCGCCTCGTACTCCATGGCCCGCGCGAGGTCGGCCTCGGCCAGCGGCCGGTCCTCCTCCAGCAGGGCGCAGAACGCCCGCGCCAACCCGTGGCACAACGGCCGCTCCTGCGACCCGACGCCGCCCAGGTCGTCGAACGCCGCGATCGCCGCGTCCATGTCGGACCGCCGACCCTGGTGCGCGGCGGAGGACGCCCGCGCCATCAACACGTAGAGCTGCATCGACTTGAGCCGCAAACGTTTGACACCGGTCGCGCAGCGGTCCAGCCGCGGCGCCGCCTCCGGGAAGTCGCCGCGCAGCACGGAATCCAGCCCGAGGATCGCGTCCACGTTGTACGCCACGGCGATCGCCCCGACCCGCAACGCCTCCTCGCGGGCCTCGGCCAGCTCGTCGGACGACCCCTCGGCCAGCCACACCAGCCCGGCGTGCCGCACCACGGCGTGCGCCCGCTGGATCGGCAACCCGTTCTCCTCGGCCAGGACCCGCGCCCGCGTGAAGTGCCCGACCGCCTCGGCCAGGTCGCGGTCACGCGCCAGCACGCCCAGCAACTGCCACGCCTCGCACCCCACGGCCGGCAGCGGCACGCGGGTCGCCGCCTCCACCGCGCGCCGGGCCAACTCCTCGGCACGGGCGATCCGGTCGGGCCGCCGGGCGTTCAACGTCAGGAACGCCGCCACCGCGTCGATCCGCGCCGTGTGCTCGTCGTCCGCGTCCGGCCCCAGCAACGCCCGCGCCGCCTCGACCTGCGCCGCGCCGTCGTCCCACCACCCGGCCAGGTGCGCGACCTGCGCCAACTTCGTGCGCAGCTCGGCCTGCCGCACGCGGGACAGTCCGGCCGCGCCGAGTTCGGCGATCGTGTCGGCCAACGCGAACGCCCGGTCGAACCGGCCCGCCTCGCCCAGCGCGGGCAGCAGGCAGTCCAGCACGTCGGCGCGGATGTGCACGTCCACACCGCTTTCCAGCAGCCGGTGTGCCCGGTCCAGCAGCCGCACCGCCGACCCGGCCGCGCCGTCCGCGAGCGCCCGCCGCCCGGCGACCGACAGCAGCGTGCCCGCGCGTTCGGTCTGGCCCGCGTCCAACCGCAGCGACGCGACGAGCGCGCACCACTCGCCGGGCAGGTCCGGGTACAGCGCCTCGACCGCGTCGGCCGTGCGCCGGGAGATGTCGGCGCGGTCGGCGGGGAAGAGCTGGGCCAGTAAGGCCTCGGCCGTCAGCGGGTGGCGGAACGCGTACCAGTCGGGCACCGGCTCGTCCGGCGTGACGAGCTGCGCGGCCACGCCCGCGTGCAGGTGGTTGAGCAGGCTCCGGTCGTCCATCCCGGTCACCCGACGCAACACCGGCAGCGGGAACCGGTGGCCCAGCACGGCCGCCACCGACAGCAGTTCGCGCCCCTGCGGGCCCAGGCGGTCGGTCCGGTGCGCGATCGAGCGCACCAACGCCGTGGGCACGTCCAGGCGCAGCTCGCCCAGCACCTGCCAGCCGTGGCCGCCGCGCACCAGCAGGCCGCCGTTCACCATGCCGTGCAACAGTTCCTCGACGACGAACGGGTTGCCCGCGCTGTCGGACCACAGCCGTTCGGCGACCGCGTCGGGCACCTCGGGGTCGGGGATCTCCAGACAGGACGCGGCCATGCACCGCACCTGCCGCTCGGTGAGCCTGGTCAGGTCGAGCAGCGTGCCCGCACCCCGTTGCGCGGCAAGGCGGACCGTGTCGAGCGCGGCACCCGGTTCGGCCCGCGTGGTCACGACCACGGCCGTCGGCACGTCCTCCAGGTTGTCCACCAGGTAGTCGATCACGGCGAGCGTCTCGGCGTCCGCGTCGTGCAGGTCCTCCAGCACGAGCAGCGCGGGCCGGTCCCGGCCGACCAGCGCGAGCAGCCGCAGCACCGCCTCGGCCAGCACGACCACCGAGTGGCCGCCGGAGGCGTCCGTGCTCCACTCCGGAACGAGTCTGCCCAGGACCGTGCGGTAAGGGCCCAGCCCGTCGACGTCGGGACGTCCGCCGCGCAGCAACGACATCAACGCCTCGGCCAGCGGCCGGAAGGGGATCATCGGACCGATCGTGCTGCTGCGTCCGCGCAGGACCCGCAACCCCTGGTCGAACGCGAGCCCGGCGGCGACCCGTGCCAGCCGCGTCTTGCCGATCCCGGCCTCGCCCACGAGGAAGACCGCGCGTCCCCGCCCGGCACCGGCGTCGGCCAGTGCCCGCTCCAGGGTGTGGAGTTCGGCGTCGCGGCCGACCACGACCGGCGCGCGGGTCTGCATGGACCGACTTTAGTCAGCGCGCACGGACGTGTGCCAAACCGAGTGACGACGCGGTGTACTGCCCGCCCCCCAGTGTGCGCGGGCAGTACACCGCCGTGTGCGCCGCGTCGTCGAGTCGGGCCGGGACAGGGCCGGCCCCGAGGGGACTCGCGACACCGGGCACCCACCGGCCGCCCGGTCACGCGCCTGACGCGTGACCGGATCGACCGGTCGCCTGGCGGCCCACCCGACCGAGGCGCTGGTCGAGAGGGTCGGGAAACCACGCCGGGATCGGCGTGCGGTCAGCCCAGCAGCAGGGTCGGCGCGCTCACCGACGTGCTCTCGACGACGCCGGCGGCCACCACCGCGTAGGCGCCGACGGCCAGGGTCAGGCCGGCCAGGGCACGGGCGCGGGCACCGGTCCTCGACCGGCCCGACACGCTCATCTCCCCGGCCGGGTGCTCACCGTCGCGGTCCTCGCTCCAGATCGCGGGCTCGTCGTGGGCGGCGTTGCTCATCGGTCGTTCTCCTCGTGGCGATAGGGACTTTCAGGGGTCTCCAGCAGGAGCACGGAGGGCACCCGCTCCGGGAAGGCCAGTCGCAGCAGGCCGTAGCCGATCCCGGACAGGCCGGTGAGCAGGCCGGCCGAGGGCACGCCGCCGGGCGTGCCGCAGCGGGCGCCGAACTCCTCCAGCGCGCCGAGCACGAGGCCCGCGCGTCGGGTCAGGGTCGCGGCGGCCAGGTCGTGCCCGCGTTCGGCGGTCACGGCCAGCGATTCGACCACGCCGAGTTCGCCGTGGCACAGGCTCAGGTCGCGCAACGGTTCATGCACCGCCAATGCGTTCAGGCAGCGGTCGAGGTGCGGAGTGTAGGTGTCGACCGGGCAGCCGGGGTGCGCGGTGTGCGCGAGCACGGCGCCGGCCAGGCCCGAGCACCAGCTGTGGTCGGCCTCGGCCACGTCGAGCAGTCGTTGCCGCAACGCGTGGTCTGCCCGCAGGTGCGCGCGTCCGGGCGGGCCGAACCGGTGGTCGCCGGACTCGCGGGCGTACCGCAGCAACGCCCAGCCCACCCCGGCCCGGCCGCGCGCGAACCCGTCGCCGGCCGCCGTCGCGGTCACGAGCCGCTCGGCGTACGCGCCGGCCAGACGCCCGGCCGCCGCCTGCCCGCTTTCCCGGTGCACGGCCAGCATCGACGCCAGTCCGCCCGCGAGCCCCTCGACCACGTTCGCGCCGTCGTCGTCCACGGTGTCGGCGGCGATGGTCACGGCGCGCGCCAGCCACCCGCCGATCGCCGGGTCGTCGAGCAGGGTTTCCAGGCGGGCCAACGCGTACGCGATGCCGCCCAGCCCGTGGAACGCCCCGGGCCCGACCGCGACCGCGAGATCGGTGTCCGCCGCGAACGCCTCCAGCAGCGCGGGCACGGGCGTCAGCGCGGCCCGGGCGAACGCGGTGTAGCGCTCGGCACCGGTCAACGCGCCGAGCTGGGCCAGGAACAGTGCCACGCCCGTGTAACCCGTGGACAGTCCCGCGCCCATCGCCGCGACCGCCCAGTGCCGGTCGTCCACGAGTTCCAGGCCCACCCAGTTGACCCGGTCGCCGTCGGCCGTGGCGTGCGCGAGGACCTCGTCGGCGATGCCGCACGCGGCCACCAGCAGCCGCTGCGGGTCGGGCACCCCGGCCGCGACCGGACCGGGCAGCGGCGTGCCCGTGCGGTGCTCGACCGGCCGCGGCCGGCTGGCCAGGGCGGCGCTGATCAGCCACTGCTGGTCGTTGCGGTCGACCTCGTCGAGTTCGCGGAGCTTGGCGCGCACCGCGTCCAGGCCCGAGATCGGCAGCAGGTCCACGAGTTCGGCGCCGTGCGAGGCGGACACGTCCCGGCTGTCCGGCGTCGTGGTGAACAGCGGGACGTCCCCGGCCCACAGGTCGGCCAGCTCGTGCGGGACCAGGGCGCGCATCAGCGGCAGGTCCGAGTCCAGCCACAACGCCTCGAACGCCTGGTCGCGGTCGGCGCTCGTGGACAGCGCGTCCGGGTGCGTCGACTCGTCGAGCAGCGTGGCATAGAGCTGGGTCATGCGCGGCACGAACCGCACCGGCAGGCCGGCGAACCGGTTCAGCGGGCCGTCGTCGGCGAGCAGGTCGTCGCGGTGGTCGAACAACGCGTCGTAGCCCGTGCGGAACCCGGCCAGCAGCGCGCCCCGGTAGTCGGCCGGTTCCGCGATCAGCCCGTCGAGCACCGGCCGGTTGACCGCCGGCGGCACGGGCACGGGGCGGCGCACCAACCGCATCCGGTCCGTGGCCGGGTGCAGCCACGCCACGCCGTCGGCGGGCAGGCGGTCGCCGTGGTCGCCGCCCACGCCGCCGATGTCGAGCGCGCCGTGCTCGCCCAGCAGCACGCGGGGCAGGATCGCGGTCCGGTGCACGGACCGGGCCAGCGCCTTCACCGCCGGGTCCGCCGGGATGCCGACCGTGGGGTGGAAGAGCGTCTCGACGTCGACCAGGACCGGGTGGGCGCCGTGGGCGACGAGGTTCTCGTAGTGCATGTCGGTGCCGTCGACCGCGTAGAGCAACGAGATCAGGGCGCCGAGCCGCTGGTAGAACCGGCCGACCTCGGTGACGTCCACGCACGGCGCGTGGTCGACGTACTCCAGCCAGCCGTGGTCGCCGCGGTCGAGTGCGCGGGGTACGCGCAGGCCCAGGCCCGTGTGGTCGTCGAACCAGCGCAGCAGCGCCTCGAACGCCACGTGCGTCGCGACCGGGCGTGGCTTGTAGACGACCTTCCGGCCGTCCGCGTAGGTGATCACGGCGACCGTGCGCCCGCCCTGGTGGGCGTCGCCGCGGCCGGTGTCGACGGTGCGCACGGGACCGGGATCGGTGCCGTGCAGCAGCGTGGCGACGATGTCGTCGTGGTCCCGGTCGAGCCGGTCGAGCAGTTCGAGCTGGGCTTCGGCGGCGCGCAGGCAGGTCTGCCCGAGGTGGCGGGCCAGGACGGGGTGGCGGCGCAGGAACGCGTGGAGGTCCAGGCGGTCGACGAAGTCCGCGAACCGTTCGCGGGACGTGCGTCCGCGCAGTTCGCCGGCGATGCGGCGCAGGTTGAGTTCGAGCACGAGGGCGCGGGCGGCGGTCCGGGCAAGCCGGCGGCCGAGCCGTTCGGTGAAGACGGCGTCCAGGCGGGGGTCCGCGGCGGCTTTGGCGGTGAGCGCGCGGAGGGCGAACGCGAACGCGTCGACCCAGTCGTCGCCGGACCAGTGGGCGGGTGCGGCCGTGGCGCTCTCGACGAAGTCGACCCAGTCCGGCGGTTCGGCGGACTCGACGTCGCGCACGCCGGCGTGCCACCACGCGGTCAGGGGCCGTGCCACGGCGGACGGGATCACGTGCACCAAGGTGACAGGTGGAAGGGGGGCGCACATGGGTGCCGTGCCCCCACTTTTGTCCGGAGCGTCCGGGTTTCCGGCCGGATTGGACTGAACGGCCTACCGTCTCCTGCGTCCTTCGGCGGAACTACTTCCCGGTGCAGTTCCCGGTCTGCTTGCCGGCTTCGACGAAGTCCGGCGGGAGCGTGATCGCGTTCATCTTCTCGACGGCCTCGGCCATCGTCGCGGTGGCGTCGCCGAGGTTCCTGGTGACGGAGGCGAACACGTCGTCGGTGAGCCGGTCGGCGTCGTCCAGGATCTCCTTGGCGGCGGCGAACTTGTCGCGGGCCTTGGTGAGGTGCTCGGTGACGATGTCGACCGCGGTCTCGGCGGCGGGCGCGGGTGCGGGGGTGAGTTCGCCGAGGTCGTGGAGGACGACGTCGAGCACGTCGACCAGTCGGCCGAGCTGGTCGCTGAGCTGCTTCTTGGCGACGGCGGGATCGGCGGCCGGCTCGGCGACCTCGGTCTGGCCGGACGCGACGAGGTAGTCGGCCACCCCGCACCAGTTGGCCATCCACAGCATGACGGCCTCGGGGTAGGTCTTCTTGACGCCGATCGCCCGGCCTTCGGCCACCGGCGTGCCCGGCACGGGCACCGAACACCCGGCCAGGACGACCAGTCCCACCACCACCCAGACCCACCGCTTCACCACCCTTTTGTACCCCATGCCCCTCCCACGAGTCCTCCACTCGGACACCCCCTGCCGCGCGAGTCATGCGTTCGGACACCGCGAGTTGTGCGTTCGGACACCGCGAAATGTGCACTCGGCCCCAAGGGGACCCGCGTCCGGGTGCTCGGGTGTCGTGGTGCCGGATGCCGCGAGTCATGCGTTCGGGCACCACCAAGTGCGGACTCGGGTCGGGACCGGGGTGTCCGAGTGTGTGTTTCGGGGTGTCCGAGTGGAGGACTCGCGGGTTTGAGGGGTGCCTGGACGTACAACTCGCGGTGTCCGAAGGCATAACTCGCGGGTTTGCTAAGGAAAACGTGTCGGGGGCCGATCTTGTCAATTCCCCGTCATGGAATTTCAGCAGGTGGTCTTGCTTGTTGGGGGTACCGAACCCTGCTTACGGTGCCGCCGAACCGCTTGCGGGTCGGGTGGAAAAGCCCAGGCGTCCGGCGGTGGCCACGAAGACGTAAGGACCCCACCATGAGCGTGTCCGCACAACCACGCCTCCGCGCACCCGACGACGAACCCGGCGACGAGACCGGGACAGACCTGAGCCGCCTCAAGGTCGTGCCCTCACGCCACCCCTGGCGCTGGGTCGGCGTCGTCGTGGTCCTCGTCCTCGTCGCGATGTTCGTCAACGGCCTCGTCACGAACCCCGGCTGGGACTGGCCGACGTTCTTCAAGTTCTTCACCGCCGAGTCCATCCTGCGCGCGGTCGTGATCACGCTGGAGCTGACGCTCTACGGCACGGTCATCGGCTTCGCGCTCGGCGTGGTCCTCGCGATCATGCGCCTGTCCCGCAGCACGTTCCTCATCGGCGTGAGCTGGACCTACATCTGGGCCTTCCGGTCGATCCCGCTCATCGTGCAGCTCCTGTTCTGGTTCAACATCTCGTACCTGTACCAGGAACTGCACTTCGGCATCCCGTTCGGCCCCACGTTCTTCGGTGTCGACACCAAGGACCTCATCAGCCCGATGGGCGCCGCGGTCCTCGGCCTCGCGCTGCACCAGGCCGCCTACGCCGCCGAGATCGTCCGCTCCGGCATCATCGCCGTCGACCACGGACAGCTCGAAGCCGCCTCCGCCCTGGGCATCCCCAAGGTCCACCAGTTCCGCCGGATCATCCTCCCGCAGGCCATGCGGTCCATCCTGCCCAACGCCGCCAACGAAGTCATCTCACTTTTCAAGGGCACCTCGGTGGTGTCCGTCGTGGCGATCGGCGAACTCTTCTACCAGGTCCAGGTCATCTACGGCCGCAACGCCCGCGTCGTCGCGCTGCTCATGGTCGCGACCGTCTGGTACATCGCGCTGACCACCGTCCTCTCGGTGATCCAGCACTACGTGGAAAAGCGCTACGCCAAGGGCGCCACGAGGGACAAGGCGGGCTGGAAATGGGAGAGGTGATGCTCGACCTGCGCGGCATCCACAAGAGTTTCGGCACCAACGAGGTGCTGAAAGGCGTGGACCTGGTGGTGCGGACCGGCGAGGTGGTCGTGATCCTCGGCCCGTCCGGCTCGGGCAAGTCCACGCTGCTGCGCACGGTCAACCACCTGGAGAAGGTGGACCGCGGCCACGTCAGCGTGGACGGCGACCTCGTCGGCTACCGGCGGTCCGGCGACAAGCTCTACGAACTCAAGGAACGCGACATCCTCAAGCAGCGCACCCACATCGGGTTCGTGTTCCAGAACTTCAACCTCTTCCCGCACCTGACCGCGTTGGAGAACGTGGTCGAGGCGCCGATCGCGGCCCAGCGCCGCCCGGCCGCCCAGGCGCGCGCCGAAGCCCGCGAGCTGCTCGCCCGCGTCGGCTTGGCGGACAAGGAGGACGCCTACCCCCGGCACCTGTCCGGCGGGCAGCAGCAACGGGTCGCGATCGCCCGCGCGCTGGCGCTCAAGCCCAAGCTGCTGCTGTTCGACGAGCCCACGTCCGCGCTCGACCCCGAGCTGGTCGGCGAGGTGCTCGACGTCATCAAGGACCTGGCCCGCGGCGGCACGACCATGGTCGTGGTCACGCACGAGGTCGGGTTCGCCCGCGAGGTCGCCGACACCGTCGTCTTCATGGACGACGGGCTGATCGTCGAACAGGGGCCGCCGAGCCAGGTACTCGACGACCCGCGGCAACCCCGCACCCGCTCGTTCCTGTCCAAAGTTCTGTAACAAGGAGTTCCACGGTGTCAAAGATCAAGATCACCGGTCTGGTGGCGGCTGCCGCGCTGTCCCTGGCCGCGTGCGGCGCGGGTGCGGAGGCGGGGCCCGCGGGTGGCGCCGAGGACAAGGTCGTCGCGTCCGGCAAGACCATCAACCTCGCGCCCGAGCAGAACCGGATCACGGCCGACAAGGTCGACGCCATCGCGGCCAAGGTGCCCGAGGCGATCCGCAAGTCCGGCAAGCTGATCGTGGGCGGGTCGTCGGGCACCCAGCCGCCGCTGCGCTTCTACGCCACCGACGACAAGACCCCGATCGGCGTCGAGACCGACATCGCGGTGCTGATCGCGGGTGTGCTCGGCCTGGAAGCGCAGCTCGAGGTCGCGTCCTGGGAGAACCTGTTCGTCGGCCTGGACAGCGGCCAGTTCCCGCTGGGCGTCTCCAACATCACGGTGACCGAGGCGCGCAAGGAGAAGTACGACTTCGCCACGTACCGCCTGGACACGCTGGCGTTCGAGGCCAAGAAGGGCAGCGGCTTCAAGTTCGAGAAGGCCGAGGACGTCGCGGGCAAGATCATCGCGGTCGGTTCCGGCACCAACCAGGAGAAGATCCTGGTGGAGTGGAGCAAGCAGGCCGAGGCCAAGGGGCTCAAGCCGGTCGACATCAAGTACTTCCAGAACGCCTCGGACTACTACCTGGCGCTGGAGTCCGGTCGCATCGACGCCTACCTCGGGCCGAACCCGACGTCGTCCTACCACGTCGTCACGTCCGGCAAGACCGAGATCGTCGGCACGCTGTCCGGCGGCGGCGCGATCATCGGCAAGATCGCCGCGACCACCAAGAAGGGCAGCGGTCTGATCGAGCCGGTCGCCGAGGCGATCGACCACCTGATCAAGACCGGCAAGTACCAGGAGGTCCTCGACCGCTGGGGCCTGAAGAACGAGGCCGTGGAGAAGGCCGAGATCAACCCGCCGGGCCTGCCCAAGTCCTGACCGCCTGGGCACGGCACGACGAGCGGGCCGGTGGACGCTGGTGGCGTCCACCGGCCCTCGTTTCCAACGGTTCCGGCCGCCGAGCTTGAACCCGTTGGACATCTCCTCCCGGAGATCAGCTCCGCGCGTAGACGCCGGGGGTGCCGGCTTCGGTGGCGAGGAAGCCACCCGCGAAGAGCTGGTTCACCCGGTTCGCCTCCTGGGCGTTGGGGTTGGTGTTGCGGCAGGACGTTCCCGCACTGCCACCCGACATCAGGTACGAGCAGATGCCGTTGTAGGTGTCGGGCAGGCCGAGGCCGTGTCCGATCTCGTGTGCCACGATCCGCAACGCGTAGTTGCCCGCCTGGACGTCACGGTTGTCGATGTAGATCGTGGCGCACCCGGTCCCGCAGGGATAGGCCCGGGAGCCGCCTCCGTTGGTCGCCGCGATCCGGATGGTGGCGTTGCCGCCGCGCACGAGCCGCAGGTTCGGCACGCGCGAGTTCCAGATCTGGGCGGCCTGGTCGGCTTCCGCCGAGTAGCCGGAGGCGCTGTAGTAGACGGTCCTGGCCGCTGCTGCGGTCGGGGCCGCCGAGGTCGCGGTGGAGGTGCCCACCAGGGCCAGTGCGGTCGTCAACACGCCCAGTGCCAGGCGCGCGAATTTCCTGTTCACACGATCTCCTTCGGTGCAGGGTGAAGGTGTCGCGTGGATTGACATTAAGAGCTGATCACCTGATGGCGTCATAGGTTCTGGTCATAAAGGTCCTCGATGGGCCATCGGGTGGCGTCCGCCGCGAGTCCGATCATGCCCGACACGAGTCTCAATTGGTCGACTCCACGAATGTCCGCTTCGACCAGTCGCGGCGAGCAGACGACGACCGCGATCGCCTGCGCACGCGACAGCGCGACGTTGATCCTGTTGCGGGACAACAGGAAATCGAGCCCGCGCGGCAGGTCGACCGCCGCCGACGAGGTCATCGTCGTGATCACGACCGGCGCCTCCTGGCCCTGGAAACGGTCCACGGTGCCGACGCGCACCTCGTCGTACCCCTGTTTTTCCAAGGCCCGCTTGACCAATCGGACCTGAAGGTTATAGGGCGCCACGACAACGATGTCCGAATCGGTCAACGCGCGCGCGTCCGGACCGTCCGTCCACAATCGACCCATCATTGATTTCACCAGTTCCACCACCACGTGCGCCTCTTCCGACGAACTCGTGGTGTTGTGCCGGTGGTCGACCTCGCGCAGGTACACGCCGGACGCGAGCCCCTGGACGCCGCGTCCCGCCGCGCTCGGGTGCGCCTTGAGCAGGCCCGCGTAGGACAGGTTCGACACCGGCTCGCACACGTCGGGGTGCATCCGCCGGGTCTGGTCGAGGAAGTAGCCCAGATCGGGCGGGATGACGTCCGCGTCGCCGATCAGGTGGCCCAGCGCGGACGCGTCCGCTCCGGCGGGGTGGGTGCCCTGGACGACCTGCGGCAGTTGCTGCGGATCGCCCAGCAGCACCAGGTTCCGCGTGCACGTGGACACGGCCAGTGCGTCGGCCAGCGCGAACTGTCCTGCCTCGTCGACGATGAGGACGTCGAACGGCTGCTCGCGCACCGTCGCGTTGGCGAACGTCCACGCCGTTCCGCCGACCAGGTGACCGCCGCCCTGGTCGCCGCGCCAGCGGACCAACGCGCCGTTGTCCTTCGGCTGCTCCCACGCGCAGTCCTTGGCCGGAGTGCCCTTCGCCCGTTTGGCGGTGGGGATCGGCACCCCGAGTTCCCTTCCGGCCGCCAACGCCGCCGACAGCACGTTCTCCACGGCCTTGTGGCTGGTGGACGTCACCCCGACCGACCGGCCGGACCGGATCAGGTGCGCGATCAACCGGCCCGCGAGGTAGGTCTTGCCCGCGCCCGGCGGCCCCTGCACGGCCAGCGTCGAGCCGTCCAACGCGTCGACGGCCGCGATCACGTCGGCGATCAGGTCGTCGGTGCGCGGCAACGCGTCCAGGCGCAGCCGCGGGGGCGTGCGCCGGACGAGGTCCACGCCGGGGTGCGCCGGCAACGCGGGCAGGCCCGCCACCACGTCCCGGGCCAGCTCGTACACGGCCTCGTCCTTGGGCGTCGGCCGTACCGGGCTGCCCGGCAGCACCGCGATCGGCGCCTCGCCGTCCACCAGGTCCGGCGCCGTGCTCTCCAGCAGCACGATGTCCTCGGCGGACTCCCCGAGCACCACGGCATCCCGCGTCCGCGCGCCCTTGTACAGCAGCCGCACCTGCTCGTCCTTGGCGAACGGGTGCGGCCGGTCCGGGTCGCAGCGCACCCGCACCTCGCGCTTGGCCTTGCGCACCCGGCCCGCCGGCGGCACCCAGTCCTCGGCGCGCACGGACACCGGCACCGCGCACGCGCTGTCGGACTCCAGGTCGGGCAGCGGCGCGGCGACCTGGCGGAAGAAGTCCCACCACGCCGGGTTCGTCTCGCGGCGGTGATAGCCCACGGCCGCCGCCAGCAGCGCCCGTGCCCGCTCGTCGTCGGTGAAGTCGGCCGGGTTGTCCGGCAGGCCGGCGAGCAGCGGGTCCACGACGGCGGCCAAGCGGGCGGCGCGTTCGGCGCGGCGCTCCTCGGCCAGCTCGTCCATGATCTCGTCGGACGGCTCCGGGACGCGCGGTTCGATGCCCGCCTCGGTCCGGATCTCCACCAGGAAGCGGTAGAGCCGCAGCGTGGACAGGCAGTCGTAGGCGTTGTAGTCGGCGATGCCGTTCAACACCTCTTCGGCCTGCGCGACGTCGCCCAGCGACGTGAGCGTCAGGAACTCCTCGTACGCCTCGATGCTCGACACGGCCGTGGTCACGTCGCCGTCGCGCTTCGACGGCATGTACAGCGGCTCCAGGTACTTGATCGAGTACGACCGCTGCGAGATGCGCAAAGCCTTGCGCACCACGGCGTACAGGTCGACCAACGCGCCCGAGCGCAACAGTGTGTCGACGGCTTCCTCACG
Source organism: Saccharothrix violaceirubra (assembly GCF_014203755.1). Taxonomy (NCBI): domain Bacteria; kingdom Bacillati; phylum Actinomycetota; class Actinomycetes; order Pseudonocardiales; family Pseudonocardiaceae; genus Saccharothrix; species Saccharothrix violaceirubra. The sequence goes on from NZ_JACHJS010000001.1 coordinate 1,858,054, forward strand.
GGTGCCGTGCAACGCCGCCAGCCGCTTGAGCGCGCTCGACTCGTAGGGGGCGTAGTGGTAGACGTGCGCGTCGGGGTAGGCGTCGAGGCGTTGGGTGGCGTAGTCGACGAACTCCTCGAACGCCCGTTTCTCGCCGGGCCGGGTGTGCGCCCAGAACGGCCGGAACGACTCGTCGGCCGTCGTCACGCCGAACAGGTACTCCAACCCCTCGCCGCCCAGCGCGAACGGGTCGCCCTCCATGTCGAAGAACAGGTCCCCGGCGCTGGGCACGGGCAGTTCGGCCAGCGCGTCCGGCCCGACGACCTCGTACGCGACCTTGCCGACCGGGTCGTCGGCCGTGCGCGAGTCGTCCTGGATGACCTGGAGCGCGGCCTGCGAGCGCAGACCGGTGAACGTGGCCGCCGACATGTCCGCCGGGCGTTCGGTGTTGGTGGCGTTCGCCAGGGCGTCGATCGTGCCCAGACCCGCCTTGACCAGCTTGCGGCGTTGGTCCGTCCGGATGCCCGCGACCAGCGACAGGTCCCGGTCCTGCTCACGGCCGGTGGCGCAGTGCTTGGCGAACCGGCACGTGGCGCACGCGGGGCGTTCGTCGTCCCAGAGCCGTTCGGGCAGCGTGGGTTCCACGAAGGCCCTTACGCGGTTTTGCAGACTGCGCACGACCGGTGCGAAGTCGGCCACGCGGTACGTGCGCGTGGTCCCGTCGCCGAGCAGCAGGTGGGCGTGCGTGCCGGCGTCCGCGCCGAGCGCGAGCGCGTACGCGGTGAGCTGCACGACCGCCGACGGCGTGGGGTGCCGGGCGAGCTTGGCGTCGTGCGGCTCGTAGCCGTGGTCCGTGCGGACCAGGAAGTCGGCGCGGCCGGTGAAGCCGTCCGCGTAGAAGACGGCCTGGTAGATCACCTCGGCACCGGCCTCGATCGCCTGCCGGGTCAGCGCGGCGGCGCGTTCGAGGTCCTCGTGCACGGGCGCGGGCTGCGGGATCTCCACGACGGTGTGCTCGCGACGGAACCGGTCCAGGATCGCCTGCTCGTGCGCGATGCCGTGGCGTGCGGCCAGGACGTCGCGCTGAGGATCGGGCTGCGGCGTGCCGGGCACGCCGTGCGCCAGGGCGAGCTTGAGCAGACTCCGGTGGTCGCATTCCAGCAGATCGACCAGGTCCGCGGGGGAGTGGACCAACCGGCCGGCCGCGGTGAACATCCGCGCAGTATCCCCAAAGCACGGTCGTACCCGGTGGAGGCCGTGCGGAGTGTCGCGATCACCAGGGCGACGGCGCGTAGTCCTTGAGGAAGCAGCCGTAGAGGTCCTCGCCCTGTTCGCCCCGGACGATCGGGTCGTACACGCGGGCCGCGCCGTCCACGAGGTCCAGCGGCGCGTGGAAACCCTCGGCCGCCAACCGGAACTTGGTGGGCTGCGGGCGTTCGTCGGTGATCCAGCCGGTGTCCACGGCGGTCATCAGGATGCCGTCGGAGAGCATCTCCTCCGCGCTGGTGCGGGTGAGCATGTTCAACGCGGCCTTGGCCATGTTCGTGTGCGGGTGGCCGGGTCCCTTGTAGGCGCGGGAGAACTGGCCCTCCATCGCGGACACGTTGACCACGTACTTGCGTCGTGCCGTAGCCGCCGCCATGGCCGCGCGCAGCCGCGAGACCAGGATGAACGGCGCGGTCGAGTTGCACAGCTGCACTTCGAGCAGCTCGACCGGGTCGACCTCCTGGACGTGCTGCACCCACGAGTTCACCGCGGCCTCGTCGGGCACCAGACCGCCCGCGTCGATCTCCTTCGACCCGGCCACGAGCGCGAGCGCGGTGACGTCCGGGCCCTCGGTGAAGGTGTTCGCCAACGCCAGCGGGTGCCGGTCGAGCGTGTGGCCGAACGACACCAGCTCGGGCTTGGGACCGGCGGGCAGCGGCGCGCTCTCGGCGGCGACCAGCGGGGCGTAGGCGTTCGTGGACCGGCGCACGGTCTGGGCCGCGTTGTTGATCAGGATGTCCAGCGGGCCGGCCTGGGCGACGTCGTCGGCGAGCCGGATGACCTGCGACGGATCGCGCAGGTCGATGCCGACCACGCGCAGCCGGTGCAGCCAGTCCTCGCTGTCGGGCATCGACGCGAACCGGCGCACGGCGTCGTGCGGGAAGCGGGTGGTGATCGTCGTGTGGGCGCCGTCGCGCAGGAGCCGCAACGCGATGTACATGCCGATCTTGGCCCGGCCGCCGGTGAGCAGCGCGCGGCGGCCGGAGAGGTCCGCGGACGCGTCGCGCTTGCTCCGGTTGAGCGCGGCGCACTCGGGGCAGAGCTGGTGGTAGAAGGCGTCGACCTCGACGTAGCGGCGCTTGCACGTGTAGCAGCCGCGGGCGCGCAGCAGGGTGCCCGCCTTGGCGCCGGGCTCCGGTTCGCGCAGCAGGATGCCGCGCGTCTCGTCGTCGATGCGCGACGGCGAGCCGGTCGCGGTCGCCTCCGTCACCGCGCGGTCGGCGGCGAGTTCGGCGGCCCGGCGGTCGGCCTTGCGGCGTTTGCGCACGTCCTTGTAGACGCTGGAGGTCGCCCGGCGGATCGCCTCCACGTCGGGGTGTTCGGTCGGGAGGTCCTGGACCTGGGCGAGCACCCGCAGGGCGATCTCCAGCTCGGCGGGGTCGATGGCCACGGCGAGCACTCTACCGGGGGCGAATGCGCCGACCGGACGGGTGAAATCCGGCACACCCGGCGCTAGGGTGCCCCGCATGCCTACTCCAGGCCCTCGGGTGCGGCGCCTGACCCACCCGGACGCGGAGGTGCGGGCACGTGCGCTCGGCCTCCCCCGCAACCGTCCCGCCCTGGTCGTGCTCGGTGTGCACGCGACCGTTCCGGCGCCGGGACCGCCCGCGGCCGGGTCGCCCGGCCTGTCACCGGGATCACCCGCCGCCGGACCGGCCGACCCGTCGTCGGGACCGGCCGGTCCACCCGGCGACCCGTCGGCTCGGCTCGCCCGCGGGTCGGACGGCCCGACCGGTTCGCCCGGCCGGACCTCGGCCCGGGTCGGTGAGGGTGACGATCCGTCGGCGAGGGCCGGTTCGGCCGACGACCGTCCGGGTGGGGACACCTCGGCCGGGTCCGGTGGTGGACCGTCGGCTCCGGGCGGCGGCGCGCGGGGCGGATCGGGCGAGCCGTCGTTCTGGTCGGCGCCCCTGACGGACAGCCTGTCGGCCGGCTCCGGCCGGGCCGCCGCGCACGCGGCGACCGGCCTCGACCGGGACACGGCCGCGTCGACGTTGACCGTCCTGCGGGCCGTGCTCGGCTACGCGGGCACGGCGGGTGTCGTCGTGGTCACGGCCGGTGCCGACACCGGCATCACCCACCTGCTGGGCCTGGCCGCCGACGCCGTCGCGACCCTGCCCCGGTTGGTGGGCGTCGCGCCCAGCGGCCGGGTCGCCGAGGAGGGCGAGCCGTCGGCCGGCGAGGTCCGGCTCGAACCGCACCACGACGCGGTCGTCCTGGTCCCCGGCTCGCGGTGGGGCGAGGAACTGCCCGCGCTGCCCCGGGTCGTGGACGCCGTGGTCCGGTCCCGGCGCACCGCCACCGCGCTGCTGATCGGCGGCGACGCGGCCACCCGCGAGGCCCTGGCCGACCACCTGGGACGCGACCGCCCGGTGGTCGTGCTCGCCGGCACCGGAGGCCTGGCCGACGACCTCGCGCACGGCCGCGTCGACGACGACCTGATGGTCCTGGCCCGCGCCGGCCAGGTCTCGGTGATCCACGTCGACGAAGGTCCGGACCGCGTGGTGGCCGCCCTGAGCCGGGTGTTCGCCGACGAACCCCACGTGCCGGCACCGGTACCGGCGGTGTGGCCGCGCCTGCGTTTCCACCCGCCGCAGCGGCGCCCGATCGTGGACCCCGGCTTCCTGCTCGACTACCCGCTGTTGGCCGACGCCGTGCACGAGGCGGACCGCATCGTCGCGCCCGTGCTGCACGAGTGCGAGGTCGAGGCGGCCCGGGAACGCGAACGCGTCAAGCTGCGCACGGTCCTGGCACTGGGCGCCGGTTTCGCCACGACGACCTTCGGCGCCGTGCAGGTCTGGCTGGCCGACACCGCGTGGCCGGGCGTGGTCCTGGCCGCGTCGGGCGCGGTGGCCGCGATCCTGGTGGTGCTGATCCGTGACGGCGAGGACCCCGTGCACCGGACCAGGGCCGACCGCCTGCGGACCCTGTACTTCGACCACCTCGCCACGCCCCCGCCCGCGGCCGAGGACCGCGAGAACCGCCTGCGCGTTCTGACCGCGTCGGTGGCCGCCACCGCGACGACGAGGTGAGACACCGATGACCGACACCCCGCGCACCACCCGTGCCGACCTGGGCGGCCCGGCCGAGCCGCCGGCGAAGCCGACGAAGTCCCGCAGCCGGGCGAAAACCCCGACGACGAGCGAGGTGACCACCCGCCTGGGCCCGACGGACCCCGGGCGGACCTCGTCCGAGGCGGAAACCGACCGTCCCGCCGCCGAGGCGACGGCTCGTGCCACGCCGAAAGCCGCCCGGCGGGCCGCTCCCGCGAAACCCCGCCCGTCCACCAAAGCCGCTGCGGCCAAGTCGTCCGCCGCGCCGGCCCGTCCCGACGCCTCCACCACCGCCGTCCCCGCGGCGGCCGACCCCACCGGAAACCCCACCACCGTGACCACGACCGAAGACCGCGCCTCCACCACCGCCACGGCGACCAGTTCGGCCACCGCCGCCGCCTGGGTCGGGTGGCACCTGTCCGACAGCGCGCTGGACGACCACCGCGAGCAGTTCGTCCGCGCCTACCTGCGCCATCGGGTCGGGGCCAAGCTCGGAGCCTTCGAGCGCGGCGGCCGGCGGTACGCGGTCGCGAAGCGGTGGACCACGGGGTTGACCGTCCTGCTCTACACCGCCGCCGCGGCGGCCGGTGCGGTCGCGGTCGCCGATCCCGGCCGGCGGGCGCTCTGGGGTTTCCTGGCCACGGTCGCCGCCGCGTTGGCCACGGCCGTCGCCGCCTACGAGGCCGCGTTCTCGTTCCGCGCCCAGGCCCGGCGTTCGGCGAGCGGCGCGGCGGTGCTCAACCTGCTCCAGGCGCACGGCGCGCCGTCGGGCACGGGCGGGGTCGCGGCGTTCCGGACGGAGGTCGAGAGCGTCCTGCGGCACTCGGACTGACGTCGACCCATCGCCACACCTTATGAGTCCCGAACGCGCTCGCTCCCGATAGTGCGGTGTGCGCACTAAAGTCGTGACCCCCGCGTTTCGCCGGTCGTGGAGGTTTCCGTGACGATCAAGATGAAGAGCATCCGCATCCGCTGGGTGGGCCCGGTCGACCTCACCTCCGCCTCGTGTTCGGTGTGCCAGGTCCCGGCACGCTGATGGCGCACCACGTCTGGCTGCGGGCGTGCACCCCGACCGACCGGGCGCACGTCCGCGAGGCGCTCGACCTGCCACCACCGCTGCTCGTCGTGGACGCGCATCGGGGGCTGCGCGGCCCTTACACCGGAGCGGGCGCGCTCTTACGCGCCGTCGCGCCCGAGGCGTTCCGCCATGCCCCCGACCTCGCGGTCCGGCACAACACCGAGCTGGCCACCGCCGCGCCCGAACTCGCGGTGCACGTCCCCACCGCGTGGTCGACCCTCGAGTGGACGGTCAGCGACGAACGCCGCACCCGCTTCTACTCCCGCCTGCACACGCGCGGCATCGCCGACGGCATCACCGCCTTCCTGCGCACCCACCTCGACCAGGCCGACGGCCCGCGCACGCTCGTGGTCGACAACGTCCACCACGCCGACCAGACCGACCGGGAGTTCCTGGCCGTCCTGCTGCGCCGCATGGACCCGGCCCGTCTGACCGTCGTCGTCGGGACCGACCACGACGACCTCGACGACCCGCCCGGCCCGCTGTCCGTGTCGCTGCCGCGCGTGCTGCCCGAGTTCGCCCGGGTCGTCGACGGCCCGTCCGTCGCACGGCACCACGACGACCGCACCTACGTCGACAGCGACGGCACGACCGACAACCCGGACGCGATCGCCGAGTACCGCGCGTTGCCCAAGGAAGAACGCGCCCGCCTGCACGACGAGCGCTGCGACGCGCTGTACGCGTTGGGGGAGCAGTCGTTGGCGTTGGGCGCGATTCCGTTCCACGCCGAACGCGGCACGCGCCGCGCCACCCTCGGCGTCAACGCGCTCAAGCACGCCCTGGGCCACTGCCGCAAAGTCGGCCTCTACCACGCCGCCGCCGACCTGGCCCTGCGCGGACGTGCCCTGGTCGAACGCACCCGTGAACCCGGCCTGTGGTGGCACTTCACGGAAGGCGCCGCCGCCGCGCTGGCCACCTCCGGCCGCGCCGACGAGGCCGCGCTGGTCTACGACGAGGCCCGTTCGGTCACCGAGAACCCCGAGCAGCAACTGCGGTTGGCGTACGGGACGGCCATGCTGCACGTCCGCCACCTGCCCGCGCACCGCCGCGACCCGGCCCAGGCCCGGGGCTGGATGGACCTGGCGATCGCGTTGGCCGACCGGCTGACCGACCCGCGCGAGGCGGCGTTCCACGGCGTGTTCGCGCGCAACGGCCTGGCGTTGATCGAGGTCCGCGACGGGCACACCGACGAGGCGTTGCGCCTGGTCGACGCCGGACTGGCCGCGCTGGACCAGGAACACGCGCTGCTGCACTCCGTGCTGCGCCTCAACCGGGGGCTGGTGCTCGCGGCGGCCGGGCGGTTCGAGGACGCCCTGGACGAGCACTTCGCGAACACCGTGCTCGACCCGGGTTTTCCCGAGCACCACTTCCACGTCGGCACGCTGCTGCGCCGGCTCGGCCGCGACCGGGAGGCGATCGAGGCGTTCGAACGGGTGCTGACGTTGTCGCCGCCGTTCCCCGAGGTGCACTACAACCTGGCCGACGCGTGGTCGGAGCTGGGCGACGCGCGGCGGGCGTTGGCCGAGTTCGACCAGGTGCTCGACCTGGACCCCGAACACCTGCGCGCCTACGTGAACCGTGCGGCGTTACGCTTCGAGGTGGGGGACACGCACGGCGCGCGCGAGGACGTCGAGGCGGGCCTGCTCCTGGCGCCCGAGGACCCGCACCTGTTGTGCGTCAAGGCGAAACTGCTCGCCGAGGACGGTGACCTCCGGGCCGCCGCGGCGGTGCTGTCCACGGCCGTGCGCCACGACCCGTCGTTCGCCTCGGCGTGGGCGTTGCGCGGGCAACTGCGGTTCGAGACCGGCGACTTCACCGGGGCACTGGCCGACCTGGACCGCGCGGTGGCGTTGGACGACAGTCCCGAGGTCCGCTTCAACCGGGCCGTGGTGTTCGAGAAGGTCGGCCGGTACCGGGACGCCGCCGAGGACTACCGCGCGGTCGTGGACACCTACGAGGACGCCCGGTCGCGGTTGGACTTCTGCCTGCGGGCCGTGGGCTGAGATTACGGGTCGACAGGGTCGCGGGCGGGCCGGAAGAATGCGGCGCCATGTCCGGAATCATGTCGAGGTGGGCGGTACAGCGGGACCACGCGGTCGAGGGCGCGGTGACCGCCGAGCAGGTCGAGCGGTGGATCGACGACGCGTGCACGACCTACCTCGACCTGTGCCCGCTGCTGACGACCTACGACGTGCGCCGCGCGGTGCTGGCGATCCCGGACCCCGGCCTTTTCGGCACCCCGAACGAGATGACGGTGACCGCGAGCGCGACCGAGGTGCGGCCGGGGGCGTTCACGCTGTCGGTCCGGCTGCGGCCGTTCGGCGGTGGCAACGACACGCCCGCGAACGTCACGTGCGTGGTCACGCTGACCGACCCGGAGACCGGCGCGCAGCGTCCCGTGGGGGACGACATCCGCGACCAGTTGATCGCGATCGAGCACGGCGCCCGTCACTTCAACTGACAGGCGCCGCGCCGCCTATGCCTGTTCGACGGCGACGAACAGGTCCGTGAACTCCATCGGGCGCAAGGCGGACAACGCGCCCGCGATGAACGCGGGTCCGGGAAGGAGTTCTCCTTCCCGGATCCGCTTCACCGTCGAGCGGTGCACCCGCATCGCCCGTGCCACGGCGGCGTCCGAGCGGAAACCGGCCAACGCCATGGCTTTCGCGAACGTGTCGAAGCGGAGGACCACGGTGTAACCGTCCGCCGGGGGCGTTTCCGGGGGCGGGCCACCGTCAGCGCGCGGTCAGTTCGCCCTGCGCGGCCCGGATCACCCCGGCGAACTTGGTGAACGCCTTGGGCGTCATCGCGAGGTCGAACGTGCTCCCGAACCCGATCTGCACCTGGTCGCCCACGACCTCGAACGTGATGGGCGCACCCTCCCTGATCTGCACGTAGGCGCTCGTGTCCACGTCGTTCAGCCCCATGTGATGCCTTCTCTCCGAATGGTTTTTGAGCCCTCTTTTGAAGCTCAAGCGAGACTCTGGCAGATTGAGCTTCACCTCGCCAGTCGCCCAAAGGGAGTAGTGAGAGCTGTGGAATACGGACCTGGCACCCTTGTCACCATGCTTGACGACGACGACCCCGGTCCGATCGTGCAGCGCCTCATCTTCGGCGCCGAGATGGCCGAACTCCGAGGCAAGGCCGGGTTTTCGGTGGACGAGGCCAACGTGACGATCGGCGAGCGACTGGCCGTGAATCCGGCCGCGAAGCGCGGCTGGTACCGGGGGAAGCTGGGCAAGATCGAGAACGGCGACCTGAACATCAGCGACGTCGAACTGGATGTCGCGTTCGCGCTCTATGGGGTCGGTGGCTCGAAGGCGAGCGAGATCCGCACGCTCGCGGTCGAAGCCAGGCGGCGGCAGACCCCGATCCGTGTGCCGGACCACGGGCGCAAGTACATCTGGCTCGAACGGGCCGCGGACGAGATTCGCCAGTTCTTCGCCATCACGGTGCCGGGCAACCTGCAAACCGCCGAGTACGCGTTGATGCAGATGAGCACCAGCCTCGTCATGGCTCCGGTCGACCTGCCGGAAATGGCCGCTGGGCGCGTCGCCCGGGGTGATCGGTTCGCCGCGGACGAAAAGCGTGTGCTGCACACCGTGATCGGAGAGGCCGCGCTGCGCACGCCGATCATGAACCCCGGCGTCATGCGTGGGCAACTCGACCGGCTGCTGGCTCTTGCCGAGCGTCCGAACATCACCATCCAGGTCGTTCCGATGGAGGTCGGGCTACAAGCGTCGCTCGAACACTCCTACTCCCTTCTCCACATCGCCCGTGCCAGGACGACTATCGTCTACGTCGAGAGTCTGACCACGGCGGACTACCTGCCCCGACCGCCGCACACCACCACGTACGGCCTGGCCTTCGAGAAGGCGCAGAGTCTCGCGTTGGGACCGGCCGCCTCGGTCGACTTGATCCGTTCGATCTCGGGCGACCTGTAGGAAGGGGCGTACGACGGATGAGCCATCCAGACCGGTGGAAACATGCGCGGTGGAAAGTCAGCAGTCGCAGTGGAAACGGTGTCCAGTGCGTCGAACAGGCCGCTATCGCCGACACGATCGGCGTCCGCGACTCGAAGAACCGTGCCGCCGGTCTGCTGGAGTTCGACCCCGCCGCCTGGTCCCGGTTCCTGGTCGACCTGAAGCGTTGACGCGTCAACTGGCCGTGACCGCGAGACCGGTCGCGGCCAGACGCGCCGTGTGGGCCCGGCACACCCGGTCGTGGTAGACCGTCAGCGCGAGTCCGGGTCAGCCCTTGAGGTTGCCGACGATGATCGCGGCCACCTTCTCCGAGGCTTGGCACGACTTGTCGGCAGTGCCTTGCCCCGTGGCGGGAAGGGAGGTCTGGACGAAGATCGGGTTCTTGGCCGACGTGCGTACCAGGGTGCTGCAATTGGAGGTGCCGTTGGTGCGGTCCGCGCTCACGGCCGTCAGTCCCGCGATGGTGGTCTCCCGGAAGATCGGATAGTCGCGAAAGTTCTCCACCATCGAGTCGAACGTGGCGTTCTTGGTCACCAGGGAGAGTTCGTAGGTGTTGTCCTTGGTGGGCTCGGTGCCCTTCCAGGTGCACATCGGCCCGAGCGTGTTGGTTCCGGGTTTTGTCTCGCGAATCCTGCCAAGCAGGGCGAGCTGGTCCGCCTTGACGAGGTCGCAGGGCTTGTCGAGGAACTTGGCGACGCCGACGTCGTCACCGTGGGGCGGCTGAGAACCGGTCACGTTCGGGGAGATCGCGGTCGAACCGCGACCCGTCGCCGCCGGAGTCGGGGCGCCGGGGATGGTGGCTCCGCATGCCGCGAGAGACGCCACGACCCCTGCGACAATCACGACCTTGACCTGGTGACTCACTGGTGTAGCCCTTCATTCCCTGCTCGTCACATCTTTGGTGGTCTGGCACCGGGCAAACGGCACCTCGATAGTGACGATCGTCTTCGCCAGTGCCTTATGAACCTTCAAGTTGGCCACGCGTATCCGCAGACCTCGGAGCCCGACGCCTGGCGGATGGCGATGGCCGCGAATCCGCCGAGGGTGTCTTTGCCTGGTGGTTGCGTCGACGAGCCGATCACCTTTCCCGTTCGGGGCGGTCGGCTCCGCCAGTGGGATGTCGAGCCCGTCGATCAGCTTCCGGCTTGGGACGGGTCGCCGCCGAACTTCGTCCAAGCCCGGATCAAAGCACTGCCGGCGGTCACCGTCGCGGCCACGAAATCGACTTTGCCACCGCTACCGCTCGCGTCGTGCACCTCGCGGCGTTCCCTTCGCCCCGTTGTGGCTCGATGATGGCATAGCCGCACGGTCGGACGTGGGTGATCACGGCTGTTCGCTCGATGGCGGCGAACAGGTTTATGGAGTCCCCGTCAAAGGGATGATCGGCGGAACTGCCGCGTCGCCCGGCCGTGCCCGCGAGACCCGTCGCGGCCAGGCGTGCGGTGTGGATGTCGTCCGTGTCGCACGCTGGCCGCGAAGCCGACTGTGGTCATGGTGGTGTCGACCTGGCGAGCCAACTTCTCGTGCGACTCCGATGTCAGCCCTTGAGGTTGCTGACGACGATCGCGGCCAGCTTCTCGGATGCTTGGCATGGCTTCCCCGCGTTCGCGGCGTCCTGCCGACCCAAAGTCGACTGTGCCATGATCAGATGCTCGGCTGATACCTTGACCCCTGTGCTGCAACTGGACTTGCCGTCGGTGGTGTCGTAGCTGAACGCGTCACGCCCGCCCACGGTCACCTCGGCGAATACTGGCAGGTCCTTGGCGTTGTCACGCCGGACTTCGAAGGTCCCGCCTTTCGAGAGCAGGGTGACGATGTAGGACGTGTCGTCTCGGGGATCGTTCCCCGGCCAGACGCACTTCACGCCGAACGGATCCGATTCCGGTTTCGCCGGACGAAGCTTTCCGAGACTCGCCAACTGCTCGGGCGTGACGAGTTCGCATGGCTTGTCCGCAAACTTCGCGATATCGAGATCGTCGCCCGTAGACGGGCGCCCACCGGTACTGGTCGGAGTGGCCCCGCTCGACACAGACCCACGTGTGCTCTCCGCGGAGGGACTACCTGTCGTGGTGGGATTCGCGCACGCGGCGAGCCCGACTACCGAGGCGATCGCGATGACCGCGATCGCAGGCATGCGGTTCACGAAGTCAGCCCTTCAATCCTTGTTCGGCAGCGTTCTCAGTGCTCTCGTACTGTTTCAGTGCGGCCTCGATGTTGTCGATCGTCTTGGTCAACGCATCGCATGCCTGCTTGTTGGCCCAGCCGTAGCCGCCGGCGTCCATGCCGGCCGCCGCGCGGATCGCCTTGGTCGCGGCTCCGCTGTACGGATCCTTTCCGGGCGACTCCGCCGTGCGGATCTGATCGGCCTGACGCCCGATCTCGATCAACTTGTCCAATGCGAGAGTGAGCCCGTCGATCAGCTTCCTGGCCTGGGCCGGGTCGACGCTGAACTTCGTCTGGGACCCGACCAACGCGCTGCCGGCCGCGCCGCCGGAAACCGTCTCGGCCACGAACTCGACCTTGCCACCGCCACCACCCGCGTCGAACACGTCGACGCTCCCTCCGCTCGGCTACGACTCGATGATGGCATAGCCGCCCGATTGAGCGATGGGTGTTCGGGTTCGGTCGTTCGACGGCGGCGAACAGGTGGTGGTGATCGTCCCTGACCGATTGGGAGATCCTCCCTGTCGTCAACTGGCGGCGACGACCAACCCGGTCGCGGCCAAACGCGCAGTGCGGGTGCGGCACACTCGGTCGTGGTAGGCCCTCAACAACGCCGCGTGGATGTCGTCCGCGTACTCGGCCGCCTCGCAGTCGCGGTGCCACGCCAGCGTCACGCGCCGGTGCACCGGATTGCCCGCGATCGGCACCAACGCCACCCCGGGAATCGTGCCCCCGAACGGGAAGAAGCACGCCACCGCGTGGCCCGCCCGCACCAACTCGGCCGCCGCCTCCGGGTCCACGCCCAAGTGCGCGAAGCGCGGGGTGAACCCGGCCGCCTCGCAGGCCAGGTGCAACGTCAGCCGCCCGCCCCCGTGATATTCCTCCGGCACGGCCCAGTCCTCGTCCGCCAACTCCGACAGCCGGATCTCCGACCGGGTCGACAAGCGGTGCGCGGGCGCCACACCCACGAGCATCTGCTCGGTCACGACCGACCGCCGGTCCACCTCGGCCGGCACGCGCAACGGGCTGTGCGGCAGCTCGGTCACCAACGCCACGTCGACCTTGCCCGTCCGCACCAGGTCCAACACCGCGTCACACCCGCGCTCGACGTGCGTAGTGCGCGGATGACTGGGTAAGAGGTCACGCACGACACCCACCAACAACGCCGTCGGGGCGCCCACCACGCCACCCAACCGGATCCCCGGACCGTCGCTGCGGGTCGCCAGCAGCCGAGCCGTGTCCAACAGGTCGTCGAACCGCTCGACCAGGTCGCGCGAGCGCAACACGACGTGCCGCCCCAGCTCGGTCAGCTCGACGCCGTCGCTGCGGCGGACGAACAAAGGCCCTCCGAAGCCGCGTTCGATGCGTCTGAGCTGGGCCGTCAACCCTGCCTGCGCGATCTTCAACGACGACGCCGCGCGGCTGATGCTGCCCGCCTCCGCCACCGTCAAGACCACGTGCAGATGTCTCAGCTCCAGGTGCACTGGCGCAGCCTAGGGCAACCGCACGCCCGCCGAACCGACCGCGTGGCGGTCAACGAACACACCGGAAGTGGTCCTCCGGAAGGAGAACGCTGGGCTGAAAGGTGCATAACCGACGAGTTATCGCCAGGTGCGACTCCCGGCCGGTACTCCCGGCTCGACACCCTCTGCATGGCCCGCGCCGTCAGATCCGGGAGGTGTCCGACATGAGGAAAGCGTTGCGGCTGCGACGGCTTTCCCGGCCGCGTGACGACCGCTACCTGTTCGTCCCGCTGGACCACAGCGTCTCCGACGGCCCGGTGGTGCCGGCCGACCGCTGGTCCGACCTGATCGGGTCGGTCGTGGTGGGCGGCGCCGACGCGATTGTTGTCCACAAAGGACGATTGCGGACGATCGACCCCCGCCTGCTCGGCGAGTGCGCCCTGGTCGTCCACCTGAGCGCGGGCACGGCCCACGCCGCCGACACCAACGCCAAAGTGCTGGTGGGCGACGTGGAGGAGGCCCTGCGGCTCGGTGCCGACGCGGTCAGCGTGCACGTCAACATCGGCTCCGACACCGAGGAACGCCAACTCGCCGACCTCGGCACGGTCGCCAAGGCGTGCGACGCGTGGAACCTCCCGCTGATCGCCATGGTCTACCCGCGCGGCCCGCGCATCGCCGACCCGCACGACCCCCGCCTGCTCGCCCACGTGGTCAACATCGCCGTCGACCTCGGCGCCGACCTGGTGAAGACCACGCTCGCGCTGCCCGTCGAGCGGATGGCCGACGTGGTCGCCTCCTGCCCCATCCCGGTGCTCGCGGCGGGCGGCCCGGCCGACACCGGCGCCTGCCTGGTCGACACCGCGCGGGCCGTGATGGCGGCCGGGTGCGCGGGGCTGGCGGTCGGCCGCCGGGTGTTCACCGCGCCGTCGCCGCTGGCGCTGGTCGCGGAACTGGCCTCGGTGGTCCACGGAGATCCCGACGCCGACCTCGTCCACTACACATCGACCATGACAGGTGCCGTGTGAAGTTCGCCTGGATCGACCTGCGTCCCGTGCCCGAGGCCCACCGCGAAGCCGTCGTCGACGCGGCCGTGCACGCCAGCCTCGGCGGCGTCGTCTCCGACGACCCGGCCCTGCTGGACACCCTGCCGCCGACGCTGACCCGCGTGCTCGTCGCGCCCGAGCCCGTCGACAGCCCGCACCTGGTCGCCGTCGTCGCGACCGACCGGGACCAGCTCGACCGGCTGCCCACCGACGCCGCGTTCGTGCACGTCGACGACGACCGCACGTTGCGCCTGGCCTGCGCCGCGGCCGTCAAGCTCGGTCACACGATCGTGGAGTTCGCGGACCCGACCAAGATCCCGCTGGAGATCGTCATCGCGGCGGCCGACGGCGCGTCCGGGCGACTGGTGACCGTCGTCGCGGACCTCGAAGAGGCCGCCATCGTGCTCGACGTGCTCGAACACGGCTCCGACGGCGTGCTGCTCGCGCCCGCCGACGCCACCGACGTGTTCCGGCTGGCCCGCCTGCTGGAGGCCACCAGCCCGCCCCTGACCCTGACCACGCTCACCGTCGCCGGCATCGCGCACACCGGCCTCGGCGACCGGGTGTGCGTGGACACGTGCTCGCACTTCGACGAGGACGAGGGCATCCTGGTCGGCTCGTACTCGTCCGGCTTCATCCTGTGTTGCAGCGAGACCCACCCGTTGCCGTACATGCCGACCAGGCCGTTCCGGGTCAACGCGGGCGCGCTGCACTCGTACGTCCTGGGCCCGGACAACCGCACCAACTACCTGTCCGAGCTGCGCGCGGGCGGCACCGTGCTCGCGGTCAACGCCGAGGGCCGCACCCGGCGGCTCACCGTCGGCCGGGCCAAGCTGGAGACGCGGCCCATCCTCACGATCACCGCGCACTCGCCCGAGGGCGTCGAGGTCAGCCTGACCGTGCAGGACGACTGGCACGTGCGCGTGCTCGGACCCGGCGGCAAGGTGCGCAACGTGACCGAGCTGACCCAGGGCGACGAACTGCTCGGCTACGTCGCCACCGAGCAGCGGCACGTCGGCATACCCATCGGCGAGTTCTGCAAAGAGGTGTGACCCGGGCGGTGGCGTCTCGATTCGGGGCGTCTCGATCCGGGGCGCCGCCGCGTGGCACCATCGCGGACGTGACCAGCACACCGGAGCAGCGGCTCGCGGACCTCGCGCGACTGCGCCGCGTGCGCGACCGGATCGATCGCGAGTACGCCCAGCCGCTCGACGTCGAGGCCCTCGCGCGCGGCGAGCACATGTCGGCCGGGCACCTCAGCCGCGAGTTCAAGAGCGCCTACGGCGAGTCGCCGTACAGCTACCTCATGACGCGGCGCATCGAACGCGCCATGGCCCTGCTGCGGCGCGGCGACCTGAGCGTCACCGAGGTGTGCTTCGAGGTGGGCTGCTCGTCGCTGGGCACGTTCAGCACCCGCTTCACCGAGCTGGTCGGCGTGTCGCCGAGCGCGTACCGCAAGAACCCCGACGCCACGCCCGCGGGCATGCCGTCGTGCATGTCCAAACAGGTCACCAGACCGGTCAGGAATCGAGAAGCGGGGTCCCGGAGGCCGACCTAGTGTCTTCCGCATGGACCTCGCGATTCACACCACGTTCCTCGCCCACACCGACCCCGAAGCCTCCCTCGCGTTCTACCGCGACAGCCTCGGCTTCGAGGTCCGCAACGACGTCGGCCAGGGCCAGATGCGCTGGATCACGGTCGGCCCCGCCGGACAGGCGGGCACGTCGATCGTCCTGCACCCGCCGGCCGTCGACCCGGGCATCACCGACACCGAGCGGCAGACCATCGCCGAGATGATGGCGAAGGGCACGTTCGCGACCATCGTGCTGTCCACGCCGGACGTGGACGCGATCTTCGAGCAGGTGCAGAAGACCGGCGCCGAGGTCGTGCAGGAGCCGATCGACCAGCCGTACGGTGTGCGCGACTGCGCGTTCCGGGACCCGGCGGGCAACCAGGTCCGCATCAACCAGACGCGCTGAGAGGGATCACCGTGACGCACGCCGCCGACAGCCACGACCTGATCCGCGTCCACGGGGCGCGGGTGAACAACCTGAAGGACGTCAGCGTCGAGCTGCCCAAGCGCCGGCTCACGGTGTTCACCGGCGTGTCCGGCTCGGGCAAGTCGTCGCTGGTCTTCGACACGATCGCCGCCGAGTCGCAGCGGATGATCAACGAGACGTACAGCGCGTTCCTCCAGGGCTTCATGCCCACCCTGGCCCGGCCCGAGGTGGACGTGCTGGACGGCCTGACCACGGCGATCATCGTCGACCAGCAGCGGATCGGCTCGGACCCCCGGTCCACGGTCGGCACCGCGACCGACGCGAACGCCATGCTGCGCATCCTGTTCAGCCGGTTGGGCAAGCCGCACATCGGCTCGCCCCAGGCGTTCTCGTTCAACGTGGCGTCGATCAGCGGCGCCGGCGCGGTCACGATCGAGAAGGCCGGGCAGAAAGTCAAGGAGCGGCGCAGCTTCAGCATCACGGGCGGCATGTGCGCGCACTGCGAGGGCCGGGGCACGGTCAACGACATCGACCTGACCCAGCTCTACGACGACACGAAGTCGATCGCCGAGGGCGCGTTCACCATTCCGGGCTGGAAGTCCGACAGCTTCTGGACGGTGAAGGTCTACGCGGAGTCGGGCTTGTTGGACCCGGACAAGCCCATCCGCAAGTTCACCAAGAAGGAGATGCACGACTTCCTGTACGGCGAGCCGACCAAGGTCAAGGTCGAGGGCGTCAACCTCACCTACGAGGGACTGATCCCGAAGATCCAGAAGTCGTTCCTGTCCAAGGACAAGGAGTCGCTCCAGCCGCACATCCGGGCGTTCGTGGAACGGGCCGTGACGTTCACCGTCTGCCCGGAGTGCGAGGGCACGCGGCTGAGCGCGCTCGCCCGGTCGTCGAAGATCAAGAAGATCTCCATCGCCGACGCGTGCGCCATGCAGATCAGCGACCTGGCCGACTGGGTGCGCGGGCTGAAGGAGCCGTCCGTGGCGCCGCTGCTGACGACGCTGGGACGCACGCTGGACTCGTTCGTCGAGATCGGACTCGGCTACCTGAGCCTCGACCGGGCCACCGGCACGCTGTCGGGCGGCGAGGCGCAGCGCACCAAGATGATCCGGCACCTCGGGTCGTCGTTGACCGACGTGACGTACGTGTTCGACGAGCCCACGATCGGCATGCACCCGCACGACATCCAGCGCATGAACAAGCTGCTGTGCAGGCTGCGGGACAAGGGCAACACGGTGCTCGTGGTGGAGCACAAGCCCGAGGCGATCGTGATCGCCGACCACGTCGTCGACCTCGGCCCGCGCGCCGGGTCCGAAGGCGGGCAGGTGGTGTTCGAGGGCACCGTCGACGGGCTGCGGAAGTCGGGGACGCTGACCGGGCGGCACCTGGACGACCGCGCGGCCGTGAAGTCGTCGGTGCGTTCGCCTTCCGGGCACCTGGAGGTGCGCGGGGCGGACACCCACAACCTGCGGAACGTGGACGTCGACATCCCGCTCGGCGTGCTGTGCGTGGTGACCGGCGTGGCCGGGTCGGGCAAGTCGTCGCTGGTCCACGGGTCCGTGGCCAAGCGCGATGACGTGGTGGTCGTCGACCAGACCCCGATCAAGGGGTCGCGACGCAGCAACCCGGCCACCTACACCGGCCTGCTCGAACCGATCCGCAAGGCGTTCGCCAAGGTCAACGGCGTGAAGCCGGCGTTGTTCAGCGCGAACTCCGAGGGCGCCTGCCCGAACTGCAACGGCGCGGGCGTGATCTACACGGACCTCGGGATCGTGGCCGGCACCTCGGCGCCGTGCGACGTGTGCGAGGGCCGGCGGTTCGACGCGTCGGTGCTCGACTACCACCTGGGCGGCAAGGACATCAGCGAGGTGCTGGCGATGTCCGTGACCGAGGCCGAGGAGTTCTTCGGCGCGGGGGAGGGCCGCATCCCGGCCGCGCACGCGATCCTCCGGCGACTGGTGGACGTCGGCCTGGGGTACCTGGGCATCGGACAGCCGCTGACGACCCTGTCCGGCGGCGAGCGGCAACGCCTGAAGCTCGCCACGCACATGGGGGACAAGGGCGGCACCTACGTCCTGGACGAACCGACGACCGGCCTGCACCTGGCGGACGTGGACCAACTGCTCGGACTCCTGGACCGCCTCGTCGACGCGGGCAAGTCCGTGATCGTGGTCGAACACCACCAGGCCGTGATGGCACACGCCGACTGGATCGTCGACCTGGGTCCGGGCGCCGGCCACGAGGGCGGTCGCGTGGTGTTCGAGGGAACCCCGGCCGAGCTGGTGAAGTCGCGTGCGACGGTGACCGGCGAACACTTGGCGTCCTACGTGGGTGCGTGAGCTTTCGTGGGCACCGGGACTTCCGGTGCCCGCCGTTCCCACTTGGGCATCAGGTCGACTCCCACTTGGGCATCGAGTCGATCGAGTGGTCCGCGGCCTTCTCGCCGAGAGCGGCGCCCGCCGCGCCGCCACCGATGCCGCCGACCAGGCCGCCGAGGGCGGCTCCCGCGGCCGTGCCGACGCCGGGTGCCAACACCGAGCCGATCGCACCGCCGTACCACGTGCCGAACGCCCGGCCGGTCATGCCTCCGAGCCAACCGGCGCCGGTGGTGACCGTCGCGCGGTACGCGGCCCGGGTCGCGCGGTCCTTCCAGTGGAGCCCGGCGTCGTCCTCGAACTGGTCCCAGCCGGACTTCACGAACCCGAGAGTGGTGGGGACCCGGCCCAGGCGCCGGCGGCGATCCGGCCGTGCCGGGTGCCGGTTCCCAGGAGCGGGCCCGGCCGTCGCGAGTTGTGCACTCAGGCACCGCGAGTTGTGCGTTCAGGCACCGCGAGTTGTGCACTCAGGCACCGTGAAACACGCACTCGGGCGCCGGGAGGGCTTGTGGGACGCGTGGTCGTGGGTGCGGGTGTGTCGATGGGATGTGGGTCGGGTGGTTCCGGGTCCGCACGTGCGGTCGCTCGCCGCTGGGCAGGCCGAGGAGGGGCTGACCCGCCGGAGTCCGCACGCTTGGGGGTGTTGTGGCTGGTGCGTCGTGTGCGTCGGGGTGCCCGAGTGCGTGTTTCGCGGTGCCTGAACGCACAACTCGCGGTGTCTGAGTGCACAACTCGCGGTGTCCGGCAGCACAACTCGCGCGGCGTCCGGGTGATCATGGGGATGCCGGTGATCCGATGTGTGGCAGGGTGTGCGCGTGGAACAAGTCGTGCTGCTCGACGAGCAGGGTGCCGCGATCGGCGTCGCGGACAAGGTCGGTGTCCACCACGAGGACACCCCCCTGCACCTGGCGTTCTCCAGCTACCTGTTCGACCGCTCGGGCCGGTTGCTGCTCACGAGACGGGCGCTGCACAAGAAGACCTGGCCGGGCGTCTGGACGAACTCGTGTTGCGGCCACCCGGCACCGGGCGAGGACGCGGCCTCGGCCGTCCGTCGTCGGCTCCGGGAGGAACTGGGGCTCGGCGACGTGACGCTCGACCTCGTCCTCCCGAGGTTCCGGTACCGCGCGGTCATGGACAACGGGATCGTGGAGAACGAGATGTGCCCGGTCTTCCGCGGCTACGTCGACACCGAACCCGACCCCAACCCCGACGAGGTCGACTCCGTCGAGTGGGTCGACTGGGCGGAGTTCGTGCCCGCGGTGCTGTCGGGGGTGCGGCCGATCTCGCCGTGGTGCCGACTCCAGGTCGAAGAGTTGGCCAAGCTCGACGACGACCCGACGCGGTGGCCGGTGGGAGTCGAAAGCGATCTGCCGCCGGCCGCCCGGTGAGGAAGCCGGCAGAACGCTGAAGGGCGGAACACCACCCGTCCGCCGTCCGTTTCGTCTGATGTGCTCACCCAACCAGCCCGCGCCACGGCGGCGGCCGGGGCGCTCGCCGTCGTCCTGACCGTCGTCCTGGTCGGCTCGCTCGACGCCTGTCGCGCGACCGTGTCCACCGCCTTCCTGCGCCGGACGATCAGCGAGTACGCCCTCGGCCCGCACCGGTGGGTGTTCGACACCGCCGTGGTGCTGCTGGTGCTCGGGTCGTGCGCCGTGCTGGCCGTCCTGGTCCGGCGCGGCATCGCGAAGAAGAGCGCGGCCGTGGCGATGGGCGCGTGGGCACTCGGGTTGACGCTGGTCGTGCTGTTCCCCAAGCACGACTGGGCCGTGGGGCCGAGCGCGAGCGGCACCGTGCACCGGGTCGGGAGCCTGCTCGCGTTCGTCAGCCTGCCGATCGCGGCGATCCTGCTGGCCAAGCCGTGGACCCGGCACGCCCGCTGGGGCGGCCACGCGCGGTGGACGTTGGGCATGGGCGTGCTGTCCGCGTTGAGCTTCTCGCCGCTGCTCTACGCGATCCTGCTCAACGCCACCACGGGCACGTCGTGGTGGCGCGTCTTTCCGCTCGGCTACGTCGAACGCGTCCTCGTGCTCACCGAGGTGGCCACCGTGCTGGTGGCCGCGCTGTGGGCGTTCGCCGTCGCTCAGCCCTCGTACAGGCTGTCCAGGACCTCCCGGTAGCGGTCCTCGATCTCGCGCCGGCGCAACTTCATCGACGCGGTCAACGTGCCGTCCTCCACCGAGAAGTCCCGGGGCAGCACGGCGAACCGCTTGACCGTCTCGTGCCGGGCCAGCCCCGCGTTCGCCTCGTCGACCGCGCGCCGCACCTCGGCGTCCGCGTCGAGCCCGGCGGGCGTGGTGTCCGGGTCGAGCGTGACCAGGGCGACGACGTACCGCCGCTGGTCGCCGTGCACGAGCACGTGCCCGATGTAGGGGCTGGCCGCCTTGATCCGGGTCGCCACGGCCTGCGGCGCGACGTACTTGCCGCCACTGGTCTTGATCAGGTCCTTCTTGCGGTCGGTGATCCGCAACCGGCCCGCCGCGTCGAGTTCGCCGATGTCGCCGGTCCGCAGCCAGCCGTCGACCAGCGTCTTCGCCGTCTCCTCGGGCAGGCCGTGGTAGCCGCGCATGACGCCGCGTCCGCCGATCAGCACCTCGCCGTCGTCGGCGATCTTCACCAGCGTGCCGGGCAGCGGCCGGCCGACCGTGCCGAACTCCGGGTCCTCGGGCCGGTTGATGAACGACGCGGCCGACGACTCGGTCAGCCCGTAGCCCTCCAGGATCGTCAGCCCGGCGCCCGCGAAGAACCGGCCGACGTCCTCGGACAGCGGCGCCGAGCCCGACACGAAGTACCGGATGCGCCCGCCGACCCGGTCGCGCAGCTTCGAGAACACCAGCCGGTCGGCGATCGCCCGGCTGAGCCGGCCCGACGAGGGCCGCCGCGCGACCTTCACCGCCCACTCGAACAGCAAACGCTTCACACCGCCGTCGGCGCGCACCGCCGCCACCACCCGCTGGTGGATCTTCTCGAAGATCCGGGGCGCGCCCGCGACGATCGTGGGCCGCAGTTCCAGCAGGTTCTCCGCGATCCGGTCCGCCGAACCGTCCACGGCCGTGGGCGTGCCGACCGCGATCACGCCGACCTGGAGCACCTTGCCGAACGCGTGCGACATCGGCAGCCACAGGAAGTGCAGGTCGTCGGGCCGCAGGATGTCCACCTCGGCGATGGACTCGCCGGTGTGCAGCCAGTTGTCGTGGGTGAGTTCGACGCCCTTGGGCGTGCCCGTGGTGCCGGACGTGTAGATCAACGTGGCCAGGTGCTCCGGCGCGAGTTCGTCGACCATGGCGTCGTAGTCGCCCTCGGCCGCCGGGAAGTCCTCCGCGCCGATGACGACCGTCCGGACGCCGGCGGGCACCTTGTCCGCGAGTTCCCGGTCGACCGCGACGATCACGCTGCCCGAGTCGGACACGATGTGCGCGCACTCCTCGGCGGAGTTGTTCGGGTACACCGTGGTCGTCACCCCGCCGGCCGCGAGCACGGCGAGGTCGGTGAGGATCCAGCCCACGCTGGTCGTGGCCATGATCGCGACCCGGGCGCCGTCGCGGACGCCCAGCGCCCGGTAGCCCAGGGCGAGCCCGCGCACCTCCCGGTCGACGTCGGCCCACGTCAGCGACTTCCACCCGCCGTCGACCCGGTGCCGGAACGCCTCCCGGTCGGGCGTCTGACGCACCCGCTCACGCAGCAGGTCGGGGATCGAACGGGCCACGGGACCTCCTTGGAGCGGTGCTCTAGAGCGCTACTCTAATCTCCGTGCGAAGCGAGAGTCGACGGGCGGTGCTGGACGCCGCGCTCGAACTGGTCTCCGGCGGGCTCGACGCCGTGACGATCAGCGCCCTCACCGCGCGCTCGGGGGTGTCCAACGGCAGCGTCTACCACCACTTCGGCAGCCGTGCGGGGGTGTTCGCCGTGCTGTACGAGGAGAGCTTCCGGCACAGCGTCGACGCCATGGCGCCCGCGTTGCGCGCGGCGTCCGTCGAGGCCGTCGTCCGCGGCCTGGTCGGCCACTACCTGGACTGGGTCGTGGCGAACCCGGAACGCGCACGGTTCCTCTACGCCGCGCCGATGACCGTCGAACCGGTCGTCAAGGCCGCCGCGTTCGCCCCGATCGCGGAGTGGTTCGCGGGCCGCGCGGCGGCGGGCGAGCTGCGCGACGTGCCCGTGTGGTCCCTGGACCCGGTCGTGATGGGACCGGCGCACGAGTGCGCCCGCCGTTTCCTGCTGGGCGTGCTGGACCTGGCCGTCGTGCGGGCGCACGTGATGGACGCCGTGTGGTCGTCGGTGGCACCCGTCGGAATTGTCGGTACCGCCTGTTAGCTTGCGCGGCATGGTCGAGAACAGGCACGGCGTGGCGTTGGTGGAGCGGGTCCTCGACGTGGTGCGCGAGAAGCCGGGGCGGTCGATGTTCGACTACACGGACGTCCCGTGGGTCGAGGGCGGACCACGTCCGCTGACCGACGACCTCGTGTTCCCCTCGGGGCGCCCGCTGTCGCCCAGCCTGCGCGCGTGGATGTCCTACGACTTCGGCCTGTTCGAGCGCTACGACTGGTTCGACGAGGACGGCGACCTCGCGCCCCGGCCGCTCGACGAGTTGGCGTCCGACGAGTACGGCGAGCTGTGGGGGCAGTTCTACCAGCCGATCGCGGAGAAGTTCCCGGAGTGCTTCCTGCTGCCCGGCGGCTCGGACTCGCGCCGCGTGCTGGCCGTGGGCGAACCCGACTCGGCGGGGGAGTACCCGGTGCTCGCGCTGGACATCGACGACATGCCGTTCGCGGGCCTGATGTTCCCCGGCTTCGACGTGTACGCCGCCCACACCGCCGGCCTCGTCACCGACGACTTCCAGGGCTACACCGACCTGGCCGACGACCCCGTGTACGGCCCCCGCATGCGCGAACACGCCCGCATCCGCTTCGACGGCGGGCTGTACTTCCAGTGACGCCCGCCGATCTCGGGGTTCGTCCCGGCGCGGTTCCCCTAGGGTGATCACCATGGCTACTTGGGGAGATCTTGCCGAGTACGTGCGCCAGACCTACGAGGTGATCTCGCAGGGTCAGGACGAGATCCGCATCCTGTTCGACTTCGAGCACTTCGACGAGGACGACGAGCGCACCCAGGTCGTCATCCTCGCCCGCGAGGTCCTCGACAAGCAGCACGAGTGGGTGCAGATCGCGTCGCCGGTGGGGCTCGCGGCCCGGGTCGACCTGCGCGCGCTGCTGGTCGAGGTCGGCGAGTCGTCGATCGCCTGCGGCGCGGCGATCATGGGCGACCACGTGGTGCTGCGGCACTCGCTCCCGCTGGCCGACCTCGACATCCACGAGTTCGTCGACCCGTTGACGCTGCTCGCGGGCACGGCCGACCGCATCGAGGAGCAGTTCTTCGGCGGCGACGACTACTGAACCCTCACGGCACCGGCCAGGTGTGCACGGGTTCGTTGGTGTGCATGAGGTCCCGATAGGTGCGCAGCATCCGTCGCAGCGCCTCCGGCCGGTCCAGGCCGGTGCCGTCGTAGAGGCGGTGGAACGCGCGGCTCTGCCACGTCGCGCCGTTCACGCCCGTGAGGCAGCGCTGCTCGATCACGTCCAGCAACCGGTCCCGCCGGCCGGGGTCGACGCCGAGCCGGTCGAGTCCGTCGTGCGCCAACGGCAGCAGGTGGCGCAGCACGAGTTCGGTGGCGGGCACGGTGCCCAGGCCCGGCCAGTACACCTGGGCCTCCATGCCCTCCTTCGCGCCGGCCAGGAAGTTGTCCTCGGCCGCGCTGAACGACATCTGTGTCCACAGTGGACGGTCGGCCTCGGCCAGCGAGCGCACCAGCCCGTAGTAGAACGCCGCGTTCGCCATCGTGTCCACGACCGTCGGTCCGGCGGGCATCGTCCGGTTCTCCACGCGCAGGTGCGGGCGCCCGTCCACCACGTCGTACACCGGCCGGTTCCACCGGTACACGGTCCCGTTGTGCAGCCGCAGCTCCGACAGCGCCGGGGTGTCGCCGCTGTCGAGCACCCGCACCGGGTCCTCGGCCTCGCAGATCGGCAGCAGTGCGGGGAAGTAGCGGACGTTCTCCTCGAACAGGTCGAAGATCGACGTGATCCAGCGCTCCCCGAACCACACGCGCGGCCGGACGCCCTGCTCCTTCAGCTCGTCGCCGCGGGTGTCGGTGGCCTGCCGGAACAACGCGATCCGCGTCTCCCGCCACAGCTCCTTGCCCAGCAGGAACGGCGAGTTCGCGCCGATCGCCACCTGCACGCCCGCGAGCACCTGGGCGGCGTTCCAGTAGTCGGCGAACCTCTCCGGCGGCACCTGGAGGTGGAACTGCGTGGACGTGCACGCACCTTCCGGCACGATCGAGTCCACGGTCAGCCGCAGCCGCTCGACGCCGTCGATCGCGATCTCCAGGTCCTCGCCGCGCGCGGCCAGCACCTGTTCGTTGAGCAGTGCGTAGCGCGGGTCGGCCGACAGCGCGTCCGCGGCCAGGTGCCGGGGCTGCAACGTGGGCAGGATGCCGATCGTGACCAGGTGCGCGCCCGTCTCGGCCGCCTTGCGCTCGGCCTCGTCGAGCGACGCCCGGACGACGTCCTCGAACCCGGACACCCCGTCGCGCGACAACGGCCGGGGCGCGACGTTGATCTCCAGGTTCCACCGGCCCAGTTCCGTCACGAAGTCCGGGTCGGCGATCGCGGCCAACGCCTCGGCGTTGCGCATCGCCGGGTCGCCCGCGGCATCGACCAGGTTCAGCTCGATCTCGAGCCCGGCGGTCGGGCGGTCGAACTCGAACCGGGACTCGCGCAGCATCCGGGCGAACACGTCCAGGCAGGTCCGCACCTTCGTGCGGTACCGGGACCGGTCCTCCCGGGTGAACTCCTGCCGCGCGACCTCGTCGCCCATGTGGTGCCTTCCGCTCCGGTCGCCGGCGCGGAGTACCGGCGATCAGCGCGCGGGTACCGCGATCGCGCTGACCACAAACCCGTCCCGCGCCAGCCAGCGCCCGGTGAACCCGTCGACCCGCACGCCGTCCACGACCGGTGCGTCGATCAGCACGCGCGCGGTGAACGTGCCGTCGGGGTCCACGATCACCTCGGCGTCCTCGAACCCCAGCCACAGCCCGGTCAGCGGGAACCACGCCTTGTAGACGGACTCCTTGGCGCTGAACAGCAACCGGTCCCACGCCACGTGGTCGCCGGTCGCCCGCAGCCGGGGCAGGTGGGCCAGTTCGCCCGGCACGGCGATCGCGCCGAGCACGCCGTCGGGCGTGGGCTCGTTGGGTTCGGCGTCGATGCCGATCGTCCACACCTGCGACGTGCGGCCCACGGCCGCGGCCCGGTAGCCCTTGCAGTGCGTGATCGACCCGACCACGCCCTCGGGCCACCGCGGTGCGCGCTTCTCACCGGGCAGCAACGGCACCGGGCCGAACCCGAGCCTGCCCAGCGCCGTGCGCGCGAGGTGGCGTCCCGTCGTGAACTCGCGACGACGCTTGTCGACGGCCTTGGCGACGTGCTCCTCCTCTTCGGGGAGCAGCACGGCGTCCTCCGGGTCGCCGAAGAAGTCGACCGCCACGACCGGCGGCGGCAGCAGGTCCCCGATGATCACCGGTCGTCCCCTTCGCGCAGCACGTCCAGCAGGGGCGCGCCGGTCCAGCCGCGCGGCTGCCACTCGCGCGGGTAGCCCAGCGACACCTCGTCGAAGCGCACGCCGTCCTTGCGGATCGTGCGCGGGATGTGCAGGTGTCCGTAGACGGCGACGGCCGCGCGGAAGCGCAGGTGCCAGTCGGCCGTGCGCTCGGACCCGCACCACAGGGCGAACTCCGGGTAGCGCAACACGAACGTGGGATCACGGACGAGGGGCCAGTGGTTGATCAGCACGGTGCGCAACGCCGGGTCGACAGCCGACAGGCGCCGTTCGGTCTCCTCGATCCGCGCCCACGACCACTCCTCGCGCGACGCGTAAGGGTCGGGGTGCAGGAAGTACTCGTCCGTGCACATGATCCCCGCCTCCTGGGCGGCGGCCAGCGCGGAGGCCTTGTCGACCGTGCCCGCCGGGCGGAACGTGTAGTCGTAGAGCGTGAACAGCGGCGCCACCGCGACCGGGCCGCCCGCGCCCTCGAACACCGCGTACTCGTCCTCGGGCGTGAGCACGTCCAGGCTGCGGCACAGCTCGACCAACTGCCGGTAGCGGTCGTCGCCGCGCGACTGGTTCGCGTCGTCCTTCACCGTCCACAGCTCGTGGTTGCCCGGGGACCACACGACCCGGCGGAACCGCCCGCGCAGCGTCGACAGCGTCCACTCGATCGACTCGAACTTCTCGGCGACGTCGCCCGCCACGATCAACCAGTCGTCCGGGGAGTCGGACCTGAGGTCGCGGACGAAGTCGCGGTTCTGCTGGTACGTCACGTGCAGGTCACTGGTGGCGAGCAGGCGCGGCGTGCGGGTCACCTCGCGAGCGTATCCGTTGGTCCGTCAGGGGAGTCCGGACATCGGGACGGGCGCGGTTTCGGCACTCCCGGAGGCCGTCGGGCCGTCCGGACGACGACCGCTCATCCGTTCGTCGCGCCTGTGACGCCGTTGGGCGTTGTCCGGGTGTCCGTGTAACGCTCACCCGCTCCGTTCGTCGCGTTCGTGGTTACTCGTAACCGTCCGGCTTCCTAGCGTGATGACCATCACGACCCGCGTCCTGGGCGGAGGACCCGATGACCGACCACGTACGAACCGCGCAGCCATTCGGCCGGACGGTGGGCGCCGAGATCGCCCGACAGGTCCAGCAGCACGTCCACCCGGCGGTCGCGCCGAGACGGGACGACGCCGCGTTGGCCACGCTCCTGCGCGCCCGCCAGCGTGGTGACGCGCAGCGCCAAGAGCCGTGGGTGCGGCGTG
This sequence comes from Saccharothrix violaceirubra, assembly GCF_014203755.1. NCBI lineage: Bacteria > Bacillati > Actinomycetota > Actinomycetes > Pseudonocardiales > Pseudonocardiaceae > Saccharothrix > Saccharothrix violaceirubra. The sequence goes on from NZ_JACHJS010000001.1 coordinate 1,885,321, forward strand.
CCCCCGAGGCACCGCCCAAGGCACCGCACGCCGACGTGATCCAGCAGTTGGCCGCGCGCCTGGTGCCGCAGTCCCTGTGGGCGCACGTCGAGCCGCTCATCCCGCCCGCCAAGGTCCGCCGCCAGGGCGGCGGCCGGGGCCGGGTGTCCGACCGCGCGATCTTCACCGCGATCGTGTTCGTCCTGACCAGCGGCTGCGCGTGGCGGCACCTGCCCGCGACGTTCGGCGTCACGGTGCCGACCGTGCACCGCCGCTTCCAGGAGTGGACCGACCTCGGGCTGTGGTCGGCGCTTCATACCGTGGCCAAGTCGGGCACGGCCGAGGACTCCACCTGGCTGCTGCTGGTCGTCGAGGCCGCCGAACGCCGGGGCGCGAAGGTCGCCGTCTAGCCTGCCCGCGAAGCCCCCGGCCGCGACCTCGGCCGGGGGCTTTCCGCTGTCGCGGGTCAGGCGTGCACGCCCGCCTGGTACTTCGGCACCCGCACGCTGATCTTCGTGCCCAGACCGGGCGCCGTCTCCACCACGAGGCCGTAGTCGTCGCCGTAGCAGCGCCGCAGCCGCTCGTCGATGTTGCCCAGTCCGATGCCCGCCGTGTCGTCCACCTGGCCGGCGAGCGTGCGGCGGACCGTGTCGGGGTCCATGCCGATGCCGTCGTCCTCGACGGTGATGTGCGCTTCCTCGCCCGCGTCGGCCGCCAGGATCGTGATCCGCCCCGGACCGACCTTGCCCTCCATGCCGTGCCGGACGGCGTTCTCCACCAGCGGTTGCAGGCACAGGAACGGGATCGTCACCGGCAGCACCTCGGGCGCGATCTGGAGCGTGACGTCGAGCCGCTCGCCGAACCGGGCCCGTTCCAGCGCCAGGTACTGGTCGATCGACCTCAGCTCCTCCGACAGCGTCGTGAAATCGCCCGCGCGCCGGAACGAGTACCGCGTGAAGTCGGCGAAGTCCAACAGCAGCGTGCGCGCACGCTCCGGGTTCGTCCGCACGTAGGAAGCGATGGCGGACAACGAGTTGTAGATGAAGTGCGGCGAGATCTGCGCCCGCAACGCCCGCACCTCGGCCTCCACCAACCGGGTCCGCGAGCGGTCCAGTTCGGCCAGTTCGAGCTGGCCCGACGCCCACCGCGCGACCTCGTTCGTCGCCCGCACCAGACCCGCCGACGCCTCGCGCGAGTACGCCGCCAGCACGCCCACCACCCGGCCCTCCACGGTCAGCGGCGCGAACACCGCCGTGTGCACCGGGCAGTCCGGCTCGGCGCAGGCGATGTCGAACGCCCGCGTCCGGCCGGTCTCGAACACGTCCCGGGCCAGCCGCATCGCGTCGGCCGCGTGGTGCTCGCCGCCGCCCTCCCACGCCACGACCTCGGTCTCGTCGGTCAACGCCAACGCGGGCGTGCCCAGCAGCGTGCGCAGGTGCCGGGCCGACTTCTTGGCCGCGTCCGGCACCAGGCCCGCGCGCAACGGCGGCGCCGCCGACCACGCGGTGTGCAGCGTCTCGAACGTGATCCGCTGCGCCTCGGTGAGGAAGTCGTTGCGGCCACGCGAGGTCCGCCACAGCGTGAGCACCACGGCCGCGCCCACCAGCAGGATCGCGCCCGCCGCGAGGAAGCCGGTCACAACCGGTCCTGACTGCGCAGACCCAGGTTCTCCGGCGCGTGCAGACGCACCATCACGTGGTTCACCCCCGGTGGTACCCGACGCGGCGTCAGCAGCGACACGACGAACATGACCACGAACCCGAGCGGGACCGTCCACGCCGCCGGCCGCGCCAGGAACACGTGGTACCAGCCGGTCCCGCCGCCCGAGCTGATCGTGACCAGGCCCGCCACCAACGCGGGCACGCCGCCCGCGAGCATGCCCGCCACCGCGCCGACCGTGGACACCCGCGTGCTCCAGATCCCCAGCACCAGCAACGGGCACAGCGACGACGCGGCCACCGCGAACGCCAACCCGACCATGTCGGCCACCGGCACCTTGCCGACCAGCAGCGACATCCCCAACGGCACCAGCACCGCGATGATCGACGACAGTCGGAACCCCCGGATGCCGCGCAGCCGCAGCACGTCACGCGACAGCACGCCCGCCAACGACACCATCAGACCCGAGGACGTCGACAGGAACGCCGCGAACGCCCCGCCCGCGACCAACGCCCCCAGGAGCTGCCCGCCCAGCCCGTCCACCATCCGGCTGGGCAGCACCAGCACCACCGCGTCGGTGTCGCCGGTCATCAACAGCTCCGGCGTGTACAGGCGGCCGAGCGCGCCGTAGATCGGCGGCATCAGGTAGAAGACGCCCAGCATGCCCAGCACGATCAACGTGGTCCGGCGGGCCGCGCGGCCGTTCGGGTTGGTGTAGAAGCGCACGATCACGTGCGGCAGGCCCATCGTGCCCAGGAACGTGGCGATGATCAGCGAGTACACCGCGTACAGCGGGAACCGCTCGCCGCCGCGCATGGGCAGCGCCCAGTCGTCGTTGGTGGCCGACGGGATCGAGTCGACGTGCGGCACCGCGGCGCCCTTGGGGAACGTCAGCCGCGACCCGGCGGCCACCGTGTGGTCGCCCGCCCAGAGCATGCCGCCGCCGTCGACCCTCGTCCCGTCGACCTCGCCGACACCGGCGTACGTCGTCGGCTCCTGCACCCGGAACGCGGTCGCGGTGTCGAACGCGACCGTCGTGTCGCTCGGGAACGCCGGGAAACCCGGCCCGTCCAGGTCACGCGCGCCGTGCGCGTGCCACGCGACCACCAGGAACACCACCGGCACGGCGATCGCGGTGAGCTTGAGCCAGTACTGGAAAGCCTGCACGAACGTGATCGACCGCATGCCGCCCGAGATCACGTTCGCGGTCACCACCACGGCCACGACCAGCGCGCCCACCCAGTCCGGCGTGCCCGTGACCGTGTGCAGCGTCAACCCGGCACCCTGAAGTTGCGGCAACAGGTAGAGCCAGCCGATGCCCAACGCGAGCACGCTCGTCACCGCGCGCACGACGGGCGACGCGAACCGGGCCTCGGCGAAGTCCGGCAGCGTGTACGCGCCGCTGCGCCGCAACGGCGCCGCGACCAGCGCCAGCAGCACCAGGTACCCGGCCGTGTAGCCGACCGGGAACCACAGCATGTCCGGGCCGTGCGCGAAGATCAGCCCGGCGATGCCCACGAACGACGCGGCCGACAGGTACTCGCCGCCGATCGCGGAGGCGTTCCACCACGGCGAGACCGTGCGCGAGGCCACGAAGAAGTCCGACGTGGTGCGGGAGATGCGCAGACCGTACGTGCCGACCGACATCGTGCCGACCGCGACCACCAGCACGGCGATGATGCCGTAGGTGCTGCTCACGAACGCTCCACCAACTCGGCGAACTCGCGTTCGTTGCGCTCGGACTGGCGCACGTAGAACCACCCCGCCAGGACCAGCACCGGGAACACCAGCACGCCCAGCAGCAACCACGGCAGGCTCAGGCCGAACAGGCGTTGCGTGGCCACATGCGGCGCGACCGCGAACACCAGCGGCAACGCCGTGATGCTGCCGCACACCACCACGCACAACAGCATGCCCAACCGCCTTTGGGTGCGGATGAGCGAACGCATGTAGACCGTGCCCAGCGAACTGCCCTCGTCGATCTCGCGCGACGCCGGGTAGGGGCGGGGCGCGCGGGGTGCCCTGGTGCGCGGACTGGTGACCACGACCCGCTGCCGGTGCGGGCGCTGCGGTCCGGTCACGACGGCTGCCGGTTGCGGCGCACCAGCAGTTGCCGCAGGTGGCGGGCGTGCCGACGGCTGACCGGCAGGACCGCGCCACCGATGTTGACGCTCAGGTGGCCGTCCTCCAGCCGCAGTTCCTCGATGTGGCCCAGGGCCACCAGGTGGCTGCGGTGGATGCGGACGAAACCGGCCGAGCGCCAGCGCTCCTCCAGACCGTTGAGCGCCGCGCGGACCAGCCCGCTGCCGGTCGCGGTGTGCAGGCGGGCGTAGTCGCCGTGCGCCTCGACGTAGCGGATGTCGGCCAGCCGGATGAACCGCGTGATGCCGCCCAGCTCCACCGGGATGACCTCGTCGCCCACGTCCGGCTTCTTCTCGACCGGCGGGGGCGCGGGCTCGGCGGGCTTGGGCGTCGGCCCCTCGTGCACGATGCGGTGCACGGACTCGGCGAGGCGTTCCGCGCGGACCGGTTTGAGCAGGTAGTCCAACGCTTTCAGCTCGAACGCCTCGACCGCGGGCTCCTGGTGGGCGGTCACGAACACGATGGGCGGCGGCTGGGCGAACCGGGACAGCACGCGGGCCAGGTCGAGTCCGTCCAGGCCGGGCATGCGGATGTCCAGGAAGACCGCGTCGACGGAACCGCCCGCGTCCATCGCGCGGTGCAGCGTGCGCAGGGCCGTGGTCGCGTCCGTGACGGCTTCGACGTGCGCCACGCGCGGGTCGGAACGCAGCAGGTAGACGAGGTCTTCCAGGGCCGGTGCCTCGTCGTCGACCGCGAGTACCCGCAGCGTGCGTTCGAGCGCGTTGCGGCGCTCAGGTCCTTCGCAGAGCGGGCACGGCAGTCCAGACGTCATCGGTATCCCAAGCGGTGCGGTCAGACCATCGGACGGTCATCCTCGCCCCTCGAGGTGGCCAAGGGCAACGACCGACGCGCCGCGCGCACGTCGCCCAGCGTCATCTCCAGTTCGAGGAACGCCTCCTCGGCCCGGCGCGCGGCCAGCGAGACGGACGCGGCGGCGGCCGTGCCGACGAGCCGGCGGGTGGGTTCGTAGAGGTTGCCGACGACGTCCGACCAGCGGCTGGCCATGCGGGCGAGTTCCGTGATCGCCTCGACGAGTTCGTCCCGACTGCCCGGCGTCGACACCGCACCGAGATCCAGGTGTGGCTCGACTTCCATTGGCACACCCCCGAATCGCCGGATCACCGGTGCCCGATGTTGGCCCTCCGCACCGGCCACGGTCAACGTCTGGGACGAGTGGTCTCGATTGGTGCCACCGGATCCCACTCCGAAGACCGGACCGGTTCAGGGACTCGGCGGCACCAGGTCGGGCCAGATGGCCACGGCCCGGTCGGAGGCGTCCCGCAGCTCGGCCGCGTCGAACACGGTCGCGGTCTCCGGGATGTCGCCGTCCGGCCAGGCCACCACCAGCGTCAGCGGCCCGGCGGGCGGCATCGGGGTCAGGTAGTAATCCTTCCGCTGGTGGAACTGGCTGCCACCACCACCCTGCGGGACCAGTGCCGGCCGGTCGTCGGGCAGGTCCCAGGGGTCGACGGTCGTGGCCCGCCGCCCGTCCGCGAACCCGACCCCGAACCGCAACGTCGCCTCGATCGACAAGCGGTTGCCGGAGAACGGCACCCGGCGCCGGAAGGCCAGGAGCGTGAACTCCACGCCCTCCCGCCAACACCGCACCTGGTCCAACACGACGACGGCGGACCTCCCCTCGCCCAACCGCGCCGTCCACGGCACCGTCGCCGGCAACACCCACTCGCGCGGCGCCGAGCGCGACGACGGGTCCCACGCCGTCAACTCCTCGAAGCCCTGCTTCCGCTCGGGAACGTCGAAGAACGGCATTTCCCCTCCTGGACCGCGATCAGTTCAACTGCGGATTGGGCACCGGCGTGGGCGTCGCGTCGAGCCGCGCCAACGCCGGCACCAGGGCCGTGGTCAGCAACAGCAGCACGCCGCCCACCAGGAACGGCACCCGCAGCGTCGTCACCGTCGCCAGCGCGCCGCTCAACGCCGCGCCCACCGGCACCCCGGCCCACCCGATCAACCGGTACACCCCGCCGACCCGCGTCCGCAACGTCCGCGGCAGGACCCGCTGCCACAACGCCGACGCCTGCACCGTCCACACCACGGCACCGAACCCGCCGAACCCGCACATCACGGCGACCACCGCCACCGACCCGCTGACCCCGACGACCAGCAGCGACACGCCCATCACCAGCAGCGCGCCGCTCAACGCCGCCGCCAACCCCAACCGCGCCCGCAGCCGCCCGGCCGTCACGCCGCCGACCACGCCGCCCACGGCGCCGACCGCGAGCACGATCCCGAACGCCGCCACGGACCCGCGCAACGTCCCCGTCACCAGCAGCACCAGCAACGTCGTCCCCAACTGCAAGGCCAACGCCGCGACGCCCAACCCCACCGCCAGCAACCGGAATCCCTTGTGCCGGGACAGCCACAGCACCCCCGAGCGGGTCTCCGCGAAGACCCGGTCCTCGGCGCGCGTCCGGTCGTTCGACCCCACCAGCGGACGGACGAGCACCGCCGCGAGCAGGAACAACGCCGCGTCGATCGCGAACGGCAACCACACCGCGAAACCGAACACCACCGCGCCCAGCAGCGGACCCAGCAACTGCCGGGCCGCCACCTGCGATCCCTGCAGGCGGCCGTGGGCGCGGTCCAGTTCGTCGGCCTCCACCAGTTCCGGCAGCAGCGCGCCGGACGCCGTCAGGTGCACCGTCCCCGCGCACCCGAGCAGGGCCGCCAGCACCACGAGTGTCACCAGGCCCGGCGGGTGCCGGTGCACCAGCACCGCCAACCCGCCCACGAGCACCGCCTGCGCCACGCCCGACAGCCACAGCAGCCGCGCCCGGTCGAACCGGTCCACCAGCACCCCGCCGAACAGCGAGAACAGCAGCCACGGCAGGTGCACGGCGACGGCGACCAGGCTCACCGCGGTCGGCGACCCGGTCGAGGCGGCGGTCAGCAGCGGCAGGCCCGCCACCCTGATGCCGTCGCCGAGCATGGTGGCCGTCGACGCGGCCCACAGGCGTGAGAACCAGGGATCGGACACGGGCACTCCGACGTCAGGACGGCGACAGTGCGGACAGCAGGTCGTCCGCGGTGCGTCCGAAGGTACCGAACCCGGAGCGGAATGCGAGGTCCCGACCGATACGGGCGTGCCGCACCGCGTCGCCGACCAGCCCGTCGTCGCGCAACGCCTTGGCGATGAGCACGTGCGTGCGGGTCACCCCGTAGCGGTAGTCGCAGTCGGTCGCCAACTCCAGCGCCCGCCGGTGCGCCGCCGCCGCGCGACCGGGTTCGCCCTGGTGACGCAGCACGAGCCCGAGCGCGTTGTGCACCTCGGACTCGATGCGCGGACTGCCGCCCAGCTCCTGCACCAGCGCCAACCCCCGCTGTGCGGTCCGCAGCGCCTCGGCGTGCGCGCCGTCCAGGCACAACGCCGTCGCCAGGTAGGCCAGCCCCTCGGCCCGCGCGTGTCGCGCGCCCGTCCGGTACCAGGCGGCCAACGCGAACCGCAGCAACTCCACCGCCGACTCGTACGCGCCGGTCTCCAGCCGGCACCGGGCGAGCAGGCTCGCGCACGTCGCCTCCAGGTTCACGCCCTCCGCGACCCGCGCCCGTTCCAGTCCGTCGAGCAGCGACTCCTCGGCACGCGTCACGTCGCCGCGCATCAACGCGACCGCGCCCAGCCCGGCCAGCCCGCCGATCCGCGCGTGCGCGCCCAGGTCCAGCATCCGCGTGAACGACGTCGTCGCCGCGGCGAAGTCGCCGAGTTCCAGGTTGACCACGCCGTCGAGTCCGGCGTGCAGCCACAGCGTGTCGCCCGTCGGCTCGGCCTCGCGCAGGTACCGCTGGGCGACCCGCAGGTTGCCCAGGTTGCGGTGCTCGGCCGCGAGCCACACCAGCATCGCGGTCTGCGCGGCCGGTTCCCGGTCGCGCCGGGCCGCGCCCAGGGCCGCGTCGACCGCGTGCAGGAACTCGACGTGGTGGCCGTGCGATCCGAAGTAGCCGCTCACGGCGTCGATCAACTGCCAGGCCAGCCGCCGGGGACCGAACCGCGCGCAGTACTCGGTCGCGGCCAGCACGCTGGGCCGTTCCGCCTCCAGCCACGCCCGCGCCCGCGCCGCGCCGAGCGTCGGCGTCCCCGCCGGTCCCGGCCGCAGTTCCGGGTAGAGCACGTCACCGACCGCGACCGCCGTGCCCAGGTACCAGTCGAACAGCCGTCGGCGTGCCGCCGTGCCGTCGTCACCGGCCGCCCGCGACCGGTCGGCCGCGTAGTCCTGGAGGAGGTCGTGCATGGCGAACCGGTCCGCGCCCACCCGTTGCACGAGGTGCGCGGCGGCCAGGTCGCCGAGCAGCCGTCGGGTCGTCGACTCCGGCCCGCCGATCAGTGCCGCCGCGCCCGCGACGCTGAAGTCCGGTCCGGGCACCAGGCCGGCGAGCCGGAACAGCCGGGCCGCGTCCGGCGACAGTGCCGCGTAGGACAGGTCGAACGCCCGCCGCACGGCCGCCGAGTCGTCGTTGTCCACGGCCAGCGCGGCGAGCCGGTCGCCGCCGCGCAATTCGTCCACATAGGACGAGATGTCCGCGTGCGACGACCCGACCAGGTTGCCCAGCGCGATCCGCAGCGCCAGGGGCAGGTACCCGCACAGCCGCGCCAGTTCGCCGATCGCCTCGAACTCCGACATGGCCACGTTCGGCCCGAGCGACCGGGCGAGCAGCCGCCACGCCTCGTCGCCGCGCAGCACGTCGAGCCGCACCACGGTCTGGCAGGTGCCCGAGCACAGCTCGTTGCGGCTGGTCACCAGGACCGAGCACCCGGCCTCGCCGGGCAGCAGCGGCAGCACCTGGTCGGTCGACGCCGCGTTGTCCAGCATGATCAGCACGCGGCGGCCGCGCAGCCGGTTGCGGTAGCCGCGCACCAGCGCGTCCTCGCCGACCGGGATGCGGTCGGCCCGCACGCCCATCGCGCGCAGGAACCGGGCGAGCACGGCGGAGGTGGTCAGCGGCGGCGACGTCGAGTGGCCGCGCAGGTTCACGTACAGCTGCCCGTCGGGGTACCGGTCGCGCACGGCGTGGCCCACGGAGATCGCGAAGGCCGTCTTGCCCACCCCGGGCGACCCGCACACCACGACGGTCGCCGTCGACCCGGACAGCAGCCCGGTCACGCGCTCCAGTTCCTCTTCACGACCGACGAAGTTCCCGACCGGTGCGGGCAGCTGCGACACCGGTGTCCACTCCGTCGCGGCGGGCCGGTGCAGGGCCGGGTCGCCGGTGAGGATCGCGTGGTGCACGGACCGCAACGCCTCGCTCGGGTCCACTCCCAACTCGCGGGCCAACGCCGTGCTCGCCTGCCGGTAGGCGTCGAGCGCGTCGGCCTGCCGGTCCACCCGGTACAGCGCGACCATGAGCTGGGACCAGAAGCGCTCCCGCAACGGGTGCCGCGCGGTCAGCCGGCGCAGGTCGGCGATCACCTCGTCACACCGGTCGAGCCGCAGCTTCACGTCCATGAGTTCGGACAGCACCCGCAACCGCCGCTCGGCCAGGGCGGGCACCTCGGTCTCGTGCAACGATTCCGAGGGCACGTCGGCCAGGACCGGTCCCCGCCACAACGCCAACGCCTGTTCGTAGTGGACGACGGCACCCGCCGCGTCCCCGCCGGCCACCGCCGCCCGCCCCGCGTCGGCCGACACCCCGAACCGGTCGAGATCGAGGGCCCCGTCCGGCACGTCGATCCGATACCCGGTGGACGTCGTGTGGATCACTGCGGGATCCCCGAGCACCCGGCGTAATCGCATCACGTAGACCGGCAACGTCTGCCCGGCCCGATCGGGCGGAACCCCACCCCAGACCCGCCGGATCAACTCGGCGGCCGACACCGACCTGTTGGCGCACAGCAGCAACGTCGCGAGGACAACCCGGTGCTTGGCCGCCGTGATCGTGACCACCCGTCCGCCACGCCGGACCACCAGCGGCCCGAGCACGCCGAACTCGTCGTGCGCCAGATCCCTCGCCTCCGCTCCGTCCCGACGCAACATGCTGGTACTCGAAGGGTTGCCGCAGTACCACCGGATGGCCCTCGTTACGGAGGATCACCGATCGACACCCCTCAGCGACACCAACCCACCGGCACCACCACGACGACCACCCACACCCGCACACCCCTGCGCCGAGCACCGGCACCATCACGGTCGACCCGGCTACCTACGCGCACCAACCCCTATTCCCGGCACCGGCAGCACGGCAAGCGACCCACGGCGGCAGCAGTCGGGGGCGGAATCCCCCTGAGTGCCCCTTTTCGGTGGTCTGCCCGAGCGGCGAGCGACGGGGATCCAAGCCCCGAACGCGAGACACCCACCTTTCGGCGCACCAACGCACAACTCACGGTGCCTGAACGCACAACTCACGGTGTCCGAGTGCACAACTCGCGCGTTCACGGGAGCAACAGCACCCGAAAAGGTCTCGCGATCAGGGGGTGAAAGGCCCGACCTCGGTCACCCGAAGCGCGGCGCCCCCGGTCTCATCGGACTCGGCCAGATCCACCTCGGCCGTGAAACCCCAGTCCCGCTCCTCCGCCGGATCGTCGAACACCTGGCGGACCCGCCAGAGGCCGGGCTCCTCGGTGATCAGCAGCAGGGCGGGGCCGCGGGCATCGGGGCCGGTGCCGATCGAGTCGTGCTCGGCGAAGTACGGCTCCATGGCCTCCTGCCAGTCCTCCGCGTGCCACCCCGCGTCCCCGTCCAGCTGCCCCAACTCGTACCAGTTCCGCCGCGCCGCCAACTCCACCCGGCGGAACATCGCGTTGCGGACCAGCACGCGGAACGCGCGCAGGTTGCGCGTGACGGCCGGCGGCCGGTCGTCCAGCGGCGTCTCCTCCTCGCCCGGGTTGCGCAGCTTCTCCCACTCGTCGAGCAGGCTGGAGTCGACCTGCCGGACGAGTTCGCCGAGCCACTCCTGGAGGTCGTTGAGGTCCTCGGTCTTCGCGTCCTCGGGCACGGTCTGCCGCAACGCCTTGTACGCGTCGGCCAGGTACCGCAGCACGAGCCCTTCCGACCGGGCCAACTGGTAGAACGACACGTACTCGGTGAAGGTCATCGCCCGCTCGTACATGTCCCGCACCACCGACTTCGGCGACAGGTGGTGGTCGGACACCCACGGGTGGCCGCGCCGGTAGGTGGTGAACGCGGCCTCCAGCAGCTCCGAGAGCGGCTTGGGGTACGTCACCTCCTCCAGCAGTTCCATCCGCTGCTCGTACTCGATGCCCTCGGACTTCATCGCGCCGATGGCCTCGCCGCGCGCCTTGTGCTCCTGCGCGGACAGCACCTGGCGCGGGTCGTCCAGGATGGACTCCACGACCGACAGCACGTCCAGCGCGTACCCCGGCGCCTCGCGGTCGAGCAGTTCGACCGCGGCCAGCGCGAACGGCGACAACGGCTGGTTCAGCGCGAAGTTGACCTGCAGGTCCACGGTCAGCCGGAAGTCGTCGCCGTCGCGCTCGACCACGCCGGCCGCCAGCAGTCCCCGGTACATCTGGATCGCGCGCAGGATGTGCCGGCGCTGCGCGGCCCGGTCCTCGTGGTTGTCCTCCAGGAGGTGCCGCATGGCCGCGAACGCGTTGCCCGGCCGCCCGATCACGTTGAGCAGCAGGGCGTGGCTGACCTGGAAGCTCGACGTCAACGGCTCGGGCTCGGCGTCCTTCAACCGCTCGAACGTCTGGTCGCTCCAGGACACGAAGCCCTCGGGCGCCTTCTTGCGCACGACCTTGCGCCGCTTCTTCGGGTCGTCGCCCGCCTTGGCCAGCGCCTTCTCGTTCTCGACCACGTGATCGGGCGCCTGCACGACGACCGTGCCCACGGTGTCGTAGCCGGCCCGGCCCGCCCGGCCCGCGATCTGGTGGAACTCGCGGGCCTTCAGGTGCCGGGTGCGCTGGCCGTCGTACTTGGCCAACGCGGTGAACACGACCGTGCGGATCGGCACGTTGATGCCCACGCCCAGCGTGTCCGTGCCGCAGATGACCTTGAGCAGACCGGCCTGCGCGAGCTGCTCGACCAGCCGCCGGTACTTGGGCAGCATGCCCGCGTGGTGCACGCCGATCCCGTGCCGGACCAGCCGCGACAGCGTCTTGCCGAACCCGGACGTGAACCGGAACCGGCCGATCGTCGCGGCGATCGCGTCCTTTTCGGCGCGCGTGGCCACGTTGACGCTCATCAGCGACTGCGCGCGTTCCAACGCCGACGCCTGCGTGAAGTGCACGACGTACACGGGTGCTTCGCGGCCGTGCAGGAGTTCCTCGATCGTCTCGTGCAGCGGGGTCAGCACGTACTGGAAGTTCAGCGGCACGGGCCGCTGAACCGAACGGACGGTCGTGGTGGTGCGGCCGGTGCGCCGGGTCAGGTCCTTCTCGAAGAAGGAGACGTCGCCCAACGTCGCCGACATCAGCAGGAACTGCGCGTTCGGCAGCTCGATCAGCGGCACCTGCCACGCCCAGCCGCGGTCGGGCTCGGCGTAGAAGTGGAACTCGTCCATCACGACCTGGCCGACGTCGGCCGCCGCGCCGTCGCGCAACGCGATGTTGGCCAGGATCTCGGCCGTGCAGCAGATGATCGGCGCGGTCTCGTTGACGCTCGCGTCGCCGGTCATCATGCCCACGTTGTCCGCGCCGAACGTGTCGATGAGCGCGAAGAACTTCTCCGACACCAACGCCTTGATCGGCGCGGTGTAGTAGGTCCGCTTGCCCTCGGCCAGGGCGGCGAAGTGCGCGCCGATGGCGACCATGCTCTTGCCCGAGCCGGTGGGCGTGCTGAGGATGACGTTCGACCCGGAGACGATCTCGATCAACGCCTCCTGCTGCGCGGGGTACAGCTCCAGACCGCGTTCCAGCGCCCACTCGGCGAAGGTGTCGTAGAGGACGTCGGCGTCGTAGGTGGCGGGGAGCCGGTCTGTGAGAGTCATCGCGCCCCGATCCTAGGCGGTTCCCGCCGCAGGTCACGTCCGGGGAAGGTGGGGCGCGGACCGACGCGGCGGACGTCCGGACCGGCGCGCGGGTCCGGGTCGTCCCGATCGGGGTTGTTCCCGGTCGTTCTCCGGCCGGGGGCGGGCGCTCGCCGTGGGCCCGAGGGGTGGCCGGCGCGCGGGTCGGCCTGTCGTGGTGGTGCCCGAAGAGCGTCCGGCGGGTCGGGCGACGGCAGGTCCGCCCGACCCGCTCCGAGCGGGTCAGACGCCGGCGGTGGCGGCGAGGCGACAGGCTTCGACGGCCACCGCGCGGGCCACGCCGCGCCCGCCGAGCACCTCCTCGCAGAAGCTCGGGTCGACCGTCGCCACCCGGCAGACCGACGTCGCGGCCGGGGTGTCGGTGAAGCCGTTCGCGGCGAGGTGGGCGACGCAGTCGGCCGGGGCCGAGGCGACGGCCTCCCGGGCGGACGCGGCCGGAGCGGACACGACGGACACGGCGAGCGCGGTGGCGGCGATCAGCGTGGTGACGGCGCGGTGCATGGGTACTCCTCGACGATGAAGCGGACAGGTGCCCCGGGAATTCCCGCCACGACGTCCCGACCGACCGGGTTTCGCCCGATGGTGAGCGATCCTCACTCTTCTGTGACGCGTCGCATCGTTGTTGCACCGTGCTGGCCACTGCGGGGGAGTGGCATCTAGCGTGAGGCGCGTGTCGGAACCGGTGGCAATGCACATGAGCGACGGGCTGCTGAACGCGCCCACGTCGCTGCTGTTCGTGGCGATCGCCGTCGTGGGCGTCGGCGTGGCGCTGGTCAAGGCGCGCGGCGACCTCGACGACCGCACCGCGCCCCTCGCGGGCCTGGTCGCGGCGTTCGTGTTCGCGACCCAGATGCTCAACTTCCCGGTGCTGCCCGGCGTGAGCGGTCACCTGCTCGGCGGCGCGTTGGCCGCGATCCTGGTCGGACCGTGGGTCGGCGCGCTGTGCGTGACGATCGTGCTCGTCGTGCAGTCCCTGTTCTTCGCCGACGGCGGCGTCACCGCGCTCGGCGCGAACGTCACCAACATGGCGCTGGTCGGTACGGCCGTCGGGTTCGCGGTCGCGGTGGCGCTGCGCGGGCTCGCCCGGCGCGGCAAGGGCGGTCTGGCGGCGGTGGCGTTCGTGTCCGCGCTGGTCAACACGGTGCTGGCGTCGTTCGGCTTCGTCGTCGAGTACGCGATCGGCGGCCAGGGCGGTGTCGGGTTCGGCACGGTCGCCGTCGCGATCCTGGGCGTGCACGTGCTGATCGGCATCGGCGAGGGGCTGATCACCGCCGCGACCGTGACCGCCGTGGCCGCCGTCCGGCCCGACCTGGTGCACCTGCTGCGCGGCGTGCCGCAGAAGCTGGAGCTGAAGTGAAGCGTTTCTTCCTCGGGTTCGCGCTGGTCAGCCTTGTGCTCGCCGGTGTCGTGTCCTACTTCGCGAGCGCCGACCCCGACGGGCTCGACTACGTCACCGAAGAGCACGGCATCGCCGAGCACGCCCGGGACCACCCGCTGGGCGGCGGGCCGCTGGCCGATTACGCGGTGGGCGGCGACGACCGGCTGACCGGGGTCGCCGGTGTGGTCGGCGTGCTCGTCGTGCTGTCGGTCGCGTTCGGCCTGTTCCGGCTGCTGCGCAAGCGCACGCCCAAGGCGTGAACGCCGCCCTCTACCGGCCGGGCGACTCGCCGGTGCACCGGCTGGCACCCCAGGTCAAGATCGTCGCGGCGGTCGTCGCGGTGCTGTGCGTGGTGGCGACGCCGCGTGAGGCGTACTGGGCGTTCGGGGCGTACCTCCTGGCGATCGGCGCGGTGTGGGCGGTCGCCCGGACCCCGGTCGGCTGGTACGCGCCGCGCGTGCTCATCGAGTTGCCGTTCGTGCTGCTGGCTTTCGTGCTGCCGTTCACCGGCACCGGGGAACGTGTCGACGTGCTCGGGGTGTCCGTGTCGGTGTCGGGTGCGTTGGCCGGGTGGAACATCCTGGCCAAGGGGACGCTGGGCGTCCTCGTGTCGTTGACGCTCGCCGCGACGACCGCGCCGCAGGACCTGCTCGCCGGTCTGGGCCGGTTGCGCATGCCCGCGGTGCTGGTCACCATCGCGACGCTGATGTTGAGGTACGCCGAGGTCGTCGTGGCCGAGGCCAAGCGGATGCGGGTCGCGCGCATCTCCCGGGGGGACGATCCGCGCTTCCTGTGGCAGGCGGGTGCGACGGCGCGGGGTGTCGGGGCGTTGTTCATCCGTTCCTATGACCGTGGCGAGCGCGTCCACCTCGCGATGGTGTCGCGTGGGTGGTCGAGCGTGCCGTCCCCGGAGGTGTCCCGACCGGTGCGGACGGGGCCGGCCCTGGTGGTCGAGCGGTTGGCGTTCGCGTATCCCGACGGGCACCAGGCGTTGTTCGGGGTCGACCTGCGGGTGGAACGCGGGGAACGGGTGGCGGTGCTCGGGCCCAACGGGGCCGGCAAGACCACGTTCGCCCTGCACCTCAACGGTGTCCTGGGCGGGGGATCGGGGCGGATCGAGATCGCCGGGCTGCCGGTGGAGCGGGCGAACCTCAAGGAGATCCGCCGTCGGGTGGGGGTCGTGTTCCAGGACCCGGACGACCAGTTGTTCCTGCCGACCGTGCGGCAGGACGTGGCGTTCGGGCCGACGAACTTCGGGGTGTCCGGGCCGGAGCTGGCGGCGCGGGTCGAGGCGGCCCTGGCCGCCGTGGGGATGACGGAGGCGGCGGACCGGTCCCCCTTGCACCTGTCCGGAGGCCAGCGTCGGCGGGTCGCCCTGGCGACGGTGCTGGCGTGTGATCCGGAGATCCTCGTGTTGGACGAGCCGTCCGCGAACCTGGAGCCGGTGGCGCGGCGGGAGCTGGCGGAGGTCCTGCTGGGGCTGGACACCACCATGCTGATGATCACCCACGATCTGCCTTACGCGGCTCAGTTGTGTCCGCGGAGTGTGCTGGTGGACGGTGGTGTGGTGGTGGCCGACGGTCCTACCCGGGAGATCCTGGGTGATGCCGAGTTGTTGGCCCGGCACCGTCTCGAGTTGCCTTACGGGTTCCGCCTGGACTGAAACGCGCGAGTTATGCGTTCGGACACCGCGAAATGTGCGTTCAGGCACCGTGAGTTGTGCGTTCGCGTGGCCTGGTCTGGCGCCTGGCGCGGGCCTGTGGTCGTCCGGTGGTGTCGGACCTGCGGGCTACAGTCGGGGCCGTGAGCGACGGGGTGTTCGACGAAGGGCTGTTCGGGGTCGCCGAGGAGGTCAAGGCCGAGCGGATCGCGGCCAACGCACCGCTGGCCGTGCGCATGCGGCCACGTTCCCTGGACGAGGTCGTCGGGCAGGAGCACCTCCTGGGGCCCGGGGCTCCGCTGCGCCGCTTGGTCGAGGGGGCCTCGCCTGCGTCCGTCCTGCTCTACGGGCCGCCCGGTACCGGTAAGACGACCCTGGCCACGCTTGTCTCCACGGCCACCGGACGGCGGTTCGCGGCGCTGTCCGCCCTGTCGGCCGGGGTGAAGGAAGTGCGTGCGGTCATCGACGAGGCACGGCGGCGGTTGGTGCGGTCGGGGGAGGCGACCGTGCTCTTCATCGACGAGGTGCACCGGTTCTCCAAGACCCAGCAGGACGCGCTGTTGGGGGCCGTCGAGGACCGGATCGTCCTGTTGGTCGCGGCCACCACCGAGAACCCGTTCTTCTCCGTCGTCTCCCCGCTGTTGTCACGGTCGCTGGTGCTGCAACTGCGCTCCCTCACCGACGACCACGTGCGGACCCTCGTCCGGCGGGCGGTGGGTGACGAGCGGGGGCTCGGCGGTCGGATCGAGGTCGCGGCGGACGCCGAGGACCACCTGGTCCGGCTCGCCGGCGGTGACGGGCGGCGGGCGTTGACCGCGCTCGAAGCCGCCGCCGACGCCGCCGAGGGCGGGGTGCTCGACCTGGCCACGCTGGAGAAGACCGTCGACAAGGCGGCCGTCCGCTACGACCGCCAGGGCGACCAGCACTACGACGTGACCAGCGCGTTCATCAAGTCGCTCCGGGGCTCGGACGTGGACGCCGCCCTGCACTACCTGGCCCGGATGATCGAGGCCGGCGAGGATCCCCGGTTCGTCGCGCGGCGGTTGGTGATCTTCGCCAGCGAGGACGTCGGGCTGGCCGATCCGACCGCGTTGCAGACCGCCGTCGCGGCGGCGCAGGCCGTGCAGCTCGTCGGCCTGCCCGAAGGCGGGCTCAACCTCGCCCACGCGACCGTGCACCTGGCCACCGCGCCCAAGTCCAACGCGGTCACCAAGGCCATCGGCCTGGCCATCGACGACGTGCGCAAGGGTGCGATCGGCGCGGTGCCGGCCCACCTGCGCGACGGGCACTACGCGGGCGCGGAGAAGCTCGGCAACGCGCGCGGCTACCGCTACCCGCATGATGTGCCGGAAGGGGTGCTCACCCAGCAGTACCCACCGGACGACCTGGTCGGCCGGGACTACTACACGCCCACGAACCGCGGTGCCGAACGCGTCGTCGCGGAACGTCTGCCCCGACTGCGTCGGGTCGTGCGCGGGGACGAAAATTCCCGTGCCGACCGACCCGGTCGTCTGGAACGGTGACACCGTGACCGACGTACCCGCCAACGGCCATGCGCTGCTCGACTTCAACGCACCGCTGTCCGACGCCCGGTCGTACGACCTGATCTCCGGGCTGCGCGCCCTGGCCGGCAAGGACGTCGTCGACTACGGCTGCGGCTGGGCCGAACTGCTCCTGCGGATCGCCGCGCACGAGCCGGGCGTGCGGGCGGTCGGCGTGGACGACGACGAGTACGCGATCGGCCGGGGCCGGGCCGCCGTCGCCGAACGCGGTCTCACCAACGTCACGCTCCACCAGGCCGACGCCACCACCTGGCCCGGCCGCGCCGACGTGGCCATCTCCATCGGCGCCTCCCACGCGTGGGGCGGCACGCAGGCCACCCTGACCGCCCTGCGCGAGCGCGTCACGCCGGGCGGTCTCCTGCTGCTGGGCGACGGGTTCTGGGAACACCCGCCCACCCCGGCCGCGACGGCGGTGTTCGCCCAGGACGAGTTCGCCGACCTCGCGGGCCTGGTCGACCTCGCGCTCGCCGGCGGCTACCGGCTGCTCGGCCTGACCACCGCCACCCTGGACGAGTGGGACGCGTTCGAGTCGCGCTGGTGCGCGTCCCGTGAACACTGGCTGCTCGACCACCCCGACCACCCGGAGCACGCCGCGGTCCAAGCGATCGTCGACGACCACCGGGACGGCTGGCTCAAGGGTTACCGCACCCACCTGGGTTTCGCGTACCTGACCCTGGCCCGCCGCTAGCGGACCGGTCGTGCCCGCCCGGCCGGGGATACCGGGCGGGCACGACCGGCGCCGCTCACCACCCGTCGTGCGGCGGCACGGCGGTGACGTGGTGCAACGGGTTCGGCACGGTCCCGGTCGTCGGCACGGGCGGGCGCGCGGCCAGGTCCCGGTAGCCCAGCGTCAGCCGGTACGAGTTGAGCGGGAAGCGCAGGAATTCGGCCTCGGTCAACGACCCCGCGTCCATGCGCGCGCCCAACGACGGGAACCGCGTCCGGTACGCGTCCACCTCGCCGCGCACCAACCCCCAGAACCGCTCCCCGGGCACGTCCAGCAGCCGCGCCAACGGCCGGAACACGCCGATCAGCAACGCGTCCACGATGTACTGCCGCAGCACCCGCCACGGCTTGCGCGGCAGCACGTGGT
Source organism: Saccharothrix violaceirubra (assembly GCF_014203755.1). Lineage (NCBI taxonomy): Bacteria > Bacillati > Actinomycetota > Actinomycetes > Pseudonocardiales > Pseudonocardiaceae > Saccharothrix > Saccharothrix violaceirubra. The sequence continues at coordinate 1,903,734 of NZ_JACHJS010000001.1, forward strand.
CGTGCGCGTCCGGCTCCGGGCCGCGTTCGGGCACCCGGTCGACGGACAGGTTCACGTCGTCGACCAGGTCCAACAACGCCACCCGCACCGGCATGCCCTGCCCGTCGGTGATCACCACGACGTTCTCGCCGTGCGGGTTCACCGTGATCCCGTACGTGTACAGCAGGTGCAGCAACGGTCGCAGCAGCACGCGCAGCAACGTCGAGAACCACACCTCCGGGTCGGCCGACCCCACGAACGAGCGCACGAGCGGTCGCCCGTCGCGGTCCACGTGCAGCACCGCCGCCAACGACCACGACCGCTCGCCCGCGCGTTCCACCACGGGTTCGCGCCAGATGCAGCCCAACGTCTCCAGCCACTGGTACGGCACGGCACCCGCCCGGGACAGCACCGGGTGCCGCACGGTCACCGACGCCACCTCGCCCAGCAGCGCGGTGCCCCACTCGCCGATCAGCTTGTCCGCGTCCCACAGCCCGCGCAGCCACTGGGTCACGACGGGTGCGGCGGCCGTGCAGTGCGGCGGGATGCCCCGGTAGACCGACGTGTTGAGCACGCGCAGCGGCAGCTTGACCTGGAACCGGCCCGGATCGTCCACATTGGACATCGTGCGGATCGCCTGGGTGGGCAGGTACCAGTCCGGTCCCTCGCCGAGTTCGACGATCCGGCCGGTCGCCAGCTCCGGCGCCCACAGCGTGCGCACGACGTGGTCGAGCTGCCACGGGTGCACCGGCAGCCACACGTAGGCCCGCGGGTCGACGCCGAGTTCCTGCACCACCTCGGTGAACCGCTCCACGGTCATCGGGTCCAGCTCGTGCCGCAGCACGGCCTCCTCGGACAGCTCGGAGGTGCCCCGGAACTCGGCCAGCCCCCGGTGCACGGCCAGCCACGGCAGTCGCAGGGGCGTGCGCGACTCGGGCGCGTACCGGGCCACGTCCTCGGCGCCGAACCCGATCCGGCCCTTGTTCGCGATCAGCCACGGGTGCCCGGTGAGGTGCCCGTCCAGCTCGGCCCGGCCCATCGACGCCAGTTCGGCGGACGGCCGCGCGGTCGCGGCCAGCGCCACGTCGGCCGCGAGCGTGGCCGTCACCTCGGCCAGGAACCCGGCCGTGGTCGCCGGGTCCACGTCCAGTGCCACCAGGGCATCCGCCAGGAACCGCTGCACGTCGGCGCACGGTTGCACCACGTCGTCGCCCAGCACGCCGGTCGCCGTCCGGTGGACCGACGCCGGGTCGACGACCCACCCGCCGAACGCGGTCCGCTCGGCCGTGAACGTGTACACGGCGTCCGGGAAGCGCAGCGCGTAGCCGGGTCCGGGGGTGAGCAGGCCCTCGAAGCACAGCTCGCCGATCGCCTTCGCGAGCAGGGCCGCCGAGCACTCGTGCCACAGGTCAGTCAACGGGTTCTCCCGGTGCGGTGAAAGCGGTGTAGGCGGTGTCGCGGGGCAGCGGGTAGACCTCGCGCCCGGCGACCGCGTTGAGGATCGTGGCGTTGCGCACCGCGCCGATGCCCAGGTCCGGCGCCGCCACGCCGTGGCTGTGCAGGTCGGCGCCCGCGACGAAGATCCGCCCGGTCACGGTCGGGTCCAGCGCGATCGAGTGGTCCAGCGCCACGACGTGACGACCGCGGTGGTCCCGGCGGATCAGCGGTTCCAGCGGGTCGAGGAACGGCGTCGCCGCCTGCTCGTAGCCGGTCGCGGCGACCACGACGTCCGTGCGGTGCCGGAACAGCCGGCCGGTGTCGCGGTGCGCGCACGTCAGCACGGTCTCGCCGGCGACCCGCTCGGACGCCACCACGGCCACGCCCGGCCGCAGTTCGACCGGCGCCAGGCCGCGCTCGAACTCCCGCCGGTACAGCAGGTCGTGCAGCTCCTCCAGGGTCCGTTCGGAGATCGCCCGGTAGTGGCGCCAGTGCTCGGCGCGCAGCTCGTCGCGGCGGTCCTGCGGCAGGCTGTGGAAGTGCCGCACGTACGACGGCGTGGTCATCTCCAGGACCAGCTTGGTGTAGTCCAGCGGCGCGAACACCGGCGTGCGGGTCAACCACGACACGGCCGGACCGCCCGCGAGGTTGCGCCGCACCAGGTCCAGCACGATCTCCGCGCCGGACTGCCCGGACCCGACCACCGTCACCCGGTCGCCGGACACGTCCGAGTGCAGGAACTCCGAACTGTGCACGACCTGTGCTTTGGCCAACGCCGTCGGCACGAGCGGGCGCGTGCCCACGCCGAGCACGAGGTCGCGGGCGTCGAGCGAGAAACCCTCGCCGGACACCACGAACCGGTCGCCGGTCCAGTCCACCCGCGCGACCTCGTGCCCGAAGCGCACGGACGGCAGCCGCTCCACCGCCCACCGCAGGTAGTCCTCGTACTCGCGGCGCGTCGGGTGGAACCGCTCCCGCACGTAGAACCGGTACATCCGGTCCCGGTCGCGCAGGTAGGCCAGGAACGACAGCGGGTGCGTCGGGTCGACCAGCGTCACCAGGTCGGCCAGGAAGCTGACCTGGAGCAGGGCGTCGTCGAACATCATGCCGCTGTGCCAGCGGAACTCCGCCCGCCGGTCGAGCACGACCGCGTCCAGACCGTCCACAGTGGACGCCAGCGCGGCCAGGCCCAGGCCGAACGGTCCGCAGCCGATCGCCACGACGTCGTGCGTCATCGGCCGCGCACCATGAGCAACGCCACCTTGTCCGGCAGCAGCACCTCGCCGACCGGCGCGAACCCGCCCGCCGTGAACGACGCGATCGCCCGCCGGTTGCGCACGTCCGGTTCGAGCACCACGCGCGTGCACAGCGGGTCGGCGTCGAACAGCGCCTCGCACAACGCGGGCAGCAGTTCGCGCACCAGGCCGCGCCCGGTCATTGCCAGCTCGCCGATCGCCACGTGCAGGCCCACGTCGTGCGGCCGGGCCGGGTAGACCGACGCGACCACGTCCCGCGCCGCGCGGTAGATCTCCACGTACAGCACCGGATCGCCCCGGCCGACCAGGCACGGTCGCGAGTGCGCGCCCGCGAGCTGGTCGCGCAGCTCCCGCTCCCAGCGCTCGCGCGGCCACGCCTGGTGCCAGAACGCGGCCACGTGCGGTGCCTGCATCCACCGGTGCAGCAGGTCCACGTCCGGCCCGTCCGGGTCGACGGCGCGCAGCCACCACCCGTCGGGTGTCGGCACGGGCGGCGCGGGCACGCCGGACAGGTCGTCGGTCGCCCGATACGCGTCGAGGTGGGTCACCGGGCGCACCTGCCCTCCCGCAACGGGTTCGGGGCCGCGAAGTACACGGACTGGTTGTCCAGCGGGGCGAGCACCTCGTCGATGCCGGCCAGCCGGGTGAGCAGGTTCGCCTTGCACGGCAACGACTCGGCGGACAACCACCGCTTCGCCAGCCGGTCGCCGTCCGGCCCGGCCCGCGCCAACGCGGGCACCGCGTGCTCCAGCCGGGCGGCCATGACCGCCAGCAGGTCGCGCTCGTCGGCCAATCCCTCCTCGCCGAGGCAGCCGATCACGGCCAGCGCCTGGTTGCGCAGCAGGTAGTAGGTGAGCCGGTCGTCCACGATCGCGTCGTCGACGACGGCCAGGGTGGACTCGTGGACGCCGAGGTGCCCCAGCACCCGCGGCAGGTGCGAGGCGGCCAGGTAGTAGCCCTGGTTGTCCCGGTAGCGTCCGCCGACCACCCGGCCGGCCCGGTCGACGCGGACCAGCGTGTTCTGCTGGTGCGCCTCCAACCCGATGCCGGTCTCCGCGTAGAGGCGCAGCATGGGCACGAGCACGTGGTCGGTGTAGTCGGCGACCCACCGTGCCGCGTCGAGCCGGAGCACGAGTTCGCCCAGCAACGTGCGGCCGATGCCCGGACGCGGCGCCACCAGTCCGGCCAGGCAGCGCGAGTCGCCGATGTCCGAGGGGACCTTCCGCAGCGCCACGTCCAGGCCGGTCACGTCGCCGCCCTCGTCCACCGCGAGCCAGGCCGGGTCGCGCACGACGTCGAACGCCGGGTGCGCGGCGAGCGTCCCGGCCGCGAACCCGGTGTCGAGCAGGCGGTGGATCTCCGACCCGCGGCGCAGCTCGGTGGCCGTCGACTCGCGCCGGGAGTTGGTGATCCGCAGGCCCAGGGACAGCTTGAGCATCACCGGCGAACCCGTGCGGTAGACCGTGCGCAGGCTCGACGTCGCCGACCACGCCGGCCCGGACTCGCCCAGCGGTTCGAGCAGGCCGCGCGAGATCAACGACGCGATCCGGGGCCGGTGCACCAGGTCGCGCGCCTGCCACGGGTGGGCGGGCACCAGCACCCGGCCCGGCTCGGGCGTGCGCCCGGCGAGCGCGGCCAGCAGCGAGGGCGTGTCCGGTCCGTCGACCGCGCCGTGGGAGACGACCTCCTCGGCGGCGGAGAACCAGAACAGCGGGAACGAGCCGCGCAGCTCCGGCGAGAACCGCGCGTTGTCGGCGGCGGAGATGCCGTCCCGGCTCTTGGGCGCGGGGTGGTGCAGGTGCCCGAGCAGCAGGCGTTGTTCGGCCTCCAGGAACCGGTCGGCCGGACCCACGGGCTCGCGCCGGCGGTGCTCCACGAACACCTCGACCCGCCGCACCGACTCGGCCACCCGCTCGACGAGGTCGGCCACGTCCCCGCCGAGCCGCGCGGCCACGAGGGCGGCGGCCAGGACCGGGTCGACGGGCCGCCCGTCGAGCGTGACGACCCCGAACCGGTGCCGCCCGGTGGGCGAGGCGTACCGGACGTCGGCCGCCAGCACCCCGCCCCGCACCTCCACCCGGACCCGGTCGTGGACCGGGACGTCACGCTCGCGGGTCCAGCAGCGCAGCAACGCTTCGAGGTGGGCGTGGGCGGCGGCCTGTCCGGGCGGGCCGCACAGCGGGTCGCCGGCGTCGAGCAGGGGACGTCCCGGCGCGCGATCCCGGGGCCGCACCCGGCCCTCGTGGTGGTCGTGCGCACCGGGACCGCCGGAGGTCGGGTCGCCCAAGCCGCGACCGGCGTCGTGACCGCTCGCGTCCGTGCCATCCGTGCCCGGGGCGGTCGGCGGCCGGCCGACGTCGTGCCCCGCCGGTAAGGGCGGGCGTCCCGGGAACCCCGTGGCGGGTGGGTGGTCGCGCGGGTCCGGCGTCATGCCGCTCCCTCCTCCAGTGTGCGTTCCGCCGCCGCGCCCGCCTCGCGGACCAACGCCAGCAGCGCGGCCAGGTCCGCTTCCCGGGCCTCGGGGTTGAGCAGGGTGAACTTCAGGCACGTCGCCTTGTCCACCCGGGTCCGGCCCACCAGCGCCGAACCCCGGCGCAGCAGGACCCGGCGCAGTTCCGCGTTCACGCCGTCGGACCGGGACTCGTCGGCCGGGCGGTAGCGGAAGACGACCGTCGTCAGCGTCGCCTCGCCCACCAGGTCGAACGACGGGTCGGCGGCGATCAGCCGCGCCGCCCGCACGGCCAGGTCGTGGCAGCGGTCCAGCAGCGCGCCCAACCCGGCCCGGCCCAGTGCCAGCAACGTCGCCGCCACCTTCACCGCGTCCGGCCGCCGGGTCGTCTGCAACGTGCGCCCCAGCGTCCCGTCGTAGCCCTCGGCCCGGTCGTCCTCCGGGTTCAGGTACGCCACGGACCGGTCCAGGGCGCGGAAGACGTCCGGGTCCCGCACCAGCAGCACCCCGGCCGCCGCCGGCTGCCAGCCGATCTTGTGCAGGTCGGCGGTCACCGAGTCGGCCGCCGCGATGCCGTCGACCAGCCCGCGCAGCCGGTCCGAGAACAGCGCGCCGAAGCCGTAGGCCGCGTCCACGTGCAGCCACGTCCCGTACTCGTGCGCCAGCTCGGCCAGTTCGGGCAACGGGTCCACCGAGCCGAAGTCCGTCGTGCCCGCCGTCGCCACGACCGCGACCGGCGTGCCGCCCAGGCGCAGCGACGCCTCCAGGGCGTCGACCCGCATCCGCCGCCGCGCGTCCACCGGCACCGGCCGCACGGCCCGTTCGCCCAGGCCCAGCGCCGCGCACGCCCGCAGCACCGAGAAGTGCGCCAGCTCCGAGCAGAACACCACCGGATCGGGCAGGCCCGCGACACCCTCCTCGCGGGCGTCCAGGCCGTGCCGGGCCGCCGCCGCGTCCCGGGCCAGCAGCAGCGCGGTCAGGTTCGAGAGCGTGCCGCCGGGCGTGAACACGCCGTCGCCCGCGCCGAACCCGGCCAGTTCCACCAGCGCGCCGAGCACCCACCGCTCCACCGCGATCGTCGCCGGACCCGAGTCGTAGGTGTCCAGGGACGCGTTGGACGCGCTGGCCAGCGCGTCGGCCTCGACGGCGACCGCCAGCGGCGGCGGCTGGAGGTGGGCCGCGCTGAACGGGCTGGTCAGGTCCGCGCCGTACTCGTCGAGCACGCGGCGCACCAGCGCCAGCGCGGCCGGTCCGCCCACGCCCCGGTGCGGCAGTCCGGGACCGAGCAGGTGTGCGGCGGCGGCGAGGACCTCGAACGGGCGGCCGGCGGGCAACGGTCGTCGGGAGGAACGAGCGGCGAACACGGCACCTCCGACGGTCGACTAAGGTTAGGCTTACCTCATCTACGCGGCGTCGTGTCAAGCGAGTGTGACGACCAGGTCGCACGCTGTGACCAACGGTAGCCGTCGGGAACCCGGTCCAGTGGGAGCCATTCGGGCGTATCGATCGACTCCCCGTGATCAACCGGGAGGCGCGGTCGGCACCGCCGATCCGCCGACGACCGGATGTCGTTCGAGTCGGCGAGCGTGCTCGCGGTAACCTGTCGACCACCGTGCCGAGCACTACCCTCCAGGAGGATTTCGTGTCGCCAGGGCAGATCGCCGCACTGGTCGCCGCCGGTGCGTTCCTGCTGCTCGTGCTCCTGCTGGCGATCCCGTTGATCAAGCTGGGCCGGACGCTCGACGAGGCGACCATCGCCATCCGCAAGGCCCACGTGAACAGCGACCCGATCTTCTCCGGCGCCAACACGACGATCACGCACGTCAACACCCAGCTCGAGCGCGTGGACGGCATCACCGCCGACGCCCGCGCGGTCACCGGGAACGTCTCGGCGCTCACCTCGCTGTTCACCGCCACGCTCGGCGGACCGCTGGTCAAGGCCGCCGCGCTGTCGTGGGGCCTGAGCAAGGCCGTCCGCGCCCGTCGCAAGGCCGCCGACGCGCCCGCCGGCCGGCACGGTCGGAGGCGGGGTCGGCGATGAGGCGCCTGTTCTGGTTCGGGATCGGCCTGGCCCTCGGGGTCGTCGCCACCCGCAAGGTCAACCAGGCCGCCCACGCGGCCACCCCCGCCGGCATCGGCGAGAACGTCGGCGAGGGCCTGCGCGCCCTGGCCGGTGCCCTGGGCGAGTTCGGCGCCGACGTGCGCGCCGGCATGGCCGAGCGCGAGCACGAACTGCGGGACGACGTCCAGCGCCGCACGGGCCACACGCCGGGCCGGCGAGCGCGCGGGGCGAACGACTGATCGAGCACGACCCGAGTCGTTCGCCTTATCGCGCCCCGAAACCTCCACCCGGACAAGGACCGAGCCAGTGCAGACCCACGAGATCGTCAAGCGCTTCCGCGAGCACTTCGAGAAAGCCGGCCACAAGTTCGTGCCCAGCGCCTCGCTGCTGCTCGACGACCCGAACCTGCTGTTCGTCAACGCCGGCATGGTGCCGTTCAAGCCCTACTTCCTCGGCGAGGCCCCGCCGCCCGCCCCGCGCATGACCAGCGTCCAGAAGTGCGTGCGCACCCCGGACATCGACGAGGTCGGCAAGACCACCCGCCACCTCACGTTCTTCCAGATGGCCGGCAACTTCTCCATCGGCGACTACTTCAAGGAAGACGCCATCCGGCTGGCCTGGGAACTGGTCACCAACCCCCAGGACCAGGGCGGCTACGGCTTCGACCCCGAGCGCATCTGGGTGACCGTCTACCTGGACGACGACGAGGCCATCGAGCTGTGGCAGAAGGTCGCCGGCCTGCCGCTGGAGCGCATCCAGCGCCGTGACGTCGAGGACAACTTCTGGTCCATGGGCGTGCCCGGACCGTGCGGCCCCTGCTCGGAGATCTACTACGACCGCGGCCCCGAGTACGGCCGGGAGGGCGGCCCGGTCGTCGACGAGGACCGGTACCTGGAGATCTGGAACCTGGTCTTCATGCAGAACGTCCGGGGCGAGGGCGGTGCCAAGAAGGACTACCCGATCCTGGGTGAGCTGCCCGCCAAGAACATCGACACCGGCATGGGCGTCGAGCGCGTCGCCTACCTGCTCCAGGGCGTCGACAACGTCTACGAGACCGACCTGGTCCGCGCCGTCATCACCAAGGCCGAGGAACTGTCCGGTCGCAAGTACGGCGACAACGAGACCGACGACGTCCGGTTCCGCGTCATCGCCGACCACGCCCGGTCCGGCGTCCTGCTCGTGGGCGACGGCGTCACGCCCGGCAACGAGGCCCGCGGCTACGTCCTGCGCCGCCTGCTGCGCCGCATCATCCGCTCGTCGCGCCTGCTCGGCGTGACGCAGCCGGTGCTGCCGCTGTTCGCCGAGGTCGTCCGCGACTCCATGGGCCCGGCCTACCCCGAGCTGGTCGGCGGCTACGCCCGCATCGAGCAGGTCCTCAAGGCCGAGGAGGACACCTTCCTGCGCACCCTGGACTCCGGGTCGCGGATCTTCGAGACCGCCGCCGGCCAGGTCAAGGCCGAGGGCCTGGCCACGCTGCCCGGCGACAAGGCGTTCCAGCTGCACGACACGTACGGGTTCCCGATCGACCTCACCCTCGAGATGGCCTCGGAAGCCGGCCTGACCGTGGACGAGGACGGGTTCCGCAAGCTCATGGCCGAGCAGCGCGCCCGCGCCAAGGCCGACGCCGCCGGCAAGAAGACCGGCCACGGCGACCAGACCGTGTACCGGGAACTGCTCGAACTCGGCGCCACCGAGTTCACCGGCTACACCGAACTCGCCAGCGAGGCCACGCTGCGTGGCATCGTCCACGAGGGCCGCCGCGTCCGGTCGGCCAAGGAGGGCGACATCGTCGAGGTCGTCCTCGACCGCACGCCCCTCTACGCCGAGTCCGGCGGTCAGGAGAGCGACGCCGGCACGATCGTCACCGCCAACGCCGAGCTGGAGGTCGTCGACGTCCAGAAGGTCGCCCGCAAGCTGTGGGTGCACCAGGTCCGCGTGCTCTCCGGCGAGGTCGCCGAGGGCGAGCACGTCGAGGCCCGCGTCGACCCCGAGTGGCGGATCGGCGCCCGCCAGGGCCACTCCGGCACGCACGTCGTGCACGCCGCCCTGCGCCAGGTGCTCGGCCCGTCGGCGTTGCAGAGCGGCTCGTACAACAAGCCCGGCTACCTGCGCCTGGACTTCGCCTGGACCGGTGGCCTGTCGGACGCCGCCCGGAGCGAGATCGAAGAGGTCTCCAACCTGGCCGTGCGCAAGGACCTCCCGGTCGGCGTCGTCTACACGGACATGAAGGGCGCCCAGGACCTCGGCGCCGTCGCCCTGTTCGGCGAGACCTACGACGAGACCGTGCGCGTCGTCGAGATCGGCGGCCCCTGGTCGCGCGAGCTGTGCGGTGGCACCCACGTCGAGCACTCGTCCCAGATCGGTCCGATCACGCTCATCGGCGAGTCGTCCGTCGGCTCGGGCGTGCGCCGCATCGAGGCCTACGTCGGCATCGAGGCCTTCCAGTACCTGGCCCGGGAACGGGCCCTGGTGCAGAACGTGGCCGCGCTGCTGAAGGTGCCCGACGCCGAGGTGCCCGCCCGGGTCGAGGCCCTGGTCGAGCGGCTGCGCGTGGCCGAGAAGGAACTCGACAAGGTCAAGTCGGCCCAGCTCCTGTCCGGCGCCGGCGCCCTGGCCGACCAGGCCCTGGACGTGCGCGGTGTGGCCGTGGTCGCCCTGGCCCTGCCCGGGGGCACGGCCGCCGGCGACCTGCGCACCATCGCCACGGAGGTCCGCAACCGGCTGGGCAACCGACCCGGCGTGGTCGGCCTGTTCGCCCCGGACGGCGACAAGGTCTCGTTCGTCGTCGGCACCACGGCCGCCGCCCGCGACCTGGGGCTGGCCGCCGGCAAGCTGGTGCCCGCCTTCGCCCCGGCCGTCGGCGGTCGCGGCGGTGGCAAGCCCGACCTGGCCCAGGGTGGCGGTACGAACCCGGCCGGCGTGACCGAGGCCCTCGCCGCGCTGCGCGCCGAGGTGGACCGCGTCCTCGAGCAGCGTCCTTGACCAGCGCCGATCGTGCCGGCGTCGACGATCCGGGCCTGGGCCGCAGGCTGGGCGTCGACGTCGGCTCGGTGCGGGTCGGGGTCGCTTTGTCCGATCCGGGCGCGGTTCTGGCGACGCCACTGGTTACCCTGTCGCGTGACGAGGCGCACGGTCGGGACCTGGCGGACCTGGCCGGCCTTGTCGCCGAGCACGACATCGTCGAGGTCGTGGTCGGACTGCCCCGCACTCTGGCCGGACGACACGGGCCCGCGGCGGAGCTGGCGACGGCCTACGCGGCGGAACTGCGCCGCCGGGTCGAGCCGGTACCGGTGCGGCTCACCGACGAGCGGTTGACCACGGTCACCGCGAGCCGGGTGCTGTCCGACCGGGGCGTCAAGGGCAGGAAGCAACGCGCCGTCGTCGATCAGGCAGCCGCGGTCGAGATCCTCCAGACCTGGCTCGACGGACGGGCGCGACACGTGGCCCGTGCCGAACAGGAGGGACGGGCCCCCGGAGATGGAGCCCGCTCGTGAGCGACGAACTCGGGTTGTTCACCGATCCCGACGACGACAAGCCGGGGGGCAGGTCGGCACGCCGCAAGCCCAAGCGGCGGCGTAAAACCGTGCTGTGGGTGGTCGTGGCGCTGATCGTCGCGGTCGGCGGCGTCGGCGCGTACTACGGCTACCAGACGCTGAGCGGCATCGGGTCCTACGAGGACTACGCCGGCCAGGGCGAGACCGACGTCGTGGTCGAGGTCAGGGACGGCGACCTGGTGTCGTCCATCGCGACCACGCTGAAGGAACAGGGTGTCGTGGCCAGCGCCCGCGCGTTCACCGAAGCCGGTGAGAACGACGCCCGCGTCACCGCCATCCAGCCCGGCTTCTACCTGATGAAGACCAGGATGTCGGGCGAGGCCGCGGTGACCCGCATGGTCGACCCGAAGACCAAGGTCGTGCCGCTGGAGGTCAAGGGCGGCAACGTGCTGCACGACATCACCGGCGTGGACGGCAAGGTCGTCAAGGGCATCTTCTCGATGCTGTCCGACGCGTCGTGCGTCGAGATGGGCGGCGAGAAGAAGTGCGTCACGCCGCAGGAGTTGCGGGACGCGGCCGAGAACGCCGAACCCGCCGCCCTGGGCGTCCCGGACTGGGCGACGGTGGACTTCCTCGCCGCGCCCAAGCCGAACCGGCTCGAAGGGCTGATCGTGCCCGGCCTGTACAGCCTCAAGCCGGGTGCGCCGGCGGTCGAGCTGCTCAAGAGCGTGATCGAGACCTCGGTGACGCGCATGCAGGGCTACGGCATCCCGGCGGGCACCAAGGAGACCGGTTTCAAGCCGTACGAGGTGCTCGTCATCGCGTCGCTGGTGGAGAAGGAAGGCCTGGAGAAGGACTTCGGCAAGATCTCCCGGGTCATCTACAACCGGCTCAAGGTCGGCCAGATCCTCCAGTTCGACTCCACGGTCAACTACAAGCTCGACCGGCCGGTCGTGACCACGTCCGACGAGGACCGCGAGGCGTCCGGGCCGTACAACACCTACGTGACCGCCGGTCTGACGCCGACGCCGATCGGCTCGCCGAGCCGGGCCGCGATCCAGGCCGCGACCAACCCCGAGGCCGGTACCTGGCTGTACTTCGTGAAGTGCAACAAGGACGGCACCACCTGCTTCTCCAACACCTACGACGAGCACCGGCAGATCGCGGAGAAGGCCCAGCGGGAAGGCGTGTTCTAGTCGTGTCCCGACGTGCCGCGGTCATCGGCTCACCGGTGGCCCACTCGCTGTCGCCCGTGCTGCACGACGCGGCGTTCGCCGCGCTGGAGCTGGACTGGACCTACGACCGGGTCGAGTGCGCCGAGGACGGCGTGCCCGACCTCGTCGCGGGTCTCGGACCGGAGTGGGTCGGGCTGTCGGTGACGATGCCGGACAAACGCGCGGCGCTGGCCGTGGCCGACGTCGTCGAACCGCGCGCCGCGCTGGTCGGCGCGGCGAACACGCTGGTGCGTACCGGATCGGGGTGGCGCGCGGACTGCACGGACGTGGACGGCGTCGTCGGCGCGTTGCGCGCGGCGTGCGGGTTCACGTCCGGGACGCGGGCCGTGCTGCTGGGTGCCGGCGGCACCGCGACGGCCGCCCTGGTCGGACTCGCGTCGGTCGGCGTGCGGTCGGCCTCGCTCGTGGTGCGCTCGCCCGAGCGGGCGGTCGAGGCCGTCGAGTGCGCCGGTCGGGCGGGCGTCGAGCTGGACGTGGTGGCGTGGGCGGACGCGGACTTCGCGGCGTTGGCGTCCGCTTCGGACGTACTGGTCAGCACCGTGCCGCCGGCGGCGGTCGAGCCGGTGGCCGACGCGCTCGCCCAGGCGCCGTGCGTGCTCGACGTCATCTACCACCCGTGGCCGACGCCGTTGGCGGACGCGGTCGGACGGCGTGGGCGCGTCCTGGCCACGGGCCTGGACATGCTGCTGCACCAGGCTTTCGGGCAGAGCGAGTGGTTCACCGGGCGGCCCGCGCCCCGCGCCGCGATGCGGGCGGCGCTGCACGCGGCGACCGGTGGCGTCCTGCCGTTGCCGATCTGAGGCCCTGGAAAGGGGAAAGCCGGGTCCTCCGTGCTGGAGGACCCGGCGTTTCCTCGTGAGGGTCAGCCCTCGTCGAGGTCGGTGGAGATGATCTCCGCGATGGCGTCGAGTGCGCTCTCCGCGCCGTCTCCCTCCGCGGAGAGAACCACTTCGTCGCCGTGCATCGCGCCGAGCGTCATCAGACCCAGCACGCTCTTGGCCTCGACCGGCTCGCCACCGTCCTTGCGGATGGTGACCGCCACCGGCTGTCCGGCCGCCGCCTTGGCCAACACGGCCGCGGGACGTGCGTGAAGTCCGACCTTGCTCGCCACGGTGACCCGTCGCTCAGGCATGGACCTTCCTTTCCTGCTGGGGAATCGTCACGCAGTCTTGCCGTTTGCCGGCTTCTCCGCGCCCTCGACCACGCTCGGGTCGGCCTCGGGGTCCTCGTCCTCGGCCCGGCCCGGCGTCCTCAGGTTCCACTTGGTGATCACGAAGCGGAAGAGGAAGTAGTACACCGCCGCGTAGATCAGACCCAGGAGGATGATCAGCAACGGCTTCTGGGCGATGTTGAAGTTGATGATGTAGTCGATGACACCGGCCGAGAAGCCGAAGCCGTCGTGGATGCCCAGCGCGTTGCTGACCGCCATCGAGGTGCCGGTCAGGAACGCGTGGATGACGTACAGCGGCCACGCGACGAACATGAACGCGAACTCGAGCGGCTCGGTCACACCGGTGATGAACGACGTGAGCGCGGCCGAGCCCATGATGCCGGCGATGATCTTCTTCTGCGCCGGTCGCGCAGTGTGCACGATCGCCAGCGCGGCGGCCGGGAGCGCGAACATGAAGATCGGGAAGAAGCCGGTCAGGAACGTGCCCGCGGTCGGGTCGCCCGCGAAGAACCGCGGGATGTCGCCGGTCTTGCCCTGATACTCGCCGAAGACCTGCCACATGAACGTGTTCGGGATGTGGTGCAGGCCCAGCGGGATGAGCAGGCGGTTGACGAAGCCGTAGATGAACGCGCCGATGATCGTGCTGCCGGAGATCGCCTCGCCGACCCAGGTCAGACCCTTGTTGAACCACGGGTAGATCAGGCCGAGGACCACCGAGACGGGGATCATCACGCCGGCCACGATGATGGGCACGAACCGGCGACCGCCGAAGAACGCCAGGTACGGCGGCAGCTTGACCCGGTGGTAGCGCTGCCACAGCGTCGCGGTGATCAGACCGACCACGATGCCCACGAGCACCGAGTAGTTGATCTCCTGCTGCTTGGCGCCTTCCTTGACGGGCAGCACGAACGGGGCAATCGCCTTGAAGACCGACGTGGTCACCACATAACCGACCGCCGCGGCCAGGGCCGTGGAACCATCACCCCGGCGCGCGAAGCCGATCGCGACACCGATGGCGAACAGCAGCGGCAGGTTGGCGAAAAGGGCTTCACCACTCGCGCCGATGACAGCCGCGACCTTCGTCCAGCCCCAGCCTTTATCACCGAGCAGATCGGGCTGGCCGAGGCGCAGCAGCAGACCGGCGACAGGCAGCGCGGCGATCGGCAGCATGAGGCTGCGACCGAAGCGCTGGATGCCCGCGAGTCCCTTGATATCACGACCGCCGGTCGCTTGAGGGGCGTTGGCGCTCATGAGGTACCTCCCTTGGCGGATGTCGGACCGGATTCCGGGACTGTCCGGTCCAATTGCATGGTCACCTGGTAGAGATCACCCCGGTACCAGGAGGTCATGTCCTCCACGGGTCGGCCCTGTGAGCCGGTCAGGCGGCGGAAGACGAGGAGCGGGCTGCCCGTGCGCACACCGAGCAGCCGGGCGGTGTCGACGTCCGAGCCCTCGGCCCACACCGTCTGCCCGGCGTGGTCGAGTTGGACGCCGTACGTGTCGGCGAGGAGCGTGTAGAGCGACTCGGACAGGTCGTGCGCCGTCAGGTCGGGCACGAGTCGCGGGTTGTACCAGCCCCGCTCGACGGCCAGCGGCACGCCGTCGGCGCGGCGCAGGCGGACGAGGCGGTACGCGGGTTCGTGCGGCGTCAGGCCCAGCGCCACCGACACCTCGGTGGGCGGCACCTCCTCGACGCACTCGACGACGTCGGTCGCGGGCAGCAGGCCGCGCCGGCGCATGTCGTCGGTGAAGGACTCCAGGTAGAGCTGCACGTCCATGCGCCGGCGCGCGGTGAACGTGCCGCGGCCCTTCGCGCGGGTCAGCAGGCCCTCGGCGACGAGCTGGCCGACGGCGGCGCGCACGGTGATGCGCGAGACCCCGTACTGGCGGGCCAGGTCGCGTTCGGAGGGGATGGCCGCGCCGGGCGGCAGTTCCTGTTCGGCGAGTCGGCGCAGGATGTCGCGCAGCTGGACGTGCTTGGGCCGGGGCCCGTCGACGATCTCGGTTCGGCTCACGACACCTCCCCGGTGCTCGCATCGGTAGACCGGGATTGGTACTTTCCGGTCTAGACCAGTTGGTGCGGGGAGGATGCTCTCCGCGCCGAGCGGGTGTCAACAGCCGTGACGGGATCGTGGCTTAGCGGGGCACCCGCTTCTCCGGCAAGTCTCGAAGAGAGGACCCGAAATGGCAGACGACAGGGCGGCGAAGATCCTCGCCGCACTCGGCGGGGCGGACAACATCGTGGAGATCGAACCCTGCATCACGCGGCTGCGCTGCGAGTTGGAGGACGGCTCCGTGGTGGACGAGAAGGCGCTCAAGGGCATCGGCGCTCATGGGGTGATCAGGCAGGGCAACGTCGTCCAGGTGATCGTCGGCCCCGAGGCCGACACCATCGCGAGCGACATCGAGGACCTGCTGTGACGCTGAGCGTGACGAGCCCGGTCTCCGGGCGGGTCGTGCCGTTGGCCGACGTGCCCGACCCGGTGTTCTCGCAGGCGATGGTGGGTCCGGGGGTCGCGGTCGAACCCGACCGGGCGGCGGCGGACGTCGTGTCGCCGGTCGACGGGACGATCGTGACGCTGCACCCGCACGCGTTCGTCGTCGCGACCGCCTCGGGCGCGGCGGTGCTGGTGCACCTGGGCATCGACACCGTGCAGCGCAAGGGCGAGGGCTTCACCCTCCACGTGGCCAAGGGCGATGCGGTGACCGCGGGCCAGAAGGTCGTGTCGTGGGACCCGGCCGAGGTCGAGGCCGCCGGTTTCGCCCCGATCTGCCCGGTGATCGCGCTGGACGCGGCGGCCGACGCGCTGCGGGATCATACGGCCGGTGCGGTGAAGGCGGGCGACCCGCTGTTCTCCTGGGAGCGCTGACGAACGGGTGCGGGTGGATGGACCATTCATCCGCACCTCCCCTTGCTCCATCCGGACGCACCTCCGGATGATCGAACCATGAGATCGATTCCCTCGTGGACCGTCCGCGCCCTGCCCGCGGCGGTCCTCCCGCTGCTCCTCTGCCCGCTGCTCCCCGTCGACCGGGTGCCGATCCTGGTGGTGCTGGTCTGCTTCGGGGTGCCCCTGGCGGTGGTGGACCTGCGCTGTCGGCGGCTGCCCGACGTGCTGACGTTGCCCGCCTACCCGGTGGTCGCCGCGGTGGTCGTGGCGACCGGTGCGGACGTCGTGCGCGCGGCGGCGTGCGCCCTGCTGTGCTTCGGCGCGAACCTGATCGTCCACAGGCGACACCCGGACAGCCTGGGCGGCGGCGACGTGAAGCTGTCGGGCTGGTTGGGTGCCGCGCTCGGGACCGTGGGCTGGCAGGCCCTGCCCGTGGCGGCGGCGCTGTCGTCGTTGGTGACGTTGTCCTTGCGGCTGTCGCCCACACAACGTGGCCCTACGGTCGCGCACGGTCCGGGGTTGGTGGCCGGCGCTTGGCTCGCCGTGGCGTTCGTGCCGTGATCCGTCCACTCCGGACCGTGACATCCCCGTGGCCGGTCGTGGCCCAGTACCCGCGGTCCGGCCGGTCACGGCAGACCTGGTCGGCCGGGGGCGCCGTCAGGTCGAAGTCGCCCCGGCGTCGGGCCTGCCCCGTCGGACCGCCGACGGGGACACGGCCGCCCACTGGGCAGGTCGCGCCGCGACCCGGGTGCCGGCCGGCGATGCCCGCCCCGGCCGCCACCCCGCGGCAAACGAACGGCATGGCCGACGACCACCGGCTTCGGGTGTTCCCCGACCTGGACGCGGGCACGGGCGAGCGGGCCGGGACCCCGCCGGGAACGACCGGACGACGCGCCCCTGCCCACAACGGCGAACCCCGTCCACGGGAACCGTCCGACGAACCCGCCACCCGCGGTCGACGACGAGCCTCCGGCCAACTCGACGTGTCGGTCGGTCTCGACGACGACCCGCCCGGCGTGACCACCCGCATCCGCGGCCTGCCCACCGCCGTCCACCCCGCCCGGGCGCCATGCCGGTCACCGCGATCCTCGCCGCACTGGGACCGACAGGCCGTTCCCGGCATCGCGACCTCCGACACCATGCCACCCCATCCGGACGACAGCCCGAAAACCGTTCTCCCGCAACCCGGACACGTCGTCACCGAGGCCGGTCGGACCCGCGATGGCGCACCCTCTCGCCGGGTCCTGCCCCCGGAGTCGGACCGCGGCCCGCATCCCGCGCGAGATCGGCGACGCCACGGGCGTCAAGTCCTCCGGGCCCCGGCCGCCCACGTCGGCGCCACCCTTGGCCCGACGCCGCGGCGACGTCGATCAAGGGCGGGTCCGCCCCGGACCGGGTGGCCGCGGCCTCGAACACGTCGTCCCCCGGGTTCGCCGCTCCGTCCGACCCGGTCGGCAGGACTTGCCACGGCAGGAGGGGGCCGAGGCGGGAGACGCGACGCCGTCCTCGTCGCCCGGCTCACCGCCGGTCCGGGCGGTCATCGCGGCATGTTCCCGACCGGCTACGCGCGGCCTGCCCCGACCGTCCGGTAGGTGACACGACCACCCGCATCACCGGTCAGGGCCCCGCCCCGCCAGCGGGGCGTCGAACGCGCCCCGGACCGGATCGCCGCGTACCTCGGATATGCCCGCGAGCGCGAACGGTCTTCCGCACGGCCACGAAGCCGTCGTTCGACGGGCATGATCCGCGCCACTGTTCGCCGACTCGCGCAAAAAACCTGATCCACGGCCGGTCGCTGAAAACACTTCGTTTCCATAGTGATAATTCCCGAATCTTTCCGGCTGTGGTAGCACTTGTGCTCAAGGTGTCCGGAGTCTCTCCTGAGCTGGGATTATGCATCAATGAATGACGGGTTCGAGTATTTCTCCTGATCGGGTGAACCGAATTCCTCGGAAGCGATGTCGTGGTGTGCTCCCGGAATTTCCGGTACGGTCCGGTGGTCGGTAATTCCGGTGACCGTCCGCGCCCGCCGGTGTGCACTCCGGCGGGACGGTCGCCGGCCGTGCCGACCTGTCCGTCCGCCCTGTGAACGCTGTGAAAGGATTCCGGTCGTGCTGCGCTGGATCACCGCTGGGGAGTCCCACGGCCCGGCCCTGGTCGCCGTGCTGGAAGGCATGGTCGCCGGGGTGGAGGTCACCACTGCCGACCTGACCGCCCAACTGGAGCGGCGGCGCCTGGGTTTCGGGCGCAGTCCGCGCATGGGGTTCGAGGCCGACGAGGTCGAGATCCTCGGTGGCGTCCGCCACGGCCTGACGCAGGGCGGCCCGGTCGCCGTGCGCATCGGCAACACCGAGTGGCCCAAGTGGCAGACCGTGATGTCGGCCGACCCGGTCGACCCGGCGCTGCTCAAGCCGACCGGTCGCAACGAGGCCCTCACCCGGCCCCGGCCGGGCCACGCCGACCTGCCCGGCATGCAGAAGTTCGGCTTCGACGAGGCCCGGCCGGTGCTCGAACGCGCCAGCGCGCGGGAGACCGCGGCGCGGACCGCGCTGGGCACGGTCGCCCGGCACTTCCTCAAGCAGGTGTTCGACGCCGACGTGCTCAGCCACGTCGTGTCCATCGGCAAGGCGAAGACCCCGGCCGACGCCGCGCAGCCCGGTCCCGGCGACCTGGCCGCGATCGACGCCAGTCCCGTCCGCGCGTTCGACGCGCGTGGCACCGAGGCCATGGTCGCCGAGGTCGAGGCCGTCAAAGAGGCCGGTGACACGGTCGGCGGCGTCATCGAGGTGATCGTCTACGGGCTGCCGCCGGGCCTGGGCTCGCACGTGCACTGGGACCGGCGCCTGGACGCGCGGCTCGCAGGCGCGCTCATGGGCGTGCAGGCGATGAAGGGCGTGGAGATCGGCGACGGCTTCACCACCGCCGAGCGCTGGGGCAGCGAGGCGCACGACGAGATCGACCGGGGCACCGGACCCAAGGGCGTCACCCGTCGCAGCAACCGCGCGGGCGGTCTGGAAGGCGGCATCACCAACGGCGAGCCACTGCGCGTGCGCGTGGCCATGAAGCCGATCTCGACCGTCCCGCGTGCACTGTCCACTGTGGACGTCCGGACGGGAGAGCCGGCCGTCGCCATCCACCAGCGCTCGGACGTCTGCGCCGTGCCGCGTGCGGGCGTGGTGCTGGAGTCGGTGGTGGCGCTCGTGGTGGCCGAGGCCGCGCTGGAGAAGTTCGGCGGCGACTCGATCGACGAGACCCGGCGCAACGTCGCCGCGTACCTGGCCGGGCTGGAAGCCCGCTGGGAGGGCCTGTGAGTCCCCGGTTCGTGGTCCTCGGCCCGCCCGGAGCGGGCAAGACCACGGTCGGGCAGCTGCTCGCGGAACGCTTGGCGCTGCCGTTCCGCGACACCGACGAGGACGTGGTGACCCGCACGGGCAAGCCGATCTCCGACATCTTCACCACCGAGGGCGAACCGGCCTTCCGGGCACTGGAGGAGGACGCGGTCGCCGACGGGCTCGCGACCCACGACGGCGTCCTCGCCCTGGGCGGTGGTGCCGTCCTGTCCGCCACGACGAGGGAGCGTCTCCAGGAGCACACCGTCGTGTTCCTGAACGTGGGCATGGCCGAGGGCGTCCGCCGCACCGGCCTGTCCACCGCCCGCCCCCTGCTGGCCGGCGTGAACCCGCGCGCCACCTTCAAGACGCTGCTCGACGCCCGCCTTCCGCTCTACCGGCAGGTCGCGACGGTCGAGGTCCTGACCGACGACCTGGAACCCGAGCAGGTGGTGACCGCGATCCTGGCCGCCCACCCCTGACCGGGTCCTCGGCACGGGCGCCCGATGGTCCGAGCCGAGCCCGGGAGCCCGGCCGGACAGGAACCCGGGCGGCGGTCGAGTGGGACAGGACTCCAGGCGACGGTCGAGTGGACAGCGGTCCGGTGAGCGATGGTCGACCGGACGCCGGTCGGGCCGAGCCTGGTCCGGTTCGGTCGGGTCCAGCCCGGTTCGGTTCGGTCGGGTCTGCCCGGTCGGTCCAGGCAGGTCTGGTCCGGCGGATCGGTCCGGTCCGGTGTCGTGTGGTCGGCCGGTTCGTCCGGGTGGTCGCCGGGTCCGGACGGGACCTGGCCGGGCGGCGTCCGGTGATGTGTGCCGGGCCGGGTGTGGGAAGTTGGACGGGTCGGCGTGTCCGGCACGCCGGTGCCGGAGGGCGTGCGGGACGGTGGATCCGCGATGGGTGACGACGACAGGATCGACGACAGGGGAGTGGTGATGGGCGAGCCGGTGCGCATCCGGGTTGCTGCCGAGCGGCCGTACGACGTGATCGTCGGTCGCGGGTTGCTGGGTGATCTCGTCGCGACGTTGAGCGGCACGGCCAAGGCGGCGATCATCCACACGGCGACGCTCGGCGAGACCGCCGAGGCCGTGCGCGCCGAACTGGCGTCCGCCGGGATCGACGCGCACCGGGTCGAGGTGCCCGACGCCGAGGACGGCAAGGACCTGCGGGTCGCCGGGTACTGCTGGGACGTGTTCGGGCAGATCGGGCTGAGCCGGACCGACGCCGTCATCGGGCTGGGCGGCGGCGCGGTGACCGACCTCGCCGGGTTCGTGGCGTCGACGTGGATGCGCGGCGTGAAGCTGGTCAACGTGCCCACCACGCTGCTCGGCATGGTCGACGCGGCCGTGGGCGGCAAGACCGGTATCAACACCGACGCGGGCAAGAACCTGGTCGGCACGTTCTACGAGCCGACGGCGGTGCTGGTCGACCTGGCCACGCTGGAGACGTTGCCGCGCAACGAACTCGTCGCGGGCATGGCCGAGGTGGTCAAGGGCGGTTTCATCGCCGACCCGGTCATCCTCGACCTGATCGAGGCCGACCCGGCCGCCGCGCTCGACCCGGCCGGTGACGTGCTCGGCGAACTCGTCCGGCGCAAGATCCAGGTCAAGGCGGACGTGGTGTCGTCGGACCTGCGCGAATCGTCGCTGCGGGAGATCCTCAACTACGGCCACACCCTCGGCCACGCGATCGAGCGGCGCGAGCGCTACCGGTGGCGGCACGGGGCGGCGATCAGCGTCGGCCTGGTGTTCGCCGCCGAACTGGCCCGGCTCGCGGGTCGGCTCGACGACGCCACCGCCGACCGCCACCGCGGCGTGCTCACCGCGCTGGGCCTGCCGACCTCGTACGACCCCGACGCGCTGCCGCAGCTGCTCGAGGGCATGCGCTCGGACAAGAAGAATCGCGCCGGCGTGCTCCGGTTCGTGGTGCTCGACGGCCTGGCCAAGCCCGGCCGCCTGGAGGGACCGGACCCGTCGCTCATCGCGGCGGCGTACTCGGCCGTGGCGACCGAGGGCCGCGCCGGTGGGAGCGTGCTGCTGTGAAGGTGCTCGTGCTCAACGGCCCGAACCTGGGCCGACTCGGGCTGCGCGAGCCGGACGTCTACGGCCGCACGACGTACGCCGACCTGGTGGCCCTGTGCGAGTCGGCGGGTCGGGACCTGGGCATCGAGGTCGAGGTCCGCCAGACGGACTTCGAAGGCGAGCTGGTCGGCTGGCTGCACGAGGCCGCCGACCAGGCCGTCCCCGTCGTCCTCAACCCGGCCGCGTGGACCCACTACTCGATCGCCGTGCGCGACGCCTGCGCCCAGCTCGTCGCGCCGCTGGTCGAGGTGCACATCTCGAACGTGCACAAGCGCGAGGAGTTCCGGCACACCAGTGTCATCTCGGCGGTGGCGGACGGCGTCATCGCGGGCTTGGGCGTGCGCGGCTACGTGCTGGCCCTGAACTGGGTGGCCGACCGGAAGACCGGCTGACCGGAACCGACCGGACACCGCCCGCCCGGCGAGCTGCCCGGAATCGGCGAGCTGCTTCAGGGCGATCCCTGCCGGGGGCGTCTTGACGAACCGCGCGGGAGATCCCGGAGGACCCTCGCGGGAGACGCCTCGGCAACAGGCACGGGCGACCTCGTCGGGCGACCGCACGGAAGCCGCCCCGGAACCTGCTCCCGGAAACCGCGACCCAGGGTCTCTCCGGGAGGTCTCGCCCGGAAGCTGCCCAGCCCTGTCCGACCTCGACCCTGTCCGGGTTCGATCCTGTCCGGGCTCGGGCTCGGGCTCGGCAAGTGCCATTCCCGGCAGTCGCTGCCGAAGGCGGCGGGTCGGTGTCGGGTCCTGGAGATGCGTCCTCGGGCGATCTGCCGCCGTCCGGCTTCCCCTATCCACCATGCGCGGCTTCTGCCCGTCTTCCGGTCGCGGACCGTCGGTTCCGTTCGTCGGCGGGCACGTCGATCGGCGTTCGTACCGAGTCGCGGGCGTTCCGGTGCGGGGGCTTGTCCCACGTCGCGGCGGGTTGGAACACCCGGTGTCATCGGAGTTGCCGATATGGGCCGACTATCGTGATCGTCTTCGCCCGATCGAGTGAGGATTTCTCTACACTGAACGAAATCCGGGGCTGAGCGTCCTCCCGGTAACCCCATTTCCGCTTCAGAAGTGGAGAGACCGTCGGCATGCCCAGCTCCTACCGGGGAGCGGTGCGGTTGCTCGGGTTCCTCGTCGTGGTCGGCGTCGTGGCGGGTTGTTCGCCCGGTGTCGCCGAGCCGGGGCCCGACAGCGGGAAAGCCGGCCCGACCGGCACGTCCGCGTCACCGCCCGCCGTCGCCACGCCCGAGCCCGCGTCCGTCGTGCTCACCACCGACCGGGACCGCCGCTCGGGCATCGTGGCGGACGGCGGCGGCGACTCGCCCTACAACTACGGGCCCACCGTGCTCCTGGAGAACGGTCGGTACCGGATGTGGTGGTGCAGCCAGCTCGGCTACGCGGCCCCGGCCGGCGACGACCTGCTCTACGCCGAGAGCACGTCGCCCGACGGCCCGTTCTCCGCACCCGGCGGCGGCTCGGCGATCCCCGTGCTGTCCGGCAGCACGTCCGGTTTCGACGGCAAGCACACCTGCGACCCGTCGGTGATCAAGGTCGGCCCGACCTATTACCTGTACTACACCGGCGCCGCCGGCGAGCACGCGCACGGCAACGCGATCGGCGTGGCCACCAGCACCGACGGTCTCACGTGGGCACGCGCGGCCGACGGCAAGCCGATCGTCAGCCCCTCCTACGACACCACCCGCGAGAACACCTACGGCGCCGGCCAGCCGTCCGTCCTCTACCTCGACGGCTGGTTCTACCTGATGTTCACCGACACCACCGGCAAGGCGGCCGGGTGGAACGGCGCCGGCCAGTTCGTGCTCCGCTCCAAGGTCGCCACGTTCCTCACCGGCGTGGAGGCGCTCGGCCCGAACGGCTTCCACAAGGTCGAGGACGCCCACTCGACGCGCGAACGGTCGGTCGTCGACGCGTTCTCGGCCGACCTGTCGTTCGTCCCGGCGCTCGACGCGTTCGTCATCGCCCACGAGACCGAGCAGGGCACCACCCTGACCTTCTGGAACCGCGACTTCACCGCCGAGCCGTACGGCAGGGTCCACGTCGCCGGCCCGTGGCGCGAGGGTCCCGGCCTGGTCCGCACCCCGCACGGCCTGGTCCCGGTGTCCGACGAGGACCCGTGCGGCCGGATCGCGTTCGACGTCGTGCGCGCCACGGTAGACGGCCGGGCCGGTGCGCCCACCGACCTCACCCACTTCGGCCTGGACGTCGCCGAGGCGCCCGGCTGCGCCACGACCCGGGCCGCCGCCGCGCTCGAGGGTTTCGCCGTCCCCTCGCCGGAGAACACCGTCGACCTCGTGCTCAAGGGCCAGGTCGTGCGCATCGAACGCCGCTCGGTCACCGACCGGCTCGCGACGAAGGTCCTCGACCACCGCCCGGCGATCGTCGACAAGCTCCCGGTCAAGGCCCGCATCCCGGCGGGCGCGAAGGCGGTCCGCTCGCCCGACGGCACGGTCGGCCTGGTGCTCGGCGACGACAAGAAGGTGTGGCTGGTGGACGCCGAGGAGATCGCGGCCCTCAACGGCTCGACGGTGACGGCGGTGTCCAAGCAGACGTGGGACGGCTACCAACCCGTCCGCGACCTCCTGCGCTGACCGTGCCGGTCGAAGTGGGGGAGTCGCGCCGGCGGATCGTCGCGACACCGGTGTGCCGAGCGGGCCTTCGCGACCTGCCGGGTGGTCGTACGGGAAACGGGGCGGGGCCTTCAGGTCGAGGGTCGTCACGACCCGCCGGGCGGGGCAGGGCGTTCTAGGCTGCGGACATGCCGTACTCAACCCGCCGCGCCGCCCTGCGCGCCACCCTTCGCGACCGGGACCTGGACGCCCTGCTGGTCACCAACCTGCTCAACGTCCGCTACCTCACCGGGTTCACCGGGTCCAACGGCGCGCTCCTGGTCTCGGCCGACTCGGACACGTCGACGGTGTTCTGCACCGACGGCCGCTACACCACCCAGTCCGCGCACCAGGTCCCCGACCTGGAACGCCTGATCGAGCGGCCCTGCGACGTGGCCCTGGTCAAGCGGGCCGGTCGGGTCCGGCTCGGGTACGAGAGCGGGCACGTCACCGTCGAAGGGCTCGACGCGCTCACCGGGGCGGCGGACGGCGCCGAACTCCGGCGGGCGCCCGGCGTCGTCGAGGAACTGCGGCTGGTCAAGGACGACACCGAGATCGAGGCGCTGCGGATGGCGTGCGCGGCGGCCGACCGGGCGCTGGCCGGGCTGATCGAGCACGGCGGGCTGCGCGCCGGCCGCACCGAGCGGGAGATCGCGCGCGACCTGGAGAACCTCATGCGCGACCACGGTGCCGACGGGCCGTCGTTCGAGTCCATCGTCGCCGCCGGCCCGAACTCGGCCGTGCCGCACCACCGGCCGACGGACGCGGTCGTGCGCCCCGGCGACCTCGTGAAGCTCGACTTCGGCGCGCTGGTCGGCGGCTACCACTCGGACATGACCCGCACGCTGGTCGTCGGCCGGGCCGACGACTGGCAGCGCGAGCTGTACGACCTGGTCGCCTCGGCGCAGACCGCCGGCCGGGCCGCGCTGGTGCCCGGCACCGCCCTGGCCGACGTCGACGCCGCGTCCCGGGACGTCATCGACCGGGCCGGGCACGGCGAGCACTTCCTCCACGGCCTCGGCCACGGCGTCGGCCTGGAGATCCACGAGGCTCCGGCACTGTCGAAGGCGGGGGCCGGTACACTTCTGCCCGGCATGGCGGTCACCGTCGAGCCCGGTGTATACCTGGCCGGGAAGGGCGGTGTCCGCATCGAGGACACGCTCGTGGTGCGCCAAGGCGCCCCGGAGCTCCTCACCCTGACCACCAAAGAGCTAGTGGTCGTCTGAAGTCGGATCGCCGGTCCGGTCGGTGGATCGGATCGCCGGCCGCCCTCACACGCAACAGGAGAGCCCACCCGTGGCCACCACCAACGACCTGAAGAACGGCCTGGTGCTGAACCTCGACGGTCAGCTCTGGACCGTCACCGCGTTCCAGCACGTCAAGCCGGGCAAGGGCGGCGCCTTCGTGCGCACCACGCTGAAGCACGTCCTGTCCGGCAAGGTCGTGGACAAGACCTTCAACGCGGGCACCAAGGTGGAGACGGCCACCGTGGACAAGCGGGGCATGACCTACCTGTACAAGGACGGCTCCGACTTCGTCTTCATGGACGGCGACACCTACGAGCAGCTCAACGTCCCGGCCGAGACCGTCGCGGACGCGGCGAACTACATGCTGGAGAACCAGGAGGCGGTCGTCGCGGTCCACGAGGGCGTCGCGCTCTACGTGGAACTCCCGACCAGCGTCGAACTGGTGATCCAGCACACCGACCCGGGCCTGCAGGGCGACCGCTCCACCGGCGGCACCAAGCCCGCCACGCTGGAGACCGGCGCGGAGATCCAGGTGCCGCTGTTCGTCACGACCGGCGAGAAGATCAAGGTCGACACCCGTGACGGTCGCTACCTCGGCCGCGTGAACGGCTGAGATGGGCGCACGCAGCAAGGCCCGCAAACGCGCCGTCGACGTCCTCTACGAGGCCGACCTGCGGGGTGTCGACGCGGTCACCCTCCTGGCGGACCGCGTCGGCTCCGCCGACGTCCCGCCGGTGAACGACTACACCATCGGCCTGGTCGAGGGCGTCACGGCCAACCGCGCGCGGATCGACGACCTGATCTCCGAGCACGCCGAGGGCTGGACGCTCCAGCGCATGCCCGCCGTGGACCGCGCGGTGCTGCGGGTCGGCCTGTACGAGCTGCTGTGGGCCGCCGACGTGCCCGACGCCGTGGCCATCGACGAGGCGGTGGAGCTGGCCAAGGGCCTGTCCACCGACGACTCGCCCCGGTTCGTCAACGGCGTACTCGGCCGGATCGCGATGATCGCCGACCGGCTGCGCGCGGTGCTCTAGGAGCCCACGCACGACGAAGAGCCGTGTCCCCGCGGGGGCACGGCTTTCTCGCGTACACGGGAACCGGACGGCGTGGTCGTCCCTCCACGCCTCCGGCATGCCCGACGTCGTCCGACACGTGCGGCCGGGTCCTCGCGACGTCCCCCGGCGCCCGTGCCACCGGGGTGGGGGTACCCCGAACCAGGCACCCCCGTACCGCGCCGCCGACGACCGGGTGCGGCCTCGGCGGTCGCCGGCTCAGTCCTCCTTGGCCGGTCGGGCCTCGGGAGGCAGGACGCCCCAGTCGATGAGCTGCTCGGTCAGCTCGCCCGGCGTCATGTCGTAGATGATCGCCAGGGAGCGCAGGTCCTCGGTCCGGATGGACAGGACCTTGCCGTTGTAGTCGCCGCGCTGGCTCTGGATGGTGGCCGCGTACCGCGCGAGCGGTCCGACCTTCTCCGCGGGCAGCTGTTGCAGCCGTTCCAGGTTGATGACGATCTTGGTGGCGGGCTCGGCGCCCGAGGGCACCCGACCCTCCGGCAGCAGCTCGGCGACCGGGACCCCGTAGAAGTCGGCGAGTTCGGCCAGCTTCTGCACGGTGACGGCACGGTCGCCGCGCTCGTAGGAGCCGACGACGACGGCCTTCCACCGACCGCCGGACTTCTGCTCGACGCCGTGCAAAGACAGGCCCTGTTGCTGGCGGATCGCGCGGAGCTTTGCCCCCAGCGCCTTGGCGTAGTCGCCCATGTGGCGGTTCTCCGTTCATTCGCCCCGTCAGCCGGTAGGGGACTGCCGCGGGGAGGCTTAGATCAATACGCAGAGTAATGATTGCTCTCCGTGGTCACCAGGTCAAGCTGATCTCGTTGGGACAGGTGGGGGAGGACACTCGGACCACCCGGAAGATTGACGATGAAAGCCTGATACGGTGCTGGTCAGCCCGGTCTCAACCGGGTGTCCGACGTCCTTTAAGGACCCGTCCGGCGAGGCGGGGAAGGAGGTCCAGCCGTGGCGCCACGTCAACGTGGTGCGACGGACCCGGCCGGAGAGCGCGAGCTCCTCTCGGCTGGCGACGTCGCGCGCACCGTCGCCCGAATGGCCCATCAGATCATCGAGAAGACCGCTCTTGATGCACCGAGCGCACCCGAAGTAGTCCTGATGGGGATTCCGAGCCGGGGAGCGCCGCTGGCGGTCCGTCTCGGTGGGCTCATCGGCGAGTTCAGCGGCCGTGAGGTCCCGGTCGGCACTCTCGACATCACGCTCTACCGCGACGACCTGCGCCGAGGCCCCACGCGGCCGCTGGCGGCCACGAAGGTGCCCGACGGCGGCATCGACGACCGGCTCGTGGTGCTCGTCGACGACGTCCTGTTCTCCGGCCGCACGATCCGCGCCGCTCTCGACGCGCTGCGCGACCTCGGCCGTCCCCGTGCGGTGCAGCTCGCGGTCCTGGTCGACCGCGGCCACCGCGAACTGCCCATCCGTGCGGACTACGTGGGCAAGAACGTCCCGACCGCCCGGTCCGAGGAGGTCCACGTGCTGCTGCGCGAGTTCGACGACCGCGACGGGGTGGTCCTGCGGTGAAGCACCTGCTCACCACCGAGGGGATCGACCCCGCCCAGGCCACCGCGATCCTGGACACCGCCGCCACCCTCAAGCGCTCGCTCGAGGGCCGTGAGGTGCGCAAACTGCCCACGCTGCGGGGCCGGACCGTGATCACGATGTTCTACGAGAACTCGACGCGGACCCGGGTCAGCTTCGAGATCGCGGGCAAGTGGATGAGCGCGGACGTGGTGAACGTCTCGTCGTCGGGTTCCAGCGTGTCCAAGGGCGAGTCGCTGCGCGACACGGCGCTCACCCTGGCCGCCGCCGGCGCCGACTGCGTGATCGTCCGCCACCCGGCCTCGGGCGCCGCGCACCGGCTCGCCGGGTGGCTGCGCGAGGCGGGGACGTCCGTGGTCAACGCGGGCGACGGCATGCACGAGCACCCCACCCAGGCCCTGCTCGACGCGGCCACCCTGCGGGAACGCCTCGGCGAGCTGAGGGACCGGCGGATCGCGATCGTCGGCGACGTGCTGCACAGCCGGGTCGCCCGGTCGAACGTGCACCTGCTGACCGCGCTCGGCGCCGACGTGACGCTCGTCGCACCGCCGACGCTGCTGCCCACGGGCGTCGAGACCTGGCGCGTCTCCGTCTCGCACGAGCTGGACTCGATCCTGCCCGGGCAGGATGCCGTGATGCTGCTGCGCGTCCAGGCCGAACGAATGCATGGGGGCTTCTTCCCGTCCGCACGGGAGTACTCGATCGCGTACGGCCTGAACGAGAACCGCCTGCGGCTGCTGCCGGAGCACGCCGTCGTGCTGCACCCCGGTCCGATGCTGCGCGGCATGGAGATCGCGAGCGCGGTCG
Source organism: Saccharothrix violaceirubra (assembly GCF_014203755.1). Lineage (NCBI taxonomy): Bacteria > Bacillati > Actinomycetota > Actinomycetes > Pseudonocardiales > Pseudonocardiaceae > Saccharothrix > Saccharothrix violaceirubra. Next base: position 1,932,404 of record NZ_JACHJS010000001.1, read on the forward strand.
CCGACTCGCCCCGCGCCGCGATCACCGACCAGGTGCGCAACGGTGTGCACGTGCGCATGGCCGTGCTCTACCACCTGCTGGCCCACGAGGAGGAGACCGCGTGACCACCCTGGTCCTCAAGGGTGTCCGACCCTACGGCGAGGGTGACCCCGTCGACGTCCTGGTCCGCGACGGCGTGATCGCGGCGATCGGGACCGTCGACGGCGCGGACGCCGAGATCGTCGACGGCGCGGGCGCGATCCTGCTGCCCGGTTTCGTCGACCTGCACACCCACCTGCGCGAACCCGGCCGCGAGGACACGGAGACCATCGCCACGGGCTCGGCCGCCGCCGCGCTCGGCGGGTACACCGCCGTGTTCGCCATGGCCAACACCGACCCGGTCGCGGACAACGCGGTCGTCGTCGGGCACGTGGCCCGGCGCGGCCGCGAGGTCGGCCTGGTCGACGTGCACCCGGTCGGCGCGGTCACGGTCGGCCTGAAGGGCGAACGCCTCGCCGAGCTGGGCACGATGGCCCGCACCGGCGTGCGGGTGTTCTCCGACGACGGCCACTGCGTCCACGACCCGCTGATCATGCGCCGGGCGCTGGAGTACTCCAAGGCGCTGGGCGTGGTGATCGCGCAGCACGCCGAGGAGCCCCGGCTGACCGTCGGCGCGCAGGCGCACGAGGGCGAGCACGCGGCACGCCTGGGCCTGGCGGGCTGGCCCGCCGCCGCCGAGGAGTCGATCGTCGCCCGCGACTGCCTGCTCGCCCTGCACGCGGGCGCGAAGCTGCACGTGTGCCACGTGTCCACGGCCGGCACCGCCGACGTGCTCGCGTGGGCCAAGGCGCGCGGCACGACGGTGTCCGCCGAGGTCACCCCGCACCACCTGCTGCTGACCGACGAGCGCCTCGACAGCTACGACCCGGTCAACAAGGTCAACCCGCCGCTGCGCACGGCCGCCGACGTGGAGAAGCTCCGGCTGGCCCTGGCCGACGGCACGATCGACTGCGTCGCCACCGACCACGCGCCGCACGCCGTGCAGGACAAGGACTGCGAGTGGTCCGCCGCGCGGCCCGGCATGCTCGGTCTCCAGACCGCGCTGTCGATCGTCGTGGAGACCATGGTCGCCACCGGCCTGCTCGACTGGCGCGGCGTGGCCCGCGTGCTCAGCGAGCGGCCCGCCGCGATCGCCGGGCTGGCCGACCAGGGCCGGCCGATCGCCGTCGGCGAGCCCGCGAACCTCGCGCTGGTCGACCCGGACGCGCGGTGGACGGTTCGGGGCGCCGAACTCGCGAGCATCGCCGCGAACACCCCGTTCGAGGGCATGGAACTGCCCGCGCGGGTCGTCGCGACCGTGCTGCGCGGCAAGGTCACCGCCCGGGACGGGCAGGTCGCCGGATGAGCCGCGTGCTGCTGTCCCTGGCCGTGTTCGCGGTCTTCGCGTTGATCGTGTTCGGCATGTGGCGCGGCTGGAAGGCGCGGGCGCGGCGGCAGGCCGCGTTCCTGGCCGAGTTCCCCGCGCCACCCGCGTCGACCGGCACCACGATGCTGGAGACGACCGGCGTCTACGTCGGCACGACCCTCGGCGACGACTGGCAGGACCGGGTCGCGGTGGGCGACGTCGGCCACCGCGCCGAGGCCACGCTGCGGCTGACCGACACCGGCGTGCTGGTCGAGCGCACGGGCGCGAGCCCGCTGTGGATTCCCGTCGCCGACGTGGAGGGCGCCCGCACCGCACGGGGTCTGGCGGGCAAGGTGATGACGGCGGACGGCCTGCTGGTCGTGCGCTGGCGGCTCGGGGACCGGGTGCTCGACACCGGGTTCCGGGGCGACGACAAGGACGTGTACGAGCAGTGGGTGGACGCGCTGAACCCGGGAGGCACGGCATGACGAACGCGGCACTGGTGTTGGAGGACGGCCGCGTGTTCCGCGGCGACGCCTACGGCGCGATCGGCGCGAGCCTGGGCGAGGTCGTGTTCTCCACCGGCATGACCGGCTACCAGGAGACCCTGACCGACCCCTCCTACCACCGCCAGATCGTGGTGCAGACCGCGCCGCAGATCGGCAACACCGGCTGGAACGACGAGGACGACGAGTCGCGCCGCATCTGGGTGGCCGGCTACGTGGTCCGCGACCCCTCGCGGGTGCCGTCCAACTGGCGCTCGAAGCGGCCGCTCGACGACGAGCTGGTCGGCCAGGGCATCGTCGGCATCTCGGGCATCGACACCCGGATGCTCACCCGCCACCTGCGCGAACGCGGCGCCATGCGGGCCGGCGTGTTCTCCGGCGACGACCTGGGCAGCACCGAGGAGATGCTCGCCCGCGTGCTGGCCGGTCCGGAGATGACCGGCGCCGACCTCGCCGGCGACGTGACCACGCCCGAGTCCTACGTGGTCGAGGCGGTCGGCGAGCGCCGGTTCCGCGTCGCCGCGATCGACCTGGGCATCAAGTCCAACACCCCGCGCATGATGGCCGCGCGCGGCATCGAGGTGCACGTCCTGCCGGTCTCCGCGACCTTCGACGACATCGCCTCGATCGGCGTGGACGGCGTGTTCCTGTCCAACGGTCCGGGCGACCCCGCGACCCAGGCGCACGCGGTCGGGCTGACCCGCGACGTGCTCGACCGTCGCGTGCCGCTGTTCGGCATCTGCTTCGGCAACCAGATCCTCGGCCGCGCGTTGGGCCGGGACACCTACAAGATGCGCTACGGCCACCGGGGCATCAACATCCCGGTGATCGACGTGGCGACCGGCAAGGTGGCCATCACCGCGCAGAACCACGGGTTCGCGCTGGAGGGCGAGCCGGGCGAGGAGTTCGCCTCGGACTTCGGCCGCGTGCTGCTGAGCCACTACTGCCCCAACGACGGCACGGTCGAGGGCGTGCGCGCGCTCGACGTGCCCGCGTTCAGCGTGCAGTACCACCCGGAGGCGGCGGCCGGTCCGCACGACGCCGCCCCGCTGTTCGACGAGTTCGTGAACCTGATGGCCGAGGGGCGCTGACGACATGCCGAAGAGGACCGACCTCAAGCACGTGCTGGTGATCGGCTCCGGGCCGATCGTCATCGGACAGGCGTGCGAGTTCGACTACTCCGGCACGCAGGCGTGCCGGGTGCTGCGGGCCGAGGGCCTGCGCGTGTCGCTGGTCAACTCCAACCCCGCGACGATCATGACCGACCCGGAGTTCGCCGACGCCACCTACGTCGAGCCGATCACGCCGGAGTTCGTGGAGAAGGTCATCGCGGCCGAACGGCCCGACGCCATCCTCGCGACCCTGGGCGGCCAGACCGCCCTCAACACCGCCATCGCGCTGCACGAGCGCGGCGTGCTGGAGAAGTACGACGTCGAGCTGATCGGCGCCGACATCGACGCCATCCAGCGCGGCGAGGACCGGCAGATCTTCAAGGACCTGGTCCGCGAGATCGGCGGCGAGGTCCCGCGCAGCGCGGTCTGCAAGACCATGGCCGAGGTCCGCGCCACCGTGGACGAGCTGGGCCTGCCGGTCGTCATCCGCCCCTCGTTCACCATGGGCGGCCTCGGGTCGGGCATGGCGCACACCCACGAGGAGCTGGAGCGGCTGGCCGCCACCGGCCTCGCGGAGTCGCCGGTCACCGAGGTGCTCATCGAGGAGAGCGTGCTCGGCTGGAAGGAGTACGAGCTGGAGCTGATGCGCGACCGCAACGACAACGTCGTGGTCGTCTGCTCCATCGAGAACATCGACCCGATGGGCGTGCACACCGGCGACTCGGTCACGGTCGCGCCCGCGATGACCCTGACCGACCGCGAGTTCCAGCACATGCGCGACGTCGGCATCGCGGTCATCCGCGCGGTCGGCGTGGACACCGGCGGCTGCAACATCCAGTTCGCGTTCAACCCGGTCGACGGCCGCATGGTCGTCATCGAGATGAACCCGCGGGTGTCCCGCTCGTCGGCGCTGGCGTCCAAGGCCACCGGCTTCCCGATCGCCAAGATCGCGGCCAAGCTCGCCATCGGCTACGCGCTCGACGAGATCCAGAACGACATCACCGGCGAGACCCCGGCGTCCTTCGAGCCCACGCTCGACTACGTCGTGGTCAAGGTGCCCCGGTTCGCGTTCGAGAAGTTCCCCGGCGCCGACCGCACGCTCACCACGACCATGAAGTCCGTGGGCGAGGCCATGTCCATCGGCCGCAGCTTCGCCGAGGCGCTGGGCAAGGCGCTGCGCTCCATGGAGACCAAGGCCGGCGGCTTCTGGACCACGCCGGACCCGGACACCACGCTGGAGGCGACGCTCGCCGAACTGGGCGCGGGCCACGACGGGCGGCTCTACACCGTCGACCGCGCGTTGCGCCTGGGCGCGACGATCGAGCAGGTGCACGAGGCGTCCGGCATCGACCCGTGGTTCGTCGAGCAGATCGCCTGGCTGGTCGGGTTGCGCCGGGAGATCGAGTCCGCGCCCGTGCTCGACGAGCGCCTGCTGCGCAAGGCCAAGCGCGCCGGCCTGTCCGACCGGCAGCTCGCCGCCCTGCGCGGCGAACTCGCGGGCGAGGACGGCGTGCGCGCCCTGCGGCACCGGCTGGGCGTGCGGCCGGTGTACAAGACCGTGGACACCTGCGCCGCCGAGTTCGCCGCGCGCACCCCGTACCACTACAGCGCCTACGAGTCCGACCCCGACGCCGAGACCGAGGTCGTCGAGCAGCGCGACAAGCCCAAGGTGCTGATCCTGGGCTCCGGGCCCAACCGCATCGGCCAGGGCATCGAGTTCGACTATTCGTGCGTGCACGCGGCCATGGCGCTGCGCGAAGCCGGGTACGAGACCGTGATGGTCAACTGCAACCCGGAGACCGTCTCCACCGACTACGACACCTCCGACCGGCTCTACTTCGAGCCGCTGACGTTCGAGGACGTGCTGGAGGTCGTGCACTCCGAGCAGCGCTCGGGCACGGTCGCGGGCGTGATCGTGCAGCTGGGCGGCCAGACCCCGCTGGGCCTGGCCAAGCGGCTGGAGGACGCGGGCGTCCCGATCGTCGGCACGCCGCCGCGCGCGATCGACCTGGCCGAGGACCGCGGCGAGTTCGGCCGCGTGCTCACCGATGCCGGCCTGCCCGCGCCCAAGTTCGGCACGGCCACCTCGTTCGACCAGGCCAAGGCCATCGCCGACGAGATCGGCTACCCGGTGCTCGTGCGCCCGTCGTACGTGCTCGGCGGTCGCGGCATGGAGATCGTCTACGACGAGGAGACCCTGCGCGGCTACATCGCCCGCGCCACCGAGGTCAGCCCGGAGCACCCGGTGCTGGTCGACCGGTTCCTCGACGACGCGATCGAGATCGACGTCGACGCGCTGTACGACGGCGAGGAGGTCTTCGTCGGCGGCGTGATGGAGCACATCGAGGAGGCGGGCGTGCACTCGGGCGACTCCGCCTGCGCCCTGCCGCCCATCACCCTCGGCGAGACCGACATCGAGAACGTCCGCCGCTCCACCCTGGCCATCGCGCGGGGCATCGGCGTGCGCGGCCTGCTCAACGTCCAGTACGCGCTCAAGGACGACGTGCTGTACGTGCTGGAGGCCAACCCGCGCGCCTCGCGCACCGTGCCGTTCGTGTCCAAGGCGACCGCGGTCCCGCTGGCCAAGGCGGCGGCCCGGATCATGCTCGGCGCGACCGTGGCCGACCTGCGCGCCGAGGGCGTGCTGCCGGCCACCGGCGACGGCGCCAAGCTGCCACCGCACGCGCCCGTGGCGGTCAAGGAGGCCGTGCTGCCGTTCCACCGGTTCCGCACGCCGGAGGGCAAGGGCGTCGACTCGCTGCTGGGCCCGGAGATGAAGTCGACCGGCGAGGTCATGGGCATCGACGTGGCGTTCGGCACCGCGTTCGCCAAGTCCCAGACCGCCTCGTACGGCTCGCTGCCCACCTCGGGTCGGGTGTTCGTGTCCGTGGCCAACCGGGACAAGCGGGCCATGATCTTCCCGGTCAAGCGGCTGGCCGACCTGGGCTTCGAGGTGCTGGCGACCACGGGCACGGCCGAGGTGCTGCGGCGCAACGGCATCCCGTGCACGATCGTGCGCAAGCACTTCGAGGGCGAGAAGAACATCGTCGACGAGATCCTCGCGGGCAACGTCGACATGATCATCAACACGCCCTACGGCAACCACGGCCCGCGCGTGGACGGCTACGAGATCCGCACCGCGGCCGTGGCGCGGGACATCCCGTGCGTCACGACCATCCAGGGCGCGGCGGCGGCCGTGCACGGCATCGAGGCGGCCATCCGCGGCGACATCGGCGTGCGGCCCCTCCAGGCACTCCAGGCGGCCCTGCGGGAGCAGCGGTGAGGTTCGGGGCGCGGCTGCACCGCGCGATCGCCGAACGCGGCCCCCTGTGCGTCGGGATCGACCCGCACCCGGGTCTGCTCGACGCGTGGGGGCTGCCCCGCGACGTGTCCGGTCTGGAACGGTTCGCGCTGACCGCCGCGGAGGCGCTGGGCGACACCGTCGCGGTCGTGAAGCCGCAATCGGCCTTTTTCGAGGCGTACGGCTCGAAAGGCGTGGCCGTGTTGGAACGCGCAATCGCGGAATTGCGCGCGGCCGGTGCGCTCGTGCTGCTCGACGTCAAGCGCGGCGACATCGGCTCCACCATGGCCGCGTACGCGGCGGCGTACCTGACCGACGGCTCGCCCCTGGCGGCCGACGCCGTGACCGTGTCCCCCTACCTGGGGTTCGGGTCGCTGGCGCCGGCGGTCGAGGCGGCGACGGCGAGCGGGCGCGGCGTGTTCGCACTCGCCCTGACGTCGAATCCGGAGGGTGCGTCCGTGCAGCGTGCGACGGCTGCCGACGGCCGGTCGGTGGCGCAGGCCGTGGTCGACGAGGCGGCGGCGCTCAACGCGGGCGTCGAGCCGCTGGGCGACGTCGGCCTGGTGGTCGGCGCGACGCTGGCCGAACTCGGCGTCGACCTCTCCGACCTGCGCGGACCCGTCCTGGCGCCGGGGTTCGGCGCCCAGGGCGCGACCGTGGCGGACCTGCGCCGGCTGTTCGGCGCGGACCTGTCCGGGGTGCTGCCGACGACCTCACGGGACGTCCTCAAGCACGGGCCGGGGGCCGCAACATTGCGGTCCGCGGTGGCTCGGGTGCGGGACTCCCTCGACGTGTGATCGCGATCAAATCACGACGCGCTTCGGGTGGTCTTCCCACCTGCGTAAACAAGGACTGGTACGGTCCTGCCACCGGCAGGACCACCACCCGTGGGGCGCATACCACACGCGCTATGCGCATGGCTTTACCGGTGGCGGTGATGGGACTACCGGAGGGTGTTGGTACTACTACCACCCGCCGCTACCAAACGAGTGCTGGAAAAGTTTCACCTGACTGGGGGCCACGTTGTACCCAGGCAATTGCGCTCGGTACGGTCGCGGCACCGATCCAGAATGGAAATTCCCACACCACGGAGGAAATCGTGGCCCTTCCCCAGCTTACCGAGGAGCAGCGGGCCGCAGCGCTGGAGAAGGCTGCTGCCGCTCGTCGCGCTCGGGCTGAGCTCAAGGAGCGCCTCAAGCGTGGCGGCACGACCCTGAAGGACGTGCTGAAGGCCGCTGAGGACGACGAGGTCTTGGGCAAGATGAAGGTGTCCGCGCTGCTTGAGGCGCTTCCGGGCGTCGGTAAGGTGCGCGCGCAGCAGATCATGGAGCGGCTGGAGATCGCGCCGAGCCGCCGGCTGCGCGGCCTGGGTGAGCGGCAGCGCAAGGCGCTGCTCACCGAGTTCAGCGGCGAGTGAGTGACGGAACCGGGGCGGGGTCGGGCGCGGTGCGCGCCCGGCCTCGCCTCACCGTCCTCTCGGGCCCGTCCGGCGTCGGCAAGTCCAGCGTGCTGGCCGAGCTGCGCCGGATGGGCCCCGACATCCACTTCAGCGTCTCGGTGACCACCCGGAAACCGAGGCCCGGCGAGGTGGACGGGGTGCACTACCACTTCGTCGACCTGCCCGAATTCCACAAGATGGTGGCCAACGGCGAACTCCTGGAGCACGCCGAGTTCGCGGGCAACCACTACGGCACGCCGCGCGAGCCCGTCGAACGGGCACTGGCCGCCGGCACGCCGTCGCTGCTGGAGATCGAACTCCAGGGCGCGCGCCAGGTCCGGGCCGCGATGCCCGAGGCGCGGCTGGTCATGCTGGCCCCGCCGTCCTGGGGGGTCCTGGTCGACCGGTTGACCGGACGCGGCACCGAGGACCCCGCCGTGGTCGCCCGCCGGCTGGAGATCGCCCGCGAGGAACTGGCGGCCGAACCGGAGTTCGACGAGGTCGTGGTGAACGCCGACGTGCGTTCGGCCGCGACGGGCTTGCTAAACTTGGTGGTCGGCCCGGTGCCCGGCGCGTGAGCGGCGCGACCGAGCGGCACGGGACGACCTCGACCACACACGACCCGCAGGAGCGTTGACGAGTGACCACGCACATCGAGCCGACCTCGCAGGCGGGCTCGCCGGAGGGCATCACCAACCCGCCGATCGACGACCTGCTCCAGCAGGTCAGCTCGAAGTACGCGCTGGTGATCTACGCCGCCAAGCGGGCCCGTCAGATCAACGACTACTACGCCCAGCTCGGCGAGGGCCTGCTGGAGTACGTCGGCCCGCTGGTCGAGCCCGGCCCGCGCGAGAAGCCGCTGTCGATCGCGCTGCGGGAGATCCACGCGGGTCTCCTGGAGCACACCGAAGGCGAGTGACCCTGTCAGTCGAAGCCCCCGCGCGTCCCCGGATCGTCCTGGGTGTCGGCGGGGGCATCGCCGCGTACAAGGCGTGCGAGGTCCTGCGCCGGCTGACCGAGTCGGGGCACGCCGTGCGCGTCGTACCCACCGACGGGGCGCTGAAGTTCGTCGGCGCGGCCACGTTCGAGGCGCTGTCCGGGCAGCCCGTGCACGCCGACGTGTTCTCCGACGTGCCGTCCGTGCAGCACGTCAAGCTCGGCCAGGACGCCGACCTGGTCGTGGTCGCGCCCGCCACCGCGAACCTGCTCGCGAAGGCCGCGCACGGCCTGGCCGACGACCTGCTCACCAACACGCTGCTCACCGCGCGCTGCCCGGTGCTGCTGGTGCCGGCGATGCACACCGAGATGTGGGAGCACCCGGCCACCAGGGCGAACGTGGCGCTGCTGCGCTCGCGCGGCGTCGTGGTCGCCGAACCCGCCAGCGGTCGGCTGACCGGCAAGGACACCGGCAAGGGCCGGTTGCCCGACCCCGCCGAGATCGTGGAACTCGCCCGGTTGCTGCTGGCGCGCTCCGACGCGCTGCCGCGCGACCTCGAAGGCCGCCACGTCGCGATCTCCGCCGGCGGCACCCGCGAGGCCCTGGACCCGGTCCGCTACCTGGGCAACCGCTCGTCGGGCCGGCAGGGCTACGCGTTGGCCAGGGTCGCCGCGCAACGCGGCGCGCGGGTGACGCTCGTCGCCGCGCACACCGCCGACCTGGCCCCGCCCGCCGGCGTCGACCTGGTGCGCGTCGGCGACGCGCGGGAACTGCGCGAAGCCATGCAGGTCGCGGCGGAGACGGCCGATGTGGTGGTCATGGCCGCCGCCGTCGCCGACTTCCGCCCGGTCGCCCGGAACGAGCACAAGATCAAGAAGACCGATCGCGACCCCGACCCGGTCGTGCTCACGCGCAATCCCGACATCCTCGCCGGACTCGTCGCCGGCCGGCGTCCCGGTCAGGTGATCGTCGGCTTCGCCGCGGAGACCGGCGACGCGGAAACGGGCGTCCTGGACCACGGCCGGGCCAAGCTGGCGCGCAAGGGCTGCGACTGGCTGGTGGTCAACGCGGTCGGCGACGGGCAGGCGTTCGAGGTCGAGGACAACGCCGGTTGGCTGTTGTCCGTCGACGGTTCGGAAACGCCCATCCCGCACGGTTCCAAAGCGCATCTCGCGTCCGTACTGTGGGATGCCATCGCCCGATAGCGGGCACTTCGACGCCGTCGCGTCGCCCCAGATCAGTAAGCTCGTCCCCAGCATTCGCAGATCTCTGTCACTAGTTAGGGAGTGCCGTGAGCCAGCACAGCAGCAGGCTGTTCACCAGTGAGTCGGTGACCGAGGGGCATCCGGACAAGATCTGCGATGCGATCAGCGATTCCATCCTGGACGCCCTGCTGGCCAAGGACCCGCGCTCGCGCGTCGCCGTCGAGACGTTGATCACCACCGGCCAGGTGCACGTCGCCGGCGAGGTCACCACCGAGGCGTACGCGGACATCCCCACGATCGTGCGCGAGAAGATCCTCGAGATCGGCTACGACTCGTCGGCCAAGGGCTTCGACGGTCGCTCCTGCGGCGTCAACGTGGCGATCGGTTCGCAGTCGGCCGACATCGCGCAGGGCGTGGACACCGCCTACGAGCAGCGGGTCGACGGCGCCGCCGACGAGATCGACAAGCAGGGCGCCGGCGACCAGGGTCTGATGTTCGGCTACGCCTCCACCGACACGCCCGAGCTGATGCCGCTGCCGATCGCGCTGGCGCACCGGCTGTCACGGCGGCTGTCCGCCGTGCGCAAGGACGGCACCGTGCCCTACCTGCGGCCGGACGGCAAGACCCAGGTGACCATCGAGTACGCGGGCGACCAGCCCGTGCGCCTGGACACCGTGGTCGTGTCGTCGCAGCACGCCGACGGCATCGACCTGGAGAAGCTGCTCGGCGTCGACGTGCGCACGCACGTGGTCGAGCCGGAGCTGGCCGACCTCGCGATCGACACCTCGAACGTGCGGCTGCTGGTCAACCCGACCGGCCGGTTCGTCATCGGCGGCCCGATGGGCGACGCGGGCCTGACCGGCCGCAAGATCATCGTGGACACCTACGGCGGCATGGCCCGGCACGGCGGTGGCGCGTTCTCCGGCAAGGACCCGTCGAAGGTCGACCGCTCGGCCGCGTACGCCATGCGCTGGGTGGCCAAGAACGTGGTCGCCGCCGGTCTGGCCACGCGCGTCGAGGTGCAGGTCGCCTACGCCATCGGCAAGGCCGCGCCGGTGGGCCTGTTCGTCGAGACGTTCGGCACCGAGACCGTGGACCCGCAGAAGATCCAGCAGGCCATCACCGAGGTGTTCGACCTGCGCCCGGCCGCGATCATCCGCGACCTGGACCTGCTGCGGCCGATCTACGCGCCGACGGCCGCGTACGGCCACTTCGGCCGTACCGACGTCGCGCTGCCGTGGGAGAACACCGACCGGGCCGAGGTGCTGCGCACGGTCGCCGGCGCCTGAGACACCCGTGATCACCGCCGTCCGGTCCGCCGACCGGGCGGCGGTGATCCGCGTTCCGGGGACGACACGGCGGTCTTGACGGTGTCGTCGGCCGGTCGGGTCCGGACCGCGCACCGATCGGACGGCCGCCGTCGCGGAACCGGGGGAGCACCCGGCGCCCGCCGATCCCGTCGTCGCCTCGTGCCGGCGCCTTTCGTCGCCGCCCGGCGGATGTCGGGCGCACACCGGTCGCCGTCGACGGAGCGGGCGTCCGGGTCGCCACCCGGTGGAGGCGCGGACCGGTCGAGTCCGCTCCCGGCGGGAGTCCGTCGGCGGCGGCGCGCGTCGTCGTGTCGCCCGGTAGGGGTTCGGGGCCGGTCTTGTCGGGGGTGTCTGGTAGACCTCCGGGCATGGTGACGACCAGGCGTGGGGAACGCGTGCCCGCGACGAGCCTGCCCGTCGCCCGCATCTGCGTCGACGTGCCGCTCGCGCACCTCGACCGGCCCTTCGACTACCAGGTGTCGACCGAGCAGGACGCCGCCGCGGTCCCGGGCTGCCGGGTGCGGGTGCGGTTCGCCGGGCAGCTCGTCGACGGCTTCCTGCTGGACCGCGTCGCCTCGTCCGACTACGGGCGGAAGCTGACCTTCCTCGACCGGGTGCTCTCGCCCGAACCCGTGCTGGCGCCGGAGATCCTGGAGCTGGCCCGCGTGGTCGCCGACCGGTACGCCGGGTCGTTGACCGACGTGCTGCGGCTGGCCGTGCCGCCCCGGCACGCGCGCACGGAGGCGAAGGAGTCGGTGCCGGCGCCCGTGCCCGTGCCGCCCGCCGTCGACGGCTGGGCGCGGTACCCGTTCGGCCCCAACCTGCTGGACGCCCTGTCGTCGGGGCGGACCGCGCGCGCGGTGTGGCAGGCGCTGCCCTTCGAGGACTGGCCGGCGCGGTTGGCCGAGGCCGCGGTGACCGTGGCCGCCGGTGGGCGCGGTGCGTTGATCGTCGTGCCCGACCACCGCGACCTGGCCCGGCTGGAGGCGGCGTGCTCGGCGTTGGCCGAGGGCGCGGTGGCCCTGGCCGCGGACCTGGGACCGGCCGAGCGGTATCGGCGGTGGCTGGCCGTGCGGCGCGGCGCGGCGCGGATCGTGCTCGGGACGCGGGGCGCGGCGTTCGCGCCCGTCGCCGACCTGGGGCTCGTGGTGGTGTGGGACGACGGCGACGATCTCCACGTCGAACCCCGGATGCCCTACCCGAACGTGCGCGACGTCCTCGTCCAGCGCGCGCACCAGTCCGGCGCCTCGCTCGTGGTGGGCGGCTTCGCGCGCACGGCCGAGGCCCAGGTGCTCGTCGACAGCGGGTGGGCGCACGAGGTGGTGGCCGCGCGGGAGACGCTGCGGTCGGCCGCGCCCCGCGTGGTGGCCGTCGGCGACTCCGACTGGCAGGAGACCCGCGACCCGGCGGCCCGGTCCGCGCGGCTGCCGTCGATCGCCTTCGACGCGGCCCGGTTCGCGTTCTCCCACGACGCACCGGTCCTGGTGCAGGTGCCCCGGCGCGGGTACGTGCCGGCCCTGGCGTGCGGCCAGTGCCGGGCACCGGCCCGCTGTCGGCGGTGCGCGGGACCGTTGGCGTTGCCCGGCGGCACGGACGACGGCCGGCCCCGGCCCGCGCACTGCCGGTGGTGCGGTGCCACCGAGGCGGCGTTCCGGTGCGGTACCTGCGGGTCCCGCCGCCTGCGCGGGCAGGTCATCGGTGCCCGGCGGACCGCCGAGGAGTTGGGGCGGGCGTTCAGCGGCGTCCCGGTGCGGACCTCCGGCGGGGACGAGGTGCTGGCGTCCGTGCCGGGCGGTGCGGCGCTGGTCGTCGCCACGCCCGGAGCCGAACCGGTGGCGGCCGGCGGGTACGGCGCCGCCCTGCTGCTCGACGGGTGGGCGTTGCTGGGCCGGGCCGACCTCCGGGCGTCCGAGGAGGCGCTGCGCCGGTGGATGACGGCCGCGGCCCTGGTGCGCCCCGGTTCCGCCGACGGGCGGGTGGTGGTGATCGCGGATTCCGCGTTGGCGCCCGTCCAGGCCCTGGCGCGGTGGGACCCGGTGTGGCACGCGCGGCGGGAGTTGGCGGGGCGGGCCGAACTCGGGTTCCCGCCGGCCGTGCGCATGGCGACCGTGGACGGTGCGCCGGACGCCCTGGCGGCGGCGTTGGACGACCTGGTCCTGCCGCCCACCGGGGAGGTCCTCGGACCGGTGCCGCTGGGGGAGGACCGGGAGCGCGCCCTCGTGCGGGTGGCCCGGACGGAGGGGCGGGCGTTGGCCGCCGTGCTCGGGGACCTGCTGTCGGTGCGCAGCGCCCGCAAGGAACCCGAGGTCCTGCGCGTGAAGCTCGACCCGCTGGAGATCGTCTGACGTACGCCCGCAAGGGGGAACCATCTGCCGGGCGGCGGTTCTGTATTCCTCCCGACCGGAGTAGAAGGGGTGGATGCCTCGATCCAGAGTCGTCGGTGTCCTGGTGTCCGCTGTCCTGGTCGGATCGGTCCTGCCCGCCTCGGTCGCGCGGGCGGCCGAAGTGCCCCGCGTCCCCGAAGCCGTCGGGCGTGGGGGTGCGGTCGCGAGCATCGACCCCGACGCCTCGCAGATCGGTGTCGACGTGCTCCGGCGTGGGGGCAACGCGGTGGACGCCGCCGTGGCCGTCGCCGCCGCGCTGGGCGTCACCGACCCGTTCTCCGCCGGGATCGGCGGCGGCGGGTTCTTCGTGTATTACGACGCGCGCACCCATCGTGTGTCCACATTGGATGGGCGGGAGACCGCGCCCGCCTCCGCCGACGAGGCGTTGTTCCTCGAGAACGGCAAGGCCATCCCCTTCGCCGATGCGGTGACCAGCGGGTTGTCCGTGGGCGTCCCCGGCACGCCGCGCACCTGGCAGCGGGCGTTGAGCACCTGGGGCACGTGGTCGTTCGACCAGGTCCTGCGGCCCGCCGAGGACCTGGCCCGGCGGGGGTTCGTCGTCGACCCGACGTTCCGCCGGCAGGTCGACAACAACGCGGCCCGGTTCGCGGACTTCACCTCGACCCGCGACCTCTACCTGCCCGCGCCCGCGGTGGGCAGCACGTTCCGCAACCCCGACCTCGCCGACACCTACCGCGAACTGCGCCGGGGCGGCGTGTCCGCGCTGTACCGGGGCACGCTCGGCCGGGAACTGGTCGACACCGTCCGCACGCCGCCCGTCGTGCCGGGCACCGCGCGGGTCGTGCGGCCCGGCGACCTGACCACCGCCGACCTCGCCGCCTACGACGTGGTCCGCCGCGAGCCGACACGCACCCGGTGGCAGGGCTACGACGTGTACGGCGTCCCGGCGCCGTCCTCGGGCGGCACCACGGTGGGCGAGGCGCTGAACATCCTCGAAGCCGGCGTGCCCGACGGCGACGAGGCCTCCGGACCGTTCCTGCACCGGTACCTGGAGGCGAGCAGGCTTGCCTACGCCGACCGCAACCGGTGGGTGGGCGACCCGGCGTTCGTCGACGTGCCCACGAAGGAACTCGTGTCGCAGCGGTTCGCCGACAGCCGGGCCTGCCTGATCTCGCCGACCAGGGCGCTGCCCGGCGCGGTCGCGCCCGGCGACCCGCGTGCGCCCCGACCGTGCGCCGACTCCGGCGTGGCGGCGCAGACCCCGTACGAGGGCCGGGACACCACCCACCTGACCGTGGCCGACAAGTGGGGCAACGTCGTCGCGTACACGCTCACCCTGGAGCAGGAGGGCGGCAGCGGGATCGTCGTGCCCGGTCGCGGCTACCTGCTCAACAACGAGCTGACCGACTTCTCGTTCACCCCGGCGACGCCCGGCGTGCCCGACCCGAACCTGCCCGCCGCCGGCAAGCGGCCCCGGTCGTCGATCTCGCCGACCATCGTGCTGCGGGACGGGTCGCCGGTACTGGCACTGGGCTCCCCGGGCGGCGCGAGCATCATCACCAGCGTGCTCCAGGTCCTGCTGAACCGACTCGACCGGGGACTGTCCCTTGTGGACTCGGTGGGCGCACCCCGTGCCTCGCAACGCAACGGCGCCACCACGCAGGCCGAGGAGTCGTTCCTCGCCACGCCCGAGGCGAAGTGGCTCGAAGGGCTCGGCCACCGGTTCACGTCCACGGCCGAGATCGGGGCGGTGACGGCGGTCGAACCCGCGGGCGGCGGGCGCTGGCGGGCGGTCGCCGAACCGACCCGGCGCAGCGGTGGGGCGGCCCGGGTCGTGCGTCCGTGAGCCTGGGGGCGCCCGGATCGCCGGGCGCCCCCAGGACTTTCCTAGTAGGCCGGTCCCTCGTAGATCACGGCACCGGACTTGTCGGTCGCCCGGACCGTCGGCGTCCCCGCCGAGTCGTCGACGTCGACCTCGAACACGCCGTCGCGCACCACGGCCTGCCTCGTGTTGCCGGACGGGTCGGTGTAGGAGAGTGCCGCGACGTCCTCGCGGGTCATCCCGCCGACCCGCAGCGGCGTCGTCCCCTTCTCCGCGCCCAGGTGCCTGAACGGCCGCTCGTCCTGGGGCGTCACACGGCCGTAGGGGAACGCGCCGGGGTAGTCGCTGCACCCCAGCAACGTGCCGTCGGCCGTGCGCACGATCGTCACCCGCGCACCCTTGGTCGCCAGGGTCCAGCGGTCCAGGTCGCCGACCCACGGCGCACCGTCCAGCACGGCCCGGTCCACGCACCGCTCCACGACCTTGCGCTCGTCGGACAGACCGGGGCGGGCGAACGACTCGGCGGTGGTCGACCAGCCGCGGTGGAAGTTGCGGTCGAGATCCACCGCGGTGTGCCCACCGTCCTGCCGGATGAAGGTCAGGCCGATGGTGTCGATGTCCGGATCGGTCACCCACACGTCGTCGGCCAGCGTGACCCGACCCCGCGACGCCGTCACCTCCACGACGTCGCGTGGCGCGGTGCCGATCGCGACCCCGGTGGGGGACACCCACAGCAGGGTGATCCCGTCGGCGAGCCGCGGCGTGGGCGCGTCCGGCTTGCGGACGGACCGCGTGGTGCCGGTCAGCTCGCAGGGGCTGTCCCCGAGCACGATCCGCCGGCCCTTGACCTCGACGGTCGCCTCGGCCCGGTCGACGCCGCAGCGCTCCAGGTCGGCGGCCGTCGGCGGGCCGACCCGGAACGCCGCCGCGGCCGAGGTCGACGTCGCGGTCGGCGGTCCGCCCACCGACACGCCGTCGTGGTCCTGCATCGACTGCGCGACGATCGCCACGCCGGCGGCGAGCAGCACCACGGCCGCCGCCGCGGCGACCGGCGTGCGCGCACCACCGCGACGCACCACGGTGCGACGCATGCGTTCCCGTACCTCCGGCGGCAACGGCCGGCGGGCGGGCAGTTCGAGGCTCACTGGTCTTCCTCCGTCAACTCGTCGCGCAGCCGGGAACGGGCACGCGAGATCCTCGACCGCACGGTCACCTCGGCGATGCCGAGCACCTCGGCCGCCGCCGCCGTGGACAACTCGCCGAGCAGGCACAGCTCGACGGCCTCCCGTTCGGCTTTCGGCATGGTGCGCACGACGGCGAGCACCCGGCTCAACCGCCGGCCGCCGTCCACCGAGGACGCGACCCCTTCGGCGTGGTCGGGCACGGCGTCGGGCAGCGGCAACCGGAGCACGGCCCGTCGGAACCGGCCCACTCTGCGGAACTCGGTGCGGGCCAGGTTGCCCGCCACCGTGTAGAGCCACGGCAACGCGCTGTCGTGCACCAGGGTGATGTCCGACCGGCGGTGCCACGCGGCCAGGAACGTCGCCGAGGTCAGGTCCTCGGCGAGCGACCAGGACGCGGTCAGCCGGTAGGCGTGGTTCCACACCGCCTCGGCGTGCCGGTCGAACAGCACCGCGAACGACGCCCGGTCGCCGCGTGTCCACAGCAGGGCGTCGGTCTCGGGCACGACCTCGATCCCCGGTAGGCGTGTCGTCGCTGCGATCATGCCAATAGGTAGCCGCAGCCCGGTGCGGCGTTGCGTTCAGTTCCGGGTGATCCGCGCGACCATGCCCGCGCGGTCGGCCGGCGCGACCGTGATCCAGTCCGTCCCGTCGGCGGCGTACCGGCCGTGCGGGGTGTCGATCCAGGTCACGGACCGGCCGCCGAGCGCGGCCACGTGCCCGGTCCCCACGATCGGTCCGGCGAGCACGGCGCGGGCCGCCCGCACCTCGTCGTCCCGGTGCGCCGGGCCGCCGGTCGCGAGGGCCGACGCGCGCACCGTGACCGTCCGGCCCGGACCCGGCGGCCGGTGGGGGAGCACGCCGACCGCCGTGGCGGCCGGTGAGCCGCCGCGCCGCACGTCGAGCGTGACCGCGTCGTCCCGGCGGACGGCCAGCACCGTGAAACCCCGGCGTTCGGCGGCCAGCGCGCGCACGAGTTCGCCCGCCTCGACGTCGACCAGGCCCAGCACGGTGAACGCCGAGTCGGGCTGGGCGAGCAGGCGCAGCGCGTCCTCGACGTCGGCGTCCACCCGGCCGCGCCGGGCCAGGCCGCCGCGTTCCAGGTCGGCCAGCACGTCCGCGACGATCCGCTCGCGTTCGGCGCGCGTGCGGCCGTGCGGTTCGAGGTCGAGGGGGTAGGGGAGCGCGCCGAGCCCGAGCTGTTCCCACGCCACCTCGAACCCGGCCGGGGTCAGCCGCGCCAGTCCGCTCATTCCTCGCCGATGGTGCTCGGCGCGACCAGGCGCGGGTCCAGGTAGTACTCGTCGGTGGCGACGAGGTACCGGTTGGTGTGCTCGCGGTCCTCCGCGCGGGCGACCGGTCCGCCGGGCGGCACCGGGGCGAGCGGGGCCGCGCCGGGCCTGGCCGGCGGCGGTCCGGCGATCCGCGCCGCCGCCGCCCGTGCACCGGGTTCCCTGATCACGGCCGTCCCGCCGGCGGGAAGTCGTGGTCGCACCGGAGGTCCGCCGCCCGGCCGGCCGCCCATCGGCACCACGCCGACCGCCGGCCCGGACCGGGTCTCGCCCGGCCGGTCGCCGGACCTGACCTCGGCCGGCGCCGCCTCGGACCGTGCCGACTGGGTACGGGTGGTGTCCTGGTCGGCCCGCTGTTCCGGGGTGGTCGTGTCGTCGTCGCGACCGGGACCGGGTCGGCCGGCGCCCGGCGTGGTCGGGTCGGGCTCGGGCGTCGCACCGGGGACCGTCCGGCCGGGGGTGGTGCCGGTCGGATCGGTGCCCGTCGGTGTCGTCCCGGTGGGGGTCGTGCCCGCCGGTGTCGTGCCGCCGGGAACGGTGCCGACGGGATCCGTCCTGGCGTGGAACCCGTCGACCGCCGTGATCGACGCGGTGGTCACGCCCTGGTCGTCGGAGGTGGTGGGCGGCGTCCCGAGTTCCGGAAGCGTCGATGCGGTGCCGCGCATCGCCTCGTCCCGGGTCAGCAGCACCCGGACGGCCTCCTGCTTCGCCTCGTCCGACAGCGCCTTCCGGTGGGGGATGGTCAGCGGCAGGGCCAACAGCGAGAGCGGGTTGCCGCTGCCCACCGCGTCCCGGAACATCCCGCGCGGATCGAACGGCACCGGTTCGGGCATGCGCCGGTTGGCTTCGACCGCCACGGTGATCTGGTCCTCGGCGGCCCGCGCGGTGGTCGCGAAGTGGTCGCCGGTCCGCCCGGCGAACTCGCCGAACCGGGTCAACGCCGCCCGTGCCGCCTCCGCGGCCTCACCCGTCCACCCGCTCTCCGACCGGGTCACCATCAGCCGCAGGTCGACGGCGACCTGGGTGAACGTGGCGGCGAGCCGGTGCCAGACGTCGGCCATCCCGCCGGCCTCGCCGGGATCGAAGTTCTCGACCACCAGACGGCGCAGGTCCTCATGCGCCATTCCGGGGTAGTGGGCGGTCGGCTCGGGCGGTCTCGGCACGGTGCGCGTCCCCCTCGGGTCAGGGCAGCTTGGGCTCGATCAACTCGGCGGCTTTCGTGGCCCGCGCGCAGGCGGCGGGGGTGTCCTTGGCGCTCGCGGTGAGGTTGGCGATGATCAGCACCGCGATGTCGTCGGACACCGCGATCGCGACCGAGCACGCGTAGTCCTGCCCGAAGGACCCTTCGACCAGGACGGCCTCGTGGTCGCCGTAGCGGGTGGGCGCCACCCGTTTGCCTTCCAGGCGCAGGGAGTCGAGACCGGGTTCCACGCTCGCCGCCAGTCCGCCGTTGCCGCTGACGTTCCACGAGCAGGTGTCGACTCGGTCGACCTGCTTCAGGACGCCGGGGTGGTTCAGACCGAGCGTGCCGACCTCGTCGGCGGTGAGCAGGTCGCACGGGTTCTTGTTCGCGGCCTTGGTGGTGCCCGAGGTCGGAGGCGGCGTGCTCGGCACGGGTTCGTGCGGTGCCGCACCGCGTACGGGTATCGGCGTCCCCGCCTGGGCCGTGGTGCACGCCGCGGCGGCGAGCAGGGTCACGCAGGCCAGAAGGGCGCGTCCGGGCGTGCGGCTCATGGTCGGCTCCCCGTCAGGGTCGGTCGAACGCCGCGGCGGCGGCGGTCTCGACGGCGTGATAGGAGGCACGACTGCGGTCGAGTTGCCCGATGAGACCGTCCAGTCCGGCGATCAGGTCGGGGATGACCGTCATCGTCGACCGACTCGCGATGTCCTGGAACATCCGGCCGATCTCACCGGCGTAGCCCGCACCGATCGGCATGGTGTGCGAGGCCACGAAGAACGATTCCTGGGCGATCAGGTCGAGGGCGTCGCGCAGATCGCGCAGACCGGTCACCAGCGAGTCGACGGCGTCGGGTTCGATGAACATGCCGTGCGCGTCGCGGGCGTAAGCCAGCGCACGGGAAGCCGCCACGACATCGGCTGTGCCGCGGGCGAACCACGACGCCGGATCCACACTCCCGGCCAATCAGAC
Organism: Saccharothrix violaceirubra; assembly: GCF_014203755.1. Lineage (NCBI taxonomy): Bacteria > Bacillati > Actinomycetota > Actinomycetes > Pseudonocardiales > Pseudonocardiaceae > Saccharothrix > Saccharothrix violaceirubra. Next base: position 1,952,386 of record NZ_JACHJS010000001.1, read on the forward strand.
CACCCCCGTGGCGTTCCGTGCGCGAACAATGACATTAGTGATAATTTTGGTCCGCGGAACCGCGTTCCGCGGATTTCCTCCTAAAGAAGGAACCCGGCTTCGGAGAGTGGCAGTAGTCCCATTCGGAGAATTAGAGGCTTCCACGCAACAGGGAATATCGTCCGCACCAGTGCGGACTCGGTCGGCGTGCCGGTGAAATGCCGATGGGCCCGGCCGTCGGCGGCTCTTCTAGACTGGTCACCCGCCCCACTTGCGAGGAGAGTGCGTGACCGTCCAACCGATCCGGCTGTTCGGCGATCCGGTGCTGCGGACGCCCGCGGTCGAGGTGACCGACTTCGACGCGGAGCTGCGCAAGCTGGTCAAGGACCTGTGGGACACCATGAGCGACGCCGGCGGTGCCGGGATCGCCGCGCCCCAGCTCGGAGTGGGGCTGCGGGTGTTCACCTACCACTGCGACGGGTTCGCCGGGCACCTGGTCAACCCGACCTTCGACGTCGTCGGCGACGAGGTCCAGGACGGCTCGGAAGGCTGCCTGTCCATCCCCGACCTGTCGTGGGACTGCCGGCGGTACCGCAGCGTGGTCGCGCGCGGCTGGAACATGCACGGCGAGCCGGTCGAGGTCGAGGGCACCGACCTGCTCGCGCGGTGCGTCCAGCACGAGGTCGACCACCTCGACGGCGTGCTGTTCCTGGACCGGCTCGACGACGAGACCCGCAAGCGGGCCATGGCCGAGATCCGCCGCCAGGACTGGTTCGACGGCGGCCTGCCCACGCTCAAGCAGTCGCCGCATCCGCTGTTCGGGGGTGCGTGAGCATGCGCCTGGTGTTCGCGGGCACGCCCGCCGTCGCGCTGCCGTCGCTGCGCGCGTTCCTCGCCTCGGACCGCCACGAGGTCGTCGCGGTCGTCACCCGGCCCGACGCCCAGGTCGGTCGGGGCCGCAAGATCGAGCGGTCCCCGGTGGCCGCGCTCGCCGACGAGCACGGCATCGAGGTCCTCACCCCGCGCCGCGCGGGCGACCACGACTTCCTCGACCGGCTGCGCGCGCTCGAACCCGACCTGTGCCCGGTCGTCGCCTACGGCGCGCTGCTGCCCGAGGCGGCCCTGGCCATCCCGGTCCACGGCTGGGTGAACCTGCACTTCTCGCTGCTGCCCGCGTGGCGTGGCGCCGCGCCCGTGCAGGCCGCCGTGCGGCACGGCGACGACATCACCGGCGCGACGACGTTCCGCATCGTCAAGGAACTCGACGCCGGTCCCGTGTTCGGCGTGGTGACCGAGCAGGTGCGCCCGCGCGACACGTCCGGCGAACTGCTCGACCGGCTCGCCGAGTCCGGCGCCCGGCTGCTGCTGTCCACTGTGGACGGTGTCGCGGACGGGACGCTGCGCGCGATCGGCCAGCCCGAGGAGGGCATCAGCTACGCGCCCAAGGTGTCGGTCGACGACGGTCGGCTGGACTTCGCCCTGCCCGCGCAGAGCCTGGACCGGGTGGCCCGCGCGGTCACGCCCGACCCCGGCGCGTGGGCGGAGTTCCGCGGCGAACGCCTCAAGCTCGGGCCCGTGACCCCGGTCGACGCGCCCACGCTCGCACCCGGCGAACTGGTCGTCGAGCGCAAGCGCGTCCTCGTCGGCACCGCCACCGGGCCGGTCGTGCTCGGCGACGTGCAGGCCCAGGGCAAGAAGCGGATGCCGGCGACGGACTGGGCGCGTGGCGTCCGGATCGAGGCGGGGGAGCGGATCGCATGACGCAGCGCTCATCACGACCGTCCCGCCCGCGCGGACCGCACCCGCCCCGGCGGCGTTCCGGCCCGCCGCGCCCCCCGGTCGAGGACCCGGCCCGGCAGGCCGCGCTCGACACGCTGCGCGCGGTCCGGCAGCGCGACGCCTACGCCAACCTCGTGCTGCCCGGCCTGCTCCGGGACCGCCGGATCACCGGCCGCGACGCCGCCCTGGCCACCGAACTCGCCTACGGCACGGCCCGTGCCCAGGGCCTGCTCGACGCCGTGCTCGCCGCGTGCACCGATCGGCCACTGTCCGACGTGGACGGTTCGGTGCTCGACGCCCTGCGGCTGGGCGCCTACCAGCTCCTGCGCACCCGCATCCCGGCGCACGCCGCCGTGGCGTCCACGGTGGACCTCGTGCGCGCCGGGCTCGGCTCGGGGGTCGCGGGCTTCGTCAACGCCGTGCTGCGCCGGGTGTCCGCGCAGGACGAGCCCGCCTGGATCGACGAGGTCGCCCCGGACGAGGAGACCGACCCGGTCGGCTACCTGGCCCTGGCGCACGCGCACCCGCGCTGGATCGCCCAGGCGTTCGCCGAGTCGCTGGGCACGCGGGGCGAGGCGCTGCGCGCGGCGCTGGCCGCCGACGACGCCCGGCCGATCGTCCACCTGGCGGCCCGGCCCGGCGAGTGCAGCGCCGACGAGCTGGCCGCCATGACCGGCGGCGACCCGGCGCCGTTCTCGCCGTACGGGGTGCACCTGGAGTCCGGCGACCCCGGCGACCTGGACCCGGTGCGCGAGAAGCTCGCCGCCGTGCAGGACGAGGGCAGCCAGCTCTGCGCGCTCGCGTTGACCCGCGTCCCGGTCGACGGCCCGGACGAGCGCTGGCTCGACCTGTGCGCGGGACCGGGCGGCAAGGCCGTGCTGATCGGCGCCCTGGCCCGGCTGGGCGGTGCCACGCTCGACGCCGTCGAGAAGGCGCCGCACCGCGCCGAGCTGATCCGCAAGGCGGCGGGCGACCTGCCGATCACCGTCCACGTCGCCGACGGCCGCGATCCGGGCCTGCCCGGCGGGTACGACCGGGTGCTGGTCGACGCGCCGTGCACGGGCCTGGGCGCGTTGCGCCGGCGGCCCGAGGCGCGGTGGCGGCGGCAGCCCTCGGACGTCGCGCCGCTGACCCGGTTGCAGCGCGAACTGCTCACCTCGGCGCTGGAACTGGTCCGGCCCGGTGGTGTCGTGGCGTACGTGGTCTGCTCGCCGCACCTGTCGGAGACCGTCGGCGTGGTGGCGGACGTGGCCCGGCGGACCGGCGCGCGACAACTGGACACCCGCGAGTACTTCCCGGACGTGCCCGACCTGGGCGACGGCCCGCACGTGCAGCTCTGGCCGCACGTGCACGGCACCGACGCCATGTTCTGCGCGCTGCTGAGGCGTCCGGAGTGACCCGTCCGGTGCTGGCGCTGATCGCGTCGGCCGGCGGCGGGGTCGAGCACTGGTTCGTGCCGGAGCTGGCCCGGCCGCTGGCCGAGGAGGGCTGGCGGCTCGCGGTCACGGTCACGCCGACGGCCGCGCGGTGGCTGGAACCGCTCGTGCCCGACCTGGAGGCGTTGACCGACCTGCCCGTGCGGTCGACGTCCCGGCTGCCCGGCGAGCCGAGACCGCACCCGCCGGCCGACGCGTTCGTGCTCGCGCCCGGCACCGCGAACTCGGTGGCGAAGCTGGCCCTGGGCATCGCGGACAACCAGGCGCTGACCGTGCTCTGCGAGGGACTCGGCCGGCGCGCGCCGATGGTCGTGCTGGTGCGGGCGAACGACGACCAGCTCGCGCACCCGGCGTTCGACGGGCACCTGGCCGTGCTGCGGACCGCCGGGGTGCGGCTGGTGTCGACCGGCGGTCCGTCGGCGGTCCGCCGTGAATTGACAGCCGCTCGACGGCCGTAGCAGGCTTGATCGTGTCGCATTCGCACGGCCGGGAACGTGAATGGACGTCGGTTCTACGCCTGCTCTCCGCACCCGGCGGCGTGCTGACCCTGGACGGGCCGCCGTGCTCGGGCAAGACCCGACTCCTGCACGACGCGGTCGACGCCGCGCGCGACCGCGGCCTGCCGGTGGTGCTCGTCGGCGGTGACCACCTCGCCGCGTCGGCGGACGTCGCCGCCGTGCTCGACAGCCGGGCACTGGTCGCGGTCGACCAGGCCCACGTCGACCCGGCGGCCCTGCTCGACCTGCTCGACCGCGTGCACGGCCGTCCGGTGGCGGTGCTGCTGACGCTCACGCTTCCCCTGGCCGGCGCGGAAGTGCGGCGTGCGGTGTCGACGCAGGGCGACGTGGTCTCGCTCGGCCCGGTCGACGCGGCGGCCGTGCGCCGGCTGGTCGTCGACCTGCTCGGCGTGCCGCCCGGACCGGACCTGCTGGCGCTCGTGGCCACGGCCGGCGGCAACCCGCGCCTGGTCGCCGACCTCGTCACCGGCCTGCGCGAGGAAGGACAGCTGGAGGTCGACGCGACCGGTGCCCGGCTGCGCGGCGGCTGGCTGCCCCGGCGCGTGGGCACGCTCGTCCGCGCGCGGTGCGACCGGCTCTCCGCGCGGGCCAACCAGGTGCTGCGGGTCGCGGCCGTGCTCGGGCGCACGTTCCCGTTGCACGACGTGGCGACCCTGATGGGCGAGACCGCCGCCGCCCTGCTGCCCGCGGTGGACGAGGTGCTCGCGTCGGGGTTGGTGGAGTCGGTCGACGACCGCCTGGAGTTCTCGTGCGACCTGGTGTGGCGCGCGGTCGTCGAGTCGATCCCCGAGTCGGTGGCACGCGCGTTGCGCCACGACGCCGCCGTGCTGCGCCCGGCCCAGCCCCCGGTCGCGGTCACCGGCGAACGCGGCCAGGCCGCCGTCGACGGCGTGCGCGCGTTGGCCGCCAACGGCCGGCTCGGCTCGGCCATCGCGCTGGCCCGCGCGGGACTGTCCGGCCGCCTGCCCGGTCCGGAGGCGGCCGAGCTGCACGTGGTCCTGGGCGGCATCCTGCTGGCCGACGGCAGACCGGCCGACGCCGTCGCGGAGATGGAGCACGCCCTGGCCGAGGGCGACGTGCCCGAACCCGTGCGCCGGCTCGCCTCGGCCGGCCGCCTGCTCGCCCTGTACTTCGCGGCCGGCGACCCGGCCGGTGCCCACGCCCTGTCCGTGCTCACCGTCCGCGACCGGGAGGCGAGTGACGCCGACGTGGTCATGGCCGCGACCGTCCACTCGTGCCTGGAGTGGACGGCGGGCAACCTCGCCGAGGCGATGTACTGGGGCCGCGAGTCGACCCGGTGGGACCTCGACGGGCCGACCGCGTGGTGGCAGTCGCACGCGGCCGTGGCGTACGCGCTGAAACTGGCCGCGCTGGGCGAGTTCGACGCCGCCGAACGCCTGGTGCGCGGCGACGGGCCGGACACCGACTCGGCGGTGCGCTCCGGTGCGCCGGCGGCCCGGCTCGTCGCCCGCGCCCGCGTGCTCACCCAGGCCGGCGACCTGGTGCGGGCGGACGAGGCCGCCCGCGCGGGGCTCGCCCTGGCCCGTGACCGGGGGCTGCGCCTGCTCGTGCCGCTGGCGTCGACGGTGTTGGCGACCGTGGCCCTGCACCGGGGCGACCTGACCGGCGCGGCCGAGCACGTGCGGTGCTACCGGGGCGATCTCGCGGCCGGTGAGGCGTTGTTGCACTCCGGCCAGTACGACTGGGTCGAACTGCTGCTCACCCACGCGCGGGGCGGTCCCGGCGCGGCGGCGGAGTCGGCCCGTGCGCTGCTGGACGACCCCGACGGCGCGCGGCGGATGCTCGTCGAGGAGCCCGGCGCGGCGGCGTGGCTGGTCCGGGTCGCCCTCGACGTCGGCGACAGCGCGTTGGCCGAGGTCGCCGCGCACACCGCCGAGGACCTCGCCGCCGCCAACCCCGGTTTCGGCCGGCTCGGGGCGGCGGCGGGGCATGCCCGTGCGCTGCTGGACCGCGACGTGGACGGGCTGCGGTCGGTGGTGGACCGCCACCGGCACCCGTGGGCGTCGGCGCACGCGAACGGGGACGTGGCCCGGCTGCTGGCGGAACTGGGCCGGGAGGACCGGGCGCACGGCTATCGCGAACGCGCCGCGCGGATCTTCGAACGCATGGGCGCGGAGGCCGAACTGGCCCGGTTACCCGGTGCGGCGCCACCGGCGGACTCGGGCACCGAGTCGGCGGACTGGCGGCGGCTGTCCGAACCGGAACGCGACATCGCCCGGCTCGTCGGCGCGGGGCTGACCAACCGCCAGGTCGGCAAGCAGCTCTTCCTCTCGCCGCACACGGTGAACTACCACCTGCGCGGCATCTTCCGGAAGCTCGGCATCAGCTCCCGGGTGGAACTGGCCCGCCTGGCCCACTCCCAGGAATCCCCGGTCTGACCCGCGAGTCCTCCACGCAGGCACCCCGAAACACGCACCCCGAAACACGCGTTCGGACACCCCCGGTCGGGGATGCCCGAACGAGGCTCAGCGGGTGGCGGCGCGGTGCAGGTCGCGAAGAGCGCGGACGGCCGCCACGGCGTGGTCGCGGTCCACCGCCTGCACGGCCATGATCGACACGTACTCGTCGTCCGGCAGCTCCAGCCGGGCCCACGACGCGCCGTCCGGGAACGACACGTGCAGCACGTCGGTCCACTCGTAACGGTGCGCGGTCACCACGTTGCGCACCTCGACGCCCCGCTCGTCGGCCCGCACGCGCGGCCGGGCCAACAGCAGCACGCCGCCGGCCAGCAGCACGCCCAGGCAGATCATCGCCACCTGGTCGGAGGTCCGGAAGATCACGCCGGTCGGGCTGTCGCCCAGCAGCAGACCCACCACGGTGAACACCGCCACGAGGAACACCGCGCACACCACCGACACCGTGCGGATGCGGCGCGGCCGGAACTGGACGGCGGTCACGACGCTCACCGCTCCCCTCGCAGCACGCGCAGCGTCACGGCCGCGTCCAACGCGGCGACGACGGCCTCGAAACCCTTGTCCTCCACCGAGTGCGGGAACCCGGCACGGGCGTCGGCCTGCTCCTCGGTGTCGCAGGTCAGCACGCCGTTGCCCACCGGCGTCGAGGTGTCCAGGGCGACCCGCGTCAACCCGGCGGTCACCGCGTCGCACACGTACTCGAAGTGCGGCGTGCCGCCCCGGATCACGACGCCCAGCGCCACGACCGCGTCGTGCGTACGCGCCAATTCCTGTGCCACGACCGGAAGTTCGACCGCACCCGCGACACGCGCCACGGTCACCCGCGCCGATGCCTTGCCCGCCGCCTCCAACGCCCGCGCGAGCAGGGTGTCGGTGATGGCCGCGTGCCACTTCGTCGCGACCACGCCCAGGCTCAGCCCGGACGCGTCGGGCACGACGGCCTCGGGACGCCCCTCGCCGCTCATTCCGCCCCCTCCGCGGTGCTGACCACGGCACCGCCCTGGCTCAGCGCCTCGTACTGTTCGAGCTGGTGCAGTTCGTGGCCCATCCGGTCCCGCTTGGTGCGCAGGTAGCGCAGGTTCTCCGGGTTGGGGGAGATGGGCAGCGGCACGCGGTCGAGCACGGCCAGCCCGTAACCCTCCAGGCCGACGCGCTTGGCCGGGTTGTTGGTCAGCAGCCGCATGGACTTGATGCCCAGTTCGCACAGGATCTGCGCGCCCGTGCCGTAGTCGCGCGCGTCGGCGGGCAGGCCCTGCGCGAGGTTGGCGTCCACGGTGTCCGCGCCGTGGTCCTGGAGTTGGTACGCCTGGAGCTTGTGCATCAGACCGATGCCGCGTCCCTCGTGACCGCGCATGTACAGCACGACGCCGCGTCCCTGCGCCGCCACGGCCTCCAACGCCGCGTCCAACTGGGGACCGCAGTCGCAGCGCAGCGAACCGAACACGTCGCCGGTCAGGCACTCGGAGTGCACGCGGACCAGCACGTCCTCGCCCTCGCCGAGCTCGCCGTACACCAGCGCCACGTGCTCGATGCCGTCGAGCTTCGAGTCGTAGCCCACCGCGCGGAACACGCCGTGCGCGGTCGGGATGCGGGCCTCGGCCACGCGCACGACCTGCGTCTCCACCCGGCGGCGGTACGCGATCAGCTCGGCGATGGTGATCAGCGCCAGGTCGTGGTCGGCGGCGAAGACCTCCAGCTCGTCACGCCGGGCCATGTCGCCCTCGTCCTTCTGCGACACGATCTCGCAGAGGACGCCGGCGGGCGAGAAACCCGCCAGCCGGGCCAGGTCGACGGCCGCCTCGGTGTGGCCGGGCCGGCGCAGCACGCCGCCGGTGCGGGCGCGCAGCGGCACGACGTGACCGGGCCGCGAGAAGTGCTTGGCGTCGGACGCCGGGTCGGCGAGCAGCCGGATCGTGTGCGCCCGGTCGGCCGCCGAGATGCCCGTGGACACGCCCTCGCGCGCGTCGACCGTGACCGTGTACGCGGTGCCGCGCTGGTCCTGGTTCGTGTGGTACATCGGCGGCAGGTCGAGGCGGTCGCAGTCCTCCTCGGTCAGCGCCACGCACACGTACCCGGACGTGTAGCGGACCATGAACGCGAGCAGCTCGGGCGTCGCCTTCTCGGCCGCGAAGATGAGGTCGCCCTCGTTCTCCCGGTCCTCGTCGTCGACCACGACCACGGGGCGGCCGGCCGCCAGGTCCGCGATCGCGCGTTCGATGTCGGGGAATCTCGTCACCGTGCGGCACCTTCCTCGCCCGCTGCGCGCAGGTGCGGCAGGGCCAGCCGTTCGACGTACTTCGCGAGCACGTCGACCTCCAGATTGACCCGCTCGCCCGGCGTGCGCCGACCCAACGTGGTCAGGTCGAGTGTGGTGGGGATGAGGCTCACCGTGAACGAGTCCTCGGTCACTTCCACGACGGTCAGCGACACGCCGTCGACCGTGATCGAGCCCTTCTCCACGACGTACCGCGCGAGTCCCGGCGGCAGTCCGATGTGGACGATCTCCCAGTGCTCGGCCTTCTCCCGCGACCGGACGACGCCGGTCCCGTCGACGTGGCCCTGCACGATGTGCCCGCCCAGCCGCTGCCCGACGGCCGCGGCGCGTTCGAGGTTGACCCGGTCGCCGGCGGCGATGCCGTCCAGGCTGGACCGGACCAGTGTCTCGCGCATCACATCGGCGGTGAACGCGCCGTCGACCACGTCGACCACCGTCAGGCACACGCCGTTGACCGCGATCGAGTCGCCGTGCTTCGCGTCGCCGGTCACCACCGGACCGGCGATGGTGACGCGCGCCGCGTCCGGCAGGTCCTCGACCGCGACGATCTCGCCCAACTCCTCGACAATCCCGGTGAACACCGCAACCCTCCCTCAGCGGACCGGCACTGCGGACACCCGCAGACCCGGCCCGGACATCGTGACCCGTTCGACGACCAGTCCCACCGCGTCCGGACCGACGGTCCCGGCGGCGGTGGCCACGCCGGTGCCGCTGAGCACGAGCCGTCCGTCCCCCAGCAGTTCCGGCGCGAGGTGCGCGAGCACCCGGTCGAGCCGACCGGCCGCCGCGAACGCACCCGCCAGGGTAGGCCCGCCCACCAGCACCACGTCCACGACGTCACGTCCGGCGAGCGCCGCGTCGACGTCGTGCGCGTGCGCCGGGTGGCCCACGTCGACCCGCAACGGACGGTAAGGCCCCGGTGTTCCCGAGGAGGGCGCGGTCCGCATGCCGGACACGATGGCGTCCGCGCGTGCGATGTGCTCGTCCTTTTCGGCGTCGTCCGACGCGTACCAGGTCACGTGCGGACGTCCGGTGCGCGCGAAGTGCAACCAAGCCCGCAGGGGGCCGTCGCCGACGACTTCGGCCAGGAAGCCGGACTCGACCTCGACGCCCGCCGCGCGCAGCACGTCCGCGCCGCCCGCGGCCGTCGGATTCGGATCGGACACCGCGTGGACGACCCGGCGCACCCCGGCGGCGAGCAGCGCGTCGGTGCACGGCGGCGTGCGGCCGTGGTGCGCGCACGGTTCGAGCGTCACGACGGCCGTGCCGCCGACGGCCCGGTCACCGGCTTCGCGCAGGGCCACGACCTCGGCGTGCGGCCCGCCCGGCGGTCGCGTGGCGCCGACGCCGACCGGCTCGCCGGACGCGTCGAGCACGACGCAGCCCACGGGCGGGTTCGGGCTCGTGGTGCCCAGGACCGCCGCGCTCGCCTCGACGGCGCGGGCCATGGCGTCGGCGAGGTTCACCGGCCGGCGGCGGCCAGCGCGCGCAACTTCTCGACGGCCAGGCCGGGATCGGCCGCGTCGTACACGGCGGACCCGGCGACGAAGCAGTCCACACCGGCCTCGGCGGCCTGGCCGATGGTGTCGGCGTTGATGCCGCCGTCGATCTCGACGACGAGCGTCAGGTGTCCGGTGTCGACCAGGCGGCGCGCGGTGCGCACCTTGTCCAGCACGTCGGCGATGAAGCTCTGCCCGCCGAACCCGGGCTCGACCGACATGACCAGCAGCGTGTCGTAGTGCTTGAGCACGTCGACGTAGGGCTCGATCGGCGTGCCGGGCTTGATCGAGAGTCCCGCCTTGGCACCGGCCGCCCGCAGGTCGCGCGCCAGGGCGACCGGGTCGGCGGCGGCTTCCGCGTGGACGGTCACGTTGTACGCGCCGGCCTCGGCGTAGCCGACCGCCCAGCGGTCCGGGTCCTCGATCATCAGGTGGCAGTCCAGCGGGATGTCGGTCGCCTTGCGCAACGACCGCACCACGGGCAGGCCGAGCGTCAGGTTGGGCACGAAGTGGGCGTCCATGACGTCGACGTGCAACCAGTCGGCGCCGGAGACCGCGTCGGCCTCCTCGGCGAGACGGGCGAAGTCGGCGGACAGGATGCTCGGGGCGATCATCGGATGCTGGACCACAGGTGGTCAGTCTAGGCTCCGACCCGCGCCGACGGCCCACGCGGGCCGGTTCCCAACTACTCACGCGGGTAGTTCTCCGTGCCGCCGAAGCCCATTACGGTCGAACCGACCTCGGGGGGCAGAACGGGGTATCTGGGGATGACAGCCAAAATCGTGTTGGTGACCGGCGCGTGCACACCGCTCGGCGGCGAGGTGGCGGAGGCACTGGCCCGGCAGGGCGCGGTGGTCGCCGCGGTGGACAGCGACGGGCGGACCCTGTCCGCGATGGTCGAACGCCTGCGTGCCGAGGGCCTGCGGATCGCGGGTCGGCAGATCGACGTCACGTCGAGCGCCGCCGTGGACGCCCTCGTCGACCAGCTGGAGCGCGAACTGGGCCCGATCGACGCCCTGGTGACGGTAGCCGCCGCGATCCGCCCGGGACCGGTGCTGGCGTTGAGCGACGCGGACTGGGCGCACAGCTTCGCGGTGAACACCGACGGCGTGTTCAACACGTCACGGGCAGTGGCGGGTCGCATGGTCGCCCGCAGGCGCGGAGTGATCGTCACGGTGGCCGGCCACGGCGCGACCACCAGGTCGGCGGCCTATACGGCATCACGTGCGGCGGCGATCGCGTACACCGAGTGCCTGGCGCAGGAGGTGGCCCCCCGTGGCGTGCACTGCGCGGCCGTGGCGCCGACCGACCCGACCCGAGTGGCACAGGAGGTCCTGTTCCTGCTGACCACCCCCACCCGCGCGTCGGCCTGAGACCCGGCCGCCCGGACACACCGCCGTCGTGTCCGGGCGGCCTTCCACCAGGACAACGGCAACGGCAGCACGAGTCCCACATCACGACACACGCGCTCATCGACCCGTACGACCTGCCGAACCACCGCACCCACGACGGTGGCACCCGAGTGCACAACTCGCGGTGTCCGAACGCATAACTCGCGCGGTAGGGGAACTCGGGCACTCGAAAGGAGGTGCCTGAGCGCGTATTTCAGGGTGTCCGAGTGGAGGACTCGCGCCCCTGGGAGCGGGTCGCGGCCAGCCGGTACGCGGCGGTACCGACCAGCTCCAAGGAGATCTGAAGACGCCGGGCGTCCACGTTCCCCGCCAACGTGTCCTCCGGCGTGTGGTAGAGCGGCTCCAGATCCCCCGGCCCCGCCGGCCCCCGCCACGAGAAGTTCGCCGCCGCGATCCCCCGCTCGTGAAAAGGCACATGGTCGCTGCTCCCCCGCGCCACCGGACCTCGCACATGCCCGGCATGCCCGAGCCGCCCCGCCGCGTCCGCCACCGCCGAGGTGGTCGCGTTGGCCGCCCCGTCCACCGACAGCAGCCAGTACACCGTCGAACCCGGATTGCTCGTGGCCACCATGTCGTTCTGGAACGTGCCCACGATCCGCTTCGCCTCGACGTCCGACAACCCGCCCACGTAGTGCCGCGACCCGAGCAACCCCTGCTCCTCCGACCCCCACAACGCGAACCGCAGCGTCCGGTACGTGGGCAGCCGCCGGAGCACCCGCGCCACCTCCAGCACCAGCGACGTCCCGCTGCCGTCGTCGTTCGCGCCGGGCGAGCCGGGAACGCTGTCGTAGTGCGCGGTCACCATCACCACGCCCTCGTCGGAGCCGAACGTCGGCGGCCGTTCGGCGATCACGTTGTGCGAGGTGAGTCCCGCGTGCAGGGAGGTCGACACGGTGATCTCCCGCGCGGGCCGCGCCCGCAGACGTTCCACGTGCACCTGCGCGATGCCCAACACCGGCACGGCGACTGCCTCGGTCAACGCGGGGGAGAACGTGCCCGACTTCCCCGGCGTGGTGATCCGCCCGAGCAGGACCGCGACCGCGCCACGCCGGGCGGCCTCGACCACCGGCGTGTAAGGCGCGGGCACGTTCACCAGCAGCGCGATCCGCCCCGTGAGGTCGTCGGGCAGGGTGGCGCCGTCGCCCAGGTCGACCACCCGGCCGGACCGGGTCACGTCGAGCGCGCCGAGTCTGGCCGCCGCCGCGTTCCACCGCTGCCCGGACACCTTCAGGGTCGACAAGTACTTGTCCGGCACGGAGAACGGCTGCACGGCGACGTCGTAGCGCAGCTCCCGCAGCACGGACACCAGGTAGTCCTTGGCCCGGTGCTCGGATTCGGTGCCGCCGATCCGCTGCCCGATCCCCTCCGACAGCACGCGCAGGTGGTGCAGCGCCCGCTGCGACCGCACGCGTTCGGCGACGAGGCGGTCACCCCAGCCGTCCGCCCGCGCGGTGGGCGCGAGGCCCAGCACCGCGGCCCCCGTCGTGACGACCGCACCGGTCAGCATGTCCCGCCTGCGCATGGCAACCCCTCCTCGGTTCGAATCCCGAACGTAGGGAGAACCCGGCGAGGCGGACAAGGCTGCCTTCGGTGGACGACCGATCGGCTCAGCGGTCGCCGGCGGCGCGCAGCAGCCGGGCGGCCAGCTCCCTGAAGTGCCCGGCGAGTTCCGGCGGACCCTCCACCTCGAACTCCAGTCCGAGCGTGCCGATCCACAGCCCGACTTCGGGCAGCGACGGCGCACCCACGGTCAACCGGGTGCGGTGGTCGTCGATCCGTTCGAGGTGCACGGCCGTCACGGAGGTGCGCGCGGCCACCTCCTCGTAGGGCGCGTGCATGATCAACCGGGCCTGCCGGGCGTGCGGCGCGACGGTGAGCTGCCGGGCCACGTAGTCGGCGAGGTCGGCGGCGGGCGGCTCGCGCGGGGTGAACCGGGCGCCGAGCGCGGGCTCGCCCTCGATCCGGTCGATCCGGAACGTGCGCCAGTCGTCCCGGTCGACGTCCCACGCCACGAGGTACCAGCGGCGGCCGGTGTGCGCCAGCCCCAGCGGTTCGACGTGCCGCCGCGTCGCGTCCCCGACCCGCGCGGTGTAGGCGAACCGCAGCCGCTGGTGGTCGCGGCACGCGCCTGCGATGGTGGTGAGCACGTCCGGCGACACGGTGGCGACGCTCGGGGTGAGCGCGATGGTGTGCGTCTGGAGGGCGTTGACCCGGCGCCGCAACCGCGCGGGCAGGACCTGTTCGAGTTTGGCCAACGCCCGCACGGACGTCTCCTCGATGCCCGCCACGGTCCCGTTCGCGGCGGTGCGCAACCCGACCGCGACGGCCACCGCCTCGTCGTCGTCGAGCAGCAGCGGCGGCAGTTCGGCGCCCGCGCCGAGCCGGTAGCCGCCGGCCACGCCCGGCACGGAGTCGACGGGGTAGCCCAGCGACCGGAGCTTGTCCACGTCGCGTCGGATGGTGCGCACGTCGACGTCGAGCCGCCGCGCGAGGTCCGGGCCGCTCCAGTCCTTGCGGACCTGGAGCAGCGAGAGCAGGCGCAACAGCCGGGCCGAGGTCTCCAACACCCGGTCGAGTCTGCCGGCGATCGCGGACAGGTCCGGTCCTCGATCACCCGAGGACGTCCGGTGGGTACGTCGTCACGCCCGGAACGGGACCTCCGGAGGTCCGGGGCAGCCGGGCCCGGATACCGATCGGGCGCACCGGGCCGCCCGTGCGCGGCGCCGTGGCCCGGTCGAACGCCGGCGAGGTCGGCGCCCTCGCCGCGAGAGGCGACCTTCTCTTCCGTCCGACGGGAATCTGCCGGCCCCCGGGCGGACAAGGCCCGGCGCCTCGGTCTCCGCGCGAAGTCCCGTCGGCACGACCCGCCGCCGCGCTCCGAAGCCCACCGCTCCCGCGCGAAATCCGGTCTCCGCACCGCCGACCGCACCACCGGCGAGGACCGGTCCCGGGGCAGGCCCCGGGACCGGTGTCCTCAGCCCGCCCGGGCGGCGCCCGGGGGCCACACGACCACGACCGGCACACCGGACGCGCGGGCGGTCTCGACCACGTCGGCCGTGCCGCCCCGCCCGTCCGGCGGGTTGCCGTCCCACACCGCGATCAGCAATTCCACCGACGCGAGCATGCGCTCGTTGGCCATCACGTACGCGTGCCGCCCCGACAACTCGTTGGGCAGCACGCTCACGACGTGCGCCTTCGCCAGCAGCTCGTCGTAGGCGGGCCGCTTCTCCGGCTTCATCCGGTCCCGGTAGTCCAGCGCGGGCAGCACGACCTCCACCCGCCCCCCGAGGTCCAGCACGACGCGGGCGAACAGCTGGTCCGCGCCCGGCGCCAGGCAGGTCACCCCGACCAGGGACGACCCGCCCGGCACCTCCTGCTCCACCGTGGCGCGCAGGGCCGCGCGCACGCCGTCGACGCACTCCGGCACGAGATTGCCGTGCCCGGTGATCCCCACCCGCATCAGGCCGTCCGCACCCCGCGAATCGCCTCCCTGGCGTCCCGCACGGCCGGCAGGTCGCGGTGGCGTTCGGCCTCCACCGCGAAGTCCTGGAGCTTGCGGTGCACCCGCCCCGAGGCCAGGCCCGACGCGATCGGCAGCACGCCCTGGATCAGGCCGCACGCCTCCTCGGGCTCGCCCGCCACCATCTTCGTGCGGGCCAGCCCGATCACGTCGAACGTGCGGTTGCGGACCCGGCGCGGGTCGCGCAGGTCCAGCGCGCGCCGGATGTGCTGCTCGGCGGCGGGCGCCTGCCGGGGGTCATGACCGGCGAGATCACGCATGCGCGCGCCGATCACCCCTTCCAGTTCCGCCTCGTCGAAGCTGTCCAGCCACCACGGCTCGGCACCCGCCTCGCGTTGCGCGAAGCAGTCCTGCGCCCGGCCCACCGCCCGGTCGAACTCCCTGACCTGTCCCATCTGCGCGTACGCCCACGCCTCCCTGGTCAGCAGCAACGCCTGTAAAGTCGGCGTCGAGTTGCGCCGCGTACCGTACTGGCCCAGCTGCACCAGCTCCAGTCCGTCCTCCGGCCGGTTCAGGTCGAACATCTGCCGGGCCATCGCGGCCAGGCACAACGCGGCGAACGGGTCGTTGCGGCCCGCCTTCGCCATGCGGACGCCGAGCACGTAGTAGCGCTGCGCGGCGTCGTGCATGCCCGCGTCCCACGACATGCTGGCGGCCACCTTCGACAGTTCCGCGCCGATGAAGAAGGCGCGTTCGGTCGTCGGCCCGGCGGGCGCGTGCGCCAGCCGTTCGGCCAGTTCCTCCAGTTGTCCCAGCACCGCCTTGCGCGCCAGGCCGTAGCCGCCGCGCCCGCCCCAGCCGCGCAGTCCGTCGGCGACGTGCTGGAGCGCGGTCAGTTCCTCCTCGCTGATCGCCGCGCTGGACGACCACTTGGACAAGGGCTGCAACGGGTGCAGCCACCGCTGCAACGGTTCGACCAGTGTGGGCCCCATGACCACCGCGGCGGCTCCGCTGAGCGCCGCTCTTCTGCTGATCGCCAAGTCGTTCCTCGCAGTTTCCTCGACCGATCTGGCAATGCTGGCGGCGTCCCACGCCGCGGCCAGCACATGCGGCGTGGCGACCCGCTCGGGCACGCCAGCCTGGCTTGGGACGCCGACGCGGTCGAACCACAGCCGATCGGTCGGGATGCCCAGCTGCCGCGCGAAGTGGCGCAGCCGGTCGATCCGCTCGATCGGGTTCTCCCCGGTCTCGTAGCGCGAGAGCTGCGCCTGGCTGATGCCCAGCCAGGACGCGAGCCGGTCCTGCGTCACGCGGCTGACGTGTCGGGGGTGGTGGCGGTACGCGGCGAGCAGGGCGCCCATGCTCCGGTCGGCGAACGCGGGCGCGAGGATCTCGTCGTCCCAGAACTCGTCGGGCAGTGTCGGCGGGCCGTAGAGTTCGGAACGCGCGTTGCGCCGACAACGATGGCACAACCGGTCGGTGTTGTCGGCGGCGAGCACGGCTCCGCACGAGGGGCATGCGCGCTTGGAACTGGTTGCCCGTCTCCGCGCCTTCGGTTCCATCGGCTCGCTCCCGTCACTGAGCGTGTCGGCCAGTGTATAGATACGCGATCCCCAGTCCATGCATTTCATGCATAAGTGGCGGTCGGGGTCCTATCGGGCCGCCGGTGACTGCGGGTGGTGGATGCGGTCGATACGCCCGTTGCATGGGACTGACCCGAGCACGGTGTGGTGGTCCGGACCTCTTCGGATCAGGCTGCGGTGATCCGGTGTCCGGGCAGACCCCCGGCCACCGCCCTGCGAAGCACCGCGAGGCACCGCTCCACCCGACCGGGGAGAGGAACAGATGAGCATGACCGCCACGACCAGTGCCGCACCGAGCCCGCGCTCCGGGCCGCGAGACCGGGTGCACCAGCAGGCGCTCGGGGAGGCGATCGCGGGCTACCGGCTGCTGGGGTGGAAGGTGTCGGTCACCGAGCAGGGCGTGTTCCTGCCGCTCGGTCCCGCCACCACCGCGCTCGCGATGCCCGCGCGCATCGGCTCACGGGTGCTCGCCGACCTCAAATCGCGGATGCTCGCCGGTCCGGTCACCGTCATACCCGGGCCGCGCGAGCACTGGATCTTCCTGGCCGAACTCGTCGCCCTGCTGCCCACGCACCTCAAGGCGCCGGCCGAGGTCCAGTTCGTCCGCTCGCCCCAGCGGATCGCGCTGCCGCCGACGATGACCCGCTACGGCTCGCTGCGCTGGGCGAACCCGCCGTCGCACTCCCGGCACTGGTTCCCGCCGTTCACGGCGGTGCTGGCGCTGGCCCGGTCGGCGGTGTCCCAGGACCGCTAGGCGAGGATGGGCGGGTGGACCGACGAACGCTGTTGTGCGGCCTGCTCGCCCTCACCGCCTGCGGCACGGGCACGGCGGCCCGCCGCCCCGGCCTCGGCGGCGCCCGGCCCGGCGACCGGCTCGCCGGCCTGGCCGACGTCCCGGTCGGGTCGGGCGCGCTGCTCGACGTCGGCACCGACGGACAGCTCCTGTTCGTCCGCCCGGACGCCGACGTGGTCCGCGCGTTCGACCCGACGTGCCCGCACCAGGGCACCGTGGTGAACCCGCCGGTCAAGGGCGTGATCGTCTGCCCGACGCACCGCAGCGAGTTCGACCCCGCCACGGGCGGGCGGCTGGCCGGCCTGGCGCCCCGGGGGCTGACCGAGGTTCCCGTCACGGTGGCGGGCGACGACGTGCGCCTGGCCTGACGGCTTCGGAATCCGTCGAAGTGTCGAACCACGTCCGGCGTGGTGTCGTATTGCCGTCGTGACCGAACGGACGCATCGCACCTCGGAGGATCCGGTGACCACCACACCCACGAACGACGGCCTGTCCCGGCGCCGGATGCTGTGCGGGGTCCTGGCCGCGCTCGCCGTGCCCGCCGGACTCGCGGCGTGCTCGGACTCGCCGACGACGTCGTCGGGTCCCGGCACCACTCCCGGCACCACGACGAAGGCCGGGGACGCCACCACGAAGCCGACCGCCGCGGGCGGTTCGGGGATCGTCGCCCTCGCCGACGTGCCGGACGGCGGCGGGGTGGTCGTCGAGTCCGACGGCCGGCCGCTCGTGCTCGTCCGGTCCGGCGACACGGTCAAGGCGTTCGACGCCACCTGCCCGCACCAGTTGCAGAAGGTCGCGCCCCCGGTGGGCGACGTGATCACCTGCCCGGCGCACGGCAGTCGGTTCAAGGCCACCGACGGCTCCCGGATCGACGGACCGACCCCGAGCGGTCTCGACGCGGTCCCGGTGAAGGTGGCGGCGGGCCAGGTCGTGCTCGCCTGAGCGACACGCCTGCCGGACGGGGGCGTCACGGCCGCGCGCGGGATTGTCGGTGCCCGCACGTAGTCTTGTCGAGTGGCCGACCCGTCGACCTATCGCCCCGCCCCCGGCACCATCCCGGACGCGCCCGGTGTCTACAAGTTCCGCGACTCCGGCGGCCGGGTGGTCTACGTCGGCAAGGCCAAGAGCCTGCGGTCCCGGCTGAACTCGTACTTCGCCGACGTCGCCGGGCTGCACCCGCGCACCCGCCAGATGGTGACCACCGCGGCGGCCGTCGAGTGGACGGTCGTCGCGACCGAGGTCGAGGCGCTCCAGCTCGAGTACAACTGGATCAAGGAGTTCGACCCCCGCTTCAACGTCCGCTACCGCGACGACAAGACCTACCCGGTGCTGGCCGTGACCCTGGACGAGGAGTTCCCGAGGCTGCACGTCTACCGCGGCCCGCGCCGCAAGGGCGTGCGCTACTTCGGCCCCTACGCCCACGCGTGGGCCATCCGCGAGACGCTCGACCTGCTGCTGCGCGTGTTCCCGGCGCGCACCTGCTCGTCCGGCGTGTTCAAGCGGCACGGGCAGATCGGGCGCCCATGCCTGCTCGGCTACATCGACAAGTGCGCGGCGCCGTGCGTGGGCAAGGTGGACGCCAAGGCGCACCGCGCGATCGTCGAGGACTTCTGCGACTTCCTGGCCGGGAAGACCGACTCGATGGTCCGCCGGCTCGAACGCGAGATGACCGCCGCCGCCGAGGAGTTGGAGTTCGAGAAGGCCGCCAGGCTGCGCGACGACCAGACCGCGCTCAAGCGCGCGTTGGAGAAGCAGGCGGTCGTGCTCGGCGACGGCACGGCCGCCGACGTGGTCGCGTTCGCGCAGGACGACCTCGAGGTGTCGGTCCAGGTCTTCCACGTGCGCGGCGGCCGGGTGCGCGGCCAGCGCGGCTGGGTGGTGGACAAGGTCGACGAGACCTCGGTGCCCGCCCTGGTCGACCAGTTCGTCACCCAGTTCTACGGCGCGCAGGCCGAGTCCGCGCGCGTCGGCGGCGTGGAGGCCGCGCCCGTGCCGCGCGAGGTGCTCGTGCCGGAGCTGCCCGAGGACGCCGAGGCGGTCGAGAAGTGGCTGGCCGAGCTGCGTGGCGGACGCGTGGCGCTGCGGGTGCCGCAGCGCGGCGACAAGCGGGCCTTGATGGAGACCGTGGAACGCAACGCCAAGGAGGCGTTCCAGCAGCACAAGCTGCGGCGCGCGGGCGACCTGACCGCGCGGTCCGCGGCGTTGCAGGAACTCCAGGACGCGCTGGGGCTGGACACCGCGCCGTTGCGGATCGAGTGCACGGACATCAGCCACGTGCAGGGCACGGACGTCGTGGCGTCGCTCGTCGTGTTCGAGGACGGATTGGCGCGCAAGTCCGAGTACCGCCGGTTCGCGGTGCGCGACGCCGCCGAGCAGGGCGACGTGGCGTCGATCGCGGAGGTCGTGCGGCGCCGGTTCCAGGCGTACCTGAAGGAGACCGCCGGCGGCGGCCCGACGCCGGGCATCGACCCGGACACCGGCCGCCCGCGCCGGTTCGCGTACGCGCCGAACCTGCTGGTGGTCGACGGCGCCGGCCCCCAGGCCACCGCGGCGTCCGACGTGCTGGCCGAGCTGGGCATCACCGACGTGGCCGTGGTCGGCCTGGCCAAGCGGCTGGAGGAGGTCTGGCTGCCGGGCGACCCCGACCCGGTGATCCTGCCGCGCACCAGCGAGGCCCTCTACCTGCTGCAACGCGTGCGCGACGAGGCGCACCGGTTCGCCGTGGCCTACCACCGGCAGAAGCGGTCGAAGCGGCTGACGGTCTCGGCGCTCGACGAGATCGCCGGACTGGGCCAGACCCGCAAAGCCGCGCTGCTCAAGCACTTCGGCTCGGTGCGCAGGCTCGGCGAGGCGACCGTCGTGGAGATCGCCGCGGTGCCCGGAGTCGGCCGGCGGACCGCCGAGACCGTGCACGCCGCGCTGAACAAGTCCGCCGGCGTCCCGGTCCAGGACGGACCGGCCGGGGTCCACGGCGGTGCGGCGCGGACTTCACCGGGTGACGATCAGACTTCTCCCGACATCCCGGCGCAGGACGAGCCGGTCCGGGCGACGACGGCACCGCGGGTGCCGCGCCAGGACGGGTCGGTGCCGGACGCAGCGGTCCGCAACGGACCGACGACGACACAGGAGCAACAGTGAGCGCACCCGCCGGTGAGAAGTCCGGCATCGAGGTCGCGGTGGTCACCGGGCTGTCCGGTGCCGGCCGCAGCACCGCCGCGAAGTGCCTGGAGGACCTCGGCTGGTTCGTGGTGGACAACCTGCCGCCCGAACTGATCGCCACCATGGTCGAACTCGGCGCGCAGGCCAGAGGCGCCATCACCCGGGTCGCCGTGGTCATGGACGTGCGCAGCCGCGCGTTCACCGACGACCTGGCGGCCGTGATCAAGGACCTGGACGCGCGCGGCTACAAGCCCAAGGTCCTGTTCCTCGAGGCCACCGACGACGTGCTGATCCGCCGCTTCGAGTCGGTGCGCCGGGGCCACCCGCTCCAGCACGACGGCCGGCTCGCGGACGGCATCGCCGCCGAACGCGTCCTGCTCACGCCGTTGCGCGAGGAGGCCGACCTGGTGCTGGACACCTCGGCCCTGTCCGTACACCAGTTGCGGGCCAAGATCGAGGACACGTTCGGGTCCGAGTCGGCGATGCGCACGCGGGTGACCGTGCTGTCGTTCGGCTACAAGTACGGCCTGCCCATGGACTCCGACCTGGTCATGGACGTGCGCTTCCTGCCGAACCCGTTCTGGATCCCCGAACTGCGGGAGCAGACCGGCCTGGACGGGGACGTGCGCAACTACGTGCTCACCCAGGAGGGCGCCGAGGAGTTCCTCGACCGCTACCACGAGCTGCTGCGGCTGATCGGCGCCGGCTACCGCCGCGAGGGCAAGCGCTACCTGACGCTGGCCGTCGGCTGCACCGGCGGCAAGCACCGCAGCGTCGCCATCTCCGAGGAACTCGCCGCCCGGCTGGCCTCCGAGGACGGCATGGCGGTCAAGGTCGTCCACCGCGACCTGGGACGCGAGTGAGAGCGGTCGCCCTCGGCGGCGGGCGTGGCCTGCACGTCACGCTCACCGCGTTGCGCCGGCTGACCGACGACGTCACGGCCGTGGTCACGGTCGCCGACGACGGCGGGTCGTCCGGGCGGCTGCGCCGCGAACTCGGCCTGCTGCCACCGGGCGACCTGCGCAAGGCCATGGTCGCCCTGGCCGCGCCCGAGGCCGCGCTGTGGTCGGAGCTGTTCCAGCACCGGTTCGGCGGCACGGGCGCGTTGGCCGGGCACGCGATCGGCAACCTCGTGCTGGCCGGGCTGTTCGAACGCCTCGGCGACCCGGTCGCCGTGCTCGCCGAGGCCGGTCGGCTGCTCGGCGTACGCGGCCGGGTGCTGCCGATGTGCACCGAGCCGTTGCAGATCGAGGCCGACGTGACCGGTCTGGACGACGACGAGGACGTGTCCCGGCGCATCCGGGGCCAGGTCGCGGTCGCCACCACGCCGGGCCGGGTGCAGCGCATCCGGCTGTTCGGCCCGGGCGGTCCGGGCACGGTGCCGAAAGGCTGTCCCGAGGCCGTCGACGCGGTGCTCGGCGCCGACGTCGTGCTGCTGGGCCCCGGGTCGTGGTTCACCAGCGTCCTGCCGCACCTGCTCGTGCCCGAGCTGCACGACGCGCTCGTGCGCACGGCCGCGCGCAAGGTCGTCGTGCTCAACCTCGTCCCCCAACCGGGCGAAACCGCCGGCTTCTCGCCGGAGCTGCACCTCGACGTGTTGCGCGGGCACGCGCCGGACCTGCGGGTGGACGCGGTCGTCGCGGACACCGGCGCGGTGCCCGTGCCGGACCGCCTCGTCCGGGCCGCCGCAGCTCTGGGGGCCACCGCCCACCTCGCCGCGGTCGGCGTCGACGGCGCGCCGGATCGGCACGACCCGGTCGCGCTGGCCGCCGCGATCGACCGCGCGTTGCACCGCCCGCCCGATCCGCCCGGCGAGCCGTCCAGTAGAACCCTGCACACTGCTGTCGAGATCCGGGGAGGCGAGGAACCGTGGCGATGACGTCGTCGGTCAAGGACGAGCTGAGCAGGCTTGCCGTCGCCAAGACCTGTTGCCGCCGGGCCGAGGTCGCGTCCCTGCTGCGCTTCGCCGGCGGCCTGCACATCGTCGGCGGCCGGGTCGTCGTCGAGGCGGAACTCGACCTGGGCTCGACCGCCCGCAGGCTTCGTCGCGAGGTGCACGAGCTGTACGGGCACCAGTCCGACGTCTTCACGATCACCTCCAGCGGCCTGCGCAAGGGCACCCGGTTCGTGGTGCGGGTGGTCAAGGACGGCGAGGGCCTGGCCCGGCAGACCGGCCTGCTCGACCCGCGCGGCCGACCGGTGCGCGGGCTGCCCGCGCCCGTGGTGTCGGGTGGGGTGTGCGACGCGGAGGCCGCGTGGCGCGGCGCGTTCCTGGCGCACGGCTCGCTGACCGAACCCGGCCGGTCGTCCTCGATGGAGGTCACCTGCCCCGGACCGGAGGCGGCGTTGGCCCTGGTCGGCGCGGCCCGGCGGATGGGCATCGGCTCGAAGCAGCGCGAGGTGCGCGGCGCGGAACGCGTGGTGATCCGCGACGGCGACGCGATCGGCGCGATGCTGACCCGGCTCGGCGCGCACGACAGCGTGCTGGCGTGGGAGGAACGCCGGATGCGCCGCGAGGTGCGGGCCACGGCCAACCGCCTGGCCAACTTCGACGACGCCAACCTGCGCCGGTCGGCCCGGGCCGCCGTGGCCGCCGCCGCGCGCGTGCGGCGGGCGTTGGAGATCCTCGGCGCCGAGGCACCCGACCACCTGGCGGCGGCCGGCGAGCTGCGGCTCGCGCACCGGCAGGCGTCGCTGGAGGAGCTGGGCCAGCTCTCCGACCCGCAGATGACCAAGGACGCGGTGGCCGGCCGGATCAGGCGGCTGCTGGCGATGGCGGACAAGCGGGCCAAGGAGCTGGGCATGCCCGACACCGAGTCGGCGGTGACGGCGGACATGCTCGAAGCCGAGGTCTGACCCGCACGGGTGACCCGGCGTGCGGCGTGGTGGTCCCGGCTCGATGCTCGCGGCGTCGTGACCGACCCACCACACGGGAGCCGCCATGTCCGATCCCTACCGCTACCCGGAAGACGACTGGACCAGGCCGTCGCCGAACCGGTCCGCGTCGTTGGTCGGGTACGACAAGGCTTTGGTGCACTCGATCCTCGACCGGGCGTACGTGGCGAGCGTCGCCTTCATCGCGCCCGGCACCACCGGGCACCCCGGCGACCACGCCGTCGCGCTGCCCAAGCTGTACGGGCGCGACGGCGATTCCCTGTACCTGCACGGCTCGTCCGAGTCGCGGCTGAACGTCCTGGCCCGCGCCGGCGGTCCGGCCGGCTTCCCGGTGTGCGTCACGGTGTTCCACGTCGACGCCCTGGTCATCGGGCGCGGCGCGATCAACCACGGCGTCTCGTACCGGTCCGTCGTGGCCTACGGCCGGGTGTCCGAGGTGACCGACCCCGAGGCCAAGAAGGCCGCGCTCGCGACGATCCTCGACCACGTGGTGCCCGGCTCGTCGCGCACGTCCCGTCCGCCCGACGACACCGAGCTGGGTTTCGTGGCGGTGCTCCGGTTCGACGTCGAGCTGGCGTCCGCGAAGGTCCGGACCGGCGGTCCCGACACCCGGCCCGAGGACTGGCACAGCACGAACTGGGCGGGGATCGTCCCGGTGGGCGAGGTGTACGGCCCGCCGATCTCGGCCGTCGACCTGGCGCCGGGCATCGTCGCGCCCGACCACCTGCACTACCTGACCGAGATCCGCTCGCACGGCAACCTCGGCGTGCTGCCACCGCCGCCGCACCGCAGCAAGACCGGGCGGGGCTGAGAACGGGTCGCCGCTGCGCCATTGGGCGCATTCCATTCCCCCTGGCACGAACTACTCTCGCTGCTCGGGGGGAACGATGGTCGACGTGCTTGTCGTGGCGCGCGACGAGGTGTCGCGCGCCGGGTTCACGACCGTGCTGGGGGCGGCCGGGATCGACGTGGTGGGCTCGACCGGCAGCGGGTTCGAGGCCGTGCTGATCGCGGGGGAGACCCGGCCCGCCGTCGTGCTGCTCGACGATCCCGGCGACATGCCGGTCGAGTTGGTCGTCGCGCGGTCGGCGTCCGGGACGACCCGGGTGCTCGTGCTGTCGGCCGCCGCGTCCGACGAGACGGCCTACCGGCTGTTGCGCGCCGGTGCCTCGGGCCTGCTGCCGCGGTCCGCGCCCGCCGCCGGTGTCGTCGGCGCGGTCCGCGTCGTCGCGGCCGGGGGACTGCTGCTGGGCGAGACCTTCGCGCGGCGGCTCGTCGAGGGCTACACGCCCCGTCCCGTGCCGCGCGAAGATCTCGCCGATCGCCTGTCCCGCCTGACCTGCCGCGAGGTCGAGGTGCTCCGGCTGGTCGGCACGGGCCTGACCAACGCCGTGATCGCCGGCCGGTTGTCGATCAGCGAGGCGACCGTCAAGACCCACCTCAACCGGGCCATGGCCAAGCTCGACAGCACCAGCCGCGCGCAGGCGGTGGTGATCGCCTACGAGTCCGGGCTCGTCGTGCCCGGCCGGCCGATCAGCACTTCTTGAGCGAGCTGTAGGAGTTCACCTCGTTGGTGTTGTACTGGATGCCGGAGAACGAGGTGCCCGCGCCCTGGTCGTTGGCGTAGTTGTAGTTGACGTACAGGCAGAACCGGGACGAGGTGCGGTTCCAGACGCTCTGGGTGCGGTTGTCGAAGTCCTGCTGCCGCAGGTCGGGCGAGCCGATCTGGAACCAGGCCATCGGGCCCTGCCCGTTGTCGTAGTCGAACAGGCAGATGTACCCGGGGTTGCACCGGTCCCAGCCGGTGGCCGCCTGCGCGGGCGTCGCGAGGGCGAACACGGAGGCCGCCGCGGCGACGGTGACGAGTGCGTTCCTGATGAACGACATGGGTTGACGCTCCCCCTTGAGCCGAGTCGTGGTCACTCGCGGTGGACGCTATGCCGCCGTCGGGGCGAAGTCGTCAAACCAGCGTGTTACCCGCGGCTGAACCAGGGCGTTACGAACGGTCGTAGTTACTGAACGGTACGGCTGGATTTTCTTGTTCGATAAAGAGATGCTGGGGGCTCACGTGACCAGCACCGCAACGCTGCGGCTAGGCTGGCCGGTGGCTGCCGGAAGGCAAGCCCGTCCCGCATCCCCTGGCTCACCGCCAGTCGAGTATCGAGGAGACTCACCGTGACGGTTCGCGTAGGTGTCAACGGGTTCGGCCGCATCGGCCGCAACTTCTGGCGTGCCGTTCAGGCCGGCGGCCACGACATCGAGATCGTCGCGTTCAACGACCTCGGTGACGTCAAGACGATGGCGCACCTGCTCAAGTACGACTCGATCCTGGGCCGGCTGCCCGGCGAGGTGAAGGTCAACGACGAGGGCATCGAGGTCGACGGCAAGACCATCAAGGCGCTGGCCGAGCGCGACCCGGGCAAGCTGCCCTGGAAGGACCTCGGCGTCGACGTCGTCGTCGAGTCGACCGGCTTCTTCACCGACGCCACCGTCGCGCGCAAGCACGTCGACGAGGGCGGCGCGAAGAAGGTCATCATCTCGGCGCCCGCCAAGAACGAGGACCTGACGGTCGTGCTGGGCGCCAACCACGAGCAGTACGACGGCTCGCAGACCGTGATCTCGAACGCCTCCTGCACCACCAACTGCCTGGCTCCGCTGGCGAAGGTGCTGCACGACTCGTTCACGATCGAGCAGGGTCTGATGACCACGATCCACGCCTACACCCAGGACCAGAACCTCCAGGACGCGCCGCACAGCGACCTGCGTCGCGCGCGTGCCGCCGCGCTGAACATCGTGCCCACCGGCACGGGTGCCGCGAAGGCGATCGGCCTGGTCCTGCCGGAGCTGCGGGGCAAGCTCGACGGCTACGCCCTGCGCGTGCCGGTCCCGACCGGCTCGGCCACCGACCTGACCGTGACCCTCGGTCGCGAGGTGACCCTCGCCGAGATCAACGCCGCCTACCAGGCCGCCGCCGAGGGCCCGCTCAAGGGCATCCTGCGCTACAACGAGGACCCGATCGTGTCGGCGGACATCGTCACCGACCCGGCGTCCTGCATCTACGACGCGCCGCTGACCAAGGTCATCGGCCGCCAGGTCAAGGTCGTCGGCTGGTACGACAACGAGTGGGGCTACTCCAACCGCCTCGCCGACCTGGTCGACCTGGTCGCGTCGAAGCTCTGACGGCGCAAGGGAAAACACGTCAGTGAAGACTCTCAGCGACCTGCTCGCCGAGGGTGTCTCGGGTCGGCGCGTCCTCGTGCGCGCCGACCTGAACGTCCCCCTCGACGGCGACAAGATCACCGACGACGGCCGCGTCCGCGCGTCGGTGCCGACCCTCAAGGCGCTGGCCGACGCGGGTGCCCGCGTCCTGGTCGCCGCGCACCTGGGCCGCCCCCGGGGCGAGCCCGACCCCGCGTTCTCCCTCGCACCCGTCGCGGTGCGGCTCGGTGAACTGCTCGACCGCGAGGTCGTGCTCGGTACCGAGACCGCCGGCGACGGCTCCGTGGTGCTGTTGGAGAACATCCGCTTCGACGCCCGCGAGACGAGCAAGGACGCCGCCGAGCGCGAGGCGCTGGCGGACGAGTTGGCGGCCAAGGCGGACGCGTTCGTGTCCGACGGCTTCGGCGTCGTGCACCGCAAGCAGGCTTCGGTCTACGACGTGGCCAAGAAGCTCCCGCACTACGCGGGCGGTCTCGTGCTCGCCGAGGTCGAGGTGCTGCGCAAGCTCACCGACGACCTCGGGCGGCCCTACGTCGTCGTGCTCGGCGGTGCGAAGGTGTCCGACAAGCTCGGCGTCATCGCGAACCTGCTGACCAAGGTCGACCGGCTGCTCATCGGCGGCGGCATGGCCTACACGTTCCTCAAGGCCCAGGGCCACGAGGTCGGCGGCTCGCTGCTGCAGGCCGACCAGCTCGACACCGTGCGCGGCTTCCTCGCGGAGGCCGACAAGCGCGGCGTCGAACTCGTGCTGCCGGTCGACGTGCTCGCGGCCACCGGCTTCGCGGCCGACGCCGAGCACGACGTCGTGAAGACCGACGCGATCCCGGCCGACCGCATGGGCCTGGACATCGGCCCGGCGACGCGCGAGCTGTTCGCGTCGAAGCTGGCCGACGCCAAGACCGTGTTCTGGAACGGCCCGATGGGCGTGTTCGAGTTCGAGGCGTTCGCCGGCGGTACGCGTGCCGTCGCGCAGGCGCTCGTCGACAGCGGCGCGTTCACCGTGGTCGGCGGCGGCGACTCGGCCGCGGCCGTGCGCCTGCTCGGCCTGCCCGAGGACGGCTTCTCGCACATCTCCACCGGTGGTGGGGCATCCCTGGAGTTCCTCGAAGGCAAGGAACTCCCCGGCGTCTCGGTCCTGGAGTCCTGATGGCCTCGCGCCAGCCGCTCATCGCGGGCAACTGGAAGATGAACCTCAACCACCTGGAAGCGATCGCGCTCGTGCAGCGCATCGCCTTCTCCCTGCCGGAGAAGTACTACGCCAAGGTGGAGGTGGCGGTCCTGCCGCCGTTCGTCGACATCAGGTCGATCCAGACCCTGGTCGACGGCGACAAGCTGCTGCTCAAGTACGGCGCCCAGGACGTCTCACCGCACGACTCGGGCGCCTACACCGGCGACGTGTCCGGGCCGATGCTGGCCAAGCTGGGCTGCTCGTACGTGACGGTCGGCCACTCCGAGCGTCGCGAGTACCACCACGAGGACGACGCGGTCGTCAACGCCAAGGTCAAGACGGCGCTCAAGCACGGCGTGACGCCGATCTTCTGCCTGGGCGAGAAGGTGGACGTCCGCGAGGCCGGCGGGCACGTCGCGTTCTGCACGGACCAGCTGGTGGCGGGCCTGGCCGGGCTCACCGCCGAGCAGGTGCGGAACGTCGTCGTGGCCTACGAGCCGGTGTGGGCCATCGGCACCGGCAAGGTCGCCTCGTCGGCGGACGCGCAGGAGGTGTGCGCGGCGCTGCGGGCGAAGCTGGCCGAGCTGTACGGCGAGGACACGGCCGCGGTCGTGCGCGTGTTGTACGGCGGTTCGGTCAAGTCCGGCAGCATCGGCGAACTGATCGCGCAGAAGGACGTGGACGGCGCTCTCGTCGGCGGCGCGAGCCTCGACGCGGACGAGTTCACCAAGCTGTGCGCGCTCGCGGCCGGCGGCCCTCTACCCTGATGTGTTGAGACACCCCGCACACCACGTGGTCCACGGTCGGGAGCCGACCGGGTACTCTGTGGCGTCACCTGCCTGACAGCGAGGATGAAATGATCCTGTTCCTACAGATCCTGTTGATCGTCTCCAGCTTGCTGCTGATCCTGCTGGTGCTGCTGCACCGCGGTCGGGGCGGCGGTCTTTCCTCGCTGTTCGGCGGCGGCATGCAGTCGAGCTTGTCCGGGTCCAGCGTGGTGGAGAAGAACCTCGACCGGTTGACGCTCTTCGTGGGCGCGGTCTGGCTGATCGCCATCTTGGGGATCGGGCTGATGCTCAAGCTCTGATCCGGTAGTGCTGGCAATCCACGTGGTGGGGGTGTGAGGGTCGATGGCTGGTGGTAACGCGATTCGCGGTACCCGCGTCGGCGCAGGCCCGATGGGCGAATCGGAGCGCGGAGAATCCGCGCCCCGACGTCGGGTGTCGTACTGGTGTGCCAACGGACACGAATCGCGTCCGTCGTTCGCGGTCGAAGCGGAGATCCCGGAGAACTGGGACTGTCCCCGGTGCGGCCTGCCGGCCGGCCGTGACGAGCAGGCCCCGCCTGCTCCTCCGCGGAACGAGCCCTACAAGACGCACCTGGCGTACGTGAAGGAACGACGCTCCGACGCGGACGGCGAGGCGATCCTCGAAGAGGCTCTGACCAAACTGCGCAAGCAGCGCGAAGAGCCGTAATACCGCGCAGACACCAGGCCCCCGCGGACCCGTTCCGCGGGGGCCTACCCATGCCCGCCCTCCGCGAGTGCACATTTCGCGGTGTCTGAACGCACAACTCGCGGTGTCCGAACGTATAACTCGCGCCTCTCAGCGCGTGAACTGCCGCCGGATCAACAACGCCCCCGCCAACACGAAGAAGACCAGCACCACCAACGTCGAAGTGGTCCCGCTGGTCGAACTCGTGAGAGCCACATCCACCGCCCCCACCAGCACGATTCCGCAATCCGCCCGGATGACCTGACGCCCCGGCTCCAACGACGCGAACTCCACCCGGGTGCTGAACCGCCCCGCCGTATCCGCCTTCGTCGACCCCACACTCTCCCCGGACGAACTCAACTTCACGAACGCACCGGGCTCGCACCCGGTCCCCGCCGCGGTCAACGGGTCGCCGGGCTGGATGTTGTCCTTGTCCAACGTCAACGCCCCGTCCCCCTCGAACGGCAACGTCGTGGTCGGACCGACGGACGACGTCCCCGAAGGCGTCTCGGGAGCGGTCGTGGTCGAAGTACCGGTAGTGGTCGTGGTCGTGGACCCGGTCGTGGTGGTCGAACCGGGGACGGTCGTGGGCACCCGCGGGGGAGTGGTGGTGGTCGTGGTCGGCGGCACTCTGGGCGTGGTGGTCGTCGGCGGCGCCACGATCACGACGGTGAACGTCGCGCTCGACGTCACCTTGCAGCCCGGGTTGAACACCGACACGGTGTGCGCGCCCAGCGACGAACCCGACGGCACCTTCAGGGACGACGACCCGCTCGTCGTGCCCGGCACGATGTCGACCACCGAGCCGTCCCACAGGATCTGGGTCGCCCACCGCTCGCACAGCGACGGGAAACCACTCCAGGAAGCGACGAATCCGCTACCCACCGTGCCCGACCGAGGATTCGTCGACACGGACGGCGGTACCTGCGCGGATACCGGTGCAGCCACAAGAGCGGTAACGCCATAGGCGACGACACCGAGTAGAGCTAGTGTTCCTGCCGATCGCATGCCGACTCCCGGACTGTCCGCGTCCCCGAACTTCGAGGTGCCCTCTGTGAGACGCATTATGGGTGGGGTGGGTTTGCTCCTGTTCTGCGGGATCTTCCTGGGAACAGCCCCCGCTCAGGCCGTCACCGGAGCCGTGACGGCCAACGCCACCGTGGACGGCCGGCCGGTGGGCGAGGACACGCTGCTCCTCGACCCCGCGAAGACCGCGAAGATCTCCGTGACCGTCCACAATGGAACATCGGACGCGCTGCACGTCAAGACCATCCGCCTCGCCGGCACCGCGTTGGCGCTCACGTTCTTCGCCTACGACACCGCGTTGCCCTTCGACGTCCCCGCCGGGCAGAGCGTCACCCGGTCGTTCGTGCTCGACCTCGCCGACCTCGACGGCCAGGCCACCGGCCTGCTGCCCACCGAACTGAGCCTGCTCGACGGCGAACGCGACGCGATCGCCGTCATCGACACCACGGGCGACGTGCGCGGATCGGCATGGTCGGTCTACGGGATCTTCGGCCTGTCCGTGCTGGCACTGACCCTGCTCGCGTGGGCGGGCGCGCTGTTCGCCCTGGCCCGGCGTCGGTTGCCGGCGAACCGGTGGCAGCGCGCGACGCGGTTCCTGCCCGCCGGGATCGGCACCGGCCTGGTGGCCGTGATCTCGCTCTCGGTGCTGCGGGTGATCGCGCCGTCGCCCGCCGCCGAGATCCCGTTCATCCTCGGCGCCGCGGCCGTCGCGCTCGCGCTCGGCTACCTCACGCCGCACCCGGACGACCCGGCGCCGGAAACCGAACCGGAGCCCGGATCGACGACCCGGACGACGGTGTCCACCACCACGACAGCCACCACCCCGGCGACCACCCCGGCCACCGCGACGCTCCGCACCACGACCGCGAACGTCGACCCCGAGGCCACGGTGCGCCTGACCCGCCCGATGCCGCCCGGTGGTGCGGCATGACCACCCCGACGCCGAACGTCGCCGCCGCGCTGCCGCACTACGACCTCGGTCCGCAGATCGGCCGAGGCGGGATGGGCGTCGTGTACTCGGCCGTGCACCGTCCGCTCAACCGGCCGGTCGCGATCAAGCGGCTGCCCGGCGTGCTCGCCGAGGACGAGCGGATGAGCGCCCGGTTCGAGCACGAGGCCCGGCTGCTGGCCCGGCTCGACCACCCGCACATCGTGCCGGTCTACGACTACGTGCGCGATCGCGGCGAACACCTGCTGGTGATGGAGAAGCTCGACGGCGGCACGGTGTGGTCGCGGTTCACCGCCGAGGGCTTCACGCCCGCGCGGTCGTGCGCGCTGGTACTGGCGATGCTCTCCGGTCTGCACGCCGCGCACGGCGCGGGCGTCCTGCACCTGGACATCAAGCCGAAGAACCTGCTCTTCACGGCCCAAGGCGTGCTCAAGGTCGCGGACTTCGGCATCTCCCAGGTGGTCAGCGAAGGCGCGACCCTGGTCACGCACGCCGGCCAGGTGCTGGGTACGCCCGCCTACCTGTCGCCCGAGCAGGCGCTGGGCAACCCGCTCACGCCCGCCGCCGACGTCTACGGCGCGGGCACCGTGCTGTACGAGCTGCTCAGCGGGCGCCTGCCGTTCGACAGCGGCGGCGGCGCGCTGGCCATGATCCAACGTCACGTGCACCAGGACCCGCGCCCGCTCGGCGAGGTGCCCGAGCCGCTCGCGTCCGTGGTGATGCGTGCGATCCAGCGCGAACCCCGGCACCGCTACCGCAACGCCGAGACGTTCGCGATCGACCTCGCGGGCGCGGCGGCGGCCGTGTTCGGCCGCGAGTGGCTGGTGCGCGCGGGCGTGCCGGTGCACCTGACGCCGCAGGTCGCCGCCGCGAGTTCACGTCCGGCACCCGACCCGGCCGAACGTCGCGACACGCTCGACGTGCCGGTGCGCGCCACGATCGTCGAGCAGGTGCCGCCGGTGGTGCGGTTCGGCCAGGAGACCCTGGTGCCCGCGCACGAACTGCTGGAGACCCGCCCCGCGCGGTGGTTCGCGCTGGCCGCCGCGTTGCTCGCGGTGCTGCTGGTCGTGCTGCCGTTCGCCCTGCCCGACCGCGAGCTGCCGCCGCTGTCGGCCGACCTCGGCCGACCCGTGCCCGTGATGGTCCCGGCGGACACGACTACCGCGCGGTTGGACGTCCGACTGGCCGGGTTCCAGGTGGCCGAGGCGGCCGGCACGATCGAGAACGGCGCGGCCGTGTTCGAGCTGCCGGGCGCGGCCCGGTGGATCGTCGGCGGCGCGGTGGACGCCGAGGTCACCACGAACACGGGCGGCAAGTCGTACTCGCTGCGCCCGACCCCGAACCCGATGATCAGCATCATGGGTGTCGGCAGCGCGGTCCTGCTGCTGTTCACGGTGGCGTACCTGGAGTCGCTGCTCAGGTCGGTGCGCCGGCGTCGGGCGGGCACGGCGGCGATCGTCGCGTCGGCACCGCTGGGGTTCGGGCTCGGCGTGGCCGTGCTGTTCCTGCCCTCGGTGCTGATGCGCCACGAGCCCCAGCTGACGCCCGCGTTGGCCTGCGGTGTGCTGGGCGCGGGCGCGGCCGTCTGCCTGACGATCGCCACCCGGCGGCTCAGCTCCCGTGTGCGGCGCAGCCCAGCGGGAACGTGACACGCACGGAGAAGCCGCCGTCTTCGCTGGGACCGGCCTCGAACACGCCGTTGAGCAGCGCGGCCCGTTCACGCAGGCCGACCAGGCCGTGGCCGCCGCCGGGCAGTCGCCGGCGGTCCGGGTGCGCGGACGGTTCGTTGTGGACCTCCACCCGCAGCTCCTCGCCGACCGCGGCGATGCGCACCGACGTGGCCGCGCCGTCGGCGTGCTTGCGGACGTTGGTCAGTGCTTCCTGCACGGTTCGGTAGACCGCACCGGAGACCGGCGCGGGCAGCGAGTCCACCTCGACGGCCAGGCGGACCGGGAACCCGGCGCCCGCGACGAGCTGGGGCAGGTCTTCGATCCGGGGCTGCGGCGAGTCGTCGCCGTTGGTCGTGCGCAGGACGCTGACGAGCTGGCGCAGCTCCTCCAACGTCCGCGTGCTCAGGGTGCGGATGGTGCCCGCGACCTGTTTCGCGTTCGGGTCGGCCGCCGCCATCCGGAGGGCGCCCGCCTGCATGGCGATGAGGCTGACCTGGTGCGACACCACGTCGTGCATCTCACGGGCCAGTCGGGCGCGTTCGTCCGCACGGACGGCGTGCGCGTGCAGCATGCGCTCGCGCTCCCGGCTCTCGGCGAGTTCCGCGATGCGCGCGGAGAGCTGTTCGCGGGCGTGCGCCAGGAGGCCGATCGCGATCGGCATGCCGGCCACGATGCAGCCGTAGATCGCGTCGTGCACGTGGGTGCGCCAGTCGAGCTTGAGGAACTCGTCCACCGGCCACAGGAAGAACCGGGACATCCAGACCATGGCCGCGCCGACGTAGGTCGGTGTGGTCAGCAGTTTGCGGCGGGCCAGCGTGCCCAACGCGATCATGGCCGCCAACTGCGCCCACCCGGCGAAGAAGCCCGGGAACGTGACCAGCACGACCAGGAACGGGAACCGGCGGCGGAAGGCGACCGCGGCCACCGCGATGATCGACAGAACCCACTGGTAAGGCTGGGATTCCGGGACCACGCGTAGTGAGACGTCCAGCGCGGCGACCACCACCGCGGCCACGTCGAAGATCCATTGGCGGCGTCGGGTGAATGTCAGGCCCCGGGCAGCACTGGTCGCCCGCTGCGCGGGGACGTCCGTGTACCCGGCGCCGGGCAGCATCTCGACAGCGTCGCCGGTCAGGGTCCGACCTCCCGCTTCAGCCATCCGCCGGTTGTCACCGTACTGCGCCGCCGTGACGCTTGGCATGACCCGTCCTCCGTGCCGACCTGCCCACCCTCACCCAACGAGACGTGCCGGTTACGCGAACGGGACGCTCGGGGGCGGACAAAGTTGCGACTGCGAACGCTTATCCGGCTTCCGTACGGATGACAGACGGCTTTGTTCGGGGTACAGGGGTGGTTGGGCGTCGGCGGTCGGGATGTGCCGCTTGTCGTCGGGTCGGGTCTCTGGCGTGCCCAGCGGTCGCTCTCCGCCGGGCAGGCGGCCGGGGCAGGTGGCGGGGGTCGGGTGGCGTGCGGCCGGTGCGTGCGCCTCGGGTCCGTGGTGGTCGTGTCCGGTGAACCTTCCTCGGGGTGGTGTGGTCGGGCACTAGCCTGGGATGGTGGGACTCGATCTGTTCGCGGGGCTGCCTGTCGGCGATTACGCCGGGGCGCTGGACTGGTACGGGAAGCTGTTCGGCGGGCCTCCTTCCTTTGTCGTTTCCGACACCGAAGCGGTGTGGGAGTTGGCCGACCATCGGTCCGTCTACGTCGAGCACCTGCCCGGGCGGGCCGGGGGTGCGATGGTGACGCTCTTCGTCGACGACCTTGACGAGAGGGTCACGGCGGCGTCGGCACGCGGGGTCGAGCCGTCCTCGCGCGAGACCTACGCCAACGGGGTCCGGAAGGTCGTCTACGTCGATCCCGACGGCAACGAGATCGGATTCGGCGGGGCACCGGTCGCGGTCTAGGCAGGTCTGTGTCTCCGTCGGTCGTCGGTCGTCGGTCGTCGGTCGCTCGTAGGCCGGTGGCCGGTCACCGGTGGAGGTCGGCGGAGTCGGCCGGTGGCCCGGATCGATGGTCAGGATCGGTCGGGTCCGGCGGGCGGGACCTGCGGATCGTCGTTGCCGGACTTCATGAAGTCCGACCGGCAGTCCGGACAGCACACCCCCACCCCGACTCGTCGAGCCGCGGCCATCGCGTTCTCAAGCGCGTTCCGGCTCCGCGTACCTTCGACCGGCCGTGTCGAAGGTCGTGGAATCCGTTGTGCCGCACCGGATCGGGTGTCGGGTGTCCGGTTCCGTGGTCAGTCGCCTGAGGCACCCCAGAAGCGCAGGGACGTCGGGGTGCCCGCCTCGTCGTACAGGACCGCGCACCGGCCCTGCCAGCGGGTGGTCGCCAAGTCGTCCAGGAGTGCGGCGAACTCCACCGTCGGTCTGGAGTGGCCCAGGTGGGCCTCGACCTCCTCGGGCGTCACCACCGAGACCGTGAACGACTTCGGTTTCTCGTTCGGTGGTTGTACGCGGAACATGTCGAGGATCGAGTGGGTGCCGCACTCGTGCTCGATGTCGTCCGCCCACACCTCGGCGATCGTCGCGGGGCGGGGGCCGCCGCACCAGTGGAACCGGCCCGAGGCGAACACCTCGGCCTTCAAACGGTCCAGTGCCGCGTCGAAGTCGCCCTCGTAGGGCACCACGTACTGCCAGATCGTCGCCGCCATCGTCCGCTCCTCCCGGGGAAAGCCGTCGGGGGAGACGCTAGACATCGGGTCCGACAGTTCCGGCACGGGAATGGGGCGGGGGCTCGAGGAATCCGAGGTTCGCTCGAACGGGTGGTGGGCGTCGGCGGACGCCCACCACCGGTCAGAGATCGGCTGCCGCCGCGGTGTCCAGCAGCCACAGGGTGCGGCCGGTGCCGGTCGCGCCCGCCGCCGGGATGTCCACTTCGGACGCTCCGGCGAGGGCGGCGGCCACCGCCTCGGCCTTGGCCTCGCCCGTCGTCATCAACCACACCTCGCGCGCACGCCGGATGGCGGGCAACGTCAGGCTCACGCGGGTAGGCGGCGGTTTCGGGCAGTCGCGCACCGCGACCGCGGTCCGCTCCCGTTCGAGGACGGCCGGGGACGACGGGAACAACGACGCCGTGTGCCCCTCCTCGCCGACGCCCAGCAGGAACACGTCGAACTCCGGCATCGGGTCCAGCACGGCCGCGTACGCCGCCGCCGCCGCGTCCGGGTCGTCCCCGAACCGCCCGTCGGACGGCTCGACCGCGTGCACCCGCGACACCGGCACGTGGTCCAGGAACGCCGCCCGGGCCTGGGTCTCGTTGCGGTCCGGGTGACCGGCCGGCAGGAACCGCTCGTCCCCCCAGTACACGTCCACCCGCGACCAGTCGACCGCGTCCCGCGCCGACGCCCCCCGCAGCCGCTCCAGCACCGCGGTGCCGGTGCGCCCGCCGGTCAGCACCAGCGACGCCACGCCACGCACCCGCTGCGCGTCGACCAACGCCGTGATCAACCGCGCGGCCACGGCGGCGGCCAGCAGGTCGCCGTCGCGGTGCACCAGCACCTCGGGCCGGCTCACGTCCCCGCCTTCGCCTTCGCGCCGCGCTTCGCGACCACGGGCTCCTCCACCGGCTTGGGCTTGCGCGCGGCGGGCTTCACCGGCGCCCGACCGCGCACCACCTTGCCCAACGCGCGCAACGCCGTCTCGTACACCTCGTCCGGGTCGAGCCGGCGCAGCTCCTCGGCCAGGCAGTCCCGGGTCGACCGGCGCTGCAACGCCACCCGCCGCTCCGGCTGGCCGGGCTGCACCAGCGTGCCCACGCGGGCGTCCGGCCTGGTCAGGCTGACCGTCCCGGACCGCCGCTCCAGTTTCACGCTCACGATGCCCTCGCCGCCGGCAGCCCGTTGCCGCTTCACCGGCACCTTCAGGTACGCGGCCAGCCACGCGGCCAGCAGGTCGGTCGACGGCGAGTCGCCCTCGCCGCCGACCTCGGCGTCGGTGACCTTGTCGTAGGGCGGCAGGTCGAACGCGGACGCGAGCATCGCCCGCCACAACGTCAACCGGGTCCACGCCAGGTCCGTGTCGCCCGGCGTGTACGACGCCTTGCGCTGCTCCAACGCCTTGATCGGGTTCTTCTCGGCCGCCGCGTCGGTGATCCGCCGCTGCGCGAGCTGCCCGATCGGGTCCTGTGCGGGCACGGCCGGCGCCTCGTTCGGCCACCACGCCACGACCGGGATGTCCGGCAGCAGCAACGGGACCACGCACGACGCGCCCTCGTTGGCCAGCTCCCCGTACAGCCGCAGCACGATCACCTCGGACGCGCCCGCGTCGCCGCCGACCCGGATCTGGGCGTCGAGCCGGGGCGCGGCCTTGCGCGCGCCCCGGGCCACCACGATCACGCGGCACGGGTGCTCACGGCTCGCGTCGTTCGCCGCGTCCACGGCGTCCTCGGTCTTGGCACCGTCGTCGGTCACGATCACCAGCGTCAGCACGCGGCCCAGCGTGACCGCGCCGCCCTCCTCGCGCAGCTGCACGAGTTTGCTGTTGACCTGCGACGTGGTGGTCGAGGGCAGGTCGATGATCACGGACGCCTCCAGTGCCTGCCGGTGCGGGCCATCATCTGGTCCGCGGACGCCGGTCCCCAGGTACCCGCCTTGTACTTCTCCGGCGTGCCCCCGGCCGCCCAGTGCTTCAACACCGGGTCCAGGATCTCCCAGGACAGCTCGACCTCGTCGTTCTTCGGGAACAGCGAGGGCTCGCCGAGCAGCACGTCGAGCAGCAGCCGCTCGTACGCCTCGGGCGAGGACTCGGTGAACGCGTGCCCGTAGCCGAAGTCCATCGTGACGTCGCGGACCTCCATCGTGGTGCCGGGCACCTTGGAGCCGAACCGCATCGTCACGCCCTCGTCCGGCTGCACCCGGATGACCAGGGCGTTCTGCCCCAGTTCCTCGGTGGCGGTGTCGTCGAAGGGCAGGTGCGGCGCCCGCTTGAACACGACCGCCACCTCGGTCACGCGCCGGCCCAGGCGCTTGCCCGTGCGCAGGTAGAACGGCACGCCCGCCCACCGGCGCGTGTGCACCTCGGCGGTGATCGCGGCGTAGGTCTCGGTGGTCGAGTCCTTGGCGAACCCGCCCTCCTCGACCAGTCCGGGCACCTTCTGCCCGCCCTGCCAGCCGCCCGTGTACTGGCCACGCGCGGTGGTCTCGCCGAGCGGCGCGACGGGCCGGGTCGCGGACAGCACCTTGACCTTCTCCGTGCGCAGGTCGCTGGGCCGGAACGAGACCGGCTCCTCCATGGCGACCAGCGCGAGGAGCTGGAGCAGGTGGTTCTGGATCACGTCGCGGGCCGCGCCGATGCCGTCGTAGTAGCCCGCGCGACCACCCAGGCCGATGTCCTCGGCCATGGTGATCTGCACGTGGTCGACGTAGTTGGCGTTCCAGATGGGTTCGTAGAGCTGGTTGGCGAACCGCAGCGCCAGGATGTTCTGCACCGTCTCCTTGCCGAGGTAGTGGTCGATGCGAAACACCGACTCCTCGGGGAAGACGTCGTTGACGGTCTTGTTCAACCGCTTGGCACTGGTCAGGTCGTGCCCGAACGGCTTCTCGATGACGACCCGGCGCCACTGGTTCGGGTCGTCGCCGGGCGGGGTGGCCAGGCCGCAGCGCTTGAGCTGGTTCACCACGGTGGTGAACGCGTTCGGCGGCACGGACAGGTAGAACGCGTGGTTGCCGCCCGTGCCGCGTTCCCGGTCCAGGTCCTCGATCGTCGAGGCGAGCGAGTCGAACGCCGCGTCGTCGTCGAACGTGCCCTGCACGAACCGGATGCCCTCGGCCAGCCGGTCCCACACGCCCTGCCGGAACGGCGTGCGCGCGTGCTCCTTCACGGCCTCGTGCACGACCTGCATGAAGTCCTGGTCGGCCCAGTCCCGCCGGGCGAAGCCGACGAGCGCGAAGCCCGGCGGCAGCAGACCCCGGTTGGCCAGGTCGTAGATCGCGGGCATGAGCTTCTTGCGGGACAGGTCGCCGGTGACGCCGAAGATCACCAGACCGCACGGTCCGGCGATGCGCGGCAGCCGCTTGTCCCGGGGGTCGCGCAACGGGTTGCGCTTGGTGGGCGTGCTCACGAGCCGTCCTCCTGGATCGCCTCGACCAGCTGGGCCAGGCCCGCGACCCGGTCGGTCAGGTGCAGGCGCAGCACCGGACGGCCGTGCCCGGCCAGGACCTGGCCGTCGCCCAACGCCTGCGCGAGCTGGAGCGTGCCCAGGTCGTAGGGCCGGTCCGGCACGTCGACCGTGCTCTCCGAGGCGCCGGTGAGCTGGAGGAACACGCCGTTGCGGTGCCCGCCCTTGTGGTACTGGCCGGTCGAGTGCAGGAACCGCGGTCCCCAGCCGAAGGTGGTCTGGAGGTGCGCCCGCCGGGCCAGTTCCGGGCGGACGAGCGCGAACGACGCGTCGTCGATCCGGTCCAGGTACGCCTGCACGGACAGGTAGCCGTGGTCGGGCGCGGCGGCGACGAGCGCCTTCAACGCCTCGGCCACGGTCTTGACGTCGCCGGGCAGCCAGCCCTCGCTCGGGTACGCCTCGATCGGACCGTCCACGAACGCGGGCGCGGCCGGCGTCGACGCGGGCGCGTCGAGCAGCGACCGGGCGGCCTTCTTCGCGGCCTCCACGTCGGGCTGGTCGAACGGGTTGATGCCCAGGCCGCGCCCGGCCAGCGCGGTCGCGTACTCCCACACCAGGAACTGCGCGCCCAGCGGCCCCTCGACGGCGATCGAGGAGGACCCGGTCGCCGGTCCGATGGCGACCGTGGTGGCGTCCGAGCGGGCGTCGACGAAGCCGGGCGCGCCCGGTCCCTCGACGACGACGGGCAGCAGGCCGGTGCCGTGCTTGCCGGTCGACTCGGCGATCAGCTGCTCGACCCAGTCGCCGAACCCCTTGATGCCCGAGCCGGTGTCGGCGAACACGATCTTCTCCGCGCCGTGCGCGTGCGCCACGACGAACTGCGCGGCGAGCACCACGGCGGGGTTGTCGGGCGAGTCCGCGGCGACCAGGGGCGCCACGGCGGCGGCCTCGTCGAGCAGCCGCCCGATGTCGGCACCGGCGAGGCCCGAGGGCACGAGTCCGAACGCGGTGAGCGCCGAGTACCGGCCGCCCACGTTCGGGTCGGCCGGGAACACGGCGCGGTAGCCGGCCTCCTCGGCCTGCGCGGCCAACGGGGAGCCGGGGTCGGTGACGACGACGATGCGGGAACGCGCGTCGATCCCGGCGTCCGCGAAGGCCTTCTCGAAGATCCGGCGGTGGCTGTCGGTCTCGACCGTGCCGCCGGACTTGGACGAGACCACGAGCACGGTCCGGTCGAGGTCGCCCGCGAGCGCGTCGGCGACCTGCCCGGGGTCGGTCGTGTCGAGCACGACGAGCGGGACGCCCGCCGTGCCGGTGATCACCTCGGGGGCGAGCGACGAGCCGCCCATGCCCGCGAGGACGACCCGGTCGACGCCCGCGTCGAGCAGTTCCGCCCGCAGGGCCGCGATCCGCGCGACCAGGGGGCGGGACGTCTCGTGCAGGGTCGTCCAGGACAGTCGGATGGCCGCCTCGGACTCGGCGTCGGGACCCCAGAGCGTGGGGTCGCCGGCGGAAAGCCTGCTGGGGACCGACTCCCGGAGCAGGTCGGACACGACGGTCGCGACCTGCTCCCGGTTCGGCGTGCGGACGATCTCCACGGAGATCGGCTCGGTCATGTCAGCCTTTCGCCTGGTTCAGCTGCCCGGTCACCGTGTCGAGCAGTTCCGCCCAGGACTTCTCGAACTTGTCGACGCCTTCGGTCTCCAGCACGGCGAACACGTCG
Source organism: Saccharothrix violaceirubra (assembly GCF_014203755.1). Classification (NCBI taxonomy): domain Bacteria; kingdom Bacillati; phylum Actinomycetota; class Actinomycetes; order Pseudonocardiales; family Pseudonocardiaceae; genus Saccharothrix; species Saccharothrix violaceirubra. Next base: position 1,992,914 of record NZ_JACHJS010000001.1, read on the forward strand.
TCGAGGTCGATGCCGATCCCCGCCAGTCGGTCGAAGATCGCCTGTGCCTCGCCGGCGCGGCCGGTCACGGTGTCACCGGAGATGGTGCCGTGATCGGCGACCGCGTGCAGCGTCTTCTCCGGGACCGTGTTGACCGTGTCGGCCACGACGAGCTGGTCCACGTACCGGGTGTCCGAGTACGCGGGGTCCTTCACGCCGGTCGACGCCCACAGCGGGCGCTGCGCCCGGGCGCCGGCGGCGACCAGCGCGTCCCAGCGCGGACCCGCGAACGCCTCCTGGTAGGCGGCGTAGGCGAGCACGGCGTTGGCGATGGCCGCCTTGCCGCGCAGCTCCTTGGCCTCGGCCGTGTCCAGCGCGTCCAGGCGCTTGTCGATCTCGGTGTCCACCCGGGACACGAAGAACGACGCGACCGAGTGCAGGCCGCGCAGGTCGTGGCCGTTGGCCTTGGCCTGCTCCAGGCCGGCGACGAACGCCTCGATCACGTCGCGGTAGCGCTCGACGGAGAAGATCAGCGTCACGTTCACGCTGACGCCCTCGGCGAGCACCCGGGTGATCGCGGGCAGGCCCTCGACCGTGGCCGGGATCTTGACCAGCAGGTTGGGCCGGTCGACGGTCTTGGCCAGGTCGAGTGCCTCGGCGACGGTCGCGTCCGTGTCGTGGGCCAGGCGCGGGTCCACCTCGATGGACACGCGGCCGTCCACGCCTTCGGTGCGGGTGTGCACGTCGCGGAACAGGTCGCACGCGTTGCGCACGTCGGTCGTGGTGACCTCGCGGACCACGGCGTCGACGTCCGCGCCGCGCGCGGCCAGCTCGCGGACCTGCTCGTCGTAGGCCGTGCCCTTGGACAGGGCGCCGGCGAAGATGGTCGGGTTGGTGGTGACGCCGACGACGTGCTTGTCGGCGACCAGCTCGGCCAGGTTGCCGGTGGTCAACCGGTCCCGGGACAGGTCGTCGAGCCAGATGGACACACCGGCGGCGCTGAGGTCGGCCAGCGGGTTGGTGCTCATGTCGTCATCTCCCCTGTGGTGGCTGCGGGTTCAGCCCTTGGCGAGCGACCGGCGGGCCGCCGCGACGACGTTCTCGGTCGTGAAGCCGAACTCCCGGAACAGCGTCTGGTAGTCGGCGGACGCGCCGAAGTGCTCGATCGACACGATCTCGCCGCGGTCGCCCGCGAAGCGGTGCCACGACTGGGCGATGCCGGCCTCGACGACCACGCGGGCGGTCGCCGACGGGGGCAGCACCTCGTCGCGGTAGGACTGGTCCTGCGCGTCGAACCACTCGACGCTGGGCAGCGAGACCAGCCGCGTGGGCACGCCCTCGGCCTCCAGGACCTCGCGCGCCTCGGCGGCGATCTGGAGCTCGGAGCCGGTCGCGATCAGGACCAGCTCGGGCGTGCCGTTGGACGCGTCGGCCAGCACGTAGCCGCCGCGCGCGACGCCCTCGGCCGCCTTCTCCTTCGTGCCCGCGAGCACCGGCAGGTTCTGCCGGCTCAACGCCAGACCCACGGGACCGTCGGCCTGCGCGATCGTGGCACGCCACGCGGCGGCCGTCTCGTTCGCGTCGCCGGGGCGGATCACGGTCAGACCGGGGATGGCGCGCAGCGCGGCCAGGTGCTCGATCGGCTGGTGCGTCGGGCCGTCCTCGCCCAGGCCGATGGAGTCGTGCGTCCACACGTAGGTCACGCGCGACTTCATCAGCGCGGCCAGGCGCACGGCCGGGCGCATGTAGTCGGAGAACACCAGGAACGTGCCGCCGTACGGCCGGGTCGGGCCGTGCAGCGCGATGCCGTTGAGGATCGAGCCCATGGCGTGCTCGCGGACGCCGAAGTGCAGCGTGCGGCCGTACGGGTGGGCCTTCCACGCGTTCGTGGAGATGCTCTCCGGACCGAACGAGTCCGAGCCCTTGATCGTGGTCAGGTTGCTCTCCGCGAGGTCGGCCGAGCCGCCCCACAGCTCCGGCAGCACCGGGCCGAGCGCGGTCAGCACCTCACCGGACGCCTTGCGGGTCGGCACGCCCTTGGCGTCGGGCTCCCACGACGGCAGCGCGTCGGTCCAGCCCTCGGGCAGACCGCCGGTGTACAGGCGCTCGAACAGCGCCTTGCGCTCCGGGTTGGCCGCGGCCCACGCGTCGAACGAGCCCTGCCACTCGGTCTTGGCGGCCTCGCCGCGCTTGACGACCTCACGGGCGTGCGCGAGGACCTCGTCGGAGACCTCGAAGGTCCGCTCCGGGTCGAAGCCGAGGATCCGCTTGACCTCGGCGACCTCGTCGGCGCCCAACGCCGCACCGTGCGCCGCGCCGGTGTTCTGCTTGTTCGGCGCCGGGTAGCCGATGATCGTGCGCAGCAGCACCAGCGACGGGCGCGCGGTCTCGGCCTTGGCCGCCAGCAGCGCGTCGAGGATGCCCTTGACGTTCTCGCCGCCCTCGACGACCTGGACGTGCCAGCCGTACGCCTCGTAGCGCTTGGCCGTGTCCTCGGACAACGCGATCGCGGTGTCGTCCTCGATGGAGATCTTGTTGTCGTCGTAGATCACCGTCAGGTTGCCCAGCTGCTGGGTGCCCGCGATCGAGGACGCCTCGGACGTGACGCCCTCCTCGATGTCGCCGTCGGAGGCGATCACGAAGATGTCGTGGTCGAACGGGCTGGCGCCGGGCGCGGCGTCCGGGTCGAACAGGCCGCGTTCACGCCGGGCGGCCATCGCCATGCCCACGGCGGACGCGAGGCCCTGGCCCAGCGGACCGGTGGTGATCTCCACGCCGGCCGTGTGCCTGTGCTCGGGGTGGCCGGGCGTCTTCGAACCCCAGGTGCGCAGTGCCTTGAGGTCGTCGAGTTCCAGGCCGTAGCCGGACAGGAACAACTGGACGTAGAGCGTGAGGCTCGAGTGGCCGGCGCTGAGCACGAACCGGTCGCGCCCGATCCAGTCGGGGTCCGCCGGGTCGTGCCGCAGGACGCGCTGGAACAACGTGTAGGCCAGCGGCGCGAGGCTCATCGCCGTGCCGGGGTGGCCGTTGCCGACTTTCTGCACCGCGTCGGCGGCGAGCACCCGGGCGGTGTCGACCGCACGCGTGTCGAGTGCCGACCAGTCGTCGGGAAGGTGGGCCTCGGTCAACCGGGAAACGTCATCGGTGACGGACACGGACTTCCAGCTCCAAACTCACGTAGGCGGCGTTGCCCGAGGGTTTCTCCAACAAATCCCGTCAGGCCCGGTCCGGGGTTTCACTCGTCCGCCGGCCAGCCTAGTCGGACCGCCCGACCCTCGTGCCATTCCGCGCTTGTGTGGACAGGCACAGGCGGATAGGGGTGGGTTACCCGGTGAGTTCGCGGCATACCCGAACGGGCTGTCGTCCGAACGCGCGGTTACGATCTGCGCATCCCCGACCTGGCCAGAAGGAGCGCTGACGCGATGAGTGCCGTCACCGAGGCCCCGGCGCGTACGCCCCGACAGGTCGTCGGCGCGTACGTCGCGCTGACCAAGCCCCGGGTGATCGAGCTGCTGCTGATCACCACCATCCCGGCGATGCTGCTGGCCGCGCGCGGCCTGCCGCCGCTGTGGCTGATCGCGTGCACGCTCGCCGGCGGCACGCTCGCGGCGGGCTCGGCCAACGCGCTCAACTGCTACGTGGACGCCGACATCGACTCGGTGATGAAGCGCACCGGCGCGCGCCCGCTGGCCAAGAACGCCATCCCGCCGCGCAACGCGCTGATCTTCGGCATCGTGCTGGGCCTGGTCTCGTTCGCGTTCCTGTGGCTGACCACGAACCTGATGTCCGCGGTGTTCGCCGTGGCCACGATCCTGTTCTACATCTTCGTCTACACGCTCGTGCTCAAGCGCCGGACCTCGCAGAACATCATCTGGGGCGGCATGGCCGGCTGCATGCCGGTGATCATCGGCTGGTCGGCGGTGACCGGCACGGTCGGCTGGCCCGCACTGGTGATGTTCGGCGTGATCTTCTTCTGGACCCCGCCGCACACGTGGGCGCTGGCGATGAAGTTCAAGGAGGACTACGCGCGGGCGGGCGTGCCGATGCTGCCGGTCGTGGCGACGGCGCAGCAGGTGACCCGGCAGATCGTCATCTACTCGTGGATCACCGTGGTGTGCACGCTGCTGCTGGCGCCGGTCACCTCGTGGATCTACGTGGCCGTGGCGGCGGTGTCGGGCGTGTGGTTCGCGGTGGTCGCGCACCGGCTGCACAACGTGGTCCGCAAGGGCGGGACGACGAACACGATGCCGTTCTTCCACCTGTCGAACCTGTACCTGATGCTCGTGTTCTGCGGACTCGCGGTCGACGCGGTCGTGGGACTGCCGGCCCTGGGGCTGCCATTCCTGTCGTGATTTCCGCCGGAAAGTGATTTCCGGCACCGGGGCGCCGCGTTATCGCGTGGCGCCCCGTCGCATTCCCGGGTCACGTTCCGACCAATGCGCTCCGGTCGCCGGCGAGCGCGGCGCGCAGCTTCGTCAACGCGCGGTGCTGTGCCACCCGGACGGCACCGGGCGTCGAGTCCACCGCCGCCGCGGTCTCCTCGGCGGACAGGCCGACGACCACCCGCAGCACCAGCACCTCGCGCTGCTTCGCGGGCAGCACGGCCAGCAGCCGGTTCATGTCGTCGGACAGCTCGCCGCGCAACGCGAGCTGTTCGGGACCGGCGTCGGTGCCCGCGGCGTCGGGCAGCTCGGCGACCGGCTCGGCCCGGTTGCGGGCGGCCGAGCGGTGCGCGTCGGCGACCTTGTGCGCGGCGATGCCGTAGACGAACGCGAGGAACGGGCGGCCTTGATCGCGGTAGCCGGGCAGCGCCCGGAGCAGCGCGAGGCACACCTCCTGCGCGACGTCGTCGCAGGCCTGGGCGTTGCCGCCGAGCCGGCCCCGGCAGTAGCGCATCACGACGGGGCGTATCCAGGCGAGCACGCGCTCGATCGCGCGGCGGTCGCCCCCGACCGCCGCCGCGATCCCGCGGTCGTCCACCGGAGCGGACTCCCGTAAACCGCTGGACCTGTCCTCGCGGAACCCCATCCCGCCACCTCCCGCATCGCCGCCCGTGCGGCTTCGCCCCTGCCTTGACGGAGTGACGCGCGAGATCCACAGCTCTTACGCGGGCATTCGGGGCAACTTGGGTGGGCAAAAGGAGCAATCTCGCGATTTCGCGTTTCAGCGCGGGGCACTTCTGGCGATGTGACGTGGAATCTTCGCGTCAGCCGACGGCCGACAGCAGTTCGGCCACCTCCGGGTCCTCCAGCGACTCGACGATGCACTGCCACAGCTCCAGGTTCGCCGTGGCCCACCGGGCGTAGGTCGCCGCCGCCTCCGGGTCGTAGAAGTAGTAGCCCTCGTCGTGCTTGCCGCGCTGCTCGCCGACGATCTTGTGCGCCAGCTCGCGCAGCGTGATGCCGTTCTCCGCCAGGTACTTGGGCGCGAGCACCACCGGCGTGACCGGCAGTGCCTTGAAGAGCGTGTCCGCGTCGGACAGCGCCTGCGCCTCCAACGAGATGTCGCGGTGCCGCGTGCGCATCTCGGCCTCCTCCACCACGCGGTCCACGCGGTGGGCGACGAGGTCGGCCACGCCCGCGTCCGCCAGGATGGACAGCCGCAGCGCGCGGCCGTCCACCGGCAGCGAGTTGCGCCGCACCATGTAGTTGACGTCGTGCACCAGGGCGGCGACCTCGACCAGCGCCACGTCCGCGCCGTTGCGCCGGGCGAAGTGCACCGCCTTGTCGCGCACGAAGCTCACGTGGTGCCACCCGTGGAACTGGAGCCGTGCCGCGAGGCTGTGGCACAACCGCCACACCCGCGTCTCGACGTCCTTGATCGACTGTGCCGGGACCGTGCCCGTGCCGATGACCATCGGAACCCTCCCGTGTCGGGTCGGCCGATGGTAAGGCGGGCGGGGTGCGGTCAGAGGCTGTTCGTCAGGACCCCCAGGCGTGACTCCACGGGCACGTGCCGGTGGCTGAGCCGCGTGTCGGGGTCGTAGGACAGGCTCCACGGCGTCACCGCGCGCGATTTGACCAGGAACGTCATCGTGCCGTCGCAGGCGCGCGGGATGCGGTGGAACTGGTGGGCCAGCACGGTCCCGGTGGCACCCTCGCGGGGCTCGTCGCGGCGCAGCAGTGCGGTGGACAGGATCGACCCGCCGTCCGGGCCGAGCCGGGCGTCGAAGCGTTCGTGCAGGTAGGAGCCGGACAGCAGGACCGTGCAGAAGTGGTAGCGGTGGTTGTGCACGGAGTCGGCGTAGCCCTGGCGCCAGTCGGACCGCGGCTTGTACTCGTGCAGCCAGAACGTGAACGGCTCGCCCGGCTCGTCGCGCAGGCACCACGCGAAGTGGGTCGTCGTCTCCCGCGACCGTGCCACGAGCCGGCGCGCGTCGTCGGAGGACAGCCCGCCCAGGTGCGCGCGCAGCCGCTCGCGCAGCCCCGGCCGGTCGGTCCACTCGCGGAACCCCCGCGCGACGTGGTCCCAGTTCCCCGGTGCGGCGATTCCGGGAACCGTCACGGTCGCGGCGAGATCCGTCAGGGCGGTGGACGCGGTGGACTCGAAGGGCGCGGTGGACTCGAAGGGCACGGTCTATCAGCTCCCCAGTTGGGCGGACGCGGAGAATTCCCGGCGGAACGCGTGGAACTTCTCCTGGAGTTCGGCGAAACCGCGGTCGGTCAACGCGGTCCCGGTGACGAGGCGGAATCGGTCCAGGAATTCCTCGCGGCCCGTCGACGGGGTGATCACGAGATGTCGTCCCGCCTTGGAATTGCTGATCCGGAGGAATTCGGCGCGTTCCATGCCGTACAGGAACGAGCCCTCGGTGAACCGCAGCGTGCGCGGGTAGAGGCGGACCACGCCCGCGTTGGTGTTGCTGTAGAGCGCGAGCCAGGCGCTGTCGTCGAACAGTTCCAGCCGGTCCAGCGGCGGGTCGGGGACGATCGTCACGTCGATCCGCGCGCAGCGGCTGCGGGCCAGGTACAGGCCGACCAGCCCGACCGTGATCTGCTCGCGCAACCGGGCGACGATCGTGTCGTAGTCGCCGTCGGCGCCCTCGTGGCGCAGCAGGTAGCGGGCCCGGCCGCTGATGGCATCGTTGTCGGTCGGATCGGCGAGCACCGCGCGCAGCTCGCACTCCGACTGCGCGAGCATCACCCGGCACGCCGCGTACCGGCCGGCGAAGCCGCGGAACCCGTACAGCCGGGTGCGTTCCAGGTCCTGCATCATGAGCTGGTTGAACGCCGGGTCGGGCCTGGTCGTGGGCTCGAACACGTGGCTGGGGAAGAACTCCCGGTCCAGCGCCCGGTACTCGGCGGCCAGGTCGCGCAACGCCTTGCGGCTCTCCTCGACGACCGGCGTGACCAACGCGCGTTGCGCGGCCGAACTCGTGATCAAGGTCTGGCCGAACCCGACCACGGCGGAGATCAGCGTGCCGGTGGCCAGCGATCCGAGGAATGTCCGCACCGGCCCGGGATCCATTCCACTCGACACGGCCATGCACGTCGCGGAGGTCACCACGAGAACGAGCAGCAGCAGGCCGGTCCTGGTCCAGAACAATTCCCGTAACAGGTTGGCGCGGACGCCGTCCGCGGACACGGGCGTCACCTCCTCGGCGGCCCCGCGAACGGATGAATGACCGAAGTATCCGGTCGCGGGAGAAAAGTTACTGTACGCGTGGGTGTCGACGCGCGAAAGCGCTAACAAGGTGCACTTTTGCGGTGTGTTTTTCGTGATCTCGTCGACGGTCGGTAACCGATCCTCGGCTGTCCGGTCGCCCTGCCCGTCGCCCGCGCGCCGGCGCCGCCTAGGCTCCGCGACCATGCGTACTGTCGACCGCACGGCCCTGGTTGTCGCGTCCCTGTTGTCCGCCGGACTGGCCCTGTCCGCGTGCACCGCGAGCGACCGGCCGTCCACCCAGACCACCACCCCGGTGGCCCAGGCTCCCCAGACGACCCAGGCGGCCGAGGAGACCCCCGCCGAGGAGGCCCAGGCCGTGAAGCCGACCGGCCCGCCCTGCGCCACCGACGCGTTCAAGGTCCAGGGCGCGGAGGGCGCGCAGCCCACCGTCACCGTGCCGCGCGACTGCTCCCCGCTCGAGGGCCTCGTGGTGCAGGACATCACGCCCGGCACCGGCGCGGCGATCGCGGCCGGCGACACCGCGGAGATCCACTACACGCTCTACACCTTCAGCGACGCCAAGCTCCAGGAGACCTCGTACAAGAAGGGCGAGCCCTACCCGGTCGTGAACGTCGGCAACGCCCAGGTCATCCAGGGCTGGAACCAGGGCCTGGTCGGGCTCAAGGAGGGCGGCCGGCGGCTGCTCGTCGTCCCGCCCGCCCTCGCCTACGGCGACCGGGGATCGGGCGCGATCAAGCCGGGGGAGACCCTGGTGTTCGTGCTGGACGCGGTCAAGGTCGGCTGACGACGGTCGTCGGGGTCCGGCGACGCACCGGACCCCGACCACCGCGTCACGGCACGAGCAGCAGCTTCGCCGTCGTCCGCCGGCCCTCCAGGTCCTCGTGCGCCCGCCGCGCGTCCGCGAGGGGGTAACGCCCGCCGATCCGCACGGTCAGCGACCCGTCCGCGACCGCGCCGAACAGCTCGCCCGCCCGCCAGTCCAACTCCTCGCGCGTGGCCGTGTAGGCGTTGAGCGACGGTCGGGTCAGGTACAGCGAACCCTTCTGGTTGAGCACCTGCGGCTGGAACGTCGGCACCGGGCCGCTCGCCGCGCCGAACAGCGCCAGCAGCCCGCGTGGCCGCAGGCTGTCGAGGCTGCCCTCGAACGTCGCCGCGCCGACCCCGTCGTACACGACCGCCACGCCCTCGCCGTCGGTGAGCCGGCGGACCTCCTCGGCGAACGGCGTCCGGTCGTAGCGGATCACCTCGTCCGCGCCGGCCTCCCGCGCCAGCGCCTCCTTCGCCTCGGTCGAGACCGTGCCGATCACGCGCGCGCCGCGGGCCTTGGCGAGCTGGACCAGCAGCAGCCCGACCCCACCGGCCGCCGCGTGCACCAGGATCGTGTGGTCCGCGCCGACCTCGAACGTCGACCGCACCAGGTAGTGCGCGGTCAGACCCTGGAGCGGCAACGCGCCGGCGACCTCGTCGGCCACGCCCTCGGGTACGAGGATCGCGTTGCGCGCGGGCACGACCACGCGCTCGGCGTAGCTGCCCTGGGCGCTCGCCCAGGCCACCCGGTCGCCGACCCGGACCGTGCCGACGTCGTCCCCGACACCGACGACCCGGCCCGCACCCTCGAGCCCGACGCCGAACGGCGCCGGCAGCGGGTAGGCGCCCGACCGGTGGTAGGTGTCGATGTAGTTGACGCCCGCCGCCGCGACCTCGACCAGCAACTCGCCCGGGCCGGGGGCGACCGCGTCGACGTCGGTGTACTCCAGCGCCTCGGGTCCGCCGGGCGTGCGGACCACCACTGCCTTCGGCATCAGCCGTTCCTTCCCTCGTTCCGCTTCTGCTTCACGCCAACCGGTGTGCCGGAGCGGCTGTTCCGCGTTCCACCGACCGGGAACCACCCGATCGTGGGTGTCCGAGTGCGTATTTCGGGGTGCCTGAGTGGAGGACTCGCGGGTCAGCGGCCCAGGGCGGCGCGGCGGGCCAGGCCCAGGGGGAGGGCGCCGGACCCCGCGATGGTGTCGTGGAACTCGCGCGGCGAGCCGGTGAACTCCTCCCGGATGCTCAGGATCTCCAGCGCGCCCGTCAGGTACGACGGCGCCTGGGTCGGCCACGCGCAGTACCGGTCGATCTCGGCGACGGCGGTCCCCGGTGTCAACGACGACTTCGTGGTCATGAACTCGCGGGCCTGCTCCACGGTCATGTCCCCGCAGTGCAACGCCGTGTCCACGACCATCCGGGCGGCGCGGAACAACCACGCCTCCACGTGCGCCAGTTCCCGGCCGCGCGCGGCGGCGGCGTCGCCGGGTCCGGTGGCGAAGTACCCGTGTTCCCGCAGCAGCCGCTCCGAGTACAACGCCCACCCCTCGGCGAAGTAGGGCGTCCGGAACACCTTGCGCACCGGGCGGTCCTGCGCGGCCAGCCACGACAGGTGCCAGTGGTGACCGGGGTACGCCTCGTGCACCGCGATCGTCGCGAGCTGCGACCGCGCGTTGGTCCGCAGCCGCTGCGTGGTCTGCTCGGCCGTGAAGTCGTCCGGCGGGAACGGCACGAAGAAGTGCCCCACGCGCGCGGACGTCAACGGCGGCGGCGCCATGTAGGAGGCGACCCCGAGCACCGGGCGCTGGAACGCCGGCGAGGGCACCACCCGGCACTCCTCGCCCTCGGCCAGCGTCACCAGCCCGTGCTCGACGAGGAACGCCCGCGCCCGCAGGGTCTCGGCCTCGTACTCCGCCCGCATCGCCTCGGGCGTGGGCGGGTGGTCGTCCTGGAGCGCGACCATCGCCGCGTGCCAGTCGTCCTGCCCGGCCACCGCGCGGATGTCGGCCTCCAGTTCGGCGTAGGCCGCCTTGCCCCGCTCGTGCAGTTCGGCCGCGCCGTACCCGAGGACCTCCTGTTCGCGCAGCAGTGTCGAGTACAGCGCCTCGCCCATCCGCCAGTCGCCCCGCGCGGTCCCGGCGAACGCGTCGAGGAACGCGGCCAGGTCGTCGAACGCCTCGGCCGCGGGTTCCGCCGCCGCGGCCAGCCGGGCGCGCAGGTCGGGGTCGGCGACCTCGGCCACGAGCGTGCGCGTCACGAACGACCGCCCGGTGCGCGCCTGCGCCGCCGCCCGCCGCACGATCAGCGGCGAGGCGAGTTCGGGGTCCAGGTTGTCCTTGGCCGCCGCGAACACGCCCGGCACCTGGGCGAGCCGCGTGATCACGCTCGCCACCAGCTCGGGTTCGGGCCGCAGCCGGTTGAGGAACGCCGCGTGCAGCGGGTACAGCACGGCCGACAGGTACAGCGCCGGGTCGCGGCGCCACGCCGGCCAGGTCGCCCGCGCCCGCACGCCGCGCAGCATGGCCAGCACCAGGTCGCGGTCGATCGACTCGGCGTGGTCGGCCGTCTCCAGCGCGGCGAACCGGTCGAGCCACCGGCCGGCCTCCCGTTCGTGCGCGGCGAACGAGGCGGCGTCGAAGTCGCCGAGCGTGTGGTCGTGCGCGAGGGACCCGAGCAACGCGGCGGTGCCGGGGTTGCGGTCGAAGTGCCAGGCGAGGAACTCGTCGACCAGTCGGGTCGGTGTCGTGGTTTCGGTCACGCCCACGGAAGTTACCCGCAGGTTCTACGCTGGCGACGTGGTCGACGACAAGAACATCACCGCAGCGGTGCGCACCGCGTCAGAATTCGTGGCCGCGCACGGGAAACCCGCACGTGCCGTCGTGTCGCGCCTGGGCCGGGCCGGCGCCCGGGTCGTGCTGGTCGGCGCCGACGGCGCGATCGGCGACCTGGTGGTGGCCGACGTGGACACGGCCGAGGCCGTCGTCGCCGCGGTCGCCGACCTGGAAGCGCACGAGTGGGACCGCGAGACCACCGACGCCGCGAAGATCGGTCCCGCGCACCGGCGCCGGATGGCCCGCCGGTGAAGGTCGCCCTCGCCACCTGCGCGAGCCTGCCCGCGGGCGACGGCGACGACGCGGACGTGCCGGGTGCCCTGGCCGACATCGGGGTCGAGTCCGCCTGGTTGCGGTGGGGCCCGGAAACCGACACCGACACCGACACGGACACCGACGCCGACCTCGTCGTGCTGCGGTCGACGTGGGACTACCCCGAGCGGGCGGCCGAGTTCCTGTCGTGGTGCGAATCCGTGCCCGTGCTCGCGAACCCGGCGGGTGTGGTCAAGTGGAACCTCGACAAGGCGTACCTGGTCGACCTGATCGAGGCGGGCGTCCCCGTGGTGCCCACGGCGGTGGCCACGCCGGGGTTCGACGCCTGGCCCGAAGGCGAGTTCGTCGTCAAACCGACCGTCGGCGCCGGATCGCGTGGTGCGCTGCGGGTGGCGGCCGGTGACCACGAGGCCGCGGCGGCGCACCTGGCCGGACTCGGCGGGCCCGCGCTGGTGCAGCCCTACCAGGCCGACGTCGACCACGTCGGCGAGACCGCGTTGGTGTTCTTCGGCGGCCGGTACTCGCACGCGTTCACCAAGGGCGCCATGCTCGTGCCGGACACCGTGACCGACCCGACCGGCCTGTACCTGGTGGAACGGCTGGACCGGGCCGAGCCCGACGCGGCCCGGCGGCGGACCGCGGAGGACGTGCTCGACGCCGCGACCGGACTGCTCGGCGTGCGCCGCGCGGACCTGCTCTACGCGCGGGTCGACCTGATCCCCGGCGTCGACGGCCGACCGCTGCTGCTGGAACTGGAACTCGTCGAACCCTCGTTGGGCTTCGGCCTGGCCGACCCGGGTGCGCCCGCGCGGTTCGCCTCGGCGGTGCGCGCCGCTCTCGTCGACCTGCCCTGATCGACGGGCGCTGATCGACGGGCGCTGATCGACGGGCGCTGATCGGTGGCGGTCCGGTCGGACCGCCACCGCGGAACTCCTAGCGCAGACCCGCGCCGATGCCGGTCACCGAGCGGACCTCCATCTCGGCGGTCCTGGCCTCGTCGGGGGTCTCCCGGCTCAGGATCGTGCCCAGGTACCCGAACAGGAACGACAGCGGGATCGACACCAGGCCGGGGTTGCCCAGCGGGAACCAGGCGAAGTCGGCGTCCGGGAAGATCGACGTCCGTTCGCCCGACACCGACGGCGAGAACACGATCAGCACGATGCACGAGCCCAGGCCGCCGTAGATCGCCCACAGCGTCCCGTTGGTGTTGAACCGCTTCCAGAACATCGAGTACACGATCGTGGACAGGTTCGCCGACGCCGCCAGCGCGAACGCCAACGCCACCAGGAACGCCACGTTCTGCCCGTTCGCCGCGATGCCGCCCGCGATCGCCAGCACGCCGACCACCACGGCGGTCAGCCGGGCGACCTTCACCTCCTCGTGCGGGTCGGCCTTGCCGCGCTTGATCACGTTGGCGTACACGTCGTGCGCGAACGACGCCGACGCGGTCAGCGTCAACCCGGCGACCACGGCCAGGATCGTCGCGAACGCCACCGCGCACACGATGCCCAGCAGCACCGCGCCGCCGATCCGGAACGCCAGCAGCGGCGCGGCCGAGTTCTCCCCGCCCGGCGCCTCGGCGATCGTCGTCGACCCGACCAGGGCCAGCGAACCGAAGCCGATCACCAGCGTGCACAGGTAGAAGATGCCGATCATCCACGTCGCCCACACGACCGAACGCCGCGCCTCACGCGCGTTGGGCACGGTGTAGAAGCGCATCAGCACGTGCGGGAGGCACGCCGTGCCCAACACCAGCGCCAGTGCCAACGACACGAAGTCCAGTCGGTCCATCGGCTCGCCGCCGTAGCGCGCGCCGGGCTGGAGGATGTCCGGGCCCAGGCTGGAGTTCAGGCTGGCCTCGTCGAAGATCGCCGACAGGCTGAACCCGAACTTGCCCAGCAGGAACACGGTCATCAGGGTCACGCAGACGATCAGCAGGACGGCCTTGATGATCTGCACCCAGGTGGTGCCCTTCATGCCGCCCAGCAGCACGTACAGCACCATGATCACGCCGACCACGGCGATGACCAGCGCCTGCCCGCCGGCGGTGTGCACGTCGAGCAGCAGCGCCATGAGCGCGCCGGCACCGGCCATCTGGGCGATCATGTAGAACAGCGAGATCACCAGGGTCACGTTGGCCGCCGCCGCGCGGACCGGCCGCTGCCGCATCCGGAACGCGAGCACGTCCCCGAGCGTGAACCGGCCGGTGTTGCGCAGCCGCTCCGAGATGACCATCAGGCCGAGCAGCCAGGAGACGACCCAGCCCACGGAGTACAGGAACCCGTCGTACCCGTTGACCGCGATGCTGCCGGAGATGCCCAGGAACGACGCGGCGGACAGGAAGTCGCCGGAGAGCGCGACGCCGTTCTGCGGCCCGGTGAAGCTGCTGCCGGCCGCGTAGTAGTCGGACGCGGTCGCGTTGCGGGAACCGGCCTTGTAGACGATGAACAGCGTGATCAGGACGAAGACGACGAAGACGCCGACGTTGAGCGCGATGTTGGCGCCGGTCACGGGCGGGCCTCCGAGGTGAGCGCGCGGACCGCGTCGACCTGCGGGTCGAGCCGGTTGCGGGAGTAGCGGGAGTAGGCCACTGTGAGTGTGATCGTCGTCACGAACTGGAGCAGGCCGAAGGTGATGCCGACGTTCACGGAACCGAACAGTTCGGCGCCCATGAAGTCGGGGGCGTACGCGGACAGCACCACATAGCCCAGGTACCAGGCCAGGAATCCGCACGTCGCGGGCAAAACGAAGATCAAAATCCGACGGCGCAGCTCGCGGAAATCGTCGCTGTCCCGGATCGCGGCGAAGTCCGGATTGCCCTCGGCGTCGACCAGCAGCGGTGCCGCCGGTTCGTCGAAAGTAGCGAACGCGCGACCACCCGATCGGGCGTGTCGCGATTCCGTCGGAGGCAGGATCGCCTTCGTCATCAATCCTCCACGGGGATTTGCCGTGCCGTGCGGGACGGAGCGCTCGGCCCACGGCGAGTGCTCAGCGTAACCGCGAGCGGCCGGCAGTCAACGGTCGGTTGGGCGGTTCGGTCGCCTCTGCCCGGGTCCGGCACGCACGTCATCCGTGCGGGTGATCGTCTCCGTAGTCCGGTCGGTGCGCCGCGTCGTCGGCCGCTGGGCCGAACGGATGAGGACGTGACCCAGGGTCGTTGTCGTGGCGCCCGCCACCACCTACTATCTCGCAGCAGCATCGGCCGCCTGCGCTATTCGCGTCGGCGGCGATTGTGTAGTCGAACGATTACTACTCCGATACTCCCGGGACTTGTCTGGTGACTGGCGAGAACAGCGCGGCGCGTGGGCAGTGGTGGAACGCCGTCGCGGACTGGCGGAATTGGCGTCTGCCGGTGAAGCTCGCCGCCGTGCTGGCCGTGCCGGTGCTGGTGGCGGTCGGTTCGGGCCTGGTCCAGATCCGCGGTTACATCCGCAGCGCGGACTCGTTCGCCTCGGTCCAGCGGGTCGTCACGCTGCGCGCCGGCCTCGACCCGCTGATCGCCAACGTCCAGTCCGAACGAGCCCTGGCCGGTGCCCGCGCCGAGGGCGAGGGCGTGGACGTCCGCAAGTTCAAGGAACTGGTCAGCCTCAGCGACAACTCCGTCGCCGCGGTCAAGAACCTGATGGAACGCACCACCACGCTCGGCACGGTCGCCAACGCCCGGTTCCGCGACGTGCTCGTGCAGCTCGACGGCCTGCCGCAGCTGCGCGACCGCGTGCTCACCGGCGGCGTCGACCTCGCGGGCGGCATCGCCGGCTACTCCGTCGTGCTGCGCGCCCTGCTCGACTTCGACCAGGCCATGACCGGCGACTTCGGCGACCCGGCGCTGTCCGGCACGGCCAACGCGCTGCACAACCTCGCCATGGCCGGCGAACAGGTGTCCTGGCAGCACGCCACCGTGATCGCGGGCATCAGCCGCGGCACGCTGCTGCCCGGCGAGCGCACCGCCATCGAGCAGTCCTTCACCCGTCAACAGGACAAGCTCGCCGACTTCTCCGCGGTCGCCACGCCCGAACAGCAGAGCCAGTACAAGGACGCGCTGTCCGGCCGCGACGCCGACACGCGCACCACGCTGCTCCAGACCGTGCGCGACAACCCCGACGCCGTCGGCACGATCGCCTCGGCCGACTGGTCGCTGGGCTCCGAGGCCACGCTCAAGCAGATCGGCACCGTGCTGCGGTCGCTGGAGAACGAGCTGACCACCACGGCCTCCCGGCTCCAGGACGAGACCAGCGACCGCGCGGGCGTGGCGGCGGTGATCCTGCTGGCGTCGCTGTTCGTCGCCGGCGCGGTCGGCATCGTCGTCGGCAACTACCTGCTGCGGTCCCTGCGCGCGCTGCGCACCTCGGCGCTCGACGTGGCCCGCAACCGCCTGCCCGAACTCGTCGACCAGTTGCGCAAGGGCGACGCCGCACCGGACGTGGAGATCGACCCGGTGCCCGTGCACACCCGCGAGGAACTCGGCCAGCTGGCCCGCGCGTTCGACGCCGTGCACCGCCAGGCCCTGGACTCCGCGGCCGAGCAGGCCGAACTGCGCACGGCCATGCGCAACGCGTTCACCAACCTGTCCCGCCGCAGCCAGGGCCTCGTGGAGCGCCAGCTCAAGCTCATGGAGGAGCTGGAGCGCCAGGAGGAGAACCCCGAGCAGCTCGCGAACCTGTTCAAGCTCGACAACCTCGCGACCCGCATGCGGCGCAACAACGAGAACCTCATGGTGCTGTCCGGCACCGACGCGGCACGCCGGTTCACCCGGCCCGTGCCGCTGGGCGACGTGCTGCGCGCCGCGGGCTCGGAGATCGAGCAGTACCAGCGGGTCGTGGTGCAGGCCGCGCCGCAGGTCGACGTCGTCGGCTACGCGGCGGGCGACCTCGTCCGGCTGATCGCCGAGCTGCTGGACAACGCGACGACGTTCTCGCCGCCGCGCAGCCAGGTCGTCGTCGGCGGCCGGACCCGGCCCGGCGGCGGCGTGCTGATCGACGTCGTCGACTCCGGCGTCGGCATGTCCGAGGACGAGCTGGTCGAGGCGAACCGCAAGATCGCGTTCGCCGCGTTCGACGACTCGGCCGAACTGCCGGTGTCCCGCCAGCTCGGCCTGTACGTCGTCGGTCGCCTCGCCGGTCGCCACGGCATCGAGGTCGTGCTCAAAGAGCAGGGCGACGGCCTGCGCGCCGTCGTGGCCGTGTCCGGCGACCTGGTCCGCACCGGCACGTCGACGCCGCGTTCGGCACCGGCCCGCCCGGCCGCCGCGAGCGCGTTCGCCGTGCCCGCCCGCACGGCCGGCCCGTCCTCGGGTCTGCCGCTGCCGACCCGCGTGGCCCAGCCGGTCAACGGTGCCCGCACCGCGACGACCGGACCCCAGCCCGTAGTGCCGAGCGTGCAGCTGCTCGGCATGCCCGTCGGCGGCCAAACCGGGCTCACGCCCGCGACGCCGCCGGGTTCCACCGGTCCGCAGCCGGGTCTGCCCTTGCCGACCCGGCCCGCCGGACCGCACCACGCAGCACCGGACGTCGTCGGAGCCGACGGCGTCGCACCGACCAACGGGGTGGCCACTCCGCCGCGCGCCACCCCCACGAGCGCCCCGGGGTCCGCCCCGGACGGCGTGCCGCCGACCGCACCCGCGCCCGGCGCCCCGACCACACCGCCCGTCGGCGGGGAGGAGGGGTGGGAGCCGTTCAGCGGCACCACCGTCGACCCCGCCGCTCCCGAGACCACACCGCGCCACCTGTCGACCTGGTTCGGCGGCGGCACGGTTCCCCCCGAGGTGCCGCGCCACCGCGTGCCCGAGGCGTCCGCGACCGAGGAGACCGGCGGACTGCCCAAGCGCCGACCGCGCAGCAACCTGATGGCCGATCGGCCGGATGGCCCAGATACCGGTGCACCCGTCCGGAGGGACCCGCATGCGACACGCGGGTTTCTGGCGAGTTACCAGACCGGTATCCGGCAAGGTGTACAGGAGTCCGGTGAGAGTCGACCGGGTCAGGGGCGGGAGAGCACATGAGCGCGCAGAGATCACGACAGGTCGACCAGTTCGGGTGGCTGGTGAGCAATTTCGCCGACCGCGTGCCCGGTGTTGCCCACGCCGTCGTCATCTCGGTGGACGGGCTGCTGCTCACCGCGTCGAACGGGCTACCCGACGACCGGGCCGAACAGCTCTCGGCGATCGCGGCCGGCGTGGCCAGCCTGACCGAGTCCGCGTCCCGCTGTTTCGACGGCGGTGGCGTCCTGCGTTCCGTGGTCGAGATGCAGTACGGCATCATGCTGCTCATGTCGATCCGGGACGGCTCGTGCCTGGCGGTCCTCGCCGCACCGGACTCCGACGTCGGTCAGGTCGCCTACGAGATGACGGTCGTCGTCGACCAGGTCGGTCAGCTGCTCACCCCCGAACTGCGTGCCCAGCTGTCGGGCGCGAAAAGGATGATGGCCCGCCCATCGGCGTGAGGTGGTCATGAGCCCGGACCCGGAGTCTTCTACCGAACAGACGTTCGCGGACCTGCTCAACGGCTTCAGCCTGGACTCGCCCCGGCGGCACCCGCCGGCCGGGTCCAGGCCCGACGCGGTCGAGACCCGACCGCAGCAGCCGGTCTACCCGGACGAGGACGACGACGGCGACTACCAGCCGGAGGACGCGCCCGCGATCGTGCGCGCGTACTCGTGGACGGGTGGCCGCACGACGACCTCGTACCACCTGGAGATCGAGACGCTGGTGTCGGTCGTGGAGTGGGATCTCCCGCCCGGCACGCTGATGAAGGCCGAGCACCAGGAGGTCGTGAACCTGGTCGCCCGGCCCCGGTCGGTGGCCGAGGTGGCGGCGTTGCTGCGCGTGCCGCTGGGGGTGGCCAA
Source organism: Saccharothrix violaceirubra (assembly GCF_014203755.1). NCBI lineage: Bacteria > Bacillati > Actinomycetota > Actinomycetes > Pseudonocardiales > Pseudonocardiaceae > Saccharothrix > Saccharothrix violaceirubra. The sequence continues at coordinate 2,011,267 of NZ_JACHJS010000001.1, forward strand.
GGTGCTGCTCGGTGACATGGCCGAACGCGGTCTGATCGACATCCACCTCACCGCCACGTCCGACGGGGAGACCCCGGACCTGGGGTTGATGGAACGCGTGCTCGCGGGCCTGCGCCGGCTGTAGGCGCCGGCACGGCGGCCGTCGGGCGTGATCGGCGTGCCGCGCGGTCGGCATCCACCACGCCGCTCTTCACGACCGGACGCGGACCTCGTGGACGTGATCGTCACGTCGGGTTCCGGCGTGCCCTTTGCGCGAAGATCACGATCCGACCTACTATGGCTTCAGTGTTGACCGAAGCTCAAGGGAGGTCGCAGTGGGCGTCGGACGGGAAACCCGCCTCTCCGCCTGGATCGAGCGCTTCGCCGCGCACTTCGCCGAGGAGGGCATCCCACTGATCGGCGGGCGTATCCTCGGCTACCTGCTGGTGTGCCGGCCGAGCGAACGCACCGCCGCGGAACTCTCCCAGGAGCTGGAGGCCAGCAGCGGGTCGATCAGCACCAACCTCAAGTTCCTGGTGGCCGAGGGCCTGGTGACCAAGCGGACGCGGCGCGGCCGGCAGGCGGCCCAGTACCGGATCGACGAGAAGCGCTGGGCGGACCTGGTGCAGCGCAAGCTCGACGCGTTGGTGAGCGTGCGCGAGCTGACCGAATCGGGCATGCGGCTGATGAGCGGCGACCCGGAACGTGCCCTGCGGTTGCGCGCGGTCGACGACCTCTACACGTGGCTGGCGACCGAGCTGCCCGCGCTCTGGGAGCGGAGGCCGTCCTCGACCCCCAAGTGAGCGCGGACGCGCGTGGCCACCCACAGGTTCGCGGTGGCCACGACCACCGCGCCCGCGCCGAGCACGTGGAGCGAGACGAGCACCTCGGGCACGCCCGTCCAGTACTGGACCATGCCCAACACGCCCTGCGCGAGGACGACCGCGACCAGGACGACGTAAGGCCGTTTCGGCACCGGGTGCCCGCGCAGCGCGAAGCCCAGCGCGACCAGCATGCCCAGGAACAGGAACAGCAGGTCGGCGTGCAGCTGGGACAGCGTGTCCACCGGCAGGGCGAGTCGGGGTGTCGCCGCGTCGCCCGCGTGCGGTCCGGCTGCCGTGACGAACGTCCCCGCGAGCAGCAACAACGCCAGCACACCGGCCTGCACGGCCTGGAGCGCCACGAGTCCGCGCGGCACCAATGGCACGGCCGGCGCGTCGCCTTCGCGCAGCGACGCGTACAGCAGCACGGCCAGCCAGACCAGGCCCATCGAGATCAGGAAGTGCACGGACACCGTCCACCACAGCAGACCGGTGAGCACGGTGATCCCGCCGACCACGGCCTGCAGCGCCACGCCGCCGAGCTGGATCAGGGCGAGCACGAGGACGCGGCGGCGTCGGGGCGTGCCGAACCACGCGGCGAGCACGCACAGTGCCGCGATGATCCCGACCAGTCCGGTGAGCGTCCGGTTGCCGAACTCGACCCACTGGTGCAGCGGGGCGACCTCGGGGTGTTCGACGGGCGTCAGGCTGCCCGCGACGCACTGCGGCCAGGTGGGGCAGCCCAGCCCGGACCCGGTGACGCGGACGATCGACCCGGTGACCGCGATGCCGCCCTGGGCTATGACCAGGGCGATGGCGACCGCCCGTCGTGAGGCGAGCAGAGGGCGGACGAACCAGACTGGAGCGGACACGACCCGATGGTAGGTACCGACGACTGAGAGCGTGTCCCGGGGGTACCGAGCGGACCGGCACACAACCACCCGGTGGCGGTCGGCGAGGCCGGCCCCCTGAGTGCCGTCCTTGGCGGAGTGGCGGCGGCGAAACGGGCCGACAGTTGCCGCCTCCGTCCCGGGCCCCGCACGCGGGCGTCGGAGCCCGGGGCTCATGCGACCCGGTCGAGGGTGCCCGAGTACACATTTCGTGGTGCCTGAACGCACATTTCGTGGTGCCTGAACGTATAACTCGCGGTGATTGGGGGGAGGTCAGCTGAGCTTGGTGGTCCGGAGGGAGAGAGCGCCGGCGGCGGCACCCCAGCCCGACAGCACGAGGACGTCGCGCGGAGCAGGAGCGGTTCCGTCGACCAGGGCGGTGTGCAGGCCCTCGGCCAGGGCCGCGGACGGCAGCAGGTGGACGATCGTCGCGGCCCAGCCGGGCATCGACTCGACGCCCAGGGCGACGCCGCCGACGAGCAGCAGCAGGAACCACACGATGTTGGCCAGCGCCAACACGATCTCCGCGCGCAGCGCCCCGCCGAGCAGCACGCCCAGCGCGCCGAACGTCAGCGTGCCGAGCACGATCACGAGCAGGCCCCACGCCACCCCGGCGAGGGACGGCTGCCAGCCCAGCAGCAGTGCCGTCACGGTCAGCACGACCACCTGCACGGCGACCACGACGAACGCGGCGGCCATCCGGCCCGAGATCAGCAGCCAGCGGGGCAGGGCCGTGGCGGCGAGGCGTTTGAGCACGCCGTAGCGCCGGTCGAACCCGAGGCCGATGGCCTGGCCGGTGAACGCCGACGAGATCACGGCCAGGGCGAAGACCCGGGCCGCGGCCGAGCCGACGCGGGGTTCGGGCATCGGGATCACCGACATGAGCGCCAGGGCGACCAGCAGGCCGATCGGGATGATCACGGTCAGCAGGGCCTGTTCACCGTTGCGCAACGTCAGCACGGCCTCGGTGCGGGCCTGGACCAGCAGCATGCGGCCCAACCGGCCGCGGCCGGGTGCGGGGGTGAACGTGCCGGGCGCGAAGTTCACGAGCGCAGCTCCCGTCCGGTCAGGTCGAGGAACACGTCTTCGAGGCTGCGCTTGGCCACGGTCAGCTCTTCGGCCAGCACGCCCTGTTGCGCGCACCACGAGGTCACCGTCGACACGACCTGGGGGTCGATGTGGCCTTCGATCAGGTAGGCGCCGCGCAGGGTCTCGCGGACGTCCAGTCCCTCGGGCAGCGCGTCGCGCAGCAGGGACAGCTCCAGACCGGGCTTGGCCTTGAAGCGCAGTTGTTGTTCGTCGCCCGTGCCGCGGGTGAGGGACGCGGGTGTGCCGGCCGCGACCACCTTGCCCGAGTCCACGATCACGACGTGGTCGGCCAACGCCTCGGCCTCGTCCATCAGGTGCGTGGTCAGCAGCACGGACACGCCGTCTTCGCGCAACGCCCCGACCAGGTCCCACACCAGGCGTCGTGCCTGCGGGTCCATGCCGGCGGTCGGCTCGTCCAGGAACACCAGCTCGGGTCGGCCGACCAGCGCGCACGCCAGCGACAGCCGTTGTTTCTGCCCGCCGGAGAGCCGTTTGTAGGTGGTGCGCCGCGCGGAGTCGAGGCCGAGCACGTCGAGCAGCCAGGCCGGGTCGAGCGGGTTCGCGGCGCACGCGGCGACCAGGCGCAGCAGCTCGTCCGGCCGTACGCCGGGGTAGCCGCCGCCGCCCTGCGGCATCACGCCGATGCGTGCGCGCAACGCGTCGCCGTCGCGGCGCGGGTCCAGGCCGAGAACGCGCACGGAACCGCCGTCGGCGGCGCGGAAGCCCTCGCACACCTCGACGGTCGTGGTCTTGCCCGCGCCGTTGGGTCCGAGGAGCGCGAGCACCGTGCCGCGGTCGAGCGTGAGGTCGAGGCCGTCCACCGCGACGTTCGAGCCGTAGCGCTTGACCAGTCCCGACACCTCCACGGCAGGTTGCTGGGGATGCGGGCTCACGAGCGGGAAGCGTAAGGCGTACGCCGGGCACCCGACGGGGTGGGGTCAGCCCCACCCCCGTTCTCGGGGTGTCTTCAGGGTCGCCTCGGGGGCGTTCCGGATGGGTGGGGGTGTCGGTTTTAGACAGGATTCACGGCATGTCGGGGAATGCGGTGAAAAGACGGGCGGCTCGGGTGCCGCTGGCGATCGCGGCGTTCGTCCTTTCGTTGTTCCCTGTCGTTTACCTGCACGTCGTGTCCGTCGGTCGGATCAGTCCGGTCAGCGACGTGGTGAGCGATTACATCTTCGTCGACAACGGCACGGGCCTGTTGGCGTTCACGGCGCTCACGTTGGCCGCGGGCTCGGTGGCGTTGCTGGCCCACCTGGTCGCGAACGGCCTGCCCAAGCGGGGACCGGCGACGGTGCTGCTGGGACTGTGGTCGGCGGGCCTGGCGGTGGCGGCGGTGTTCCCGACCGATCCGACCGGCGTGCCCACGTCGTTCTCCGGTGCGGTGCACCGGTATGCGGGCGCGGTCATGTTCACCAGCCTTCCGCTGGCCGGCTGGTTGATTTCCCGCCGGTTCGTGCGCGATACGGCCGTGCGCCGTATTTCCCTGGCCGCCGGGGTGACCGCCCTGCTGTTCATGCTCAGCCACACCTCGGTGCTGTTCCCCGGACACGGCGCCGTGCTGCTCGGGCTTTTCGAGCGCATCCTGTTCGCCCTGCTCTACGGACTGCTGTTCGCGCTGGCCGTGGCGATGCGCCGGGAGGTGGCGTCGTGACGTGGCTCGCGGTCGCGTTGGCCGCCGGCGGCGCGGTGTTCTTCGCCTTGGCGGCCCGGCTCCAGCACGCCGCCGTGCACGCGAGCGAAGGCTCGCTGAAGGTACTTGACCTGCTGCGACGTCCGCGTTGGCTGCTCGGGCTCGTGCTGCTGGTGGTCGGTTCGGTGGTGCACGCGGTGGCGTTGGGCATGGCGCCGTTGAGCGTCGTGCAGCCGGTCGGCGTGCTGGCCATCGGCGTGACGGCCGTGCTCGACGGGCGGCGCCGCGACCTGCCGGTGGTGGTGTTGACCACGTTCGGCGTGGGGGCGTTCGTCTTCCTCGCGGCGGGCAGCGCGACGGCCACGACCGTGGCGCCCGAGGCCGAACTGCACGCCGGGCTCGTCGCGCTCGGCCTGGTCGCGGTGCCCGGCCTGCTCGGGGTGCTGTCGACGCGGCCGACGCCCCGTGCGCTCGGGTTCGGCGCGGCCGGCGGCGTGGCCTACGGCTACGTGTCGGTGTTGATGCGGTCGGTGTCCCAGGACGTGCAGCAGGGCACGGCCGGGTTGACGACCGCGATCTCGGCGACGGGCATCGTCGTCGCCCTGCTCGTCGGCGGCTGGTTCATCCAGCACGCCTACGCGGCCGGTCCACCGCACCTGGCGGTGGCCTGCCTCACCGTGGTCGACCCGCTCGTCGCGGTCGGCCTCGGCGCGGCCCTCCTGGGGGAGGCCGCCCGCACCGGCGGGTTCACCGCCCTGGCCGAGACCGTCTGCGCCGCCGTCGCGGTCGGCGGCGTGGTCGTGCTCGCCCGCAACTCTTCCAGTTCCCATGAAACGGAGAACCCTGTGACCACCGACGCCCTGCGGATCGTGATCGCCGCCGAGACCTTCCCGCCGGACGTCAACGGCGCGGCGCGCTTCGCGCACCGGTTGGCGACGGGACTGGCCGGCCGTGACCACGACGTGCACGTGATCTGCTTGTCGGAGGACGGCCGTGCCCGCACCGAGCAGGTCGACGGCCTGACCGTGCACCGGCTGCGGTCGCACCGGACGCCGTTCCACCGCACCTTCCGGATCGGGGTGCCGTGGGAGGTCAGCGGCGAGGTGCGGTCGTTGCTCAAGCGGCTGCGGCCGAACCTGGTGCACGTCCAGGCGCACTTCGTGGTGGGTCGGTACGTGCTCAAGCACGCGCGGGAGCTGGGGATTCCGAGCGTGGCCACGAACCACTTCATGCCCGAGAACCTGTTCGGCCACGCCAAGGTGCCGGCGTGGTTCCAGGGGGCGGCGTCGCGGTGGGCGTGGCGGGACCTCGGGCGGGTCTTCGGCCGGGCGAACGTCGTGACGGCCCCCACCCCGCGTGCCGTGGAGTTGTTGCACGACAACGGTTTCCCGCGGCGGGCCGTGCCGGTGTCGTGCGGGATCGACATCGACCGCTACCGCTCACGCCCGTCGGTGCGGACGAACGAGGAACCCACGGTGCTGTTCGTGGGGCGCTTGGACGAGGAGAAGCGCGTCGACGAACTAGTGCGCGCGGTGGCGTTGGTGCCCACTTTGAAGGCGGACATCGTCGGCGACGGCTCGTGCCGGGCCGAGTGGGAGATGTTGGCCCGGGATCTGGGAATCGCCGACCGCGTGCGCTTCCGGGGCTTCGTGAGCGAAGAGGAACTGTTGGACGCCTACGCGGGTTGCGACGTGTTCTGCATGCCCGGCATCGCGGAGTTGCAGAGCCTGGCGACGATGGAGGCGATGGCGGCCGGCAAGCCGGTCGTCGTGGCGGACGCCATGGCGTTGCCGCACCTGTGCAACCAGGGCCGCAACGGCTGGCTCTTCACGCCGGGCGACGTGAGCGGCTTGGCGGACCGCCTGCACGCCGTGACGGTCGATCGCGCGGTCACTGCGCGCATGGGCGCGGCGAGCCTGGACTTGATCGCCACGCACGCCATCGACTCGACCTTGGAGAAGTTCGAGGCCCTGTACGCGAGGGCGATGGGCCTTCCGACCCCGACCAGGGAGATCGCCCTCGCCGCCTGATGGGGGAGACTCGGGGCACCGGCTTTGGCCGGTGCCCCGCGTGGCATGTCACGGCCGCAGGAGGTCGCGGCGCACGGCGTCGAGCAGACGGGCCAGAGCCGGTCGTCCCACCACCAGTGCCACGGCCCGGTTCTTGGTGTCGCGAAAGGCACCGACGTCGGCGACCTCGACGCAGTTGTTCGAGGCGCCACCCGACCGCGACGACTTCTTCCACCGGGTGGTCATCGCTTCCTTCCCGTCGCGAGAAACGCGGCCCACGCTCGGCGTCCGACGACCACGGGTCCGGCTTCTCGGTGCTTGGTGTCCCAGACGCCGACCAGGTCGGCCGCATGGGCGATCTCGACGCAGTTGTTCGCACCTTGACTGCGACGAGGCTTCCGTCGCTCACCCCATCGGATTCCGACCCCACCGCTCATCGATCGCCTCCGTCGTGAAGTCGCGACCACCCGACGCGATCCGCCTTCAGCGCGGCGACGACACGTTCGACGGCAGCGGCGGTGAACAGCAGTTCGTGCCCGGCCGGATTCTTCGAGTCCCGGACGGCCCGAACGGATACCCGCTCGACGACTCCGCAAGCGAGTTCAACGCAGCCGCCGCTGTTCCCCGACGAGTGGCTGGACTTCCGCCATCTCTCGACCATGCGCTCTCCCGAATCGCATCGAGGGTCGGTGGGCCTTCCGATCGGGACCGGACTCTTTCACCGCCCAAGCGGGTGCTGCCTACTTCACGGTGTTCAGGAACGCAGCCCACGCCCGACACCCGACGACCACTGGTCCGGCTGCCCGATGCTTGGTGTCCCAGACGCCGACCAGGCCGGGCGCATGAGCGATCTCGACGCAGTTGTTCGCGCCGAAGCTTCGACGCGGCTTCCGACCCTCACCCCATCTGACGCTGTCCTCGCTGGCCACTGGCTTCCTCCGTCATTCGAGCCGCTGGATGAGCCTCCGTACGATCGTCGCAGACTCGTCGGCCGATGCGGCGAGGGTCCACAGTTTTTCGAACTTCGCTTCGTACACTGCGACTTCAGATGGTTCATGCAGGTAGGTCGCGGTTGTCGCACCTTCGAGGTAAACGCGGGACGTGGCGAGCGCCGACAGGTGCAGTGTCGTGAAACCGACACCGATCATCTGGTAGAGGCCCCGCTCGAACGGGAGAATCCGTACCTCGGCGGTCGGTCGTGGCCGGATCAGGTTCTCCAACTGTCCGTGTGCTTCGTGGACCTCGGGCGGGAGCCTGTGCAGGGCGGCTTCACCGAGGACCACCCGGACCCGAGGCGGGTTCGGGCGATCCAGCAGTTCGCCGCGGGACAGGCGTTCGGCGACCCGCTCGTCCAGGTGGTCGGCATCGCCCAGCCCGAGCAGCGCTCGGGCGTAGCCCTCGGTCTGGAGGATCGCGGGGATCAGTTCCGCGTCGTGGTAGTCGATGGCGGTCGCGGCCTGTTCCAACAGCACGTACGACTGCGCCCAGTCCGCCACGTGCGGCATTCGCGTCCGCTTGCGTGCTCCGGCGGCCAACGCGACCAGGTTGGCCCGCTCGTCCTGGTCGACCCGGCACAGGTCGGCGATGCGGTGGAGTTCGGCGGTCGCCGGGACGCGGGTGCCGGTCTCCACCTTCGACATCTTGCCCGGGTACCAACCGAGTTGGGCGTCCTCGTCGATTCTGCGCAGGCTGACGTCGGCCCGCTCGCGGTAGGTGCGAAGGCGCTGTCCGAGTTCGACGCGCAGCGGGTTCGGGACGGCCATCCAGCTTCCTCCACCTGATCGTGTCCTGCACATCCCCCAATCAGAGAATGGCTATCTGAATATCTCCAGTTATATGGTCCAGATGTACCGAAGGCTAACTGTTGCGTGAAAGCACATCAGGAGCGGACATCGTGGAAAACGTCGTGACCAGCGTCGGAATGATCGTCGATGACGAGGTGGCGGTCACCCTGCGTTCCGGGCTGGGGGCGGCCATGCTCACGATCGGGGACGAGGTGGAGATTCTGTTGACCGAAGCGCACGTCCGCTCGCTCTGCGAACAGGCTGTCACCGTTCTGGGTGATCTTCGGGCCATCGAACTGGCGGGTCAGGCCGTGGACTCCGCCGAATGCGCCGGAGCGCGGGCCGACCTGGCCGCCACGCGTGCGTTCGCGGCGGCCGAAGCCGCGACCCGGGCCGTGAACGACGACCTCGCGCGACAGACCCGTGAAGCCGCCCGGTCCGCTTCCGACGCGGCCGACCGGGTCCGGACGACGGTCGCCGGGACCCGGTCGGCCTGACGTCAGCGGCGGCGGTCGATCCGGCGGACCAGGCGGCGGCCGGCGGGGTTGAGGACCGGCTTTCCGTTCTTCACCACCACCAGGAACTTGAAGAGCATTCCGTTGCCCTCAAGGCGTTTGAACAACGCCTCCGCCGTCGGCCGGCCCTCCGGGTCGAACTCGGCCAACTGGCGTTCGATCGCCCGCCTCGTCCGCAGCGGCACCCACCACGTCGTGACGAGCAGTAGCACCAGACCGAACGCCAACGCGGTGCCCAGCACCGCCTCCCAGCCCTCGAAACGCAGGTCCGACACCTGGATCACGCCCGCGACGGCCAAGAACCCCGCGCCGTACACGGCCGACCAACCGGCCGTCGCCGACGCGGGCGGCTGGGCGTCCTCCGTCCGCCACGTGTCCCCGAGGCGCCGCCACCGCCGCAGCGAACTGCCCAACCAGTACGCGGCCACCCCGCCGAACACGGTCGACCCCAGCCACGCGACGCCCACCCACAGCGGGGCCAGGTCGTACCACCGCCACCGGATCACCGCCCACACCCCGGCGCCGACCAGCACCACGATCGCCGCCCGTACCAACGTCCGGGGTTCGACCCGGATCCGCCGCAGCACGGCCAACGGCGTGCCCACCGGCGCGGGCAGGCTGCCGATCAGCAGCAACGCCAGCACCACCAGCACCACCCCGCCGACCGCGACCGCACCCGTCGACCCGTCCCCGGACCCGATGTGCTCCCGCGCACCGTCGACCGCGACCACCGCCAGCGGCAGCACCGGCGCGAGCAACACCAAGCCGTGCAACAACGTCCCGGTCCGCAACGCCGCGTACCCGAACGCCGCCAGCACCGTGCCGCCGCCCAGCGCCGCCGCCGGTCCCACGGCCCACGCGGGCAACAGGTCGAACAACGCCAGCACCAGCAGCGCGCCGCCCAACGCGAACCCGAGCAACCCCAGGAACTGCGCCAGCCGCCCGCCCCGCGTCAACCCGGTGATCGTCCAGTACGGCAGCAACGCCGCCCCGCGCAACGCCCGCGTCAACGGCTTCGCCGGGCCGAACCCCGAGTTCTCCCCGTCCACCACGGTGATCGCGACGGCGGCGGCCGTGGCGGCGGTCCGGATCACCTGGTCGCTCCCGGCCTCCTGCACCAGCGGCTCGCGCCCGATCCCGGCCCGGTCGAACGCCTCCAGCGCCTCCAGCCCCACGGTCACCCGGTCGGCCTGGGTGCGCACCGGGAACTTCGCCAGCAACCGGTCGTGCTCCTCCAGGAACAGCTCGCCGCGCGAACGCCGGTCGGCGCCCTCGATCCGGTCGGCCAGGATCGCCGCGCGCAACCCCGGCAGCTCCTCGCAGATGATGTGCACGTGCAACGCCCACGCCGCCAGTTCGGCCAGGGCCGGGCACGTCGGCGGGTGGTCGTCGTCCGGGTTCGCGTACACGGCCGTCAGCTCGGCGACCGCCTTGTCCACGGCCGGCACCAACCGGTCGGGCACCTCGCCGAACAACTTCGCCACCAGGTCCGCCACGGTCGACGCGGCCCGCTTCGCCGGGTCGGGTTCCCGCTCGTGCGCACCGCTGAGCTTGTCGATCCGCACCAGCCGACGCGGGTCGAAGATCACCTTGCTGAGCATGGTCGCGCCGTCGAGCCGACCCCAGATCCAGTCGTTGACCCGCCACGACCGCTTCAGGAACCCGGAGAACCGGCCCAGTGACGCACCGCCGGCCTTGTCGTCCGGCGTGATGCTGTAGTCCGCGAAAGCGTTGCGCGTGCGCAGACTGATCTGCACCAGCTCGACCGCCTGGTCCATGCCGTCGCGCTCGTCGTCGGCCAGGCATGTGGCCGCGATCTCCAACGCGATCACCCGCGACAGCCGGACGTCCTCGGCCGACAGCCCGGCCTCGGCCTCGGTGGGCGGTTCCGCCAGGAGCTTGCACCACGACCGCAGCCCGCCCATGTCCAGCCGCGTGTCGTCCAACAGCGGCAGGATCTCGTGCGCCACGCCGAACACCGCGACGATCCGCTCGACCAGCGTCCGCACCCGGTCGCCGGGGGAGTCCGCGCCGAGCATGGTGGCCGCGTAGCCGTCGATCCGCCGCGTCCAGTAGTCCCGGTCCAGGTTCTCCGCGACGCCGGGCTGCCAGTGCGCGTCCACGTCACGCCGCGCCTCGCGCAGCTCGGTCCGGATCGCGTAAAGCTCGGTGCGGGCACCCGCGATGCTCGGGCACGCCTTGGCGAACGGCTCCTCCCGCGTGTCCGGCACGACCCACACCATGCGCTTGAGCAGGTCCATCGCGGCGGCGGTCAGGCGTTCGGCCATCGAGATGCCCCACGGCCACCCGGATCCCGGCGCGGCGAACGGCAGCGATTCCTTCGGCACGTACGGCAGCGAACCGCGCTTCTTCCGGTATGCCCGCTGCGCCGCCTCGGCCGCCGCGCGCACCCGTTCGAACGTCCACCCGGCCTTGTTCGACCCGACCACGGCCAACTGTCGCGTGGTCAGGTCGCGGGCGGCGTGCCGCATGCGCACGTCCTCGAAGTGGTCGTGCAGCGTGTCGGTCAGCGCGTAGAGCTTGTCGGTCACCGACCCGTCGCCCGCGAGCCGGTCCAGCAGCGCGTTGCGCCCGCCGCGACGCGACGCGGCCCGCCGGTTGTGCTCCTCGATCCGCTCCACGTAGGTCCGGTTGCCCTGGCTGGTCAACGCCCCCAGCAGCCGCCCGCCGGTGCCCAGGGTGCTGGGCACGCCGTCGGCCACCACGTCGGTGGACGTGTCGGGCGCGTGCGGGAACACCAGCAGCATCACCCGGCGCACCGGTCCTTCGGCGGGCATCCGGTCGATGGCCTCCAACGCCTCGCGCGTGGGCGTGTTGACCAGCACGCCGCCGTCGACCACGAACCGCGACAGGTCCGACTCGCCGTCCGCCCACGACGCCACGGCCGCCATGTCCGGTCGTCCGTCCACGGAGGCGCCGACCGGCACGTACGACGGCTCGAACGCGAACGGGAACGACGCCGACGACCGGGCCGCCAACGCCATGCGCTCCACCAGGTCCGGCACGGCACCGGGGCGGAAGTCGTCGCGGCCGGCCGGGTCGCGGCGGAACGAGAAGCTGCCCTGGTGGCTGGACTGGACGAGTTCCTGGCCCAGGTCGTCGTAGGTCACCGTGGGCACGCCCGCGAGCAGCGTCGTGGTGATCCGCAGGTCGACGGGCCGGTCCGCGGCCGGTGTCGGCGAGTAGTCGGCGGCCAGCCGTTCGAGTGCCTCCCGCAGGCGCGGCAGGAAGAACTCGTCACCTTTGAGCAACGACACGGGTGCGCCCCGGAACGGCGTGCGCAGCAGCTGTTCCATGCGGCCCTGCTCGGCCCACAGGTCGCGCAGCCGTTCCAGCTTGGCGTTCGCGTTGACCTGGGACAGGGCCAGGGCGGCACCGTTGATGCCGCCCGCGGACGTCCCGCTGATCACGTCGGCCCGCGCCGTGCTCCCGACCAGGTCGAGCAGGTCGCCGTACCCGTCGAGCGACCGGGTCAGCCGGTCCAGTTCCAGTACCACTCCGCCCATCCACACGGCGAGGCTGACCCCGCCGTTGAGGACGACGGCGAAGCGGATCTGTTCACGCGGCATGTTCGTCATCCGCGTTCCCCTCCCTGTGGCAGCGGAACGGATCATTCCCGCAACGGTGTCTCGTCGAACGGGGAACTCGGGTTACTGCGCCGTTCGGGTTTCCGCCGATCGGGCTACGCGGCACCCGGCAGCGGATCTCGGCGGATCAAGGGCATGACCTGCTTTCGGGCCACGAACAGGCACACCGCGAACGCCACCAGCGCGCCCGTCACCGCCTGCGGCACGGTGTAGGCACGGCCGTCGAACGCGGACCCGGTCGGCGGCAGGATCACCGCGATCACCGCGCTCACGGTCGTGGCGAAGATCCGGAACCGCTTGGCCAGCACGCCCGTGGCCAGCGGCAACGCCGCCCACAGCACGTACCACGGCTGCAACACGGGTCCGAGCACGAGCACCGCGCCCAACCCCGCGCCCAGCCCGTTGACCGCCTTGATCCGCCCCCGGAACGCGTTCCACAGCAGCCACGCGCCCAGCACCACGGACACGGCCTGGGTGAGCACGCGCATCAGCGTGATCATCGCGTCGGTGTGGTTGCCCAGCTTGAACACCAGGCCCAGGCCGCCGCCGAGGAAGCCCATCGCGGTCGGCGGCGACATCCAGCTCTTCACCGTGCCCGCCACGTTCAGCGTCTCGATCCAGCCGAAGCCCAGGCCCGTGCCCAGGCAGGTCGCGGTCATCACGACCCCGGACACCGCGGCCAGCAGCAGCGCCGATCTCAGCAGGTCGACGAACCGCCCGCCGAGGCGTCTGGCGATCATCACGCCGAGGAAGCCCAGCGCCAACGCGGCCGGGATCTTCACCGCCGCGCCCATCGTGATCAACGTCGCGCCCAGCACGATGAACCCCAGCTCGTCCAACGACAGCGGCACGTCCGTCGTCTTCGGCATGCGGCGCAACGCCACCTCGAGGCCCACCAGCATCAGGCCGATCGCCAGGCCCTCGTTGTGCACGCCCACGACCAGGTGGAACAGCACCAGCGGGTTGGCCGCGCCCAGCCACAGCGCGCTGACCGGCGGCACGCCGAACCGCACGGCCAGCCGGGGCAGCGCCCACACGATCATGACCAGGCCCAGCAGCACCAGCAGCCGGTGCAGGAACACGCCGGGCAGCACGCTGTCGCCGGTCACCATCGAGATCGCCCGGCCCGCGGCGAGGAACAGCGGCCCGTAGGGCGCCGGCGTCTCGCGCCAGATGTTCGGCACGTTCGTGGTCAACGGGTGGTCCACGCCCAACGCGGTGGCCGGGCCGAGTTCGTACGGGTCCTGGCCGTTGGCCGCGATCTGCGACTGGGCCAGGTAGCTGTAGACGTCGCGGCTGAACATCGGCAGCGAGAAGACCAGCGGCGTGATCCACATCAGCAGCGTCCGGTCGAGCTGGCTGCGCGTCATCAGCCGGGGCCGGCCGGGACGGGCGAACCGGCCCAGCCACAGCCACGCGGACACGACCAGGAACATGCCGGTCCACGTCACGCCCATGGTCGCGCTGGGCATGCGGGCGAACAGGCCCAGCACGGGCGTGCCGGGCAGCGGGCTGAACACCGGGGCGGCACCCGCGCCCAGCGAGCCCACCACGAGCAGCAACGCGCCGACCGTGCCCCACCGCCGGATGACGTCGAGCTGCCGGCGTTCGGCCGCGTCGAGCGGTTCCGCCTCGGCCAGCTCGTCCCGGTTGGTCATCGCCACTCCACCCGCCACCACGCCGGAAGGGTAGCGATCGACCGGGTGCCGTGAGACGGGTCACCCGGTGACGACCCCCGCTTTGCCCCGGCCGGGGAAATAAGCAACACTGGTGTTGTGAAAAACACCGGGACCGACTCGACCGCCGTGCCCGCCGGGCACGACGGGCGGACCCGGCACAGCGTGGCGCGGCTGTTGCTGGAGCAGGGCCCGGTGACCGCGGCGGCCGTCGCGGAACAACTCGGCCTGAGCCCCACGGCCGTCCGCCGGCACATCGACGCGCTGGTCGCCGACGGTGAGGCCACCAGTCGTGAGGCGCCGCGCCGCGGCACCCGCGGCCGGGGGCGTCCGGCCAAGCTGTTCCTGCTCACCGAGCAGGGACGGGCGCGGTTCGGGCACGCCTACGACGACCTCGCCGTGGCCGCGTTGCGGTTCCTCGCCGAACAGGGCGGGGAGGAGGCGGTACGGGCCTTCGCCGGACGACGCGTCGCCGCGTTCGTCGACCGGCACCGCGCCGCGATCGTGGCGCAGCCGGACGCCGCCGGACGGGCCAAGGCCCTGGCGTCCGCGCTGACCAGGGAGGGTTACGCTGCCTCGGCGCGCCACGTCGGCGCGGGGGAGCAGCTCTGCCAGCACCTGTGCCCGGTCGCGCACGTGGCGGCCGAGTTCCCGCAGCTGTGCGAGACCGAGACGGCGGCGTTCGCGGCCGTGCTCGGCACGCACGTGCAGCGGCTGGCGACGATCGCCCGCGGCGACGCCGTGTGCACCACGCACATCCCGAACACACCACGTACCACCCTCGGCGACGCCGAGAACCGGACCGCAGTTGGAGGCGAGCCCGCATGACTGCCGCTGCCGAGCAGCGCACCACCACGAACCCGCTGAGCCAGGAGGAGACCCTGGCGAGCATCGGGAACTACGAGTTCGGCTGGTCGGACTCGGACGTGGCAGGCGCGAGCGCACGCCGGGGACTGAACGAGGACGTCGTCCGGGGGATCTCGGCGCTGAAGAACGAGCCCGAGTGGATGCTCGACTTCCGCCTCAAGGCGTTGCGCCTGTTCGACCGCAAGCCGATGCCCACCTGGGGCTCGGACCTGTCGTCGATCGACTTCGACAACATCAAGTACTTCGTGCGCTCCACGGAGAAGCAGGCCGCCAGCTGGGAGGACCTGCCCGAGGACATCAAGAACACCTACGACCGGCTGGGCATCCCCGAGGCGGAGAAGCAGCGCCTGGTCGCCGGTGTCGCCGCGCAGTACGAGTCCGAGGTCGTCTACCACAAGATCCGCGAGGACCTCGAAGAGCAGGGCGTGATCTTCCTCGACACCGACACCGGTCTCAAGGAGCACCCCGAGCTGTTCAAGGAGTACTTCGGCTCGGTCATCCCGTCCGGGGACAACAAGTTCTCCGCGCTGAACTCGGCCGTGTGGTCGGGCGGTTCGTTCATCTACGTGCCGAAGGGCGTGCACGTGGAGATCCCGCTCCAGGCCTACTTCCGGATCAACACCGAGAACATGGGCCAGTTCGAGCGGACGCTGATCATCGTCGACGAAGACGCCTACGTGCACTACGTCGAAGGCTGCACCGCGCCGATCTACTCGTCGGACTCGCTGCACTCGGCCGTCGTGGAGATCGTCGTGAAGAAGGGCGGCCGGTGCCGCTACACGACGATCCAGAACTGGTCGAACAACGTCTACAACCTGGTCACCAAGCGCGCCAAGGCCGAGGCCGGCGCGACCATGGAGTGGATCGACGGCAACATCGGCTCCAAGGTCACCATGAAGTACCCGGCCGTGTTCCTCATGGGCGAGCACGCCAAGGGCGAGGTCCTCTCGATCGCGTTCGCGGGCGAGGGCCAGCACCAGGACGCGGGCGCGAAGATGGTCCACATGGCGCCGTACACGTCGTCGACCATCGTGTCGAAGTCGGTGGCGCGCGGCGGCGGCCGGACCTCCTACCGGGGCCTGGTCCAGGTCAACAAGCGGGCGCACCACTCGAAGTCCACGGTCAAGTGCGACGCGCTGCTGGTCGACACGATCAGCCGCTCGGACACCTACCCGTACGTCGACGTCCGCGAGGACGACGTGTCCATGGGCCACGAGGCGACCGTCTCCAAGGTCTCCGAGGACCAGCTGTTCTATCTGATGTCGCGCGGCCTGGACGAGGACGAGGCCATGGCCATGATCGTGCGCGGGTTCGTCGAGCCCATCGCGCGCGAACTGCCCATGGAGTACGCGCTCGAACTGAACCGCCTGATCGAACTGCAGATGGAAGGGGCCGTCGGCTGACATGGCCGTCACCACCGAGAACCAGCACGGCCTCGCGGAGCACTCGCACGGCGCGGGTGCCCCGGTGTCCTCCCGCGCGGACCACTTCGCGTCGTTCGACGTCGAAGCGTTCGAAATCCCGGGCGGACGCGAGGAGATCTGGCGCTTCACGCCCCTGAAGCGTTTGCGCGACCTGCACGCCGGTGCCGCCGCGACCGGGCGGGCCGCCGTCGAGGTCAAGGCCGCCGAGGGTGTCGTCGTCGAGACCGTCGCCAAGGGCGACGCGCGGCTCGGCGTCGCGGGCACCCCGGGCGACCGGGTCGCCGCCCAGGCCTGGACCTCGACGACCGAGGCCACCGTCGTGACGCTGCCCGGTGACGCGAAGGTCGAGCCGACCACGGTCACGATCACCGGTCCCGGCGTCGACGGCGTCGCCTACGGCCACGTGCAGATCCACGCCAAGCGGTTCGCCGAGGGCGTCGTCGTGCTCGACCACCGCGGCTCCGGCGCGTACGCCGACAACGTGGAGTTCGTCGTCGAGGACGGCGCGCACCTGACCGTCGTCGCGATCCAGGACTGGGCCGACGACGCCGTCCACGTCTCCGCGCACCACGCGAAGCTGGGCCGCGACGCCACGTTCAAGCACACCGTCGTCAGCCTCGGCGGCGACGTCGTGCGCATCACGCCCGTGGTCACCTACGCGGGCCGCGGCGGCGACGCCGAACTGCTCGGCCTGTACTTCGCCGACGCCGGCCAGCACCTGGAGCACCGGCCGTTCATCGACCACGCGGTCGCCAACTGCCGCAGCAACGTCGTCTACAAGGGCGCGCTGCAGGGCGAGGACGCGCGCACCGTGTGGATCGGCGACGTGCTGATCCGCGCGGCGGCCGAGGGCACCGAGACGTTCGAGCTGAACCGCAACCTGGTGCTCACCGACGGCGCGCGCGCCGACTCGGTGCCCAACCTGGAGATCGAGACCGGCGAGATCGAGGGCGCGGGCCACGCGTCGGCGACCGGCCGGTTCGACGACGAGCAGCTGTTCTACCTCCAGGCCCGGGGCATCCCCCAGGAGCAGGCCCGCCGCCTGGTCGTGCGCGGCTTCTTCCACGAGCTCCTGCTCAAGATCTCCGTGCCCGAGGTGCGCGAGCGCCTGGAGGCCGCGATCGAGGCCGAGCTCGAAGCGGTGGGGGCTTGATCAGGGTGTGCCCGCTGGCCGACCTCGACGACCGCAAACCGGTCGCGTTCGAGGTCGGCGACGAGAACACCCCCGTCGTGCTCGTCCGCGACGGCGACACCGTGCACGCGCTGCGCGACCTGTGCACGCACGCCGAGGTGTCGCTGAGCGAGGGCGACGTGACCCGCAAGGGGATCGAGTGCTGGCTGCACGGGTCGTGCTTCGACCTGCGCACCGGCCGCCCGTCGTCCCCGCCCGCGACCGAGCCGGTCGACGTGTTCGCCGTAGAACTGCGCGGTGGTGACGTCCACGTGGACGTCACCACCACCACGAACTGACTTCCGCACCAGGAGAGACGAAACACCGATGGCCACTCTGGAGATCAAGGACCTGCACGTCTCGGTCACGACCGACGAGGCGTCCAAGGAGATCCTCAAGGGCGTCGACCTGACCATCAAGGCCGGCGAGACGCACGCGATCATGGGCCCCAACGGCTCCGGCAAGTCCACGCTGTCGTACGCGATCGCGGGCCACCCCAAGTACGAGATCACCTCGGGCAGCGTGCTGCTCGACGGCGAGGACGTGCTGGAGATGAGCGTCGACGAGCGCGCCCGCGCGGGCATCTTCCTCGCCATGCAGTACCCGGTCGAGGTGCCCGGCGTGTCCATGTCGAACTTCCTGCGCACCGCGGCCACGGCCGTGCGCGGCGAGGCACCGGCCCTGCGCCACTGGGTCAAGGAGGTCAAGGGCGCGATGGCCGACCTCGACATCGACCCGGCGTTCGCCGAGCGTTCGGTCAACGAGGGCTTCTCCGGCGGCGAGAAGAAGCGCCACGAGATCCTCCAGCTCGGCCTGCTCCAGCCGAAGATCGCGATCCTGGACGAGACCGACTCGGGCCTGGACGTCGACGCGCTGCGCGTCGTGTCCGAGGGCGTGAACCGGTACAAGGCCTCCGGCGAGGCGGGCGTGCTGCTGATCACGCACTACACCCGCATCCTCAAGTACATCTCGCCCGACTTCGTGCACGTGTTCGCGGGCGGTCGCGTCGTCGAGTCCGGCGGCCCGGAACTGGCCGAGCGGCTCGAGGCCGAGGGTTACGTGAAGTACACCGGCAAGCCGGAAGTCGCCGGCATCGGCTGACGTTGTCCCCAGTGTGGATTTGTTGACGAGAGGAGGCGTCGGAGAAGTGACCACCACCGCTACTCCACTGGACGTCACCGCCATCCGCGCGGACTTCCCGATCCTGGGCCGCACCGTGCGCGAGGGCAAGCGGCTGGTCTACCTCGACTCCGGCGCCACCTCGCAGCGGCCGAGGCAGGTCCTCGACGCCGAGCGCGCGTTCCTGGAGACCGCCAACGCGGCCGTGCACCGCGGCGCGCACCAGCTCGCCGAGGAGGCGACGGACGCGTACGAGGTCGCCCGGCGCAAGATCGCCGCGTTCGTCGGGGTCGACGAGGGCGAGATCGTGTTCACCAAGAACGCGACCGAGGGCGTCAACCTGGTCGCGTACGCGATGGGCAACGCCGCGACCGCCGGCCCCGAGGCGCACCGGTTCCGGATCGGGCCCGGCGACGAGATCGTCGTCACCGAGATGGAGCACCACGCGAACCTCGTGCCGTGGCAGCAGCTCGCGCAGCGGACCGGTGCGACGCTGCGCTGGTTCGGCGTCACCGACGAGGGCCGGCTCGACCTGTCCGATGTGGACGGTGTGATCACGGCGCGCACCAAGGTCGTCGCGTTCACCCAGCAGTCCAACGTGCTGGGCACCGTCAACCCGGTCGCGCCGCTGGTCGCCGCCGCGAAGGCGGTCGGCGCGCTGGTCGTGCTCGACGCGTGCCAGTCCGTGCCGCACAGCGCGGTCGACTTCCACGCGCTGGACGTCGACTTCGCGGTGTTCTCCGGGCACAAGATGCTCGGCCCCACCGGCATCGGCGTGCTGTACGGGCGTCGCGAACTGCTGGAGGCGCTGCCGCCGTTCCTCACCGGCGGGTCGATGATCGAGACGGTGCGGATGGAGGGCTCGACGTTCGCGCCCCCGCCCGCCCGCTTCGAGGCCGGTACCCCGGTGACCTCGCAGGCCGTCGCGCTCGGCGCGGCCGTGGACTACCTGTCCGCGATCGGCATGGACCGGATCGCCGAGCACGAGCACGTGCTGACCGAGGCGGCGCTGCGCGGCCTGGCCGAGATCCCCGGCGTGCGGATCGTCGGCCCGACCGAGGCGGTCGACCGGGGCGGCGCGGTGTCGTTCGTGCTGGAGGGCGTGCACGCCCACGACGCCGGCCAGGTGCTCGACAGCCTCGGCGTCGAGGTGCGCGTCGGCCACCACTGCGCGTGGCCGTTGCACCGCCGGCTGGACGCGGCGGCGACCGTGCGCGCGAGCTTCTACCTCTACAACACGCTCGACGAGGTCGCCGCGCTGCTCGACGGCGTCCGCGAGGCGCAGAAGTTCTTCGGGACGGCGTGACATGCAGCTGAACCAGATGTACCAGGAGATCATCCTGGACCACTACAAGAACCCGCACGGCCGCGGCCTGCGCGACCCGTACGACGCCGAATCGCACCAGGTCAACCCGACCTGCGGCGACGAGGTGACGCTGCGGGTCAGGCTCGACGCGGGCACGGTCGCGGACGTGTCCTACGACGGCCAGGGCTGCTCGATCAGCCAGGCGTCCACGTCCGTGCTCACCGACCTCGTCGTCGGCAAGCCCGTCGACGAGGCGTTCGTGAAGCTGGACGCGTTCGTGGAACTCATGCAGGGCCGCGGCCAGGTCGAACCGGACGAGGACGTGCTGGAGGACGGCATCGCGTTCGCCGGCGTCGCGAAGTACCCGGCGCGGGTCAAGTGCGCGCTGCTGGGCTGGATGGCATTCAAGGACGCGGTCGCGCGCAGCGAAGGAGCGAAGGCATGAGCACCGAAGAGGACGTGGTGCGCGGCGTCGAGGGCCTGCCGCCGCTGCCCGAGCCGAAGGCGGACGTCGCCGCGCTGGACGACCTCGAGGAGGCCATGCGCGACGTGGTCGACCCGGAACTGGGCATCAACGTGGTCGACCTCGGTCTCGTCTACGACATCCGCGTGGACGAGGACAACGTGGCGTTGATCGACATGACGCTGACCTCGGCGGCCTGCCCGCTGACCGACGTGATCGAGGACCAGACCCGCGCCGCGCTCGTGGGCAACTCGGGCAACGGCATCGTCAGCGACTTCCGCATCAACTGGGTGTGGATGCCGCCGTGGGGCCCGGAGAAGATCACCGACGACGGGCGCGAGCAGTTGCGCGCACTCGGCTTCACCGTCTGAGAAGCCCGTCCGACGACGAAGGCCCGGACCACGCGGTCCGGGCCTTCGCGCGTTCACCGGGCGTAGATGTGCTCCACGAACTCGGCGATCTGGTGCTCGTCGAGGTGTTGCGCCAGATCGGCCTCGCTGATCATGCCGACCAGCCGGTGGTCGTCGATGACCGGCACGCGCCGGATCCTGTTGTCCTCCATGGTCTTGAGCACGTCGGTCACGTCGTCGTCGGCGTTGACCCAGTGCAGGTGGCCGGCCAGTTCCTCCGCGCTCATCTCGGCGGGGTCCCGGCCGTCGGCGATACAGCGGATCACGATGTCGCGGTCGGTGATGATCCCGTGCAGGCGGTTGTCCAAACCGCAGATCGGCAGCGACCCGACGTTCAGGTCGCGCATCATCCGAGCCGCGTCGAGCAGGCTCTCGTTCTGGTCGACGCACTGGACGCCGGCGGTCATGATGTCGCGCGCTGTGGTCATGGCGAACCTCCCTGTTCCGGACGCGGTCCAGCATGCGCCGGTCGGCCGGACCCGGCACGTCGGCCGGTCAGGTCTGCGCGACCAGCAGGTCCACCACATCGCGGAGTTCGCCGCGTCGGGTGAACGCCCGCCGCTGCCGCACCGCACCCGACCCGTCGGCCAGCAGCCGGGACACGCCGTCCACCACCAGGTCGTCGTCGCCGGCCGCGCGCAACGCGGGCAGCGTCCACTCGACCAGCCCGCGCACCAGGTCCGCCGCCGCCACCAGCCGACCGCTGAGCGGTTCGACGCCCGCGCCCTCGACCCCGTCCCGCGCCGCGCGCCACAGCGCCGTGCGCAACGACAGGTCCGGCACCCGGTAGGCGGGCCGGCCAGACATGGCCATGACCGCGATCGCCCGGACCAGCGCGGCCAGCAGCACCGCCTCGTCCACGGTCGCCGCCACGTCGCACACCCGCAATTCGACCGTCGGGTGCCGGGCGGAGAGCCGGACGTCCCAGTAGACCATCCCCTCGTCCAACGCCGCACCGGACCGCCGCAGCACGCCGACGCCCCGGTGGTAGTCCTCGGCCGAGGCGAACCACGGCGGCGCCCCCGCCGACGGCCACGGGCTCCACGCCAGGTAGCGCCAACTCGCGTAGCCGGTGTCGCGGCCGTCGAAGAACGGGGAGTTCGCGCTGATCGCCAGCAGCACCGGCAGCCACTGCCGCAGGTGGTTGCTCACGTGCACGCCGGTCTCCTCGTCCGGGATGCCCACGTGCACGTGGCAGCCGCAGATGATCAACCCGTCGACCAGGCCGCCGAACTCGGAGCGGATGCGGTGGTAGCGCGGCCGGTCGGTCAGCGGCGGCGGCCGGACCCCGCCCAGCACCGGCGTGCCCGTGGCCACGATGCGCGCGTCCTGCCCACGGGCCAGCCGTGACAACGTCGCCCGTGCCAACGCGAGCTGCCGCCGCACCTCGGACATCGTGCGGCACACCGGCGTCGCGCTTTCCACCTGGAACCGGGTCATCTCGGCCTGGAGGTCCAACCCGGTCTCCGGCGCGGCCAGCACCGCGGGCGCGACCGGCGTCAGCATGCCGGTGGCCGCGTCGACCAACAGGAACTCCTCCTCGACGCCGACCGACAGCGCCGCGTCGAATTCCGTTCGTGGGTAGGGCAGCTCGGAGACACCGACGCTCACCAGGACCTCCCCTGCACTGGGTAGTCATCCTGATGCTATGAGTGGTCACCCGGGCGGGACAGGCATCGTTGCGGTGAACTTTCTCAGCTCACCGCGAGATGCGGCCCGCCGCGCAGCACGTCGACGTGGTCGCTGCCCGGCCGACCGAGCACCCAACTCGTGCCGCGCAACGACTTCGCGTGCTCCTTGAGCGGCGCCAGCAGCCGTGACACCTCGCGGTAGGACCCCACCGAACCGGCCGCGCACACGAGCGTGGCCAGCGATAACGTCACCCGCACGCCCTCTGCCTCGTAGACCGTGTCCAGCACCCCGGTGCCGAAGGGCACCACCTCGTCCAGCCCGGCGACCACCAGGAAGTCGTCGCCGCCGACGTGCCCGACCTGGATGCTCGACGACGCGCCGGCGCCCTCGGTCAGCCTGCGGCCGATCGAGCGGATCAGATCGTCACCCGCGGCGAACCCCACGGTGTCGTTCACTCGTTTGAACGAGTCGACGTCCAACCAGCCCACGGCGAAGATCTCGCCGTGCATGATCCGCCGGTCGACCTCGCGGGCGATCGCGTCGCTTCCCGGCAGCCGCGTCAACGGCGACAGCGCCGCCGCCTGCTCCACCTTCAGCTCGGCGATGCCGCGCACCACGTCCGCCACCCGCACCACGCCGACGCAGCGGTCCGCCCGGTCGACCACCACCAGGTCGTCGTTCGTGCGCTCGCGGTGTGCGTGCGCCACCACGTCGAGCAGGTCCAGCGCACTGGAATCCGCGCCGATGATCTTCGGCTTGTCCGCCAGCCGGTGCGCCTCGCGCTTGGCGTGCAGCGCGTGGCCGAACGGTCCGGTGACCGACAACAGGAACCGGTTGCGGTCCACGGTCCAGCGCGGCCGGCCCGCCGGGCACACCAGCACCACGCCCGACACGGTCGGCTGCGCGGTGAGGATCTCCAGCACTTCCTCGGACGTGGCCGTCTCCGGCAACGTCGTGGCCGGGTGCAGGAAGTCGGTGACCTTCGGCCCGGCCTTGCGGCGCAACGGGCCGGTCATGGTCTTGGTGACCGCCTCGGGGTCGTTGACCTCGCTGAGCACGGCCTCGATCGTCGCGCCGACCCGGGGCCGCCGCTGCGGCTCGGCCAGCAGGTTGCCCTGCGCCAGCCGGATGCCCAGGCGGCGCACGGCGGCGAGTTGGGCCTCGGTCTCCACGCCCTCGGCCACGAGCAGCGAACCGGTCTGCTCGCCCAGGTGCTGCAACGCCTGCACCAACGCGTACCGCGCGGCGTCCTCGGGCAGCGCGGCCACGACCTCGCGGTCGAGCTTGAGCACCTCGGGCTGGACCCCGGCCAGCAGCGACAGCGGGGTGTCGCCCTCGCCGACGCCGTCCAGGCCGATCTTGAACCCGTCCTCGCGCAGGCGGCTGATGCCCTTCTCCAGGCGGCCACGCGGCGCGCGGGAGTACGGCGTGCCGACCTCGACCACGATGTCCGCCGGTGTCCGACCGACCTCGCGCAGCGCCGCGTAGAGCGGCGCCATCAGCTCGGGCTTGTCCGCGACGGTCATCGCGAGCAGGTTCACGTGCAGCGGCAACAGGACGTCGTGGTCTGCCGCGTGCCGGATCGCCCGGCAGGCCAACGCCACGTCGGTGTTGGCCAGGTACCCCGCACGGAAAGCCATGCGGAGCAGGTCCTGCACGCTGCCGTCGTGCGGTCGGGCGAGGGCCTCGATCGCGACGACACCTCCGGTGTGGAGGTTGAACAGCGGCTGGAAGGCGAAGCGGACGTCATCCAGCAAGGCGGGCACGGTCACTGATAGTGCCTGGTCGATCATCGTTTGCCGAGGGGGTTAACCAGCTGTTCGCACAACTTTGGCCGAGCGCACGGGAAATGCCAGGCGGGCGCGCAACGACCACTTTGCGGAACGGAAGAGTCCGCTCATCGCCGCGACGGTTCCACGCAGGTCGGTACGGTCGGACAGGTACGACCGTTGGAAAGTCGCGGGTAGGTCGAAGAATTCGTCAAAGAATTCCGGGACCTGGTGCGGGCGCAACGCGAGCACCGCGTCGAGTCCGAACCGGTGCAGCGCATGCACGGCTTTCGCCCGGTATGGCCACATCGCCCGTTCCACCGGGACTCCGGACACGAGCGCGTCCGCGGCGACCGGCGCCAGCCGCAACGACGCGGCCACGCTGTAGCCGGTCGCCGGGTGCACGAAACCCGCCGTCGCGCCGAACCCGTCACCCGGCGGCACGTCCAACGGGAACCGCACCCGCTCCTCCCCGTCGGGCACGGCGATCCGGTGCGCGGCCAACCGCGACCGCAGTCGCCGCCGCAGTTCCGCCGCCGGCAGTCCGGGCCGCCGGGCCAGCGAGGTCTCCTCCAGCAGGACCCGGTCGTCGCCGAGCGGCACCGCGTACAGGAACGTGGGGTCGGGCGTCCCGGCGTCGGGAGGCCGCCGCCAGTCCATGACCAGCGCCTCCCCGTCCGCGACGAAGGGCCTCGCGGCGCGGGCGCCGACCACGACGCCGATCGCGGTCTGGTGGACGTGCCCGCGCGTGCCGCCCGCGTACACCACGGCTCCCGCGCCGAGAACGCTTCCGTCGGCCAGGCACGCCGTGGTGGGGGTGCGCCCGACGACGCGTCCGGTGAGCACGCGGACCCCGTCGAGGTCACGCAGCCACCGGTCGTCCAGGACGGCGTAGCCCCGGTCCAGGTCGTGCCGGCGGGTGGCGACCACCACCGCCCGCGACTCGGACCGCGTCCGCGCGTCCGCGGGCAGTTCGTCGGACCAGGCCGCGTACGTCGCCCGCCACGGCCGCGCGGGCGCCGGATCCACCAGGGCGGTGTCCAGCCCCCGCCCGACGCACGCGCGGGCCAACGCCCGCCCCGCCGGTCCGCCGCCGACGACCAGGACGTCCACTCACTGCCCGTTCTGCCGTCGGGGCGGCAACATGTCGCCCAACACGATCGGTTGGTACTGCGTGACCATGTCCGAGAGCTGCGAGCAGGTCCGTTCGATGGCCGCGAGCGCGGCGTTGCGCTCGGCGATCACCGCCGACAGCACCAGCGTGGTCAGCACCACGGTCGCGTTGAACCCCTGGAGCGACACCATCCGCTGGTACACCTCATACCCCTCCCAGGGGCCCGTACCCGTCGCCGCGCCCCGGGCCGTGACCGCCGTGGAGATCAACGCGCACGGCGCCGCGCCCAGGTGCTGGAACCGCAGCCCGGCCCACACCGCGAACGGGAACACCAGGTACAGCAGGCGGACCGGGGTGGCGATCGCCATGACGGTCACCGCGGCCGTGCCGAGCAGCAGGCACGCCACCTCGATCCGGCCCCTGGTGGTCAGGTGCCGCCGCCGGGCCGTCCGCACCGCCGCCACGAGCGGCACGACGGTCAGCACGCCGAGCGCGTCGCCCGTCCACCACACCGACCACGTCGTCCAGAACTGGGCACGGTCGATCCCGTGGGTGAGCAGCAGTGAACCGGCACCCACCGACGCGCTCACCAGCATCGCGGCGAACGCGCCGAGCACGATCAGGACGATCGCGTCCCGCGTGCGGTCGAGCGCGAGGCGGAAGTCGTAATGGCGCAGCAGCAGACACGCGACCACCGGGGCGAGCGTGTTGCCCGCGCTGATGAGGAAGGCGGCGCCGGGCTCGCCGAGCGTGGCGTTGACGACGAACGCGCCGATCGCGATGCCCGGCCACAGCCGCTGCCCGCCGAGCAGCAGCGTCACCACCGCCAGACCGGTCGGCGGCCACAGCGGGGTCACCTGGTCGTTCACCAACGCCTGGAGCAACCCGAGTCGTGCACCCGCGTAGTACGCGGCCGTGACCGCGAGGAGTTGCGCGGCGTACACGCCCCACGGGCGTAGTCGAGGGGGGATCGGCACCGGGACAGCATCCTCCGTCCTCGTCGAGGGCACCACGCCTAGCTGCGGTTTTGTCGTTACCGACCCCCCGATTTCACTTCCGGACGACACTCGTGTAAGTTTCTCTCTGCCAGCGCGGAACGGGCCGGAAAACCGGAGCGGAGTGCGGGCCACAAACCAAGTGAATGCGAAGCGGGTTTGTCGCGGAGCGAAGAAGCCGAAACGGCCGATTTGACACCGCGAAAACGGACGAGCTAAGCTTTCGACACAGCCCCGGAATGAACCGCGGTAAGACGCGGGACACGATGGTGAGCGCGTGTTCTTTGAGAACTCAACAGCGTGCCGAATAGCCAGTAAACTGATATACCTCGTCAAGAGGTATTCCTTTGAGATCGAATACTGGACGACTGACTGTCAAAAGCGGACCATATTCCGGTCCGTGGGTCGGCATCGTTCGAGCGATCAACTCGTTCATTATTGGAGAGTTTGATCCTGGCTCAGGACGAACGCTGGCGGCGTGCTTAACACATGCAAGTCGAGCGGTAAGGCCCTTCGGGGTACACGAGCGGCGAACGGGTGAGTAACACGTGGGTAACCTGCCCTGTACTTCGGGATAAGCCTGGGAAACCGGGTCTAATACCGGATACGACTCCGCGACGCATGTCGTGGGGTGGAAAGTTCCGGCGGTACGGGATGGACCCGCGGCCTATCAGCTTGTTGGTGGGGTAGTGGCCTACCAAGGCGACGACGGGTAGCCGGCCTGAGAGGGTGACCGGCCACACTGGGACTGAGACACGGCCCAGACTCCTACGGGAGGCAGCAGTGGGGAATATTGCACAATGGGCGGAAGCCTGATGCAGCGACGCCGCGTGGGGGATGACGGCCTTCGGGTTGTAAACCTCTTTCAGCAGGGACGAAGGGTGACTGACGGTACCTGCAGAAGAAGCACCGGCTAACTACGTGCCAGCAGCCGCGGTAATACGTAGGGTGCGAGCGTTGTCCGGAATTATTGGGCGTAAAGAGCTCGTAGGCGGTTTGTCGCGTCGGCCGTGAAAACTTCACGCTTAACGTGGAGCCTGCGGTCGATACGGGCAGACTTGAGTTCGGCAGGGGAGACTGGAATTCCTGGTGTAGCGGTGAAATGCGCAGATATCAGGAGGAACACCGGTGGCGAAGGCGGGTCTCTGGGCCGATACTGACGCTGAGGAGCGAAAGCGTGGGGAGCGAACAGGATTAGATACCCTGGTAGTCCACGCCGTAAACGGTGGGTGCTAGGTGTGGGGGGCTTCCACGTCCTCCGTGCCGCAGCTAACGCATTAAGCACCCCGCCTGGGGAGTACGGCCGCAAGGCTAAAACTCAAAGGAATTGACGGGGGCCCGCACAAGCGGCGGAGCATGTGGATTAATTCGATGCAACGCGAAGAACCTTACCTGGGCTTGACATGCACCGGAAACTGCCAGAGATGGTGGCCTCTTCGGACTGGTGTACAGGTGGTGCATGGCTGTCGTCAGCTCGTGTCGTGAGATGTTGGGTTAAGTCCCGCAACGAGCGCAACCCTCGTTCCATGTTGCCAGCGCGTAGTGGCGGGGACTCATGGGAGACTGCCGGGGTCAACTCGGAGGAAGGTGGGGATGACGTCAAGTCATCATGCCCCTTATGTCCAGGGCTTCACACATGCTACAATGGCCGGTACAGAGGGCTGCTAAGCCGTGAGGTGGAGCGAATCCCTTAAAGCCGGTCTCAGTTCGGATCGGGGTCTGCAACTCGACCCCGTGAAGTCGGAGTCGCTAGTAATCGCAGATCAGCAACGCTGCGGTGAATACGTTCCCGGGCCTTGTACACACCGCCCGTCACGTCACGAAAGTCGGTAACACCCGAAGCCCGTGGCCCAACCCGTAAGGGGGGGAGCGGTCGAAGGTGGGACTGGCGATTGGGACGAAGTCGTAACAAGGTAGCCGTACCGGAAGGTGCGGCTGGATCACCTCCTTTCTAAGGAGCATCTGCACCGCGGTCCTTTTCGGAGGGTCGTGGTGGAGGCCACGCCGGCGGCGGACGATCGTCGGGTGGGGCTCAATTTTGTGGATGCTGGCTAATGCGGGACTCCTTGTTGTTCGGAGAGTGAGTACTGCCTGCTTGCGGGCGTGGAAAGGTCTTCGGAGGGCTTGAAGCTTCTGTTCGGTGCGCTGTTGGGTGTCTGAGAGAACACGCGAGTGTCTTTCAGTGACCGACCGGTCCGGTCTTCGAACCGCTGGTGTGCCTCTTCGGGGGTGTGCGGGTAGGCGTTGACGTTGGTGGGCTGGTGTCTGGTTTGTTCTTTGAGAACTGCACAGTGGATGCGAGCATCTTTGTGGCAAGTTATTAAGGGCATACGGTGGATGCCTTGGCACCAGGAGCCGATGAAGGACGTAGGAGACTGCGATAAGCCTTGGGGAGTTGTCAACCGAGCTGAGATCCAAGGATTTCCGAATGGGGAAACCCGGCCCCAGTCATGTGGGGTCACCCACGTCTGAACACATAGGGCGTGTGGAGGGAACGCGGGGAAGTGAAACATCTCAGTACCCGCAGGAAGAGAAAACAACCGTGATTCCGTGAGTAGTGGCGAGCGAAAGCGGAAGAGGCTAAACCGTATTCGTGTGATACCCGGCAGGGGTTGCGTGTACGGGGTCGTGGGACCCACTGGTCAGTTCTGCCGGACTGGCAAGGAGTCAGAAAGCACTGTGGTTAGCGGAACGCGTCTGGAAAGCGTGGCCGTAGCGGGTGACAGCCCCGTACGCGAAAACCCGGTGTCTCCTTGTGGTGTTCCCAAGTAGCAGCGAGCTCGTGGAATTTGCTGTGAATCTGGCGGGACCACCCGCTAAGCCTGAATACTCCCTGGTGACCGATAGCGGACTAGTACCGTGAGGGAAAGGTGAAAAGTACCCCGGGAGGGGAGTGAAATAGTACCTGAAACCGTGTGCCTACAATCCGTCGGAGCCTTTCGGGGTGACGGCGTGCCTTTTGAAGAATGAGCCTGCGAGTTAGTGCTGCGTGGCGAGGTTAACCCGTGTGGGGTAGCCGTAGCGAAAGCGAGTCCGAAGAGGGCGTGATAGTCGCGTGGTCTAGACCCGAAGCGGAGTGATCTAGCCATGGCCAGGGTGAAGCGTGGGTAAGACCGCGTGGAGGCCCGAACCCACCAGGGTTGAAAACCTGGGGGATGAGCTGTGGTTAGGGGTGAAAGGCCAATCAAACTCCGTGATAGCTGGTTCTCCCCGAAATGCATTTAGGTGCAGCGTCGTGTGTTTCGTGCCGGAGGTAGAGCACTGGATGGTCTAGGGGGCCCACAAGCTTACCGAAATCAACCAAACTCCGAATGCCGGTACGTGAGAGCGCGGCAGTGAGACTGCGGGGGATAAGCTTCGTAGTCGAGAGGGAAACAGCCCAGAACGCCGGCTAAGGCCCCTAAGTGTGTGCTCAGTGGGAAAGGATGTGGGGTCGCCCAGACAACCAGGAGGTTGGCTTAGAAGCAGCCACCCTTTAAAGAGTGCGTAATAGCTCACTGGTCAAGTGGTCCTGCGCCGACAATGTAGCGGGGCTCAAGCACACCGCCGAAGCCGTGTCATTCAGACTCAGGTCTGGATGGGTAGGGGAGCGTCGTGCAGCGGGTGAAGCGCCGGAGTGATCCAGGTGTGGACGCTGTGCGAGTGAGAATGCAGGCATGAGTAGCGAAAGACGAGTGGGAAACTCGTCCGCCGGATGACCAAGGGTTCCTGGGCCAGGCTAATCCGCCCAGGGTAAGTCGGGACCTAAGGCGAGGCCGACAGGCGTAGTCGATGGACAACGGGTTGATATTCCCGTACCCGTGTGAACGCGCCCATGGCGAACCTTGTGATACTAACCGCCCGAAGCCCGCGCCTGATCCTTCGGGTGATGGTGTGACGTGGAGCGCGGGACCTGAACTTGTAGTAGTCAAGCGATGGGGTGACGCAGGAGGGTAGCTCCGCCAGTGAGTGGTAGTACTGGTGTAAGCGTGTAGGCCGTGGCATAGGCAAATCCGTGCCACACGCAGGCTGAGACGTGATGCGTAGCCGATTGAGGCGAAGTAGAGTGATCCCATGCTGTCGAGAAAAGCCTCTAGTGAGTGTTCATGCGGCCCGTACCCCAAACCGACACAGGTGGTCAGGTAGAGAATACCGAGGCGATCGGGTGAACTGTGGTCAAGGAACTCGGCAAAATGCCCCCGTAACTTCGGGAGAAGGGGGGCCGGGGGATTTGAAGCCCCTTGCGGGCTAGGATCTTCCGGCCGCAGAGACCAGCGAGAAGCGACTGTTTACTAAAAACACAGGTCCGTGCGAAGTCGCAAGACGATGTATACGGACTGACGCCTGCCCGGTGCTGGAACGTTAAGGGGACCGGTCAGTCACTTTGTGGCGAAGCTGAGAACTTAAGCGCCAGTAAACGGCGGTGGTAACTATAACCATCCTAAGGTAGCGAAATTCCTTGTCGGGTAAGTTCCGACCTGCACGAATGGCGTAACGACTTCTCGACTGTCTCGACCGCAGGCCCGGCGAAATTGCATTACGAGTAAAGATGCTCGTTACGCGCGGCAGGACGGAAAGACCCCGGGACCTTTACTATAGCTTGGTATTGGTGTTCGGTTCGGCTTGTGTAGGATAGGTGGGAGACTGTGAAGCGGCCACGCCAGTGGTTGTGGAGTCGTCGTTGAAATACCACTCTGGTCGTACTGGATGTCTAACCTCGGTCCGTGATCCGGATCAGGGACAGTGCCTGGTGGGTAGTTTAACTGGGGCGGTTGCCTCCCAAAGGGTAACGGAGGCGCTCAAAGGTTCCCTCAGCCTGGTTGGCAATCAGGTGTCGAGTGCAAGTGCACAAGGGGGCTTGACTGTGAGACCGACGGGTCGAGCAGGGACGAAAGTCGGAACTAGTGATCCGGCCATGGCTTGTGGAAGCGTGGTCGCTCAACGGATAAAAGGTACCCCGGGGATAACAGGCTGATCTTGCCCAAGAGTCCATATCGACGGCATGGTTTGGCACCTCGATGTCGGCTCGTCGCATCCTGGGGCTGGAGTAGGTCCCAAGGGTTGGGCTGTTCGCCCATTAAAGCGGTACGCGAGCTGGGTTTAGAACGTCGTGAGACAGTTCGGTCCCTATCCGCCGCGCGCGTAGGATACTTGCGGAAGGCTGTCCCTAGTACGAGAGGACCGGGACGGACGGACCTCTGGTGTGCCAGTTGTCCCGCCAGGGGCATGGCTGGTTGGCTACGTTCGGAAGGGATAACCGCTGAAGGCATCTAAGCGGGAAGCTCGTTCCTAGATGAGGTGTCCCACCCCTTTGTGGGTTAAGGCCCCCAGTAGACGACTGGGTTGATAGGCCGGAGATGGAAGGTCGGTAACGGCTGGAGTTGACCGGTACTAATAGGCCGAGGACTTGTCATGAAGATGTTGCGCATCCACTGTGCGGTTCTGAAGGAACCGAAACCAGGCCCCCGGCGGGTTCTGGTCGACTTGTGAGGGTCGGCTGGGAGTGTCGGGTGTGGTCGGTTGGTTATCTTCATAGTGTTTCGGTGGTCATTGCGGTTGGGGAACACCCGGTCCCATTCCGAACCCGGTAGTTAAGCCTTCCAGCGCCGATGGTACTGCATTCGTGAGGGTGTGGGAGAGTAGGACGCCGCCGAACATTCTTTCCCTGTGGGGGTCGATCTTCCGATCGACCCCCACAGGGCTTTTTGCGTTTTGCGGTCTTCGGTCGCGGCATGGTGTCGAAGAGTCCCGGCACGCTCGGCTAGCGTCTGCGCATGCAGCACGAGCACACAGACCCACGCGCCGCGCGTCGCTCCGGCGGGGACAGCGGGTCTTCGTTGTCCGACCTCGCGGCCGGGCCGTTCCGGGTCGACCGGGACCGGGTGGCGGGATCGCCGTTCTTCGCACGGCTGGGCGGGGTGACGCAGGTCGTCAGCTCCACCGGCTCGGGGCTGCTGGTCCACAACCGGCTTACCCACAGCCTCAAGGTCGCGCAGGCAGCACGGGCGATCGCCGAACGAATCGGCTCGCGGCCCGACCTCGCGGGCGTGCTGGACAAGCTCGGCGGCTGCGACCCGGACGTCGTCGAAGCCGCGTCCCTCGCGCACGACCTGGGTCACCCGCCGTTCGGCCACCTCGGCGAACAGGTGCTCGACCGGCTGGCCCGGCACCGGTTCGGACTGGCCGACGGCTTCGAGGGCAACGCCCAGTCGTTCCGGATCGTCACCACCACCGACGTGCGCGGCCCGGCCTCGCTGGGGCTGGACCTCACGGTCGCCGTGCGCGCGGCCATGCTCAAGTACCCCTGGACCCGGCGCTCGCACCCCCGGCCGCACCCCAAGGACCTGGCCGAGCCGCCGCGTGGCGCCGCCGAACCGCCGGACGCACCGGGCACGGGCGCGGTGAAGTTCTCCGCCTACGTCACCGAACTCCCGGACGTGCTCTCCTCCCGCGCCTACTACGACGGCCGCATCGAGTCGTGGCAGCAGACCGTCGAGGCGTCGGTCATGGACACCGCCGACGACATCGCCTACGCGATCCACGACCTGGAGGACTTCCACCGGGTGGGCGTGCTCCAGCACGCGACGGTCGCGGCCGAACTGGGTACGTGGCTGTCCGACGCGCTGAACCTCGCCGGGCTGGACCGGTCGCTGCTGGCCGCGCAGTCCCGGTTGCCCGGCCGGTCGCTGGAGGCGTTGCGCCGCCGCCTGCACGCCAAGGACTCGTGGGCGGTGGACGACGAGGCGTTCGCGATCGCGGTGGCCAAGGTCCGGTCCGAACTCGTGGACGGCCTGCTGGCCGTGCCGTTCGACGGATCGGTGGAGGCCGAGCGGGCGGTCGCCGGGTTCTCCGCGCGGTGGACGCGTCGGCTGGTCGATGCGGTCCGGGTGGTCGAGGAGCCGACGACGCGGTCCGGGCACGTGGTGCTGGCCGTCGCGCAGTGGCACGAGGTGCAGGTGCTCAAGTTCGTGCACCGCCGGTTCGTGTTGCTGCGCCCGGATCTGGCGCTGCACCAACGGGGGCAGGCCCGGCTGCTGACCGCGCTCGTGGAGGCGCTGGAGCAGTGGGTCACCGACCGGCACGAGGCGGACCGGCTGCCGCGGCGCCTGCACGACCTGGTCGAGTTGGCCGGTGCCGAGTACGCGACGCTCGCCCGCACCGATCCGCGAGTACTCGTCGGCGCTACCGGCGAGACGCCCTCCGGTCCGGACGCGGTGCGCGCGTTGGCCCGCGGTCGCGCCATCGTGGACTTCGTCGCGTCGTTGACCGACAACCAGGCTTCGGCGCTGCTGGAGGGGTTGTCGGGGCGGACCGGTCAACTGTGGACCGACGCGTTCGTGCTGTGAACGGCAACGATCCCGGCTGACGGGAAGTACGCCGAACGGTGGCAGACGGTACCGGACCGTGCGCAATACGTTACCCCTCGATCGGCGACGCCCGGTCGTCGAAGGTGTGGGGGAGGCGCCCGTGCGAACACCGCTGCGCGGACATCCGCTGGTGGTCCTGGTCGCGGTCGTCGCACTCGGCGCGGTCGTCCCGGTCCCGTCCGCCACCGCCGCACCGGCCGGCGGCCTGCCCGCCCGTGCCGCCGCGCAGATCGCCGCGCTCCAGGAGATCAAGCGGTCGATCACCGGCACCGACACCAAAGTGGACAGTGCGCTGATCGTGGAACAGCGCCGCCGCAAGGGTTCCGCGGCGTTCGGCCGGCTGCCCTCGTACCGGACCGGGGTGGAGGTGCGGCCGGACGGCACGGTGTCGGTGGACGTGCGGGCCGTCGCCGTCACGCCCGGACTCGTCGCGTCGCTCGGTGATCGCGTCCGGTCGGTGTCGGTCGACGGCGCCACGATCCGGGCCGAGGTGCCGTTGTCGGCGGTGGGCGCGATCGCGGCCCGCCCCGACGTGCGCCGGGTCCAGGTCGCGGACGCGGCACCCGTCGACGCCCGGTCCAAGGAGGAACAAGCGGGCAAGGTCGAGGCCGACACGCTCGCCGCGGTGGACCGGACGACGGCGAACCGGGCGACCGCAGACCCGACGACCGCAGACCCGACGACGGCGGAGAGCGACCGCGCGCATGGCGCCGACACGGCCCGTGCCACCCACAAGGTCACCGGCACGGGCGTGAAGATCTGCGTACTGGCCAACGGGATCACCGACCTGGCCGCCGCGCAGGCGGCGGGCGAGCTGCCCGAGGTCGAGGTGCTGCCCGGCGAGGAGGGCGGCGGGTACGACGGTGTGCCGCTGCTGGAGATCGTCCACGACATCGCGCCCGGCGCGAGCCTCGGGTTCGCCACGGCCGGGCTCGGCGACGCGCGGTTCGCGGACAACATCCGGGCCCTGCGGTCGAGGCTGCGCTGCGACATCCTCGTCGACAACGGCCGTGCCCAGGACGAGCCGCAGTTCCAGGACGGCGTCGTCGCCCGGGCCGTGGACGCGGTCGCGGCGGACGGCGCGCTGTACTTCGCGGCGGCGGGCGACGAGGGCAACGTGACCGACGGCACCTCCGGGCACTGGGAGGGCGACTTCGTCGATTCCGGTGTCGGCGTCGGCAAGTTCGCGGGCACCGCGCACGACTTCGACCCGAGCCCGACGGCCAAGCAGGTGCTCGACCCGCTCGCGGTGGGTTCCGGCGGTGCGCCGGTGACGCTGTCCTGGGCCGACCCGCTCGGCGCGGCCGGCGACGACTACGACCTGTACCTGGTCAACGCGCAGGGCAACGTGGTGGGCGCGAGCCAGAACGTGCAGGACGGTGCCCAGGACCCGGTCGAACGGCTGCACGTGCCCGACAGCCAGGTCGACCGGCTGCGGTTGGCGGTCGTGAAGTTCCGCGGCGAGCACCGGTACCTCGGCCTGACCGTGCACGGCGGTCGGTTCGCGAACTCGTTCGACGGGCTCAAGGGCTACACGACGGCCGGTGCGATCCGGGGGCACGCCGCGGCCAAGGGCGCGATCGCGGTCGGTGCGGCGCCGGTGGGCGACCCGTACCCGGGCGATCCGGCGCACCCGCGCGGTCCGTACCCCGGCGTGTTCGACGTCGGGCAGCGGCCCGAGCGGTTCACCTCGGACGGTCCACGCCGGGTGTTCTTCGCCGCCGACGGCACACCCCGCACCGAGGTGCGGCCGAAGCCCGACGTGACGGCGGGCGACGGCGTCAAGGTCGGCGGGAGCGTGCGCTACGGCACGTCGGTGTCCGCGCCGGCCGCGGCGGCGATCGCGGGTCTGGTGCTGTCGGGCAATCCGGGCCTGCCCGCCGCGCAGGTGCGCGAGGCGCTCGCCACGACCGCGCTCGACCTGGTCGAGCCGGGGGTCGACGGCCGGACCGGCGCGGGCGTGCTGCGGGCCGACCTCGCGCTGGACTTCACGGGCGCGTCGCCGCAGCCGCTGGTCAAGGCGCGGAGACCGACTCCGGTCAACGAAGTCGACGGCACCCCGTACTTCAAGCCCGGTACGACCGCCGCGGTCACCGTGCCCGTGCACAACTCGGGCGACGGCCTTGCCGCGTCGACCAACGTCGTGCTGACCTCGCCGACGCCGGGCGTGACGATCGCGCCGCGCGCCAGGTCCTACGGCACGATCGAGCAGGGGCGGACGGGCTCGGGCGAGTTCAAGGTGACCGTGGCGGCGGGCGTGCCGCTCGGGACCGAGGTCAAGCTGGACGTGCGGGTCGCGTACTCGGGCGCGACGTCGCCGACGACTGCGTCCTTCGGGTACGTGGTGGGCGAACCGTCGGCGGAGACCAGGGACTTCTCCTACACCGGGCCGGCGATCGCCATCCCGGACGACAACGCGACCGGCGTCACCGCGACCTTCCCGGTGAGCGGCCTCGGCCGGGCGTCGAAGATCACGTTCTCGGTCGACGGCGAGCAGTGCACGGCGACCGAGGGCGCCACGACGGTCGGGGTCGACCACACGTTCGTCGGCGACCTGACCGGCACGCTCACCTCGCCGTCCGGGCGCACCGCGACCCTGTTCCAGCGGTCCGGCGGCACCGGCGCGAACCTGTGCCAGGTCGTGTTCGCCGACGACGCGGCCCGGCCGTTCTCCTCGGTGACGTCGGTGAACGCGCCGTTCACCGGCACCTGGCGGCCGGTGGGCCGGTTGTCGACCCTGCTGGACGACCCGGTGGACGGGGTGTGGACGTTCAAGCTCGTCGACGGGCTGCCCGGCGACCGCGGTTCGTTGCGCGCGGTCTCGTTGCACCTCAACGGTTACCGGTGACATGGCGAAGCCCCGGGAGTTGGGACGACTCCCGGGGCTTCGCCCGTCGCGCGATCTGTGGTGGGTGGGAGGGGTGCCCAGACACCCCGGGTGGATTGGGTGGAGCTGTCGGAGATCCGGCCCCGGACCAGGGTTTCGGATCGCCGGTCGATCATCGGACCGGTGCGGCCGTGTTTCCTATTGGGGCCATTCCCAGCGGATGCCGAACACCCCGGGGCCGAAGCCCAGGGCGACGGCGTGCACGCCACCGGCGTTGTCGAGCGCGAGGTTGCGCCGCCGCGACGGCGTCTCGTCGCCCGCCGGCACGCTGTACTGCTGACAGCGTGCGGGCAGCCGGGAGCGGTCGAACCGCACCTCGATCACGTACTCGCGGACCGGGAGCCGGAACTTCCGGGCGAACGTGTTGTTGCCCGCCGGGTAATGACCCTCGGCGAACAGCAGCTCGTACTCCATGATGATCGTCTCGCCCCGGGACAGGGGGCGGTCGAACATCATCTCCGCGGCCATGATGTTGGCGTCGAGGTCCTCGACGACCCGGCCGAGGTGGCAGTTGCGCAGGTTCGAGACCCGGGGGAGGACGTCGCCCTCCTCCGTTTCGAACACCAGCGCCCACCGGTCCGGACCGTCCTGCTCGGCGCGCAGGATCTGGCGCACCCACACGGATCGCTGCCCGCCGTCGGCAGCGATCTCGATGCGGTCGTGCTGGCTGATCCGGCCGAGCTTGACGTCGGACGAGGTGTCGACCTTGGTGAGCAGGTTCGCGACCCGTTCCCGTCGAGGCCACAGGGCGTCGATGGGCATCATCGAGGTGGGTCGGGACCGCCTGCCCCGCGGCCTCGGCGGCCCGAGCAGCGCGGACAGACCCGCCTGCGGAACGCCGAGCACGGATTCGAGGTGGCGCAACGCCTCCAGCGATTCGGGGCGCTCCGGCCGCCTGCGGCCGGACTGCCAGTAGCTCAGCGTCGCGACGCTGATCGTGACCCCGCGTAGAGCGAGTCGGTGCTGGATGCGGTCGAGGCTCAACCTGCTCGCCTTGATGGCAGCCCGCAGCGCCTCGGGAAAGGGTCCCGTGGTCAAGAGCTGAGCCAGACTGCCGTGGCCCGTCGAGTCGAGTTCGTCGACGGACAGGTTCGTTCGACCGGCAGCGTTAGTCATGGTGACTCCCCGCTGTCATTAGATCACGCTTCAGTGACCCTACCCGCCAACGTAGTGCGGTGGTGTCCTCTGGATGGAGTCACTGACTGGGCTGTTCGGCGGATGACGTAAGGGGGGTGGACGTCGTTCTGTCAAGTGGCGAACGTCCGTGCTTTCCCTGGTGTAAACCCGCCGGTAATATTCTGCACCAGGAGCCGGTGGCCGCCAACCGACCTTCGGTGGTGTCGTGCTGCGGTCGAAGTGCCGCATTCGTCCGATTCTGTTGCTCCTCACTCCGGTCTGCGATCACCTCGTTCGGCACTGGTCCGAACCTTTCGAGCAGTGAAACCGCAGGTGTAGTGGCCTGTCATGGGCTCGGACCGCTACCGTGACGCGGGTGGGTGCCGCCTGCGAGCCGATCCGCCCCGCCGACGGGGCGTCGGGTACGCGTGGCGCGGTTTCGCGGTTGCTGCCACCGTCCGCAGAAGCGCGGCTTCGGGGTGGACAAGCCCCGCCGCGACACGGAGTAGTGACACTGATCCGTACGGGTGTCATGAGATCGGGCCGTTCAGATCAATCGAGACGCGCCGATCGGAAATTCCCATGAGGGTGCGTCCGGTCGAGGGCGGCGGCCGGGCCGTCGAGGTCGCGCCCGCCCTGCTCGCCGGCTGGTTCGACCGCTTCGCGTCCCGGCACGGCGGCGTCCGCGCGACGGCCGTCTCGCCCCGGCGTTTCGTGGTCACGGCCGAGGACGGCACGACCGCCGCCGTCGACGCGGTGTTCGCCGACTTCGCGCCGACGGGGGAGAGCGCCGGCCTGGACCTGCGACCCCTGACCGGCGCGGCCGGCGCGTCCCGCCGGGTCGGCCTGGTGCTGGTGCGCCTCGGTGGGCACAGCGTCGGGGTGGCGTGCGACGGCGAGGTCCTCGTCTCCACCACGGACAACCGCCAGGTGCACGGCCGCTCCAAGGCGGGCGGGTGGTCCCAGCGCCGCTTCGCCCGTCGTCGGGAGGGGCAGGCGCGGGTCGCGCTGCGGGCCGCCGCCGACGACGTGGCCCGCGTGCTCGTGCCGCGCCTGCCGGAGTTGGACGCGGTGGTGCTGGGCGGCGACCGGCAGGCGTTGGACGTGCTGCGCGCCGATCCGCGACTGGCGGGTGTGTTCGCGCGGGCGGTCGAGCGGGTGTTCGACGTGCCCGAACCCCGGCGGGCCGTGCTGGACGAGGTCGCCGAACGGGTGCGCGCGGTGGAGATCGTGGTCCGGGACGCCTGAGCGGCTCGCGCTGTTCGACGATCGCGGCCGTCAGGTGTACATGCCCCCACCCGTCCTCAGGGGGAGCGCCCCGGACCCATTCTACCGGTGCCACCCGGTCGGGGGCGGGATGTGGATCTCGCCTGTGGACAACCGAGGGGGCTGTGGACAAAGCGCGGCGACCGGAAGACCGCGGGGCTTCGGCACGGGTGCCGGTTGTGCCCGGCCCTTCACCGCCGCGATGGCGCCGTCGGTCCGGCCGACCGCGGGTCGCGGCCGAGGTGTACTCCGGGTCGAGGTCGGGAGCCGGGTCCTGGCCGCCCGGCGAGTGGTCCGGGGTACCGGGCCGGACCGGTCGGCCTGCCCGCCTTCGCCATCGGCAGGGCGCCGCGCCGTCGGGAGGCGCCGGTCCCGCTGGTCGACCCGACTACCACCGCCACCGGCGTCCGCCGCGCACACCCGTCCCGTCGACCTGTCGCACGTGGACGTGACGCCCGCCGCGCCCGCCGGTGTCCGGGTGCGTGCGTGCGGCCCGGTGCGGGACGGGAGTGGCCGCCCTCGGCGCGACCCGGCCGGTTATGCCGGTGGACACATCGGTGAAATCCGGTGGCGGTCCCTCGGTAGACTGGATCCGTGGTCGTCCTGATCGAGTAGGTCCAGCGCGTTCTCCCGCGCCGTCGACCCCGCACCCGACCACACCTTACGGAGTTCCGCTGTGATCACCGCCACCGATCTCGAGTTGCGCGCTGGTTCGCGCATCCTGCTCTCCGACGCCACGCTGCGCGTCCAGCCCGGCGACCGCATCGGCCTGGTCGGCCGCAACGGCGCGGGCAAGACCACCTCGCTGCGGGTCCTCGCGGGCGAGGGCCAGCCCTACGCGGGCGAGGTGCGGCGCACCGGCGAGCTGGGCTACCTGCCGCAGGACCCGCGCGAGGGCGACCTGTCGGTGATCGCCAAGGACCGCGTCCTGTCCGCGCGCGGGCTCGACCAGCTCCTGCGCGACATGGAGAAGTCCCAGTCGACGATGGCCGAGCTGGTCGACGACGCCGAACTCGCCGAGGCCGTGCGCAAGTACGGCCGGCTCGAGGAGCGGTTCGCCGCGCTGGGCGGCTACGCGGCCG
Organism: Saccharothrix violaceirubra; assembly: GCF_014203755.1. NCBI lineage: Bacteria > Bacillati > Actinomycetota > Actinomycetes > Pseudonocardiales > Pseudonocardiaceae > Saccharothrix > Saccharothrix violaceirubra. The sequence goes on from NZ_JACHJS010000001.1 coordinate 2,051,238, forward strand.
AGAGCGAGGCCGCCCGCATCTGCTCCAACCTGGGCCTGGCCGACCGCGTGCTCGCCCAGCCGCTGCGCACCCTGTCCGGCGGCCAGCGCCGCCGCGTCGAGCTGGCGCGCATCCTGTTCGCCGCCTCCGAGGCCGGCGTCGGCGCCAAGTCGAGCACGATCCTGCTGATCGACGAGCCGACCAACCACCTCGACGCCGACTCGATCGCGTGGCTGCGCGGGTTCCTCAAGTCCCACGACGGCGGCCTGGTCGTGATCAGCCACGACGTCGAGCTGCTCGACGACGTGGTGAACAAGGTGTGGTTCCTCGACGCGATGCGCGGCGAGATCGACATCTACAACATGGGCTGGAAGAAGTACCTGGAGGCCCGCTCGGCCGACGAGAAGCGCCGCCGCCGCGAGCGGGCCAACGCGGAGAAGAAGGCCGGTGCGCTCATGGCGCAGGCCGACAAGATGCGGGCCAAGGCGACCAAGGCCGTCGCCGCCCAGAACATGGCCCGTCGCGCCGAGAAGCTGCTCGCCGGCCTCGACGAGGAACGCCAGTCCGACCGCGTGGCCAAGATCCGGTTCCCGGAGCCCGCCGCGTGCGGGCGTACGCCGCTGACCGCCGAGGACCTGGGCAAGTCGTACGGGTCGCTGGAGGTGTTCACCGGCGTCGACCTGGCCATCGACAAGGGCTCGCGGGTGGTCATCCTCGGCCTCAACGGCGCGGGCAAGACCACGCTGCTGCGGCTCATCGGCTCGATGGAGAAGCCCGACACCGGGCGGGTCGTGCCCGGCCACGGGCTCAAGCTCGGGTACTTCGCGCAGGAGCACGAGACGCTCGACCACAACGCCTCCGTGTGGCAGAACATCCGGCACGCCGCGCCCGACACGCCCGAGCAGCAACTGCGGTCCCTGCTGGGCACGTTCCTGTTCAGCGGCGAGCAGCTCGACCAGCCGGCGGGCACGCTGTCCGGCGGCGAGAAGACCCGGCTGGCCCTGGCCGGGCTGGTGTCCAGCGCGGCGAACGTGCTGCTGCTCGACGAGCCGACCAACAACCTCGACCCCGCCAGCCGCGAGCAGGTGCTCGACGCGCTGCGCCGCTACGAGGGCGCGGTCGTGCTGGTCACCCACGACCCGGGTGCGGTCGAGGCGCTTGAGCCCGAGCGGGTGATCCTGTTGCCGGACGGCGCCGAGGACCACTGGTCGGACGAGTACCTCGAACTGGTCCAACTGGCCTGACACAAGGAATTCCGACCTTGTCGGGCGGGTCTACCCAGGGTGGTCCCTTGACCGCTCGGCGATCTTTTCGCATGATCGCCTGGCGTTCTTGGTCGTCGTGTTCGATCATTGCGACGACAGGGGCTAATTCACGGCCCGACCTGCTGTCCATGGAAGGCGGGACAAGGTGGCTGACCTGAAGAAGGGTGCCCGTATCACGGGCGCCACGCGGGACAAGCTGGCCGCTGACCTGAAGAAGAAGTACGAGAAGGGCGCGAGCATCCGGGCCTTGGCCGAGTCCACCGGGCGCTCCTACGGCTTCGTGCATCGGGTTCTCAGCGAGTCCGGTGTGCAGCTTCGCGGTCGCGGTGGCGCCACCCGCACGAAGAAGAAGTAATCTACTCTCCGGTAACACCAGGCACCGAGGGAGACGGTGCCTTCACGCCCCGGAGGTACGCGCATGTCGGCCCGGACCACTCTCGACGCCGACCTGCCGGAGGGCGGTGGCGTGCGGCTCGTCGTCGACGGCCCGCGCGCGACGATCACGCTCGATCGCCCCGACGTGCTCAACGCACAGACTCCGTCCACGTGGGCGGCGTTGCGGGAGATCGGCGCGCAGCTGGACCCGGACGTCCGTGTAGTGGTCGTCCGGGGCTCCGGTCGCGCCTTCTCGGCCGGACTGGACCGGCGGGTGCTCACCGGGGAGCCGATACCCGGTGAGCCGGGCTTCGCGGACATCGTGCGTCACGGACCCGACGCCGGTGCCGCGCTGATCGCCGGCTTCCAGGAGGGCTTCCGCTGGTTGCGCGACCCCGCACGGGTCACGGTGGCGGCGGTGCGCGGGCACGCGATCGGCGCGGGCTTCCAGCTCGCGCTCGCCTGCGACCTGCGCGTGGTCGCCGACGACGTGCGGTTCCGCATGGCCGAGACCGCGTTGGGCCTGGTACCCGACCTGGGTGGCACGCTGCCCCTGGTCCGCCTGGTCGGGTACGCCCGCGCGGTCGAGCTGTGCCTGACCGGCCGCGAGGTCGGCGCCGAGGAGGCCTCGCGGATCGGTCTGGCCAACGCGGTCGTGTCGCCCGAGGGGCTCGACGCGGCGGTCGACGACCTCGTCGCCCGGCTGCTCGCGGCACCGGCCGATGCGGTCGTCGAGACGGTGGCGTTGCTCGCCTCGGCCGCCGACGGTGCCACGGAGCAGGAGCAGCTCTACGCCGAGCGGGCCGCGCAGCTCCGCCGGTTGACCGATCTCGCCGCCGGGCGCTGACCTTCGTCCTGTCCGGCCGTTCTCCGTCCACGCCGGATGATCCGACGTGCCGATCGTCCTTGTGGCGGCAGGGGTCCACGGCCCGACGCGGTGCCATCCACTCCGGTCGGTCCACTGTGGACCCGGCGGCGCCCCCCGGCGCCACCGGGACCGGATCAGAACCCGCCGAGGAATCGGGACGTCACCGCGACCGCCGCCTTCGACGAGCCGCCGTCCACGACGAGCACGGCGAACGCGAGGTCGTTCTGGTAGCCGACGAACCAGCCGTGCGAGTGCGTGCCGTCGCCGAACTGGGCGGTGCCGGTCTTGCCGCGCACGTTGCCGTAGGGCGCCAACTCGCGGGCCGTGCCGCCGGTGACGACGTCGCCCATCATGGTGCGCAGCGCGGCGACGACCCCGGCGGGCGGCGGCGTGGCCCGACCGCCCTCGGCGGGCAGTTCGCGGACCAGCCTGGGGGTCGGCGTGCTGCCGTTGGCGACCGTGGCGGCGACGAGCGCCATGCCGAACGGCGTCACCTGGACCCGGCCCTGGCCGATGCCGGACTCGACGCGTTCGGGCACGCTCGGCGACGACGGGATCTTGCCGGTGTTCGTGGTCAGGCCCGGGATCGTGTAGTCGGAGGTCAGCCCGAACCAGGAGGCGGCGTCGGGCAGCGCGTCGGCGGGCAGGTCGGCCGCGAGCTTGGCGAAACTGGTGTTGCAGGACGCGGCGAACGCGCGGCGCAGCGGGACCGTGCCGAGGTCGAACTTGTCCTCGTTGGAGATCGTGCGGGTGCCGATGGTGTCGGTGCCCGGACACGCGACCGGCGTCGTGGTGGTCACCGCGCCCGCGTTCAGGGCCGCCGCGGCGGTGACGATCTTGAACGTCGAGCCGGGTTCGTAGCGGTCGGTGAGCGCGACCGGGCTCTGGGCGCCGCCGGACCCGTGCTGCGCGATGGCGAGGATCTCGCCGGTGGACGGCTGGATCGCCACCAGCGCCCCGTCCTGCGGCACGCTGTCGACGGCCTGCTGCGCGGCGGACTGGATCGCCGGGTCGATGGTGATCGTCGCGACCTGGCCCGGTTCGGCCTTCTGGTCCAGGAAGACCTTGCCCGCGGCACCAGCGCCGTCCACGGCCGTGACCTGGAAGCCGACCTTGCCGTCGAGGCTGCCGACCGCCTTGGTCGCCGCGTCCCGCAACCCGGCGGGCAGGCCCTGGGGATCCTTGCCGTCGCGGCCGTGCAGCGCGCCGTCGCCGGACACCAGGTGGTAGGCCAACGACTGGTGCTCGGCCAGTTCCGGGTGGATGACCGTCGACGCCCAGTGCACGCGCCACCGCTCGTCGGCCCGGCGCAGCTCGACGCGCAGGGGGTACTTGAACAGCGCCCCGCCCACGAGCGTCCACGTGACCTCGGCGTCGATCGTCGCCGTCGTCGCGTCGGCGGCCGTCGTCGGCGCGGCGCCCAGCCGCGCGTGGTAGCGGGCGTCGACCATGTTGCGGCGCAACAGGGTCAGCGCCTCGCGTGCGGTGTCCGGTGCGTCCGTCGTGCCCGCCGCCTGCGCGAACTGGTCGGTCGCCAGCGCGGTGACGAACTCCTGGGCGACGGCCGCCGGCGGCACCTTCGTGCCCGGTGACGCCGGCTTGCCCGCGGGTGTGCCCGGCCAGATCTCGATCACGCCCGCGACGACCGCCGCCACCGCGAGCACTCCCGCGCCTGCCAATACCAGGCGCTTCGTCCGTGTCTTCACTTGAGCCCCCTTCGTACGGAGGCTATCCGCACGATGTGGGGCTCTCGTGAGTAGTCCTACGCGAGTTCAGGAACGCGCGGACCGTACTTCTCCAGGAACGCGGCATTGGCCGCGTCGCCGCCCTGCACGTTGGCACTGCGCCAGAACGGCAGGTCGAAGCCCTCCTCGGCGGCCTTGTCGAGCAGACGGGCGAGCAGCAGGTTCCACAGGAACGCCGTCGCGATGGTCGAGATGGCCGACGTGACGGGTGCGTCCGCCGGATAGGTCGAATCGCCCGGCGGGACCAGGTTGTCCAGCACCACGGTCGCGGTCTCGGCGAGCGTCGACCCCGCCCGGCGCGGTGCCGCCGCGCTCGCCGCCACCGACGTGACCGCGACGACCGGGCAGCCGCGCTCGACCGCCAGCCGGGCCAGTTCGACCGGGTACGGGTTCACGCCCGAGGTGGAGAACACGAACAGCAGGTCGTGCGCCGCGAGCGGGGTCTTCTCCAGGACCTCGGCCGCCAGGCCCGAGCGGCGTTCGGCGACCGTGCTGGCCACGGCGCCGTGCATCGGCAGCAGTTCCGGGTGGTAGACCGGACGGACGCAGGCGAGGCCGCCCGCGCGGTAGAAGGTCTCGGCGACGGCGGCCAGGGAGTGGCCGGCACCGGCGGCGAGCAGGGTGCCGTCGGCGCGGATCGCCGCCAGTACGAGTTCCACCACGTCGTCGAGCGCGGCGGCGTTGTGCGTCTCGACGCGGGTCAAGTGGTCGCGGACGAGGGAGCCGAAGTCGGTCGTCATGCGGGGTCGCCCTCCAGTGGTCTGAACCAAGCGTGATCGTGGAGTTCCTACCGGACCGGGCCCGGATGGGCCAGGCGGGTGGAACTTTCGCCACCACGGGAAGGCGCGGCCGGCTAGCTTGGAGGGGAAGATCTCTTCGACTACAGGAGTCCGCGGATGAGCCTGTCCCTGCCCGAACCCGGCACCGAACTCGGCGACCGGGTCGCGCGCCGGTTGCGCGACGAGACCATCGGTTGGATCACGTCGGTCGACGGGAGCGGCACGCCGCAGCCCGCGCCCGTGTGGTTCCTCTGGCGGCCCGAGGACTCGTCGGTGCTGCTCTACAGCATGCCGACCGCCAAGCGGCTGGCCCGGCTACGGGCCAACCCGCGCACCGCGTTCCACCTCAACGACGCCGTCGGCGACGACGTCGTCGTGCTGCTCGGCGACCTGGTCGAACGGCCGGACCTGCCGGGCGCCGCCGACGTGCCGGAGTACGAGGCGAAGTACGGTGACGTGGCGCGGAAGATGTTCGGCTCGTCCGAGGAGTTCGCCGCGCGGTACAGCGTCCCGCTGCTGTTCGTGCCCGAGCGTTTCCGGGGTCACTGAGGGGGATCCGGAAGCGTCGTCGTACGGCGGGCGCCGGCCGGCACCGGCGCCTGTCGCTGCCCGCTAGACCAGTGCCTGGTGTCCCTTCAACTCCGTCCTGCTGGCGACCGAGAGCTTGCGGTAGACCCGCGTCAGGTGCTGCTCGACCGTGCTCACGGTGATGTGCAGTCGCATGGCGATGGCCCGGTTGCTGTGGCCCAACGCGGCCAGGGTGGCGACCCTGCGTTCCGAGTAGGTCAAGTCCGTCATATAGAGGAACACGTGCCGCATCGGGGTCGCGTTCAAAATTGACCCCTAATGGCCGACCAGATGCTCCGAAAGCAGGGCCGTGAAGACTTCCGGTACCTGATCGGGCACCCAGTGCGACACGTCCTCGAGCATCTCGAACCGGTACGGGCCGTCGACCCACCGCTCGGTCAGGAACGCCGCCGCGGACCCGAAGGCCACGTCCTCGGTGCTCCACACGTACAGGGTCGGCACGGACACCCGCCCGGTGCGGCCACCGGCCCGGCCCGCCCGGAACCAGTTCAGCGCGGCGGTCAACGCACCCGGCTCGGCCAGCCGGCGGACGTACTCGTCGACGCGGCTCGGCGGCACCGACCACTCGAACATGCGGCGCACCGCCTCCGCGTCGTCGGCCAGCATCCGCCGTTCCGTGCCGGTCGACCGCCAGTCGGTCAGGTAGGCCGAGCGCAGGGCCTGGTCCTCGTCGGTGCGCACGGCCTCGGCCAGCGCGTCCGGGTGGGGCGTCGACACGGCGGTCAGCGTGCGCACCCGCGCCGGGTGGTCGGCCGCCACCCACCACGCCACCGCCGCGCCCTGGTCGTGGCCGACGAGGTCGAACCGGGACCAGCCCAGTTCGTCGGCGATCGCCAGCACGTCCCCGACCAGTTCGGCGACGCCGTACTCGGCGACGGTCGCGGGCCGCGCGCCGGGGGAGTAGCCGCGCTGGTCCACGGCGACCGCGCGGCACCCGGCCCGGCCGAGCACGGACACCGGGAACTCCCACGTGATCGCGGCCTGGGGGAAACCGTGCAGGAACAGCACGGGCCGGCCGTCCTCCGGTCCGGCCGCGATGGCGTCGAAGGTGCCGGCGGCCGTTGTCACGCTCCACTGCTCGACCACTGTGATCCGAATCCCATCGTCGAACCTTCGGTGTCCCGGACCCGAACATTGTGGCGTGGAACCCGCGGTCGACGTGCTCCCGCCCACCGGACCGGTGCGCGCGGTGGTCCTGGTCCTGCACGGCGGACGGGTGCGCGGCTACGGCGGCGTGCCCCGGTACCGCCTGGCGTACCTGCGCATGGGGCCCTTCGCCCGGGCCGCGCACGGCCTGGGCGGGGTCGCGGTGTGGCGGCTGCGCTACCGGTACCGGGGCTGGAACGAGCCGCACCGGCACCCCGTCGCCGACGCCCGGTGGGCGCTGGCGCGCATCGCCCGCGAACACCCCGGCGTGCCGGTCGTGCTCGTCGGCCACTCGATGGGCGGGCGCACCGCGTTGTACGTGGCGACCGAGCCGAACGTGGTCGCGGTGTGCGCGCTCGCGCCGTGGCTCGAACCCGGGGACCCGGTCCGGCTCGGCGGGCGGACCGTGCTGATCGCGCACGGCGACCGTGACCGGACCACCGACCCGGCGGCGTCGCACGCCTACGCGCTGCGCACGGGAGCGGGCTTTGTCAGGGTTGTCGGCGACGGCCACGCGATGCTGCGCCGTGCCGCCCTGTGGACCCGCCTCGTCCGCGATTTCACCGCCGGTGCGATCGGCGTCGAACCGCCGCGGGTGGATCACGCGAATCACCGGTGAGGACGCCCGCACCCGCCGGCGCCCCTTCCGGGAGGAGCAGCACGTGGTGGACCACGGTGACCGGCCGCGCGTCGCGGTGATCGGCAGTGGCGTGTCGGGCCTGACGGCCGCGTACCTGTTGCAACGCCGCTACGACGTCGTCCTGTTCGAACAGGACGACCGGCTGGGCGGCCACGCCCACACCCACGAGATCGTCGGACCGGACGGCCGCGTCACGCCGGTCGACAGCGGGTTCATCGTCCACAACGAACGCACCTATCCCCACCTGGTGCGGTTGTTCGGCGAACTCGGCGTGTCCACGCAGGACTCGGAGATGTCGATGAGCGTGCGCTGCGGCGGCTGCGGGCTGGAGTACGCGGGCGCGCGCAAGCTCGCCGGCCTGTTCGCCCGGCCGCGCAACCTGGCCCGGCCCGCGTACCTGCGCATGCTCGCCGAGGTGACCCGGTTCCACCGGCATGCCCGGCGGCTGCTGGCGTTGGGCGACGAGCACGACACCACGCTCGGCGCGTTCCTCGCGATCGGCGGCTACTCGGCGTACTTCGTCGACCACTTCATCCTGCCGCTGGTGTCCGCGGTGTGGTCGGCCGGACCGGAGGTGGGCCGCCGCTACCCGGCGCGCTACCTGTTCGAGTTCCTGGCCAACCACGGGATGCTGTCGATCGGCGGCTCACCGGCGTGGAAGACCGTGGTGGGCGGGTCGAACGCGTACGTGCAGCGCGCGGTCAAGGGGCTGACCGCCGTGCACGTGTCCACGCCCGTCCGGTCGGTGCGGCGCACGGCCGGCGGCGTCGAGGTGCGTGACGACGCCGACCAGCGGCACGCCGTCGCGAAGGTCGTCGTGGCGACCCACCCCGACCAGGCGCTGCGGCTGCTCGCCGACCCGACCGACGCGGAACGTGCCGTGCTGGGCGCGTTCCGCTACTCCCGCAACGAGACCTGGCTGCACCGGGACACCTCGGTGCTGCCCGGCGCGCCCGGTGCGCGGGCGTCGTGGAACGTGCTCAAGCCCGACTGCCACGAGCCCGGCGGCCCGGTCCTGGTCAGCTACCACATGAACCGGCTGATGCGGCTGGACGCGGCCGAGGACTACGTGGTCACGCTCAACGCGGGCGACCGGATCGACGCCGGCACCGTGCTCGCCCGCATGGTCTACGAGCACCCCGTCTACACGCCGGAATCGCTGGCCGCGCAACGGCTCCTGCCCGGTCTCGACGACGGCACCACCGCGTACGCGGGCGCCTACCACGGGTGGGGCTTCCACGAGGACGGGTGCGCGTCGGGCGTGCGCGCGGCCCGCGGTCTCGGGGTCGAGTGGTGACACCGGCGCTGTACGAGGTCGAGATCGGGCACACCCGGCGCGAACGCCTCGACCGTTCGTTCCGGCACCGGTCCTACCTGTGGCTGGTCGACCTGGACGACCTGCCCCGGCTGCCGCGCCCCCTGCGCCCGTTCGCCCGGTTCCGCGCCCGTGACCACGTCGGCGACCCGGCGCGGTCGATCCGCGCCAACGTCGACGCGTACCTCGCCGGGCAGGGGATCGACCTGCGCGGCGGACGCGTGCTGATGCTGGCCAACGCGCGACTGCTCGGGTACGTCTTCAACCCGTTGACCCTGTACTGGTGCCACGACCCCGAAGGGCGCCAGGTGTGCGTGATCGCCGAGGTGCACAACACCTACGGCGAACGCCATGTGTACCTGCTGCACCCCGACGAAGCCGGGCGCGCGACCGTGGCCAAGGACTTCTACGTGTCACCGTTCCTGGCCCTGTCGGGGCAGTACGCCATGCGGGTACCGAAGCCCTCGGGGACGTTGTCCGTCACCATCGCCCTGCGCCAGGACGGCCGGACCCCGTTCAGTGCCACCATGAAAGGGCACCGGCTTCCCGTCACGACCCGGGGACTGGTGCGCCTGCTCGTCAGACGTCCGCTGTCGACCTACCGGGTGTCGTGGCTGATCCGCCGCCACGGGATCGCGCTGTGGGCCCGACGCGTGCCGATTGTCCCGAGGAGTAGCAGCAGATGAGCACGATCGACCTGCCCCGGCCCGACCGGGGCATCTGGCCCGGCCTCGCCACCCCGCCCCGCTCGCCGTTGCGCGCGCGCATCGCCGAGAGCCTGTTCCGCAACGCGGTGCGGACCCTGCCGGTCCGGGTGGTGCTGCCCGGCGGCCTGCGGTGGGGCGCGGGCGGACCGGACGCGCCCGAGATGCGGGTGCACCGGCCCGAGGCGTTCTTCCACCGGCTCGGCGTCGACGCCAAGATCGGGTTCGGCGAGGCGTACATGGTCGGCGACTGGACCACCGACCGGCTCGCCGACCTGCTGACCGCGTTCGCCGCCCGGCTCACCACGCTGATCCCGCCCCGGCTCCAGGCGCTGCGGCGCTGGGTCGAGCGGCGGCACCCGGCGTCGGACAGCAACGACGTGACCAACTCGCGCAGCAACATCCACCGCCACTACGACCTGTCCAACGACCTGTTCTCGGTGTTCCTCGACGAGACCATGACCTACTCGTCGGCGTTGTTCGACGGCCCCGACGACCCGCTCGACGTCGCCCAGCTGCGCAAGATCGACGGCGTGCTGGACTACGCGCACGTGCGCGCGGGCAGCCGGGTGCTGGAGATCGGCACGGGCTGGGGCGCGTTGGCGATCAGGGCCGCGCGGCGGGGCGCCTCGGTGACCTCGCTCACGCTGTCCGCCGAGCAGAAGGCGTTGGCCGAGAGCCGGGTGCGCGAAGCCGGTGTCGAGGACCGGGTGGAGATCCACCTGCGCGACTACCGCGAGGAGACCGGCCGGTACGACGCCGTGGTCAGCGTCGAGATGATCGAGGCGGTCGGCGGCGAGTACTGGCCAGCGTACTTCGCCATGGTCGACCGGTCGCTCGTGCCCGGCGGGCGGTTCGGCCTCCAGGCGATCACCATGCCGCACGACCGCATGCTCGCCGCCGCGTCCAGCTACACCTGGATCCACAAGTACATCTTCCCCGGCGGCCTGATCCCGTCGGTGCGGGCGATCGAGGAGACCGTGCGCGACCACACCGGCATGCGGGTGGTCGAACAACGCGAGTTCGGTCCGGACTACGCCGAGACCCTGCGCCGGTGGCGGACGACGTTCCTCGCGCGCTGGGACGAGGTGCGGGCGCTCGGCTTCGACGAGACGTTCCGGCGCATGTGGGAGTTCTACCTCGCGTACTCCGAAGCGGGCTTCCGGGTGGGCTATCTGGGGGTTCGTCAGTTCGCCGCGGTGAAGCAGCGCGAGGTCTGACTGCTCCGTCCGGCTCAACCCCTTCCTCGGGCGGGTGCTGTTCCCGCCATCCGGACGCCGAACGTGGTCAGCTTGGGACCGCCGGTATCCAGGGGCGGGTTCGGCCCTCCTGTCAGACGGGAGCCGGGCACGACCGGGGCGCAAGAGGGCGAGGGAGGTCGGCGGATGGGGCAGGCATCCGTTCAGGCTGCGATCGACGTCGACGCGTTCGACGGGAGACCGGACGTCGTCGCCGACGTCCGGCCCGCCCCGTCCCGCGCCGGCCTGCGGTGGCCGGCCGAACCGGAGCTGACCGAACTGGTCGACGTGGCCCTCACGGGCGACCCGCGTGCCGTCGAGCGGTTGCTGGCCCGGCTCCAACCCCTGGTCCTGCGCTACTGCCGGGCCAGGGTCGGCACCCGCGAACGCACGCTCGTCTCCGCCGACGACATCGCGCAGGAGGTGTGCCTGGCCGTCGTGTCCGCGCTCTCCCGCTACCGCTACGAGCCCGGCTCGTTCCTCGCGTTCGTGTACGGCATCGCCGCGCACAAGGTCGCCGACGCGCGGCGGCGGGCGGTGCGCAGCCGCTCCGAGGTCGTGCCCGAACTCCCCGACACCCCGACCCTGGAGGACGGCCCCGAGCAGCGCGCCATGAACGGCGAGCTGATCCAGCGCGTCACGCTCCTGCTGCGCCGGCTGCCCGAACGGCAGCGGGAGATCCTCGTCCTGCGCGTCGCGGTCGGCCTGTCCGCCGAGGAGACCGCCGTCGCCGTCGGCTCCACGCCCGGCGCGGTCCGCGTGGCGCAGCACCGGGCGCTGGCCCGGATGCGGGAGATGTTCGCGGCTGTCGACCGCTGAGGTGTTTGGCATCGTTGGGGGATGACGCCCGAGTTCGACGTCCTCCTGTCCGGCACCGTGTTCCTGGACATCATCTTCACCGGCCTGCCCCGACCGCCGGCACCGGGCACCGAGGTGTGGGCCGAGGGGCTGGGCTCGTGTCCGGGTGGGATCGCGAACCTGGCCGTGGCGTCGAGCCGGCTCAACCTGCGCACGGGCCTGGCGGCGGCGTTCGGCGAGGACGTCTACGGCGACTTCTGCTGGGAGGTCCTGTCCGAACAGGAGGGTGTGGACCTCTCGTACTGCCGTCGGTTCTACGGCTGGCACTCGCCCGTGACCGTGTCGATGGCGATGGACCGCGACCGCAGCATGGTCACCCACGGGCACCGGGCGCCGGTGGGCGCCGACGAGATGCTCGCGCCGCCGCCGCGCACGCGGGCCGCGTTCGTCCACCTCCAGCCCGAAGAGGAACGGTGGGTGTGTGCCGCGCGTGAGCGCGGCGCGCTGCTGTTCGCCGACGTCGGCTGGGACCGGACCGGCGTGTGGGCGCCCGAGCTGGTGCGGCGGCTCGACGGCTACCACGCGTTCCTGCCCAACCACGTCGAGGCGATGCGGTACACGCGGTGCGACACCGCCGAGGCGGCGGCACGGGCGTTGGCCGACCACGTGCCCGTGGCGGTCGTCACGCGGGGCAGCGCGGGCGCCGTGGCCGTCGACGCCGGCACCGGCGAGGTGGTGGACGTGCCGGGCCTGGACGTGGCGGCCCTGGACCCGACCGGCGCCGGCGACGTGTTCGGCGCGGCGTTCGTGCTGGGCACGCTGTCCGGGTGGCCGCTGGGCGACCGGGTGCGGTTCGCGAACCTGTGCGCGGCGCTGTCCGTGCAGCACTTCGGCGGCTCGCTCTCGGCGCCGGGGTGGGGCGACATCGCCACGTGGTGGCGCACGGTGAGCCGCCGGCCCAACCCGGAGGTCCTGGAGTACGGCTTCCTGGAGGACCTGCTCCCGCACCACGCGGCCGGCGAGGTCCGTCGGGCCAGCGCCACGATCAAGCTGAGCACGCCCCGCTGAGGGGAATCACCCGTTCGAAGGTGCCCGAGTGCGTGTTTCGGGGTGCCCGAGTGGAGGACTCGCGGGTTGGGCGAACCCGGGGCGGGGCGTACCGGGGATAGGTGTTGGATGAGGGGCATCGGGGTATCGGTGAGGTGACTCGCCGAAGACCGGTTCCGGCAAATCGTCTCGCCCAGGCAACCGGAGACGGTCCCCGCGCGACTTATCTCATCGAGGGTGGAAGTCCGGTCGGAAGGGGTTGCTGGTTCCGTGTTCGCCGCGCGCGCGACGAGTCTGGTCAAGTTGGTGGGGCTGTGCCTGATGGCGGGGGTGCTCGTCGCCGCCCTGCTGTTCCCGGTGATCGGTGGCATGGGGCTGGCGTCCAACCGGGCGGCCGACACCGTGGACAAGACCTCCGGTGAGCTGACCAACGCCGAGCTGCCGCTCGTCACGACCGTGCTCGACATGAACGGCCAGCCGATCGCGTACCTGTACGACCAGTACCGGATCCCGGTGGCGTCCAAGGACATCTCGGACACGATGAAGGCCGCGATCATCGCGATCGAGGACAAGCGCTTCTTCCTGCACAAGGGCGTGGACTGGCAGGGCATCGCGCGTGCCGCCGCCAAGGCCGGTGTGGACGGTGGCGCCTCGCAGGGCGCCTCGACCCTGACCCAGCAGTACGTGAAGAACTACCTGGCGTTCGTGGTCGGCAAGGGCGAGGACGAGGCGTACGAGAAGGCCACCGAGGCGACGCTGGGCCGCAAGATCAGCGAGGCCCGGATCGCCACCCAGCTCGAACAGAAGATGACCAAGGACGAGATCCTCACCGCGTACCTCAACCTGGTCCCGTTCGGCAACGGCACGTACGGCGTCGGCGCCGCCGCCCGCGCGTACTTCGACACCACGCCCGACAAGCTGACCGTGCCGCAGGCCGCGATGCTCGCCGGCCTGGTCAACGAGCCCAGCCGGCTCAACCCGGGCGCCGACCCCGAGCCCGCGATCAAGCGGCGCAACACCGTGATCGACAAGATGCGCGAGAACGGCGCGTTCGGCTCGGACGACAAGGTCGCCAAGGAGAAGGCCGACGAGTACAAGGCGACCGACATCGGCGTGGTCGCTGACCTGCGACTGCTGCCCAACGGCTGCGTCGGCGCCGGCGACGGCCCGATCTACGGCTTCTTCTGCCGGTACCTGATCGACTACCTGGAGCGCTCCGGCCTGCCGTTCGAAGAGCTGCGCCGCGGCGGCTACACCGTCCACACCACGATGGACCCGGTCGCGACCAGGGCCACCAAGGAGGCGGCCGAGTCGCAGGTGCCCAAGACCGCGCCGGGCATCGCCAACGCCATGGCCGTCGTGCAGCCCGGCCAGGACAAGCACCGCGTGCGGGCGCTGGCGGCCAACCGCGACTTCGGCAACAACGCCGACGCCGGGCAGAGCGCGTTCTCCATCCCGGCCGAGGTGACCAAGTTCGGCGCGGGCTCGATCTACAAGGTGTTCACGGCCGCGTCCGCGCTGGAGCGCAACGTCACGGGCATCGACCGGCCGATCGAGGTGCCCAACACCTACACGTCGAAGGTCTACAAGAACGGCAGCCAGCCGTACACGGTGAAGAACGCGGGCACCTACAAGGACCGCATGTCGCTGACCGAGGCGCTGGCGACCTCGCCGAACACCGGGTTCATCATCCTGGAGGAGAAGACCGGGCTCGACAACGTCGTGGACATGGCCTACCGGCTCGGCCTGCGCGACTCGATGCAGGGCGTGAACGAGGCGGGCGACCCGCTCAAGCAGGACGGCTCGAACGGGCCCTCGCAGGGCGATTCCTACAAGCGGAACAACTCCGGGTCGTTCACGCTCGGCGCCGGTCCGACCAGCGTGCTGGAGCTGGCGAACGTGTCCGCGACGCTGGTCAGCGGCGGCAAGTGGTGCCCGCCGACGCCCGTGGAGAAGATCGTCGACCGCGACGGCCAGGACGTGGCGCTCAAGGAAGCGCCGTGCGACCAGGCCGTCGCGCCGGAGATCGCCAACGCGATGGTCACCGCGATGAGCCAGGACGTGAAGGGCGTGGGCACGGCGGCCGGCGCGGCGCGTGACTGGGACCGGCCGATGCTGGGCAAGACCGGCACGACGGAGAACCACTGGTCGGTCGCGTTCATGGGCGCGACGATGCAGTTCGCGGGCGCGGTGATGACCTTCACCGACGGCGTCCGACCCCAGGTGATCTGCAACGGGACGCCGCCGCGGCTGTGCGGGAACAACGACGCGGGCGGCGTGTTCGGTGGCCAGGTGGCGGCGCCGACGTGGTTCCGGGCGATGCGGGTCATCCACGGCACGTCGCCCGTGCAACCACTCCCCGCTGTCGAGGCGCGGTACCGCTGACCTGGCTTTTCATAACGGTCCACTGAGGAACGCGCCGGTCTCTGAACACGCAGAGTGACATTTGGTGGTCTATCTCACTTAATTCGCCCAGTTCGCCACGTACGGGTTGCCTTCTCTCATTACATCGGGTTACGTTCCCCGCCGCATGTCACGGTTCGGTCACCAAAGGGACACGGCGCCGCTCCCCGAGCGCGGCGCCACCTGGATCCCCCGCCAGGGTCCCCCGACCGGGCTCCCCGACAGGAAGGCGTGGCGTTGTCCCGACATTCGAAGGCTCCCGGCCGTAGCGTGTTCACGGCTCCGCCCAAGAAGAGCGGCAGGCGTGGCTCGCACCGAGTGGAGGACGACAGATCGGCGGTCACCGGACGGGTGGCCGCGGCGGTCGTCGCGGCCGGCACGCTGGCCACCACGGTCGGCGTGGCGAACGGGTTCGGCTCGACCGGGCCGACGATCATACCGCTCGCGGCGGGTGCCGACCTCGCCCTGGCCGTGACCGGCCAACCCGCGGCCACGCAGTCGCCGCAGACCGTGCACGCGGTCTCGCCCGGCCTGGAAGCCGCCAAGCTCATGCGCTCCGAGGGCCTCGTGGCCCGGCAGCACGTCGATCAGGCGATCAAGCACGCGTCCGACGGCTATACCGCGCGTCAGGCCGAACTGAAGCGCAAGCAGGAGGCCGAAGAGGCCGAGAGGGCCCGCATCGCCGCCGAGGAGGAGGCGAAGCGCCCGAAGGCCGTGAAGCCCGCGCAGGGCACGTTCACGTCGGGCTTCGGCGGCCGGTGGGGCACCACGCACTACGGCGTCGACATCGCCAACTCGATCGGCACACCCATCCTGTCCGCGATGGAGGGCACGGTCGTCGAGGCCGGTCCCGCGTCCGGCTTCGGCCTGTGGGTCCGTGTGCAGCACGCGGACGGCACGATCACCGTCTACGGCCACGTGAACGAGATCCTGGTCGCGCAGGGCCAGCACGTCGCGGCCGGCGCGCAGATCGCCACCATGGGCAACCGCGGCCAGTCGACCGGTCCGCACCTGCACTTCGAGGTCTGGGCCGGCGGGTCGCAGAAGATCGACCCGGTGGGCTGGCTCGCCGAGCGCGGCATCTCGCTCTGACCCACGCCGCCTCGGCGCACCGCATTCGACCGGCATCCGTCGCATTCGATCCGTCATTTCGCGCGGTTGTACGCTGCGTTCAGGCGTAACGGTCGGCGAAGGCGGGCGCGGATGGAATTCGACCTCAGGGAGAATCGTCGGAAGGCTTTCGCCGGCGCGCGCCGAAAAGTCGGACTGACCCAGGAATCGTTGGCGGCGAAGATCGGAGTCGAGTCGGGCACCGTAGGACGCTGGGAGCGGGGCGAGACCGACCCCACGCCCGGCCTGCGGCGGACCGTGGCGTCGGCGCTCGGCCTGTCCTTCGCGCAGTTGGACGCGGTGCTCGCCGGTGCCGTCCGCCCCGGTCCCGCCGTCGGGAGTGTGCGGGCGAGCCAGGAGGACTGGCTGCGCACCCGGCGGGCACCGGGCGTGCGCGGGCGGGAGCTGACCGAACTGGCGGCATGGCTCTACCCGCGTGCCGACCGCGCGCCCGGAGGGCATGTCCTCGCCGGACCCGGCTGGCTGCCGCCCGAGCCGATCCCGGTGGAGTCCGTCGGGCTGCACCGGGTCACCGACTTCCCGGCGTTCGCCCCGCCACCCGTCCCGGTCGACCACCTGCTTCCGCTGGGCGACAACGGTTCCCGCTACCGGCACTACAGCCGTGCCGTCCGCGACCTGGTCCGGCCCCGGCTGCTGGAGAACCGCCCGAGCTACCGCCTGGTCGACGTCGACACCGCGAACGGCCTGCGGCTCGGGTTCGGGTCGACCACCTTTTTCGAGACGTTCGACCTGAAGCAGCTGGTCGCGCACGAGTTCAAGCACGCGTGGCTCGCGGGCGGCGGACGTCCGCCGGGGTTCGGCGATCTGCCGCTGCGGACCGCGATCGCGAACCCCTTCGACCCCGCGCGCCTGCTCATGTCGCCGGGGATCAACACCCTCACCCTGCGCCGGGGTACGCGTCGGGAGGGAATCGGATTCGTGCTGCACGAGCGCGACGGCGGAAAGGTCGCCGACGGCGGCGGGCTGTGCCACGTCATGCCGGCCGGGGAGTTCCAGCCGTCGTCCGCGGCCGACCAGCCGGGCGATT
This sequence comes from Saccharothrix violaceirubra, assembly GCF_014203755.1. Lineage (NCBI taxonomy): Bacteria > Bacillati > Actinomycetota > Actinomycetes > Pseudonocardiales > Pseudonocardiaceae > Saccharothrix > Saccharothrix violaceirubra. Next base: position 2,068,286 of record NZ_JACHJS010000001.1, read on the forward strand.
TCTCGCTGTGGCACAACGCCCTGCGTGAATTCTCCGAGGAATTTCTCGGAAATTCCGAACACGACGGCTCGGGACGCCCGATCGACTACCGGTGGGACGAACCGTTCTTCCGGTTCGAGGCCGCCCGCGAACGCGGCACGTTCAGGCTCTGGCACCTCGGCCTGGTGATCGAGCCGTTGGAACTCGGGGTCCAGCAGCTCACCGTCGCGGTGGTCGACGGCCCGGAGTTCGACGCGTTGTTCTCCGACATGGTCGCGGTCAACGACGAGGGCGGGGTCGTGCTCGACCGCAGCGGGGCGAGGTACCTACCCTTCACCGCCGACGCGGTCGACCGCCTCGAACCCCGGCTGTCCGCGACCGCGCTCACCCTGCTCCGCCTCGCGCTGGACCGCGGGTTCGGCCGCTGAGCCGGGCTCAGCGGGCGCGCAGGACCTCCAGGGCCTTGTCGGCGTGCGTGGTCATGGAGAACTCGCTCTTCACGACCGCGAGCACGGTGTGGTCGGTGCCGATCACGAACGTGTGCCGCTTGACCGGCAACGGCCCGAACCGCCGCCGCACCCCGAACGCGGCGGCCACGGTGCCGTCGACGTCGGACAGCAGCGGGTAGTCGAACCCATTGACCTCGGCGAACTGTTTCTGCCGGTCGACCGCGTCCGGGCTGATCCCCACGCGCTGGGCACCGACCTCGGCGAACTCGGCGCCCAGGTCGCGGAAGTGGCAGCTCTCGGCCGTGCACCCGCCGGTCAGCGCCGCCGGGTAGAAGAACAGGACCACCGGGCCCGCGGCGAGCAGTCCGGCGAGGTCGCGCGGCGTGCCGTCCTGGTCGGGCAGCACGAAGTCGGGTGCGCGCTCTCCTTGACGCATGGTTCTCCTCTTGTCGTGGTCCCTGGTGTCCCAGGTCCGGTCGATCATCCCGGGAGTGGGGCGGGCCGGTTCCGGAGCCGGCGCGGGCCGATGCCGGGGCCCACCCGCGTCCGGCCGGTCCGGGCTCCCCGGGATGTTCGTGGCGGGGACACGTTCCGGTTCTGGCTACGCTCGTGGGGGAGCGGGAGGTGGAATTGGCCAGCATGTCCGATGTCGCGCGGGCCGCCGGGGTGTCCGCGGCGACGGTGTCGCGTGCCCTGCGCGGCGAGCCCGGGGTGTCCGACGCGACCCGGCGGTACGTGACCGAGGTGGCCGAGCGCATGCGCTACGCCATCGCCCGCGACGCGTCCAGCCTCGCCGGCGGTCGGCGGTACGCGGTCGGCGTGCTCACCGCCGAGGGCGGGCGCGGCGACCTGCTGGCCGGTGCCGAGGCGGCGTTGCGCGACGCCGGATACGACGTGCTGCTCTACGTCCTGCGCGACCGCGCCGCCTTCTTCGAACGCCTGCCGCCCGCCCGCCGGGTCGACGGCCTGGTCGCGCTGGGCGTGACACTGTCGGCCGACGAGACCGGCGCCCTGGCCGGTCTGGACGTGCCGCTGGTCGAGGCCGGGCAGGACGACCCACACGACGCGCTGCGCGTGGCGGCCGACCACCTCGTCTCGCTGGGGCACCGCGACGTGGCGCTGGTGCTGACCGAGGACGCGGACGAGTCGTACGACGACGTGCTCGTCGCGGCCGGGTTGGCGACCCGCCCGGAGTGGACCCTGTGGTCGTCCCCGACCGTGGCCGGCGGCGAGCAGGCCGTCGAGGTCCTGTTCGACGGCGGCGGACGGCCGCCGACCGCGATCGTCACGGCGCACGCCGCGGTGGCGATCGGCGTGCTGCTGCGCCTGCGCCGGGACGGCCGGGACGTGCCCCGCGACGTGTCGATCGTGAGCCTGGACGACTGCGAACTGGTCCGCACCGTCGGCGTCACCGCGGTCGAAGGGGCCTGGCGCGACCGCGGCGCCCGTGCGGCCACGTCCCTGCTGACCACGCTGGGTGTGCGCGCACCGGACACCGCCGCCACCGTGCGGTCGCTCGTGGGCGGGTCCGTCGCCGTTCCCGGCGGGCGGGTTTGACGGCGGGGCGAGCGGGCGATCAAGTAGGCGTGAAACTCCTGCGACCATCGGGTGATCACCGGGTGCGGGTTGTGGTGCCCGGTGGGTGAGAAGGCCAAGCTGTCGCGTGTGGACGAAGACCTCGCGGAACTCGCACGGCGTCATGGTGTCGCCACGCGCTATCAAGACGCGGACCGGCGCTGGGTCGACGTCGACGCGGACGTCGTGGTCGCGGTGCTCGCCCGGTTGGACGTCGACGCCGCCACGCCGGAAGCGGTCGGCCGGGCGTTGAGCGCACCGCCCGCCGACGAAGGTCCGCTGGTGCTGCGCGACGACGTCGTCCTCGACGGGCCGGGCACCGTCGAGCTGGAGCACGGGGGCGCGGTCGACCTGCCCGCTGTCCTGCCGCCCGGCTACCACCGCCTCGCCGGGCGGACCGTGATCGTCGCGCCCCGGACGTTGCCGCCGGTGCCGGCGGCCTGGGGGTGGATGCTCCAGCTCTACGCGGTGCGGTCCGCCGGGTCCTGGGGCATGGGCGACTACGGCGACCTGGCCGAGTTCGCCGCGCGGTCGGCGGCGGAACTGGGCGCGGGCGTCGTGCTGGTCAACCCGGTCCAGGCGATCAGTCCCACGTTCCCGGTCGAGCGCTCGCCCTACTCGCCGTCCAGCCGCCGGTTCGCCAACCCGCTCTACCTGCGGATCGTCGACCTGCCCGAGTTCACCAGGGCCGACGGCGACACCCGCGACCGGGTGCTCGCCCTCGCGCCGGCCGACGACTCCGCGCTGATCGACTACGACGCCGTGTGGCGGGCCAAGCTGGCGGCGCTCGAACTGCTGTGGCCGTTCGCCGACCGGGTCGAGCCGACGGGTGACCTGCTCGGGTACGCGCGGTTCTGCGCGCTGGCCCGCGAGCACGGACCGGACTGGCGGACGTGGCCGACCGCCCAACAGGACCCCGAAACCGCCACACCCGACCACGATCGGGTGCTTTTCCACGCCTGGCTGCACCGGGCGTGCGAGGCCCAGTTGGACGCGGCGCGTCGGGCCGCGCGCGACGCGGGCATGGCGGTCGGCATCGTGCACGACCTGCCCGTGGGCGTGCACCCGGGCGGCGCGGACACGTGGGCCGTGCGCGACGCGTTCGCGGCGGACGTGCGCGTCGGCGCGCCCCCGGACGCGTTCACCCGGCTCGGCCAGGACTGGAACCTGCCGCCGTGGCGCCCGGACCGGCTGGCCGAACAGGACTACGAGCCGTTCCGCGCGGTGCTGCGGGGAGTGCTGCGGCACGCCGACGGCATCCGCGTCGACCACGTCGCCGGGCTGTGGCGGCTGTGGTGGATCCCGCCGGGCGAACCGGCACGTCGCGGCACGTACGTGCACTACGACTCCGAGGCGATGCTCGCCGTGCTGGCCCTGGAGGCGTACCGGGCCGGCGCGGTCGTCGTCGGCGAGGACCTCGGCACGGTCGAGCCGGAGGTCACCGAGACGCTGCACCGCGACGGCATGCTCAGCTCCGCGGTCCTGTGGTTCATGCGTGACTACGACACGCCTGGTCACCCGCTCATTCCGCCGGGGCAGTGGCCGGTCGGCGCGATGGCGAGCATCTCGACCCACGATCTGCCGACCGTGGCCGGATTCCTGGCGGCCGAACACGTTCGGGTGCGAGCCGACCTGGGCTTGTTTGAAGGCGACGTGCAGCGGGAACTAGAAGCTGCCGGCACCGAGCGCGCCGACCTCGTCGCGCTCGCCGAGCGGGAGGGGGTCGACACCGATGACCTGGTCACGGCGTTGCACGGCGTACTAGCGCGGGCGCCGTCGTCGTTGCTGCTCACCTCGCCGCAGGACGCGGTGGGCGACACCCGCCAGCCGAACCTGCCGGGCACCGTGGACGAGTACCCGAACTGGCGCATCCCGCTGTCGGTCCCGCTCGACCGCCTGCTCGCCGACGACCGGGTGGTCCGCGTCGCCCGCGTCCTGGCCGCACGCCCGGACCGGTGACGGGTCCGCCGGGCGGCCCGCGCGAAGCCTGTCACCGCAGGCAGCGCCGCCGCGGAGTATCGTCTCGAAGTCACCCGCGCCATGGTTGGAGGTGGCATTCCCCCGTGAAGACCGAAGTCGTGTCGCACGCCGGGCTCGTGCCCGAACAGCTCAGCCCGCTCCGTCCGGACCCCGTCGACGTCCTCGAGGTGGCCGTCGAACGCGTTCTCGCCGCGGTCCGGCCGAGCAATCTCGCCGACCCGCTCGCCGGCACCCGCAACGCCGAGGAGTCCCTCATGGACGCGTTGCGCCGTACCGCGCACGCCGGGCCGACCGAAGCCGTCGCCTGTGCCGAGGCCGCGGCCGAACACCTGCGTTACGGCGAACTCCAGGAGGCACGCCTCCTGCTCACCGCCGCGCGCGGCGAACTCGCCCGGCGCAGAGGCTGAGCGCAGAGGCTGAGCGCAGAGGCTGAGCACAGCCCGCCGCGCGAGACCTGGGAACGGGTGTCACAGAACTAGGACTGCTAAGGAGCACAGTGCGGCCCTGGCCCGGAACGCCCTATCCCCTCGGGGCGACCTACGACGGCGTCGGAACCAATTTCACCCTGTTCTCGGAAGTGGCGGAGTACGTCGAACTGTGCCTGTTCGACGACACCGGCCGGGAGACGAGGGTCAGGCTGCCGGAGGTGGACGGGTTCGTCCACCACGGCTACCTGCTCGGCGTGGGACCCGGTCAGCGGTACGGCTACCGCGTCCACGGGCCCTACGACCCCAAGCGCGGCCTGCGCTGCAACCCGAACAAGCTGCTGATCGACCCGTACGCCAAGGCGATCACGGGCACGGTCGACTGGGACGAGTCCCTGTTCGGCTACCCGTTCGGCGATCCGGACGGGCGCAACGACGCCGACTCGGCCGGGCACGTGCCGTTGTCGCTCGTGGTCAACCCGTTCTTCGACTGGGCCAACGACCGGCCGCCCAAGACCCCGTACAACGAGTCGGTCGTGTACGAGACGCACGTGCGCGGCCTGACCATGCTCCACCCGGAGGTGCCGCAACGGTTGCGCGGCACGTACGCGGGTCTGGCGCACCCGGCGGTGATCGACCACTTCAAGGCCCTGGGCGTGACGGCCGTCGAGCTGATGCCCGTGCACCAGTTCGTCACCGACCACGGCCTGGCCGAGAAGGGCCTGCGCAACTACTGGGGCTACAACACGATCGGGTTCTTCGCGCCGCACGAGGGTTACGCGGCGCTGCCCGAGACGGGCAACCAGGTCCAGGAGTTCAAGGGCATGGTCCGCGCCCTGCACGAGGCGGACATCGAGGTCATCCTCGACGTGGTCTACAACCACACCGCCGAGGGCAACCACCTCGGGCCGACGCTGTCCATGCGCGGCATCGACAACCAGGCGTACTACCGGCTCGTCGACGACGACCAGAAGCACTACATGGACTACACGGGCACGGGCAACTCGCTCAACGTGCGCAGCCCGCACACCTTGCAGCTCATCATGGACTCGCTGCGCTACTGGGTCACCGAGATGCGCGTCGACGGGTTCCGGTTCGACCTGGCCGCGACCCTGGCCCGCGAGTTCTACGACGTGGACCGGCTGTCGACGTTCTTCGACCTGGTGCAGCAGGACCCGGTGGTCAGCCAGGTCAAGCTGATCGCCGAGCCGTGGGACGTCGGACCCGGTGGCTACCAGGTCGGCAACTTCCCTCCACTGTGGACGGAGTGGAACGGCAAGTACCGGGACACGGTCCGCGACTTCTGGCGCGGCGAGCCCGCGACGCTGGGCGAGTTCGCGTCCCGCTTCACCGGCAGCTCCGACCTCTACCAGGACGACGGCCGCCGGCCGTACGCGTCGATCAACTTCGTCACCGCGCACGACGGGTTCACGCTCACCGACCTGGTGTCCTACAACGAGAAGCACAACCAGGCCAACGGTGAGGACGGCCGCGACGGCGCGGACGACAACCGCTCGTGGAACTGCGGCGTCGAGGGGCCGACCGACGACCCCGAGGTCAACGAGCTGCGCGCCCGCCAGCGCCGCAACCTGCTGGCCACGCTGATGCTGTCGCAGGGCGTGCCCATGCTGCTGCACGGCGACGAGCTGGGCCGCACCCAGGACGGCAACAACAACGCGTACTGCCAGGACACCGAACTGTCCTGGGTGGACTGGACGCTCGCCGAGAAGAACCGCGACCTGGTGGAGTTCACCGGTGCGCTGGGCGCCTTCCGCCGGGCGCACCCGGTGCTGCGCCGCCGCCGGTTCTTCCAGGGCAAGCCGATCCGCAAGGGCGACGAGCTGCGCGACATCGCGTGGTTCACGCCGTCGGGCGCCGAGATGACCGAGCGGACGTGGGAGGACGACTTCGGCCGCTGCGTGGTCGTGTTCCTCAACGGCGAGGGCATCCCGGACCTGGACCAGCGGGGCATGCGGGTACTCGACGACTCGTTCCTGGTCGCGTTCAACGCCCACCACGAGGACATCGAGGCCACCCTGCCCAACGCCGACTACGGTCCGGAGTGGACGGTGGTGGTCGACACCGCGACGGGTGTCGTGGCCGATCCCCGGACCGGGGAGACGGTGTCGGCGGGTGGGCGGGTGACGCTGTCCGCGCGGTCGTTGGTCGTGCTCCAGCGGAACGGCGCGCGATGAACGCGCCGTCCTCCACCTACCGGTTGCAGTTCACACCGGCTTTCACCTTCGCCGACGCCGAGGCGGTCGTCGACTACCTCGACGCGTTGGGCGTCGGCGCGCTGTACGCCTCGCCCCTGCTGGAAGCCGTGCCCGGCTCGACGCACGGCTACGACGTGGTCGACCCGACCAGGGCGCGCACCGACTTCGGCGGCGAGCCCGGTCGGGTCTCGCTGTGCGCGGCGGTGCGCCGGGCGGGGCTCGGGTTCGTGGTCGACATCGTGCCCAACCACATGGCCGTCGACCTGGAGACGGCCAACGCGTGGTGGCTCGACCTGCTCGCGCACGGCCGGGAATCGCGGTACGCGAAGTACTTCGACGTCGACTGGGACGCGGGCCTGGTGCTGCCGTTCGCGGCCGACGCGTCCGGCGAGGTCGACCGGGGCACCTACCGGGTGATCGACTGGCGGCGCGGTGACGCGGAGCTGACCTACCGCAGGTTCTTCGACATCACCACGCTCGCCGCGGTGCGCGTGGAGGACCCCGAGGTGTTCGCCGCGACCCACGACGAGGTGCTGCGCTGGGTCGCGGCCGGGGACGTGACCGGGCTGCGCGTGGACCACCCGGACGGCCTGTCCGATCCCGGCGGGTACGCGCGGGCGTTGCGCGCGCGGACCGACGCGTGGCTGGTCGTGGAGAAGATCCTCGGACCGGACGAGCGGCTGCCCGCGTCGTGGCCGGTCGACGGGACCACGGGCTACGACGCGTTGCGCGAGGTGTGCGGGCTGTTCGTCGACCCGGCGGGCGAAGCCGGGTTCACCGCGTTGGCCGCGGCGTACGGCGTTCCGACGGACTTCGCCCGGGTCGAGCACGAGGCGCGGGAACGCATCGCGGCCGCGAACCTGCGCGCCGAGGTGCGCCGGATCGCCGCGCTCGTGCCGCACCCGGACGCCGAACGCGGCGTGGCGCGACTGCTGGCGGACTTCCCGGTGTACCGGTCCTACCTGCCCGAGGGTCGTGCCGCGTGGGACGCCGCCGTGGCCGCGTCGACCTCGCCCGCCGTGCGCGTGATCGACGAGATGGTGCGTGCCGATCCCCTGGGCGAGTTGGCGACGCGGGTCCAGCAGACGTCCGGCATGGTCGTGGCGAAGGGCACCGAGGACACCGCGTTCTACCGCTACACCCGGTTCGTGGCGCTCAACGAGGTCGGCGGCACGCCCGACCGGTTCGGCGTGTCCCCGGCGGAGTTCCACCGCCGGGCCGCCGAGCGGGAAGCCGGGTCGCCGCACACGATGACGGCCCTGTCGACCCACGACACCAAGCGCGCCGAGGACGTGCGTGCCCGGCTCGCCGTGCTGTCGGAGATCCCGGACGAGTTCGCGGCGGCCGTGCGCCGGTGGACCGCCGCGCACCCGATCGACGAACCGTCGCTCAACCTGCTCGCGTGGCAGTCGCTGGTGGGCGCGTGGCCGATCACCCCTGCCCGCATGGCCGCCTACCTGGACAAGGCCGCCAAGGAGGCGAAGATCCGCACGTCGTGGACCGACCACGACGAGGAGTTCGAGGCGGCGGTCGCGGCGTGGCCGGCCGCCGTGCTCGACGGACCGCTCGCGGGCGACGTCGCCGAGTTCGTCGCCGGGATCATGGCCGCGGGCTGGTCCAACTCGTTGGGGCAGAAGCTGGTGCAGCTCACCGCGCCCGGCGTGCCCGACGTGTACCAGGGCACCGAGCTGTGGGACCTGTCGCTGGTCGACCCGGACAACCGGCGGCCGGTCGACTACGGGGTGCGGCGGCGGCTGCTGGCCCGGATCGAGGCGGGCGACCTGCCCGCCGTGGACGACTCGGGCGCGGCCAAGCTCCTGGTGGTGCACAAGGCTTTGCGGTTGCGGCGCGACATGCCGGAGTCGTTCCGGGGTTACCGGCCGTTGGCCGCGTCGGGGCCCGCGGCGGAACACGTGCTCGCGTACGAGCGTCGCGGACTGGTGGCGGTCGCGACCCGACTGCCGGTCGGGCTGGCCGCCGGCGGCGGGTGGCGCGACACGGTGCTGCCGCTGCCGCCCGGAGCGTGGACCGACGTGCTCACGTCGCGTCCGGCGTCGGCGGCCCTGGCCGACCTGCTCGACCGCTATCCCGTGGCCCTGCTCGTGCGAGGTGACCGGTGATCTTCTCCGTGTGGGCGCCCACGCCCGCCTTGGTGTCCCTGCGGGTCGACGGCGTCGACCACCCGATGTCCGGCTCCCCGGACGGCTGGTGGCGGGCCGAGGCGTCCGGGACCGACTACGCGTTCGTGGTCGACGGGACGGCGTTGCCCGACCCCCGGTCCTCGTGGCAGCCGAACGGCGTGCACGAGGCGTCCCGCGTGTACGACCACTCGGAGTTCGCGTGGACCGACTCCGGGTGGGCGGGCCGGCAGCTCGCGGGTGGGATCGTGTACGAGCTGCACATCGGGACGTTCACCCCGGAGGGCACCTTCGACGGTGCCGCGGCCCGGCTCGACCACCTGGTGGACCTGGGCGTGACGCACGTCGAGGTGATGCCCGTGAACGCGTTCGACGGCGTCGCGGGCTGGGGCTACGACGGGGTGCTGTGGGGCGCGGTGCACGAGCCTTACGGCGGGCCGGACGGGTTCAAGCGCTTCGTGGACGCGTGCCACGCGCGGGGACTGGCCGTGCTGCTCGACGTGGTCTACAACCACCTCGGCCCGTCGGGCGCCTACCTCGACCGGTTCGGGCCGTACTTCGCCGGGCGCAACGACTGGGGACCCGGGCTCAACCTGGACGGGCCGGGGTCCGACGAGGTGCGCCGGTACGTGGTCGACAACGCGGTGGCCTGGTTGCGCGACTTCCACGTGGACGGGCTGCGGCTGGACGCCGTGCACGCTTTGGTCGACCGCGGTGCCGTGCACCTGCTCGAACAGCTCGCCGTCGAGGTCGAGGCGTTGTCGACCGGGTTGGGGCGGCCTCTGACGTTGATCGCCGAATCGGACCTCAACGACGCGTCGCTGGTCACCGCTCGCGAGGGCGGCGGCACCGGACTGCACGCGCAGTGGTCCGACGACCTGCACCACGCGTTGCACGTGGCGTTGACCGGCGAGACCGCCGGCTACTACCCGGACTTCGTCGGCGCCCTGGCCGCGACTCTGCGCGGCGTGTTCTTCCACGCGGGCACGTGGTCGTCGTTCCGGTCACGCCACCACGGGCGGCCGGTCGACACGCGGCGGGTGCCCGGCCACCGGTTCCTCGCCTACCTGCAGAACCACGACCAGATCGGGAACCGGGCGACCGGCGACCGGCTGTCCGCGACCGTGCCGCACGGGCTGCTGGCGGTGGGCGCGGCGATCGTGCTGACCTCGCCCTACACGCCGATGATCTTCATGGGGGAGGAGTGGGCGGCGTCGACGCCGTGGCAGTTCTTCGCCTCCTTCCCCGATCCCGGACTGGCGGAGGCGGTGCGCACCGGACGTCGGCGCGAGTTCGCCCGGCACGGCTGGGGCGAGGCCGACGTGCCGGACCCGATCGACCCGGAGACCGTGCGACGGTCCACGCTGCGGTGGGACGAACCCGTCGAACCCGGACACGCGGACGTGCTGCGGATGTACCGGGAGCTGATCGCGTTGCGGCGGTCCCACCCGGAACTGGCCGACCCGCGCGTGGACCGGTTCGAGGTGCGCGAGGTCGGCACGGCGCTGGTGCTGCACCGGGGCGGTCTGCGGGTCGTGTGCAACCTCGGCGCCGAGCCGGTGGACGTGGAACTCGACGGCCCGTGCGGCGAGGTGCTGCTGTCGTCGGCTCCGGTGGAGTCGGGCGGGCGCGCGATGCGCGTGCCCGCCGCCTCGTTCGTCGTGGTGGGGCTAGGGTCTCAGCCCGTCGTCGGGTAGCCAGCCGACCTCGGCCAGGCGTTCGACCAGTTCCTTCGTCGCCTGGGCGACCAGGTCCGCGAGGCGCCGGCGTTCGTCGGGGCGGTGTTCCCGCTCGGCGGCGTCGTGAGCCTCGACGAGGTCGCGGGCGGCCTCGACCACCTCGGTCCCCGGCCACTCGGCGGGCCGCTGGGGCGTCAGGTGCACCGCCCGCACCGCACGGCGCGGGCCGAGTTCCGCGGCCAGGTCGACCAGCCGCACGGCGATCGTGTGCAGCTTCACGTTGTGGTGCTGGGACATGCGGACCAGCAACCGGAACCCCTCCTGGGGCGAACAGCCCTGCACGGCCGCGATCAGGCCCGTCGCCTGACCGATGACGGTCCGGGTCCGCACCGCGTTGCGCAGCCCCAGCACCTCGGCCTCCAAGCCGGCGATCCGCGCGGTCAGCGAATCGTCCAAGCCGTCATCCCCGACCACGGTCGGGCTCCCTTCGCACGTCGGAACCGGTCAGCCGGTGCGAGAGCGCGGGGAAGCGCGGAGTCGGCACCCGGCAAGCCCACAGCTCTCGCTGACCCCGGTGACTCCGGGGTGGCTTGCGGCTGGCTTTTCAACCGCGTCAGTCGATCACCGTAGTAGGTCGGTGCCGACCGGGCGAAACCGGAGGTGTGCGTGGGACGGCAGCAGGTTTCCTGCCCGTGCGCGCGGGTATCCCCCGAGTGGCCGTATCGAGGCGAACCGGAGGAGCGGTGATGGGTGCCGAGGACAAGATCCGCAACATGGCCGAGGAGCTGAAGGGCCGTGCGAAGGAAGGCTTCGGCCGGACGACGGGCGACCGGCGGACCGAGGCCGAGGGACGCGGCGAGCGCACCAAGGCGTCGTTGAAGCAGGCCGCGGAAAAGGTGAAGGACGCGTTGCGCCCGAAGAACCGCCACTGACGGGAAAACCGCGGCGCCGTCCGGACCTCCGGACGGCGCTTTTCCGTTTCCGGCTCCGGACGTGAAGCGACCCCCGGACCTTTTCCCGCCTGCGGCGGGCCGAGCCGGACTGTGCTCGGGGTCACGGGGGTCGGGAGGCCGCCTGGATTTCACCGGGCCGCCTTGAGAAATGCGGCCCTAGCGGACAGCCACCTCACGACGAGTCCTGTTGCTACACAACTTTGGACCACCTCCTCTCTCGTGTAAGGAAAACCTAGGCGAGGCCCGTCGGGGCCCGCAACGTAATTACGGGTCCGATTCCCGCCGGAATCCGGGCCCGTCGGCGACCACGATCCCCCTTGTGGAGAAAGCACAGCTGGGTGGACGGGTCGCCTTTGTCACGGGCGGCAGCAGGGGAATCGGGGCGGCGGTCGCGCTCCGGTTGGCGCGGGCCGGTGCGGACGTGGCCGTCACGTGTCGGGCACAGGCCGACGACGTGGCCGCGGCCGTCACGGCGTCGGGGCGTCGGGTATTGGTGCACAAGGCGGACAGCGCCGACGTCGACTCCGTCGCGCGTGCGGTCCGGGAAACGGTGGACGTCCTCGGACGCGTGGACGTGGTCGTCAACAACGCGGCCGAGTTCACCACCGGACCGGTGACCGGGCTGTCGGCGGACGACTTCGACCGGACGATGGCGACGAACGTGCGCGCGGCGTGGGAGGCGGTGCGGGCCGCCGTGCCGCACCTGGGCGAGGGTGGGCGGATCGTCACCATCGGAAGCCTTGTGGCACACCGGGTCCCGGTGCCCGGGTTCTCGCTCTACGCGACCAGCAAGGCCGCGCTGGTCGGGCTGACCAAGGCGTTGAGCCGGGAACTGGGTCCGCGGGGGATCACGGTGAACGTGGTGCACCCCGGACCGGTCGACACCGACATGAACCCGGCGGACGCACCGGCCGCCGACGGGTTCCGCGCGTACACCGCGCTGGGCCGGTACGGGAAACCGGACGAGGTCGCGGCCGTGGTGGAGTTCCTCGCCTCGCCCGACGCCGCCTACGTGACGGGCTCGGAGGTGTTCGTGGACGGTGGTTTCACGGCCTGAGAAAGGCGCGGTGCGCGGGGGACATCCCGCGCACCGCGCCCGGTCCTCGGATCAGCTCACGTTCACGTCGATGCAGGCGTAGAAAGCGTTCGGCGTGTCGGAGATGTTCCAGATGGCCAGCACCTTCTGCCGACCGCTGCCCGGCAGGGTCACCTGGTGCGAGATGCTCGCGCCCGGCTGCTTGCCGTTGCCCGCGAAGGACGCCACGCGCGTGCCGTTGACGTAGTACTCGTAGCTCGCGGTCGCGTGCCGTGCGGTGAAGGTCCAGCTGAACGTGGCGGTGCGGCCCACGCTCGCGGCCTGCCACCCCTTGCTGTCGTTGTTCAGGTCCGCCCAACGGGCGTCGCCGCCGTTGCAGCTGCGCAGACCCTTCGGACCCTCGACGCTCTGCGGTTCGTACTTGATCGACCCACAGGCGACGACATTGCGGGCGCACTGGGCTTGACGGCTCGCGGGAGACGAGACGTAGCCGTGTGCGGACGCCGGCGAGGTGGGCAGGGCCACCAGGACCAGCGGCGTGGCGATCACACCGGCCACGGCGGCGGCGAGCCGCTTGCGGAGTGCCATGTGGAGCTCCTCTCGGGTGGGCATATCCGGCAGGGCGACGCGTGACCCGAGCACGCAGGCCGCTCGGGCAACACGTTCTCCCAGTCGCGGCGGCAGGTCTAGACCATACTGTGTGTGATTGTCCGGTGACAACCGTGCGGTGGTGGGTTCGTTCGGATCTTTTCCAAACGAACGGCGGGCGTCCGCGCTGGTCACGGGGGAGTACCGCGGACACCGCCCGGTCATGCCGGTCGCCGGAACTACAGTGGTCTTACCAGTTCACAGTTCAGTCCGGTGGTGTTCACACACCGGTCGTCGTGAACGCCCGCGCGACCCGGGCCGCGACCCGGTCGGCGGTCACGACGTGGGTCAACGGCGAGTCCGCGATCCGCGCCGTCCGCTCGTCGGCGCGTGCCGCGATGGCGTCGGCCGTCCGCCCGCTGCCGCGCAGCACCAACAGCGGGCGACCGCGGGCCAGACTCGACTCGGCGTCGTCGAGGCTGATCAGCCCGCCGTTGGCCAACAGCGTCACCGAGGGCAGGCCGGCCGCGACGGCCGTGGCGGTGTCCGCGAGCCACGGCACCTCGTCGCCCCAGCGGTCGCCGGGCACGAGCACGACGTCGGTGTGGTGCGGTTCCAGCGGCGTCTTGCCCAACGCCCCTTCGGCCGCGACCCCGACCAGGCGGAAATCGCCGCCCGCGGCGGCGCGGGCCGACCCCATGGCCCGCATGACCCCGGCGTCGGTCCCGCCGTCGACGACCACCGCCCCGAACCCGTCGAGGACCGGCACGAGATCGGCGAGCACGCCGGCGACGAGGTCGAAATGCGCGTCGGCCATCCCGGCCGCCCCGCCGACCAGGACCAGTACCGGCCGCCCGGCGGGCAGTCCCGCGACCCACGGCAGTCCCGCGACCTCTCCCACCCGAACCCTGCGCACGCCCGCGCACGTTACCTGTCGACTCCGCCGGGGGCGGGCGGCTTTCCCGGGAAAGGAAGCGTGAAGGCGGGACTGCGGGAATTCCACGGTGGGCATCACGGGCCCGACGCCGACTACGCGGTGGGACAGGGGAGGAGACCGCACATACCGACCTGGTGTCCGAACTGCCGGACCTGACCACCCTGCCGCTGTCCGATCCGCGGAGCGTCCGTTCGCCCTTGCTGGACCGGGCGATCGCGTCGACACGCGCCCGGATCGCGGTCGGCCGGTGCGGTGACGCGGTACAGGGCCGGCGTGGGTGACGGCCACGTCCTGGACGTCCTGACCCCGGTCGGGTGCCACGCCCGGTGTTCGACGAGATCCGCGCCGGACCGGTGGCGCGTGCGGGGATGAGGGTGCCGCGCACCGGGCAGCACAGCCTGCGCCGCCCGCGCCTGCGGATGGTCGGTCGACGCGTTGGCCGAACGGCCCGGCCCTGCGCCGTTCGACGAGGTCGAGCGACCGTAGTCGGTACTCGTGGCCGAGGACCGGCGCGCGCACGGCCGATCGGGTGGCCCCGGCCCCGCTGGTCGACGGGGCCGGGGCCGGGCTTTCAGATCTCCAGGCCGGTCAGGACGAGGACCTTCTCCTCGGTCAGGTCGGCCATCGCCGAGCGCACGCCCTCGCGGCCGATGCCCGACTCCTTCACACCGCCGTAGGGCATCTGGTCCGCGCGGAACGACGGCACGTCGCCGACGATCACGCCGCCGACCTCCAGCCGTGCCGACGCCTTGAACGCCAGGCGCACGTCGTGCGTGAACAGCCCCGCCTGGAGACCGAAGCGGGACGAGTTGACCTTCCCGAACGCCTCCTCGACCGAGTCGACCACGTCGAGCACGACGACCGGTCCGAAGACCTCCTCGTCCACGACCTTGCACCCGGCCGGCACGTCGGCGAGCACGGTCGGCGTGACGGTGGCTCCGTCGCGCGTGCCGCCGGTCAGCAGCGTGGCGCCCGCGTCGACGGCCTCGCGCACCCACGTCTCCACGCGTCGCGCGGCGGCCTCGTTGATCAACGGGCCGACGTCGGTCGCCGGGTCGGACGGCTCGCCCAGGCCCAGCTTGCGCACGTTCTCCACGACCGCGTCGGCCACCCGCTGGTAGACGTCGCGGTGCACGAACACGCGCTGGACCGAGATGCACGACTGCCCGGCCTGGTACATCGAGAACGTCGCGATGCGCTCGGCCGCCCAGTCCAGGTCCGACCAGTCGGGGGCCACGACCACGGCCGCGTTGCCGCCGAGTTCGAGCGTGACGTGCTTGCGCGGCACGCGCTCCAGGATCGCGAAGCCCACCGGGCCGCTGCCGGTGAACGACACCACGGGCAGGCGCGGGTCGGCGACGAGTTCGGACGCCACCTCGTTGGGCACCGGCAGCACCGACCACGAGCCCTCGGGCAGGTCGGTCTCGGCGAGCAGTTCGCCCAGCAGCAACGAGATCAGCGGCGTGGCGGGCGCGGGCTTGACGATGATCGGCGCGCCGACCGCGAGCGCGGGCGCGACCTTGTGCGCCACCAGGTTCAGCGGGAAGTTGAACGGCGCGATGCCCAGCACCGGGCCGCGCGAGACCCGGCGGACCAGGGCGAGCCGTCCGTCGGAGGCCGGTTCGGTGTCCAGGCGCTGGAGTTCGCCGGAGAAGCGGCGGGCCTCCTCGGCGGCCCAGCGGAACGTGGCGATCGCGCGGTTGACCTCGACCGTCGCCCACTTGACCGGCTTGCCGGACTCGGCGCTGATCAGGGCCGCGACCTCGGTGATGCGCTCGGCCAGGCGGCGGGACACGTGGTCGAGCGCGGCGGCGCGGACGTGCGCGGGCGTGAGCGCGAACTCGGCCGCGACCGCGTCGGCCGCGGCGACCGCGCGCTCGACGTCGGCGGCGGTCGCCTGCGACGTGGTGCCCGCGAGCGCGCCGTCGTGCGGGCTGCGGACCTCGACCACGTCGTCGCTCGTCACGGGACGGCCGGCGACCCAGTAGGGGGTGCTCATGGTGTCTGAACTCCGTTCTTTGCGCGCAGGTGCGGGCAAGGCGAATCCGGGTGCGATCCGAGGCGGACCACGGTGCCGGCCGGGTCGGTGGTCGGCAGGGCGAGCGCGCGGTCGGTCACCCCGGGGGAGGGGTCGGCGGGCACGGCCCGGAGGTCGGGCGGGTGCCCGGCCCGGTGCGGCGGTGTCGTGCCGGGTCCGGTGGTCGGCGGGTCCGCGGCCCGGCGGTCCGCCGGCGTGGTGCCGCGGTGGAGTGTTTCGACGGCCGGGTGGGCCGGTGGCGAGGTGTCCTGTCCGGCCGACGGGGGCGGGGCGTCCGGGGCCGTGGCGCGCGGTCCGGGAGTCAACCGGTCGTGGGTGGTGTGCGGTCCCGTGACCGGGAGCGGGGTCTGTCGGTCGGGCGCGTGCGGCCCGGTGTCCCGGTCGGCCGGGTGTGCGGACGGCACGGCGCCGAGGCGGACCGGTCCGGCGGGGGCGTGCGCGCCGGTCAGCGTGTCCATCGCCTGGAGGGCGGCGGGTGACGTGCTCGACACCGGGGTCAGGACGGCGGCCCGGTCGACGAAGCGGGTACCCGGGCGCGGGGCGGGCAGCCTGGGGGCCGGGGTGGGCATGCGTCCAGCATTGCTCCTTTCGGAGGTTCCGCACAGTCGCCGATCTGGCCAATCGATCGGCTATGCATGTACACAGTGTCCATGCCGTTGACGTTGGCCACGCTCGTGCGGGAGACCGGGCTCACCATCCGGGTCGCCTTCGGGCTCGACCGGGTGGTCTCGTGGGTGCACAGCACCGAGCTGGCCGACCCGACGCCGTTCCTCGAAGGCGGCGAGCTGTTGCTCACCACGGGCCTCGCGGCCGGCCCCTACGACGCCTACGTGCGGCGGCTCGTGGACGCCGACGCGGTGGGCCTGGGCTTCGGCACCGGGCTCAGCCACGACCGCGTGCCCGACGGCCTGGTCCGCGCCGCCGCCGAGATCGGGTTCCCGCTGCTGGAGGTGCCCCGGGCCGTCCCGTTCATCGCGATCACCAAGGCCGTCTCGGCGGCGGTCGCGGCCGACGAGTACGCGGCGGTCGAGCGGATCAGCGTCGCCCGCCACCGGCTGACCCGGGCGGCGGTCGGGCCGCGCGGCGCGGTCGCCGTGGTGCGCCGCCTGGCGGCCCTGCTCGACGCCGGGGTGGCGCTGCTCGACGAGGCGGGCCACGCGCTGCACGTCGTCGGCCACGTGCCGCCGGTCGACGCCGAGGTCCGCCGGATCTCGGGCGGCCGGGCGTCGGCGGTCTGGCAGGCCGACGGCACCGACGTCGCGCTCCAGGTCCTGGGTCGGGGCGGGTTCCTCGCCGTGGCGACCGGCCGGCCCCTGGACCTCGCCGATCGCGACATCGTCGACACGGCCGCGTCCCTGCTCACGCTCGCGCTCGTCCGCACCGACGAGGTCGACGCCGTGCGCGCGG
Organism: Saccharothrix violaceirubra; assembly: GCF_014203755.1. NCBI lineage: Bacteria > Bacillati > Actinomycetota > Actinomycetes > Pseudonocardiales > Pseudonocardiaceae > Saccharothrix > Saccharothrix violaceirubra. Next base: position 2,085,686 of record NZ_JACHJS010000001.1, read on the forward strand.
AACTGCGCACCGCCCGGTTCCGGCTGCTGCTGGCCGGGATCGCGGTCGACGGCGTGCCCGAGCCGCCGTTCCGGGTGTTCGTGCTGCGCCACGACGTCGCCGACCCGCCCGGGTTCTGGGCCCGGATCGACGGGCGGACCGTGGTGGTGGCCAAGGACTGCGCGCTGCCCGCCGCCGCTTCGTCCGAATGCGACGATGTCGCGCGCGGCTACCGGGAGGCGTCGCGGGCCTGGCAGGAGGGCGTCGACCGGTTCGAGGACGTGGCCGGGTCCGGACTGCTCGCGCCGGACGCCGACGCGTTCGCCGAGGCGTTGCTCGCGCCGTTGGACGCCGTGCTGCGGGACTCGTTGCGGGTGTGGCTGGGCTGCCACGGGCAGTGGGACCCGGCCGCCGCGCGCCTGGGCGTGCACCGGCACACGATGCGCAACCGGATGCGGCGCGTGGAGGAGCTGCTGGGCCGGTCGCTCGACTCGGCGGGACTACGGGCCGAACTCTGGCTCGCACTCCACGCGGGTCGGTAAAGTGCCGGTCAACCGCCGCGCCCGTCCCGTCATCGAGGGGGATACCTTGGCGCGATTGCGATTGGCCGCCCACGCGGCGGCGGCCCTCACGTTGTCGGTCGGCCTGATGACCGCCGCGTTCGCCAACCCGGCGAGCGCGTGCAGTTGTTTCCCGAACGACACCGAGGGTGCCCGCTACCAGCGGGCGCAGTACGTGTTCCACGCCCAGGTCCTGAAGGAGACGCTCGACGCCGGCGACCCGGCGCAGACCTGGGACGACCGCTACCGGTACACGGTGCGGCCGGGCGTGGAGTACAAGGGCGACGTACCGCGGCGGCTCACCGTGACCACGTCGACCAGCGGCGCGGCGTGCGGCATCCGGCTGTCCGTCGGTCAGTCCTACCTGGTGTTCGCGCACGGCGACGCCAGTGACGGCGTGATCGAGACGATGATGTGCAGCGGCACGCGGCTCAGCTCGGGCGGTCCGCCGAACACCACGCCGCCCAGTGCCACCACGACACCGCCGACGACGACCACGGCGCCGTCGACCACCTGCGCCACCGGGCAGACCACCGCCCCGTCGACGGCCCCCTCCGGGCCGACGACCGGCACGCCCACCGTGCCGACCCGCTGAGCGGTCCCGGCCGGTCGGCGGTCAGTCCCCGTCGACCGGCCGGTGGCCGTACTCCTCCTCCAGCGGGTCCTCGGGGTCCAGGGCGGGCCTGACCCCGTCGGCCTCGCCGAGGGCCGCGATCTTGGCGTCCTCGTCGTCGATCAGTTCGTCGAGCGTCGGTTCCCGCGGGCTTCCGGTCATGCGCCAGGGGATACCCGGTGCCGCCGTGGGGATGCACACCCTACGAATGTTGCGCGCCGATTGCGTGATGCCGAACGAATGGCGAACCCCGTTGGGCGAACGTTGGTGGCGGACGGTAGTTTCCGCCCACGCGAATGGCTCGAACGGAGGTCCGCCGAATGTGGGACGGAGACCTGACCGGCGAAGTCCTGAACAGTCGGTACGCCGTGGGCGGCCTCTACGGCGCCGGCGGCATGGCCGAGGTGTACCGCGCGTTCGACACCAGGATGGACCGGCGCGTCGCCATCAAGGTGTTCCAGGGCGACGCCGCGTCCGAGGAACGCGTCCGACTCGACCGCGAGGCGCGGATGCTCGCCTCGCTGCACTGCCCCGGCGTGGTCGCCGTGTACGACACCGGGATCGTGCGCGGCCGGCCCTACTACGTGATGCAGCCGATCGACGGCGGCACGCTGCGTCGGCGCATGCGCGAGCCGATCGCCCCGTCGGTGGTCGCCCGGATCGGGGCCCAGGTCGCGGAGATCCTCGCCGCGGTGCACGCGCACGACATCGTGCACCGGGACGTGAAGCCGTCCAACATCCTGCTGGACCTGGGCGAACGGCGGGCGTACCTGGCCGACTTCGGCCTTGCCCTGCAAGGACAACTCACCCGCGTCACCCGGACCGGGGTGCTCGTGGGCACGGCCGGGTACCTCTCGCCGGAGCAGGTGCGCGGCGGGGACGTGACCGCCGCGTCCGACGTCTACGCGCTGGGCCTGGTCCTGCTCGAATGCCTGACCGGCTGGCCCGAGTACCCGGGCGGCGACACCGAATCGGCCCTGGCGCGGCTGCACCGCGAACCGTGCGTGCCGGCGGGGCTGCCCGCCTCGCTGACCGACGTGCTGGTGGCGATGACGTCGTCGGTGCCGGGAAACCGACCGACGGCGGACGTCTGCGTGCGGCGGCTGGTCCGGGCCGAGCGCGACTGCCTCGGGCTGGAGCCGTTGAGCGGGGACGGCGTGGTGACGCGACCCGAACCGCCGGCCGACCGCCGGCGGTCCGTGCGGGTGCTCGCGGGCGTGGCGGCGGTCGTCGGGGTCCTGGCCGTCGCGGGGGCGCTGCTGTGCCGCGGGACGCCGCCGGTCGACGAGCGGTCCGCGCCGGGGATCGCCGCCACGAGGACGTCGGCCACCACCCCTGGTTCATCCACAGTGGACTTACCGGGGGCGGTGCCCGAGGAGCCGGTCGCGGAGACCACGCCGGTCCGGTCCGGCGCCGCGGTCCCGGAGACCCTGCCACCCCGGATCGGCTCGGCGACCGTCGTCGAGCCGACGGAGGGGACGACCGCGCCGGAACCGCCGAAACCCACCGTCCCCGCCAAGGGCAAGGGGAACGGCAAGGGCAAGCCGAAGGGCTGAGCCGTCAGCGCAGGGCGGGGAGCAGTTCCTTCTCCGCCCACTCCAGGAACTCCCGCTGGTGGCCGCCGCCGATCTGGAGCAGCGCCACGTCGCCGAATCCCGCGTCGTGGAAGCCGCGCACGGCCGCTACGACGGCGCCTACGTCGGCGCCACAAGGAATCCGCGCGGCCACGTCCTCGGGCCGCACGGAGGCGGTCGCGCCGGCGAACCCGGCGGGCACCGGCAGTTCCGCGTTCACCGCCCAGCCGTCGCCGAACCAGCGGAACTGGTCGTGCGCCCGTGCCACGGCCGCGTCCCGGTCGGTGTCGAAGCAGATCGGCAACTGGCCGACCTTGCGGGATTCCCGGCCCTGGAACACGTCCCACGACCGGGCGAGGTCGGCGTCCGGCCCGACCGCCACCATCGCGTCCGCCAACGGCGCGAACAGGCCCACCGAGCGTTCGCCGGACACCGCGACCGCGATCGGCACCCGTCGGTCGGGCAGGTCCCACAGCGTGGCCGAGTCCACCCGGAAGTGGCGGCCGACGTAGTCGACGTACCCGCCGTCGAAGAGCTGCGAGATGATCTCCACGGCCTCCCGCAGCATCTCCTGCCGCACGTCGGTCGACGGCCAACCGCGCCCGACGACGTGTTCGTTGAGGTTCTCGCCCGAGCCGAGGCCGAGCGTGAACCGGCCGCCGGAGAGCAGTTGGACGGTCGCGGCCTTCTGTGCCACGACGGCCGGGTGGTAGCGCATCGTCGGGCACGTCACGTAGGTCATCAGCTCGACCCGTTCGGTGACCTGGGTGATCGCGCCGAGCACGGACCACGCGTACGGGGCGTGGCCCTGCTCCGCCAACCACGGGAAGTAGTGGTCGCTGATCACCTCGAAGTCGAACCCGGCGCGTTCCGCGTCCGCCGCGTCGCGCACCAGGTCGCGCGGGCCGGACTGCTCGGTCATGAGGGTGTAGCCGATGCGCACGGTGCCTCCTACGCCGGACCGAAAGGCAGGTCGGACAGGTCGGCGCGGAGCCGGTCGAGTTCGTCGTAGACGGCCGACGCGCCGTGGTCGAGCAGGTCGGCCTCGGCGAATCCCCCGGTGCGCAAGGCGACGCAGGGCAGGCCCGCGCGCCGGGCCGCCTCGCAGTCCCACACCGAGTCGCCGACGACCACGGCCCGGCCGCCCTCGACCCGGTCGAGGGCGGTGGCGATCAGGTCCGGCGCGGGCTTGCTCTCGTCCACGTCGTCCGACGACGTGGACGCCACGTCCGGCACGTCGAGCAGTTTCACGTAGTGGTCGACGTGGCGGCGCTTGCCCGAACTGGCCAGGACGACGGCGAAATCCTTCTCCAGCGCGGTCGTGATCAGCCGGTGCGCGCCCTCGAACGGCCGCACCTCGTCGAGCATCGGCTCGAACTCGGCCTCCCAGGCGGCGCGCACGTCGTCGCCGTGCTCGTCCTCGACGTGCTGTCCGGCGATCTCCGCGACGAGCTTGTCGCCGCCCATGCCGATGGCCCGGTGCAGCTTCCAGGTCGGCACGGTCAACCCGTGGCGGCGGAACGCGCGGAACCAGGCGATCGCGTGGTGGTAGTTCGTGTCCACCAGTGTGCCGTCCACGTCGAGGACGAGCGTGTTGGTCATGCGCCTGGTTTGCCCGGTCGGCGCGGGGACAAACTCAGGTCAGGAACCCCTCGACCAGGCGGAGCCACTCCTTCGGGGTCTCCAGTGCCGGGGCGTGGCCGCTGTCGAGTTCGGCGTACTCGGCGTCGGGGATGGCGTCGGCGAGCGCGCGGCTCGCGGCCGGCCGGACCAGGTTGTCGTGCCGGGTGCCGATGACGAGCGTCGGCGCGGCGACCTTCGCCACGTCGTCGCCCACGTCCAGCCGCTGCACGAGCGCGACCTGCTCGTCCACGCCCGGCGGCAGGGTGAGCTGGATGATCTCCAGGAAGCCCTCGACCTGTTCGGGCGTCATCGCGTGCCGGAACGGGTCGCCCAGGACCAGTTCCATCACGAAGCGGGCCAGTTCGTCGCGGTCGCCGGCGAGCAGTTCGCGCCACCGCCCGGAACGCTCGCGCACGTGGTCGTCGGCGCGGACGAAACCGGACGTCAGGACCAGGCGCGAGACCCGGTCCGGGTGGCGCACGGCCGCGCGCACCGCGACACCGCAGCCCAGCGAGTAGCCGAGGATGTCGACGGTGTCGGTGTCGGCCGCCGCGATGAGGAAGTCGGCCAGGTCGTCGAGTTCCAGCGGGCCCGCGGCGCGCGGGGTCGTGCCCGAACCCGGGAGGTCGGGCGCGAACACCCGTCGGGTGCGGGACAGGGCGGGGATCAGGGGACCGAAGTTGGGGCGGGCGGCGCCGCCTGCCCCGTGGGCGAGCAGGAGTGCGGTGGTCACCCGGCCGATTCTGCCGGTGACCGCCCGGTCACCCGAAGCGCACCCACCGGACGCCGAAGGCACACGCGGTCCGTGAGACCGCGTGCGGACTCGGCGGCGAGTACCGCGACCAGCGCGGGACCGGGCTCGGCGGGTTCCGTGAAGCCCAGTCTGCGGTAGTACGGGGCGTTCCAGGGGACGTGGCGGAACGTGGTCAGGGTGAGCGCGGCCAGACCCTCGGTGCGGGCCCACTCGTCGACGTGGTCGATCAGTGCCGCGCCGATCCGCCTGCGGGCGTGGTCGGGGTGGACGCTGACCTGCGTGACGTGGGCGTCGCCCGCCAGTGGCACGACGGCGATCCAGGCCATCGGGTCCGGGTCGGCGGCCACCCAGACCTCGGCGTGGCGCAACGCTTCCAGGGGCATGGGGTCGTCGTCGGCGATGTCGGTCATGCCGACGGCGCGGAACGGTTCGCCCGAAGCCGTTTCGATGGCCTGGAGCAGGGGGTACTCGTGCGGCTCCGCCGGGCGTATGCGCATGGACGCGACGCTAGTCCCGTCTGCGGAGCCGGTCACCCGGAAATGTCCGAGTGCGTGTTCCAGGGTGCCTGAGTGCGTATTTCGGGGTGCCCGAGTGGAGGACTCGCGGGGTCACCAGGGGACCGGGGTGCCGTGGCGGTCGAGGAAGTGGAGGTGGGGAGCGGGGGTGGGGGTGGGGGTGGTGTGCGCTTCGAGGAGGTCGGCGATCGCGGGGACGGTGTCGTGCGGGTCCAGGGGCGCGTCGGGTCCGCCGAGGCGGGTGCGGTTGTGGCCGGGGTCGACCAGCAGCGTGGTGTGGCCGTCGGCCGCGTGGCGGGTGGCGTAGCCGCGGACGAGTTGGTTCAGGGCCGCCTTGCTCGCCTTGTAAAGCTCGTAGCCGCCTTCGGTGTTCAAGGACACGCTGCCCTGTTCCGACGACATGACCGCGACGGTCCCGTCCGGGCGTACGAGGTCGCGCAGGGCCTCCAGGACGCGCAGCGGGCTCAGCGCGTTGGTGATCATCACCTCGGTGAACACGGCGGTCGGCACCTCGTGGATCGGGACGTCGCCCCGGTCGATCGCGGCGTTGACGAACAGCAGGTCCAGGCGCCGGTCGGCGAGTCGGTCGCGGAGGGCGGTCACCTGCGCGGGCACGGTCATGTCGAGGTGTTCCACGGTCAGGCCGGGTCCGGCGCGCAGTCCGTCGTCCGCGCCACCGCGCGTGGTGGCGACGACCGCCCAGCCGCGGCGGGCGAGTTCCCCGGCGAGGTGCAGGCCCAGGCCCCGGGAGGCGCCGATGATCAGGGCGTGGCGTTCGAGCATGATCGTTCCTTGTCTAGACGCGACGTTGCGTCTAGACAGTAGCACGGGGGCGGCCGGCGGTAGGGTGTGCCGCATGTCCGCCGTGAACCCCCGGCCCCGGGCCGGCAACCGGCGCGACGAGGCCGCGCGCCTGGCCGTGCTGCACGCGGCGGACGACCTGCTCGTGGAGCACGGTTTCGCCGGTCTGACCGTCGAGGCGATCGCCCGTCGGGCCGGCGTCGCCAAGCAGACGATCTACCGGTGGTGGCCGTCGAAGGTGGAGATCCTGCTCGACACGCTCATCGCGGACAGCGAGAAGCGCGTCCCGGTCCCGACCGCGCCGGCCACCGCGGACGTCGTCCTCGGCTACTTCCGGGACTTCGCGCGGTTCGTCGTCGACGACCCGGCCGGCCGGGTCCTGCTCACGCTCGTCGCCCAGGCGCAGCACGACACCTCCGCCGCCGAGAGCTTCCGCACGCGCTACCTCGCGCCGCGTCGCGAGCGGGAACGCGACCTGCTCGCGCGCGCGGTCGACGCCGGCGCGATCTCGCCCCGCCTCGACCTCGACGCCACGCTCGACGCGCTGATCGGACCGGTCGTCTACCGGGCGTTGACGGGTGCGGGCGGGTCGGACGACCTCGTGACCGCGCTCGGCGAAGACCTGCTCGGAAAGCCTTAGCCGGGCGCGAAAGTGCGCTCGACCTCGGCGCCCAGGGCCTCCAGCAGGGTCGCGGCGAACGAATCCGGGGCACGGGGACAGGCCAGGCGCAGTTCGGCGACGCTGCCGGTCGTACCGGCGAGCGCCACCTGGAGCCGGCCGGTGCACGCCGGGTCGGCCAGGGCGGTCCACTCCAGGCGCAGCCGGTCCGGGTCGGCGGTCAGCCGGAGCTGGAACGGGGTGCCGTGCCGGCTCAGGATCAGGATGTCGGCGCGTGCCAGGCCGACCACGGACAGGGGTTCGGGCAGCCAGTCGGTCAGCCGGGCGGGTTCGGCCACGGTGGCGAAGACCAGGTCGGGGAGGGCGGGGATGTCGCGGCGTACGTGGACGTCACTCACGTACGCCGGGTACCCCGGTCCGGTCCCGATCTCACCGGGCCGCGGGCGGGTTGCGGCGCTGCTCGGGCAGCGCCGGTCGGCCCGAGGTCGCGGCGGCCACGTCCGGGAAGTGCGGGAACAGGCGGTCGAGATCGGTCTTGCCGAACACCCGGCGGACGTGCGGCGGCACGGCGGCCAAGCGCAGCCAGCCGCCCGCCCGCTGCGCACGGGCCCGGGTGCGCACGAGTGCGCTCATCGCCTGCGCACCGCAGAACGCGACACCGGACATGTCCAGCACGATCCGGTCCCGGCCCTCGGTGACCAGGCGGTCCAGGCGGTCCAGCACGCGGCGTGCGCCCGCGAGGTCGAGTTCCCCGGTCGCGACCACGACGGCGCACCCCGTGCGATGGGCCTCGACCGACAACGCCAGCATCCTCTTCGTCCCCTTCACGCCACCCGGCTGTAGTCGGTCCCGCGGTCCTCGCCGCGTCCCACCAGGTCGAGCAGCAGGCCCTCCCTGGTCGACCAGGGGCTGATGTCCACGACGTCGTGGCCGGTCACCGTCATGAGCGCCTCGACGACGATCGCACCGGCCGGCGACTGCTCGGCGCGGTGCCGCGAGATGCCCGGCAGCCGGGCGCGCTTGGCCGCCGACATGGCCGCCAGGCGCGGCAGCCACGCCCGCAGGTCGGCCAGGTGCAGCCGGCGCGGCACGTGCGGGCCGTCGCGTTGCGGCCGGGCGCCGGTCAGCCGGGCGAGCTGCTGGAAGACCTTGGAGCAGCCGACCGCGCGGACCGGACCGGTGGTCGTCAGGCCGTTCCGGACGAGGACCTCGCTGAGTTCGGCGCGCACCGCGGCCGGGTCGGTCAGGCCCCGGCGGGTCAGCGTGCGGGCGCCCAGCGGACGCGACGCCACCACGCCGGGCACGGCCGTGTCGCCCCGGGCGATCTCCACGGTCCCGCCGCCCACGTCGAGCACCAGCAGGGGACCGGCGGACCAGCCGAACCAGGCGCGGGCCGCGCGGTAGGAGAGCCGGGCCTCCTGCTCGCCGGTCATCACGCGCAGCGCGAACCCGGTCCGGGCGCGGACCTCGGCGAGCACCTCGTCGGCGTTGGGCGCGTCGCGGACGACCGACGTCGCGAACGGCACGAACTCGGCGACGTCGGCGTCTTCGATCACGCGCAACGCGGTGCGCACCGCGTGCACGACCTCGGTGACGCCGTCCGCGCGCAGCCGGTTGTCCCGGTCGAGCGCGCGGTCCAGGCGCAGGCGCGTCTTGTGGACGAGCACGGGCCGTAGCGGCGAGTCGTCGACGACCACGAGACCGGCGCTGAAGCACCCGATGTCGAGCACACCCACCCGGCCCCGTCTTCCCGTCATCGCGCGCACACCGCCTACAGATTCAGGTACGGCAGGGTGCCCATATCCGACCGGGCTAAACCAGATCAGGTGACCTATTCGGGACGATCTCACCTGAAGTGATCGCGGCCGGGGGAGTGATCGCGGTACGACACTCCTACGTATGGGCGTTGGTCACCCGCATTAGTTTGCGTAGCCCTACGTACCGCAACCCGGATTGTTCCCGTTCGCACCCTGGGTCGAAGGTGGGATCACGGACCGCCACCCCCCTGCACGGCGGCCGACCGGGAACAGGAGAACACCCGATGCGACACTCGATCCGACGGCGGGCGGTGACCGTCTGCGTCGCGACGTCGGCAGTGCTGGCGGTCAACGTCGGCTACGGCTACGCGGCACCGGCCGAGGGTGCGATCCGCGGTGCGAACGAGCCGGGCGCGATCGCGGGCGCCTACATCGTGGCCCTCAAGGACAACGGCTTCGGCGCGGCCAAGGCCGGCGACCTGGCCCGTCGCTACGGCGGCCGGGTCGGTCACACCTACACCACCGCGTCGCGCGGCTTCTCCGTGCGGCTGGACCAGGCGCGGGCCCGCAGGCTCGCCGCCGACCCGGCCGTGGAGTACGGGGAACAGGACGGCATCGCCACCGCGACCGGCACCCAGACCAACCCCACCTGGGGCCTGGACCGCGTCGACCAGAAGGCCCTGCCGCTGGACGCCAAGTTCACCTACGCCAACACCGCGTCGAACGTCAACGCCCACATCGTCGACACTGGCGTGTACAAGCACACCGACTTCGGCGGTCGCGTCGTCGACGGGTTCGACTTCGTCGACAACGACAAGGTCGCCCAGGACTGCAACGGCCACGGCACGCACGTCGCGGGCACGGTCGGCAGCGCGACCTACGGCGTGGCCAAGGGCGTGAAGATCACGGCCGTGCGCGTGCTGAACTGCGAGGGCCAGGGCGCCTGGTCGCAGGTCGTCGCGGGCATCGACTGGGTGGCCAAGAACCACGTCAAGCCGGCCGTGGCGAACATGAGCCTCGGCGGCGGCGCCAACTCCTCGGTGGACAACGCGGTCCGCCGGGCGATCACGGCGGGCGTGACCTTCGCGGTCGCCTCGGGCAACGACAACCGCAACGCGTGCTCCTCGTCCCCGGCCCGCGTGCCCGAGGCGATCACGGTGAACGCGAGCGACCGCACCGACACCCGGTCGTCGTTCTCCGACCACGGCACCTGCACCGACCTGTTCGCGCCGGGCTCGTCGATCACGTCGACGTGGAACAACGGCTCGACGAACACGATCAACGGGACGTCGATGGCGACGCCGCACGTGGCGGGCGCGGCGGCGCTGTACCTGTCGGCGCACCCGGCGGCCACCCCGGCGCAGGTCGCGAGCGCGTTGACCACCAACGCCACCACCGGTGCGATCAAGAACCCCGGAGCGGGCTCGCCCGACCGACTGCTCTCCGTCGGGTTCCTCGGCGGCCGGGTCACCCCGGCGGCCTGCGCCACGTCCGACGGGCCGGACTGCGCGGGTGTCGAGTCGATCAAGGGCAAGCGTCCGCTCGCGCACCGGTGACCCGGTGACCGACCGGGCGGCGTGCCGCTCCCGGCTCGCGCACTCCTCGGCGGGCGCCTCGCCGTGCGCCGCCCGGCCGGTCCACCCGACCGCCGCCGACCCCGCACCGCCCGATCCGGGCGGCGGGCGTTCGTCCCGATGACCGCACCCGCGGCGCGTTCGCACTCCTCTCCCAGCGCGTCGCGGGTGCCTCCACCCCCCTGCACAGTGGAGGAAACCCCATGGGAACAAGGAAGTACGCGGTCGCGGCCATCGTCGTGACGGCGCTCGCGGCCGGCGCGGCACCCGCGTCGGCCGGACCCGCACAGGCCGACTTCGTGCCGGCGACCCGGCCGGTGCCGGGCAGTTTCCTGGTGTCGCTCGAGGGCGGTGACGCCCGGGTCGCCTCGGCGGGCCTGGCGGACCGCTACGGCGGCACGGTCGAGCGGGTGTTCACGGTGGCGATGAACGGGTTCCTGGTGCACGGCCTGTCCGACCGGCAGGCCCGGCGACTGGCCGCCGACCCGGCGGTGCGCAGCGTCCACCAGGACGGCACGTCGCGGCTCGCGGACACCCAGACCAACCCGACGTACGGGATCGACCGGGTGGACCAGCGCGCCCTGCCGTTGGACCGCCGCTACAGCTACAACACCACCGCGGCCACCGTGACGACCTACGTCCTGGACACCGGGATCCGCAAGACCCACACGGATTTCGAGGGCCGGGTGTCCGACGGGTACGACTTCGTCGACGACGACAAGGTCGCCCAGGACTGCCACGGCCACGGCACCCACGTCGCCGGCACGATCGGCGGCAAGCGGTGGGGCGTGGCCAAGAAGACGAAGCTCGTGGCGCTGCGCACGTTCGACTGCGCCGGCACCGGGCCGGACTCGGACGGGGTCGCGGCCATCGAGTGGGTCGCGAAGAACGCCGTGAAACCCGCGGTGGTCAACGGCAGCTTCACGTTCGACACGCCGGGCATCGGCGACGAGGCGATCGGCCGGCTGACCGCCGCGGGCATCGCCTTCGTGGTGGCGGCCGGCAACGACTCGTCCGACGCCTGCGGCGTGGGACCGTCGCGGCACCCCGACGTGGTCTCGGTCGGCGCGACCGACTCGGGCGACAACCGGGCGTACTTCTCGAACTACGGGACGTGCGTGGACGTCTTCGCGCCGGGCGACGGCGTGACGTCGGCGAGTTACGCGAGCGACACCGCGAGCACGTCGATGAGCGGGACGTCGATGGCGTCGCCGCACGTGGCGGGCGGCGCGGCCCTGTACCTCGCGACCAACCCGACCGCCACGCCGGCGCAGGTGCGCGCGGCCCTGACCGGTGCCGCGACGCCGAACGTCGTGAAGAACCGGGGAACCGGCTCGCCGAACCGACTGCTGTACACGGCGGGGTTCGGCGCCTGAGACCGACTGGCGGGTGCGGGTGACGGCGGGGGTGGCCGGGTGCGGCCACCCCCGCCACTCGCGCGGTGCGCGTGGGCGAGGGCCACGCGCACCCGGGATCGTCCGGCGGCGGGACCCCTGTGCGCCCGGTGAGGAGGAACGTCCGATGTGTCAACGCGTCACGTGCCGCAGGTGCGGCAAACCCACGCACGCCGGCTGCGGGCTGCACGTCGAGCAGGTGCTCGTCGACGTCCCGCGTGCGCGGCGGTGCCAGTGCGCGCCGCCGCGTGGCCTGCGCTGGCGGCTGGGGTCGTTCTCGGGCCGCCAGTAGGACGGGGCCCGTGGTGGTCGGGACTCGCACGGTCTCCGGTATCCGTCGGTCGATCCGAGCACGTCAGGCGATGGTCGCCCGCGTCCGGACCGGTGACCCGACCTTCACAACCGCGCGAGTCCTCCACTCGGGCACCCTGAAATACGCACCCGGGCAGGCGGCCCGACCCGAACGCGGGCATGGCGATGCCGATCTGTGGACAGTGCCGAAGGTCCCGCCGCATCGCTGCGGTTCCGCCGTGTCCGGCGGGCGTGCTCCCGCGAAGGATGGGGTCGTCGGAGCACGAACCCTATGAAGGAGCCGGAAGTGCTGTCCGAATCATCCGCCGCCATCGTGCGGGCCACCCTGCCGGTCGTTCGCGCGCACGCCGAGGAGATCACCGGGGAGTTCTACGGCTCGCTGTTCGCCGCGCACCCGGCGTTGCTGAACCTGTTCAACCGCGGCAACCAGGCTTCCCGCAAGCAGCGCGCGGCCCTGGCGTCCGCCGTCGTCGCCTACGCCGAACACCTTGTGGGCGAGGGCGTCGACTACGCGCCGATCGAGGACCGGATCGTGCACAAGCACGTGTCGCTGGGCATCGGCGCCCAGCTCTACCCGGTCGTCGGCCGCTTCCTGCTCGCGGCCGTGGGCAAGGTCCTCGGCGACGCGGTCACAGCCGAAGTCGCCGCGGCCTGGGACGAGGTCTACTGGCTGCTGGCCTGCACGCTGATCGCCGCCGAGGCCCGGCGCTACGCGGAACTCGGCGTCGGCACGGACGTGTGGCGCTCCTACCGCGTGGTCGACCGGGTCGAGGAAGCGGAGGACGTGACGTCGTTCGCGTTCGCGCCCGTCGACGGCGGCCCGCTGCCCGACTTCGCACCCGGCCAGTACGTGTCGGTGCTGGTCGACCTGCCCGACGGCGGCACGCAGCCCCGCCAGTACACGCTGTCGCGCGGCCCGGGGCGGGACACGTTGCGGATCACCGTGCGCCGCGTGCGTGCCATCGACGGCGCACCGGACGGCGTCGTGTCCACCTTGCTGCACGACGACCTCGCGCCCGGCGACGTGGTCCGCCTCGGCCCGCCGTCGGGCGAGAACACCCTGCGCGGCACCGGACCGCTCGTGCTGATCAGCGCGGGCATCGGCATCACGCCGACGGCCGCCATCGTGGACCACCTGTCGCGCACCGACCCGGACCGGCCGGTGGTGGTGGCCCACGTCGAGCGCAAACCCGACCGGCACGCGTTGCGCGGCGAGATCGAGGGGTCGGCGCTGACCAACCTGGAAACCCTGACCTGGTACGGCCGCGAGTCCTTCGACGCGGCCGGCATCCCGTTCCCGGACGGCGCGTCCGCCTACCTGTGCGGCCCGCTGGAGTTCATGCGCGACGTCCGCGCGGCTCTGCTGTCGCGTGGCGTGGACCCGGCCGCGATCCACTACGAGGTCTTCGGTCCCGGCATGCTCGACAGCCGCGTCCGCGCCTGACCCGCGCGTGATCGAAGCGGCCGGACCCGTCGGTCCGGCCGCTTCGTCGTTTCACCATGTTCACGAACCCACCCGTCCCCCATTCACCCTGATTCGGCAAGTCGCGCCGGAGAACGGGTCCCCACGCGATCCGGTCTCACCGCATCGCGCAATCCTCGGTTGCCGGTCCGCACGGCGGCGTGCGAGCATCCGATCGTCTGATTTCCATCAGGCGACAAATCGTGTACCTGGGGGACGCGTGGACCTGACGATGTATCAATTACGCACTTTTTCCGACGTCGCGCGCACGGGCAGCATCACGCGCAGCGCACGGAATCTCGGCTATTCGCAATCGAGCGTCACCGCGCACGTCCGCGCCTTGGAGCTGCGGGTCGGAGCCACGCTCTTCCAGCGGCTGCCGCACGGCGTGCGGCTCACGCGGGCGGGCGAGATGTTCCGCGGTTACGTCGACCAGATCCTGGCCGTCGTGGACAAGATGTCGACCGCGTTGCAGCGCAAGGGCGAGGCGGCCGGGCGGGTCGCCGTCGGCGCGACCGCACCGCTCGTCGACACGCTGGTCCCGCGCCTGGTCGCGGACGTGCAGGGCCGCCATCCGCGGGTGCGCGTGTCGCCGCGCGTGCTCGCCGCGACGGACCTGGTCGCGCAGGTCGGCGACGGTGTCGACCTCGCGTTCACGCTGGACGACCGGACCGTCGGCACGGTGCCGCGCGACCGCGGCGTGTCGACGGCGGAACTGTTCGCGGTCGAGTTGGTCGCGGTGGCCGCGCCCGGCGGGCACGAGGACCGGCTGGTCGCGGCGGACTCGGGCTGCGTGTCGCACCGGGCCCTGGTCCGTGCGGCCAAGGACGGCCGGGTGGGCGATCGGGCCGTGGTCGAGACCGGGTCGGTGGCCGGCGCGCGCGACCTGGTGCTGGCCGGTGCCGGGGTCGCGATGCTGCCGCTGGCCGCGGTCACGCGGCACCTGGCGTCGGGCGCGCTGGTCGAGGCGGCGGGCATCGGGCGGGTGACGCCGGTCGTCACGGCGGTGTGGCCGGACCAGGACTGGACCTCGCCCGCGGTGGCCGCGACGCTGGAGATCGTCCGCCGCCAGGGCGCCCGGATTCTCCGGCCGGAAGGTTCCCGTTAGTTTTCCGGAATGCCGCCGGGTCATTTCAGCCGCGGCGTGGATTCCGCCACCGGGAAAGGCGGAGTCGAGACCATTCGAGTCGGCCGTGCCGCCGGCCCGCTCCGAAATACCCCGTGCGGTCCGCGTCCGACGTGACCGCTCCCGACCAGTGAAGGCCTGCCAGTGGACATACACCCGTCGTGCCGACACCGCATCCCCGTCCGCCGGCAGCGCGCACCGGTCCCCGGGCCTGCCCGACCGGTGGTGACGTCGTGACGGCCGCGTTCCGGGCGGCGCGGGACCTGCTGCTCGCCCACGGCTCGGACCTGGACGCGGCCCGACGCCGCTTCCGGTGGCCGGAGCCGGCGACGTTCAACTGGGCCTCGGACTGGTTCGACGTGATCGCGGCCGGGAACACGCGCACCGCTTTGCGCGTGGTGTCGGGCGGCGAGGACGTGGCGGTGTCCTTCGAGGACCTGTCGCGCCGGTCGGCCCGCGTGGCGAACTGGTTGCGGGCACTGGGGGTCCGGCGCCTCGACCCCGTGCTGGTGCTGCTGCCGAACCGGGTCGAGCTGTGGGAGGTGCTGCTCGCCGCGATCAAGCTCGGCGCGGTGATCGTGCCGACGCACACCACCGCCACGCGGGTCGACGTGGTCGACCGGGTGGAGCGGGCCGGGGTGCGGCACGTGGTCGCCGACGTGTCCCTGGTGGACCGGGTCGGTGCCGTACCGGGCAATCGGATCGTCGTGGGCGGGGCCGTGGCGGGGTGGACGCCGTACGGGCTGTCCCGCACCGCCGCCGGGTCGTTCACGCCGGACGGGCCGACGCCCGCGTCCGACCCGCTGTTCCGCTACTTCACCGCGGGGACCACGTCGTGGCCCAAGATGGTCGAGCACTCGCACGCGAGCCACCCGGTCGGACACCTCAGCGGCATGTACTGGACCGGGGTGCGGCCGGGCGACGTGCACCTGGACGTCTCGTCGCCGGGCGGTGCGTGGAGTTCGTTCTTCGTGCCCTGGAACGCGGAGGCGACCGTCGTGGCGTTGACCCGTGTGCGTCCGCGTCCGGTGCTGGACGTGGTGCGCACCCGCGGGGTGTCGACGTTCTGCGCGTCGCCGGCGGTGTGGCGTGGCCTGGTGGCGCGCGGGCTGGGGGCCCGGCCGCCGGCGTTGCGGGAGGCGACGTCGTCCGGTGAGCCGCTGGACCGGGAGGTGGCCGAGCGCGTGCTCGACGCGTGGGGGCTGGAGGTGCGTGACGGGTACGGGCAGACCGAGACCACCGCGCAGGTCGGCAACCCGCCGGGGCGACCGTCGGCGGGCCTGGGCCGGCCGCTGCCCGGGTACGACGTCGAGGTGCTGTCGCCGACCGGGTCACCGGTCCGCGTCGGCGAGGTCGGGGAGCTGTGCGTGTCCCTGTCGCCCCGGCCGGTCGGGGTGATGCCCGCCGCCGGGTCCGCCGGGCATCACCGGACCGGGGACCTGGTGCGCGCGGCGGCCGACGGGAGCCTGCGGTTCGTGGCGCGCGACGACGACATGGTCAAGTCGTCCGGGCGCCGTGTCTCGCCGGTGGAGCTGGAACAGGTGCTGCTGCGCCACCCGGCGGTCGCGGAGGCGGCGGTGGTCCCGTCGCCGCACCGCCTGGGGGACTGGGAACCCAAGGCGTTCGTGGTGAAGGCCGCCGGGGCGGGTCCGGACGAGGAGGTGGCCGCGTCGGTGTTCACCCTCGTCCGCACCCACCTGCCCGAGGAGAAGCGGGTCGCCCTGCTGGGCTTCGTGCCGTGCCTGCCCCGGACGTCGTCGGGCAAGGTCCGCCGGGCCGCCCTGCGCACGCATTGCGTTCCGCTGCACCGGCCTTAGGAATGCTCACGTGGCGCGGGTCCTGGTCCGGGCGTAGTGGCGGCCGGCCTTCGCACGGTTGCCGCACCCGGCCATCGAGCACCAGCGGCGGCTGCCGTTCTTGGACGTGTCGAAGAAGTGCAGGACGCAGTTCGTGTTCGCGCACGGCTTGATGCGGTCGGCACCGCGGGTGACCAGGTCGAGGTAGTCGCGGGCGGCGAGCCAGCCCGGCAGCCACGCCGGGTCGTCGAGGTCGATCTCCTCGGTGGGGACGCCGGCCACCAGGCTCAGGCGCAGGCGGCCTTTGGCCAGGACGTCGTTCAACGCCGTCGCGTCCACCGGGGACGTGACGGCCGACGTCAGCGCCTCGCGGGTGCGGAGCAGGGCGTCGAGGGTGTCCTGGTCCGCCTCGGCGCGCGAGTCCAGCCCCGCGCTCGACAGCCAGATCGCGAGCCCGTGGAGATCGGACAGGAGGTCTTCGAGGCCCGAGGCGCCCCTCCAGCGGGTGTTGAGCAGGTCGAGCGCCGGCGGTTCGCCGGTCAGGGGGCGGGGGTCGGCCGGGGCGGACCGGTTCCGATCGGTGGACATCGAGCACCTCCGGACGCGAACCCTACTTCTCACCGGCCAACTGTGTTTGAGTGGTTGACGGGCCTGGTCTAACTCTCTAACCTTCGATCACAGGTTAGATCCTTCCCGTGACGGAAAGGCAACGAGATGGCGCTCGCCCGCCCGAACGTCGGCCACGTCGGTCTCAACGTGACCGACGTCGACCGCTCGATCGGCTTCTACCGGCAGGTGTTCGGGTTCGAGGTCCTCGCCGAGGGCAAGGAGGACGGACGCCGGTTCGCCTTCCTCGGCACCGCCGACCGGTTGGTCATCACGCTGTGGCAACAGGCCGAAGACGCGTCCGACCCCTCGCGCGCCGGGCTGCACCACCTGTCGTTCCAGGTCGACACGGTCGACGAGGTGCGCGCGGCCGAGGCGACGCTGCGGGACCTGGCGGTGACGTTCCGGTACGACGGCGTCGTCCCGCACGGCGAAGGCGCCGACTCGGGCGGCATCTTCTTCTTCGACCCCGACGGCATCCGGCTGGAGATCTTCGCCCCGTCCGGCGCCGGTGCCGCCGACGCGCCCACGGCCGGTGCGCCCACCTGCGGGTTCTTCTAGCCGCCATGGTCGACTACCACCGGGGGGAACGCGCGGTCCAGGACCGGGCCGGGCTGGCGGAGGTCGCGGGCCGGTCGGGCCGGAGCATCCGGACGGCGGTCCCGGACGTGGCCGCCGCTTTCCTGGCCGGGCAGCCCGTGCTGTTCCTCGGCGCCGAGGACGGCGCCGGCCGCCTGTGGACCACGATGCTCGCGGGGGAGCCGGGTTTCCTCGGGGTCCCCGATCCGCACACCGTCACCGTCGCGGCCCGGCCGGTCGACGTCGACCCGCTCGGCGCCGCCCTGGCGGGCGTCGCCCGGGTCGGCATGATCGCGATCGAACCGTCGTCACGGCGGCGGATGCGGGTCAACGGCGTGTCGCGGCCGGACGGGGACGGCCTGGTCGTCGCCGTCGAGGAGGTGGTCGCCAACTGCCCCAAGTACATCCAGCGCCGCGATCCGGTCGCCGGCGGGCCCGGGACCGCGCGGGTGGTCGCCCGGGGCACGGCGCTCGACGGTCGGTGGCGCGAGCGCGTCACCGCCGCGGACACGTTCTTCGTGACCACGGCGGCCGAGGACGGCCGGGCCGACACGTCGCACCGCGGCGGCGGTCCCGGTTTCGTGCGGGTCCTGTCGCCCACCGTGCTGGAATGGCCCGACTACGTCGGCAACGCCATGTTCCTCACGCTCGGGAACCTGGCGGTCCGCCCGGACGCCGGGCTGCTGTTCCCCGACTGGGTCGAGGGCGCCGCGCTGCACCTGTCGGGCACGGCCGTCACCGACTGGTCGCCGGAGGCCGCGGCGCGGCATCCGGGCGCACGTCGGGTGGTCCGGTTCACGGTGTCCGACGTGGTCGAGGTCGGCGGGCACAGCCCGTACCGGTGGAGTGCGCCCGAATACTCCCGTTTCAACCCGGAGAGCGCCTGACGCTCCGAATGTCCTTCATGGACTGTCGCCCGTCCGGTGCGGTGTTCGTCGTCGTGGCACCGGCGAGGACGGGGTGGCACCGCCTGGCCATCCACAGTGGACTGTGGGGTCAGGCGGTCGCCGACGCCACCGACTCGTGGATGTGCATGACCTCGGTCAGCTCGGTCAGCCGGAACAGCTTGTGCACGGAGGGCTGGAGTGCCGCCATCCGGAACTGCCCGCCCGTCCCGTCCAGCCGGCGGTGCCAGTCGAGCATCAGCGACAGGCCGGTCGTGTCCATGAACGGCACCCCGCTCAGGTCGACCACGACGCGGTCACCGGGCGTCTCCTCCAGGTGGTCGGACAGCACGGGCACGGTGTCGGCGTCCAGCTCGCCCGACACCGCGACGACCGTCCAGTCGCCCCTTACCTCATTGCGTACCCGTAGGTCCATGGAGCCCGTGCCTTCCCGCGCGAGGGGTCTCGCGCCGCCACCGATCGTGCAGCACGGCGCCCGTGGGCGCGACCACTGGGTGGTGGAAGCGGTGGATGTGCGACGATGCGGTGACGGCCGATCAACGGGAGGGGATGTGCGCAACGAGCCGGCGACGCCGGTGGCGGTGACCCTGCCCGCGACAAGCGGTTCCTCGGCGCAGGCGCGTCGGGTCGTCGTCCAGGCGATCGAGGCGTGGGACCTGCCCGGTGACCTGGCCGAGGACGCCGAACTCGTGGTCACCGAGCTGGTGTCCAACGGCGTCGACCACGCGAGCGGACCGCTGGAGCTGACCGTCACGCGCACCCGCACGGGCATCCGCGTCGAGGTCGCCGACGGCTCGTCCGACCTGCCGGTGCGCCGGCCGGTCGAGGTCGACTCGGTGCGCGGCCGGGGCCTGATCATCGTCGAGTCGCTGAGCACGTCGTGGGGCGCGACCCCGACGGCCCGGGGCAAGGTGGTCTGGGCCGAACTGTCCGGCTGACGGGTCAGTCCTGTTCGACGCCGAGGTAGAAGGCGATCAGCCGGAGCAGGTGCTCGGTGTCGACGGGCTTGGTCACGTAGTCCGTCGCGCCCGAGGCCAGGGACTTCTCGCGGTCGCCCTTCATCGCCTTGGCGGTCACCGCGATCACCGGCAGGTCGGCGTACCGGGACATGGCACGGATCGCGGACATGGTCGCGTTGCCGTCCAGCTCCGGCATCATGATGTCCATCAGCACCAGCGTGACGTCGTCGTACTGCTCCAACGCCCGCACGCCGGTGATCCCGTTGTCCGCGTAGATCACCTGCAACCCGTGCAGCTCCAGCACGGAGGTGAGCGCGAAGACGTTGCGCAGGTCGTCGTCGACGATCAGCACCTTCTCGCCGTGGAACCGCATCGGCACCGGCGGCAGCTCCGGCACGAGTTCGGTCGACGGCGGCTCGGGCAGCGCGGCCTCCACCACCGGCGGCACCAGGCTCTGGTCGCCCAAGGGCAGGAACAGGGTGAACGTCGACCCCACGCCCGGCTCGCTGCGCACGTCCAGCCGCCCGTCCAGCAGCGTCGCCAGCTCGCGGCTGATCGACAGGCCCAGGCCCGTGCCGCCGTACTTGCGCGACGTCGTGCCGTCGGCCTGCTGGAACGCCTCGAAGATCACCGACAGCTTGTCGGCCGGGATGCCGATGCCGGTGTCGTGCACGTCGAACGCGGCGCCGCCGTCGGCGAGCCGGATGCGCAGCCGGATCTCCCCGTCGTGGGTGAACTTGACCGCGTTGGACAGCAGGTTGCGCAGGATCTGCTGCACCCGGTGCTCGTCGGTGTGCAGCGTGGACGGCACGTCCTCGTCGACCGTGACGCCGAACGCCAGGTGCTTCTCGGCGGCCAGCGGCGAGGTCATGGCCTTGACGTAGGCGACCACGTCCGCGACCAGCACGCTCTCGCTCTGCACCTGCATGTGCCCGGACTCGACCTTGGTCAGGTCGAGGATGTCGTCGATGAGCTGGAGCAGGTCCGTGCCCGACGAGTGGATCGTGCGGGCGAACTCGACCTGCTTGGCGTTGAGGTTGCCGTCGAGGTTGTCGGCCAGCAGTTTGGCCAGGATCAGCAACGAGTTCAGCGGTGTTCGCAGCTCGTGCGACATGTTCGCCATGAACTCCGACTTGTACTTCGACGCCGACGAGAGCTGCCGGGCCCGCGCCTCCAGCTCCACCGAGCCCGCGCGCAACTCCTCGGTGAGCCGCTGCGACTCCACCAGCAGGCTGTCCGTGCGCGCGTTGGCCAGCATCGTGTTGACGTTGACCCCGATGTTCTCCCGGAGCTGGTCGAGCAGGTCCAGGTGCACGCCGGTGAACTCGCCGAACGAGCCGAGTTCGATCACGCCCAGCGTCTCGCCCTGGAACACCACCGGCAGGATCACCAGGTTCGCCGGGGGCGCCGAACCCAGGCCGGAACCGGTCTCCAGGTAGCCCGGCGGCACGTCGCGCACCAGCACGGTCTTCTTCTCCACCGCGACCTGGCCGATCAGCGACTCGCCCCGGGCGAACCGGGTCGGCCGCCCGCCGCGCGGCTGGTAGCCGTAGGTCGCGGTGAGTTCCAACGCGTCGGACTCGCCGTCCACCAGGAAGAACGCGCCGTGCTGCGCGGACACCAGCGGGGTCAGCTCGCTCATCACCAGCGACGCCATGGCGTTCAGGTCGCGGTGGCCCTGCATGAGGCCCGACAGGCGGGCCAGATTGGTCTTGAGCCAGTCCTGCTCCTGGTTGGCCCGGGTGGACACGCGCAGGTTGCCGATCATCCGGTTGATGTTGTCCTTGAGGTCGGCGACCTCGCCGGACGCGTCCACGGTGATCTGCCGGGTCAGGTCGCCGGCGGTCACGGCCGTGGCCACGACGGCGATCGCGCGCACCTGCCGGGTCAGGTTCCCGGCCAGCTCGTTGACGTTCTCGGTGAGCTTCTGCCAGGTGCCGGACACGCCCTCGACCTCGGCCTGGCCGCCGAGCTTGCCCTCGGTGCCGACCTCGCGGGCGACACGGGTGACCTCGTCGGCGAACGACGAGAGCTGGTCGACCATCGTGTTGATCGTGGTCTTGAGTTCGAGGATCTCGCCGCGCGCGTCGACGTCGATCTTCTTGGACAGGTCGCCCTTGGCGACCGCCGTGGTGACCTGGGCGATGTTGCGCACCTGCGAGGTCAGGTTGTTCGCCATGAAGTTGACGTTCTCGGTCAGGTCCTTCCACGTGCCGGCCACGTTGGGCACGCGGGCCTGGCCGCCGAGGATGCCTTCCGTGCCGACCTCGCGGGCCACGCGCGTCACCTCGTCGGCGAACGCGCGCAGCGTGTCGACCATGCCGTTGATCGTGTCCGCGAGCACGGCGATCTCGCCCTTGGCGTCGACCGCGATCTTCTTGGACAGGTCGCCGCCCGCGACCGCCGTCGCCACCGCGACGATCGACCGCACCTGCGTGGACAGGTTGTCCGCCATGCCGTTGACGTTGTCCGTGAGGCCCTTCCACGTGCCCGCGACGCCGGGCACGCGGGCCTGGCCGCCGAGTCGGCCGTCGGTGCCGACCTCGCGGGCGACGCGGGTGACCTCGTCGGCGAAGGACGAGAGCTGGTCGACCATCGTGTTGATGGTCGACTTGAGTTCGAGGATCTCGCCGCGCGCGTCGACGGTGATCTTCTGGGACAGGTCGCCGCCCGCGACGGCCGTGGTGACCTGGGCGATCGACCGGACCTGCGCGGTGAGGTTGTCGGCCATGAAGTTGACGGAGTCGGTGAGGTCGCGCCAGGTGCCGGCGACGCCCGACACCTGGGCCTGGCCGCCGAGTCGGCCGTCGGTGCCGACCTCGCGGGCCACGCGGGTGACCTCGTCGGCGAACGCGGAGAGCTGGTCGACCATCGTGTTGATGGTCTCCTTCAACTCCAGGATCTCGCCGCGCGCGTTCACGGTGATCTTCTGGGTGAGGTCGCCGCGCGCCACGGCGGTGGCGACCTGGGCGATGTTGCGGACCTGCGAGGTCAGGTTGCCCGCCATGAAGTTGACGGAGTCGGTGAGGTCGCGCCAGGTGCCGGCGACGCCGGGTACCTGGGCCTGGCCGCCGAGTCGGCCGTCGCTGCCCACTTCGCGGGCGACGCGGGTGACCTCGGCGGCGAAGGACGAGAGCTGGTCGACCATCGTGTTGATCGTGGTCTTGAGCTGGAGGATCTCGCCGCGCGCGTCCACGGCGATCTTCTGCGACAGATCGCCCTGGGCGACGGCCGTGGTGACCTGGGCGATCGACCGGACCTGCGCGGTGAGGTTGTCGGCCATGGAGTTCACGTTGTCGGTGAGGTCGCGCCAGGTGCCCGCGACGCCCGACACCTGGGCCTGGCCGCCGAGTCGGCCGTCGGTGCCGACCTCGCGGGCGACGCGGGTGACCTCGGCGGCGAAGGACGAGAGCTGGTCGACCATCGTGTTGATGGTGTCCTTGAGTTCGAGGATCTCGCCGCGCGCGTCGACGGTGATCTTCTGGGAGAGGTCGCCCTGGGCGACGGCGGTGGCGACCTGGGCGATGTTGCGGACCTGCGAGGTCAGGTTGTCCGCCATGAAGTTCACGTTGTCCGTGAGGTCGCGCCAAGTCCCGGCGACGCCGGGCACCTGGGCCTGGCCGCCGAGTCGGCCGTCGGTGCCGACCTCGCGGGCGACGCGGGTGACCTCGTCGGCGAACGCGGAGAGCTGGTCGACCATCGTGTTGACGGTGTCCTTGAGTTCGAGCATCTCGCCCGCGACCGTCACCGTGATCTTCTGGGACAGGTCGCCCTGGGCGACGGCGGTGGCGACCTGGGCGATGTCGCGGACCTGCGCGGTGAGGTTGTCGGACATGAAGTTGACCGAGTCGGTCAGGTCCTTCCAGGTGCCCGCCACGCCCGGCACCTGGGCCTGGCCGCCGAGCCGGCCGTCGGTGCCGACCTCGCGGGCCACGCGCGTGACCTCGCCGGCGAACGTGCGCAGCGTCGCGGTCATCGAGTTGAAGCTCTCCACGACGGCCGCGACCTCGCCGCGCGCGGCGACCGTGATCTCCTGCGACAGATCGCCCTGCGCCACGGCCGCGAGCACCCGGCTCAGCTCGGCGGTCGGCCGGGTCAGGTCGCCGATCAGGCCGTTGACCGCCTCGACCGCGAGGTCCCAGCCGCCCGGACCGGTGCCGGGGGAGAGGCGTTCGCCCAGCCGGCCCTCGACGCCGACCGCCTGCCGGACGCGCATGAGTTCGCCCACCAGCCACTGGTTGCGCTCGGCGATCTCGTTGTAGACCTCGGCGAGTTCGGCGGCCCGCGGGTCGCGCGGCACCGGCAGCCGACGGCGGAAGTTCCCGTCCCGCATCTCGCGCATCGCGGCGACCAGCCGGTCCAGGGTGATGTCCGTGTCGTCACGAGCGGTCGTCACACGAACCTCCGATGTCAGCGGAACCGCCCCAAGCCTGCCACTGTTGAGGCAACCTTGTCCGATAGGTTGGCGTCGACCCGACACGCAGGGAGCCGTGATGGCCCAGGGCTACCGGCAAGGCGCCGACACGGGCCTCGACCCGGAGTCCTGGCGCCGGCTCGTCGACGGCTTCGACGAAGCCGTCGTGGTCGTCGACCCCGCCGGCGTCGTCCGGCTGGCCAACCCGCTCGCCGCGACACTGTTCCGCCCCGGCATGCCCGAGGGCCGGCGGCTCGACCTCGGCGGCGGCTGGACCGCGTGGTTCCGGGCGAGGGCGGATTTCCTGGAACGCGCGTCGCAGCGCCTGGCCGTGCTCACCGACCGCGCCGAGACGCTGCACGCGATCGTCGAACTCGCCCCCGCCGACCACGCCGTGGTCGTGGTGCCCGGCAGCCGGGGCCGGCTGGAGTGGTGGCGGCGCACGGCGGCGGGCGCGCAGGTCGGCCGCACCACCCGCCAGGCCGCGTCCGCCGTGCCCGGCCTGGCCGAGGCCCTCGCGGGCGTGCCGGGACCGGTCGAGGTCGACGCGCTCGGCGACCTGCCGTGGGGCGCGACTGAGGCACCCGGTGTCGCCGTGTCGCTGGGCGGCGGCGGCGCGCTGGTGCTGTTCGGCGCGGGCGACGCGGAGTTGACGCGGCGGTTCGCCGAGCGGTCGGCGGCGGCGTTGGACGCGGCCGTGCGGTTCGGCGAGCGCGAACGCACCGTCGAGGTGCTGCGGGCGCCCCTGCTGCCGCCCGCCCTGCCGGAGATCGCGGGCGTGCGACTGGCCCGGCTGTACGAGCCCGCGCACCGGCGGGACCTGGTCGGCGGCGACTTCTACGACGTGCACCCGCGTGAGGACGGCGGCGCGGTGTTCGTGCTCGGCGACGTGGCGGGCAACGGGTTGGATGCGGCCGTGCACGCCGGGCGGGTGCGGCAGAGCCTGCACACGCTGTTGCTGGTGGAACAACGCCCGGCGCGGCTGTTGGCGTTGCTGGACACGGCATTGCGCGCGGCGGGCAGCAGGTTGTTCACGACGCTGGTCGCCGGTTCCCTGGTGCCCGTGCAGGCGGGCGGCCTGCGGCTGGTCCTGGCGGCGGGCGGCCACCCGGCGCCCCTCGTGCTGCGGGCCGACGGCCGGGTCGACGAGATCGCGGTGCACGGCGGCATCGTCGGCGTGCTGCCGGAGGCGCGGTTCAACCAGACGGCCGTGCTGCTCGCGCCGGGGGACACCCTGCTGCTCTACAGCGACGGGGTGACCGAGGCCCGCGCCCACGACGACCGGCAGGAACTGTTCGGTGACAAGCGTTTGCGCACCGCCCTGGCCGACTGCGCGGGCCTGCCGGCCGAGGCGGTGGCCGAACACCTGCGCCGCGTGGTGTTCGGCTGGCTCGGCGACGCGGAGCACGACGACGTGACGATGCTGGTGGTGCAGGCCGAGCCGTGACGTCGGCGGGGCGGGCGTGGGCCTGTTCCGGTGACTCCGGAATCGCGGCACGGCCGGGTCCGGGTCGGCCGTGATCACCGGTCGACCAAGCAGGTCTTCCGCTCAGTGGAAACCGCTGTTGTCCCGTGACCGGCCGGGCACCTAGCGTCCCGCGCCATGGCACACGCGGCGGAAGGGCGACGGTGACCCGTACTTCGAACACCCCCGCCTACCGGCGCGACCCGGCGTCCCAGCCGCCGGTGCGGTGGCCCGACTACCGGTCCAACGCGTTGCGCGCGCCCGCGCGGCCGTTGACCCTCCTGCCGCAGCGGCTCGGCGAGATCACCGGGCCGCTGCTGGGGGAGGGCCGGGTCCGGCCGGGCGACGACGACCTCACCGCCGGGCACGCGGGCGAGCCGCAGGGCCAGCGGATCACGGTCGCCGGCCGCGTGCTCGACGGCGACGGCCGCCCGGTGCGCAACGCGCTGGTCGAGGTCTGGCAGGCCAACGCGGGCGGGCGGTACCGGCACGACGGCGACCGGCACCCGGCACCGCTGGACCCGAACTTCACCGGCGTCGGGCGCACGCTCACCGACGACGACGGCGGCTACTCGTTCACCACGATCCAGCCCGGCGCCTACCCGTGGCGCAACCACCACAACGCGTGGCGGCCCGCGCACATCCACTTCTCCCTGTTCGGCACCGCGTTCACCCAGCGCCTGGTCACCCAGATGTACTTCCCCGGCGACCCGCTGTTCCCGTTCGACCCGATCGTCAACTCGGTCCGGGACCCGCGGGCCCGGGAGGCGTTGATCGCGCGGTTCGACCTCGACTCCACCGTGCCCGAGTGGTCGCTGGGCTACCGCTGGGACATCGTGCTGCGCGGCACCGACCCGACGCCGATGGGGGACGACGACGATGACTGAACTCCGGACCACCCCGGCCCAGACCGTCGGACCGTTCTTCGCCATCGGCCTGCCATGGGACGACGGCCCGTTCGTCGTCGACGAGGGCACGCCCGGCGCGTTCACCGTCGCCGGCCGGGTGCTCGACGGCGTCGGCGACCCGGTCCCGGACGCCCTGGTCGAGGTCTGGCAGGCCGACCCCGACGGCCGGTTCGACCACCCCGACGACCCGCGCGGCGCCGTGTCCCGGCCCGGTTTCCGGGGCTTCGGGCGCAGCGCGACCGACGACGACGGCCGGTGGTCGGTGCGCACCGTCAAACCCGGACCGCTGCCCACGCCCGACGGTCGGACCGAGGCGCCTCACCTGAACCTGTCGGTGTTGTGCCGGGGCGTGCTGGTCCGGCTGGTCACCCGCGTGTACTTCCCGGACGAGGACAACTCCGCCGACCCGGTGCTCGAGTCGCTCGCCGACGCCGAGCGGGCCACGCTGGTCGCCGCGGCCGTCGACGCCGGCTACCGCTTCGACATCCACCTGCAAGGGGAGCGCGAAACTGTCTTCTTCGAGCTCTGAGCTGTGGCGGGAATTCACCGATCCGGCCGTGGAGGCCGAACTCGGTGACCACGCGTGGGTGCGCGCGATGCTCGACTTCGAGCGCGCGCTGGCCCACGCCCAGGACGCACCGGACGTCGTCGTCGCGATCGACGCCCTGGTGCCCGACCCGGCCGATCTCGGTCGGGCGGCGCCGGTCAGCGGTACCCCTGTCGTACCGCTGGTCGGCGCCATCCGGGCGGCCCTGCCGCCCGACCGGCGCGCGGCCGTGCACCGCGGCGCCACGAGCCAGGACGTCGTCGACACGGCGCTGTCCCTGGTCGCGTCCCGGTCGTTGCGGCCGATCCTGGCCGGGCTCGACGCCGTCGCCGACGAGTGCGCCCGGCTGGCCCGCGACCACCGCGACACCCTGATCACCGGCCGCACGCTCGGGCAGCACGCCCTGCCGACCACGTTCGGGTACAAGTGCGCGGGCTGGCTGGTCGCCGTCCACGAGGCCGCCGACGGGCTGCGCCGGGCGCGCGACCGCCTGGCCGTGCAGTTCGGCGGCGCGGTCGGCACGCTCGCCGCCGCGCCCGCCGACGTCACCGACCGGCTCGCCGCCGACCTCGGACTGGCCGCGCCCACGCTGCCGTGGCACACCGACCGCACGCGGATCGCCGGACTCGCGGGCGCCCTCGGCACGGCCGCCGGGGTGCTGGGCAAGATCGCGGGCGACGTCGTGCTGCTCGCCCAGACCGAGGTGGCCGAGGTCGCCGAGGGCGCGGGCGGGACGTCGTCGACCATGCCGCACAAGCACAACCCGATCCGCGCGGTGCTCGTGTCGGCGTGCGCCCGGCGGGTGCCCGGCCTGGTCGCCTCGGTCCTGTCGGCGATGGCGCACGAGCACGAGCGGGCCACCGGCTCGTGGCACGCGGAGTGGCGGCCGGTCACCGAGTCGCTCAGCGCGGTCGGCGGTGCGGTCCTGGGCACGCGGGAGCTGCTGTCCGGCCTGGTCGTGGACGTGGACCGGATGCGCCGCAACCTCGACCTCACCGACGGGCTGCTGCTGGCCGAACGGGTGGCCGCGCACGTCGGCGCCGACACGGTCGCGGAACTGGTCCGCGCCGGCCTACCGTTGCGCGAGGCACTGGCCGCCCGCACGGCCTTGTCCGAGCACGAGATCGCGCACCTGCTCGACCCGGCCGCGTACACCGGGCACGCGGGCGCGTTCGTCGACCGCGCGCTGGCCGCGCACCGGGGGAGGACCCGACCGTGAGACCGCACCACACGCTCGACGGTCCGCCGGACGCCCCGGTCGTCGTCCTCGGCCCGTCGCTGGGCACCACGACCGCGCTGTGGGAACCGCAGCTCGACGCGTTGACCGGGCACTTCCGCGTGCTGCGCTACGACCACCGCGGGCACGGCGGCAGCCCGGCCGCGACCGGGCCGTTCCGGATCGACGACCTCGCCGAGGACGTGCTGGAACTGCTCGACGGCCTGGGCATCGCCAAGGCGTCCTACTGCGGGGTGTCGCTGGGCGGCATGGTGGGCATGTGGCTGGCCGGCCACGCGCCCGAACGCGTCGACCGCCTGGCGCTGCTGTGCACGACGGCCGCGTTCGCCACGTCCCGGCCTTGGACGGACCGGGCGGCGGCGGTTCGTTCGAACGGCACGGGGTCGATCGCGTCCGCCGTCGTGTCCCGCTGGTTCACCCCGGAGTTCCGCGACCGCGCGCCGGAGACCGTGCGCGCCTTCGAGACCGCACTGTCCACTGTGGATGACGAGAGCTACGCGGGGTGCTGCGAGGCGTTGGCCGCACTGGACCTCCGTCCCGTTCTGCCCGCCATCGAGGCGCCGACGGTCGTCGTGTCCGGCGCGTCCGACGAGGCGACGCCGCCCGCGTGGCAGCGCGCGATCGCCGACGCCGTCCCGGACGCCAAGCTGGTGGGCGTGCCCGGCGCGCACCTGGCCGGCGTCGAGTCGGCGGCCGAGGTCACCGCCGTGCTGCTCGACCACCTGGTGCGGTCGTGAACGACGGGGAGCGGGTCCGCCGCGAGGTGCTCGGCGACGAGCACGTGGACCGGGCGCGGGCCCGTGCCGACGACTTCACGGCCGACTTCCAGGACCTCATCACCCGGTACGCGTGGGGCGAGATCTGGACGCGTCCGGGTCTGGACCGGCGGACGCGCTCGTGCGTCACGTTGGCGATGCTGGCGGCCCTGGGCCACGAGACCGAGCTGGAGATGCACGTCCACGCCGCGTTGCGCAACGGGCTGACCCGGGACGAGATCAAGGAAGTGCTGCTGCAGGTCGCCGTGTACGCGGGCGTGCCGGCGGCGAACCGCGCGTTCGCCGTCGCGCAACGCGCCCTCGGCGGGGCGTAGGCCCGGGCTCGGTCGCTTCATCAAGGAGGCTCATCACTTCCGGCTCACGCTTGCCCACCGCGGACAAGGCGCGCGCGTGGTCGATCGGGAACGCCACCTTCCGGGACCGGCCAGGAATGTCGTCCGGCGGATGGAACCGGGTCTGCGACGATTGCCGGGGTGACGACCTCCGGGGTGACGACCAGGTACCTGATGCGCCCGGGTCGAGCCGCGGACCGACCGCAGATCGCGAACCTCGTCCGTGCGCGGGCGGCCTGGATGCGCGACGTG
Source organism: Saccharothrix violaceirubra (assembly GCF_014203755.1). Taxonomy (NCBI): domain Bacteria; kingdom Bacillati; phylum Actinomycetota; class Actinomycetes; order Pseudonocardiales; family Pseudonocardiaceae; genus Saccharothrix; species Saccharothrix violaceirubra. Next base: position 2,115,125 of record NZ_JACHJS010000001.1, read on the forward strand.
GGTTTCGGCAGGTGGGTGGGCTGGGATCGCAACGCCGACGAGTTGGCGAGCCAGGCCGGAAGCGGGCGGTGGCCCACCTGGGTCCTGTGTTCCGGTGATCGCGACGTCCTGGGAGTCACCACGGCCGCGGTCGACACACCCGATCTCGGGTGGGGCGCGGAGGAGCGGGCCGAGAGCGCGATCTTCCTCCAGTCGACGGCCACGGACCCCCGGTTCGCGCGACGAGGTCTGGGGATGATCATCGCGTTCTGGGCGCTCGACCAGGCCGCACGAGAGGGGCGTGCCTGGGTGCGTCGTGGAGTGCTGACGATCGGCCGGGACAACCGGGGACTCGTCCGCTACTACCGGACGCAGGGATGGCGGATCGTGCGGGCCGTTCCTCATCCGAGGAAGCACGGGGTGACCGTGTGGTCGTTGCAGAGGCCGGCCGAGCGGCAACCCGAACTCGGCGAGTTCGTGGCGTGGTGATTCGGAGAGTGCCCGACCGACGACCAGGACGACCGTCATACCGGCCGCAGGGGCTCGTGCGTGCCGGTCGGGAGTTCGACCTCGATGGCGTCGCCGGGGCGGACCGTGCCGCCGACCAGCACCACGGACATGATCCCCGCCCGGCGCACCACGGTGCCGTCGGCGGCGGTGTGCAGGACCTTCTTGAGCAGGCCGGGCTGGAAGTTCTCGATCTGCACGCACGGGTTGCGCAGGCCGGTCACCTCGACGACCGCGTCCGCGCCCAGCCGCAGCCGGGTGCCGGTGGGCAACCCGAGCAGGTCGACGCCGCGCGTCGTGACGTTCTCGCCCAACTGGCCGGGGCCGACGGGACTGCCGTCGGCGGTCAGCTCGTCGTGGAGTTCGGCGTGCATCAGGTGGACCTGGCGCAGGTTGGGTGCGGTCGGGTCGCGGCGGACGCGGGACCGGTGCTTGACCGTCGTGCCCTGGTGCGCGTCCCCGTCGACCCCGAGACCGGCCACGAGGAGGACCTCGTCCCGGGTCGGCTTGGTGAACGTGTACTGCCCGCTGCCGCTCACCGCGATCACGGTCCCCATGCCGCCGAGCGTATCGGTAAGACTTCGGGCCGGTCCGGCGATAAGGACGGTGTACCACCACACCCTGCACATATCGATGGTGATGACGATGAGCAACCCATTGAGCCACCGGGCACGCGCACTGCTGCGCGCCGTGGAAGCCGGCCGCGCCGAGGTCACCCTCAGCCGCGAGCCCGATCTGAAGGTCGACGGACTGCTGTGCAGCGACCAGTCGTCGGCCCGTGAACTGTCCCGGGCCGGACTCCTGCGTCCGGCGAGGGACACCCCCGGGCACTGGGTGCCCTGCGAGCTGACCGCCGAGGGACGCGCGCTGCTCGCCTAGGCACACCGTTCGCGGACACCGGTCCGGGGTGGCACGCCGCAGGAGACGATGCCGGTCGCGGCGCGAACTCCGAACCGACGCCGTGCGCGTGGGTGGGCGTCGTGCGCCATGCGTGCGGTTCGTGCCGTGCGGACATCCGTGCCGATCCGAGTGTGGGTTCGGTTCGGCGTCGTGCGGACATCCGGTCCTGTCCCGACGCGGGTGCGCGGACGTCAGCCCGTGCGCGACTCGGCGCGGGTTCCGGTCCACGCCGACCACAGCGCCGCGTACCGGCCACCGGCGGCGACGAGGTCGGCGTGGGTGCCGCTCTCGACCACCCGGCCCTGTTCCAGCACCACCACGCGGTCCGCCGCCGCGGCCTGGGTCAGGCGGTGTGCCACGAGCAGACCCGTGCGCCCGTCCAGTGCCCTGGCCGCCGCGGCTTCCAGTTCCCGCGCCCCGGCACTGCCCGCGTCCGCCGTGGCCTCGTCGAGGATCGCCACGGGCGGGTCGACGAGCACCAGGCGGGCCAGGGCCAGTTGCTGGGCCTGTGCCACGGTGAGCCGGTGGCCGCCGTCGCCCACGACCGTGTCCAGCCCGTCCGGCAGGGCCAGGGCCCAGTCCAACGCGCCGACCGTCGCCAGCGCCGCGCGGACGTCCTGGTCCGACGCGGAAGCGCGGGCCAGGCGCAGGTCCTCCGTCAGCGGCCCGGCGAAGACGTGCACCTCCTGGGTGATCAACGCGACCGACCGCGCGGCCTCGGCCAGCGGCACGCCACCCAGCGTGATCGCGCCCGTCGTCGGCCGGTGCACGCCGGCGATCAGCTTGGCCAGCGTGGTCTTGCCCGCGCCCGACGCCCCGACCAGCGCGACCCGTTCACCGGGCGCCAGTTCCAGGTCGACGTCGCGCAGCACGGGATGGCCGTCGACGTACGCGTGCCCCACGCCCGCGACCTCGACGGTCGGGTCGACCACCACCCGGTCCGCCGGCTTCTCGACCGGTTCGTCCACCACGCCGACCAGGCGGGACAGGGACGCGGTCGCGGCCTGCGCGTCGTCGGCCAGGGCCAGGGCGGCGTTGAGCGGGTTGAACAGGCTGTGGAAGTACAGGGCCGCCGCGGTGGCCGTGCCCAGGGTGGCGCCGCCGGTGCCGACCAGCCAGAAGCCGGTCGCCAGCACACCGGCCAGCCCGATGAACTCGGCCAGGTTGAGCCGGCCGTAGAAGCGGGTGAGCAGGCCGATGCCCTGGAGCGCCAGGTCGACGGCGGTCGCGGACCGCTTCCGGACGCGCTCGACGTGGGTGTCCGCCAGGCCGAACGCGCGGACGGTCGCCGCGCCGCCGATCGACTCGAGCAACTGCTGCTGCTGGGCGCCGACCGCGACCCGCTGCTTCGCGTAGAGGCGCACGGCCGTGCCGCCGTACCAGCGCACGGTGTGCAGGTGGATCGGCAACGCCAACAGGACCGGGAGCAGGAAGCGCCAGTCCAGCACCGCGATGGCGCCGATCGTCAGGACGATGGTCAGCATCGACCGGGCCAGCACCGGCGCGGCCGTGCGGACCGCGTCGGACACCACCTGGACGTCCCTGGTCACGCGGGACGTGAGGTCGCCGGCACCGGCGCGCTCGACCCGGTCCAGGGGCAGGTGCAGGGCCCGTTCGACGAACCGCTCCCGCAGGTCGGCCAGCATCGCCTCGCCGACCCGCGCCACCCGGCCGGTGCCGATCGACGCGGAGACGCCCTGGACGATCGCCACGAGGATCAGCGCCACGACCGGCCAGACCAGGTTCTTCCCGCCGCCCGCGACCGTGTCGACGATGTGCCCCAGCAGGGGCGCGGTGGCCAGGCCGACCACGGTGCCCGCCACGAGCACGAGCAGCGCGATCGTGGCCGCGAGGCGTCGGGGTCGCAGGAGTCCGGCCAACGCGGCGCGGGTGCGCGCCGTCGTGGCGATGGTGAGGAGCCGCTCCTCGTCACTGCCGGTCAACTCAGCACCACCGCTCGGTAGTCGTCGTCCGATGTCACCAGATCGGCGTGGGTGCCGGATGCGGCCACCCGGCCGGTGTCGAGGAAGATCACCCGGTCGGCGGCGGCCAACAGGGCGGGTCCGGTGGCGACGACGATCGTGGTGGCGCCGGCGCGCAGCCGCCGGATGCCCTCGGCGAGGGCCACCTCGGTGACGGCGTCGACCGCGGTCGTGGGGTCGTGGACGACCAGCACGGGCGGGTCCGCGGCCAGGGCGCGGGCCAGGGCGACGCGTTGGCGTTGGCCGCCCGAGAGCGAACGGCCGCGTGCGGTGATCGTCGTGTCCAGGCCGTCGGGAAGCGCGCGGGCCACGTCGTCGACACGGGCGGCCGCCAGCGCCTCGGCCACGCGGCTGCCGCCGTCGCGGACGTTGGCCAGGACCGAGCCCTCGAACAGCTCGGCGTCGTGCGCCGCGACGAGCAGGGCCGCGCGCAGTTCCGCCGCGTCCACAGTGGACAGCAGGATGCCGTCGAGGGTCACGGTGCCCGCGGTCGGGTCGACGTCGCGGGACAGGACCGCCAGCAGGGACAGCGCGTCCGCCGGATCGCGGGCCACCACACCGATCAGCTCGCCCGGCCGGGCGACGACGGTGACGTCCCGCAGCGTTCCCGAGGTCACGCCGCGCAGTTCGACGTGGCCCGCGATCGCGGGCAGGTGCGCGGTGCCCGGCGGCACGGCCGGGGGAGCGGCGAGCACCTCGGCGATCCGGGCGGCCGACGCCCGGCCCTGCGCGAACATGCCGTTGACCCACGAGAAGACGGTCAAGGGCCACAACAGGAACTGGGCCAGGCCGACCGCCGCCACGAGCTGCCCGACGGTGATGTCGCCGGCGATCGCGAGCTGTCCGCCGACCAGCGCGACGATCGCGAGGAAGATGCCGGTGAGCGTGAGCATCGAGCCGTCGAGCCACGCGCGGGCCCGCGCGGCGCGGACCGCGGCGGCCATGGACGAGCGGCTGGTCTCCCGGTAGCGGGCCGCCGCCGTGTCCTCGGCGCCGATGCCCTTGAGCGCCCGCAGGCCGGCGACGAGGTCGGCCGCCACGCCCGACGCCATGGCCGCGCGGTCCTGCTCGGCGTCGCTGCGGCGTTCCAGGGGCTTGCCCAGGAAGTGCGCCGCCGTCAACAGCAGCGGTGCCGCTACGAGGATCAGCAGTCCCAACACTGCGGACACCCGCAGCAACGCGACCGCGCCGACGAGCAGTCCGACGACCGCGGCGAACGCCGTCGGCAGGGCCAGGTTCACGGCCCCCACGCGTTGCGCGTCGCCGGTCGCGATGCCCGCCAACTCGCCCGACAGCCGACCGCGCACGCCCGACAGGACGCGGCACGCCAGCCGGGTGCGGACCGCGTGCGCGGCACGGTGCGAGGCGGCCTCACCACAGCGCAGTGAGAACCGGAAACTCAATGACAGCACGACGAAAACGAGCGCGAGCACACCGATCCACCACGCCAGTCTCCCGGTCGCGCCGGTGCGTACCGCTTCGTCGATCACGACGCCGATCAGCAGCGGAACCGCGGCCTCGCCGGCCTGGTGCGCCGCCCCGAGCACGGACGCCGCCGAGACCGTCCGCCACTGGCCCGACACGGCGTCCCTGAGGACCGTATTCACCCCCGGACCACCTTCCCTGGTTGCCCCAGGGAAGGCTACCCTAAGCGACGGAGAGGTCCGGATCACTCCCACGGCGCGCACCGGTTAGGTTAGGGTAACCAAAGTTCGATCTCCCTGTAGTCGCACCGGATGGGACAGCCATGCCACAGCCCCCTGTCTTCGACGTCCTCGGCGTCGGTTTCGGGCCGTCCAACCTGGCGCTCGCGATCGCCGTCACCGAGTACAACGAAGCCGGTGCGGACGACGACGTGGTCACGGCGCACTTCCTGGAGCGGCAGGACGGCTTCGGCTGGCATCGCGGCATGCTGATCGACGACGCCACCATGCAGGTGTCCTTCCTCAAGGACCTGGTGACGATGCGCAACCCCACCAGTTCCTTCAGCTTCCTGAGCTACCTGCACGCGCGCGGCCGGCTGGTCGACTTCATCAACCACAAGAACCTCTTCCCGCTGCGCGCGGAGTTCCACGACTACTTCGAGTGGGCCGCGGACCGGGTCGACGACCTCGTCTCCTACGGCCAGGACGTGATCGCGGTGGACCCGGTCGTCGAGGACGGCCTGGTGACCCACTTCGACGTGACCTCCCGGTGCGGCGGCGCCCTCGAGGTCCGCCGGGCGCGCAACCTCGTGCTGGCCACGGGCCTGCGGGCCCGCCTGCCCGACGGCGTGGAGACCTCCGCGCGGGTGTGGCACAACCGCGACTTCCTGCACCGCGTGGAGTCCCTGCGCGACCCGGCCCGGCTGGTCGTGGTCGGCGCCGGGCAGAGCGGCGCCGAGGTGACCGCGTACCTGCACCAGAACTTCCCGCGCGCCGAGGTGTGCGCGGTGTTCGCCCGCTACGGCTACAGCCCGGCCGACGACAGCTCGTTCGCCAACCGGATCTTCGACCCGGCGGCCGTCGACGACTACTTCGGCGCGTCCGACGACGTGAAGCGGCGGCTGATGGACTACCACGCGAACACCAACTACGCGGTCGTGGACACCGACCTGATCGCCGAGCTGTACCGCCGGGTCTACCGCGAGAAGGTGTTGGGGCGGCAGCGGTTGCGCGTGCTGAACCTGTCGCACGTGGCGGCGCTGGACGAGCACGAGGACGGCGTGCGGGTCACGGTCGGGTCGCTGGCCGGCGGCGGCCGGGAGGTGCTCGACGCGGACGCGGTGGTGTACGCCACCGGTTACCGGGAGTCCGACCCGACCGAGCTGCTCGGCGAGCTGTCCGGCCGTTGCCTGCGCGACGAGCACGACCGGCTGCGCGTGGGCCGCGACTACCGGCTGGACACCGACGACCAGGTCCTGGCCGGCATCTACCTCCAGGGCGGCACCGAGCACACGCACGGCATCTCGTCGTCGTTGCTGTCCAACACGTCCGTGCGGGTGGGTGAGATCCTGCGGTCCGTCGCCGACCGCCGGACACCCGAGGTGCCCGCGCAGGCCGAGTACGCGGTCAGCGCCTCGCGCGCCCGCTGACCCCGCGCCCTCGATCCCGAACCCCTCTCTCCGCCGAAAGGGCAAACCCCGACATGTCCACGAAATCCCGGCTGGTCGCCGTCCTCGTGACGGCCCTGCTCGCGGTCGCCGCCTGCGGCGGCGGTGGCACGACCGGCACCGGCGCCTCGTCGGCCGGCACCGCGCCGTCCGGCGAGTTCCCCGCCAAGGTCGAGCACAAGTACGGCACGACCGAGATCAAGTCCGCGCCGCGGCGCGTCGTCACGCTGGGTCTGTCCGACCAGGAGCCCGCGCTGGCCCTGGGCGTCAAGCCGGTCGGCGTGGTCGACTGGTTCAAGGAGCGCCCCTACGGCAACTGGCCGTGGAGCAAGTCCCTGTGGGGCGACACCCAGCCGGAGATCGTCGGTGAGCGCGACGAGTACAACCTGGAGAAGGTCGCCGCGCTCAAGCCCGACCTGATCCTCGCGGTCTACTCGGGCATGAAGCGCGAGCAGTACGACACGCTGTCCAAGATCGCGCCGGTCGTCGCGCAGCCCAAGCGGTTCCCGGACTACGGTGCGCCGTGGCAGGAGCAGACGCTGCACGTCGGCGCCGCGCTGGGCCAGAAGGCCAAGGCGCAGGAGCTGATCGACGGCGTGGCCAAGCGGTTCGCCGACGTCCGTCAGGCGCATCGGCGGTGGGCCGGCAAGACCATGGTCGTCGCGGACAGCTTCAAGCCGGGCCAGTACTCCGCGTTCGCGCCGACGGACCCGAAGGCGATCTTCATGAAGGAACTCGGGTTCACGCTCGTCGACGAGATCGGCAGGATCGCCGGCCAGGCCAACGTCGCCGAGTTCAGCGAGGAGCGGTTCGACCTGCTGGAGGCCGACCGTCTCGTGTGGCTGATGTTCGACCAGAGCGCCTGGGACCGGGTCCGGTCCGTGCCGGCCTACCAGCGGCTCAAGGTCGTGACCGGCAAGCGGGACCTGTTCCTGACCTACTCGGACCCGCCGATCGGCGCGGCGATGTCGTTCAACACCGTACTGAGCGTGCCTTACGGCATCGACCAGGTCGTACCGTTGCTGGAGAAGATCTCGGACTGAGGGTCCGTGGGTCGTCCGCGGGTGGGGGTGCGTCGGGGCGCCCCCACCCGCGGCGTGTCGATCGGGGGTGGTCATGGGTAACGACGCCAAGGCACGCGGCGGGATTCTCCCGCTGACGGGAGCGCAGACCGGCATCCGGCTCGCGCAGTACCGCGAGCCGGGCAGTCCGGCGTACACCGTGGGGTGGTACCTGGAGCTGCGCGGCCCGGTCGACGTCGACCGGTTGGCCGCCGCGGTGGCCCGCGCGGTCGCCGAGGCGGGCCCGGTACACGTGCGGTTCACCGACGAGGGGCAGGTCCCCGTCGAGCCGGACGTCCCCGTCGACCGCCTGGAGTTCGACTCGGTCTCCGCCGCGCGGGCGTTCCTGCTCGCCGACGCGCGCCGCCCGGTCGACCTCGGCGGTCCCGTGCAGTACCAGGCGCTCGTGCGCGTCGCCGACGACCATGTCCTGTGGTACCAACGGTTCCACCACCTCGTGGCGGACGTGTACACCGGCGTGCTGCTGGCCCGCCGGGTCCGCGCGCTCTACGCCGGGGCGTCCGACGAGGTGCCCCACGACCCGGACGCGCTCGTGCGCGTCGACACCGCCTACCGGTCGTCCGAGGCGTTCGCCCGCGACCGGGACTTCTGGCTCGACCGGCTCGCCGACCGGCCCGACCCCGTGCGGCTCGTGCCGCGGTCGGCCGGCCTGGTGCGCACGGTCGTCCGGCGCGAGTTCGAGCTGGGGCCGATGTCCTCGCGCACGCTCATCGCCGCCGTGGCCGCCTACACGCACCGCGTGACCGGTGCGTCCGATCTGGTCCTGGGCCTGCCGATGACCGGCCGGCTCGACGACACCGCCCGCACCACGCCGGGCATGGCGTCGACCGTGCTGCCGCTGCGGGTGCGCGTGCGGCCCGCCGACACGCTCGCCGGCATCGCCGCGGCCGTCGACCGGGAGATCGCCGCGATCCGGCCGCACAGCGCCTACCGGGGCGAGGAGACCGCCCGCGACCTCGGCCTGCGCGACGGCCTGCCCGAACTCGTCGGACCCGGCGTGAACGTCGTCGGCTTCGACCGCGACACCGCCTTCCCGGGCCTGGCGTCGTCGTTCCACCCGCTCTCGCTCGGACCGGTCGACGACCTGACGACCACGTTCCTGCCCCGGCCCGACGGCCGCGTGTCCGTGGTGTTCGAGGCCGACGCGTCCGTCTGCGCGCCGGCCGCGCTCGCCGACCACGAACGCCGGTTCCGCCGGATCGCCGCCGCCGACCCGGACCGGCCCGTCGGCCTGGTCGACCTCGCCGACGAGGCCGAACGCGCGGCCGTGCTCGAGCTGGGCGCGGCGCCGCGCGAGGTCGACGAGGTGACGTGGCCGGGCGCGTTCGAGCGCCAGGTCGCCCTGCGGCCGGACGCGATCGCCCTGGTGTGCGAGGACGAGGTCCTCACCTACGCCGAACTCAACGCGCGCGCCAACCGGGTCGCCCGCGCGCTCGACGTCGGTCCCGAGGACGTGGTGGGCCTGGCGCTGCCCCGGACACCCGATCTGGTCGTGGCGCTGCTCGCGGTGCTGAAGGCCGGTGCCGCCTACCTGCCGCTGGACCTGGACCACCCGCGTGAACGCGTGGACGCGATGGTCGCCGACTCCGGTGCCCGCCTGGTGCTCCACGCGCTCCCGGAACCGCACGACGACGAGTCGAACCTCGACGTGCCGATCGGTCTCGACCAGGCCGCGTACGTGATCTACACGTCCGGGTCGACCGGCCGGCCCAAGGGCGTCGTCGTGACCCACGAGGGCATCGGCAGCCTGATCGCCACGGCCGTCGACCGGATCGGCGTGACGGCCGACAGCCGGGTCGTGCAGTTCGCGTCGGTCGGGTTCGACGTGGCCGTGTGGGACCTGTGCATGGCGTTGGGCGTCGGCGGCCGGGTCGTCCTGGTCCCGGCCGAACGCCGGGTCGCGGGCGAGCCGCTCACGTCCTACATCGCCGAGCACGGCGGCACGCACATGATCCTGCCGCCGTCGCTGGTGGCCGCGCTGCCGCCGGAGCACCCGCTGCCCGAAGGCGCGGTCCTGGTCGTGGGCACGGAGACCGTGCCCACGGAGTTGATCGCGCGGTGGGCCGGGCGGATGCGGGTCGTGGCCGCCTACGGCCTGACCGAGGCCACGGTCAACTCCACGCTCTGGCACGCCCGTCCGGACTGGACCGAGGCCGTGCCGATCGGCGTGCCCGACCCCAACACCCGCTGCCACGTGCTGGACGCGGCGCTGCGCCCGGTGCCGGTCGGCGTCGAGGGCGAGCTGTACGTGGGCGGTCGCGGCCTGGCCCGGGGCTACCACGCGCAGCACGGCCTGACCGCGTCCCGGTTCGTGGCCGATCCGTTCGGCCCGGCCGGTGCCCGCATGTACCGCACGGGTGACCGGGCGCGGTGGCGCGCGGACGGGTCGCTGGACTTCCTGGGCCGGGCCGACGGCCAGGTCAAGATCCGCGGTTTCCGCATCGAACCCGGCGAGGTCGAGAGCACGCTCATGACCCACCCGGACGTCGCGCAGGCGGCCGTGCGGGTGCTGGCGGACCACCGCGACGTCAAACGGCTCGTGGCGTGGGTGGTCGGCGACGTCGACCCGACCGCGGCCCGCGAGCACGTGGCCGCGCGGTTGCCCGAGTACATGGTGCCCGCCGCGGTCGTGCCGCTGGCGGGTCCGCTCCCGTTGACGCCCAACGGGAAGCTCGACGTCGCCGCGCTGCCCGCGCCGGTGTGGACGGCGACCGGGGACGCGCCGCCGACCACGCCCGCCGAGCACGTGCTGGTCGACGTGGCGGCCGACGTGCTCGGCGTGTCGCCGGGCGTGCACGACAACCTGTTCGAGCTGGGGCTCGACAGCATCGCGGTGATGCGCGTGGTGTCCGACGCGCGTGCGGCGGGACTGGCCGTGACGCCCCGCGAGGTGTTCGAACAGCGCACGGTCGCGGCCCTGGCCGCCGTCGCGCGTCCCGCGGTGGCCGCCCAAGAGGTCGCCCAAGAGGTCGCCCAAGAGGTCGCCCAAGAGGTCACAGCCCTGCCCGCGACCCCGTTGCAGGAGGGCTTCTACTTCCACGCCCGGGTCGACGCCGACGACTCGTACGTGGTCCAGGTCGTGTTCGACCTGCGCCCGGACCGGGCCGCCGTCCGGTCGCTGCTCGACCGGCACCCGTTGCTGCGCACGGGTTTCCACCAGGACGACCGCGGTCGTGTCGGCCAGGTGGTGGCCGAGCGCGTCGAGTCGCCGTGGCACGAGTACGACCCGGCGACGGACCCGGAGCGGGTGCTGGCCGCCGAACGGGCGTCCGCGTTCGACCTGGCCCGCCCGCCGCTGCTGCGCGCCGCCGCGCACGGCGACCGGCTCGTGCTGACCCTGCACCACATCCTGGTCGACGGCTGGTCGCTGGGCCTGCTGCGGCGCGAACTCGGCGGCACGCCCGTCGACCCGGTCGACCACCGCGCCTACTTCGCGTGGCTGAGGTCCCGTGACGTCCCCGCCGCCCGCGAAGCCTGGCGGCGCGCACTGTCCGATGTGGACTCGACCCGGCTGGTCGAGGACCCCTCGCCCCGGCACGGCACGCACCGCGTCGTGCTGTCCCCGGACGTGAGCGGTCGGCTGGTCGGGCACGCCCGGACGCGCGGCCTGACCCTGGGCACCGTGCTGCACGGCGCGTGGGGCCTGACCCTGGGCGGCCTGACCGGGCGCACGGACGTCGTCTACGGCAGCACGGTCGCCGGTCGCCCGGCCGAGGTGCCCGGCATGGACCGCGCGATCGGTCTGTTCGTCAACACCGTGCCCGTGCGGCAGCGGACGCGCGCGACCGACACGCTCGCCACCGCGTTCGCCCGGCTCCAGGAGGAGCAGGCCGCGCTGCTGGACCACCAGCACGTGGGCCTGGCCGCGATCGGCGGCGGCGACCTGTTCGACACCCTCGTGGTGGTCGAGAACCACCCGGACGCGCCCGCCGACGTCGAGGTCCGCGACCGCGTGCACTACCCGCTGGCCCTGGTCGCCGTGCCGGGCGAGCGGATCGAGCTGCGGTTCAAGCACCGGCTGCCCGATGCCGAGGCCGCCGCGATCGCCGACCACGTGGTGCGCGTGCTGACCGTGTTCGCGGTCGACCCGGACCGGCCCGTGGCGTCGATCCCGCTCGTGGTCGACACCGGCGACGAGCCCGCGACGGTCGACGTGCCGGACGCCACGCTGGTCGACCTGATCGCCGAGCGGGCCGCGCGCACGCCCGACGCGGTCGCCGTGGTCCACGAGGACGACCGGCTCACCTACGCCGAACTCGACCGGCGGTCCACCGCCCTGGCCCGGCGCCTGGTCGGTTCGGGCCCGGTCGTCGCGGGCACGGTCGTCGCGGTCGCCGTGCCCCGGTCGGCCGAGCTGGTCGTGGCGCTGCTCGGCGTGCTCAAGTCCGGTGCCGCCTACCTGCCGCTGGACGCCGACTACCCGGCCGACCGCGTGGAGTTCATGCTGGCCGACTCCGGTGCGACGGTGGTCGTGCGGCCGGCGGACTGCCGCCGCGAGGACGCGCCCGAGGTCGCGCTGCCCGTCGTGGCACCGGATTCGGCCGCGTACCTGATCTACACCTCCGGCTCGACCGGTCGGCCCAAGGGCGTGGTGGTCACGCACCGGGCGATCGTGAACCGCCTGGCGTGGATGGACCACGAGTACCCGCTGACGCCCGACGACCGCGTACTCCAGAAGACGCCCGCGAGCTTCGACGTGTCCGTGTGGGAGTTCTTCTGGCCGCTGGTGACCGGCGCGGCCGTCGTGCTCGCCCGCCCCGACGGCCACCGCGACCCGGCGTACCTGGCCGCGACGATCCGCGCGCACGGGATCACCACGCTGCACTTCGTGCCGTCCATGCTGGCGGTCTTCCTGGACGTGCCGGAGGTCCGCGAGGACCCGTCGTGGGCGGCGTCGGTGCGTCGGGTGTTCAGCAGCGGCGAGGCGTTGACCGGGGAGGCGGCCCGGCGTTGGCACGACCTGACCGGCGTGCCGCTGCACAACCTCTACGGGCCGACCGAGGCCGCGGTCGACGTCACGTACTTCCCGTACACCGGTGCCGACGACGCGGTGGTGCCGATCGGCCTGCCGGTCTGGAACACGCGCGTCCACGTGCTCGACCCGCTGCTGCGGCCGGTGCCCGACGGGGTGCCGGGCGAGCTGTACCTGGCCGGCGTCCAGCTCGCGCGCGGCTACCACGCGCGGCCCGGCCTGACCGCGGCACGGTTCGTCGCGAACCCGTTCGACGGCGTGGGCGAGCGCCTGTACCGCACCGGCGACCTGGTGCGGCGGCGACCCGGCGGCGTGCTCGACTACCTGGGCCGCACCGACCGGCAGGTCAAGGTGCGCGGCAACCGGGTCGAGCCGGGCGAGATCGAGGCCGCGCTGACCTCGCGCGAAGGAGTGCGGCGCGCGGCCGTGGTCGCCCGTGACCACCGGCTGCTGGCCTACGTGACCCCGGCGGCGGTGGACACCGACGCGCTGCTGGCCGACCTGGCGACCGTGCTGCCCGCCGCGCTGCTGCCGCACGCCGTGGTGGCGTTGGACGAACTCCCGCTGACCCCCAGCGGCAAGCTCGACCAGGACGCCCTGCCCGTGCCGGGCGCCACGGGCCGACGCGAGCCGACGACCGACCGCGAACGCGTGCTGTCCGGGGTTTTCGCGGCCGTCCTGGGCATCGGGGCGCCGGGCGTGGACGACGACTTCTTCCGGCTCGGCGGCGACAGCATCACGTCCATCGCCGTGTCCACGCGGGCCCGCGCACTGGGTGTGGAGATCACGCCACGCGACGTCTTCGAGCACCGCACGGTCGCCGCGCTCGCGGCCGTGGCACCCGCGCCGGTCCGTGCCGAGGCGGCCCTGCCGGAGCTGCCGGCGGTGCCCGGCGCGGACGACGTCTGGCCGTTGTCCCCGCTGCAGGAGGGCCTGTTCTTCCACGCCGGTTTCGACACCGGCGCCCTGGACGTCTACCAGTCGCAGGAGACGATGGCCTTCGCGGGCCGGGTGGACGTCGACCGGTTGCGCGCGGCCGGCCGTGCCCTGCTCGCGGCCAATCCCGGTCTGCGGGCCGGGTTCACCGACGACGGGCTCCCGGGGCCGGTGCAGTTCCTGGCGTCGGCTCCCGACGTGCCGCTGCGCGTGGTGGACGTGGCCGACGACGCCGAGGCCGAGGCGCTGCTCGCGGCCGACCGGCGGGAGCGGTTCGACCTGGCCGCGCCGCCGCTGTTCCGGTTCCTGCTGCTGCGTCGGCCGGCCGGCCGCGACCTGCTGGTGATCACCCACCACCTGATCCTGTGGGACGGCTGGTCGGCGTGGCTGTTCCTGGAACGGCTGCTCGACCACTACGAGGGCGTGGACCGGGCGCCGGCACGCGGCTCGTACCGCGACTACCTCGTGTGGTTGGCCGCCCAGGACCACGACGCCGCCCTGGCCGCGTGGCGCACGGCCCTGTCCGGACTGGACGAGCCGACCCTGGTCGCGAACGCCGACCCGGCGCGCGAACCCGTGCTGCCCACCGAGCACCACGCCGACCTGCCGCGCGACCTGACCGACCGGCTCCGGGAGCGGGCCAGGGCGGGCGGGCTGACCGCGAACTCGGCGTTCGGCGTGGCGTGGGCGATGGTCCTGGCGGGTCTGACCGGGCGCGAGGACGTGGTCTTCGGCACGGCCGTCGCGGGCCGCCCGGTCGAGGTCGACGGGGTCGAGGACGTGATCGGCATGTTCCTCAACACCGTGCCGACCCGGATCGCGCTCGACCCGCGCGAGACCGTCGTCGACCTGCTGCGCCGCGTGCAGGACGAGCGCACCGCGCTGATGTCCTACGAGCACGTGGGACTCGGGGAGATCCAACGCGAGGCCGGGCACCGCGTCCTGTTCGACACGTTGTTCGTGCTGCGCACCGGCGACGGCGACGAACGCCGGGCCGCGCTGCGCTCCCGGGGCGTACTCGAAGTATCCAATGTGGACGGAACGCACTTCCCGCTGACCCTGGTCGTCACGCCGGGCGCGACCACCCGGGTCACGTTGGCCGTCCGACCCGACCTGGTCGACGACGACACCGCGCGGGCCGTCCTCGCCCGCTACACCACGATCCTGGCCCGCCTGGTCGACGACCCGGACGCGGTGGTCGGCACCGTCGACCGGCTGCCCGCGGCCGAACGCCGCGCGCTCGAAGCCGAGTGGTCCGCGAGCGCCGGTCCGACCAGTGAGGCGACGATCGCCGGCCTGCTCGCCGAGCAGGCCGCGCGCACGCCCGACGAGATCGCGTTGGTCTTCGGGGCCGAACGCCTGACGTACGCGACCCTCCAACAGCGCATCGACGACCTGGCCCGGGTGCTCATCGGTCGGGGCGCGGGTCCCGAACAGGTCGTGGCACTGGCGTTGCCGCGCTCGATCGAGATGGTCGTGGCGCTGTTCGCCGTGCTGCGCACCGGCGCCGCCTACCTGCCGCTGGACCTCGACCACCCGGCGGACCGGTCGCTGCTCATGGTCGAGGACACCCGCCCGCTGTGCGTGCTGTCCACGACGGCGGTCGGCCTGGTGCCCGACGCGTTGTGCGTCGACGACCTGCCCGAAGTCCCCGAAGTCGGGCCGTGGCCGGAGTTCTCCCTGGACCACCCGGCGTACGTGATCTACACGTCCGGGTCGACCGGTCGGCCCAAGGGCGTCGTCACGCCCTATCGCGGGCTGACCAACATGCGGCTCAACCACCAGGACGCGATCTTCGGCCCGGCGATCGCGGCGGCGGGCGGGCGGCGGCTGCGGATCGCGCACACGGTGTCGTTCGCGTTCGACATGTCGTGGGAAGAACTGCTGTGGCTGGTGGAGGGCCACGAGGTGCACGTCTGCGACGAGGAGTTGCGCCGCGACGCCGCCGCGCTCGTCGCCTACTGCGGGGAACACCGCGTCGACGTGGTCAACGTGACGCCGACCTACGCGCAACTCCTGCTGGAGGAAGGACTTCTCGACGGCCACGTGCCGCCGCTGGTCCTGCTCGGCGGCGAGGCCGTGTCGGAGGCGGTGTGGCGGCGACTGCGCGACACCCCCGGAACGTACGGCTACAACCTGTACGGGCCGACCGAGTACACGATCAACACGCTGGGGGCGTCCACCTTCGACAGTGCCACGCCCACGGTCGGCCGGGCCATCCGCAACACCCGCGCGTACGTGTTGGATTCCCGTCTGCTCCCGGTGCCGCCCGGATCGCCCGGCGAGCTGTACGTGGCGGGCATCGGGTTGGCCCGCGGCTACCACGACCGGTTCGGGCTGACCGCGTCCCGGTTCGTGGCCGACCCGTTCGGCACGCCCGGCACGCGCATGTACCGCACGGGCGACCTGGTGCGCGCCCGCGCGGACGGCAACCTGGACTTCCTCGGCCGCACCGACGACCAGGTCAAGATCCGGGGCCACCGGGTCGAACCGGGCGAGGTCGAGGCGGCCCTGGCCGCGCGGCCGGGCGTGACGCACGCCGCCGTGGTCGTCGACACCGGGCCGGGCGGGGTGAAGAGGCTGCTCGGCTACGTCGTCGGCACGGCCGACCCGGTGGCGTCGCGCGCCGCGCTCAAGGCGGAACTGCCCGACTACCTGGTGCCCGCCGCCGTGGTGGCGGTGGAGTCGTTGCCGTTGACCGTGAACGGCAAGCTCGACGTGCGCGCGCTGCCCAAGCCGGACAGCATCGGCACGGCCGACTCCCGCCCGCCGCGCACCCGTGCGGAAGAGGTGCTGGCCGGGGTGTTCGCCGAGGTGCTCGGCGTGACCGGGGTCGGCGTGGCGGACGACTTTTTTGACCTGGGCGGGCACTCGCTGCTGGCCACCCGGGTGATCGGCCGGGCGCGCACGCTGCTCGGCGTCGACCTCGCGGTCCGGGACCTGTTCGACGCGCCGACCGTGGCGGAACTGGCCGCCCGCACGGAGAACGCGCCGGGCGCGCGTCCCCGCCTGGTCCGGTACGACCGGCCCGCCGAACTGCCGCTGTCGCACGCGCAGCGGCGGCTGTGGCTGCTCCAGCAGCTGGAGGAGACCTCGACGGCGTACCACTTCCCGCTGGTGTTCCGGGCGCGCGGGCCGCTGGACGCGGACGCGTTGCGGGCGGCGTTCGGCGACGTCGTGGCGCGGCACGAGGCGTTGCGCACGGTGTTCGACGACCACGAAGGCGTGCCGTTCCAACGGGTTCTGCCGCCGACCGCGCCGGAGTTCGTCGTGGTCGACGGCGTGATCGTCGAGGACCTGGTCCGGGCCGAGGTCGGGCGGCCGTTCGACCTGCGGGTGGACCTGCCGCTGCGGGCCACGCTCGCGCGGCTGCGCGCCGACGACCACGTGCTCGTGATCGTGCTGCACCACATCACCACCGACGAGTGGTCCGACCGGCCGTTCCTGGGCGACCTCGCCGACGCGTACCGCGCCCGCCTGGCCGGTGACGCTCCACAGTGGACCGAACTGCCGGTCGGCTACGCGGACTACACGCTGTGGCAACGGGACCTGCTCGACCAGGTGGGCGAGCGGCAGCTCGCGCACTGGGCCGGGCGCCTGGCCGGACTGCCGGACGAGATCGTGCTCCCGGTCGACCGGCCCCGTCCCACCCGACCCACCTTCCGGGGCGCGCACGTCGACGTGGAGTTCGACGCGGTGTCGGCCAAGGGCGTGCGCGAGTTCGGCCGGGCCACCGGCACGAGCGCGTTCATGGTCCTGCAGGCCGCCGTCGCCGCGCTGCTGTCCCGACTGGGCGCCGGCGACGACGTCCCGCTGGGCGTGCCGGTCGCGGGCCGGGCCGACGAGGCGCTGGACGACGTGGTCGGGTTCTTCGTCAACACGCTCGTGCTGCGCACCGACCTGTCCGGCGACCCGTCGTTCCGGGCGCTGCTGGAGCGCGTGCGGGAGACGTCGCTGGTCGCGTTCTCGCACCAGGACGTGCCGTTCGAACTCGTCGTGGAGCGGCTCAACCCGCCGCGCTCGGCCGCGCGCAACCCGCTGTTCCAGGTCATGGTCGGCTACCACGGCCGGTCGGCCGCCGCGCCGGAGTTCGCGGGCCTGCCCGTCGAGTGGCTCGACCACCCGACCACGACCGCGAAGTTCGACCTGGTGTTCTCGTTCACCGACACCGCGGACGGCCCGCTGACCTGCCGCCTGGAGTACGCGGTCGACCTGTTCGACCACGACACGGTCGTGCGGCTGGGCGACCGGCTGACCGCCCTGGTGGCGGCGGTGCTCGCCGACCCGCACGCGCCGGTCGGCGCCGTCGAGCTGATCGCGCCCGACGAACGCCGCCGGGTCCTGGAGGGGTTCAACGACACCGCGCGGGTCGTGCCCGAGCTGTCGTTCGTCGAGCTGTTCGCCCGGTGCGTCGCGGCGAAACCCGACGACGTCGCCGTGGTCGACCGGACCCGGTCGGTGAGCTACGCGTGGTTGGACGCGCGCAGTTCCCGCATCGCGCGACTGCTGGCCGCGCGGGGCGTGGCCCGGGAGTCCGTGGTCGGCGTGGCCGTGCCCAAGTCGGCCGACCACGTCGCGACCGTGCTGGCGGTGCTCCGGCTCGGCGCCGCGTACCTGCCGCTGGACCTGTCGCACCCGGCGGACCGGATCGCCTACCTGGTCGCCGATTCCGGGGCATCGGTCGTCGTCACGACCTCCGACGCGCCCGTGCCGGTGGACGCGCTCGTGCTCGACACGCTCGACGCCGAACTCGCGACGTTCGAGGACAGCCCGTTCGGCGCCGGTCCGGCGTCGCTCGACGCGCCCATGTACGTGATCTACACGTCCGGGTCGACCGGTCGGCCCAAGGGCGTCGTCGTGCCGCACGAGGGCATCGCGAGCCTGGCCGCCACCGCCCTGGACCGGATGGCGCTGACCGCCGACAGCCGCGTGCTCGGGTTCGCGTCGGTCGGGTTCGACGTGGCCGTGTTCGAGCTGACCATGGCGCTGTGCGTCGGCGGTCGGCTGGTGTTCGCGCCCGACGAGGTGCGCGTGGCCGGTCCGGCGCTGACCGACTTCCTGCGCGACCGCCGGATCACGCACATGATCCTGCCGCCGTCGCTGGTCGCCGCGCTGCCCGCCGACTGCGACCTGCCCGACGGGTCCACGATCCTGGTCGGCACCGAGACCGTGCCGCCGGAGGTGATCCGGCGGTGGGCGGGCCGGCTGAACCTGCTCGCCGCGTACGGGCTGACCGAGGCCACGGTGAACTCCACGCTGTGGCGCGCGGTTCCGGACTGGTCGGGTGCCGTGCCCATCGGCGTGCCCGACCCGAACACGACCGTGTACGTGCTCGACGACCGGCTGCGGCCTGTTCCGCCCGGCGTGGTCGGCGAGCTGTACGTGTCCGGTCGCGGCCTGGCGCTGGGCTACCTGGGCCGGTTCGCGTTGACCGCCGAGCGGTTCGTGGCCAGTCCCTTCGGCTCCGGCGCGCGCATGTACCGCACGGGCGACCGGGCGCGGTGGCGGGCGGACGGGTCGCTGGACTTCCTCGGCCGGGTCGACACCCAGGTCAAGATCCGGGGCGTGCGGGTCGAGCCGGGCGAGATCGAGGCCGTGCTGGTCCGCCACCCCGCCGTGACGCAGGCCGTCGTGGTCGCCGACCGGGAGGGCGACCTGGTCCGGCTCGTCGCCTACGTCGTCGGCGACACCGACGACGACCTGCGCGCGTTCGCCGCGCGGTCGCTGTCGGAGAACATGGTGCCGTCGCTGGTCGTGTTCCTCGACGGCCCGCCGCCGACCACGCCCAACGGCAAGATCGACCGGCGGGCGCTGCCCCGGCCCGACTGGTCCGCGCTGGCCGGCGACGACCGGCCGACCACGCCCGAGCAGAAGGCCGTGGTGGACCTGTTCGCCGAGGTGCTCGGTGTGACGCCGGGCGTGCACGACGACTTCTTCGGCCTGGGCGGGCACTCCATGGCGTCGATGCGGCTGGTGGCCAAGGTGCGCCGCGAGTTCGGCGTCGACCTGACCCTGCGCGACGTGTTCGACGCGCCGACCCCGGCGGCGCTGGCGCTGCGGCTGACCGGTGCGACCGCGCGCCGTCCGGTGTTGCGGCGCTTCCCGCCGGGCGGGGTCGTGCCGACCGCGCCCGCGCAGCACGCGCCCCGGCCGGAGGCCTGGGACCACGTGCTGTTGCTGCGCGCGCACGAGCCGTTCGACGTGCCCGCGCTGGTCGCCGCGTGGGCCGACGTCGTGGCGCGGCACGAGCCGTTGCGGGTCGTGCCGCGCGACGGGGTGCAGCACCCGGTGTCCCCGGTGCCGCTGGAGATCGTGCCGGTGGACGAGGTGTCGTCGGCCGCCGCCGGGTTCGCCGCCGAACGCCCCGACCCCGGTGCGCCGCCGGTCCGGGCGCGGCTGCTGGTGGGGGAGGAGCACGGGTTGCTGGTCGCGATGGGCTACCACGCGGTGGACGAGTGGTCCGTGGTGCCGTTGTTCCGCGATCTCCAGCACGCGTACCGGGCGCGTTCGGCGGGTTCCGGTCCACAGTGGACCGAATTGCCGGTGTCCTACGCCGATTACGCGCGGTGGGCGGCCGAGGTGGTGGCGGCGGACGGCGAGCGGCAGCGGGCGTTCTGGCGCACGGTGACGCGTGACCTGCCCGAGGTTTCTCCGGGTCGGCACCCGGCGGGGGTGGTGGACTTCGCCCTGTCGGCGGAGCTGCGCGCGGACGCCGAGCGGTGGGCCGCCGAGGCCGGGGCGAGCCTGTTCATGGCGGTGACGACCGCGTTCGCGGCCGTGGTGAGCCGTCGGCACGGCGGCGACCTGCCCCTGGGCACGCCGGTCGCGGGTCGGGTCGACGAGGAGTTGGCGGACCTGGTCGGCGCGGTCGCCAACGACGTGGTGCTGCGCGTGGACGCGGCGGGCGACCCGTCGTACGCCGAACTGCTCGACCGGGTCCGGGCGACCACGCTCGCCGCGCTGGACCACGCGGACGTGCCGGTCGAAGTCACACCCCGGTTCGTGGTGGTGCCGCACGAGCGCGCGGTACTGTCCACAATGGATGGAGGGGTCGGCGACCTGGTCGCCGTGCCGACCGGGACCACCGGCGCGGAGCTGACGCTCAAGTACTACGTGCCGGCCGCCGGGGCCGTGACGTGCCACCTCGTCCACGCGGCCGACCTGGTCGACCGGTCGGCCGCCGAGGTGCTCGCCGAGGACCTGCAAGAGGCGCTGCGCACCGCAGTGGCCACCCCCACCAGGAGGATCACCCGATGACGAACCCGTTCGACGACCCCGAAGGCCGCTTCCACGTCCTGGTCAACCACGAGGACCAGCACTCGCTGTGGCCGTCGTTCGCCGAGATCCCGGCCGGCTGGACCGCCGTGTTCGGGCCGGAGACCCGCGACGCCTGCGTGGCGTACGTGGAGGAGAACTGGACCGACCTGCGGCCGAAGAGCCTGCGCTGACGCCGTTGCCCGGGCGGGCCTTTCGGCGAAAGGCCCGCCCGGACTGGGGCGGACGGGGGAGCTTCGGTTAGCCTTCCCTAAACGGTTCGAGGGGAGGTGCCGGTGTCACGCGACGCGATCCGCGGCTTCGGCCTGGCGGTGTCGTTCGCCGTGCTGGTCCTGGTGATGCTGGCCAGTCTGTGGATCGGCACCAAGGACATCCCGTTCACCGACACCTGGCGCCTGCTGTTCGCCGACGACGGCACCGGCGACGCGGCCCTCGTGCGGGCGGTGCGCGTGCCGCGGGCCCTGCTCGGCGTGCTGGCCGGTGCGGCGTTGGGCCTGGCGGGCGCGCTCATGCAGTCGTTGACCCGCAACCCGCTCGCCGATCCCGGTCTGCTCGGCGTGAACATGGGCGCGGCGGCGGCGATCGTGACGGCCATCGCCTTCTTCGGTGTCACGCACCCGACGGGCTACGTCTGGTTCGCCCTTGTCGGCGCGGCGATCGCGGCGACCGCCTGCTACGTCCTGGGCGCGTCCGGTCGGAGCACACCCACCCCCGACCGGCTCGTGCTCAGCGGCGCGGCGTTGACGTCCGTGCTGTACGCCTACGTGTCCGGGGTGCTGCTGCTGTTCCCGCACGCCTTCGACTCGTTCCGGTTCTGGAACGTCGGTTCGCTGGCCGGGCGGACTTTCGAGATCATCGGCCAGACGGCGCCGTTCATCCTGCCCGGCGTACTGATCACGTTCCTGCTGGCGAAAAGCCTCACCGTGCTGGCGCTGGGCGACGAGGCCGGTCGGGCGCTGGGCGCCCACGCGGGCCGCACCCGGGCGTTCGGCATCCTGTCGATCACGCTCATGGCCGGTGCCGCCACGGCCGCGGTCGGCCCCATCGGCTTCGTGGGCCTGACCGTGCCGCACGTGGCCCGCATGATCGGCGGCACCGACCAGCGCTGGGTGCTGGCCTACTCGGCGGTGCTCGCGCCGATCCTGCTGCTGGTGGGCGACGTGGTCGGCCGGGTGGTGATCGCGCCCCAGGAGATGGAGGTCGGCATCGTGACCGCGTTCCTGGGCGCGCCGGTGTTCATCGCCCTGTGCCGGCGGCGGAAGTTGGCCTCGCTGTGAAGACTCTGCGCGCGGCGACGCTGTCCGTCCGGGTGCACGAGCGCACGGCGTTCGTGGCCACCGCGTTGGCGTTGCTGGTCGTCGGGGTCGGACTTCTCACGTTGGTCACCGGGGACTTCCCGCTGACCGTCGGCGAGGTCGTCGACACGTTCCTGGGGCGGGGTGACGGGGCGTCGGAGTTCGTCGTCTTCACGTTGCGCCTGCCGCGGTTGGTCACGGGGTTGTTGGTGGGCGCGGCTTTGGCGCTCAGCGGCGCGGTGTTGCAGAGCCTGTCCCGCAACCCGTTGGCCGGGCCGGACATCATCGGGTTCACGCAGGGCTCGGCCACCGGTGCGATCGCGGTGATCGTGCTCGCGCAGGGTGGCATGACGGCGGTGGCCGCGGGGTCGGCGGTGACCGGTGTGCTGACGTCGATCGTCGTGTACCTGTTGGCGCTCAAGCGGGGCGTGCACGGATTTCGGCTCGTGCTCATCGGCATCGGCGTCAACGCGATGATGCTCGCGGTCAACTCCTACCTGATCACCCGGGCCACGCTGGAGAGTGCGCTTGCCGCGCAGTCCTGGCTGGTCGGCGGGTTGAACAACCGGGGCTGGGACCACGCGGCGACGGTGGCGGTCGTGTTGGTGGTCCTGGTTCCTCTCGCGTTGGTGCTGCAACGGCGTCTCGCTTTGCTGGAGATGGGTGACACGACCGCGATCGGGCTCGGTGTGGACGCCGGGCGGACGCGGTTGGCGTTGCTCGCGATCAGCGTGGGACTGGCCGCCGTGGCGACCGCCGCCGCCGGGCCGATCGCGTTCGTCGCGCTGGCCGCGCCGCAGGTGGCCCGGCGGCTCACCGCGTGCCCCGGTCCGGGGCTGGCGTCCTCGGCGTTGACCGGCGCGCTGCTGCTGGCGGCCGGGGATTTCGCGGTGCAACGGCTCTTCCCGACGGCCCAGCTCCCGGTCGGCATCGCCACCGGCGCGGTCGGCGGTCTGTACCTGGTGTGGCTGCTCGCGGGCGAGTGGCGGAAGGGGAGTGGGCGATGACCCGGCTGGTCGGCACGGAACTGACCCTGGCCTACGACGAGCGGATCGTCGTGGAGGGCCTCGACGTGGAGATCCCGGACGGTTCCTTCACCGTCATCGTCGGGCCCAACGCGTGCGGCAAGTCCACCGTGCTCAAGGCGTTGGCGCGGATGCTCAAGCCCCAGGGCGGCACGGTCCTGCTCGACGGGGCGGCGATCTCGTCCTACAAGTCGAAGGAAGTGGCCCGGCGGTTGGGGTTGTTGCCGCAGTCCTCGATCGCGCCCGGGGGGATCACGGTCGGCGAGCTGGTCGCCCGGGGGCGGTACCCGCATCAGAAGTTGTTGCGGCAGTGGTCGACCGAGGACGAGGTGGTGACCGGCGAGGCCATGCGGTCGACCGGGGTGCACGACCTGGCGGACCGGTTGGTGGACGAGCTGTCCGGTGGTCAGCGGCAGCGGGTGTGGCTGGCGATGGTGTTGGCGCAGCAGACCTCGATTTTGCTGCTGGACGAGCCGACCACGTTCCTGGACATCGCGCACCAGGTCGAGGTGCTTGATCTGTGTGCCGACCTGCACGACACGGGGCGGCATACGTTGGTGGCCGTGTTGCACGACCTCAACCAGGCGTGCCGGTACGCCACCCACCTGATCGCGATGAAGCCGGGCGAAGGCGTTGTGGCCCAGGGGAACCCGGCGGACATCGTGACGGCGGAGTTGGTGGCGGACGTGTTCGGGTTGCCCTGCCGGGTGATCACCGATCCGGAGACGGAGACGCCTCTGGTGGTGCCGTTGCGGCGACAGCGGGCACTCGTGGGTTGAGTTCCTGGCTTTACGAGCTTTTTCCAGCGGCCGGTGGCTTTGTGTTCGTGAACGCGTGAGTTATGCGTTCGGACACCGTGAAATGTGCACTTGGATGGTGTGCGGGCTTCGTGGTACAAACAAAGGTTGTGCACAGGAATTGTGCGTAAAGGTGTACAACCAATTGTATCACAGGGGGCAAGGGTGTCCGACGGTGAATTGGGGTACGAGCGGGCGAAGATCGCTGGAATGTACGAGCGTCTTGATCGTGAGCGGGAAGAGGTCGAGGGTGGGCTTGCTGCCGTTCTGCGTGACGCTGTGGGTGAGCGGTGGCCGCGTGAAGTGGCCGTCCGGGAGTTGACGGCGCGTCGTGACCGGCTCAAGGCTGCTGACCACGGGCTGTGCTTCGGGCGCATCGATCATCTCGACGGTGGTCGCACCTACATCGGGCGGGTGGGGTTGTTCGACGAGCGGTACGAGCCCCTGCTCGTCGACTGGCGGGCGCCGGTCGCGCGGCCGTTCTACACGGCGACCGGTGTGCGGAGAGAGGGGATTTCGCGGCGGCGGCACTTCCGGACGCGCGGGCGGGTGGTGGAAGGGTTCCACGACGACGAACTCGCCGGGGACGACACGGCTCTTCTTTCCGCTTTGGCGGCGCCTCGGTCGGCGACGATGCGGGACATCGTCGCCACCATCCGGGCCGAGCAGGACGAGGTCATCCGGCTCGACCACCGGGGTGTGCTGGTCGTCGAGGGTGGTCCCGGTACCGGGAAGACGGCCGTCGCCCTGCACCGGGTCGCGTACCTGCTCTACACGCGTCGCGAGCGGTTGTCGCGTCACGGGGTGTTGGTCGTCGGGCCCAACGTGCGGTTCCTGCGGCACATCGGTGACGTGCTGCCCTCGCTCGGTGAGACCGATGTCGTGTTCGCTACGCCGGGGGAGTTGTTCCCGGGGGTGCGGACGACTCTTGAGGACGTGCCCGAGGTGCGGGGGTTGAAAGGGGGTCTGGCCGCTGTCGACGTGATCTCCGAGGCGATCCGTGACCGCCGTGAACTGCCGGACGAGCCCATTCCGATTCCCTTGTCGGACGTGGTCGTGGAGTTGTCCGCCGATCTTGTCGAGGTCGCGTGGGCCCGTGTCGGCGAGGTCGAGCACAACGCGGGCCGTGAGTTGTTCCACGCGGGGTTGGTCGACGTCCTCGTCCCGCTCGCGGTGGCGGCGATCGGCGAGGACTGGCCGGAGTTGGCCGACGACGTGCGTCGGGAGTTGCGCGGTTCCGTCGAGTTGGGGGCCGCTGTGGACGCGCTGTGGCCCTTGCTCACCCCGCAGGAGTTGTTGGCGGACCTCTACGAGGGACGTTGTGTCGCGCTCGGCTATCCGGAGCTGTACCGGGCGGACGGGTGGGCCTGGACGGTGTCCGACGTGCCGTTGTTGGACGAGGCCGCCGAACAGCTCGGTGACGACGGGAGCGCCGGGCGTGCGGCGGCCCGGGAGCGGGCGCGTCGGGTCGAGTACGCGCGCGGTGTGCTGGAGGTCCTGGACACCGATCCCGCGTTGCGGCGGGACACCTTGCGCGCGGTCGACCTGGTGGACGCCGAGTGGCTGGCCGACCGGCACGAGGCGCCCGACCACCGGGTCCTGGCCGAGCGTGCCGCCGCCGACCGGGAGTGGACCTACGGCCACGTGGTGGTCGACGAGGCCCAGGAACTCTCCGAGATGGACTGGCGGGTGCTCATGCGCCGTTGCCCGAACCGGTCGATGACGGTGGTCGGGGACCTGCACCAGCGTGAAGCCGAGGCGGGTGCCCGGGACTGGGGTGCCCGGTTCGCGCCGTACGTCGACGACCGGTGGGTGCACCGCACGTTGACCGTCAACTACCGGTCGACGGCCGAGGTCATGGAGCGGGCCGGTGCGGCGTTGGCCGAGATCGACCCGCTTGCCGTTCCGCCACGTTCGGTGCGGCATGGTGCCGTGCCGTGGGAGGTGACGACCGCGGACCCGGACGCGGTGATCGCCGCCGCCCGGCCCGACAGCGGTACGTTCGCGGTGATCTCGGTGGACGGGCCGCTCACGCCCCGCGCGGCCAAGGGACTGGAGTTCGACACGGTCGTCGTCGTGGATCCGGGGCGCATGACGGCCGTCGAGCGGTATGTGGCGCTGACCCGTGCCACCCGGCAATTGGGAATCGTGCACACCGCGCCGGCGCTTGCCTAGGGTGGACCGTGGATCCCGATCAAGAGTCTGGAGAACGCCCGTGAGCACGTCCGTGTCCGACAACCCGGACCAGTCCCGCTACGAGATCACCGACGGCGGCGACCTCGTCGGCTTCGTCGACTACACCCGCGACGGCGACGAGGTGGTCCTCACACACACCGAGGTCCACGTCGAGGGCAAGGGTTTCGGTGGCACGTTGATCCGGCACGCGGTGCTCGACCTGCGTGGCCAGGGGGCGACCGTCGTGCCGGAGTGCCCGTTCGTCAAGTCGTACCTGGACAAGAACCCGGACCTCACCGGGGCAGCTTGACCACCGTGACGAAGAAGTCGTCGATCTGCCGGACGACCTCGATGAACCGGTCGAAGTCCACCGGCTTGGTCACGTAGGCGTTCGCGTGCAGGTTGTAGCTGCGCAGGATGTCCTCCTCGGCCTCGGACGTGGTCAGCACGACCACCGGGATCGAGCGCAGCGACGCGTCCGCCTTGACCTCGGCGAGCACCTCGCGGCCGTCCATCTTCGGCAGGTTGAGGTCGAGCAGGATCAGACCCGGGCGGGGGGCGTCGGCGTACCGGCCCTCCCGCCGCAGGAACTCCAGCGCCTCGACGCCGTCGCGCACCACGTGCAGCAGGTTGCGGATCTTGTGGTGCTCGAACGCCTCCTGCGTCATGAGGGCGTCGCCCGGGTCGTCCTCGACGAGCAGGACGTCGATCACGCTCAACGGGTCACTCATCCTGGACGTCCTCCACGACTGGCAAGGTGAACTCGAAGGTGGTGCCGGCTTCCCGGTCGGATGCCAACCAGATGGTGCCACCGTGGTACTCGACGATCTTGCGGCACATCGCGAGGCCGATGCCCGTGCCCGGGTAGTCGTCCTTGTGGTGCAGCCGCTGGAAGATCACGAAAACGCGCTCAGCGTACTCGGGCTCGATCCCGATCCCGTTGTCGGAGACCGTGAACGTCCAGAACTCACCCGTTCGCTGCGCGGACACCCTGACCAGCGGCGGCTCGGTGCCGTGGAATTTCAGCGCGTTGCCGATCAGGTTGCCGAACACGCCGCCGAGCAGCGAACCCTCGCCGCGCACCGACGGCAGCTCGCCCACCTCGACGACGGCACCCAGCCGCTCGATCGTCTCGGACTGGTTGTCGAGCACCTGCCGGACCAGTTCGGCGCAGTCGACCACGGTCTGCTCGCGGGTGATCCGGCCGACGCGGGAGAACGCGAGCAGGTCGTTGATCAGGACCTGCATGCGCTTGGCGCCGTCGACCGCGAACCGCAGGTACTGCTCGCCGCGCTCGTCGAGCTGACCCGAGTAGCGGCGTTCCAGCAGCTGGCAGAAGCTCGCCACCTTGCGCAGCGGCTCCTGGAGGTCGTGCGAGGCCACGTAGGCGAACTGCTCCAGTTCGGCGTTGGACCGCCGCAGCTCCTCGACGTCGCGCAGGATGCGGGTGCGCATCGTGTCGACGTCCTGGCCGAGCATGACGGTCTCGCGCGGTCCGTTCACGTCGACCTCGTGCGTGAAGTCGCCCGCCGACACTCTCCTGACCTGCGCGGCCAGGCCGGTCAGCGGGGCGATCAGGATCCGGTACAGCACGATCGCCACGCCCGCGATGATCACGACCAGCAGCGCGCCGAGCCCGATCGACAGGTACAGCACCTGGTCGGCGACCTCGTCGAGCCGGTCGCGGGACGCGTCGAACGCGGTGTTCAGGTCGCCCCGCAGCGCCGAGAGCGCGTTGCGGACCCGGTCGAACAACGCCTTGCCGCGCTCGGTGTCGTTGGCGACCAGTTGCGGCGACCCGGCGGCGTGCACCTGCACGATCAGCGGTTCCGCGAACTCCAGCCGCCACGCCGACGACAGCGCCGCGATGTCGTCCAGCCGCAGCGCCAGGTCCGGGCGCGCGGTCCGGATCGCGGCGCGGGCCGCGTCCTCGATCTGCTTCTCGGCGTCCTGGCCGTTCGAGTACGGGGTGAGGAAGTCCGGGTTGGCGGTCAGCGCGAACCCGCGCACGCCGGTCTCCTGGTCGACCAGCGTGCCTTCCAGTTCGATGACGAGCCGGCGGGTCGGCCCGATCTCGTCGAGCACCTCCACCCGGGCCTCGGTCAGGTCGGCCAGCGCCACCGCGATCGCGGTGATCGCGCTCGCGCTCACGATGATCAGGATCGTGACGGCGGCGATCAGCAGGCGGCTCGCGGGCCACCTCGTCCGGTAGTCCGTCATGCGCCCCGGTCCGAGATCAGCAGCACGGCCATGTCGTCGTCCAACTCCCCGCCGTTGAGCCGTTCCACCCGGTCGATCAACTCGTCCATGAGCGCCTCGGGGTCCCAGTCCGACCCGTGCCGGGTGATGTCGTGGATCAGGTCGATCAGCCGTTCCGAACCCAGCCGCTCGACGTCGCCGATCACCCGGCCCTCCACCAGACCGTCGGTGTAGAGCAGCAGGCTCCACCCCGGCGGCAGCGGCACGTCGAGCCCGTCCCACGAGCTGTCCGGCAGCACGCCCAGCGGCAGCCCCGCCCGGTCGCGCGGCAGTTCCACGACCCGGCCGCCGACGATCAGCATCGGCTCGGGGTGCCCGGCCAGGTAGACCCGCGCCCAGCGGCGGTCCGGCGACACGGTGAGCATGCACGCCGTGGTGAACAGGCCCGGCTGGTGGCGTTCGTGCTCCAGGATCTCGTGCAGCGTGCGCAGCACCCGCGACGGCTCCTGCCCGGCCAGCACCAGCGCCCGCCACGCGATGCGCAGGAACACGCCGATCGCGGCCTCGTCCGGGCCGTGCCCGCAGACGTCGCCGATGAGCACGTGGAGCGTCCCGTCGTCGGTGCGCACCACGTCGTAGAAGTCACCGCCGAGCAGCATCCGGCTGCCGCCGGGCCGGTAGCGGTGTGCCCAGCCCAGGTCGTCGCCGTGCATGATCGGCGACGGCAGCAGGCCGCGTTCGAGCCGGGTCTTCTCGGCGGCCAGGAGCTTCTCGTCGCGCAGTTGCCGCTGGGTCTCCTCGACCCGTTTGCGGCCGACCGCGTACCGGATGCCGCGCAGCAGGCCGCGACCGTCGACCTGGCCCTTGACCAGGTAGTCCTCGGCGCCGGCGGTGACCGCGAGGATGCCCTGCCCTTCGTCGTGCATGCCGGTCAGCACGATGATCGCCGCGGGCGCGGCCCGGTCCAGCAGCCGGGTCAGGCCGTCGAGGCCGGTGGTGTCGGGCAGGCCCAGGTCGAGCAGCACGCAGTCGACCCGGCCCACCATCCGGGCCGCCTCGCGCAGCGTGCGCGCGCGTAGCAGGTCGACGTCCGCGCCGACCTCGTCCAGGAGCGCCTCGACCAGCACGGCGTCGCCCTCGTCGTCCTCGACGAGGAGTACGGTGATGCGGTCCGCCGAGGACCGCGATCCGGAGAGCCCTGCCACGCCGGAGAACAGTAGTCGAACCCGATCAGCCCCGGTCGGTGACGGGGTGCGGCCGGCCTGCGGCGAGGATGCGCATGTGAGCTTCTCCAGGATGGTGGTGTTGACCGGCCGGCTGCCCCGGCGTGGTCGTGGCTTCTGGTACTCGGTCGCGATCGACCTGCTGTGGCCGTTCGTGGTCCTGTTCGTGCGGATGCGGATGGCCGGGCACGGGCACGTGCCCCGACGCGGGCCGGTGCTGCTGGCGTCCAACCACCTGTCGTTCGCCGATCCCGTGACGTTGACCGCGTTCACGCTCGCGTCCGGTCGGGTGCCCCGGTACCTGGCCAAGGCGAGCCTGTGGCGGGCACCGGTCGTGGGGTGGGTGATGCGGTCCGGCCGGCACATCCCGGTCGACCGCGGCACGGTGCGCGCCGGTCGCGCGGTGGACGTGGCGCGCGAGGCCCTCGACGCGGGGGAGTGCGTGATCGTCTACCCCGAGGGCACGTTCACCACCGACCCCGACGGGTGGCCGATGCGCGGCAAGAACGGCGTGGCCCGGCTGGCGCTGGCCACCCGGACGCCGGTCGTGCCGGTGGCCCAGTGGGGCACGCGGTCGCTGCTGCCGGTGGGGAGCTTCGTGCCGCGGCCGTGGCGGAAGGTGCACGTGGTGGCCGGCGCCGAGGTCGACCTGTCGGACCTCTACGACCTCGAACACACCAGACAGGTCCTCGACCTGGCGACGGAACGGATCATGGCCGCGATCACGACCCTGCTCGTGGGCGTCCGGGAACTTCCACATCCTGGGA
The DNA here is from genome assembly GCF_014203755.1 of Saccharothrix violaceirubra. Taxonomy (NCBI): domain Bacteria; kingdom Bacillati; phylum Actinomycetota; class Actinomycetes; order Pseudonocardiales; family Pseudonocardiaceae; genus Saccharothrix; species Saccharothrix violaceirubra. The sequence continues at coordinate 2,145,330 of NZ_JACHJS010000001.1, forward strand.
AGCGGTGACGCGGCGCAGCCGTGTCGCTACGTTCGGGCTCCCTTCCCCAGGTCGGAGCGTGAGCGATGGGTGCACCCGGTGGTCGCCGGATCGACGAGGACTGGCTGGCCGTGGTGGTCGGCCTCGCCCTGTTCGCGCTCGCCCTGGTGGGCGCGATCAAGCCCGGCCTGGTGCCGTGATGGCCGCCCCGGAGGCGTCCACCCCGGCCGCCGAGGAATCCCGCTCGCCAGTGCTGTTCGCGGTCCTCGGCGTCCTGGCCGTGCTGGTGCTGTCCTGGGTCGCCCGGTGGTTGTCGACGGGTGTGCCCAAATGGACCAAGGGCACCGGGTTGGAGGGGATCGGCGCCGCGGTCGAGTTCCCGATCTACGCCATCGCCCTGGGCCTGCTGGGCAACGCGGTGCTCAGCGTGACGGGACTGCGTGATCGGCTCTCCGGCGGCTTCCGCACCGAGTTCTTCATCAAGACCGGCCTGGTGCTGCTGGGCGCGTCGATCAACCTGGCGGTGATCGTGCGCGCGGCCGGTCCCGCGATTGCGCAGTCGATCGTGCTGATCAGCGTGGTGTTCGGGTTCTCGTGGTGGTTGGGCGGGAAGCTCGGGCTGGACGAGAAGCTGCGCGCGCTGCTGTCGGCGGCCGTGGCGATCTGCGGCGTGAGCGCGGCGATCGCGGCGGCGGGCGCCGTGCAGGCGCGACGCGAGCAGTTGGCGTACAGCGCGAGCCTGGTGATCGTGTTCGCCCTGCCGTCGATCTTCGTGCTGCCGTTGGCCGCGACGTGGCTCGGCCTCACGCCCGAGGTGGCGGGCGCGTGGATCGGCGGCAACATCGACACCACGGCGGCCGTGACCGCGGCGGGCTCGCTCGCGGGCGAGGAGTCGCTCAAGTACGCGACGATCGTGAAGGTCACCCAGAACGCGCTGCTGGGCGTGGTAGCCGTGGCCCTGACCGCGTACTTCGCGCTGAAGGTGGAGAAGCGCTCGACCACGGTGTCGGCCGGGCGGCAGTTGTGGCAGCGCTTCCCCAAGTTCGTGCTCGGCTTCCTCGCGACGTCGATCGTCGCCACGATCTACTCCGAGCAGGTGTCGGCGGCCACGAGCAAGGCCGCCATCGGCGTCGTGAACGACCTGCGCACCTGGTTCCTCATCCTCGCCTTCGTGAGCATCGGTCTGGAATTCCGCGCGGGCGCCCTGAAACAGGCCGGGTGGCGCCCGGTCGGCGTGTTCGCCGCGGCCACGGCCGTCAACCTCGTGGCCGCGCTGGGACTTGCCCTCCTTTTGTTCTGAAACCCGCGAGTCGCGTAACGCCGCCCCGGGCGAGGACCATTCACCTCACATGGAGGCCGACACACCTCGTGCGCGCCAGTGGTCGATCCCCCTGGTGATCCTGTCCGCCGTCTTCCTCGGTGTCGCCACGTGGAACGGCATCCTCGTGGTCCACGAACCGGTCGCCTGGCGGGGTGTCGCGGCGGGGGCCTGCTTCCTCGCCGCGATCTCCCTGCTGTCCGCCGCCGTCTCGGAACGCCGCCGCTGACGACGCGACCTCACCGGTCGCGGGGACCGATCCGGACCAGCCGTCGACCGACCGGCCGTGCCCGCACGACCGGCGCGTGGGCCGGTGTCCCGACCGGGTCCGGGCGGTGGCCGGGCAGGGCGCGCGCGGGCGCCGCGACCCCGTTCTGGCGCCACAGCTCCGGCGCCAGCCTGATCATCGCGGTGGGCGCGTCGAGACCCACCATGCCGACCAGTCGGCCGCCCTTCACGAAGCCGGTCACCGTGCGGTGGTCCTTGCGGGACGCGGCGAGCGTGATCGTGTCGTCGCCGGTCGCCGGCAGCCCCGAACCCTGGATGCGCATGCCGTACTGCTCGGTCCAGAACCGCGGCACCGGCGTGAACGGGCGGGCATCCGACCGGCCCGCCAACAGGTTCTCGGCCGCCGCCCGGCCCATCTCCACCGCGTTGAGCCAGTGCTCCACGCGGCGCGGCGGGCCGGGGAAGCGCAGGTTCGGCCAGCGGGCGACGTCGCCCGCCGCCACGACGTCGGACGCGCCCACGACGTGGCACGTCGGGTCGCACAGCACGCCGTCGGACACGTCCAACCCCGAGCCGCGCAGCCACGCCGTGGCGGGCGACGCGCCGACCGCGATCACGACCACGGCCGCGAAGAACACCTGCCCGTCCGACAGGTGCACGCCGACACCGCCCCGTTGGCGCACCCAGTGCCGGATGTCCACGCCCAGCGCCAGCCGCACGCCGTGCGACCGGTGGGCGCGGGTCACGGTCTCGGCGATGTCCCGACCGACCGCGTTGCCCAGCAACATCCCCGACCGGCTCACGATCGCCACGTCCCGGCCCAGCGCCCGGACCGTCGACGCCAGCTCGCAGCCGATCAGCCCGCCGCCGACGACCACGACCAGGCCCTGCGTCGCCCCGATCGCCCGCTTGATCGCGAGCGCGTCGTCGACCGTGCGCAGCACGTGGACCCGGGGGTCGTGGCGCGGTGCGCCGGCCAGGTGCCGGGGCTCGACGCCGGTCGCCACCACCAGCCCGTCGTAGGACAGCTCCTCGCCGCCGGGCAGGCCGACGACGTGCCGGTCCGGCTCCAGGTGCGTCACGGCCGTGCCCAGCCGCCACACCGCGTCCAGTTCCCGGCCGGCCGCCAGCCGCAGGTCGCGGGCGCGCAGCTCGCCGAGGACCGCCTCCTTCGACAGCGCCGGGCGGTGGTAGGGCAGGTGGCGTTCCGCGCCGACGATCACCAGCTCGCCCCGGAAACCCAGCTCCCGCACACGTTCGCCGGCCCGCAGCCCGGCCAGTCCGCCACCCGCGACGACGATCCGCTCCTCGTTCACCGCACACGCTCCCGCAGCTCGATGGCCCGCATCGGACACGCCCGCGCGGCGGCCCGCGCCTTGGCGAACAGCTCGGGCGGCGGCCGGCGCTCGTAGCGCAGGCGTTCGTCGTCGACGAGCTGGAACAGCACCGGCGCCTCGGCCTGGCACACGCCGTACCGGTGGCACCGCTCGTTGTCCACGCTGACGTCCAGACCGGTGCCGCCCGGTCCGGGCGCGAAACCGGGCTCCGGTTCGAGCATGCCCAGCCGCACCAGCACGTGCGGCGGCAGGAACCGGGCCGCCGCCACGGTCACGGTCGGCACCAGGACGGTCAGCCCGGCCAGCCACAGCACGGCCACCGTGCCGTTCGCCGCGGCGCCGAGCCACGAGTGGACGACGGTCAGCGCCACGGCCGGGTAGGCGAGTTGGTGCAGTCGCAGCCAGCGCCGGTAGTGGATCCTCTTGCGCAGCCCGGCCGTGCACGCGATCGCGAGCATCAGCTCCAGGCCGACGATGCCCGGCGCGTGCCGGGCCTGGCCGCCGTCGGCCAGCGGCACCGCGATCCGGGCCAGGCCGAACGGGTCGACGCGCAGCAGCGTGAACGCGACCGCGTGCAGGCAGCCGAACGCCAGGGCCAGGGTCGCCAGCACCATGTGGCTGTTGCGCAGGCCGTGCCGACCGGCGATCCGGTTCGCCCAGCCCGTCGCGATCAGCACGCCCCAGGACAGGGTGGCACACGTGAACACGTAGGCGGTGCGCGCCGAGAGTTGCGCGACGTGGCGCACCCCGGCGTCGTGGTCGTCGCCGGTCGCCTGCGCGACCAGCGACGGAACCTGGGAGAGCAAGGGAATCGACCTCCGGGATGGCGGGGGAGAGCGCGCCGGGTTCAGGCCACGGTGTCGCGCGGTCGGATCAGGCGCAGCAGGCCGAGGGTGGCGGCCACGCCCACCAGGCAGAGCAGCAGGACGGCCGGGACGCCCGGCGACGTGGTCGACGCCCGGTCGCCGGGCGGGGCGGCGGCGACGGGTTCGGCCAGCCCGGCACGGGTGACCAGGCCCGTGCTCTCCAACAGGGTCATGTGCTTCATGACGATGTCGACGCCGACCTGGGCGAACCGGCGGATGGCGTCGTTGGTCGTCTCCGTGCGGACCTTGGCCACGAAGGCGAACACCTTGCCGTGCGCGGCGCGCAGCCGGTCGGCGAACGCGACGTCGAAGTCCGGCCCGGACCGGCCGCGCAGTTCGGCCATCCACGAGCGCTGGTCGGCGTTGGGCTCGGCGGGCAGGGGTACGCCGAGCAGGCCCGCCAGCGCGGTCACGCGGTCGTCGAGGAAGCGGTGGTCGGCGGCGAGTTGGCGGCCGACGTCCCTGACCCGGGGCGAGGACGCCCGGGTCTGCGCCTCCTCGCCCATGGGCATCTCCCACAGGCCCGCCTGGCGGACCTTCACCAGCAGGTCGAGGTCGGCTGCGGTGACGGGGCCGAGCGGGGTCTGCCGCACGGTGCCGGCGGGTGGGTCGTCGGCGTGCGCGGTGCCCCCGAGGAGCAGTACGAGTCCTAAAAGGATTGTCGTGAGGAGCTTCGGTGACATGGCGTCGCTCAGGAGCCGCCACCATCCTTTGCCGATGGTGTGGCGGACTCCGCCGGGGCTTTCCGGCCCTCCGGCGTGACCGCGAACCAGACCCCGTCGAGGCCCTGGCCGGACAGGTCTCCGGCCCGCCGGTCGCCGGCGTGGCGGTAGAGCGGTCGACCGGCGAGCGTGACCTGTCGGCGGCCGTCCGGGCGGGCCACCGAGCCGACAAGGGTGGGGTCGACACCGGCGGTCATGGTGTGCTCGGACACCAGGACGGGCGGCCACGTCCGCGCGCACACACCGTCGCATGTGGACTGTGGCGGGTCGGCGCTGTCGCGGTCCGACCGGTACAGGGCGAAGCCGGCCGCGTCGGCGACGAACTGCCCGACGCGGTCCGACGCGGTCGCGGCGAGCATCTGGTGCGGCTGTGCGCCCCACCGCGGCGCGGGGGCGGGGTCCGGTGCCGGCGGGGTCCGCGTGCCGCACGCGCCGACCAACGTCGTCGACACCGTCACGGCGAGCAACGCACCTGTGGTACGTCGACCTCGCATCGTCGGTCCTCTCTGCTGTGGGCGGGTACGCCGAACGGCCTAAAGAACGGGTGACTTGTCGTGGCCTGTGCGGCGGGTACCGGGAAGTACGGACACGGTGTGATGACGGTTCACCAACGACTCGGGGACAATTTTCTCGGCGCGAGGTCTCGACGCGGTGCCGTCGGGCGCGCTTGGATGCTCGGCGTGGCGCGGCACAGACGCAGCATGGACCCCCAGCGGGAACGGTCGTGGCCGGACGTGGACGTCGAGGACGAGTTGATCCGTCGGCTCTACCAGGAGTTCGGCGGCGCGCTGCTCGGGCACGCGATGCGGCTGACCGGCAACGACCGCCAGTGGGCCGAGGACATCGTGCAGGAGACGCTGGTCCGCGCGTGGCGCAACGCGGAGAAGCTCGAACGCGACCCCGTCCTGCTCCGCTCGTGGTTGTTCACCGTGGCCCGGAGGTTGGTGATCGACGACCGTCGCAAGCGGAGCGTCCGCCCGCAGGAGTCCGAGTTGACGCCGTCCGACGAGGCACCCGTGCGCGACGAGGCGGACCGGACGCTGGCCGCCATCGTGGTCGCCGAGGCGTTGAACGCGCTGACGGAGGAACATCGGGAGGCTATCCTCGAAACCTACTTGCGCGACCGGACGGTCGGGGAGGCCGCGGCGGTACTGGGCGTTCCGCCCGGCACGGTCAAGTCACGGGTGTACTACGCGCTGCGTGCCCTCCGTCGCGCGTTGCAGGATCGGGGCTGACACGGTGACATCGTCCACCGACCACGTCGACGTGGCGGCGTACGTCCTCGGCATCCTGGACGAGGACGAGGTCGACGCGTTCGAGAACCACCTCGCCCAATGTCGTCGGTGCGCGCTGGACCTGCGCGACTTCGCCGTGCTGCCGGACCTGCTCGACGAGGCCGACGCCAACGGCGTGCTGCGCGCCCACGCGGGCGAACGCCCGGACGGCCGGTCGGTGCGCGCGATGCTGGACGTGGTCTCGGCGGACCGGTCACGTCGGCGCCGGCACCTCGCGTCGGGCGTGGCCGCCGCTGCCGCCGTGCTGGTCGCGGTGACCGCCTTCGTGACCCTGACGATCGCCGGTCCGGTCGACGACCTCGCGGTGCCCACGACGGTGCCGTCGCCGTCGGGCGTGGCGAACAACCTGACCGCGGCGGGGTCACAACTCCACCGGACCGATCCCGGGACCGGTGTCGAGGGGCGCATCGCGGGCGTGCCGGAGACGTGGGGCACGTCGGTGCAGTTGGAGGTGCGTGGCGTGCGGGGCCGGACCCGCTGCGAACTCCTGGTCACCTCGACGTCGGGCGAGAGTCTCGTGATGGGCAGCTGGCTCGCGCCGGACGCGCGGTCCCCGATCACGTTCCACGCCGGCACCTTCCTGCGCTGGCACGAGATCGCCGAGTTCACCATCCGCGACGCCGCCGGCACCACCCTGGTCTCGCTCCCCCTCTGACCCGCGAGTCCTCCACTCGGACACCCCGCGAGTCATACGTTCGGACACCACGAGTTGTGCGTTCAGACACCACGAAATGTGCACTCGGGCACCGAGGGCAGGCGTCGCGAGCCGTGCGGTCGGGCACCACGCTCGGATGGCCACATCGGCGCCAGGAAGCGCGAGCGGTGGGGCTGCCGAGTGCGTGTCCCGGGCTGCCCAGGGCGGGACCCATCGGGCCCGGGTGTCCGCCGGCCGGTGCCCGAACGCACGACTCACGTTGTCGGAGTGCACGACTCGCGGTGCCCGAACGCACATTTCGCGGTACCTGAACGCACATTTCGCGGTGTCCGAACGTATAACTCGCGGGTCAGATGCGGCGCAGGCCCAGCAGGACGCGTTCCATCAGCGCCAACGACGGGCCGCCGTCCGGGCTGTCCTCGCCCTCGTGCACGTTGATCAACGCCAGGTCGGACATGTCCGACAACAGCACCCGCACGACACCCAACGGCAGGCTCAACCGCGCCGCCACCTCGGCGACCGAGTGCGGCAGCCGGCACAGGTCGCCGATCGCGCGGTGCTCGGCGGTCGACGTGAGCGCGTCGCGGTCGGCACGGTCGTTGGTCGTCACGATCGCCTCGATCGCCAACGCCGTCGTCGAGCGCGTGCGCCCGCCGGTCCTGGTGTAAGGGCGCACCCGGAGGGTCGACACCACCAAGCTCCTCAAGCGGTCGAAGTCGTCTTCGCGGCCGAGCGGTCAGGGTTGCTGACGAGCGTCGACCCTACGTTGATAACGAACAGATGTCGCCCGCTTCCCGCCAATTGAGACGCGGTCAACGATGTCAGGACGCTGCGCGACTCCATGATCACCCGGGGTCGACGTGGGATCACCCGATGGGCGTGGGATTCATGACCGACCCTCGGAAACGGCGGCTGGGATGGGCACATCCTCCCCGACGGCGGCGACGCGGACGCGTCCCCGACCTGAACGCCCGGAGCCGTCTCGGGGTCTTCCCCGACCGATGATCAGGGGCCTGCCGGACGCGCCGCCACCCCGCGACCGGACACCATTCGTCCCAACACGACGGGGAGCGTCGTGAGGGCGCATGGAGGACCTGGTGGCAGGCAAGAGCGAAGCGGCGGCAAGAGCCGTCGACGTGTGGAAGTCCTACGGCACGGGCGAAGCCGCGGTCACCGCCCTCGGCGGGGTGAGCGTGGAACTGGACCGCGGCCGGTTCACCGCGATCATGGGGCCGTCCGGCTCCGGCAAGTCGACGCTCATGCACTGCCTGGCCGGGTTGGACACGATCGACTCCGGTGACGTGTGGATCGGCGACACCAAGGTCAACGGCCTGCGCGACAAGGGCCTGACCGAACTGCGCCGCGACCGGGTCGGTTTCATCTTCCAGCAGTTCAACCTGCTGCCGACCCTCACCGCCGAGGAGAACATCACGCTGCCGCTCGCCATCGGCGGGCGCAAGGTCGACCGCGCGTGGTTCGACCTGGTCGTGGAGACGGTCGGTCTGCGCGACCGCCTCTCGCACCGGCCGACCCAGCTCTCCGGCGGCCAGCAGCAACGCGTGGCCTGCGCCCGCGCGCTGGTGTCCCGCCCGCAGGTCGTGTTCGCCGACGAGCCGACCGGCAACCTGGACTCGCGCTCCGGCGCCGAGGTGCTCGGCTTCCTGCGTCGCTCGTCCACCGAGTTCGACCAGACGATCGTCATGGTCACGCACGACGCGGTCGCGGCCTCTTATGCGGACCGCGTGATCTTCCTGGCCGACGGTCGCATCGTGCGCGAACTGCACCACCCCACGGCCGACGCCGTGCTGGAGACCATGAAGAACCTCGACGGCGACGAAGAACTGGTCGTGGCCTGATGTTCAAGGCGACGCTCAAGAGCCTGCTGTCGCGCAAGGTCCGCCTGCTGCTGTCCGGCCTGTCGGTCGTGCTGGGCGTGATGTTCGTGTCCGGCTCGTTCGTGCTGACCGACACGCTCGACCGCTCGTTCAAGGACCTGTTCAGCTCGGCCTACAGCGACGTCGACGTGCAGGTCTCGGTGCCGTCCAAGGTCGACGGCGACAGCCCGGACGCCGCGTTGTCCGGCACGCTCGCGCCCGCGGACCTGGCCAAGGTCCAGGCCGTGGACGGGGTCGACAAGGCGTACGGCGACGTGGTCGGCTCGGCTCGGCCGATCGGCTCCGACGGCAAGGTGCTCACCACCTCCGGCGCCCCGCGCATGGGCACGGCCTGGCGCGACGGTGGCCGTGAGGAGTTCCGCGAGGGCCACGCCCCGCGCGCCGACGACGAGGTGGCGGTCTCCGCGTACGTCGCCAAGGTCGGCGGGTACAAGGTCGGGCAGCGCATCGACGTCCTCACCCTCGAACCGCGCAGGTCGTTCACCGTCTCGGGCATCTTCGGCTACCCCGGTGGCCGCGACTCGCTCGGCGGCGAGATGATCACCGCCTTCACCACGCCCACCGCGCAGAAGTTGTTGCTGGGCAGGAAGGACGCGTACTCCGGCATCACCGCCGAGGCCAAGGCCGGTGTGGCGCAGGACGCCCTGCGCGACCGCGTGCAGTCCGCGCTCGGCGACGGCGTGCGGGTCAAGACCGGCACCCAGTTGGCCAAGGAGTCGGCCGACCAGGTCGGCGAGGGCCTGAAGTTCTTCAACTACATCCTGCTGGGCTTCGCGGGCATCGCCTTGTTCGTGGGCATCTTCATCATCCTCAACACGTTCTCCATCCTCGTCGCGCAGCGCACCCGTGAACTGGCGCTGCTGCGGGCGATGGGCGCCGGCCGGGGCCAGATGATCGGCACGGTCGTGCTCGAAGCCGTGGTCATCGGCCTGGTCGCCTCGGTGGTCGGCCTGGGTGCCGGCATCGGTGTCGGCGCGGCCCTGGCGCAGTTCTTCGCCACGTTCGGCGGCAGCAGCCTCACGCTCGCCGGCCTGTCCGTGCCGTCGAGCGCGATCATCTCCGCGTTCTCGGTCGGTCTCGTGGTGACGGTGCTCGCCGCCCTGCTGCCCGCGCTGCGCGCCTCGCGCATCCCGCCGGTCGCCGCGATGCGCGAGGCCGCCACCCCCGACCGCCCGCTGACCCGGCCCACGATCGCCGGCGCCGTGCTCGGCGCGCTGGGCGGCACCGGCCTGGTGATCGGTTTCGACCAGGGGCAGCTGACGCTGATCATGGGCGGCCTGGTCGTGTCGTTCGTCGGCGTGGCCCTGCTGACGCCGCTGATCAGCCGACCGGTCGTGTCGGTGATCGGCCGACTGCTGTCGTGGTCGGTGCCGGGTCTGCTCGGCCGCCGCAACTCGGCCCGCAACCCGCGGCGCACGGCGATCACCGCCGCCGCGCTGATGGTCGGCATCGCGCTGATCACCGGCGTGAGCGTGGTCCTCACCTCCGCCACCGCGAGCCTGACCAAGATCGCCGACACCCAGATCAAGGCGGACCTGATCATCTCGGGCGAGAACGAGAACAGCGGCGGTGGCGGGTCGTTCACGGCCGCCGACATGGACCGGGTCGCGAAGACCGAAGGCGTGCGCCAGTCGTTCGGCTGGTACGGCGACCAGGTCCTGCTCGACGGCAAGCCCCGGTTCGCCGGTGCCATGACCGACGTGCCCGCCATGCACACGATCTTCGGCATGACCGCCAAGGAGGGCACGCTCGGCGACGTGCGGGCCGGCCAGATCGGCCTCACCGAGGAGATCGCCACCGAGCAGAACCTCAAGGTCGGCTCCACCGCCAGGCTCCAGACGACCAAGGGCGAGGAGCGCACGTACACCGTGGCGTTCGTCTACGCCAAGAGCACGCTGCTCAGCGGCACGGTCGTCGTGCCGACGGCGGTCGCCGCGGAGTTCGGCCGGGACCGGATCACCGACGCGTTCGTCCGGGTCGCCGACGGCGCCGACGCCGGTGCCGTGCGCAAGCGGATCGAGCCGCTGTTCGCCGACAACCCCGAGATCTCCGTGCAGGACCTCAGCTCGTACGTGAAGCAGCAGGCGTCGCAGCTGGACACGGTCCTGGTGATGATCCAGATCCTGCTGGCCCTGGCGATCCTCATCGCGGTGCTCGGCGTGATCAACACGCTGGCGCTGTCGGTGATCGAGCGGACCCGCGAACTGGGCCTGCTGCGGGCGATCGGCATGCGGCGGGCCCAGGTGATGCGCATGATCACCGTCGAGTCGGTGGTGATCTCGGTGTTCGGCGCGCTGCTGGGCCTCGTGGTCGGCACCGGCCTCGGCTTCGCCGCGGTGCGGGCGCTCAAGGACCAGGGCGTGACGGACCTGAGCATCCCGTGGTCCCAGCTCGGCGGGTACCTGGCGCTGGCCGCGGTGGTCGGCGTGGTCGCGGCGATCCTGCCCGCGATCCGCGCCGCGCGGCTCAACGTCCTGCAGGCCATCTCCTACGAGTGAACCGGGTGGACGCCGGGGCGCTGGGGGTTCCGGCGTCCACCCACCCCGCGCGAGTCCGTCGTCGGAGCTGCCGTGGCCGCTCCGACGACGGGGTGTACGGGGACGGGCTGTCGCCGCTCGTCCGGGGTCTTCCTCGGCGGGGACCGTCGACGAAAGCCACCACGAGCCCGTCGGGGCGTGCGCGCCGGGCATCGTGAGCCGGCCGCATCCTGTCCGACCGACCCGGAGCCGGTGGTCGCGGACGGGTGCCGTGCCGCGTCATCGCCGCCGACGGGTGGTCAACCCCGGTCGCCCCGGCGCACGATGCCGGGCAGCGTGAACCGGATGGTCTCGCGGGTGGTCTCGCGGACCTGCACGTCCCACGCGCCCAGCGCCGCGATCACGTCGTCGACCAGCCTCGGCGGCGCGGACGCGCCGGCGCTCAACCCGACGACCTGCACGTCGCGCAACCACTCCGGGTCGATCGCGGACGCGTCGTCGATCAGGTGCGCGGGCACGCCCTGGCGGCGGGCGAGTTCGACCAGGCGGACCGAGTTGGACGAGTTCGCCGAGCCGACCACCAGCACGAGGTCGGCGTCCCCGGCCACCTCGCGGACGGCCTCCTGGCGGTTGGTCGTGGCGTAGCAGATGTCGTCGGACGACGGGCCTTTCAGCCGGGGGAACCGGGCCCGGAGCGCGGCGACGACCTCGGCCGCCTCGTCGACGGCGAGCGTGGTCTGGGTCAGGTAGGAGACCCGGTCCGGGTCGGGGACCTCCAGCGCGGCCACCTCCTCCGGGGTCGCGACGACCACGGTGCTCTCCGGTGCCTCGCCGAACGTGCCCTCGACCTCTTCGTGGTCGGCGTGGCCGATGAGGACCACGGTGTCGCCGCGTGCGGCGAACCGGCGTGCCTCGGCGTGGACCTTGGTGACCAGCGGGCACGTCGCGTCGACCACCTCCAGGTCCCGGCGGCGTGCCTCGGCGCGGACGGCGGGGGAGACGCCGTGCGCGGAGAAGACGACCGTGGCGCCGTCGGGCACGGCGTCGAGTTCGTCGACGAACACCGCGCCCCGGGCCTCGAGGTCGGCGACGACGTGCACGTTGTGCACGATCTGCTTGCGCACGTGGACGGGGCCGCCGCGCTGGTCGAGCAGCCTCTCGACGATCTCGACCGCCCGCTCGACACCGGCGCAGAACGACCGGGGCGAGGCGAGCAGCACAACGGGGAAGGCCATGGTCGGTGCTCCAGACTGGGCTTGACGTGAGGTCGGGCGGGGACCGGTCGGCCCGGACCTCGGGGGCGTGCGCTTCTCCGGTGCCCGGACGCGTATCCCGGTGTCCGGGTGGAGGACTCGCGGGATCAGTGGTCGCGGTCGGCGACCAACCGGGCGAGGGCCGTCAGCTCCTCGGCCGGATCGCGTTCGGGACCGGCGGCGTCGAGGTGGGCGCGGGCCTGGGCGAGCAGCGTGTCGGCGCGTTCCCGGCTCCACGCGCGGGCACCGGCGGCCTCGATCAACGTCGCGGCCCGGGCCAGGTCGTCGGCCGACAGCGGTTCGGCCGCGTGGTACAGCGCGTCCAGCGACCGCCCGGCCGGGGTGTCCGACGCGAGCGCCGCGACCACCGGCAGCGACTTCTTGCGGTTGGCCAGGTCCGAGTGGACGGGCTTGCCGGTCACCCCGGGATCGCCCCAGATGCCCAGCAGGTCGTCGACGAACTGGAACGCCAGCCCCAACCGGTCGCCGAACGCCCGCAGGTGCGCGACCCGCTCGGGTGCGCCCTCGCCGTACAGCGCGCCCAACTCGCACGAGGCGCCGAGCAGCGCGCCGGTCTTCAGCTCGGCCATCCGCACGCACTCGGCGACCGCGACCGACCGGCGTTCCTCGAACGCGAGATCGGAACTCTGCCCGCCGAGCAACGACTGCACGGCCGCGCTCAGCACCCGGATCGCCCGCTGCGCGCAGGGGTGGCCACTGGCCGCGAGCACGTCCAGCGCCAGGGTCAGCAGGGCGTCGCCGGCCAGGATCGCGGTGTTGACGCCGAACACCGTCCACGCCGTCGGCCGGTGCCGGCGGGTGCGGTCGCCGTCCATCACGTCGTCGTGCAGCAACGAGAAGTTGTGCACCAGCTCCACAGCGACGGCCGCGGGCATGGCTTCCTCGGCGCTGCCGCCGACGGCCCGTGCGGACAGCAGCACCAGGGCGGGCCGGATCGCCTTGCCCGCGTCCGCGCCGACGACCCGGCCGTTCTCGTCCCACCAGCCGAAGTGGTAGCCGGCGACGTCGCGCATCGCGGCGGGCAGTCGGTCGACGGCCGCGCGCAGGGCCGGGTCGACCCCGCGGCGGCTCCAGCTGAGCACCTCGCGCGCGCCGCGGCGCGCGGGTGTCACGTCGAGATCGGTCATCACTCTCCTGTCCGGAAACGGGATCGAAGGAAGGGAAGGTGCGGGGGAGCGAGGGGTGGGCGCGGCGGGGACCGGAAGCACCGAAGGGCTCGACGCGACCCACTCCCGTCGAGCCCTTTGGTGCCGTTCCGAGGTGTCGCCGCGCGGCTCGTGGCGATCGGACGGCGGCGGAAACCCTTGCCCACAAGGGGAGAACCGGCCTGCCGGTGCCGGAAGTCCGTCCCTGTGCGGGGGTGGGCCTTCGGCACGATGGCGTCGGCACGCCGGGCGAGCGGGGAACCGGTCCGTCGGGGCCGGTTCCCCGGGCCGTCAGTAGCGGCCGACCTCCACGTGTTCCAGCACGCCCAACGCGTCCGGCACCAGGACGGCCACCGAGTAGTAGGCGGTGACGAGGTAGGAGATGATCGCCTTCTCGTCGATGCCGGTGAACCGGACGCTCAGGCCCGGCTCGTACTCGTCGGGGATGCCGGTCTGGTGCAGGCCGACGACGCCCTGGTCGTCCTCGCCCACGCGCATGGCCAGGATCGAACTCGTGCCCTGCGACGTGATCGGGATCTTGTCCGACGGCAGCAGCGGCACGCCGCGCCACGTCATGACCCGCGTCCCCTCCACGTCGATCACGTTCGGGTACAGACCGCGCCGGGTCACCTCGCGGCCGAACGCCGCGATCGCGCGCGGATGGGCCAGCATGAACCGGGTCTTGCGCCGCCGGGACAGCAGCTCGTCGAGGTCGTCGGGCGTCGGCGGACCGCCGCGGGTGTGGATGCGCTGCTTGAGGTCCGCGTTGTGCAGCAGCCCGATGCGCGGGTTGTTGAGCATCTCGTGCTCCTGGCGTTCGCGCAGGGCCTCGACGGTCAACTTCAACTGCTGCTCGGTCTGGTTCATCGGCTTGTTGAACAGGTCGGCGACGCGGGTGTGGACCCGCAGCACCGTCTGCGCCACCTCGAGCTGGTACTCGCGCGGCGCCAGCTCGTAGTCGACGAAGGTCAGGGGCAGGTCGGGCTCGCCCGTGTGGCCGGCCGCGATGTCGATCGCGGCCTCGCCGTGCTTGTTCTGCGGTTTGGCCCGCCCCTGCTCGACGGCCCGCGCGTGCGCGCGCACCACGTCGGCGGCCACGCCCTCGACCACGCCCCACGGCAGCACCAGCACGATCACCGGGGTGACCGCCTTGACGGTGTACTCCCACCGCTCGTCCTCGCCCGCGAGCGATTCGTCGCCGAAGTGGTCGCCGTCGGCGAGCACGTCGAGCACGGTCTGGTCGCCGTACTCGCCCGCGCCGATCTTGTTGACCTTGCCGTGCGCGACGAGGAACACCTCGTCGGCCGGGCGGCCGGCCTCGACGAGCACGTCGCCGACGCCGAACTCGCGCTGCTCGAACCGGTTGGCGAGCGCGTCGAGCAGCGCGTCGTCGGCGAGGTCGCGCAACGCCGGCAGCTCGCGCAGCTCCTGGGGGACGACCCGGATGTCCGAGCCGGTGCCGGTGAACGTCACGCGGCCGTCGCCGATCGCGTAGCTCAGCCGGCGGTTGACCCGGTACGTACCGGCGTCGGTGCGCACCCACGGCAGCTGCCGCAGCAGCCACCGGGGCGAGATGCCCTGCATCTGGGGCGTGGACTTGGTGGTCGACGCCAGGTTCCGGGCCGCCGCCGTGCCGAGGGCACGCCGCTGGTCCTCGACGGCCTCTGCGACGGAGTGGCCGGGGTCTGTCACGGTCACGTCAGGAAATCCGCTCTCTGCGCTGGGTGGGGACTTCAGTCCTCGCGGCCGAGCTGGACGTTCTCCAACACGCCGAGCGCGTCGGGCACCAGCACGGCCGTCGAGTAGTAGGCGCTGACGAGGTAGGAGATGATCGCCTTCTCGTCGACGTTCATGAAGCGCACGGACAGGCCGGGCTGGTACTCGTCCGGCAGGCCGGTCTGGTGCAGGCCGATGACGCCCTGGTTGTCCTCGCCCGCGCGCAGCAGCATGATCGAGCTGGTCCGCTTCGAGGAGATCTCCAGCTTGCTGCACGGCAGCAGCGGCACGCCGCGCCACGCGGGCACCTGGTTGCCGCCGAGGTCGACGTTCGACGGGTAGATGCCGCGCTTGGAGCACTCACGGCCGAACGCGGCGATCACCTTGGGGTGGGCCAGGAACGCGGTGGGCTGCTTCCACACCGTGGCCAGCAGCTCGTCGAGGTCGTCGGGGGTCGGCGGGCCGCTGCGGGTGTGGATGCGCTGCTTGAGGTCGGCCTGGTGGAGCAGGCCGAACTCGCGGTTGTTGACCATCTCGTACTCCTGGCGTTCGCGCAGGGCCTCGATGGTCAGCCGCAACTGCTGCTCGACCTGGTTCATCGGCTGGTTGTAGAGGTCGGCGACGCGGCTGTGCACGCGCAGCACGGTCTGGGCGACGCTCAGCTCGAACTCGCGCGGCGCCAGCTCGTAGTCGACGTAGGTGCCGGGCAGGTCGGGTTCGCCGTCGTGGCCGGAGGCGATGTCGATCTCGGCCTCGCCGTGGACGTTCTGCTTCTTCACGCCCCGCGAGTACGCCCGCTGGATGTGCGACCGCAGCGCGCCCGCCTCGCCGTTGAGCTGCTCGAAGTCGTCCCACGACAGCGACAGGACGATCACCGGGGTCACCGCCTTGACGGTGTACTCCCACTCGCCCTGCGGGCCGGCGAGCACCTGGTCGCCGAAGTAGCCGCCGGTGGCCAGGACGTCGAGCACGGTCTGGTCGCCGTACTCGCCCGCGCCGATCTTGTCGACCTTGCCGTGCGCGATGAGGAAGACCTCGTTCTTCGGTCGGCCCTCCTCGACGATCACCTGGCCGACCTCGTACTCGCGCTGCCGGAAGCGGCGGGCGAGCGCGGTCAACGCCTCCACGTCGTCGAAGTCGCGCAGCAGCGGGAGTTCGACGAGTTCCTGGGGTACGACGCTGACCTCCGCGCCGACGTTGGTGAAACTCAGCCGGCCGTCGCCGATCGCGTAGCTGAGCCGGCGGTTGACGCGGTACGCGCCGCCCGACGCCTCGACCCAGGGCAGGACCTTGAGCAGCCACCGGGAGGTGATGCCCTGCATCTGGGGGACGGACTTGGTCGTCGTCGCCAGATTCCGGGCCGCCGCCGTACCGAGGCTCAGCCTCGGCTGCTCGTTCTCCACGTCCGGGGTGAGCGAATCGGTCACAGTCACCACGTACACCGCCAATCGGATTTTCGGTCTTCGGTCCGGGGCCGAACGCTAGTGAGGCCGAATGCGCGTGCGTAAGCGCCCATAGCGGGGACAGCCCGTTGCGCTAGCAGTACCACTTCGCTATACGCGCTGTGCCGATTGAGGGTGGGAATAGCGACAACGGGTGAATTTCTGCCCCGATCGGCGTTCGGCCACCGGCGATCTGGGATTGATCCCCTGTTCGAACTAGTGATCTTCACCCGAAAAGGCCGTTGACGCTGCTCCGCGCCAGTGCAACCGTCACTATTCCGGTGGTATTGCCCACGAAGATCATTCGTAGGGGTGTACGCCGGTCGGGCCATGGCAGGCGTGGATTTCGCGGAATGTTTGCCCGGGTAGCAATCGGAGCTTTACTCGCATTGGAGGAAAGGCGGGGGCGTTCGAGTGGAGTGGGCTTCGTCGACCGTCGGATTCGGCGTCGATGTGCATCGGTCCGCCGGGTGATCGACACCGCCTGTCATCCGTCGCGGTACTTCGTCGCCGGGACGGGTGGCATTGCGGTCACGACCGGTCGCCGCGATCGCGGGGCGTTCGGAAGCGGGATTCCGGCCCGCGGCCACCGGTAGGTGCCATGAGGTGCCCGGTGGGGATCGTCCGGGCCGGGAGTCGGGTGACGGTCCGTGGTCGCCGCGCCCGGTCACTCGTACGCGTGGACCGAAGCTGATCCGTTCGGGGCTGGATCGTGTCGGCCGAGTGATCGTCGTTTGGGTACATCCCTGCCGGTACCGTTGCCCGGATCGGGTGACGGCTAGGCAGAAGGATGGTCGACGGTGCGCAGACGGTCGATGCTCGCGGGTGTGGCGACGACGGTGGGTGGCATGATCGCGGCGGGTACGGGCACGGCCGGTGCGGCCGGGGCGCCGGGGTTGCGGGACCACCGGTTGGTGAGCCTGTCGCACGTGAACGACCCGGACCGGACCAACGTCTATCCCGGGGACCCCGCGTTCAAGCTCACCACGATCACCACCGTCCCCGAGGACGGCTTCTACCTCCAGTACGTGGAGCAGGGCGAGCACACCGGCACGCACTGGGGGGCGCCCGCGCACTTCAACAGCGACGAGCCCGCGGCCGACGAACTCGACGTCGAGGACCTGTTCCTGCCCGCCGTGAAGATCGACGTGCGCGACAAGGCCCGGCGCGACGCCGACTACGAGGTCACCGTCGACGACCTCCAGCGCTGGGAGCGCAAGCACGGTCGCATCCCGAACGAGGCGGCCGTGATCCTGTGGACCGGCTGGGAGGACCGCTGGGGCACGCCCGCGTTCTACAACTACGACACGCAGGGGCGCATGCACCAGCCGGGCTTCTCGCTGGCCGCCGTGCAGTGGCTGGTGCGCACCGGGCGGCTGGGGCGGCGTGGTGCGCTGGGCACGGACACGTTCAGCCCGGAGTCGGCGCTGGACGCGGAGTACCGGGTGTCGAAGCTGCTCTACCGCGAGCACCGGATCAGCCTGGAGATCCTGGCCAACCTGGCGAAACTGCCGGAGACCGGGGCGCACGTCCTGGTCGGGGGCACGATCAACCGCCGCGGTTCCGGCTCGCCGGCGACCGTGTTCGCCTTCGTGCCCCGGCGCTGAGGGCCGGGGCGTGTCCCGGTGCGGCGGCCCCGCCGGCGGAGGCGTCGACCGTCCGGCGGCGTCGGGGTGGACCGCGGCGGTGTCGCCGGAGGCCGGTCAGGTCTTGGCGGTCAGGGGTGCGGCCGGTTCGCGGCGGCGTTGCCACATGCGGTGGGAGATGCGGGCCAGGACGTCGGCCGCCGGGTCGCCGGCCGTGCGGCCGTCGGCCAGGGGACCGGTGTAGCAGACGGCGATCGCGTACGGCGGGGCGTCCGCCGGCCAGACCAGGCCGACGCTGTGCCGCACGCCCGGGTCCCAGCCGTTCTTGAACGCGATCCGCGTGCCCGGTGGCAGGCCGGCCGCCAGGTCGACCCGGTGGACGTTGCGGGCCAGGACGTCGAGTTCGCCGTCGGTCAAGGTCCACAGCACGCGGACCAGGTCGGCGGCCGTCACGGTGTTGTGCACGCCCGTGCGCCGGGCCGCGTTGTCGTCGATCAGCCGGGCCAGGCCGGTGCTCCCGGTGGCCGCCGCGTGCCAGAAGCCGGCGACGGCGGGCAGTCCCACGTGCAGCGCGCACAGGTTCGTGGCCAGGTTCGACGAATGGGTGATCATCCGGTCGGCCAACCAGCCCAGCGGTGCGGTGGCACCGATCCTGGCCCACACCGCCGGGTCGGAGTCGGCGGCCTGGTCGCAGGAGAACCGGTCGCCCGCGCCCGACGGGAACTCCGCCACCACCGGCACCGGCGTGTCCGGGTCGTGGCCGCGTAACGCCCCCAGTACCGCGATCTTCACCGTGCTCGCCGCGTCGTGCTGCTCGTCGTCGCGCACGGCCGCGGTCGGGGCCGCACCGCGCCGCGCCACGTGCACCGACAGCCTGGTCACCGCGCCTCCCGGTGGTCGGTCGGGGTCGGTCGGAACTCGCGGTTCCGGTCTACCAGAAGGGAAAGCGTCCCGGGCGACCGGTTCCGGGATTCGGGGTGGGTGCGACTGAGGGACTGCCGGCGGCGGTGCCGGCTTGGGTTCGAGCACGTGGTGGGGTCCGGCTCGTGCGGTCGGCGGCAGTCGCGAAGGACGTACGTGGGTTGGCGGAGTGCCCGCACACGTGGCCAGGTGCCCCGGGGCTGTCCGAGTGCGTGTTTCAGGGTGCCTGAGCGCGTATTTCAGGGTGTCCGCGTGGAGGACTCGCGGGTCAGGGGTGGATGACCAGGCCGCGACCGCCGTCGCGCTTGGCCTCGTACATGGCGGTGTCAGCGCGTCTGAGGACCGACTGTGCGGTGGCCTCCGGGTCGTGGTCGGCGCAGATCACGACGCCCACGCTGGCGCTGATGTCCGAACCCAGCGCGTCCAGCACCCGGAACGCCACCTTCTCCGGCTCCTCGACGCCCTCGACCAGCACGCCGAACTCGTCGCCGCCCAGCCGTGCCACCACGTCCGTGTCCCGCACGCAGTCGTGCAGCAGCCGCGCCGCCCGCTCCAACACCACGTCGCCGTGCGCGTGCCCCGCCTTGTCGTTCACCGCCTTGAAATCGTCCAGGTCCACGAACAGCAACCCGAACGGCGTGCCGTCGCGGTGGTACGCGGCCATCGCCTCGTCGAGCCGGCGCTCGAACACCGCGCGGTTGGCCAGGCCCGTGAGCGGGTCGTGGTGCGCCTGGTGCGCCAGCGTCAGCTCCGAATCGCGCAGCAGCGCCGCCAGTCGGGCGTTGTCCACGATGGTCACCAACTGCCGCACGATCACCGCGACGAACACCGCGAAACCGCAGCCGATCTCCACCGCGTCCACACCGGACCCCTCGCCCGAGAGCGTGCGGCGCAGCACCAGGACCGTGCACAGCACCAACGGCACGTAAGGCATCGACAGGTAGGTCCACTGCCGGCGGTGGTCCGCGGCGGCCGACCCGCCCGTGCGCACGCCGGTGGGTACGAGCGGCGCCAACGCCACCACGGCCGGTCCGAGCACGAAACCCGCGTTGGCCAACGGCGGCACCTCCGGCGCCTGGATGCTCACCAGGTACGCGAACGCGCTGTCGGAGGCCGCCAACCCCAGCAGTCCCAGGCCCAGCAACAACAGCGGGGGCCGCAGCACCACCTTCCGGTCCGAACCCAACACCACGACGATCACCAGCAGCACCAGGTCGGTGATCGGGTAGGCGATCGCGACCAGGAACGCGCCCGCGTCGGGATTCCCGGCCGCGACGAGTCCGCCCAGCGACGTCGTCCACGTGAGCACGAACAGCGACGCCACCACGATCACGCCGTCCAACAGCGGCACGACGCGCGCGGTGCGGGACCGGCGGTCCAGCAGGGCGTCCGGGGATTCGGATCTCCGATGGTTCCCGATCACCGACAGGGCCGCGAGCGCGAACGGCACGACGCTCAGGTAGCCCGCGTCCGCGAGCGACGGCGACGGCACGGCCCGCTCCTCGACGAGCTGGTACCACGTCCACAACGCCATGCCCGCGCTCCAGCCGAGCATGCCCAGGCCCATCAGGATCCGCCACCAGCGGTCGGCCCCGGCGCGGGTCCGCGCCGTGACCAGGCACGTCGTCGTGGCGAGCAGGCCGGTGGCGAGCTGGGCGAGGTCGTCGAGCACGACGGCCGCGTCGCCCCGCACGAGGTCGAAACTGGCGGCGACGGAAGCGGCGACCGACGACACGAGCACGAGTGCCGCCGTGATCCCGAACCGTGAAGTCGCGCGCACGCGGCCAGTGTGCCCCATCGGCGTACCGCCGACCGGGTTGCCCTGCGAGGATGCCCGGGTGGCAGAGCAGGAGGTTCCCGCCGCGCGGGACGTGCGCACGGAGCAGGACTACGAGCGGTTCGCCCGGTACCGGATCGCCGAGATCGGGTGCGACGCGGAGGCGTTCGGGTTGTCGTACAACGTCCTCAACCTGGCGTACATGATGATCACCGACTACGAGGCGCTGGTGCACCGCGAGCGCGGCTGGACGATGCCGGGCTTCCGGCTGATGTTCAAGCTGTGGGTGCTCGGCCCGACCCAGCCGGCGCGGCTGGCCGACCTGTCCGGCACGACCCGGTCGGCGATGTCGAACCTGATCAACACGCTGGAGAAGGCGGGTCTGGTCGAGCGGACGCGGGACGACCAGGACCGTCGCGTGGTGTTCGTGGCGCTGACCGAGGAGGGGCTGCGCTCGGTGTCCGGGGTGTTCCCCAAGCAGAACGCGCGGGAGATCCGCTGGTTCGACGTGCTCGACGACGCGGAATCCGCGCAATTGGTCGAACTCATCCGTAGGGTCGTGGCCGCCCGCCCGGACTAGCCGGTGCACCCGATTTCGTTGACAGAATTCATGCTTTATTGTGTTTGACCCCGGCAGGATTGTGTCCGTAATAATGACCGCATGCCGTGGAAACCTATCATGGGATGGCTGGGAAAATGTTCGACGGCCTGTCCGGCACACCCGTCAAGGAATTCCCGTCGTGGTGCCACTCGATTGGCGGAACTGCTCCGGTATTCCCTGCGATACGTTTCCCGGCGTCCGGCCGCCGCATAACACCGCCAGCAAGAGAGGTCCGTCATGCTGACCACAGCGGCAGCCGCCGCGCTCGCCTTGTCGGCGATCGTGCCGGTCGACTCACCCATTGATTCGGTTCCGGACTACGTCACCGTCCAGGTCGTCGCCGTCAACGGCTCCGGTTGTCCCGCCGGTACCGCGGCCGTCGCCGCCTCCGACGACCGGACCGCGTTCACCGTCACCTACAGCCAGTTCCTGGCCCAGGCCGGCGACTCCACCTCGCCGACCGACTTCCGGAAGAACTGCCAGCTCGGGCTCCAGCTCAACTACCCCCAGGGCTTCACGTTCGGCGTGGCCCAGGCGGACTACCGGGGTTTCGCGCACCTCCAGTCGGGCGCGACCGGCCTGGAGCAGGGCAACTACTACTTCCAGGGCACCTCGCCGACGGCCCGTAAGTCGCACTCGCTGCGCGGCCCGTTCAGCGACAACTGGCAGTTCACCGACTCCACCGAGTGGAGTGCGATCGTCTACGCGCCGTGCGGCGAGCGCAAGCTGCTCAACGTCAACGCCGAATTGCGCGTCAACGCGGGTTCCTCGAAGGGCACCAGCTTCATCGCGATGGACTCGACCGACGGACGCATCAGCACCAGGTACCACTTCTCCTGGAAGCGCTGCTGACCCTTTCGCCGCGCCGGCCGCCACACCGTTTCGCCGCCGATGTCAATGATGATTAATCGGAAGGTGTGTCATGCTGAATTTCGCGGCTGCTGCCGCTCTGGCCCTGTCGACGATCGTGTTCCCGCCCGGTGGTGCGCCCGGTTCCGTGCCGCCGCCGGACCACATCACGATCGACGTGGTGACGGTGAACGGCTCCGGCTGTCCGGCCGGGACGGCGGCGATCGCCGTGTCCCCGGACAACAAGGCGTTCACCGTGAGCTACAGCGCGTTCCTGGCGCAGGTCGGGGTCGGTTCCCAGCCGACCGACTTCCGCAAGAACTGCCAGATCAACCTGAGAGTGAACGTGCCGCAGGGATTCACCTACGGTATCGCCCAGGCCGACTACCGCGGTTTCGCACACCTGGAGAAGGGCGCGACCGGCATCGAACGCGCCAACTACTACTTCCAGGGCATGTCGCCGACGACCTACCGGACGCACAGCTACAGCGGTGCGTTCAGCGAGGACTGGCAGGCGACGGACACCACGGAACTCGCCGCGATCGTGTACCACCCGTGCGGTGAGAAGCGGAACTTCAACATCAACACGGAGCTGCGGGTCAACGCCGGTACGTCCAACACGGCGACGACGACCAGCTTCATGTCGATGGACTCGACGGACGGCAGCTTCGACACGAAGTACCACTTCGCCTGGAAGCGCTGCCCGTAGTCTCGGGGCAGGTCCCGGGTAGTCCCCCTGTTATCCGGGCCCGCGCCAGCTTCGGGGGGCGGTCCGCCATGACCAGGCCGCCCACGCCCCACCCGGGGTGTGGGCGGCCCGTCCACGTGCGCGAGTCACGCACTCGGACACCGCGAAACACGCGTTCGGGCATCCGGCGCCGTGAACGGGACGTGCCCGGCGGACATCGTCGTCCGCCGGGCACGTGTCTTCGGTGAGCCGTCCTAGACCAGGGCGCGGTCCGTCGGCTCGATCGGGCGGGGGAGCACCGCGCGCCCGGTCAGGTAGGCGTCGACGCCCGCCGCGGCCGACCGGCCCTCGGCGATCGCCCACACGATCAGGGACTGGCCCCGGCCCATGTCGCCGGCCACGAACACGCCGTCGACCGACGTCGCGAACGAGGCGTCACGGGCCACGTTCCCGCGCGCGTCCAGCGCCACGCCCAGGTCCTCGACCAGACCCGCCTTCTCCGGGCCGACGAAGCCCATGGCGAGCGTGACCAGCTGGGCCGGGATCTCCCGCTCGGAGCCTTCGACGGGCACGAAGCGGCCGTTCTCCGACCGGACCTCGACCAGCTTCAGCGCGCGCACCGCGCCGTCCTCGTCGCCGAGGAACTCCACCGTGGACACCGCGTACAGCCGCTCGCCGCCCTCCTCGTGCGCGGACGTGACCCGGTAGAGCATCGGGTACGTCGGCCACGGGTTGGCGTCGGTGCGGGTGTCGGACGGGCGGGGCATGATCTCCAGCTGCGTCACCGACGCCGCGCCCTGCCGGTGCGCGGTGCCGACGCAGTCCGCGCCGGTGTCGCCGCCGCCGATGACGACGACGTGCTTGCCCTCGGCGGTGATCGGCGAGGTCTTCAGTTCGCCCCGGGCGACCTTGTTGCCGTACGGCAGGTACTCCATCGCCTGGTGGATGCCGGCCAGCTCCCGGCCCGGGACGGGCAGGTCGCGCCACGCCGTGGCGCCGCCCGCGAGGACCACGGCGTCGTAGGACGACCGCAGCTCCTCGACGGTGACGTCCACGCCGACGTCGACGTTCGTGCGGAACTCGGTGCCCTCGGCGCGCATCTGGTCCACCCTGCGGTCCAGACGCCACTTCTCCATCTTGAACTCGGGGATGCCGTAGCGCAGCAGGCCGCCGATGGCGTCCGCCCGCTCCAGCACCACGACGTCGTGGCCCGCGCGGGACAACTGCTGCGCGGCGGCGAGCCCGGCCGGGCCGGAGCCGACGACGGCGACCTTCCTGCCGGTGCGGGCGGTCGCCACGTGCGGCGTCACCCAGCCCTCGTCCCACGCGCGGTCGATGATCGAGATCTCGACCCGCTTGATGGTCACCGCGTCGCCGTTGATCCCGACCACGCACGCCGCCTCGCAGGGCGCCGGGCACAGCGTCCCGGTGAACTCCGGGAAGTTGTTGGTCGCGTGCAGCCGTTCGGCCGCCGCCTTCCAGTCCTGGCTCCACACCAGGCTGTTCCACTCCGGGATCAGGTTCCCCAGCGGACAGCCCTGGTGGCAGAACGGGATGCCGCAGTCCATGCAGCGCCCGGCCTGCTTCTCCAGCTTCGGGTTCTCGAACTCCTCGTACACCTCGCGCCAGTCGCGCAGCCGCAGGAACACCGGCCGGCTGCGCGGGGTCTCGCGCGGGGTGGTCAGAAAGCCCCTCGGGTCAGCCATGAGCGGCCTCCATGATCGCCTGGTCCACGTCACGACCCTCCTGGACGGCACGGGCCTGTGCCGCGAGCACCCGCTTGTAGTCCTTGGGCATCACCTTGGTGAACCGGTCGACCGCGAGGTCCCAGTCCGCCAACAGCCCGTGCGCCACCGCGGATTCGGTCTCGCGGTAGTGCTTCTCCACCGCCTCGCGGAGGAACTCGCGGTCGGCCTCGTCCAGCGGGTCGAGGTCGACCATCTCCGGGTTGACCCGCTGGGCCGCCGCGTCGAGCAGGTAGGCGACGCCGCCCGACATGCCCGCCGCGAAGTTGCGCCCGGTCGCGCCGAGCACGACCACACGGCCACCGGTCATGTACTCGCAGCCGTGGTCGCCCACGCCCTCGACGACGGCCAGCGCGCCCGAGTTGCGCACGCAGAACCGCTCGCCGACCCTGCCGCGCAGGAAGATCTCGCCGGACGTCGCGCCGTAGCCGATCACGTTGCCCGCGATCACGTGCTGCTCGGCGGCGAACCGCGCGTCGGCCACCGGGCGGATGGTGATCCGGCCGCCCGACAGGCCCTTGCCCACGTAGTCGTTGCCGTCGCCGACCAGCCGCAGGGTCACGCCGCGCGGCACGAACGCGCCGAACGACTGCCCGGCGGTGCCGGTGAAGGTGATGTCGATCGTGTCGTCGGGCAGGCCCGCGCCACCCCAGCGCTGGGTGACCTCGTGGCCGAGCATGGTGCCGACGGTGCGGTTCACGTTGCGCACCGGCAGTTCCAGGGTGACCCGGTCACCGGAGGCGATGGCGCCCTCGGCGAGCTGGATCAGCGTGTGGTCCAGCGCCTTGTCCAGGCCGTGGTCCTGCGTGGTGGTGTTGGCGCGCGCGGCACCCTCGGGCAGGTCGGGCACGTGGAAGATCGGCGACAGGTCGAGCCCGGACGCCTTCCAGTGGTCCACCGCGGCCTGGGTGTCGAGCAGCTCGGCGTGGCCGACCGCCTCGGCGATCGAGCGGAAACCCAACTGGGCCAACAGCTCCCGGACCTCCTGGGCGATGAACTCGAAGAAGTTCACCACGTACTCGGCCTTGCCCGCGAACTTCGCGCGCAGCACCGGGTTCTGCGTCGCCACGCCGACCGGACAGGTGTCCAGGTGGCAGACGCGCATCATGACGCAGCCCGAGACGACCAGGGGAGCGGTCGCGAAACCGAACTCCTCGGCGCCCAGCAGCGCGGCGATGACGACGTCGCGACCGGTCTTGAGCTGGCCGTCGGTCTGCACCACGATCCGGTCGCGCAGCCGGTTGACCAGCAGCGTCTGCTGCGTCTCGGCCAGGCCCAGCTCCCACGGACCGCCCGCGTGCTTGATCGACGACAGCGGGGACGCGCCCGTGCCGCCGTCGTGCCCGGAGATCAGCACGACGTCCGCGTGCGCCTTGGACACGCCCGCCGCGACCGTGCCGACGCCGACCTCGGACACGAGCTTCACGTGGACGCGCGCGGCCGGGTTGGCGTTCTTCAGGTCGTGGATGAGCTGGGCGAGGTCCTCGATCGAGTAGATGTCGTGGTGCGGCGGCGGCGAGATCAGGCCGACGCCCGGCGTGGAGTGCCGGGTCCGGGCGATCCAGGGGTAGACCTTGCCACCGGGCAGCTGGCCGCCTTCGCCGGGCTTGGCGCCCTGCGCCATCTTGATCTGGATGTCGTCGGCGTTGACCAGGTACTCGCTGGTGACGCCGAACCGTCCACTCGCGACCTGCTTCACGGCGCTGCGCCGCTGCGGGTCGTACAGGCGCTCCGGGTCCTCGCCGCCCTCGCCGGTGTTGGACTTGGCGCCCAGCCGGTTCATGGCGATGGCCAGCGTCTCGTGCATCTCCTGCGAGATCGAGCCGTAGGAGATGGCGCCCGTGGCGAACCGCTTCACGATCTCCGACACCGGCTCGACCTCGTCGACCGGGATCGGGGTGGTGTCCTTGAACGCGAACAGGCCGCGCAGCGTCGCCAGCGCCTTCGACTGGTCGTCGACCGCGCGCGTGTACTCCTTGAAGATGTCGTACCGGCCCGCGCGCGTGGAGTGCTGGAGCTTGAACACCGTGGTCGGGTTGAACAGGTGCGTCTCGCCCTCGCGCCGCCACTGGTAGTCGCCGCCGACCTCCAGCTCGCGGTGGTCCGCGCGCACGCCGTCCGCCGGGAACGCGTAGGCGTGCCGCTTGGCGACCTCCTCGGCGAGCACGTCGAAGCCGATGCCGCCCAGCCGCGACGTGGTGCCGGTGAAGCACTCGTCGACGACCTCGGCGCCCAGGCCGATGATCTCGAAGATCTGCGCGCCCGTGTACGAGGCCACGGTCGAGACGCCCATCTTGGACATCGTCTTGCGCACGCCCTTGCCCAGCGCCTTGATCAGGTTGCGGGTCGCGACCTTCGGGTCGACGTCCGGCAGCTCCTCGACCGAGGCCATGGCCAGGTACGGGTTGACCGCCTTCGCGCCGTAGCCCACCAGCAGCGCGATGTGGTGCACCTCGCGCGCGTCGCCCGACTCGACGATCAGGTCGACCTGGGTGCGGGTCTTCTCCCGGACCAGGTGGTGGTGCACGGCACCGGTCAGCAACAGCGACGGGATCGGCGCTTCCTCGGCGTTCACGCCCCGGTCCGACAGCACGACCAGGCGCGCGCCGTCGGCGATCGCGGCCGACACCTCGGTCCGGATCTCGGCGAGCCGGGCCTTGAGGGCCGCGCCGCCGCCCGCCACCGGGTAGGTGCCGTGGACGGTGTGCGTGCGGAACTCGGGCAGCGTGCCGTCGTCGTCGACGTGCACGAGCTTGGCCAGCTCGTCGTTGTCCAGCACCGGGAACGCCAGCGAGATCCGCCGGCACGACGACGCGTCCACCGACAGCAGGTTGGGCTCGGCGCCCAGCGTGGCGTGCAGGCTGGTGACCAGTTCCTCGCGGATGGCGTCCAGTGGCGGGTTCGTGACCTGCGCGAACAGCTGCTGGAAGTAGTCGAACAGCTGCCGCGGCCGGTTCGACAGCGGCGCGAACGGCGAGTCGTTGCCCATCGAGCCGATCGGCTCGGCACCGGTGCGCGCCATCGGGCGCAGCAGGAGCGACAGCTCCTCCTCGGTGTAGCCGAACGCCTGCTGCCGACGCACGAGGGACGCGTGCGTCGGCACCTCGCGCTCACGCGCGGGCAGGTCCGACAGGTGCAGGACGCCGTCGGCGACCCACCGCTCGTACGGGTGCTCGGCGGCGAGCTGCCCCTTGATCTCCTCGTCGTCGATGATCCGCCCCTGGGCGGTGTCGACGAGGAACATGCGGCCCGGCTCCAACCGTCCCTTGCGGACGATCGTGGCCTGGTCGAACTCCAGCACGCCGGCCTCGCTGCCGAGCACGACCAGGCCGTCCTCGGTGACCCAGTAGCGGGCCGGGCGCAGGCCGTTGCGGTCCAGCACGGCGCCGATGAGCGTGCCGTCGGTGAACGACACCAGGGCTGGGCCGTCCCACGGCTCCATGAGCGTGGAGTGGAACTCGTAGAACGCGCGGCGCGCGGGGTCCATCTCGGCGTGGTTCTCCCACGCCTCGGGGATCATCATCAGCACCGCGTGCGGCAGGCTCCGACCGCTCAGGTGCAGCAGTTCCAGCACCTCGTCGAAGCTCGCCGAGTCGCTGGCGCCGCGCGTGATGATCGGGAAGATCCGCTCGATGTCGCCGGGGACGAGGTCGGTCTCCAGGGTGGACTCGCGGGCGTCCATCCAGTTGCGGTTGCCGCGCAGCGTGTTGATCTCGCCGTTGTGCGCGACGTACCGGTACGGGTGCGCCAGCGGCCAGCTCGGGAACGTGTTCGTGGAGAACCGGGAGTGCACGAGGCCGATCGAGGACGTGACGCGCTCGTCCTGGAGGTCGAGGAAGAACTTCTCGACCTGCGGCTCGGTGAGCATTCCCTTGTAGACGACCGTGCGCGACGACAGGCTCGGGAAGTAGACGTCCACGGCGTGCTCGGCGCGCTTGCGGACGACGAACGCCAGCCGCTCCAGCTCCAGCCCGGACTGCCCGGCGCCGCCCGCGAGGAACAGCTGGGCGAAGCGCGGCATGGTCGTACGCGCGGTCGGGCCGACGTGCTCGGCGTCGACCGGCAGCTCCCGCCAGCCCAGGACCGTCGCGCCCTCCTGCGCGGCGACGTCCTCGATGCGCGCCTTGGCCGCGTCCGTGCCCTCGACGGGCAGGAACGCGGTGCCCACGGCGTAGTGGCCGGGTTCGGGCAGGGTGAAGTCGACGACCTCGCGGTAGAACGCGTCGGGGACCTGGATCAGCAGGCCGGCGCCGTCGCCGGTCTCCTGCTCGGCGCCGCGGGCGCCCCGGTGTTCCAGGTTGCGCAGGGCGACCAGCGCCTGCTTCACGATCGCGTGGTTGCGCCGGCCGGCGAGGTCGGCGACGAACGCGACGCCGCAGGCGTCGTGCTCGAACTGCGGGTCGTACAGACCGCGCGTCTGGTGCTGGTGGGTCACAACGGGCCCTCCCGTGGCGTCGTCCGGGCATACGGAGGTGGCCGAGCGGCGTCCGCGCGCGTCGTCGACGCGGGACAGCTCGGCCTGCTGCCTGGCTGTGGTGGGACCACGCTTTCGATGCGTCTACGGCGTGGTGGCCGCACTCCGTTGTGCGGGAGAACTGCACACGCAGCGGGCTCGGGTGTCGGGCCGGATGTGGCCGTGGACCGTGCCGTCGCGGTGCTCCGGGATTGCCGGGGTCTTGTGACGATAATGTGAATTCGCGGTTATGGCGCTAGTCCGGTAGGGGGTCGTGGGGAATCCCACCCGGGGTTGACAGCGAAACGACCAACGGCTACGTCCATTCGGACCAGCCGCTGGTCGTCTCAGCGGTGTCGGTGCGTGGCGCTCAGTCTCTGCCGCCTCGGGCGCGACGGGCGCAGCCCGCGGCCACGGCGAGGAACACCGCCGCCGCGCCGAGTTGCCACCAGGCGTCCTCGGACAGGGCGACGAGCGCGTTGGCGCCGGCGACCAGCAGGAAGAGCGCGGCGAAAACCGTCCACACCCGACGCTCGGTGCGGGCGTCACGGCGCAGGGACAGCGTGGGCTGGTGATGGGTCATGGGGTGGCACCTCCGTTCCCGGCCTCGGTGTCCGGATCGGCACCGGGTCGGCGGCGGTTACCCGTTTCGCCGGGATTCCACACCTTCGTGTGAACGATTTTCCGGCGCCCCGGTCGTGACGGAACATCAGCCCAGGGTGACGCCGAACAGCAGGCCCACCCCGTAGGTCACGGCCATGGTGAGCGTGCCGACGACCACGTTGCGGCGCACGGCCGGACCGACCGGGCTCGACCCGAGGCGCGCGCTCACCACGCCGGTCAGCGCGAGCCCGACCAGGACGGCCGCCGCGCACGCCCACACCCGCCACGCGACCGGCGGGAGGACGATCGCGAGCAGCGGGACGAGAGCGCCCAGGGCGAACGCCTGGCACGAGGCGAGCGCGGCCTGCCACGGACTGGTCAGGTTGTCCGGGTCGATGTGCAGCTCGGCCTCGGCGTGGGCGCGCAACGCGTCGTGCGCGGTCAGCTCGCGGGCGACCTCGGCGGCGAGTTCGGGCCGCAGGCCCTTCTCCCGGTAGATGGCGGCGAGTTCGTGCTCCTCGGCCTCGGGCATCTCGCGGAGTTCGAACTCCTCCAGCCGCAGCGCGGCGCGCTCGGTGTCGCGCTGGGTGCTCACCGAGACGTACTCGCCGCCCGCCATGGACAGCGCACCGGCGACGAGCCCGGCGATGCCGGCGGCGAGCAGGGCGGTGCGGTCGGCGGCGGCACCGGCGACGCCGACCACCAGCCCGGCGGTGGAGACGATGCCGTCGTTGGCGCCCAGGACGCCGGCGCGCAGCCGGTTGACGCGTTGGGACAGGAGGGCCTGGGGTTCGGGGTGGGCCATGCGGTGATCGAACCACCTACGCTGGAATCCGTGGACGTCCGCGCGGTGCTCGCCGCGAACCTGCCCGATCTCGCCGTGACCTCCGTCGTGCCGCTGGGGGAGGGGCTCGACAACGTGGCCTTCGAGGTGGACGGCTCGCTCGTGGTCCGGTTCCGCAAGGACGGCGACGTCGCCGCGGAGGCCGCGGTGCTGCGGGCGGTCGCCGCCGTGTCGCCCGTGGCCGTGCCGGTGCCGGTGTTCGCGTCGGGCGACCGCATGGCCTACCGCAAGCTGCCCGGCGTGCCGCCGGCCGAGGTCGACGTGCCGCCGCCCGGCGTGCTCGACACGCTGATCGGGTTCCTCCGGGTGATCCAGGCGTTGGAGGTGGACGTGCCCGTCGACGTCGACGATCCGGCGGAGCTGCTCGCGGAGGCGGCCGGGCGGCTCGGGTACGTGCCCGCGGCGTACCGGGCGGACGTGACGGCGTTCCTGGCCGCGCCGCCGCCGGGCCGGGACCACCCGGTGGCGTTCTCGCACAACGACATCGGCCACGAGCACGTGCTCGTGGCCGACGGCGCGGTGTCCGGCGTGATCGACTGGACCGACGCCGCGGTGGTCGACCCGGCATACGACCACGGGCTGCTGTTCCGGGACCTGGGCCCGGCCGCGCTCGCGGCGACTCCGGCGGACCTGCGGGAGCGGGCCGTGTTCCACGCGCGGTGTGCGCTGTTGGAGGACCTGGCTTACGGGACCGAGCACGGGATCGACCTGTACGTGCGCAAGTCGCTCGCGTCGCTGCGGTGGGTCTTCAGTCCTCTTCGATGATCTGCCACTGCGGCCGGTCGCCGGCCCACATGGCTTCCAGGCGCGAGGTGTGGGTGGCGCTGGTGAACCAGATGACGACCGCCGACGCGGGCTGCTCGATCCGGGTCGAGTAGCCCTGGCGCGGCGACGCGGAGACGGGCTCGATCGACCGGTCCTTGGTGCGGTACCGGACCGTGGCCACCCCGCCCTCCAGCGTGAAGGTGCGCACGAGTTCGCCGTTCTCGGTCGTCCACGTGCCGCTGTCGGTCGTGGTCGTGGTCGGCGGTGCGGTCGTCGTGGTCGTGGCGCGGTTGGTCGTCGTGGTGACCGCGGCCGGGGTGGTCGGCGCCGGCGTGGTCGTCGTGGTGGTGGCCGTGGTCGTCGTCGTGGCGACCGTGGTCGTCGTCTGCTGTGTGGTGGCCGGGACGAGGAGCGGACGCTCGGACACGCCGGCCCCCAGTACGAACCGGATGCCGAGCGAGGACAGCATGACCGCGACGACCGTGGTCGCCGACCATGCCGCGAAGTACTGGAGTCCCCGGGACATCCCGCCATCCTGCCGCACCCGCCCTCACCCCTTCCGCGCGAGTCCTCCACCCATACACCCCACGGACACCCCCGTCCGGTCCGACTTTCCCACCCCCGGCGCGAGTTATGCGTTCAGGCACCGCGAGTTGTGCATTCAGGCACGGTGAGTTGTGCGTTCCGGACACGCCTGGCTGGGCCGACCGGGTGACCCGGGGGCGTAGTTCGCGGTGTCCGGGTGGAGGACTCGCGGTTTGGCCGTTGACGAAACGGGCGCGGGTGGGACTTGGTCACTCGTTGGCGTTACGGTGCGCGCCATGGTTTCGGTGCTGCTGGTCGAGGATGACCCGGTCGTGCGGTCGGCCGTCTCGCGGGCGCTGACGGGGATGGGGCACGCCGTGCTGCCGGTCGGCACGGCGCTGGAGGCGTTGCGGGAGATCACCAGTTCCGCCTTCGACCTGGTCGTGCTCGACCTCGGCCTGCCGGACATGGACGGCGCGGACGCGTTGCGGATGATGCGCGGCGTCTGCGACGTACCGGTCATCGTGGCGACAGCGCGCGACGACGAGTCGGAGATCGTGCGGCTGCTCAACGCCGGCGCCGACGACTACCTCGTCAAGCCGTTCTCCAGCGAGCACCTCGCGGCCCGGCTGTCGGCGGTCCTGCGCCGGGCCCGGCGGGAGGACAGCGGACCGGAACCGCTGCGGATCGGGGAGTTGACCGTGGACCTCGACCGGCGCGAGGCCCGGCTGGCGGGCCGCGAACTGAACCTGACGCGCAAGGAGTTCGACCTCCTCGCCTACCTCGCCGCCCGCGCGGGCAAGGTGGTGCCGCGGGCCGAGCTGCTGGCGAACCTGTGGAACATGCCCGGCCGCCACGACGACCAGACGCTCGACGTGCACCTGTCGTGGTTGCGCCGCAAGCTCGGCGAGCGCGCCGCCCAACCCCGTTACCTGCACACCGTGCGCGGCGTCGGGTTCAAGCTGACGGCGGCCGAGTGAGGAAGTCGCTCGCCCTCGTCTCGCTGGCCGTCACGTCCATGGTGGCGCTGGCCTTCCTGATCCCGTTGGCGACGGTCGTCGCGGCGCTCGCGGAGGACCGCGCGCTGGGCGAGGCCGACAAGCAGGCCGCCGCGCTCGTCCCGGTCCTGGTGATCACGTCCGAACGCGCCGCCGTCGAGCAGGCGCTGGCCAGCGCGGGCGGCCACGTGGTCGTGCACCTGCCCGACGGCACGCGGATCGGCCCGGAGGCCAAGGCCACCGACGACCAGCTCCGGCGGGCCCGGGAGGGCAGGTCGTTCCGCGACACGGTGTCCGACGGGCGGGTGATCCTCCAGCCCGTGCTGTTGCGCGGGTCCACGGTCGTGGTCGAGGCGTTCGTGCCCGAGGGCGAGCTGTCCCGGGGCGTGCTGCCCGCGTGGTTCGCGCTCAGCGGCGTGGCCGTGTCGCTGGTGCTCGCGTCGGTGCTCGTGGCCGACCGCCTGGGCGCCCGCGTGGTCAAGGCGTCGCGCGAGCTGGCCGAGGGCGCGCGGCGGATGGAGGAGGGCGACCTGTCCGCCCGGGTGGCGCCGACGGGCCCGCCGGAACTGGCCGACGCGGGCGGCGCGTTCAACCGGATGGCCGATCGGATCGGGCAGTTGATGGCCAATGAACGGGAAATGCTCGGCGATCTTTCCCACCGTCTTCGCACGCCGTTGACGGCGTTGCGTCTCGATTCGGAACTGCTCGGCACGGATGCGAATGCCAATCGTGTTCGCCAGGCGGTGGTGGCGTTGGAACGCGAGGTCAACGAGGTCATCCGGGCGGCCCGGCGCGAGTTGACCGATCCGGACGGCAACCGCTGCGACGCGGCACAGGTGGTGCACGACCGGTTGGTGTTCTGGTCCGCGCTGGCCGACGACCAGCGCCGGCTGTGGAACCTGCGGGGCACCGAACGCCCGGCGTTCGTGCCGTTGACGCGCACCGATCTGGCGGCCGTGATGGACGTGCTGCTGGGCAACATCTTCCGGCACACCCCCGAGGGGGTCGGGTTCGTCGTCGCACTGTTCCACCAGCCCGACCGGGTGGTGATCGTGATCGAGGACGCCGGTCCGGGGATCGAAGACCTGGAGACGGCGCTGCGCCGCGGGGGCAGCAGCGCCGGCTCCACCGGTCTGGGACTCGACATCGCCCGCCGCGCGGCCGAGTCCACAGGCGGCTCCCTGGTCGTGGACCGGGGTCCGCTCGGCGGGACCAGAGTGCAGCTCCGGCTGTCCCGCCTCGCAGAGCCCGAACACTAGCGGCCCAATTCTTTTCGGCGCCTTGTGCGACCTTTAAATCTTCCTTAAATAATTCGCTGTCGACATTCTCGGCGAGTGCGGTTAAAGTCATTTTCGGAATTGAGGCCGACCGCAGCGCTCTCCCCCTTGCCCGGTCCGCCCGGTTCCCCGTTCGGTGCGGCGACCGCAGCGCGCTTACCCTGCGAAGAAGCGCAGCGCGGTCGCCGCGCCCGAAATGCCGTCGAGCGCAGATGAGGACCGCGTGCCGCGCAACCACCGGGTACTGCCCGCCGTCGTGCTGGTCGGGCTCGCGCTCGCCGGGTGCGCCGAGGCCGACCGGGCGACCGAACTCACCGCCACCGCCACGACCACCGTGCGTGTCGTCGTCACGACCACCACGACCATCCTCACCCCCACGGTGGCCGCCACCGAGGCACCCACGCCCGAGGCGGTCGTCCCGACCCGCCCGGAGAACGAGGTGGTCGAGGAGAAGGTCGTCGAGCTGACCAACGCCGAACGCGCCCGGGTCGGCTGCGCGCCGCTGGTCGCCGACGACCGCCTGGCCAGGGCCGCCCGCGAGCACAGCGTCGACATGGCCGCGAAGAACTACTTCGAGCACCACTCCAAGGACGGCCGGTCGTTCGTCGACCGGGTCAAGGCGGCGGGCTACCCGGCGCCGGGCGCGGAGAACATCGCGGCCGGGCACAAGACGCCGGAGCTGGTCGTCAAGGGGTGGATGGACTCGCCGGGCCACCGGGCCAACATCGTCAACTGCCGGTTGAAGGCCATCGGCGTGGGCATGGCCCGCGGCGGTTCCTACGGGATCTACTGGACTCAGAACTTCGGCTGGTGACCGGCCACCTCGTCGAGGATGAGCACGGTGTGGCTGGACGTCACGTCCGGCATGGTCTGCAACCGGGACAGCACGAGGTCGCGCAGGCTGTGCGCGTCTGGCGTGCGGACCAGCAGCACGAGGTCGTAGTCGCCCGACACCAGCGCCGCGTGCCACACCTCGGGGATCTCCAGCACGCGGTGCCGCACCGCCTTCCACGAGTGCTGGCTGATCTTGAGGTACACGTACGCCGAGATGCCGAACCCGTACCGCTCCGGGTCGACCACGGCCGTGTAGCCGGTCACGACGCCGTCGCGGTGCAGCCGTTCCACGCGTGAGTACGCGCTCGCGCGCGAGATGTGCAGCTTCTCGGCCAACGACCGCATGGAGATCCGGCCGTCCGCGCGCAGCTCGGCGACGATGCGCCGGTCGGTCTCGTCCAGCGGTGCCGAATGTCCAGTCCGGGCCGTCATGTGGTCGACGATAACCCCTATTGAAGGCCGTTCGTCCGGAATCATGAGTGGGATCTGGAACTTTGGCCGGTGTGACGCGGACCATCCGAGGCATCCGAGGACCGGAGGTGGCCATGACCCGTACGCAGGCACCCAGGTCGTCGCCTTCCCGGACGTCGCCTTCCCACCTGTTGCCCACCGAGGAGCCGTTGGCGCTGCTGCGCCCCGACGGCACCCCGGTCGAGGGCTCGCCGCTGGTCATGCCGGCCGACGACGTGCTGGTCGAGCTGTACCGGCGGATGGTCGTCGGCCGCCGGTTCGACACCCAGGCCACGGCGCTGACCCGGCAGGGCCGGCTCGCGGTCTACCCGTCCTCCCGTGGCCAGGAGGCGTGCGAGATCGCCCCGGTGCTCGCGTTGCGCCCCGACGACTGGCTCTTCCCCACCTACCGCGACTCGGTCGCCCTGGTCAGCCGGGGCATCGACCCGGCGCAGACGTTGACGCTGCTGCAAGGCGGCTGGCACCTGGGCTACGACCCGTACGAGCACCGCGTCGGCCCGCAGTGCACGCCGCTGGCCACGAACACCCTGCACGCCGTGGGCTTCGCGCACGCGGCCCGGCTCAAGGGCGAGGACACCGCCGCGCTCGTGCTGCTCGGCGACGGCGCGACCAGCGAGGGCGACACGCACGAGGCGTTGAACTTCGCGGGCGTCTGGCAGGCACCCGTGGTGTTCCTGGTGCAGAACAACGGCTACGCGATCAGCGTGCCGCTGGACAAGCAGACCGCCGCGCCGACGTTGGCGCACAAGGGCATCGGCTACGGCGTGCCTTCGGTGCTGGTCGACGGCAACGACGCGGCGGCCGTGTACGCGGTCGTGCGCGATGCCCTGCGCACCGGCGGGCCGACGCTCATCGAGGCGTTGACGTACCGCATCGAGGCGCACACCAACGCCGACGACGCCACCCGCTACCGCACGTCCGACGAGGTCGCCGCGTGGCTGGCCCGTGATCCCGTCGACCGGCTGTCCGCCTACCTGACCGCACGCGGCCTGCTCGACGAGCGGACGAAGGACGACGTCGCGCGGGAGGCCGAGACGTTCGCCGCGGCCGTCCGCGCCGCGCTCAACGTGGACGTCGAGCCCGACCCGGCCGACCTGTTCGAGCACGTCTACGCGACCATGCCCGCGCACCTGCGCGCCCAGGCGGAATTCCTGCGCGAGGAGTCGGCATGACCGTGTCCATGGCCGGGGCGCTGAACAAGGCGCTCGCCGACGCGTTGGACGCCGACCCGACCGTGCTGGTGTTCGGCGAGGACGTCGGTCCGCTCGGCGGCGTGTTCCGGGTGACCGACGGCCTGGCCGCGAGGTTCGGCGACCGGCGGGTGTTCGACACCCCGCTGGCCGAGTCGGGCATCGTCGGCACCGCGATCGGCATGGCCATGAACGGGCTGCGGCCCGTGGTCGAGATGCAGTTCGACGCGTTCGCCTACCCGGCGTTCGAGCAGATCACCAGCCACCTGGCCAAGCTGCGCAACCGCACGCGCGGCGCGGTGTCGTTGCCCGTGGTGATCCGCGTGCCCTACGGCGGCGGCATCGGCGGCGTCGAGCACCACTGCGACTCGTCCGAGGCGTACTACACGCACACGCCGGGGCTGCGCGTCGTCACGCCCGGCACGCCCGACGACGCCTACCGGCTGCTGCGCGCGGCCATCGACTCGCCGGACCCGGTGATCTTCCTCGAACCCAAGCGCCGCTACTGGTCGAAGGGCCCGCTCACGGACGAGTCGCTCGCGTTCGACCGCGCGGTCGTGCGGCGACCCGGCGCGGACGTCACGCTCATCGCGTACGGACCGATGGTCGCGACCGCCTTGGAGACCGCCGAGGCGGCCGAGGAGGAGGGCTGGGACGTGGAGGTCGTGGACCTGAGGTCGTTGGCGCCGTTCGACGACGACACCGTGTGCGCGTCCGTGGTGAAGACCGGGCGCGCGGTCGTGGTGCACGAGGCGTCCGGGTTCGGCGGCTACGGCGCCGAGGTGGTCGCCCGGGTCACCGAGCGCTGCTTCCACCACCTGCACGCGCCCGTGCTGCGGGTGACCGGCTTCGACATCCCGTACCCGCCGCCCAAGCTGGAGGAGTTCCACCTGCCCGGCGTGGACCGCATCCTCGACACCATCGGCCGGTTGCAGTGGGACGACGAGGTCGTGGCGGCCCGCCGTGGCTGACTTCCGCCTGCCCGACCTGGGCGAGGGCCTGACCGAGGGCGAGATCGTCGCGTGGCTGGTGTCGGTCGGCGACACCGTGGCGGTCGACCAGCCCGTGGTCGAGGTGGAGACGGCCAAGGCGGTCGTCGAGGTGCCGTGCCCGTACGCGGGCGTGGTGACCGCGCGCAACGGCGAGGCGGGGGAGAAGCTCGCGGTCGGGTCCGTGCTGCTGACCGTCGACGGCACGGCCGCGGCGGAGGTGCCGGAGTCCTCCGAGTACAGCGGCAATGTGTTGATCGGGTACGGCACTTCCGACACCAGGCGCCGCCGCGGGCCGCGGCGGTCCGCCGTGCCCGATGCCCGTGAACCGGGTGCGGTCGGTGGGCCGGGCGGGCCCGGAACGGCTCGTGCCACGCGGGAGGTCGACAGGTCTCGCGCCACCGGTGTCACCCAGGGCGCGCGAGCGGATCAGGGTCCCGGCGTGATCTCGCCGATCGTCCGTCGGATGGCCCGCGAGCGCGGAGTCCCGTTGGAGCGCATCACGGGAACCGGTCCGGGCGGGGTGATCCGCCGCGCCGACGTGGAGAGCGCGTCCACCCCGAAGGGCCGACGGATTCCGTTGACGGGCCTGCGCGGCGCGGTCGCCCGGAAACTCGCCACCTCGCGCCGCGAGATCCCCGAGGCCACGGTCTGGGTCGACGTGGACGCCACCGGACTGCTCGCCGCCCGCGCCGCCCTGCCCGGCGTCTCCCTGCTCGCGCTGCTGGCCCGCTTCACGATCCTGGGCCTGCGCCGGTACCCGGAGCTGAACTCCCGTGTCGAAGGCGACGGGATCGTGGTCCTCGACGGGATCCACCTCGGCTTCGCCGCCCAGACCGAGCGTGGCCTGGTCGTGCCGGTGGTGCACGACGCCCACACGCTCACGACGGGCGCGCTCGCGGAGGCGATCACCGGACTGGCCGCGTCCGCCCGGGAGGGCACCCTCGCGCCCGCCGTGCTCACCGGCGGCACGTTCACCCTCAACAACTACGGCGTGTTCGGCGTGGACGGCTCGGCCGCGATCATCAACCACCCCGAGGCCGCGATCCTGGGCCTGGGCCGGGTCATCGACCGGCCGTGGGCCGTGGACGGGCGGCTGGAGGTGCGCAAGGTCGCCCAGTTGACGCTCGCCTTCGACCACCGCGTGTGCGACGGCGGCACGGCCGGCGGCTTCCTGCGCTACGTGGCCGACTGCGTCGAGGCTCCGATAAAGGCTTTGCGCGACCTTTAACGTGGACGGCGTGACCCCCGACTACCCCGTGCGGACGGCACGCCTGGTGCTGCGGCCGTTCACCGCCGCCGACGAAGCCGCCCTGCACTCCTGGGAATCCCGGCCCGACGTGGTCCGCTACCTCTACGGCGAGGCGCGCACGCCCGACGAGAGCAAGGTCAACCTGGCCCGCAAGATGTCCGTGCCCTGGCCCGAGAAGGAAGGCCAGGACCTGTGCCTGGTGATCGAGCGCGACGGCGTCGCGGTCGGCGAGGCCGTGCTGAAGTACCTGAGCGAGGAGCACCGCCAAGGCGAGATCGGCTACATCGTGCACCCCGACCACCACGGGCACGGCTACGCCACCGAGGCCGCCGCCGCGATGCTCGAACTCGGCTTCGGACTGCTGAAGCTGCACCGGATCGTGGCGAGTTGCGACGCGCGCAACGACGCGTCGTGGGGCGTGATGGAACGCCTGGGCATGCGGCGCGAGGCGCACTTCAAGCACAGCGAGCTTTTCAAGGGCGAGTGGGGCGAGGAGTTCGTCTACGCCATCCTCGAGGACGAGTGGCGTACGTCTCCGTTGGCGGCCAACGGAATCCGGGTGTAGAGAAGCCGGCCTCCGGCGGGGGATCATCACCCCATGCTGGAGTTCGGCGAGGACAACGACGTCGGCTACGACTGGTGGGTGGCGGCGAACCCCAACCAGTTCGTGATCGACGCGGAACCCTCCTTCGACATCACCACGATGGTGCTGCACCGGGTCGTGTGCCGTACCGGGATCGCGCGCGACCACGTTCGGATCTGCGGCACCCGCCGCGAACTGGAGACCCGCTATCCGCGGGTGCGGGCGTGCGCGGACTGCATGGCGGGTCGGTGGTGAGTCACGTCTGGTACGTCGCGTACGGCTCGAACGTGCTCT
The DNA here is from genome assembly GCF_014203755.1 of Saccharothrix violaceirubra. NCBI lineage: Bacteria > Bacillati > Actinomycetota > Actinomycetes > Pseudonocardiales > Pseudonocardiaceae > Saccharothrix > Saccharothrix violaceirubra. The sequence continues at coordinate 2,184,924 of NZ_JACHJS010000001.1, forward strand.
ACTCCCGCTTCGCCTGCTACCTGCGGGGCGGCACGCCGGAAGGCACCACGCACGTCTACCCCGGCTGCCGCGACCGCACGCCGCCGGCCGCCGACGTGCCGCTCACGGTCCCCGGCCGGCTCTACTTCGCCACCCACTCCCCGGTGTGGGGCGGCGGCCGGGCGTTCCTCGACCCGGACGCCGACTCGACGGTGGCCGCCCGCGCCTACCTGATCACCGCCGGCCAGTTCGCCGACGTGGCCGCGCAGGAGATGTACCGCGAGCCCGGCGAGGAGTTCGACCTGTCGACCGTGCTGTCGGTCGGGCGGCACGAGTTCGGCACCGGGCGTTACGAGACCCTGGTGTGCCTGGGGCACCGCGACGGGCACCCGCTGCTGACGTTCACCTCGCCCTGGCGGCCGGCCGACGTCGAGCACGTCCCGCCCTCGGCGGCGTATCTGGGCGTGATCGCGCGCGGACTGGTCGAGTCGCACGGCTTCACCGACGCGCGGCTCGCGGACTACTTCGCGGGCACGGCGGTGAGGTCGCCGTCCTGACCGGCCGCGCACCGGGCGGCCTGGTCGGTGGTGCGCAGGAACGCGGTCACGCACCGGGCGACCTGGTCGTGGCCCAGGGCGTTGGGGTGGAAGGACTCCTGGAACACGTGCCGTGCGCGCTCGTCGTCGCGCAGCCCCTCGAAGTCCACCGTGAGCCGGGTGAACCACTCGGTCTCCGGCCGGTCGCCACCCACGCACGCCTCGTGTCCGGCGCCCGCGCCGGACAGGTCGAGGAAGCGTGCGCCCACGGAGTTCGCGGCCGTGCGCAGCGACGCGGACAACTGGCCGACGGCCGTGTTCTTCACCCACTCCAGGTCGCCGGCGCGCAACGGGCACCCGGCCAGGTTCTGGAGGTCGGCGGGCAGGTCCGGCGCGACCGGTGAGGCGTAGGACTGGAGGACCAGCGTGTAGGCGCGTTGCGTGTAGCCCTCGTTGCGCAGCACGAGCTGCACGTCCCGCAGCGCGCGCTCGACCTTCGGCGTCATCTTGGCCACGCGCTGCTTCCACTCGCCCGACAGGGACTTGGCGCAGTCGGACTTGCGCTCGAACCACGCCTTGAGGCACGTGTTGAGCACGTCGGAGAACCGGGGGTCGTCGTTCGCGCCGACGGCCACGAGCACGACCGTGACCCGGTATTCACGGGCGATCGCCGCGAGCCGGCGGGCCTGGGAGCCCTCGGTGTTGCGGACTTGATCGGTCAAGCCGACCTGTTCGGAGTTGGCGCCCGAGCACGCCAGGTTGAACACCTTGTCGACGCCCGCCCGGGTCTTCCACACCGAGGCGTTCGCCGACCGGTGGCACCAGTTGCCGTCGACGCCGTCCGTGCCGGCTTCGTAGTCGCCCGCGCCCTCGCCGGACATCGTGCTGTCGCCCAGCGCCACCATCGCGGTCGGCGCGTCCGGTCCCGGTCCGGGTGCCGGCGGGAACGGCGAGTCGGCGACCAGCAGCAGTACCGCGACCAGCGGTACCACCAGGACCAGGGCGAGCAGTCGGCGCGGCATCGGCGATCACTCTACGGACCGGCACCCGGACGGAGCAGCGCGTGCGCTGCGATGCTCAGCCGAGCGCGGTCAGCAGGTCGGTGAGCGCCCGGCCCAGCGGGAGGTCCACGAGCACGGACGCGTGGGCGTCGCCGCGCGTCTCGCCCCGGTTGACGATCACCACGGTCCGGCCGGTCCGGGCCGCCCGCTCGACGAACCGCAGCCCGGACCGGACGGTCAGCGACGAGCCGAGCACGAGCAGCGCGTCGGCCGCGCCCACGAGCGCGTAGCAGCGGTCCACCCGGTCCTTGGGCACGTTCTCGCCGAAGAACACCACGTCGGGCTTGAGCACGCCGCCGCAGTCCGCGCACGCCGCGACCCGGAACCCGCGCACCACGTCGTCGGGCAGCTCCACGTCGCCGTCCGGGTTCACCCGGGACGCGTCGGCGGAGAACTCCCCGTTGAGGTCGCGCAGCCGCCGGTCCAGGTCGAGCCGGCCGGTGACCACGCGGCAGTCCAGGCACACGACCCGGTCGATGCCGCCGTGCAGCTCGACCACGTCCGGCGTGCCGGCCGCGCGGTGCAGGCCGTCCACGTTCTGCGTGATCACGCCGGTCAGCAGGCCCCGGTCGTGCAGTGCGGTCACGGCGTGGTGCCCGGCGTTGGGCGTGGCGCCCGCGAGCAGGCGCCAGCCGACGTGGCTGCGGGCCCAGTACCGTCGACGGTTGTCCGCGTCGGCGACGAAGTCCTGGTAGGTCATGGGCGTGTGGGTGCGCAGGCTGCCCGTGGCGCCCCGGTAGTCGGGGATGCCCGACTCGGTGGACAACCCCGCGCCGCTGAGCACGAGCACGTTGCCCGCGCCGACGACCCCGACCACCTCGTCCAGGCTGGTGGTGCGGGGCCGGGGCGGGCCGGTCGGCGTCCAGGTCAGCGTCGGCTTGGTGCGCACGTCGGCGAGCGTAACCGCGGCTCAACGCCGGCGGTCGGTGATTTCCACGCCGTGCGCGGCCAGGGCCCGCTCGAACGCCCGCGGGTCGTCGGGCGTGACGACCGGCTTGACCGTGCGCCCGGTGTCCACGACGTACGCGGTGGTCCGGCCGGACCGGCCGCCGTCGAGGTTGAACCAGCGGGTCGGGTTGGCCGTGCCCCACAGCCGCAACCGGCCGGTGCGGGCCGTGAGCGGATAGCGCAGGACGCGCACGACGCGGTCGTACGGCACGCGCTTGGCCGTCAGCGTCGGAAAGTAGTAGCGGCGGATCACGAGGGCGTCGTCCCGGCACAGGACCGAGCCGTCGCGGTAGTCGGTGTCGGTCATGGTCCACCTCCCGTATTCCACCTTACCGGGAGGAACCCTCGTGTTCAGCGTTCCGTGGCCGACACGTCGACCGCCGTTCGGCCCGGTGGGGTACCACTGGCTGGTGCTCGACCACGCGCCCGACCTCGCCGCCCTGTTCCCGGAACTGTCCGACGACACGCTCGTCGTGGACTACGACGACGCCGAGGACCCCGTCCTGCGCCGCGCCGACGGGTCGTCGATCGACACGTGGCGCGAGAACTACCCGTACCAGGAGCGGATGTCGCGCGAGGAGTACGACCTCCTCAAGCGCCTGCTCCAGATCGAACTGCTCAAGCTCCAGTACTGGATCAAGGACAACGGCGGCCGGATGGTCGTGGTGTTCGAGGGCCGGGACGCGGCGGGCAAGGGCGGCACGATCAAGCGGTTCACCGAGCACCTCAACCCGCGCGGCGCGCGGGTCGTCGCGCTGGGCAAGCCGACCGAGCGCGAGCAGGGGGAGTGGTACTTCCAGCGCTACGTCGACCACCTGCCCACCGCCGGCGAGATCGTGCTGTTCGACCGGTCCTGGTACAACCGGGCCGGTGTCGAGCGCGTGATGGGCTACTGCACCGACGAGCAGTACCACCGGTTCATGCACCAGGCGCCGCGCTTCGAGCAGATGCTCGTCGACGACGGCATCACGCTGGTGAAGCTGTGGTTCTCGGTCTCCCAGGCCGAGCAGCGCACCCGGTTCCTGATCCGCCAGGTCGACCCGGTGCGGCAGTGGAAGCTCAGCCCCAACGACCTGGAGTCGTTGGACCGCTGGACCGCCTACACCCGGGCCAAGGTCGCCATGTTCCGGGAGACCGACACCACCTCGGCGCCGTGGACCGTGGTGAAGAGCAACGACAAGAAGCGGGCCCGCGTCGAGGCGATGCGCAGCGTCCTGGCCCGATTCGACTACGCGGACAAGGACCACGAGGTGGTCGGCGCGCCCGACCCGCGTGTGATCGGTCCGGCCGCGACGCTGCTGGAGGAAGGCGAGCACTGACGGCGTTCCCCGGACACGACGCGCGGTGCGCTGCCATGATCCCGATCATGGGGAATCCGAGCACTCCGCGCGAGTTCGCGGAACGGATCGTGTCATTGGGCCTGGCCGCGCCCGAAGCGGCGGCGGAGTTCGCCGACTGGGAACTCGACGAGGAGGACGACCCGCTCCGCACCTACCACGAGATCCTGATCGAACTGGGCCTCGCGGTCCAGGTACCGGTCGGCGACACCGACGACCTCGAGCGGACCTATGCGGACGTACTGTCCGAAGTGGTCGGACTGACCGGCGGTGCGGTCGAGGTCGCGGACGTGCGGCTCGCCGACGACCTGAGGTCGATCGCGTTCACGATCGACGGCGTGCGCAAGGAGTGGCACACCGAGCACCACTCCACCCGGCACCTCGACCAGTTGGCGATCTACGAGTTCGTGTCGCTGTTCGACCCGCCGGACGGGCGCCGCTTCCGCGGGCTCGGCCTGGCGGACGACTACGACGACCCGGTCTACCTGCTGGCGACCGAGGAGCACGCCCGGGTGTTGGCCGACGAGTTCGGCGTCACGTCGTGACACCGGTGGTGGGGCGGGGAATTCCCGCCCCACCACCGGTCACGGCGCGACCGGGCCCGGGACGTGGTGCAGGTAGGTGCCCGCCCAGTCGATGGCGTCCTTCGGTCGCTTGGCCGGGAGCGCGGGCACGAAGTTCGCCGCCTCGTCCGTGCTGCCCGACCCGTCGTAGCGGGCGGTCAGCGGGTACGGGAACACCGGGCGCGTGCGGACCACGTTCCCGTCCCCGTCACGACCGGTCGCGACGACGCGTTCGGGCGCGCGATCCTGTTCCACCCACGAGAAGAGTTCCTTCAGCGGGTCGAACTCGGTGAGCGTCGTGCCGCCGAAGCAGTGGTACATCGCGGGCACGGCGAACAGGCGTGCCCACCGCCGCGTGGCCGCCGGGCCGCCACTGGTCCTGGTCAGCCGCTCGTAGTAGTCGAGCGTGCTGTCCGCCGGGATCGCCTGGTCGTTCCACCCGTGCCAGAGCACGAGCTTGCCGCCCGAGCGGCGGAACTCCGACAGGTCCAGGCTCATCGCGTTGCCCCGTGCGCCCTCCACGCCGATCCGGCGCAGTTCGGCCTGCGTGAACGGCACGGCGTCGACCGACGAGTGCGGCGTCCCGATCGGGTAGCCCGCGTACCGCAGGTAGTTGTCCGCCAGCGTCCGGGCGAACGCCTCGCCGTACTCGGGTGCGGGCACGATCCAGCCGTACCAGGCCAGTTCCGACCCGTACGCCTCGTTGCCCGGGTAGAGCCGCACGCCGGCCGCGTCGGTCGGCCCGGCGTAGAGCTTGCGGGCCGTGTCGACCTGGGCATCGGTGAGGCACGTCGGCGCGTCGCCGGTCGCGCAGCGCAGCGTGCCGGGGTCGAAGTCGCAGCGGCGCGGGTCGTCGAGCTGGCGGTCGACCAGGCCGTCGATCCCGTCGCAGCGGGCCAGCACGGCTTCGTGCAGCACGGGCAGCTTCGGCGCGGTGAGCACGGAACCGCCCGCCGCGTCGGTGTTCACGCGGGTGAGCCACGCTTCGTAGAGGACGAGGGCGCCGAAGTAGGCGCCCGGCGCGGCCGAGACGATGCCGTCGAAGTCGTGCGGGTAGCGCTGGGCGAGCAGGAGCGCTTCCTGGCCGCCGTTGGAGCACCCGGTGAAGTAGGACTGACGCGGGCCGGCGCCGTAGAACGCCTTGATCACGGCCTTCGACGCCAGCGACGTGACATGCGGTGCGCGGAACTGCCAGTCGTCGCGGGCCTTCTGGTCGTTCGCGGCCCAGGTGGCGTCGAAGAACGGCGTGGCGCCGGTGCCGACGTGGCCGTCGTCGGTGCTCGCCACGGCGGCGTCCCCGGGTCGGGGGCCGCACCGCTCGGGGAACTCCGGCGCGTACAGCTCGCCGCACAGGCCGCCGCAGCCGTACTGCACGTAGCGGCCCGAGTAGCCGGCGGTCGGCAGGCGGAGCTGGAAGCGGACCTTGTCGTCGACGTGGCCCCGGACGTCGCAGTGCGCGATGCCGTCGGTGACCGGCGTCGCGGAGGTGACGTGCGCGCGGGTGCCCGGGAGGTCGTAGTCGCGGACGAGAGAGCCGCAGTCCACGACGGGCCGGCCGGTGTCCGACGGTTCGGCCGTCGCGGTGACCGTGCCGCCGACCAGGAGCGCGAGCACGGATAAGCAGAGCAGGAGTCGCCTCATCGAAATGCCCCCCATGAGATGTCGATGTGCCCTCAGCGTATTGGATGGTCATGATCCGCGGTGGGGGCAGCGGAACCGATCCGTGGCGGAAACCGGCCGACGGGCTTGACACCGGTCACATGGTCTAGTCCAATTTTCCCACCTGGAGGCCGCCACCGCTGGGAGGGGACGCATGTCTCGCAGAAACATCGCGGCGAAGGCCGCGGCCGTCGCCGTGCTGGTGCTCGGAGCGGTGGTGGTCGGCTTCGCGCCCGCTTATGCCGCGTCGGTCACCGCCACGTTCGCCAAGACGTCCAGCTGGTCGTCCGGGTACACCGCGCAGTACACGATCAAGAACGAGACCAGCACCGCGATCTCGTCGTGGAAGCTGGAGTTCGACCTGCCGTCGGGCACCACGGTCGGCGCGTACTGGGACGCCCTGCTCACCTCGTCGAGCGGGCACAGCACGTTCACCAACCGCAACTACAACGGCACGATCGCGCCGGGCGCGGTGGTCACGTTCGGCTTCAACGCCACCGGCACCGCCGACCCGACCGGCTGCAAGCTCAACGGCGCCTCCTGTTCGGGCACCCCGACGATCACCACGACGACGACGACCACCACGACGCCGCCGACGTCCACCACCATGCCGACCTCGTCGTCCACGACCACTACGACGACGACCACCACCACCAGCACGACCACCACCACGACGACGTCGACGAACCCGAACAACCCGCTGCCCAAGCGCGCCCTGGTCGGCTACCTGCACGCCAGCTTCGCCAACGGCTCCGGCTACATCCGGATGAAGGACGTCTCGGACGACTGGGACATCATCAACCTGTCGTTCGCCGAGCCCACCTCCGTCACCTCCGGCGACCTGCGCTTCGCCCAGTGCCCGGTGGCCGAGTGCCCGAACGTCGAGTCCGAGGCCGAGTTCGTCGCGGCCATCAAGGAGAAGCAGGCCAAGGGCAAGAAGGTCCTGATCTCCATCGGCGGTCAGAACGGCCAGGTGCAGCTCACCACGACGGGCGCCCGTGACGCGTTCGTCCGCTCGGTCGGCGCGATCATCGACCGCTACGGCCTGGACGGCCTGGACGTCGACTTCGAGGGCCACTCGCTGTCGCTCAACGCCAACGACACCGACTTCCGCAACCCGACCACGCCGGTCATCGTCAACACGATCGCCGCGCTGCGGGCGCTGAAGGCCAAGTACGGCAGCAAGTTCGTGCTCACGATGGCGCCGGAGACGTTCTTCGTCCAGGTCGGCTACCAGTTCTACGCGGGCAACGGCGGCGCGGACCCGCGTGCCGGGGCTTACCTGCCGGTCATCCACGCCCTGCGTGACGACCTGACGCTGCTGCACGTCCAGCACTACAACTCGGGCCCGATCATGGGCCTGGACAACCAGTACCACACGATGGGCGGCGCGGACTTCCACGTCAGCATGGCCGACATGGTGCTCCAGGGCTTCCCGGTGCGCGGCGACGCGACGAAGTTCTTCGCCGGCCTGCGTCCCGACCAGGTCGCGATCGGCCTGCCCGCGAGCATCAACGCGGGCAACGGGTTCACCTCGGTGGCCGACGTGCACACCGCGTGGGACTGCATCACCAAGGCGAGCCGCTGCGGTTCCTACAAGCCGAAGAGCACCTACCCGGACCTGCGCGGCCTCATGACGTGGTCGATCAACTGGGACAAGTACAACAACTTCGAGTTCTCCAAGAACCACCGCGCGTACCTGCCGCGCTCCTGATCGCCACGCCGACAGGCCCGCACCCTCCCGAGGGTGCGGGCCTGTCGCACGTTCGGCCCGCGCCCGTTCGGGTATCCACTGTGGACGGTGATAACGCGGGGTGCCCGAGGGTCGATGCCGTGGAGGTGACCACCGCGCTGCGCCTCGGCTCCGGAAGCCTCCTGCGCATCCCGCTGCTTGTCCCGCTGACCGCCCTCGTGCTCCTCCTGCTGCTGATCCCGGTCGGGCCCCGCCAGGTGACCGATTCCCTGTACCGGGTCGACACGCCGGGGTTCTCCGTGAGCCACCGTGACCTGGTGTGCGTCGCCGAGGACGCCGACCACCGGCGCTGCGTCGTGGACGTGGCCGGGCGGGAGCTTTCCGTCAGGTCCGACCTCGAACCCCTGGGCGGGACGTGCTCGGCCCGGTTCGACGGCCGTGTCCTGTCCTGCATGAAGGCGGGCCACTACGGGCCGATCCGGCCGTGGGTGCTGCTGGACGGGCCGACCCTCTCCGACGTCGACACCGCCGCCGCGCGGGCGTCGTTCCCGTGGTGGCAGGCGCTCATGGACAGCTACGGGCTGTTGGTGGTCCTCGGCGTCGCGCTGCTGCTCGCCGTGACCGCGTCCGTCCTGGCGTTCCTCGCGTCGGGCCGGCCGCACCCGCCCCACCCGCACCAGGCGTGGTACGCGCTGGTCAACGGCGGGGTCGTCCTCGGCCTGCTCCTGGTGGCGGGCGCGGTGTTCCGGGACGCGGGGGTGGCGGACGCCCTGGCCGGGCCGGTGGCACCGATCACCGCGCCACTGGTGGTCATGCCGATCTGGCAGTGGCACGCGGGCGGCGGCGGGTGGACGCGGACCGAGCACACCGCGGTCGCCTTCCTGGCGACCCTGGTGTCGAGCGTGATCCTGCTCGGCCTCATCGGGTCGCTCGCCGGCTTCCCGGACTGAACCGCCGGCCGGGACCGGGCCTTCCGCGATTCGGCGCAACACCGCCACCGCCGTTCGGTCCGCGCCCATTGGTGTCCACTGTGGATGGTCTTCGTCAGGGGGCTAACACCGTGCGTACCGGCGCCGATGCCGTGGGCGAAGGAGGTGGGCCGTGGCCACCGCGTTGCGCCTGCGCGACGGATTCCTCAGGTTCGTCCCGTCGCTCGTCCTGCTGACCGCACTCGTCGTCTTCGCCCTGCTCGCGTTCCTCGCGCCGGGCGCCGTGACCGGAGCCGTCTACCGGATCGACACCCCCGGCTTCTCCGTGAGCCACCTCGACCTCACGTGCGCGCCCGACGACGCCGGGATGCTGCACTGCCCGATCGACGTGGCCGGCCGCCGGCTCACCGTCCGCACCGATCCCGCACCGCTGGGCGGGGTCTGCCGGGCCTGGTTCGACGGTCGCCAGCTGTCCTGCGACAAGGCGGGCGAGTACAACCTGGGCTCGCCGTGGCTGCGCCTCGACGGCCCGGTCCTGCCCGAAGCCGAGACGGCCGGACTCCGCTCGGACTTCCCGTGGTGGCACGACGTCGTCGACCGCTACTGGCCCCTGGCCGTCCTCGTCGTCACCGTCGCCCTGGCCCTGATCGCCGCGGTCCTCGCGTTCCTCGCGTCGGGCCGGCCACACCTGCCCCACCCGAAACGGGGCTGGTACACGGCGGTCGTCGGCGCGGGTGTCGTGCTCGTGCTGGTCCTGGCCGGCGGCGCGACGATGGGCACCCGCCTGTGGTGGATCCTGGTCGTGCCCTTGGCACCCGGGTTGGTGCCCCTCCTGGTCATGCCCGTCTGGCAGTGGTACGCGAGCGGCGGCAGCGACGGCCGCGTTGGGACGCGGACCAAACACACCGCGGTCGCGTTCCTGTCCGCGCTGGTGTCGGGCTTCGTCCTGGTCGGCCTGGTCACGTTCCTGGCCGGGATGCCCGACTGAGTGCCGTCACCGCTCGAACCGGGACGGGTCGCCCGCGCCGACCCGGACGATCTCCGCTTCGCCCGAGGAGAAGTCGACGACCGTGGTCGGCTCGGTGCCGCACTCGCCGGAGTCCAGTACCGCGTCGACCATGTTGTCGAGCAGCTCCTTGATCTCCCAGCCCTGCACCAGCGGTTCGGCGTGGTCGGGCAGCAGCAGCGTCGTGGACAGGAGCGGCTCGCCGAGCCCTTCCAGGATGGCCTGCGCGACGGGGTGCTCGGTGATCCGCGCGCCCACCGTCTTCTTCTTGGGGTGCGACAAGCGGCGGGGCACCTCGCGGGTCGCGGGCAGGATGAACGTGTACGCGCCGGGCGTGGCCGCCTTGACCGCGCGGAACACGGCGTTGTCCACGTGCACGAACTGGCCGAGTTGGGCGAAGTCGCGGCACATCAACGTGAAGTGGTGCCGGTCGTCCAACTTCCGGATCTGCCGGATGCGCTCCAGGCCGTCCTTGTTGTCCAGGCGGCAGCCCAGCGCGTAGCAGGAGTCCGTCGGGTACGCGACGAGCCCGTCCGCCTTGATCAGGTCGACGACCTGGTCGATCGCCCGCCGCTGGGGGTTCTCCGGGTGCACGTCGACATACCTGGCCATGCCGGGAGCCTAGGCGGCCCCGATCACGGGTGCCGATCTGGGTGCGCGAAGTCCGGGCCTCGGTCCGGCGCGCGCGGCTACTCTCCGGACGTGAAGAGATCTCGTGACCTGCTCCTGGTCGGGTGCGCCGTCCTCGCGCTCGGCGGATGCGGCACCGTGGCGGGCAAGCCCATCCCGGCCGCCCTGCCCACGACCGCCACGACGACTTCCGCGGTTGTCGAGGCGTCGAACCTCGCGGATCGGGAGAAGGCGGTGCGCGCGACGTTCGACGACTACAAGCGGGCCGCGTTGGCCAAGGACGGCGAGGGTGCGGCGGGCCGGGTGTCCTGGAGTACGGCGGGATATTACGGCCGGGCCATCCCGCTCGCCCTGACCGCCCACGCGGGCGAACTGCGGGCCGCCGGGCCGACCTTCACGATGATCGCGTACGCCTTGCGCGCCGAGTTCGACGCCGAGCGGTTGCACACGATCACATCGCACTCCGTCGTCGAGGTCGCGGTCGAGAAGGAGTTGACCGGCATCTACGACTTGGCTGCCATCGAGCTGACCGACGTCGGCTTGGACGGCGACCGCGCGACCGCCCAGTTCCTGTTCCGGGGCGAGCCCGGCGGGCTGACCCTGCACTTCGTCGTCGAAGGCGTCACGTGGCGCTTCGACCTGATGTCCCTGATCGTCCAGGCGGACGGCATCGTGGAGGCCCAGGCCCGGGAGCGGAACCAGTCCCTGGACGAGTATGTCGACACGGTCATCGGTGGGTTGTACGGCGTGGACCGCCTGCCGGGGTTGAAGCGGCCCTTGGAGAGCTGAGGTGTGCCGGTCGAGGACCGGCACACCCCCGCAGCCTCACATGCCCCGGTTCAACGCCTTCTGCCGGCGGGCCGCCACCCGCGATCCGGACTCGCGGCGTGCGGCCCGGCGCAACGCCGGCAGGGCCAGGGCGAACCCGAGCACCGTCCACAGCCCCAACGCCAGCACGGTCTCCCACGGCCGCCACGAACCACCGACCTCGGCCACCACCCACGCGTCCGGCACCAGTGCCGAGCGCATGCCCAGCCCCAGCCAGTAGATCGGGAACGCCTGACCGACCACCTGGAGCCAGCCCGGCAGCGACGTCAGCGGCTGGAACACCCCCGACACCGCCATCAGCAGGAACAGCAGCATCGTGATGAAGCCCAGGCTCTGCGGGTTCGCGAACAGCGCGCCCAGCGCGGCGCCGAGCGGCAACGTCGCCACCAGCCCGAGCACCACCACCCACACCAGGGTCACCGGCCGCTCGATCGCGACCCCGTCGAACAGGAGCACCCCCGGCACGAGCACCAGGACCAGCGTCAGCAGGGTCATCAGGGCCTTGGCCGCCACCCGACCGACCAGGTAGCCGAGCACGCCGTTCGGCGTCGCCCTGGCCCGCAGCAGGGTGCCGTCCTCGCGGTCGGTCACCAGTGCCACGGCCAACCCGAGCACGGCCGTGAACAGCACGTTCATCCCCAGCACCCCGGGCACGGCCCGCGAGCCGACCGGGATGCCCGAGTCGCCGTCCAGGAACGACAGCACCACCAGGGCGAGCACCGGCAGCCACAGCCAGCCGATCAGTTCGGGCACGTTGGTCACCCCGTGCCCGAACTCGATCCGGCCCCGCCGGACACCCGCGCGCACCGCCGTCGTCCGCCCGTTCACACGCCCACCTCCGATTCGCCGCGGGCCGCCGCGCCGCCTTCCCAGCGGCGGACCAGGTCCAGGTACACGTCCTCCAGCCGGGGCCGCCGGACCTCCAGGTCGCGGACGGCCAGGCCGTGGTCGAGGAACAACCGGTGCACGTACTCCGTCGCGTCGGCCACCGACACCACGTGCGAGGTGCCGTCCAGGAGGTAGCGGACCTCGGTCTGGGCCGACGCCTCCGCCGCCAGGCCCGCCGCCGTGCCCTCGGCCGTGATCCGTCCGCCCGCGAGGACCAGGATGCGGTCGGCCAGCCGTTCCGCCTCGGCGAGGTCGTGCGTGGTCAGGAGCACCGCCATGCCGTCCACCCCGGACAGCCGGGTGACCAGGTCGTGGAACTCCTGGCGCGCGGCCGGGTCGAAGCCGGCGGTCGGCTCGTCGAGGAACAGCAGGTCGGGCAGGCCGACGAGGCCGACGGCCACGTCCAGTCGCCGCCGCTGCCCGCCCGACAGCGTGGCGATCCGCGCGTCCGCCTGCCCGGTCAGGCCGACCAGCCCGAGCACCTCGTCGGTGCCGGGCAGCCGGTCGCGGTAGGGCGGGTAGAAGGAGCGTTGGTAGTCGAGCAACTGCCGCACCCGCCACCGGCCGTGGTCGCGCCAGGACTGGAGCACCACGCCCAGCGCCGCCCGCCATGTCTCGTCGCCGTGGTCCGGGTCCACGCCCAGCACGCGCACCTCACCGGCCGAACGCGTGCGGAACCCCTCGAGGATCTCGATCGTCGTCGTCTTGCCCGCGCCGTTGGGACCGAGCAGGGCGACCACCTCGCCGGCGTCGACCGCCAGGTCGACCCCGTCCAGCACGTCCCTGCTCCCGTAGCGCATCCGCAGCCCGCGGACGTCGACGACCCTGTCGCCAGATTTCATTCCTTGAACTGTATCGTTGAAGTACCTTATTGAGCTTGACACCGGAAACTGCCAGGAGACGTCATCGAAAACCTCAAATCGGAGGTGAAGGCGATGCGGCCGGTCGACCTCGCGCGCGCGGCGGGCATCTCCGCGCAGCAGGTCCGCAACCACCTCGCGGAGGGCGTCCTGCCGCCGGCGGAGCGGACGCCGTCGGGGCACCGCCGGTTCGGCGAGCACCACCTCGCCGCGCTCCTGGCGTTCCGCGCGCTCGGCCGTGCTTGCGGCTGGGACACCGCCCGTGCGGTCATGCACGCCGTGCACGACGACGACCTGTCGCGAGGGCTCGCCCTGCTCGACGCGGCCCACGCGGACCTGCACGTCCAGCGCCTCGACCTCGACCGCACGGCCGAGGCGCTGGAGTCCTTCGTGGAGGTGGCCGAAAGCGTGCCGCGCGGCGGGCTGCGCGTCGGCGACCTGGCCGCGCGGCTGGGCGTGCGGCCGTCGGCGTTGCGGGTGTGGGAGACGGCCGGGCTGCTGCACCCCGCCCGTGATCGGGACGGGCACCGCCGCTACAGTGCCGCCGACGTCCGCGACGCCCGCCTGGTCCTCGTGCTGCGGCGGAGTCGGCACGGGCTGTCCGACATCGCGCCGATCATGGACCGGTTCCGGGCGGCGGGTGGGCGTGAGGCGTTGCGCGCGGCGGTGACCGCACGTCGGTCCGAGGTCGCGGACAGGTCCCGGGCCATGCTCGACGCGGCGGTTCTCCTGCACGCCTGCGTGCGTGGGTGATCTTCGCCGCGACATTGGCACGAAAGTGCGGTGGTCAGCGTCCCGCGCGGTCGTGTCGGTCGACGACACGACGGAGCGCGCGTGATACGCGGGAAATCGCGGCGGGAATTCCTCACCCGGGCAGGTAGGGGTCACCGCCAAACATGACTTTCCGCCGAACACTCCAACGTGGATGGGATGTAGGGGTCGGGCGCTCCCGACAGCATTGGGGCTCCGACGTCCGACCCCTTCGGACATGCGTCGACTAGGAGAGAGAATGAACAAGTTCGCCCGTTGCCTCGCAGTTGCCGTCGCCGGTGGCGTGATCACGCTGGCCGGCGCGGGCCTCGCCCAGGCCGAGACCTCGACGACCGCCGCCAACCAGGACCGCGTCGCCGCCCAGGTCAACCGCCTGGACGAGCTGTCCTCCCTGGCGCTGACCGGTGTCTACATCGGTGACTACGACGCCGCGAACACCGCGGTGGGCGATTTGCGTCTCGCGCTCGACGAACTGGAACCGAACTACGCCGACGCGGTCAAGGCCGACAGTCTCGGCGCCGAACTCCAACGCATCCTGCCGGCACTTCCCGGTCTGCCGTCCCTGCCCAGCCTGCCGGGCGTCGGCAGCGGCGTCCCGGACCTGGGCTCCTTGACCAACGTGTTGCAGGGCCTGCTGTCCACCGTGTCCAACCTGGTGAGCAGCCTGTTGGGCGGCCTGCCCCTGAGCAACCTGCCGATCCTGGGCAGCCTGCTCGGCGGCGTCACCGGTGGCGGCAACCCGCTCAGCGCGGTCACCGGCCTGTTGGGCGGCCTGACCGGCGGTGGTAGCCCGCTGAGCGCGGTCACCGGTCTGCTGGGTGGCCTGACCGGTGGCGGTGGCAGCCCGCTGAGCGGCCTGCTGGGCGCGGCCGGCGGTCTGGGTGGCCTGACCTCGCTGCTGGGCGGCGGTGGCCTGGGCAACCTGACCGGCATCCTGGGTGGCCTGACCGGCGGCCTCGGCGGCTGATCCTCGAACGTTCGCCCCGACCGGGAGCCGGTGGTCTTCGGACCACCGGCTCTCTTTTGCGCGAGTTATACGTTCGGACACCGCGAGTTGTGCGTTCAGGCACCTTCGATCGAGTGACGCGGCAGACCCCTATATAGCGGCCGTCGGGGCACCCCTTGATACCCGTGGAAGGCGGACCCCTATAAGGGGCCACCATGTGATCCTGGTCCGCGCCAGTGAATACGTCCTGGTTCACTCGATCGAAGGTGTCCGAACGCATATTTCGCGGTGTCCGAACGGACGACTCGCGAGAACTAGGGGGTGGGGGTCGGGGGAACGGGCGGGGGTGGCAGCGGGGGCTCCACGTCCGGGCCCGGCTCGGGGTGCGGGGGCACGGGGTCGGGGAGCGGGGGAGGGACGGGCGGGACCGGGTCGGGCGGGTGCGGCTGGACCATGATCGCCTCCTGGTGTGGGAGCGGACGGCGGTCGGGTACCCCGCGTGCGGCGGGTTCGCACCACGGTCGCCCGTGCGGAGGCGGGCCGGCACGATCACCGGTGATCGATCGAGTCGGGAGGACCGGGACATGACGCAGCGGGTTCGGGCAGTGGTCGCCAGGGGCAGGGGTGCGGCGGTCGGCGTCGAGACGATCCTCGTGCCCGATCCGGGACCCGGCGAGGCCGTGGTGCGGGTCCAGGCGTGCGGCGTCTGCCACACCGACCTGCACTACCGCGAGGGCGGCATCGACGACGGGTTCCCGTTCCTGCTCGGGCACGAGGCCGCCGGCGTCGTGGAGCGGGTCGGCGACGGGGTCGTCGACCTCGAACCCGGCGACTTCGTGATCCTCAACTGGCGGGCCGTCTGCGGCACCTGCCGGGCGTGTCGGCGCGGACGCCCCTGGTACTGCTTCGCCACGCACAACGCCAAGCGCCGGATGACGTTGGAGGACGGCACGGAACTCTCGCCCGCGCTGGGCATCGGCGCCTTCGCGGAGAAGACGCTCGTCCACGCCGGCCAGTGCACCAAGGTCGACCCCCGGGCCGAACCCGCCGTCGCGGGCCTGCTCGGCTGCGGCGTCATGGCGGGCCTCGGCGCGGCCGTCAACACCGGCGACGTCGGACGGGGCGACACCGTCGCGGTCATCGGCTGCGGCGGCGTCGGCGGCGCCGCGATCATGGGCGCGCGACTTGCCGGCGCGGCACGGATCATCGCCGTCGACATCGACGCCCGGAAGCTCGAAACGGCCACCGTCCTGGGCGCCACCCACACGGTCGACGCCAAGACGACCGACGCCGTCGAGGCGATCCGCGGGCTGACCGACGGCTTCGGCGCGGACGTCGTGATCGACGCGGTCGGCCGGCCCGAGACGTTCAAGCAGGCGTTCGAGGCCCGCGACCTGGCCGGGACCGCGGTCCTCGTGGGCGTGCCGACCCCGGACATGAAGCTCGAACTGCCGCTGATCGACGTGTTCTCGCGCGGTGGCGCGGTCAAGTCCTCCTGGTACGGCGACTGCCTGCCCTCGCGCGACTTCCCGCTGCTGATCGACCTGTACCTCCAGGGCCGACTCGACCTGGCCGCGTTCGTCACCGAGACGATCCCGCTGGACGGCGTGGAGGACGCGTTCGCCCGCATGGAACGCGGCGAGGTGCTGCGTTCGGTGGTGATCCTCTGATGGCGGCCCGGGGCGCGCGGATCGAGCACCTGGTCACGTCGGGCACGTTCTCCCTCGACGGCGGCACGTGGGAGGTCGAGAACAACGTCTGGCTCGTGGGCGACGACGAAGCGGTGCTCGTGATCGACGCCGCCCACGACGCCGCGGCGATCGAACGTGCCGTCGCCGGCCGCATCGTCGTGGCCGTCGTCTGCACCCACGCGCACGACGACCACGTCAACGCCGCGCCGGAGCTGGCCGACCGCACGGGCGCACCCGTGCTGCTGCACCCGGACGACCTGCCGCTGTGGCGGATGACCCACCCCGATCGGCTCCCGGACCGCTACCTGGCCGACGGCGACGTGCTGTCGATCGCGGGCACGGACCTCACCGTGGTCCACACCCCCGGGCACGCGCCGGGCGCCGTCTGCCTGCACGCGCCCGCCCTCGGGGTCGTCTTTACCGGGGACACGTTGTTCCGGGGCGGTCCGGGTGCTACTGGGCGTTCCTATTCGGACCGTCCGACGATCATCGATTCCATCGCGAAACGCCTGCTCACCCTGCCTCCCGACACCACTGTCCACACCGGACACGGAGACTCGACGACGGTGGGTGCGGAGGCACCGCACCTGGCGGACTGGGTCGCCCAAGACGACTAGTGCCGACCGGGTGAATCCGGAGAGATCCTCTCGTTGCGGCTCCCGGCCGTTCCACACTGCCCCTCTGCGCCCCGCATCCTGAGCGGGGCGCGAACGTGAGGGGAGCACGAGCATGCGGAAGTTGAGAGCACTGCTGATCGCCGTCGCCGTGACCGCGGGTCTGGTCGCGGCTTCCGGGAGCGCATCGGCGGGCGAGGACGGCTACGGCTTCTTCGCCCTCCGGCTCACGGACGGCACCCCGATCGTGGAACGCGAAAGCGGTTTCGTCGGCACGGGGACGGGCGCGCCGAGCGTCTGGTACCTCACGGCGGCCAAGGGCGACCCGAGCAAGATCGTCCTGTGGACGGCGGACCGCGAGCGGGTGTGGGCCTTGGGCTACGACAAGCCCTTCCGGCCCGTCTACACCAGCGGCACGGTCAAGGACGCGCAGGTGTGGGAGCCGTACGGCAACCCGCCGCCGCCCGCGACGGCCGCCGCGTCGCTCACGCTCAAGCTCAGCCCGGAGAACTCGTTGTACCCGCTGGCGCTGAACTCCAGCCGGCCGGACGGCAAGCTGGGCCTGAACCAGAACGGCGCGACCGCGGTGACGTTGCACCTGACGAAGATCGACCGACCGGCCTGACGGCCGGCCTGGCCCCGCACGCCGCCGGGGCCGGGCCTCAGGCGTAGACCGCGACCGCGGTGACGTCCACCGTCGCCCACAGCCGGTCACCCGGCCCGATCCGCAGGTCCGCCACGGTCGCCGCCGGCACGTCGGCGAGCACCGAGGGCCTTCCCGACAACCGCACCCGTGTCGCGTGCGCGTGCGGCTCCACGCCGACCACCTCGACCGGCCACGCGTCGGCGGCCGGCCGTTCCCGGTGCAGGCGCACGGCGGACGGCGCGAACGCCACGTGCACCGGTCCGTCGGCCGGTTCCGGCACGATGAACACCCCGCCGTCGATCGACACGGCCGTGCCGCGTGCGGTTCCCCGGTGGAGGTTCAACCCGACCAGGTCGGCCACGTAGTCCGTGCGCGGCCGGCGGGCCACCTCGACCGGCGGGCCCTCCTGCACCACGGTCCCGTGTTCGAGCACCACGAGCCGGTCGGCGAGCACCATGGCGTCCACCGGGTCGTGCGTGACCAGCAGCGCGCACCCGCCGAACGTGTCCAGGTGCCGGCCCAGCTCGGCCCGCACGTGCAGCCGGGTGCCCGCGTCCAGCGCGGCCAGCGGCTCGTCGAGCAGCAGCACGTCCGGCTCGGTGGCCAACGCCCGCGCCAGCGCGACGCGTTGGGCCTGGCCGCCGGACAACGCCCCGGGCCGCCGCGCGGCGAACTCCGCCAACCCCACCCGGTCCAGCCATGCCTGTGCCCGTTCGCGTGCCACGACGCGGGAGGCACCGCGCGCCCGGACGCCGAACGCCACGTTGTCCACAGTGGACATGTGCGGGAACAGCAGGTGGTCCTGGAACACCACGCCCGCGGTGCGCTGTTCCGGTCGGCGGAACGCGTCGGGCGCGTCCCACACCGCGTCGCCGAAGCGGATGTGCCCGTCGGTCAGCGGAAGCAGCCCGGCCAGCGCGCGCAACGCCGTCGTCTTGCCCGCGCCGTTGGGCCCGAGCAGCGCGACCACCTCGCCCGGTGGCACGTGCAGCGCCAGGTCGAGCCGGAAGCCGTCCCGCTCGACGACCAGGCGCGCGTCGAGGCTCACGTGGTGATCCACCGTTCCCGCAGCCCGGCCAACACCGCGACGGACACGGCCAGCAGCACCACGCTGAGCACGAGCGCCGCTTCGGGCTCGGTCTCCAACGCCAGGTACACCGCCAACGGCATCGTCGTGGTGCGGCCGGGGAAGCTGCCCGCGAACGTGATCGTCGCGCCGAACTCGCCCAACGCCCGCGCCCAGCACAGCACCGTGCCCGCGACGACGCCCGGCAGCACGGCGGGCAGCGTCACCCGCCGGAACGTCGTGAGCCGGGACGCGCCCAACGTCGCCGCCGCCTCCTCGAACCGCCGGTCGGTGCCGCGCAGCGCACCCTCCACCGAGAGCACCAGGAACGGCAGGGCGACGAACGCCTCGGCCACCACCACCCCGGCCGTGGTGAACGGCAGCGAGATGCCGAACCACGCGTCGAGGTACTGCCCGACCAGGCCGCGCCGCCCGAGCACGAACAGCAGCGCCACGCCGCCGACGACCGGCGGCAGCACCAGCGGCACGGTCACCAGCGCCCGGAGCAGCCCGCGGCCGGGCACGTCGCCCCGGGCCAGCAGCCACGCCAGCGGCACGCCGAGCAGCACGCACACCACCGTCGCCAGGCTCGCGCACAGCAACGACAACCGCAGGGCCGCGACCACCCCGGGTGTGGTCAACCGCTCGGGCAGGTCGCGCCACGGCGTCCGCGCGAGCAGCCCGACCAGCGGGACGAGCAGGAACACCAGGCCCAGCACGGCGGGCAGGACCAGGACCACCGGCCGGCCGCCCCGGACCTTCCTCACGGCACGTCGAAGCCGGCACCGGTCAGCGCGGCCCGGCCCCGGTCCGACCGCACGAACCCGATGAACGCGTCCGCGCCGCGCGCGTTGGGCGCCGTGGCCACCGGCGCGATCGGGTACTCGGTGACCGACGCGTCGGCCTCGGGGAAGTCGACGCCTTCGACCTCGGTCGTGGCGGCCACGTCCGTCCGGTAGACGAGCGCGGCGTCGACCTCGCCCAACCGCACCTTGGTCAGCACGGCCTTCACGTCCTGCTCCAGGGTGTCCGGCTTCGGCGTGACGCCGGCCGCCGCGAACGCCTTGCCCGCCGCCGCGCCGCACGGCACCTGCGCCGCGCACAACGCGATGCGCCGGGACTCGTCGGCGAAGTCGGCGAGCCCGGTGACCCGGCCCGGGTTGCCCTTGGGCACGGCGATCCGCAGGCGGTTGCGGGCGAACGTCGTGGGGGCGGCCGTGATCACGCCCGCGTCGCGGACCTCGGCCAGGGTGGCGGGCGCGGCCGAGGCGAACACGTCGGCGGGCGCGCCGTCCTTGAGCTGCTTGGCCAACGCCGAGCTGCCGGCGAACGAGAACCGGACCGTCGTGCCCGGGTTCGCGGCCTCGAACTCCTTGCCGAGCGCGGTGAACACCTCGGTCAGGGAGGCGGCGGCGAACACCGTGATCTCGCCGGTCGGCTTGTCGGCGGTCGTCGCGGGTGGTGTGGTCGGCGTCGAGCAGGCGGTGACGGTCAGGGCCGCGAGCAGGGCGGCGAAGAGGTGGCGCACGGTCACGACTCCGGGATCTCGACGACGACGTGGGTGGACTTGATGGAGGCCACGGCGACGCTGCCGACCTCGAGGTTCAGCTCGTCGGCCGCGTCCCGGCTCATCAGCGACACGACGCGGAACGGCCCGGCCCGCAGTTCCACCTGGGCCATGACGGTGTCCTTGACGACGCGGGTCACGATGCCGCGCATGCGGTTGCGGGCGGACGCGGCGATGGTGACGCCCGGCTCGGGCACCTCGGCGGCCCGTTCGGTGAACGCCGCCAGCTCGCGCCCGTCGACGGCGAGACGGCCGTTGTCGCCGCGCACGGCCTCCAGTCGGCCCTGGTCGATCCACCGGCGCACGGTGTCGTCGCTGACCCCGAGCAGGGCGGCGGCTTCGCTGATCCGCAGATTCGGCACAGGGGGGACCCTACCTCCGCATCAGCGGAGCATCACCCCGCTCCCGGGCCGTGATCTCGGCAACGGGAGTCGCCGCGGGCCGGGCCGGGCGGTCGCGTGTGATAGTCGGTTCACAAGCGGTTCGACCATGGTGAAAATTTCGGCTGCCGATGCGGTTCGGGTCGCGAGGAAAGGTACCCCCGGTCGTGCTGGTCCGAACGAGTGGAATGGGCGGCGGGTACACGAATACGCCCCGCGCCGTGCCGCGGGGCCGCATTCTTTCGGAATTCTTCCGGGATTTACGTGATCGCCAGGGTGACCACGCCGGTGGTGCTGGTGAGACCGGATGCGGAGAGGCAGTCCAGCGGGTCGAGCGGGCTGGTGAAGACGATCACCGCGGCCTGGCCGAAGAACGTGCCCGCGACGACGACCCCGGTGAGGGTGACGGTGCGGACGGCGGCGGCGTTGACCGCGACGCGGTCGGTGACGAACACGACGCTGGACGTGCCGTTGTTCCAGTTGATGCCGATCACGTCGGTGACGGTCGGGTTGACCGCCACGCAGTTGCCGCTCTCGGTGTTGCCGTTCGGCACGATCGTGCCACTGGTGATCGCCGGTACGGACAGCGACACGCAGCCCGTGAGGGCCGCTGACTCGGTGGCCGTGGTGGCGGGCGGCGGGGGCGGCAGGAGGTTGGCGCGCAGGCCGGGGCTGAAGGTGCTCGAGACCGAACCGGCACAGGTCGCGTCGGCGACGGACGCACTGGCGGGCGCGGCCGCGGCAGCGAGCCCGACGGTGGCGAGAAGTGTGGTGAGGACCACTGCTGGTGCTTTTCGCATGGTGCTAATCCAGCGCTTCTGCCGGTCGTCCGGGCAATTCCCCTCACTCGTTCGACCAGTCGAACCACTCAGGTGACCCATTCGCATTCCCGGGGCGACCGGCATTCAGTGGTGATATTGCGCCGAACGGATGTAATGAATCATTTCCGGTTACGCTTGCATTGTTGCGATTCACGGTCCCGCCGGTGGGGCGACCGGCGGGACCCCGATTTCCTAGCGGACGAACTCGGGCAGGCGCCGGGCCACCTCGGCGGGCGCGGGCATGGCCTCGACCTCGCCCTGGATCGCCGACGCCGCCGCGCGCACGGCCTGGTCGGCCAGCAGGCGGCGGGCGGCGGCCGTGATCGCCTCGGCGGTCAGCGCGTCCCCGAGCAACTGGTCGCCCAGCCCGCCCTCGACGACCGCCTCGGCGTTGGCGAACTGGTCGGCGCCCTGCGGCAGGACGAGCTGCGGCCGACCGGCGGCGAACGCGCCGATCGTCGTGCCGCTGCCGCCGTGGTGCACCACGAGGTCGGTGTGCGGCAGCAGGTCGGCCTGCGGCACCCACGCGCTCAGCTCGACGTTGTCGGGCACCTCGCCGAGGGCTGCGACGTCGACCGTCGGGCCGGTGGCGACGAGCACCCGTACGTCGAGCGCGGCGAGGCCGGCGATCGCGGTCCGCAGCACCCCGATGTCGCCGAACGCCGTGCCCAGCGTCAGGTAGACCAGCGGGCGCTCGTGCGCGACGACCCAGTCGGGCACCTCGCCGCGCTCGGCGAACGGCGTGGGCCGCAGCGGCACGATCTCCACGCCCGACGCCAGGAACTCCTTGATCTGGAACGACGGCGGCGCGATGTCGACGTACGGGCTGCCGGCGACCATCGGGTGCGCCTCGTCGAACGACACGCCGAGGTCGGCGGCCGTCTCCCGGAGGTGGCGGCCCAGGTCGTCGTTCTGCTCGGTGGGCACCCAGGCCCGGCCGAAGCCGTGGCACAGGCGGGAGATGCCGGCGCGCTCGGCGGCGAACGCGGCACCGGGGTTGCCGACCTCGTGCACGACGAGGTCGGGCTGGAAGTCGGCCAGAACCGGTTCGAGGTCGGCGGCGAACCTGCGCGGCAGGGTCGAGCCGAACATGCGCAGGATGACCTCCATGTCGACCTCGGTCGGCCGGAGTTCGGTCGCGTCGCCGCCAAGGGCGAGCGCGAACGCGCTGCGCAGGTCGGCGCCGGCCTGCACGACCTCGACGTCGTAGGGCGCTAACGCGTCGGTGAACGCCTTGTCGGTCGCGAAGACGACTTCGTCGCCCTGCGCGCGGGCGGCGATGGCGAGGGGGATCAGAGGATACGTGTGGCCGTGGGTTCCCAGGCTGGAAAAGAGGATTCGCACCGGTTCGACTCTAGGCAGACTCGAGCGGTTCTCGCTCGGGATTCACCCGGGGGCGTACCCGTCGTCCGTCCCGGGCGGTCCGTCGGTGCGGGTCGGGCGCCCGGTGTTCGTCCACAGTGGACTACCTGACGGTTCGCTGAGAGAGCAAGGACACGTTCAGGCCGTGCGGCGGGCCGAGACCATGGCCTCGATGCTCGCGGTGAGGAACCGGGCCGCGACCGCGCGCTCGTCGTCGGTGAAGTCGGCCCACGCCTTGGTGAACGCCGCGTCCAGCGGCCCGAAGTGGCCGCGCCCGGACTCCCGGGCCTCCGTGCGCACCTCCAGTTCGATCCGCCGTCTGTCCTGGTCGCTGCGGGTGCGGCGGATGTGCCCGGCCGCCTCCAGGCGGTCGATCACGGATGTCGTCGCGGACGCGCTCAGGTGCATGGCCTCGGCGAGCCGGCCCGGCGAGAGGGCCTCCGGCGCGTCCATGATCAGCGCGAGCGCGTTGAGGTCCGTGCGGTGCATGCCCTGCCGCTCGCCGAACAGTTCCACGATCCGGTCGGTCTCCACGGTGAGCTGCCTGAGCAGGCGTACCAGCGTCGAGTTGTCGACCATCCGACCTCCCCCTAGTATTTCGACGATCGAACTATCCGATCGTCGAAACAAGAATACGCTCCCCGGAGGACGTTCTGCCGTGCACGCGTCGCCGCCCTCTCGTTCCCGCTGGCTGCTCCCCGCGCTGATCGCCGTCGCCTGGCTCGCCCTCGGCGGCCTCGCCGGTCCGTTCGCGGGCAAGCTGAGCCAGGTCGCGGTCAACGACAACACCGCGTTCCTGCCCTCCTCGGCCGAGGCCACCGAGGTCGCCGAGCAGCTCCGGGCGATCGACTCCACCCGGTCGCTGCCCGCGATCGTCGTCGCCGAGCGGGAGAACGGCCTGGACGCCGCCGACCGGGGTTACCTGACCGGGCTGAAGCTGCCCGGCAAGGCCTCGCCCCTCGTGCCGTCGGCGGACGCCAAGGCCGCGCAGATCGTCGTCGCGCTCGACGCGGCGGACCCCGCCGAGGGCGTCGAGAAGATCCGCGCGGCGGTGGCGAACCCGCCGGACGGGCTGACCGTGCTGGTCGCCGGACCGGCCGCCCAGGTCGCCGACCTGAAGGAGGCGTTCGGCGGCATCGACGGGTTGCTGCTGGTGGTCGCGGGCGCGGTCGTCGCGGTGATCCTCGTGCTGGTCTACCGGAGCCCGCTGCTGCCGTTCGTGGTGCTGCTGTCCGGGGTGTTCGCCCTGGCGCTGGCCAGTCTCGTGGTCTACCTGCTGGCCGACAACGACGTGCTCGACCTCAACGGCCAGAGCCAGGGCATCCTGTTCATCCTGGTGTTCGGGGCGGCGACGGACTACGCGTTGCTGCTGGTGTCCCGGTTCCGGGAGGAACTGCGCGACACCGAGGACCGGTACACCGCGATGCGCACGGCGTGGCGGGCCACGATCGAACCCATCGGGGCGTCGGCGGGAACCGTCGTGCTGGGCGTGCTGTGCCTGTTGTTCAGCGACCTCAACTCGAACAAGGGGCTGGGGCCGGTCGCGGCCATCGGGATCGGTGCGGCGTTCGTCGCTTCGGTGACGTTCCTGCCCGCTGTGCTCGTTTTGTTGGGGCGTAGTGCTTTCTGGCCGTTGCGTCCGAAGCTCGGGTCGCCGCACCCGGAGGCCGGGGGCGTGTGGGCCAAGGTCGCGGGACTGGTCTCCCGTCGGCCGCGGCTGGTGTGGGTCGTGACCACGCTGGTGCTGCTCGTCGGTGTGGCGTTCGTGCCGCAACTCAAGGCGTCCGGGACCGCGCAGTCGGACGTGTTCCTGACCGATGTCGATTCGGTGGCCGGGCAGGAATTGCTGTCCCGGCACTTCCCGGCGGGTAGTGGTGCGCCGAGCGTGGTGCTGGTCCGGGCGGACCGGGCCGCGGCTGTCGTGGAGGCGGCCAAGGGCGTGCCGGGGGTGTCGTCGGTCGTGCCGCCGCGGACGTTCGGCGACGTGGCGCGGGTGGACGTCGTCCTTGCCGATCCGGTCGACTCGGACGCGGCGTTGGCGACGGTGGAGCGGTTGCGCCCGGCGGTGCGAGCGGTGTCGGAGGACGCCAAGGTCGGTGGTCCCACGGCTACCCAGCTCGACACGCGGAACACGTCCGAGCACGACCGGTTGGTGATCATCCCGATCGTGCTGGTGGTGATCTTCCTGGTGTTGGCGTCGTTGTTGCGGTCGATCCTGGCGCCGTTGTTGCTGATCGCGACCGTGGTGCTGTCGTTCGGGGCGACGATGGGTGTGTCGGCGTTGGTGTTCAACGGGGTGTTCGACTTCCCCGGTGCGGATCCGGTCGTGCCCCTGTTCGGGTTCGTGTTCCTGGTGGCGTTGGGGATCGACTACAACATCTTCCTGATGACGCGGGTGCGCGAGGAGGCCGCCGTGCGGGGGACGCGGGAGGGGATGTTGCACGGGTTGACGATCACCGGCGGGGTGATCACGTCCGCGGGGGTGGTGTTGGCGGCCACCTTCTCGGCGTTGGCGGTGTTGCCCATCCTGTTCCTGGCCCAGATCGCGTTCATCGTGGCGTTCGGGGTGCTGTTGGACACGTTGGTGGTGCGGTCGTTGTTGGTGCCGGCGCTCGGGGTGGATCTGGGGCGGCGGATCTGGTGGCCGGGTCGGGTCGACCGGGGCTGATCCGCCACCGACAACCGCGGCCGAAGCACCGGCGCGGTCATTCGCGGCAGCGTTTGCCGGTGTTCACGCAGGCCACCAAGCGGTTCATGATGTCTTCGGTCATGACGTTCGCGAAGTCGTCGTGGTCGGACAAGGGGTTGTGCTTCTCCTCCGGGAACGCGTCCACCGCGTACTGGGCGGCCCGCTGCACGTCCCCGGGGATGTCGTAGGTCAGGCTGATCCGTAGTTGCGGTACGGCCATGAATCCCTGTGGGCACCGGCCTTGCGCGTCGGCGTAGGCCATGTGGTCGCGGTGGTTCTGGCTGTCGGTGTCCTTGCCGTTCCAGCAGCCGGCGAAGTCGTGGATCCGCTTCACCTTCGAGCCCTGGGGGCAGATCGGGTACTTGTCCAGCAGGACGCGGTCCTCGAAGCCGGTGCACGTCCACGAGCGTCGGGCGTTCTTGGGGCCGTTGGTGGTCGTCTTGGCGTCGCCGTAGAGGACGCGCAGGAACCTGGGCATCGCGGTCACCTTGCCCGCCGGGCTGCCCCGGAACGTCAGGTCGACGCGGGGACGTTGGATCTCGCCCTCGTTGCCGGGCAACTCGTTCTCGTCGGTCCCGGTCTTGCCGTCGCCCTTGCCCGGGGCGTCGGGCTCGGTGTCGCGGTCGAGGGTCGCGCGGTCCGCCTTGTCGCCGTCCGTCACGGTGCACGGCGCCAGGCGCGTCAGGCCCCGGGGGCGTCGTCCGGACTCGGCGAGGGTGTCGGACAGTTGTCGCAGTGTCGTGAAACGCTTGTCGCGTAACGGGTTCAGGACTTCGTCCACTGCGGAGTCCGGGTCCAGTGTGCGCAGCTTCGCGTCGGCTTCGGTGATCTGGGACCGCAGCTCCGTCAGCGCTTTGTCGACGGTCGCGCGGGAACGGCGGGGTACGTCGCGCAGCACGCGCTTCACGTCCGGGCACTCGACGTGGGACCGCTCGGGGTCGCCGGGTTCCTCGTCCTCGTCCGCGCGGTCGATGCGGAGCACGGGCCAGAAGTACGTGGACTTGTCGCCGTTGCGGCACGTCGTCCCGGCGGCGTCGAGCGACTCGTTCGTGGAGTCCGCGTCGGTGGAGACGTTGCCGACGTAGTCGTGCAGATGGCGCGCGCCGTTGCGCACGCCGGGCTGGGCGATGAAGTTGTCCGGGTTGAAGTGGCCGTTCTCGTTGTCGCCGCAGTCGACGGTGAACGTGCCGGTGGCCGCGCCCGGCCCCGGGCGGGGCACGTCGACGTTGCGCCGTTGCCCGGTGATGTCGACGAACAGGGACTTGTCGGCGCCGTCCGCCTGTGCGGTCCCGGTGTCGCCGGTGGTCGTGATCGCGACCGCGAGGCCGATCGTCAGCGCCAGGCCGGTCGCGCCCGCGGTCAGCCTGGTGCGCCGGGAGAAGCGGTGCCGTCCCTGGTATCGCGTCATGGGTCTGTCACCTCGTCATGGGTTACGGGTGTTCGCCGGGGCATACGGATTCGCGACCGGTCCGCGACCTTGTCGTTATTCATTCGTTACCTTGACGCACCCCTGTCTTGCGAAGGCTTCTCACAGGGAGGTGTCGCACATGCCCCG
This sequence comes from Saccharothrix violaceirubra, assembly GCF_014203755.1. Classification (NCBI taxonomy): domain Bacteria; kingdom Bacillati; phylum Actinomycetota; class Actinomycetes; order Pseudonocardiales; family Pseudonocardiaceae; genus Saccharothrix; species Saccharothrix violaceirubra. Next base: position 2,211,949 of record NZ_JACHJS010000001.1, read on the forward strand.
TCGACTCCCGCCGCCGCCCGCGCTGTTCACGGCCCGCCGCCACGAACTCGCCCGCCTCGACGCCTGGCTCGCGACGGACAGGACACCGCTGGTGGTCCTCACCGGACCCGGCGGTATCGGGAAGAGCGCGCTGGCCGCGCAGTGGCTCGACGGCGTGCGTGACCGGTTCCCCGACGCGGCCCTGCACACCGATCTCGGCGACCCGGCGTCGGACCCGGTCGAGGACTTCCTGCGCGCGTCGGGCGTGCCCGCGCATCGGATGCCGGACGATCCCGTGCTCCTGTACCGCGCGCTGGTCGCGCGTCGGCGGGTCGCCGTGCTGCTCGACGACGCGAAGTCCGCCGAGCAGGTCCGGCCGTTGCTGCCGGACGCGGGTGTCGCGGTCGTGACGTCCCGCTCACCGTTGGGGCTGGACGGTGCGCGGGTGGTCGAGGTGCCGCCGTTGGGTCCGGATTCCTCGCTGGAGCTGTTGGAACGCCTGGTCGGCTCGCGGGTCGTCGCGGAACGCCCGGCGGCCGAAGAACTCGTCCGCCGCTGCGGCGGATCGCCGCTGGCGCTGGGGATCGTCGGTGCGCGCCTGGCGGCCGGGTCCGCGCGGACGCTCGCCGCCGAGCTGTGCGCGTTGCGGGCCGAGGGCGTCGCCGTCGACCCGACCGACGCCGGGACCACCGAGCCGCTGTTCGACCTGGTCCGGTCCGGACTGCCGGCGCGGCACGCGCGGGCGTTGCGGTTGTGCGCGCTGTTGCCCGGCCCGTCGTTCGACGCGGTCGGCGCGGCCGTGGCGACCGGTGAGCCCGAGTGCCGGGTGGCGGCGCTGCTGGCCGACCTGACCGAGTGGAACCTGCTGACCGACGCGCCCGACGGCCGCCACCGCTACCACGCGCTGGTCCGCGCGCAGGCCCGCCAGGTACGGGTCGCCGAGCACGAGGCGGCACGGCGCCGCATCGCCGAGTGGTACGTGGTCCTCGGCCGGTCGGCGCCGGCCGGTGAACTGCGTGCCGCCGCCCGCATGGCGATCCGGTCGGGGTGGCCGGACCTGGTGTGGCGGCTGGGCGAGGCGCTCGCCGGACGGTGCCGGGCCGATGCCCGGGTGCCGGTGCTGGAAGCGGCGGCGGACGCGGCGCGGCGGGCCGACGACCGGGCGGCCCAGGCCCGGCTGACCGTGGCCCTCGCCGACGCCCGCACCCGGTCCGGTCGCTTCGCCGCCGCGGTCCGCGCGGCCACCGAGGCGGTGCTGCTGGCCGATCGGGCGGGGGACACGGTCACGGTCGCGCGGGCCATGCGCAGAGTGGGGCGCATCGCCGTCGCGGCGCGTCGGGCGAGCGGTCATCCGCCGGTCGGCTGACCGGCGGAATACCCGGTCCGCGATTCCCGGTCTTCGGGTCGGTGCCACTCCTACGCGATGTCCCGGCCCGGTGTCGAACGGGTTCGGGTCTGTTTCCGGCGATTCGGCGCGGTGCCCTCGTGCGGTCTTGATTCATTCACGTTTACGACGTCGTCCGGGAGGGGACCGGAGGCACCCGATGGGCCGGATGGACCAGTCGAGACGGTCTGGTTTTGGGCGAAACGGTCCTGTACGGATCGGTAACCGCAAAGTTGCGTCTTTCGGTCAAGTTGCGACCGGGGGCGATTCGGTGCGGGGAATTCCAGGCGGCGGCGGAATCCTGTCGGGCCTGATTGTCGTCCGGCGGGGTCCGCGTTCTCGGGAAAGGGCCTGGAAATGCGGGTGGGCGGCGGCTTCCGGCGTCCCTCGCGTTTCGGGTCGACGACGGCGGAAGGCGTCCTCGGTCGAGGTCGCGGCGGCTCCGGGAAAGCGATCCGGATGCCGTCGGCGGCGTCGTGCGGCCGATCACGCCACCCGCTGATCGTCGTCGACCGTGCGGTCCTGCCGCGGTCGGGGGAACTGCGCCAGACTCGCCGTGACGGACACACGTGAGGAGGGCTCGATGGCTCGGACGAACGCGGTGCTCGCGGTGGTGGCGACGGCGATTTCGCTGGTGGTGGTGGTGGTGCCCGCGGCGGCGGCGCCGATCCCGCCGGTGCCGTCGAGGAGCTACGACCTGCCCGCGGGCTTCCGGCCGGAGGGCATCGCGATCGGCACCGCGCCCGTCGCCTACCTCGGCTCGCTCGCCGACGGCGACCTGTACCGGCTCGACCTGCTCAGCGGTCGCGGGCAGGTCTTCTCGCAGGGGCCGGGCACCTCCTCGGTCGGCCTCAAGATCGACCGGCGGCAGCGGTTGTTCGTCGCGGGCGGCCAGACCGGGGAAGGGCGGGTGGTCGACGCGAAAACGGGAGAGCCGCTCAAGACCTACCGGTTGTGGGACCAGCCCGGCGCATTCGTCAATGACGTCGTGGTGACCGACGCCGCGGTGTTCTTCACCGACTCGTTCAACGCCCGCCTGTACAAGATCGCGCTCGGTCCGCACGGCCGACTGCCGGACGCCTCGACGACCGTGCCGCTCTCCGGTGACTTCCACAACACGCCCGGCGCGTTCAACGCCAACGGCATCGCCGAGACGCCCGACGGTAAAGCCCTGTTGGTCGTGCAAAGCAGCACCGGACAACTCCACAATGTGGACGCGAACGGGGTGAGCCGGGTCGTGGACCTCGGCGGCGAGCGCGTCCCGGGCGGTGACGGCCTGTTGCTGCGCGGCCGGACCCTCTACGTCGTGCGCGGCTCGGCGAACGAGGTCGTCGAGATCCGCCTCGACCGGGCCGGTACCAGCGGAAAGATCGTGAAGCGGCACGCGAACCCGAAGTTCGACGTGCCCACCACGGTGGCCGCTTTCGGTGACACACTGTACCTGCCGAACGCCCGTTTCGGTACGACGCCGACGCCCGAGACGACATACACGGTGGAGTCGGTCCACGCCAACTGAATGGGCAAGGTCCGACAGCATCGGATGTTCACATCAGCCCACTGGCTTGCCGTCACTCGACTGGGTAACCTTCTCGTCGCGTCGCGCGAGTGATCGCTGTCTCTTCGTAATGTTGATCTTCCGATGTTACCGTTCTGTGGCCGATCGGGTGAAGAGTCAGTGGGCCGAGTGCTGCGTCCGACCTGACAACGGAGTAGACGAGGCTGCGGAGCGCTGTGAAGCAGAAGAGCACGACGGAGACGAACTACAAGACCATCCGTTCACGGCTCACGGGTGTCGTCGTCGTCCCCAGCATCGTCCTGCTGGTCATGTGGGCTCTGTTCTCCTCCTACACCGTTTTCGACGGCATCTACCTGCGCGCCGTCGCCGCGGGCGTGGAAGACGCCTCGATCCCGGCGCTCCAGACCTTCGCCGCGATCCAGAAGGAACGCGAGCTGAGCATGACCACGCTCAGCCAGCCCGGCGCCGTCGTCAGCGATCTGATCGCCCAGCACCAGGCCACCGACCGCGCGGTCGAGGAGATGCGCAAGGCGTTCGCCGACGTCGCCTCGCAGGCGCCACAGGAGATCGTCGACAAGATCGGCGCGCTCAACGCCCTGCTCGACCAGCTGCCCCAGAAGCGCGACCAGCTCGAGTCCAACCGGGTCTCGAAGACCGACGTCTACGACTACTACAACAGCGTCCTGGACGCGGGTGACGCGCTGTTCAGCGTGCAGTCCCGGGTCGTGCCCGACGCCGAGTCGATGACCAACGCGGTCACCGCGGCCGACTACTTCCGCGCGGCCGACTGGATGTCGCGCGCCACGTCGCTCGCCTCGGGCGCGCTGGCCGCCGGGTCGTTCGGCACCGAGGAGCACGTCGAGTTCGCCACGCTCGTCGGCGCCTACCACTCCTCGTTCACCACCCTGGAGCCCTACGCGCTGCCCAAGGCGCGCGAGCACTACAGGTTCATGGTCGAGGGCGACGCGTGGAAGCGGCTCGTCGAACTGGAGAACCGGCTCATCGGCAACGGCTCGCGGCCCATCTCCTCGGTGACGCTCCAGGAGTGGCAGTCGGTCAGCGGCCCGATCTCGACCGAGCTGACCGCGCTCGTCGAGGAGCAGTCCACGAGCGCGGTGAGCGTCACGATGGCGCGCGGCGAGAGCAAGTTCCGCACGGTCCTCATCGGCAGCCTCATCGCCCTGCTCGCCGTGATCATCGGCATCCTGATCGCGATCCGCACGTCCAACCGCCTGGTCAACCGCGCGCTGATCACCCGCCTGACCGCGTTGAAGAAGGACTCGCTGACCCTGGCGCACGAACGCCTGCCCGACATCGTCGACCGGCTGCGCGAGGGCAAGCACGTCGACGTGGAGGTGGAGGTCCCGCCGCTGGACTACGGCAGCGACGAGATCGGCCAGGTGGCCGACGCGTTCAACGCCGCCCAGTACACCGCCGTCGCGGCGGCGGTGAAGGAGAGCCAGGCCCGTGAAGGCGTGAACCGGGTCTTCCTCGACATCGCGCACCGCAACCAGGGCCTGGTGCACCGCCAGCTCAAGATCCTGGACAAGCTGGAGCGCGAGGAGGAGAACCCCGAGCAGCTCGACGCGCTGTTCCAGCTCGACCACCTGGCCACGCGCGCCCGGCGCAACGCCGAGAACCTGATCATCCTCGCGGGCGAGCAGCCCGGCCGGCAGTGGCGCAAACCCGTGCGGCTGCTGGACGTGCTGCGCGCGGCCGTGGCCGAGACCGAGCAGTACGTGCGGGTCAAGGTCAACCCGGTGCCCGACACCGCGCTCGTCGGCGCGGCCGTCGCGGACACCATCCACCTCATCGCCGAGCTGGTCGACAACGCCACCGCGTTCTCGTCGCCGCGCTCCCAGGTGCAGGTGCACGCCAGCGAGGTGCCGCAGGGCGTCGTCGTCGAGATCGAGGACCACGGCCTGGGCATCAACCCGGAGGACCGCGAGCAGCACAACGCGATGCTCGCCGACCCGCCGGAGTTCGACGCGATGCGCCTGCGCGGCGAATCGCGGCTGGGCCTGTTCGTGGTCGCCCGACTGGCCGCCCGCCGGGGCATCCACGTCGAACTGCGCGAGTCGCCCTACGGCGGCACGCTGGCCCTGGTGGTCGTCCCGTCGGCGATCGTCGCCGGGCCGAACGCCGCGGTCGAACCGGCGGAGACGCGCGAGCTGCCCCGCCGGACGCTCCCCGACGACCACCCCATCCCGGAGCAGGTTGACGAACCGGTGCAGGATGCCAGGTTTCCCGACACGTCCCGTGAACTCGAAGGCTTCTGGGCCCAGGCCGAGGCGGCGGCCAACCAGCGCCCCGCCGGGGTCGATCCCCACCCAGCGCCGGAGCGGGTGAGCGGGAACGTCGACCTGTCGGCGCCGCCCGGCCTGGAACTGTCCGGCGAGCTGGACCTGTCGTCGCACAGCGGCGACCTGGCCCTGCCGCAACGCAAGCGCCCACCCGCCGGCGAACCGCCGCCCGCCACACCCGGGGCCGCGGTCGACCGTCCCGAACTGCCGCGCCGACGTCGGCAGCAGAACCTGGCGCCCCAGTTGGCGCGCAACGATTTCCACCCTTCGCCCGAACCGCTCGCCGAGGTCGACCCCGTGAAGTCCGCCGAGAAGTCCCGCAAGGGCCTGTCGGCGTTCCAGCGGGGAACACGCGATGCCCGTGGCACAAGCGACGACCGGGAACGCTGACAGCGCAGTGGCCGGATGGACCGGAAACCGGAAAGGCAGAACGGCGATGAACGACATGACCAGCCAGCACAAGGAACTGAACTGGTTGTTGGAGGACCTGGTCGGCCGGGTGGTCGGGGCCCGGCACGCGGTGGTGCTGTCCGCGGACGGCCTGCTGCTCGGCCGTTCGCCCGGACTGTCCAAGGACGACTCGGACCACCTGTCCGCGATGGCGTCGGCGTTCCAGAGCCTCGCGCGCGGCACCGGCCGCCACTTCGGCGGCGGCGCGGTGCGGCAGACCATCGTCGAGATGGAACACGCCTACCTCTTCGTCACGGCGGCGGGCCACGGCGCGTGCCTCGCGGTGCTCGGCGAGGAGGACTCCGACATGGGCATGATCGCCTACGAGATGAACATGCTCGTCAAGCGGGTCGGCACGTACCTGTCGTCGGCACCGCGCGGCACCGCGACGACCCTGCCCGCCGCCCGCAGGTCCTCCTGATGAGCGGCCGGGAGGACTGGTGGTACGACGAGGCGGCGGGTCCGCTGGTCCGTCCGTACGCGATGGTGCGCGGCCGGACCCGGCCGTTGCGCCCGGAGCTGCACCTGGTCACCCAGGTGCGCGCCATGCCGTCGCCCGCCGACCCCGAGGCGCTGTCGGTCGAGCACCTGGAGATCATGGAGCTGTGCCGCCGCCCGTTGTCGGTCGCGGAGGTCGCCGCCTACCTCGACGTGCCGCTGGTGGTGGTGAAGGTGCTGCTCAGCGACCTGATCCAGCGCGGTGACGTCGTCATCCGAGACCCTTCCCGTGTCCCGCTCGTGCCGGACCGGAACCTGTTGCAGGCAGTGCTGGATGGTGTCCGTGGAATCTGAGCGACCGGGCGGGGAACTGCTGGTCCCCACCCCTGTCAAGATCGTCGTGGCCGGCGGTTTCGGCACCGGCAAGACGACCATGGTCAACTCGGTCAGCGAGATACCGCCGCTGCACACCGAGGAGTTGCTGACCGAGGCGGGCGTCGGCGTCGACGACGTCGTCGGCCTGGAGACGAAGGAGACCACGACGGTCGCCCTCGACTTCGGCCGGATCACGATCAACCCCGAAGTCGTGCTGTACCTGTTCGGCACGCCGGGCCAGAACCGGTTCTGGTTCATGTGGGACGAGTTGGCCTACGGCGCGATCGGCGCGGTGATCCTGGTGGACACCCGGCGGCTGGACTCCAGCTTCCCGTCGATCGACTTCTTCGAGCGCCGGGGCATCCCGTTCATCATCGCGGTGAACTGCTTCGAGGGCGCCCACCGGTACCGCGCCGAGGAAGTACGGCGTGCGCTGGACCTCGACGAGGGCATCCCGATGGTGCTGTGCGACGTGCGCGACCGCGAGTCGGCCAAGAACGTCCTGGTGAGCCTGATCCAGCACACCATGGACCGGTTGGACGCGATGGCGTAGCGCGGAGGACGTCCGCGAACTCGTCACCAGGTGCGCCCGTCGCGCCCTGACGGGGAGGACACTCGCCGAGGTCGCATTCCATCACCGGATCGGACTCCACGATGGAACACCTCTCCCGGCGTTCGACGCTGCTCGGCGGCTTGGCACTCGGCATCGCCTCGGTCTTCGCGGTCACCGGCACGGCCTCGGCCGTCGGCGTGCAGTGGGGTTGGCGGTACTGCCGAGACTGCAAGGGCTTGTTCTATGGCGGCGCGGGCAACGGCGTCTGCACGGCGGACGGCAATGGCCACGACCCGAGTCTCAGCGGCGACTACGGCTTGGAGTACGCCTACAACCCGGTTCCTGCGGACTACCAGTCGGACTGGCGGCTCTGCGTCAGGTGCCAGGGCCTGGCGTACGACTCGCCGGGCGGCGTCTGCCCGTCCGACGGGGAGCGCCACAGCACCGTGGGCAGCTACGACTACGCGCTCTACCACGGATCCGGGTATCCGTGGCGGCAGGGCGACTGGCGCCACTGCATCCGTTGCCAGGGCCTGCACTACGCCGGGGTCACCCCGCTCGGCTGGTGCCCGGCGATCGGGCGGCACAGCACGCAGGGCAGCCTCGCGCACCGGTTGCTGTCGTAGTCGATTGTCGCGCAGCCGGGCGGGACGCAGCCGTCCCGCCCGGACTCGATGTCATGGATTCGCCTGGCAACAGCGGGTTTCCTGGTCGAGGCGATCGGCGACACCACGGCTGTCAGTCGTCGATGATCTCGAACAGGACGTGGAAGAGGACGGTGTCGAACACCGACAGGACACCGGCGACGAAGCACGCCCCGGGATGCAGGTCTCCATCGCACACGCGTGTCACGGTCGATCGGTTGAGCCCGATCGCCAACGACAACGCGTTGTCCGATCGGTAGCCGGCCTGACGGGCGAATGTCCGGAACGCCTCACCCTCGCCACGGAGCCGGACCCGTTTCCTCCGGGCACGTACCTGCTTGACGCGCTGGGGCACGGAAGCGGTCAGGCAACCGGGCACGAGGCGAGGTACTCGACGAGGTGATCGTGCGGTTTCGACGCGGCCAGATGGGTCAGGACGAGGTCCAAGTCGCCGTCGTACCCGATCTCGATCTCCTCCGGCGAGGTCCGGACGTTCATCGGGGCGTCCCCGTAGATCTTGATGTAGGAGGACTGGCGGACAGGTTCATGCGATGCTCCGTTCTCCGATTTGGCACCGGCGGGACTCGACGCGAGTCCCCGCCGGCCGCGGCCACCAGCCGAATCTCCAATCCGGTCGGCCGCGAGCCGAGACTAGACCTTTCATTGAAAGCTACTACTGTCCGTAGATCTCGAAGGCCGGTCCCGGCAGTGGTGCAGACTGCGCCGCATGACGCATGAGGCCCTCGACCCTGTGATCGCACGGCTGCTGTGCGGAGAACTGGCGCGGCGGCTCCGCGTGGAAGCAGGGCTCGACCCCGGCACGGCCTCCCGGGACCTCCGTGAGGTCATGCCGAGCTTCTAGGCCACCAAGCTCCAGAAGATCGAAGGTGGTGTTGTCGGCACGACCGATGCGGACGTGGACGCGATGATCAGGACGTACCTACCGACAGCGGAGAAGGCCGACCAGTTCCGGACTCTGGCGCGACTTTCCCGGCAGCGGTCCCGTCCGCGCAAAGTCGTCGGCGCGCGTGACCATCGATACCTGTCGTTGGAGCGCTACGCTTCCGAGATCCGGATGGTCTACAACGAGATTCCAGGCTTGGCGCAGACAGAGGAGTACGCTCGCGCGGCGCTTCTGGGATCCCCCACGATCGTGGCATCGACCGTGCAGGCCGTCGCTGCGGAACGAGCCGAGCGCGGTCGCAACGTCCTGCACGCGAACGGACCCCGAGTGTGGATCGTGCTTGGCGAAGATGCCTTGGACCGATCGAGCGGCGGACCGGAAGTCCTGCGACGCCCACTCGAACACCTGCGGACGTTGGCCGCGTTGCCGAACATCACGCTTCGCGTCATCACTCGCGCGGCAGGCAACGTCGCCGGGCTGAGCGCCGGCTTCACGCTCCCGCACACGGATGTGGGACTGGCTTTCGCCTACATCACCGAGCCGCTCAAGGGCGACTACGTCCGCGCGGAGGACGACCACATGACGATCTTCGAGAACTCCTGGGCGTGCGCGGCTTCGGAGAAGGATTCGGCGGCGATACTTGAAGCCCGAATCTCCGACCGACACGACCGCCAGGGGCAGAACGAATGTGGGACTTGGCGACCGGACTTCCGGACATGCGATGGCGCAAGGCAAGGCGGTCCAACACCGGCAACGACGCGCGGTGCGTGGAAGTCGCGAACGGGCTGCGGGCCGTGCGCGACAGCAAGAACCCCGATGAGGCGGTGTGGTTTCCGCCTGCCGCACTGAGCCGTTTCCTGTCCGCCGTCAAGGGATCCTGAGTGCGGACGGGCCGCGTCCGGCGATGTCGGACGCGGCCCGGAGGGCGGTCGTCGGGGGCGGACCCGACGACGTCGCCACCGTTTCAGTCCACCGGCGCCAGGCGGCAGTTGAAGTGCCGCAGCAGGGGCGGGATCTCGGTCAGCCGGTAGCCGCGCACCCGCTCGGGGTTCTTGGCGATCGCGGCCAGGATCTCGCCCACGTACTCCAGGTGGCTCTGCGTGTAGACGCGGCGCGGGATGGCCAGGCGCACCAGCTCGTACGGCGCCGGCTTCACCAGCCCGCCCGCCTCGTCGAGTTCGCCGAGGTAGAGCGAACCGAGTTCGGCGCAGCGGATGCCGCCCTCCAGGTACAGCTGCGTGGCCAACGCGAAACCGGGGAACCGGCTCGGCGGCAGGTGCGGCAGCAGGCGGCCCGCGTTGAGGTACAGCGCGTGCACGCCGGTGGGCCGGACGCTGTCGACCCCCGCCTCCGCCGCGAGGTCGGCCAGGTACGCGGTCTGCTCGGCCCGGGCGCGCAGGTACTCCGGCTCGGTGACCTCCAGCAGGCCCTGCGCGATCATCTCCAGGTCCCGCCCGGACAGTCCACCGTAGGTGCGGAAGCCCTCGCCCGCGATGACCAGGAGTTCGCACCGCTTGGCCAACTCCGGGTCGCGCAACGCCAGCAACCCTCCGATGTGGACGATCGCGTCCTTCTTCAGGCTGACCACGGCGCCGTCCGCGATCCGGAACGCCTCCTCGGCGACCTGGCGCGGGGTGTGGTTCTCGTAGCCGGGTTCCCGCTGCGTGACCAGCCACGCGTTCTCCGCGAACCGGGCCGCGTCGAGGAAGAACGGGACGCCGTGCCGTCTGCTGATCTCGGCCGCGGCCCGCAGGTTCGCCATGGACACCGGCTGTCCGCCGCCGCCGTTGTTCGTGATCGTCATGAGCACGAGGGCGACGTCGTCCGGACCGGACAGCTCGGCTTCCAGGGCTTCCAGGTCGATGTCGCCCTTGAACGGCGCGTCGCTGTCCAGGTCGCGGTACGCCGCGCAGGGCAGGTCCTTCGCCGTGCAGCCGCGCAACTCCACGTTGGCGCGCGTGGTGTCGAAGTGGGTGTTGCTCAGGACCGTCTGACCCGGCTTGAGCAACGTGCCGAACAGGACCCGCTCGGCCGCCCGGCCCTGGTGCACGGGGTAGATGTGCGGGAAGCCGGTGAGGTCGGCGACCACGTCGCGGAACCGGTGGAACGACCGGGCACCCGCGTACGTCTCGTCGCCGCGCAGGCCGGCCGCCTGCTGCTCGGCCGACAGCGCGCCGGTGCCCGAGTCGCTGAGCAGGTCGATGGTCACCACGTCGGCGTCGAGGTTGAACGGGTTGTACCCGGCCTCCTCCAACGCGCGCTCACGCCGCTCCCGGGTGGTGATCGGGATCGGCTCGACGACCTTGATGCGGTAGGGCTCGAAGGTGGGCAACGCGGGGCTCCTAGCTCGCGAGGCGGACCGGTCGCGGCGGGGCAACGGCGTGGGCCTCCGCGGACAGGTAGACGGTGATACCAGGGCGCGGCCGACCCATGCGCAGCGAGACGTGCGCGATCAGGCCCACCCCGTCGGCGAGTCGACGACGCGCCACGGCGGCGAGCGCGTCGTCGAACGGCGCGGGGTCCATGTCGTACTTCGCCATGACCGCGAGCACCCGTTCCCGGGCCTCCGCGTCGTCCTCCACGTAGTCGCGGATCGGCACGTACAGGGAATAGCCGCTCGGCCGGTCGGTGTCGCCTTCCAGGAACGTGTAACTCGAAATGAGGGGTCGCCCGTCGAACCGTGCGGTGTGCCCACCGGTGAGGAGGCAGAAATCGGGCAGGCGGTCCACGTCCACCCCCCGCGCCGCTTCCGCGGCCCGCGTCACCTCGTCCACTCCGGCCGCGTGATGCGAGATGTAGACCTTGACCCGGGCCCGTGCGGGATCGGTCAGGTCGAGGGCGAAGAAGGAATAGCGGTCGAGTCCCGGCCGGGTCACCGCGCGTTCCCGCAAAATGCGGAAAGCGTCGCCGAAGCCGGTCCGCGCCAGTCCTTCCCGGACCAGATCCTCAGCCGCGTCGACACCACGCACCTCGGGGTTGAGGTACACCTTCACGCCCGGCGCGGTGCCGCCGCGGAACACCAGGGAATACCAGAGGGTGAAATCCTGTTCCGGGCGTTCCGGGAGGAACAGGTCCCGGACGCTGTCGAAGCGCCGCAGGTCAAGGCCGAGTTCCGGCCGGTCGCGCAACCGGTCGAGGCACTCGAGCGCGGCGGCGGTGTTGGTGCGTCGGGACGGCGCGATCGCGGTGGTCTCGACGATCGTGCGGACGACCGGCGCCTCGCCTGCTGCGAATGCCGCAGAGAATTCCACCGGGGTGTGGTCGTCCGCCACGTCCGAAAGCCACACGGGCTGCGCGGCGAGCGGCAGTGCGCCACCGGGGCCGAGTGTCTCGGCCAGTAGTGCCGCTGATTCCGTCGGTGTGTCCGTGATACCCAGAGAATGAAGGAGCGCGTTCAGCTGCTGACCCGTGAAATCGCTTACGGAAAGCTCTCGTGCGTCCAAGGCGGGGTTCTCCTCGTGGGGTGCGAAGCGGAAGTTACGCTATGCGAAGCATTCCTGTCCACCGGGTGACGCCAGCGTGATGCAAGGCACTCTAAAGGCAGCCGATGTGTTCTGTCGATCGCTGTAGGTGTGTGCCGGCAGCGGTGTGGGATGCTCCGAACGGGCGCTTGACCGTAAGCCACATCAGCCTTTCGAACCAATGTGACCGTGAGCTTCGCAACGCCTCGCGGATATTGGGACGTGCGCGTTCGCCGTGTATTATCCGGGGAAATTCACCGAGTGGGCACGACGAGTTCGTGAAATATTCGGAGTTCCGCTTCGTAGCGCGGTGCGCGTCGGTGTGGTATCACCGACGACGGCGTCCGGGCACGCCGCGCGACGCGCCCGGACCCCCGGTTCAGGACGAGTAGTCGTGGAAACCCCGGCCGCTCTTGCGGCCCAGCAGACCCGCGTCGACCATGCGCAGCAGCAGTGGCGGCGGCGCGTACAGCGGCTCCTTGAACTCCGCGTACAGCGACTCGGCGATCGCCCTGGTGGTGTCCAGGCCGATCAGGTCGGCCAGGCGCAACGGACCCATCGGGTGCGCACAGCCCAGCACCATGCCCGCGTCGATGTCGGCGGCCGAGGCGAAACCGGACTCCAGCATGCGCACGGCCGCGAGCAGGTATGGGATCAGCAGCGCGTTGACGACGAACCCGGCCCGGTCCTGCGAACGGATGACCTGCTTGCCCAACGTCCCGGTCGCGAACTCCTCGGCCCGCGTCACCGTCCGCTCGTCGGTCAGCAGCGACGGCACCAGCTCCACGAGCTTGAGCACGGGCACGGGGTTGAAGAAGTGCACCCCGACCACCTGTCCCGGCCGCCCGGTCGCCGTCGCCAGCTTGGCGATCGGGATCGACGAGGTGTTCGAGGCCAGGATCGCCCGCGGGTCGGCGACGACCGCGTCCAGCGTCCGGAAGACCTCGATCTTGACCTGCTCGTTCTCCGCGACCGCCTCGACGACCAGGTCACGGTCGCGCAGGTCGGTCAGGTCGGTGGTGAACCGCAGGCGCTCCAGTGCGGCGTCGCGGTCCTCGGTGCCCAGCTTCCCGCCGCGCACGGCTTTGCCGAGCGACGCGGCGATCCGCCCGCGCCCGGCCTCGGTGGCCTCCGCGCTCACGTCGGCGACCACCACGTCCAGCCCGGCACGGGCGCAGACCTCGGCGATCCCCGAGCCCATGAGCCCGGCACCCACCACTCCAACACGTCGAATGTCACTCACCCGGCCGATCCTGCCAGGCGCGATCGGTCGGGGCACCGGCCCGAAGACGCGTCGCGGCGGCCACCCCGCGTGCCGGGGTGGCCGCCGCGCCGGTGCTCAGGCCGTGCCGAAGTTCTGCGTCCAGTACGCCTTCTTCTTGGCGTCGAGCGCGTAGCCGACGCCCAGTTCCTTCAACGAGCAGTTGAGGATGTTCGCCCGGTGCACCGGGCTCTTCATCCACGCCGCCACCACCTCGGTCGGCGTCTTCTGGCCGAACGCGATGTTCTCGGCGGCGGCCTTCCAGACGTAGCCCGCCTTCTCGATGCGTTCCGCCGGGTTCGACCCGTTGAGTCCGGTGTGGCTGAAATTGCCTGCCTTCGCCATCTCGTCGGTATGCGCCTGCGCGCTCTTGGTCAGCTTCGGGTTGCCGGCCAGCGTCGGACACCCGTTCGCCGTCCGCTCCTTGTTGGTCAGGGTGCGGACCTCGTCCTCCAGCGTCTCGGCCGCGTGCGCGGTACCGGTCGCGGCGAGCATCGCCACGACGACGGCCCCGGCCCGGATGCCGGTGCATGTCATGCCTGTCCTCCTTGTCCGGTGCGCCCAGCACAGGGTTCCCGGATCGAACCCGCTCGGCTCGTCACGATCGGTTGAACTTGAAGTCACCTTTCGTAACGGTCGAACGTCCACGTGGGAGGGTGGCGGCCGTCACACGGATGGTGTCAGCATGGGCGACCACGGGTGGTGTCGACCTTGTGGAGGTTGCCGGATGCTCACCGTCGGGGAGTTGCGCGGACTCGTGGACTCCGGAACGGTCGACACCGTCCTGGTCGCCGCCGTCGACATGCAGGGCCGGTTGCAGGGCAAGCGGTGCGCGGGCCGGTTCTTCGTCGACGAGGTCCTCGCGCACCCCGCCGAGAGCTGCGACTACCTGCTCGCCGTCGACGTCGAGATGAACCCGGTCGGCGGGTACGCGCTCTCCTCGTGGGACCGCGGCTACGGCGACTTCGTGATGCGCCCCGACCTGTCCACGCTGCGCCGGATCCCGTGGCACGAGGGCACCGCGCTGGTGCTGTGCGACCTCGAACGCGAGGACGGCACCCCGGTCGAACCGTCGCCGCGCCGGGTGCTGCGCCGCCAGCTCGACCGGCTCGCCGCCCGGGGCCTGCGCGCCGACGTCGGCACCGAACTGGAGTTCCTGGTCTTCGACGACACCTACGAGGACGCCTGGGACCGCCGCTACCGCGACCTCACCCCGGCCAACCGGTACAACGTCGACTACTCGCTGTTGGGCACCGGCCGCGTCGAACCGCTGCTGCGCGACATCCGCAACCACATGGCGGGTGCCGGACTGCGGGTCGAGTCGGCCAAGGGGGAGTGCAACCCCGGCCAGCACGAGATCACCTTCCGGTACGCCGACGCGCTCGTCACGTGCGACAACCACAGCGTCTACAAGACCGGGGCCAAGGAGATCGCCGCACGGCACGGCCGGTCCCTCACGTTCATGGCCAAGTACAACGAGCGCGAAGGCAACTCGTGCCACGTGCACCTGTCGCTGCGCACGGACGACGGTCGACCCGCCTTCGCGGACGAGGGCGGCATGTCCGCGCCGATGCGGCACTTCCTGGCCGGACAGCTCGCCGCGTTGCGCGAGTTGACGTACTTCCTGGCGCCCAACGTGAACTCCTACAAGCGGTTCGCGCCCGGCAGCTTCGCGCCCACCGCCGTCGCGTGGGGCCGGGACAACCGGACGTGCGCGCTGCGGGTCGTGGGCCGGGGCGCCGCGCTGCGGTTCGAGAACCGGGTGCCGGGCGGCGACGTGAACCCGTACCTGGCGGTGGCCGCGCTGATCGCCGCCGGACTGCACGGCCTCGACCGCGAACTGCCGCTGGAGGACGCCTTCGTCGGCAACGCCTACGCCGCCGACCGCGCGACCGTGCCCACGACGTTGCGCGAGGCGGCGTCCCTGCTCGCGGGCAGCGCCGTCGCACACGAGGCGTTCGGCGAGGACGTGGTGGCGCACTACCTCAACGCGGCCCGCGTGGAGCAGGCCGCGTTCGACGCGACGGTGACGGACTGGGAGCGCATCCGTGGTTTCGAACGGCTCTAGACCGCTGATCGGCGTCAGCACGCACGTGGAGCACACGGCCGCGGGCGAGGCGGCCGTGCTGTACCGGGACTACGTCGACTCGGTGGCCCGCGCCGGCGGCAACCCCGTGCTCGTGCCGCCCGCCGGGGTGTGGGACGCGGACGCCATCGCGTTCCTCGACGCGCTCGTGTTCACCGGCGGCCCCGACCTCGACCCCGCCCTCTACGGACGCTGCCGCGACGCCCGCACCGGCCCGTCCCGGCCCGACCGGGACGCCG
This sequence comes from Saccharothrix violaceirubra, assembly GCF_014203755.1. NCBI lineage: Bacteria > Bacillati > Actinomycetota > Actinomycetes > Pseudonocardiales > Pseudonocardiaceae > Saccharothrix > Saccharothrix violaceirubra. The sequence continues at coordinate 2,227,542 of NZ_JACHJS010000001.1, forward strand.
CCGAACTGGACCTCGCGCGTGCCGCGTTGAAGCGCGACCTGCCGGTGTTGGGCGTGTGTCGAGGCATGCAGCTGCTCAACGTCGTGCGCGGCGGCACGCTGCGCCAGCACGTCGAGGGCCACGACCCCGAGCACGGCCACACCGGGATCGCGGTCGCGCCCGGCACCCGCCTGTCGTCGATCGTCGGCATGGCCACGACCGTGCACTGCCACCACCACCAGGCGGTCGACGTGCCGGGCGACGGCCTGCGGGTGGTGGCGCGGGCGGCGGACGGCACGGTCGAGGCGGTCGAACTGGTCGGCGCCCGGTTCGTCGTGGGCGTCCAGTCCCACCCGGAGGCCGACAGCGAGGACGACCGGCTGTTCGCGGCCCTGGTCGACGCGGCGGCGGGGAGTCCCGCGTGGTGATCGAACTGGTGGACCCGTCGACCGGGCGGCCCTTCCGCACGGTGGCGGCCACGTCGGCGGCGGAGACCGACGCGGCGGTCGCCCGTGCCCGTGCGGCCTTCCCCGCCTGGCGGGCCGTCGCGCCCGGCGACCGGGCCCGGCTGCTGCGCCGATTCGCGGACGCGGTCGACGGCGCGATCGAGGAACTGGCGTGGCTGGAGGTGCGCAACGCCGGGCACACCATCGGCACCGCGCGGTGGGAGGCGGGCAACGTCCGCGACGTCCTGCACTACTACGCCGCCGCGCCGGAACGGCTCTTCGGGCGGCAGATCCCCGTTTCCGGCGGGCTCGACGTCACCTTCCACGAACCCCTGGGCGTGGTCGGCGTGATCGTGCCGTGGAACTTCCCGATGCCGATCGCCGCCTGGGGGTTCGCCCCGGCCCTGGCGGCGGGCAACACCGTCGTGCTCAAACCCGCCGAGGCGACGCCGCTCACCGCGCTGCGGCTCGCCGACCTCGCGCTGGACGCGGGCCTGCCGCCGGACGTCCTCCAGGTCCTGCCCGGCCGCGGCGACGTGGTCGGCCGTCGGTTCGTCACGCACCCGGACGTGCGCAAAGTCGTCTTCACCGGCTCGACCCGGGTCGGCAAGGAGATCATGACCGGCTGCGCGGACCAGGTGAAGCGCACGACGCTGGAACTCGGCGGCAAGAGCGCCAACATCGTGTTCGCCGACGCCGACCTCGACCGCGCCGCCGCGACCGCGCCCGACGGGGTGTTCGACAACGCCGGGCAGGACTGCTGCGCCCGGTCCCGCATCCTCGTCGAGGCGTCGGTGTTCGACCGGTTCATGGCGTTGCTGGAACCCGCCGTGCGCGGCGTCGTCGTGGGGCCGCCGGGGGAGGAGGCGACCACGATGGGGCCGCTGATCTCCGCGGCGCACCGGGCGAAGGTCGCCTCGTACGTGCCCGACGACGCGCCCGTGGCTTTTCGGGGCAGCGCGCCCGACGGGCCCGGCTTCTGGTTCCCGCCCACGGTCCTGGCACCCGTCGCACCCACCGACCGCGCGGCCGTGGAGGAGATCTTCGGTCCGGTCGTGGTCGTGCTGCCGTTCACCGACGAGGAGGACGCCGTGCGGCTGGCCAACGACACCGAGTACGGGCTGTCGGGCTCGATCTGGACGCGGGACGTCGGCCGGGCGCTGCGCGTGGCCCGGGCCGTGGAGGCGGGCACGCTGTCGGTGAACTCGCACTCGTCGGTGCGGTACTGGACGCCGTTCGGCGGCGTGAAGCAGTCCGGTCTGGGCCGCGAACTCGGCCCGGACGCGCTGCACTCGTTCACCGAGACGAAGAACGTGTTCCTCGCGCACTGAACGGAGACGGCGGATGGCGGAGCGGTTGGCGGGACGGGTCGCGGTCGTGACCGGCGGCGGCAGCGGGATCGGCCTGGCCACGACGCGCAGGCTCGCGGCCGAGGGCGCGCGGGTCGTCGTGGCGGACGTCGACGCGGAGGCGGGGCGGAAAGCCGCCGCCGAGGTGGACGGGCGGTTCGCGCACGTCGACGTGACCGAGGAGGAACAGGTCGAGTTCCTCTATCGGTCCACTGTGGACGAATACGGGTCGGTCGACGTCGCGTTCAACAACGCGGGCATCTCGCCGCCGGAGGACGACTCGATCCTCACCACGGGCATCGAGGCGTGGGAACGGGTGCAGCGGGTCAACCTGACGTCGGTCTACCTGTGCTGCAAGCACGTCATCCCGCACATGCTGGAGCGCGGCCGGGGCTCGGTGGTCAACACGGCGTCGTTCGTGGCCACGATGGGCGCGGCCACGTCGCAGATCTCGTACACGGCGTCGAAGGGCGGCGTGCTGGCGTTGAGCCGGGAACTCGGCGTGCAGTTCGCGCGGCAGGGCGTGCGGGTGAACGCGTTGTCGCCGGGGCCGGTGAACACGCCGTTGCTGCGGGAGCTGTTCGCGAAGGACCCGGAGCGGGCGGCGCGCAGGCTCGTGCACGTGCCGTTGGGGCGGTTCGCCGAGCCTGAGGAGATCGCGGCGGCGGTGGCGTTCCTGGCCAGTGACGACTCGTCGTTCATCACGGCGTCGAACTTCCTGGTGGACGGCGGCATCTCGGGGGCCTACGTCACGCCGCTGTAGTTCGGACGCCGGGTCGGTCGCCGTGGCCCGCTTGCGGCGGATCGTCGAACGGATGGAGGCCGCCCGTCGGGCCGGGTGGTCGTGGCGCGACGTCGCGTCGCGGCTGGGCGTCACCAAGCAGACCGTGCACCGCAAGTACGGCCGGGAGGTGGGCTGACCGTGTTCCGCGGCGACCACCCCGACCTCGTCACGGCCCTGCGCCGGGCGCGGTGGATCGCGCGGGCCCTCGGCCGCGTTCGACCCCGGCCCCGCACCGGAACCGCTCACCGGCTGACCGGTGCCCGTCGGCCAGGGTGGCCTCCGAAGTGGGGACTCGCGGTGCCCGAATGCACATTTCGCGGTGCCTGAACGTGCAACTCGCGGTGTCCGGGTGCGCAACTCGCGGTGTCCGGGTGGAGGACTCGCGACCACCTGGGTGCCGCCGGGTTGCACGGCCTGGTCCACGTGCGGGCGCGACCTTGACCCGATCGGGTGGGCGGGCCAACCTGGCACGGCGGAAAACCCGTCGGTGAGCACCGATAACATCTGCGGTGCAAGCACCGTCACACTCCGAGGAGTCATCGTGTCCCAGCCGCTCCCCTCAGCCGCACTCGTCCCACCCCGCGTGGTGGTGCCGGCGGGGACTACGGCCGGGACGGCGGTCCGCGAGGCGGGACTGCCGGGCAAGGGCCCCGACGCGATCGTGGTCGTCCGCGACGCCGAGGGCCACCTGCGCGACCTGTCGTGGACCCCGGCCGTGGACGTCGAGGTGGAGGCGGTGGCCGCCGACACCGAGGACGGCCGCTCGGTCATCCGGCACTCGACCGCGCACGTGCTGGCCCAGGCCGTGCAGCAGCAGTTCCCGGACGCGAAGCTGGGCATCGGCCCGCCCGTGCGCGACGGCTTCTACTACGACTTCAAGGTCGACAAGCCGTTCACCCCCGAGGACCTCCAGGCGCTGGAGAAGCGCATGAAGGCGATCGTCAAGGGCGCGCAGCGGTTCTCCCGCCGCGTGATCGAGTCCGTGGACGCGGCCAAGGCCGAACTCGCCGCCGAGCCGTTCAAGCTCGAACTGGTCGACATCAAGAGCGACGTCGACACCAGCGAGATCATGGAGGTCGGCGGCGGCGAGCTGACGATCTACGACAACCTCGACCCGCGCTCGGGCGACCAGGTGTGGGGCGACCTGTGCCGGGGCCCGCACGTGCCGACCACCAAGCACATCCCGGCGTTCAAGCTGACCCGCGTCGCCGCCGCCTACTGGCGCGGCAACGAGCGCAACCCGCAGCTCCAGCGCATCTACGGCACCGCGTGGGAGTCGCAGGAGGCGCTCGACGCCCACCTGGAGCTGCTGGCCGAGGCCGAGCGCCGCGACCACCGCCGGCTCGGCGCCGAACTCGACCTGTTCAGCTTCCCCGACGAGATCGGCTCGGGCCTGGCGGTCTTCCACCCCAAGGGCGGCATCGTCCGCAAGGCGATGGAGGACCACTCGCGGGCGCGGCACGTCGAGGAGGGCTACGAGTTCGTCTACTCGCCGCACATCACCAAGGGCAACCTGTTCCAGACCTCCGGCCACCTCGACTGGTACCGCGACGGCATGTACCCGGCCATGCACCTCGACGCCGAGTACGACGACGAGGGCAAGCTGCGCAAGCCCGGCCAGGACTACTACCTCAAGCCGATGAACTGCCCCTTCCACGACCTGATCTTCCGGTCGCGCGGGCGGTCCTACCGCGAGCTGCCGCTGCGCATGTTCGAGTTCGGCACGGTCTACCGGTACGAGAAGTCCGGCGTGATCCACGGCCTGACCCGCGTGCGCGGCCTGACCCAGGACGACGCGCACGTCTTCTGCACCGAGGAGCAGGTGGAGGAGGAGCTGAAGTCGCTGCTGGCCTTCGTCCTGGGCCTGCTGCGCGACTACGGCCTCGACGACTTCTACCTGGAGCTGTCGACCCGCAACGACGAGAAGTACATCGGCGCCGACGACGTGTGGGAGCGGGCGACGAAGACCCTGGAGGCGGCGGCGCTGTCCAGCGGCCTGACCCTGGTCCCGGACCCCGGCGGCGCCGCGTTCTACGGCCCGAAGATCTCCGTTCAGGCCAAGGACGCGCTCGGCCGCACCTGGCAGATGTCGACCATCCAGCTCGACTTCATGCTCCCGGAGAAGTTCGAGCTGGAGTACACCGCCTCCGACGGCACCCGCAAGCGCCCGGTCATGATCCACCGCGCGCTGTTCGGCTCGGTCGAGCGGTTCTTCGGCGTGCTGACCGAGCACTACGCGGGCGCGTTCCCGGCGTGGCTGGCGCCCGTGCAGGTCGTGGGCATCCCGATCGCCGACGAGCACCTCGACCACCTGTTCGCCGTGGCCGCCGAGCTGCGCAAGCACGGCGTGCGGGTCGAGGTCGACGCCTCCGACGACCGGATGCAGAAGAAGATCCGCAACCACACCACGCAGAAGGTGCCGTTCATGCTGCTCGCGGGCGGCAAGGACGTCGAGTCCGGCGCGGTGTCGTTCCGGTTCCGCGACGGCACCCAGGTCAACGGCGTGCCGGTCGAGCGCGCGGTCGCCACCGTCGTCGAGTGGATCGCCCGCCGGGAGAACGCGTCGCCCACGGCGGACCTGGTCAAGTGACGGTCGAGTACGAGGAGCAGGACGGGGTCGGGGTCCACGACGCGTTGCAGCGGCTGTGGACCCCGCACCGCTTGTCCTACGTGCGCGGCGAGGGCAAGGCGGACGGCGACGAACCGGCGGGCTGCCCGTTCTGCCGGGTGGTGGCCGTGTCGCCGGACGAGGACACGCTGATCCTGGCGCGGGGCGAGCTGGTGTTCGCGGTGCTCAACCTGTACCCCTACAACCCCGGCCACCTCATGGTGCTGCCGTACCGGCACGTGCCCGACTACACCGACCTGACGCCCGCGGAGACGGTCGAGTTCGCCGAGTTCACGCAGAAGGCCATGCGCGTGATCCGGTCCGTCTCGGAGCCGCACGGGTTCAACATCGGCATGAACCAGGGCGTGGTCGCGGGTGCCGGTATCGCGGCGCACCTGCACCAGCACGTGGTGCCGCGCTGGGGTGGCGACGCGAATTTCATGCCGGTGATCGGTCATACGAAGGTGCTGCCCCAATTGCTCGGCGAGACGCGTCGGCTGCTGGCCGCCGCATGGCTCGCCGCGGCCTGATCCCCGGTGTGGCGGGCGTGCCGCCGAATTGCGTTCCTCGCCCGTTCGGACCAGTGGCACTCCCGAATACCCGGCGTCCGGTAATGCCTGGTGGGGCGGAAAACATGAGCCCCGCTCGGTCCATTCCCGGTGAATTGGACCGGGCGGGTGAATCGGTACACCCGGGCCGACCGCCCGTACCGGCGGATACGGAGCGTCCGGGTGGGATGGATCACGGCGGAAGCGGGTTCAGGCCGCCGGTATTCCCTGTCCGGCCGATCGTCATAGGCTTCCCCGATAGATAACGTGCGTTTCATGACCGCACCCGAGCGTTCGCGGCTGGCCCGGGAACGGCTCTCGCGCGAGTTGCGCAGGCTCCGCACGGAGGCCCGCATGACTGGCACGGCCACCGCCCGTGCCACCGGAATGAGCCAGTCCAAGCTTTCCAAGATCGAGAACGGCATGCTCCTGCCGTCCGTCGCCGATGTGGAACGCCTGGTCAACGAGCTGTCCGCGACCCGCGAGACCCGACTCGAACTGATCGAGTTAGCCCGGCAGCTGCACGCCGAAGCCGAAACCCGGCGCGTCGTGCTGCACCGCGGTGCCCACCGGCACCAGCAGACCGTCGCGCGCATCGAGGCCCGCGCCACCACCAGCCGGTTCTTCCAGAACGCCGGTGTACCGGAGCTGTTGCAGAGCGAGAGCTATCGCCGGGTGGTCCTGGCGGCGACGCCGCCGCACGAACAGGACACCGCGATAGCCACGCTGCGTAGTCGTCGGGCCCGGATGGATGATCTCGGCAAACGCTTCGTGTTCGTCCTCAGCGAAGCCGCGCTCCGGTGGCGGATGGGCTCCGCGGATCTCATGTGCGAGCAGATCGAGCACCTGACGCAGACGATGCGAAGACCCAATGTCCAACTCGGCGTGATTCCCTGGACCGCCGACGCGAATCTCGTCGCGTTGCACGGATTCCAGGTCTACGACGAGAGATTCGTGACGCTCAGCGTGCTCACCGGCAATGCGACCATCACCGATCCGTTGGACGTGCGGGAGTACCTGGCGTTGTTCACGCGGCTGGAACGGCTCGTGATGCGCGGGGAACAACTGGAGGACCTGCTCGAACAGATCTCCAGGGACCACCGCAAGCTCGGCTGAAGTCTGCGGTTACGCTGCGGGTGCCCCAGTCGTCCCCCGCCGGTAGGTGCAGTCGCCGCCCCATGCTGAACATCTTCGCCCGCGCGTCGGTCTCGCGCGTCACCGATCCGATCGGGGCGTGGCTGCTGCGTCGCGGCCTGACGCCGAACACGGTCACGGTGCTGGGCACCGTGGGCTCCGTGGCCGCCGCGCTGTGGTTCCTGCCGCGCGGCGAGTTGTTCACGGGCGCGGCCCTGGTGACCGCCTTCGTGCTGTTCGACCTGATCGACGGCGCGATGGCCCGCGCGCAGGGCGGCGGCACGCCGTTCGGCGCGGTGCTGGACGCGACGTGCGACCGGATCGCCGACGGCGCGTTGTTCGGTGCCATCGCGTGGTGGGCGTTCGCCAACGGTGAGCGCGCGCTCGCGGCGGCCACGCTGGTCACGCTGGTCGGCGCGCTCGTGACGTCGTATGTGAAGGCCCGTGCCGAGGCGTCCGGGCTCAGCGCGGACGGCGGGCTGGCCGAGCGCGCCGAGCGGTTCATCGTCGCCCTGGTCGGCGTCGGGCTCGGCGGGCTGGGCGTGCCTTACATCCTGCCGGTGTCGCTGTACCTGCTCGCGGCGTTGGTCGTCGTCACGGTCGCGCAGCGGATCGCCGCCGTCCACCGGTCCGCGAAGGAGTACCGGACGTGAGCGAACGGCTCGCCGACTGGGGCTACGCGGCCGGGTGGAAACTCGTCCGGCTGCTGCCCGAGGGCGTGGCGCGGGCCGCGTTCGACCTGGGCGCGGACCGGGCCTCCCGGCGCGGCGGTCCGGCCCGGCTGCGGGCCAACCTGCGCCGGGTCGTGCCGCAGGCGGGGGAGCGGGAGCTGGACGAGCTGGTGCGCGCGTCCGTGCGCTCGTACGCGCGCTACTGGCGGGAGGCGTTCCGGCTGCCGTCCACCGACCTGGCCGCCGCCGCGCGCCGGTGCGACGACATGATCAGCGGGGTGGAGAACCTCGACGCCGCGCTCGCCCAGGGCACCGGCGCGGTCGTGGCCCTGCCGCACTGCGGCAACTGGGACATGGCCGGGGTGTGGCTGGTGCACCACTCGGGGTCGTTCACCACGGTCGCCGAACGGCTGCGCCCCGAGTCGCTCTACCGGCGCTTCATCGACTTCCGCGAGTCCCTGGGCTTCGAGGTGCTGCCGCTGACCGGCGGCGACCGCAACCCGGCCACCGTGCTGGCCGAACGGCTCCGGCAGAACAAGGTCGTCTGCCTGCTCGCCGACCGCGACCTCACGGCGGGCGGCGTGCCGGTGACGTTCTTCGGCGAGCGCACCATGATGCCCGCCGGACCCGCGCACCTGGCCGCCACGACCGGCGCCGCGCTGCTGCCCGTGGGGCTCTGGTTCACCGACGACGGCTGGGGCATGCGCATCCACCCGCCGATCCGGGTCTCCGACGTGGGCGCGGCCACCCAGTCGCTGGCCGACGTGTTCGCCGCCGACATCTCCACGCACCCGGCGGACTGGCACATGTTCCAGCCGCTGTGGCTGACCGACCTGCCCGAGAGCCGGCAGCGCGCGTTGGCCCGCGTGCTGGCGCGGCGGGAGGGCGCCGGGTGAAGGTCGGCATCGTCTGCCCGTACTCGTTCGAGGTGCCCGGTGGGGTGCAGGCGCACGTGGTCGACCTGGCACGGGCGTTGCGCGGCCTCGGCCACGAGGTCGAGGTGCTGGCACCGGCCGACGACGACACGCCCGTACCCGAGTTCGTCACCCCGGCGGGCCGCGCGGTCGGCATTCCCTACAACGGTTCCGTGGCCCGGCTGTCCTTCGGCCCGGTCTCGTTCGCCCGGGTGCGCCGCTGGATCGCCGAGCACGACTTCGACGTCGTCCACCTGCACGAGCCGACCGCGCCGTCGCTGTCGATGCTCGCGCTGATGACGGCCGACGGGCCGATCGTGGCCACGTTCCACACGTCGACACCACGCTCGAAGATGCTGTCCGCGTTCCAGGTCGTGCTCCAGCCCTTCCTGGAGAAGATCACGGCTCGCATCGCGGTGTCCGCGCTGGCCCGGCGCGTGCAGGTCGAGCACCTCGGCGGCGACGCGGTGGAGATCCCCAACGGCGTCGACGTGGCGTTCTTCGCCGACGCGGCTCCGCTGGACGGCTACCCGCTCCCGTCGGGCACGGTCGGCTTCGTCGGCCGCTACGGCGAACCCCGCAAAGGCATGCCCCTGCTGCTGGAGGCGTTGCGCGAGGTGCCCGGCGTCCGCCTGCTCGTCGTGGGCCGGGGCGACGAGGACGAGCTGCGCCGACAGGCAGGCCCGGAACTGGCGTCACGAATCGTCTGCCTGGGCATGGTCGACGACGAGACCAAGGCCCGCGCCCTGCGCAGCGTCGACGTGTACTGCGCACCCAACACCGGCGGCGAGAGCTTCGGGATCATCCTGACCGAGGCGATGTCGGCGGGCGCGGCGGTCGTGGCGTCCGACCTGGACGCCTTCCGACGGGTGCTCGACGACGGCAGAGCGGGCGTGCTCACCCCGGTCGGCGACGCCGCCGGCCTGGCAGCGGGCCTGCGCTCGGTCCTGGACGACCGCGAGGCACGGGCACGCTACGTGGACGCGGCGAGGCAACGCGTCATGACCTACGACTGGTCCGTGGTGGCCCAACAGGTACTGCGCGTGTACGAGAGCGCCATGGCCGCCGACCCGCGTCGGGTGCGTGAGGCGTGACCAGCGCGGGCGTGGCGACCACCTTCCTGGTCCTGCTGGGACTGGCACTGCTGATCGGCCCCTGGATCCTCGGCACCGCGAACCGCCTGGACCGGCTCCACGTCCGAACCGACGCGGCCTGGGCCGCCCTCGACGCGGCACTGGCCAGGCGCGCGGTGGTGACGCGCGCGGTAGGCGCGGTACGCGGCGTCCCGGAACTGGCGACGGCCGCCTCCAGGGCGGAACGCGCACCCCGAGCGGAGCGGGAAGCGGCCGAGAACGAACTGGCCGTCACCCTCTCCGACCTGGACCGCACCACCCTGGCACCGGCCCTCGCGGCAGAACTCCTCGACGCCGAACAACGAGTGGTGCTGGCACGACGCGTGCACAACGACGCCGTACGCGACACGCTCGCACTACGCCGCCGCCGCCCCGTCCGCTGGCTCCGACTGGCCGGCACGGCACCGACCCCGTCCTACTTCGAGATAGCCGAACCGGTAGCCGACGGCGAGGTGACCGCCCTGACCCCGAGAACGTCGGCACGCCTGCTCCTCCTCGACGAGCAGGGCCGAGTCCTCCTGTTCGAGGGCGCCGACCCGGCCCGCCCCGACGAACTGTTCTGGTTCACCGCGGGCGGCGGAGTGGAACCGGGGGAGGACCTGCGCGCGGCGGCGGTACGGGAAGCCCACGAGGAGACCGGCCTGCACCTGTCGCCCGAAGACCTGATCGGCCCGATCTGGAAGCGCCACGCGGTCTTCAGCTACGACAACCTCGGCTACACGGCCGTGGAGTGGTTCTTCGTGGCCCACGTCCCACCGGACACCCGAATCGACACGTCGGGCTTCGAGACCCTCGAACACGAAACCATCCGGGGCCACCGCTGGTGGTCCACAGCGGACCTCGGCGCCACGAAGGACACCGTCTACCCCGTACAACTGGCCGACCACCTGGACGACGCGGCCGAACCGTGGGACGGCACCACCCGCCAGATCCGCTAGACCACGCGAGTCCTCCACTCGGGCACCCCGGAATACGCACTCAGGCACCCTGAAACACGCGCTCGGGCACCTCGAAACCATCCCGGACCACCCGCTCGGACAGCCCGCGCGGGCCCGCCCGGCTCAGAGCACGAACGTCCCGATCATCTGGGCCAGCAGCCGGACGTCCGAGCTGCCCCGGAACTCCAGCCGCACCCGGCCCAGCCCCGAGAACCACAGGTCGAGTTCGGCGTCCATGTCGAACGTGCCCGCCGTCTCGATCGAGAACGCCTGGATGCGGCTGTAGGGCAGCGACGTGAAGTCCTTCTTCTTGCCCGTCATGCCCTGGACGTTCACCGCGATGACCCGCTTGTTCGTGAAGACCACGAAGTCGCGCACGGTCTTGAACGCGGCGACGACCTGCTCGCCCTGGATCATGATCGGCGCCACCTGCGGACCGATGTCCTCCGGGCGGCACGGCGACAGCTTGAAAACCGAGGTCTTCTCGAAGTCGATCACGTTCCCGACGCTACCCCCGGGCCGGGCGGCGTGGTGCCGATTTCGGGGTCATCCCCGAACGGGTTCAGGGTTACCCTTGCTCATTCGGGTGGTCTTCCCGGGTCAACTGTCACGATCCGGATACGAAAATAGCGTGGAATAAGCCATTTTACCGACGTCGGTACCCTCGACTGGCTGTTACCGGTGGCCTACCGTCAGTTGAATGAAGCTTGAACTAAGGCACCTGCGCGTCGTGTGCGCGATCGCGGACGCGGGCAGCCTGTCCAAAGCCTCTTCCCTGCTGGGGCTGGCGCAGCCGGCCCTGACCGCACAACTGCACCGGATCGAGAGCCTCCTGGGCGGCAAGCTGTTCGACCGCGACCACAAGGGGGCCAGACCGACCATGCTCGGCGAGCTGGTCCTCGAACGGGCCAGGGTGCTGCTGCCCGCGTTCTCCCGCCTGCAGGAGGACGCGCTGCGGCTGGTCGACGACAGCTCGCCCGGCGACCGCTACCGGGTCGGCTCGGTCAACGGGCCCATGCTCGGCGGCCTGGTGCACCGGCTCACGGAGCTGCACCCCGGCGCGCACGTCAGCACACAGGTCTCGTGGTCGGGCGACGAACTGGCCGGTGCCGTCGCCCAAGGGAAGCTGGACTACGTCATGGTCGGCGTCTGCGGTGACGCGCCACCCCCCACCGAGCACGGCCTCACCTGGAGCATCCTGGCCGTCGACCCCGTCTTCGTGATCGTGCCCGAGGACCACCCGTGCACGGCGAAGGAGGAGGTCGAACTCGCCGAGCTGAAGGACATGCAGTGGGCGGTCACGCCCGGCGACGGATGTTTCGGCGACTGCTTCGTCGCCGCGTGCAGCCGGGCCGGGTTCACACCGCGCACCATGTACGAGGTGGACACCAACAGCTGCGTCGACCTCGCCCAGTCCGGCGACGCCGTGGTGCTGTGCCAGCCGATGTTCCGCCGCACCCCGGGCCTGGTCGCGATGCCGATCGCGGGCGTGCCGCTGAAGTGGCGGCACGTCATGGGCTGGGACCCGGAGGGTCCGGCGGCCGAGTTCGCCGGGCAGGTCATGCGGTACGCCATCGACGCCTACCGCGAGACCGTGGAGCGCAACCCCCGCTACGAAGCGTGGCTGCCCACCCATCCGGAGTACGGTCCACTGGACTATCACGCCGTCATATGACCCAACCGGTAATACCGCGTTCGCCCGTACCGGCCTAGTTTTCCCGGAGAACCCCTGCTCCCCGAGGAGAACCCGCGCGTGACGCACGGACCCACCGCGCGGACCGACCCCACGAGGGTCACCCGGACCGCGGACAGGGCGACCCGATCGGCCGCGACACCTCGCGGCGTCTGACCGGTGACTCGCGAGGCGGGGTCCGTGCCGCGTCCCCACGGCACGGACCCCGTTGACCTTCTTACCTGATCGGCTGATCGCCAATAGCACAGAGTCAGTCACCCGATCGTGCGGGTGTGGTGCGCGTCGGCGGGTGCCGATGCCTCAGGGGTCACTGTCCAACCAGGTTAGGAACATCGTGTCCCCACACCGCACTCGCGGCTTTCTGCGCACCACCCTCCTGCTCGCCCTCGGCGCGTCCCCGCTGATCGTCGGTGTCGCGTCCGCGACCGAGACGCTCCACGCGCCGGTCGAGCCCCGGTCGGGCGACGCGGGCCGGGTGGACGCCGTGCGGGCCGACGTGCCGGTCGACCGACCCGTGGTGCTGCCGGTGCCGGCGGACGTGCCCGTGCTCGACGGTGCCGCCGGTCCGGCCCCGATGCCCGGCATCTACGAGGGCGAACCACGCACGCCCATGGCGCGCGACCGGATCGCACCGGCCCTGCCGGGTGTCCCGGGGGTCGCCGACTCCGGCATCCGCGTCCCGGACGTCGCCGACCTGCCCGCCGCGCCGGCCGTGCCCGCGCTGCCGGGATTGCCCGCGCTGCCCGCCGCCCCGGCCGTGCCCGGCGACCTCGGCACCGGGCTGCCCGCACTCGGCCACTGAATCACGCCCGTCCGCCCGGGAACGCGTTTCTTCGCGTTCCCGGGCTTTTTCGTATTGTCCGACTATGAATACGATCGATTGTGGAATTCGCGTCGCCCACGCGTATGGTCTCGCGCCGTGGTCATCACCAGGGAAGGCGATCCGCCGGGTATCGTGCTGTCCGGGGCGATCGACCCGGATGATCTGGCCGAACTCCGCGCGCTCCTGCTCGCCGACGGGTGCGGCGACGTGCGACTCGACCTGCGGGCCGTGCCGTTCCTCGTGGTCGGCACGTTGCGCGTCCTCGTCCAGACCGCGGTCGAACTGCACGAATCGGGCCGTGACCTGGTGCTCGACCTCGCACCACAGCACGAGTGGACGATCGGGGCGGTCGGTTGGTCCGCCGCGCCCGGTCTGGTCCTGGCGAACGGAACGGTGCCGAGATGAGCGACGACCAATTCCGCCACGACGCCGCCGTGTACGCCTCCGACGAGGAATTCCTGGCGATGGCCCTCCCGTTCGTCGCGGCGGGATCGAACTCGGCGAACCCGTGCTGGTCACCACCACCCCGGCCAACCTGGAACTGATCAGATCGGCGCTGGGTCGGTTCGCGGATTCGTTCGACCACGCCGAGACCGCGTATTTCGGGCGTCTACCCGCGGAACGGGCGACGGAATTCTTCCGCTATGGGCAACGTAAAGCCGCGTCCGTCGACAACCGCAACGTGCGCGTGCTCGCCGAACCGCTGTGGCACGGCCGCACCGAGCGGGACGTGCGGTCGTGGCGACGCATGGAGTCCGGGCTCAACGTCCTGCTCGAGGACACGAACGTGTGGATGATCTGCCCGTACGACACGCGAACGGTCGACGAGCAGGGCATCGAGCACGCGATGCGCACGCACCCGACTCACGTGGTCGGGACCCGGACGCTGTCCTCGACCCGCTACGTCGACCCGATCGAGTACGCCCGGTGGTGTGACGCGACCCCGCTGAGTCCCCGTCCCGGGCACGCCGCCGTGCTGCTGTTGCGCGGGGACCCGCACGTGGTGCGCCGGTTCGTCGTGGCCGAGGCCACGCGACTCGGCCTCGACGCCGAGCGGGCGGCACTGCTGACCGTGGCGGTGGGCGAGACGCTCGCGTACCTGCGGGACGACGGCTACGTGGCGACGTGGGCCGCGGCGGGCAGCGTGGTGTGCGAGCTGAGCGGGACCGTCACCGCGGCACCGGGGCTGTTCGCGGGCTTCCGGCCGCCGGAGCTGTACACGACCACCGAGCCGGGCGACGGACTGTGGATCACCCGGCAGATCTGCGAGTGGGTCGACATCCGGCACCAGCGTGGCCGCGCGGTGTTCCGCCTCCAGGTGCCCGGCCCGACGTCGGTGGAGCGCCGCGTCCGCCGACCGGGATGCCCGAGTGCGTGTGCCGGCCTGTCCGAGTGCGTATTTCAGGATGCCCGAGTGCGTGTGCCGGGGGTGTCCGAGTGGAGGACTCGCGGTGGCGGGGGCACCGCGGAGCCCCGGGGACCGCGGGTCAGCGGCGGGCGGCCAGGTTGTGGGGGAGCGGGTCGTAGCGGCTGAACCGGCGGGTGAACGTGCCGGTGCCCGACGTCAGCGAGCGCAGCTCCACCGGGTAGCGCAGGAGTTCGGTGGCGGGGACCTCGGCGCGGATCACGGTCGTGCCGGTGCCGTCGGTCTCGGTGCCCAGCACCCGGCCACGCCGGCTCGACAGGTCGCCCAGCACGGTGCCCAGGTGGTCGTCGGGCAGGCGGATGGCGACCTCGTCCAGCGGTTCGAGCATGGCCGTCCCGCTGTGCCCGGCGGCGTCCTTCAACGCCAGCGAGCCCGCCGTCTGGAAGGCCGCGTCGGACGAGTCGACCGAGTGCGCCTTGCCGTCGACGAGCGTCACCCGCACGTCGACCAGCGGGTTCCCGCCCTGGAGCCCGCGCGCGAGCTGGGCGCGGACACCCTTCTCCACGCTCGGGATGAACTGGTTGGGGATCGCGCCGCCGACGATCCGGTCCACGAACTCGAACCCGGCGCCGCGCGGCAGCGGTTCGACCTCGATGTCGCACACCGCGTACTGGCCGTGCCCGCCGGACTGCTTCACGTGCCGCCCGTGCCCCTTGGCGGACGCCGCGAACGTCTCGCGGAACGCCACCCGCACCGGCTCGGTGTCCACTTCGGCGCCGCCCGCGCGCAGCCTCGCCAGCACCACGTCGGCGTGCGCCTCGCCCATGCACCACAGCACGAGCTGGTGGGTCTCGGCGTTGCGCTCCAACCGCAGGGTCGGGTCGCCCGCGACCAGCCGGCCCAGGTTGCGGGCCAGGGTGTCCTCGTCGCTGCGGCTGCGCGGGACGACCGCGACCGGCAGCAGGGGCTCGGGCATCTCCCACGGCGCGACCAGCAGCGGGCGTTCCGGCGCGGACACGGTGTCGCCGGTCTCGGCCGAGCCCAGCTTGGTCACCGCGCACAGGTCGCCGGCCACGCAGTACGGCACCTCGCGCAGGGTCGCGCCCAGCGGCGAGTACACGTGCGCCACGCGTTCGTCCACGTCGTGGTCCTCGTGGCCCCGGTCGGCCATGCCGTGGCCGGACACGTGCACGGGTCGTTCCGGCCGCAACGTCCCGGAGAACACCCGCACCAGCGAGACCCGGCCCACGTACGAGTCGACGGCGGTGCGCACGACCTCGGCGACCAGCGGCCCGGACGGGTCCGGCGACAGCCTCGGGTGCGGGATGCCGTCCACGCCGGTGACCTCGGGCAACGGGTGCTCCAACGGGGACGGGAACGCCCGCGCGATCCCGTCGAGCAGTTCGGTCAGCCCGATGCCGGTCAGCGCGCACACCGGGAGCACGGGGTGGAACGAGCCGCGCGCCACCGCCGTCTCCAGGTCGGCGACGAGCGTGGCCTGGTCGATCCCCTCGCCCGCCAGGTAGCGGTCCATGAGGGTCTCGTCCTCGCTCTCCGCGATGATCCCCTCGATCAGCGCGGCACGGTCGACCTCGTACGCCGGGTCGTCGGTGACCAGCAGGTTCACCAGCCCGTCGGCGCCGGGCAGGTACAGCGGCACGACGCCGGCGCCGAACGCGTCCTGGCAGGCCAGGACCTGGGTCGCCACGTCGGCCCGGTGATGGTCGGTGCGGGCGAGCACGACCGCGCGCGGCATGCCGACCGCCGCGCACTCGTTCCACAACGCCACCGTGGACGCGTCCACGCCCTCGGCCGCGCTGATCACGAACAACGCGGCGTCGGCGGCGCGCAGCCCGGCCCGCAGTTCGCCGACGAAGTCCGCGTAGCCGGGCGTGTCGATGAGGTTGATCTTCACGTCGCCGTGCCGGACCGGCGCGACCGCCAGGCCGACGGACCGCTGCTGCCGCACGGCGGCCGGGTCGTGGTCGCAGACGGTGTTGCCCTCGGTCACGGTGCCCGCCCGGCTGAGCACACCGGTCGTGGCGAGCAGGGCCTCGGTGAGCGTCGTCTTGCCGGCGCCGGACGGACCGACCAGCACGACGTTGCGGACCTTGGCCGGGTCGTCTACAGCGACCGCGCCTGCCGGGGGGTTGTTGTCGGTTTTCGAACCCATTGTGTCCACCCTCCACCAGTGTTTAGTGTTCGATCTCACACCTGTGACCGGGGCCCGACAACCCCAGCGGCTCTTCCCGACCCGTGAGGAGGAATCCGATCAGCGCACGACCGCCGCCGGGTGGTGCCGGGCCAGGTCGGCGAAGAACCGCTCGGGGTCGACGACGTCCTCGGGCGCGTGCACGCCGGGTCCGGTGATCGTCCCGTTGACGACCTGGGCGAGCGCGAGCCCCAGCGACAGGCCGGTCGCCTCGCCCATGTCGTCGAGCAGCCAGGGGTGGTCCAGGCGCACGACGACCTCGCGCGCACCGCGGGCCAGTGCGAAGAACGGTGGCAGCGAGCCCGGTCCGGCCGGTCGGCGCAGCGCGGCGCGGACCGCCCGGCCGATTCGGGGGCGGACGAGTTCGCGTGCGGCGGACTCGGGCGTGTGCCGTCCGGCGTCGATGTCCCGGCGCACCAGGTCGAGGTAGGCGATCGTGGTCGGCGACGCGACCATCAGCGT
Organism: Saccharothrix violaceirubra; assembly: GCF_014203755.1. Lineage (NCBI taxonomy): Bacteria > Bacillati > Actinomycetota > Actinomycetes > Pseudonocardiales > Pseudonocardiaceae > Saccharothrix > Saccharothrix violaceirubra. Next base: position 2,244,602 of record NZ_JACHJS010000001.1, read on the forward strand.
CGCCGCGTCGCCCCGCGGCCGGAACGCGCGGTGGAACGTCACGGGCTCGGGGTGGCCGACCGTGTACGCGGTACCGCCCGGCAGGTCCACCGCGCGCAACGGTGGTTCCAGGACGAGCCGTCCGTCGCGCACGGCCGGGATGTCCCCGCTGATCTGGTGCATCCAGTGCACGAGCGCGGCGCCCGCCTCCGCCTTGCCGTCGGCGGGCCACGCGACGTAGAGGTCGGTCAACGCGCCGACGCGCGCCGCGGCCAGGCGTGCCAACAGGTTGACCGCGCCCGGACTCGCGCCCATGCCGACGACCGCGATCACCCCGGCCGCCCGCGCGTCGTCGTCGAGCAGCAGCAGGTCCTGTGTCGGCTGCCAGTCGTCGCACAGGTCGAGGTAGTGGGTGCCCGTGTCGATCGCGGCCCGCAGCACGGTCGTGCCGAACCGGAGGAACGGGCCGACCGTGTTGAGGACGACGTCCGTGTCGCGCAACGCTTCCCGCAGCGCGGCCGGGTCCGTGACGTCCAGGCGCACGTCGGCGCCGGCGACCCGGTCGGCCACCACGACGTCCACGCCGGGCAACGTCGCCGCGACGCGGGCCGCGACCGAACCGGTGATCCCGCACCCACCGAGCACCATGACCTTCCTCGGGACCCTCATCGGCGCTCCAAAAACCGGCGCTGGTCGTCGAGAACGCCGTCGGCGTAGACGGATCGCGGCGCGAAGAGCGCGACCAGGGTGCCCCACACGGCCGAGTCCTCGACGGCGGGCTCGGCCAGGCCGTGCGTGGCGTCGCGGTAGCGGTGCACCTCCAGGTCCGGGACGAGGTCCGCGTACACCCGCGCGGTCTCGTCCGCGTCCACGTGCACGTCGTGGTCGCCGAGCGCGAGGAAGACCGGCACGCGGGACGCGGCCAGGTCGGCGGACGCGTCGCTGCGGTGGTTGAGCGTCACGAACCGCCACCGGTCCTCGGTCATGTCCGGGTCGACCTCCCGGTACTCGGCGTACGACGCGTCCCGCGCCAGCAGGGCCAGCCGGCGCCCGCGCCGGTCCAGCGCCGCGCGCACCTCCGCCTCGGGCCGGCCGCGCAGGCTCGTGACCAGGTCGTACTCGCCCTGGCGCAGCCAGTTGACGGCCGGGGACACCGCGATCACGAACCGCACGTCGGTGTTCGTGGCGGCGAGTCGGGGCAGCACCCACCCGGCCTGGCTCGCGCCCCACAGGCCGATCCGGCGCGGGTCGACGTCCGGTCGGCCCCTCGCCCACGTGATCGCCCCGGCGGTCTCGTCCGCACGGTCGCGCATGCTCTGGTGCAGCCAGTTCCCCGGCGCGTCGGCCACGCCCGGCTTGTCCCACGACAGCGACGCGTAGCCGGCGCGGCCGAACTCCTCCCACAGCGGGCGGTAGTGGCCGTCGTGCGTGGCGTCGATCGGGCCGTCGCCGTGCACGAACACCACGAGTCCGAACGGGCCGTCGCCGGGCGGTTTCGCCAGCACGCCGCGCAGGTCGCCGATCTCCACGCGTTCCTCGCGCAGGTCGTAGTCCTGCGCGACCACGATCCACCCCGTGGCGGCGACGAGGAACGCCGCCAGGATCACCAGGGTTCGTTTCATGCATCCCCCAAACTATCGTTCTTGATACGAACGTACTAGATTTGAACACATGGACGTGGAAGTACCCACCAGGACCGTCGTCGAGGCGCTCGTCCGTCCGGACGGGACGGTCGACGCGGGTGAGCTGTACGAGGTCGCGAACGCGTTGGGCATGTCGGACCAGCAGGTCCGGCTGTGCCTCAAACGCCTGGTCGCGGAAGGCCGCTTCACGCAGGAGGGGCGCGGGCGCCGGGCCGTGCTGCGGGCCGCGTCGCGCGAGGCCGGCCTCGACGTCGAGTTCGTCCGGTTCATGTACCGGCAGGACGCGGGGGAGGAGGAGTGGGACGGCGTGTGGCACCTGGTGGCGTTCGCCGTGCCGGAGTCACGACGTCGTGAACGTGACGCGCTGCGCGACGCGATCGTGCGCTTCGGCGGCGCCGCGTTGCACGGCGGTCTCTACGCGTCGCCGCACGCGTGGGAGGACCTCGTCGAGGGCGAGGCGTCGGCGTGGGACGTCGACTCGTGCGTGACCTTCCTGACGAGCACGGACCTGCGCGTCGGCGGCGAACGCGACCCGGTCGCGCTCGCCGCCCGGCTGTGGCCGCTGGACGCGATCGCCGACCGGCACCGGCTGCTCGCCGCCGTCGCCGCGCACCGGCTGCGCCTGCTCCGGTCGGGCGACCTCGACCGCGCCGGGCTGCTGCGGGTGGCCGTCGAACTGGCCGCCGAATTCACCCGCGCGGTCGAGCCCGATCCGCTGCTGCCGCCGGAGCTGTTGCCCTCGCCCTGGGTGGGCACGCGGGCGCGGGCGGCGGTGGCCCGGTGCTGGTCCGCGCTCGCGGAGCGTGCCGACGACCTGCCCGCGCTGTTCGTCGCCTACCGCGGGATCGGCGAGAAGGATCGGTGACCGCCGAATCGTGGCCCACGCCACTTCACCTGCGGCGCAGTGTGAAGTGGCCTGCCGAGAACGCGGGGCAGTGGCCACGTTGACCGGGCCACGTGGGACGTACGATCGTCCCGTCGTACCCGCTGAGGAAAGGCAGACCGTGACCACTTCACCCGACTCCGCCGCCACCGGCACCGCCCGAGTCAAGCGCGGCATGGCGGAGATGCTGAAGGGCGGTGTGATCATGGACGTGGTCACGCCCGAGCAGGCCAAGATCGCCGAGGACGCGGGCGCCGTCGCCGTCATGGCGCTCGAGCGGGTGCCGGCCGACATCCGCGCCCAGGGCGGCGTGTCCCGGATGAGCGACCCGGACATGATCGACGGCATCATCGAGGCCGTCTCGATCCCGGTCATGGCCAAGGCCCGCATCGGCCACTTCGTCGAGGCCCAGGTGCTCCAGGCGCTGGGCGTGGACTACGTCGACGAGTCCGAGGTGCTGACCCCGGCCGACTACGCCAACCACATCGACAAGTGGCAGTTCACCGTGCCGTTCGTGTGCGGCGCGACCAACCTGGGCGAGGCGCTGCGCCGCATCACCGAGGGCGCGGCCATGATCCGCTCCAAGGGCGAGGCCGGCACCGGCGACGTCTCCAACGCCACCACGCACATGCGCAAGATCCGCGCTGAGATCCTGCGGTTGCAGAACCTCCCGGCCGACGAGCTCTACGTCGCGGCCAAGGAGCTCCAGGCGCCGTACGAGCTGGTCCGCGAGGTCGCCGAGGCGGGCAAGCTGCCCGTCGTGCTGTTCACCGCGGGCGGCATCGCCACCCCGGCCGACGCCGCGATGATGATGCAGCTCGGTGCCGAGGGCGTGTTCGTCGGCTCCGGCATCTTCAAGTCGGGCAACCCGGCCCAGCGCGCCGAGGCCATCGTCAAGGCCACCACGTTCCACGACGACCCCGACGTGCTCGCGAAGATCTCGCGCGGTCTGGGCGAGGCCATGGTCGGCATCAACGTCGACGAGATCCCGCAGCCGCACCGCCTGGCCGAGCGCGGTTGGTGACGTCGTGCCGGGACCGGCGGTCGGACAGGCCGCGGGTCCCGGTCAGACGTGTTCCATGACCAGGACGATCGACGTGCCCGGCGCGAGGGCGACGGCGGTGTGGGGCAGGTCGCCCGGGTACACCAGGTAGTCGCCGGGGCCCAGGTCCACCGGGTCGTCGGTCAGTCCCGCGCGTACCCGGCCCGTGCTCACGACCATGTGCTCGCGGGTGCCCGCCATGTGCGGCTGCGACTCGCGCGGGGCGCCCGGTTCCAGGTTCAGCACGTAGATGTCCCGGCGCGCGCCCGGCGGGCAGGACGAGAGCAGTGTCGCGGTGTAAGGCGCCCGCTCGGAGTGGACCGCCGCGCCCTCGCCCGCGCGGATCACCGTCACCTGCCGCACGGGCGGGTCGACGAGCCGGCTGAACGGCACGTCCAGCGCCACGCCCAACGCCCACAGCGTCTCCACGCTCGGGTTGCCGTTGCCCGCTTCCAGCTGCGACAGCGTGGACTTCGCCACGCCGGCGCGCTTGGCCAGTTCGCTGAGCGAGAGCCCGACCCGTTCGCGTTCCCGCCGCAGCGAGGCCGCGATGACCTCCAGCGGCGCCCCGGTGTTCGGCATAACGGTCCTCTCGTTCGTCTTGACGAACAGCCTTCCGGTGTTCATCGTAGAAGACGATGCGTTCGACATGGCGAACACCCGATCGGGCACTGGTCCGTGACGTGGCGGCGATCGCGGCCGGTGCGGCGGTCAGCGGCGCCTCCTTCGGGGCGATCGCCGTGGCCTCGGGCGCACCGGTGTGGCTGCCCGTCGTGATGTCGCTGCTGGTCTTCGCCGGTGGCGCGCAGTTCATGGCGGTCGGGATCGTCGCGGCGGGCGGAGGTCCCGTCGCGGCGGTGGTGGCCGGGCTCGTGCTCAACGCCCGCCACCTGCCGTTCGGTCTGGCGATCGGCGACGTGCTCGGTCGGGGGCCGGTCGCCAGGCTGATCGGCAGTCACCTGCTGATCGACGAGACGGTGGCGTTCGCGCTCGCCCAACGCGATCCGGCCCGCGCACGTGCCGCGTACTGGGCCTGCGGTGTCGCGATGTTCGGCGCGTGGAACGTCGCCGTGGTCGCGGGTGCGCTCGCGGGGCAGTCGATCGGCGACCCCGGTGCGTTCGGGCTGGACGCCGCGTTCCCGGCGGCCCTGCTCGCCCTGGTGCTGCCCAAGCTCGCGGACCGGGCCACGCGCCGTGCGGCGTTGCTCGGCGCGGCGATCGCCCTGGCCGCGACCCCGTTCCTGCCCGCCGGCGTCCCGGTGCTGCTCGCGCTGGGCGGGCTGTTCGTGGCCGCGCGGAAAGGCCCCGCGTGAACCTGCTCGCCGTCCTGGTCCTCGCCGCCGGCACCTACGCGTTCCGGCTCGCCGGTCCGCTGCTGCGCGACCGGATCACGCTCTCGCCCCGCCTGCGCGACCTGCTTGCCACCGCCGCGACCGTGCTGCTCTTCGCCCTGGTCGCCACGTCCACGCTCACCAAGGGCGACTGGGCGCTGCCCGCCGGGGTGCTGGTCGGCGGCGTCGCCGCGTGGCGACGCGCACCGTTCGTGCTGGTCATCGTCCTCGCGGCGGTCACGACGGCCGGACTGCGCCTGCTGGGGCTGTGAGGGCCCTCACGTCAAGCCTTGCTCAAGTGGTCATCGGATGTCCTTCGTGGACCACTAACGTTCCGCGACCATGGACGAGCAGACGGCGACGGAGCCGGACGCCGACGGGTACACCAAGTCGCTGACGAAGCGACAGGTCCAGATGATCGCCATCGGGGGAGCCATCGGCGTCGGGCTCTTCCTCGGCGCGGGCGGGCGGTTGGCGCAGGCCGGACCGTCGCTGGTGTTCTCCTACGCGCTGTGCGGCCTGGCCGCGTTCTTCGTGATGCGCGCCCTGGGCGAACTCGTGCTGCACCGGCCGACCGCCGGCAGCTTCGTCGAGTACGCCCGGGAGTTCATCGGACCGTGGGCCGGGTTCGCCTCGGGCTGGATGTACTGGGTCAACTGGGCCATGACCGGCATCGCCGAGATCACCGCCGTGGCGATCTACGTGCACCGCTGGCTGCCGGACCTGCCCCAGTGGATCACCGCGCTGATCGCGCTCGCCGTGCTCGTCGCGGTCAACCTGCTGTCGGTCAAGCTGTTCGGCGAGCTGGAGTTCTGGTTCAGCGTCGTCAAGGTCACCGCGATCGTGGTCTTCCTGGTCACGGGCATCGCGCTGGTCGTGGGCTCGGCCGACGTCGGCGGCACGCCCGCGTCCCCGGCGAACCTCGTCGACCACGGCGGCCTGTTCCCGGCCGGTGTCGGCGTCGCGCTGCTGACGCTGCAGGCGGTCGTGTTCGCGTACTCGGCGATCGAACTCGTCGGCATCGCGGCGGGGGAGACCGCCGACCCGCGCCGCGTGCTGCCCAAGGCGATCAACGGCGTGGTCTACCGGATCGGGATCTTCTACGTAGGGTCCGTGCTGCTGCTGGCGATGTTGCTGCCGTGGACGATGTTCTCGGCCGCCGAGAGCCCGTTCGTGACGGTCTTCTCGCACCTGGGCGTGCCGGCCGTCGGCGACGTGATGAACGCGGTCGTGCTCACCGCCGCGCTGTCCTCGTGCAACTCCGGCCTGTACTCCACCGGCCGCATCCTGCGCTCGCTCGCCCGGCACGGCGAGGCGCCCGCGTTCACCGGCCGGATGAATTCCCACCACGTGCCCTACGGCGGAATCCTGTTCACGTCCGTCGCCTACCTGGCCGGCGTGGTGCTGAACTACCTGGTGCCCAAGGAGGCGTTCGACATCGCGATCGCCATCGCGTCCCTGGGCGTGATCGCGACCTGGGCCACGTTGCTCGTCAGTCAACTCCGACTGCGGAAAGCCGCACTGCGCGGCGAAATACGGCGACCGGACTACCGAATGCCCGGCGCCCCCTACACCGGCTATGCCACGCTGGCATTCCTGGGAACGGTCGTCGTGCTGATGGCGTTCGCCGGAACCGCCGAACGCATCGCCTTCTGGTCCATTCCCGTGCTCGCCCTCGTGCTGTTCGCCGGGTGGCGTGCCCTCCAGTCCCGCCGATCCGCCGCAGACCCCGCGGCGGATCGGGTGGGCGCGGCCGACTGACGTCGCGTCCACGGGCGGCCCGACCCCCGGCCGGGTGCCACGAGCACCCGGCCGGGGACCTACCCTGCGCCGGTGTCCGTTCTGCGCTCCGTGCCGTTGTTCGTGGCCGCCGCCCTGCTGGAGATCGGCGGTGCCTGGCTGGTCTGGCAGGGCGTCCGCGAGCACCGGGGGTGGCTCTGGATCGGCGCGGGCGTGTGCGCGCTCGGCGCCTACGGCTTCGTCGCCACGCTGCAACCCGACGCCCACTTCGGCCGCATCCTGGCCGCGTACGGCGGGGTCTTCGTGGCCGGGTCGCTGCTGTGGGGCGTGGTCGTCGACGGCTACCGGCCCGACCGCTGGGACGTGGTCGGCGCGCTGGTGTGCCTGGTCGGCGTCGCGGTGATCATGTACGCCCCGCGCTGACCCCCGTCCCGGCACGTCACCTAGGCTGTCGGGAGCAATCGTCGGGCCAGGAGGAAGAGTCAACCGTGTCGACCGTCGGTGTCCTCGCCCTCCAGGGTGATGTCCGTGAGCACCTCGTGAGCCTCGCCGAGGCGGACGTCCTCGCCCGTCCGGTGCGCCGGCCGGAGGAGCTGGCCGAGGTGGACGGTCTCGTGCTGCCCGGCGGCGAGTCGACGGCGATCAGCCGCCTGCTGGCGACGTTCGAGCTGCTCGAACCGCTGCGTGCCCGGCTCAAGGAGGGCATGCCCGCGTACGGGTCGTGCGCCGGCATGATCCTGCTCGCCGACCGGGTGCTGGACGGCCGACCCGATCAGCACCAGCTCGGCGGGCTCGACATCGTGGTCCGGCGCAACGCGTTCGGGCGACAGGTCGACTCGTTCGAGGCGGAAGTGGATTTCACCGGCCTCGGTGCCGTGCACGCCGTGTTCATCCGCGCCCCGTGGGTGGAATCGGCGGGACCCGACGTCGAGGTGCTCGCCCGGGTGCCCGAAACGGCGGACGCGGGCGAAGCCGCCGGTAGGATCGTCGCGGTCCGACAGGGAAACGTGCTGGCCACCTCGTTCCACCCGGAACTGACCGGTGACGGTAACGTGCACCGCCTGTTCGTGGACATGGTCCGTGCCGCGGGCTGAGCGATAAGACGGAGGAGAAATGAGCGGCCACTCCAAGTGGGCGACCACCAAGCACAAGAAGGCCGCAATCGACGCCAAGCGCGGCAAACTCTTCGCGCGGCTGATCAAGAACATCGAGGTCGCGGCGCGGACCGGCGGCGGTGACCCGGACGGCAACCCCACGCTCTACGACGCCATCCAGAAGGCGCGCAAGAACTCCGTGCCGCTGGACAACATCGAACGCGCCCGCAAGCGCGGCGGCGGCGAGGAGGCCGGCGGCGCCGACTGGCAGACGATCATGTACGAGGGCTACGGCCCCAACGGCGTCGCGGTCCTGGTCGAGTGCCTGACCGACAACCGCAACCGCGCGGCGAGCGAGGTCCGCACCGCGATGACCCGCAACGGCGGTTCGATGGCCGACCCCGGCTCGGTGTCCTACATGTTCACCCGCAAGGGCGTCGTGATCCTGCCCAAGAACGACGTGGCCGAGGACGACGTGCTGATGGCCGTGCTCGACGCGGGCGCCGAGGAGGTCAACGACCTCGGCGAGAACTACGAGATCGTGTCCGAGGCGACGGACCTGGTCGCGGTGCGCAAGGCGTTGCAGGAGGCGGGCTACGACTACGAGTCGGCCGACGCGAACTTCCTGCCGTCGGTGTCGGTGCAGTTGGAGGCCGAGGGCGCACGCAAGATCTTCAAGCTGATCGACGCGCTGGAGGACTGCGACGACGTGCAGAACGTCTTCGCGAACTTCGACGTGTCCGACGACGTCATGGCCGAGATCGACGCCTGATCCCGACGTCGCGTCGTGCGGCCCCGTCCGTCGGACGGGGCCTTCGGTCTTTCTTCGGTCACAATGGGGACGTGTCCACCCCGTTGAGTCCCCAGGACCGGAACCTGCGCAACTGGCTGCTGGAGCAGTCCGAGACCAACGGTCACGCGGTGATCACCGTGCCGCAGGACGACGAAGGCGCGGGTTACGCGTTCTCCGTCGGCGCGTGGCGCCGGTACGGCATCGCCGAGGCCGTGGTGATCGGCCTGCCGCCCGAGATGGCCAAGATGCTGCTGCGCATGTACGTGGTGCGGTCGGTGCAGGGCGAGCGGTTCGTGCCGGGCAAGCTGTACTTCGACTTCTTCGACGGCACCCCGGTCACGTTCGAGAAGGTGTTCAAAGGCTTCTACGCCGAGTTCTTCGGCAGCGCGTTCCTGCTGTACGCCAAGGGCGACTTCGCGGCCGTCCAGATCGTCCTGCCGACGACCGACGGGCACTGGCCGTGGAGCGACAACGCCCCCGCCGGGTTCGCCGACTGGCAACTCCTGCTCACCGAGAGCGGCCGGCCCGAGAGCTGGACCCCGGGCGTCAGCGGACCGTGACCCGCGCGTCCCGTCGCGTTCAACCGGCGGCCAGACCCGGCCGGCAGCCTGGTGCGCGACGAGCCAACCCCCGGTGCCGGCGTCGACCCTCCCTCGGCGTGGTCCGCCGGCACCCCGTGCGGCCCCGTCCGCTCGCCTGCGGACGGGGCCGCACGCGATTGTCCGGCTGTCGTCAGCCGGCCACGCGCCGACACCGGACAACGCGGGTGCGTTAAGAACAGTCCGCGTCGGGGACTCCAGGCCCGACCGGTGTTCGCACCGAGGGGAAAGCCGTCCCGCTTCGCGCGGTCTCCAGGGGGAGTCGCGCGAAGCGGGATCGCCGCACGGGAGGCGCCGGTGGGATCAGGGCGCGCGGCCGAGCAGGGCGAGCAGCCTGCCCTGCGGGTCGACGTCGTCGGCGACCGGGACCGGGTCGTCGAACAGGCCGCTGTCGGCGAGTTCGCCCGTGTGCCCGTCGACGTAGTCGAGCACGGTCCCGGCCAGGTCGGGGTCGAGACGCTCGTCCACGCCGATGGCACGCGCGAGGTCCCACGCGTGCACGGCCAGGTCCAGCGTCATCTGCCAGCCGTACTCGGGGGCGGGTGCCTTGCCCGCGCTCAGGTGCACGGTCCTGAGCAGGGCGGTCGGCGAGATCCACGCCTCGCGCGCCGCCGCGGCGGCCAGCACCCACGAGTGCACGGGGTCGTCGCCGAGCTGGTCGCCGTCGAACCGGTCGCCGACCTGGTCGACCGTGCAGCCGGCGAGCAGCTCGGGTGCCCAGAGCTGCTCGTGGACCAGGTGGTTGACCAGGTCGTGGACGGTCCACTCGGCGCAGGGCGTCGGCGCCGTCCACTGGTCGGTCCGCACGCGGCGGACCCGCGCGTCGAACTCGGTCATCGCACGTCCGTGAGCCTCGATCAGATCCACCACACGAGTGGACCAAATCTTGTCGGTACCCGCACCCCGGGCGTGTGGGTCCGCTCACGCGAAGTGTTCTCGAATTTCGGCAGTACACCCGTACGGCGTAACGTGATCCGGACCGCCGAACGGTGACATCGTTGACACCAGGAGGAAGACCTTGAGCGCCACAAGCGCCGTTTCCGCACCGCAGCGAGGATTCTTCGGGCATCCCCGAGGGCTCGCGACGCTGTTCTTCGCCGAAGCCTGGGAACGCTTCTCCTACTACGGGATGAAAGCGATCCTCGCCTACTACCTCTACCGCTCGACGGCGGAGGGCGCGCTCGGCCTGGACAAGAGCTATGCGCTGTCCCTCGTGGCGATCTACGGCGCCTCCGTCTACATGTCGGGCGTGGCCGGCGGGTGGCTGGCGGACCGCGTCCTGGGCGGACAGCGCGCGGTGTTCCACGGCGGCGTGCTGATCATGCTCGGCCACGTGGCGCTCGCCCTGCCGATCGGCGTGGCCGGCGTCTACCTCGGCCTGGTCCTGATCGTGCTGGGCACGGGTCTGCTCAAGCCGAACATCTCCACCGTCGTCGGCGGGTTGTACGCGGCCGACGACCCGCGCCGCGACGCCGGGTTCACGATCTTCTACATGGGCGTCAACCTGGGCAGCTTCGTGGCACCCCTGGTGTGCGGCGCCCTCGGCGAGGAGATCGACTGGCACCTGGGCTTCGGCGCGGCGGCGGTCGGCATGGCGCTGGGCCTGATCGTCTACCGGGCCGGTCTGCGCACCCTCGGCGACTCGGCCGCCCGGCCGCCGTACCCGCTGCCCGAGGGCGAGCGCGGTCGGGTGCTCGGCCGGATCGCGGCGATCGCGGTCCTCGCGGTGGGTGTCGTCGCGGTGCTCGTGGTGACCGGCGCGCTCGACGGCACCGGCGTGATCAACCTGATCAGCGTGCTGTCGATCGTGCTGCCGGTCACCTACTTCACCGTGATGCTGCGCAGCGGGCGGACCACGGACGTCGAGCGGTCGCGGCTGACCGCGTACATCCCGCTGTTCATCGCGGCGGCCCTGTTCTGGCTGCTGTTCGAGCAGAGCGCGACGGTGATCGCGGCGTTCGCCGACGAGCGGGTCGACACGACCTTCCTGGGCCTGGACTTCCCGCCGTCGTTCATCCAGGCGATCAACCCGGTCATGATCATCCTGTGCGCGCCGCTGTTCGCGCTGCTGTGGGTGAAGCTGGGCAAGCGGCAGCCCTCGACGCCGCGCAAGTTCGCGGTCTCGCTGCTGCTGATCGGCGTGGCCTACGTGCTGCTGATGCTCGCGAGTCGGGGCGACGCGCAGACCAAGGTCGGCTTCCTGTGGATCATCGCGATGTACCTGGTGATGACCTGCGGCGAGCTGCTGCTCTCGCCCGTCGGCCTGTCCGTGACGACGAAGCTCGCACCGCGCGCGTTCGCGTCGCAGACCATGGGCCTGTGGTTCCTGGCGTCGGCCGCCGGCCAGGGCATCGGCGCGATCGTGGTCCGGTTCTACGACCCGGCCGACCCGGTGCCGTACTTCGGCGTGCTCGGCGGCGTCGCGATCGCGCTGGGCCTGGTGCTCGTGGTGACCACGCCCGGCATCCACCGGTTGATGAAGGGCGTGGACTAGTTGTACTGCCCTGAGAGGTTGTGGACGGTTCGACACGTAGTCGGATGATGTTGGAATGAGGGAGGGCCTCCGGGTTCGGTGTGGATTGCGACGTCGACACCGAGCCCACGGAGGCCCTCGTGACCCACGCTAACGCACCCTTGACCGAGCTGGGACGGCTGCGCCTGGCCCGGTGTGTCGTGGACGAGGGGTGGCCGCTGCGGCGGGCGGCCGAGCGGTTCCAGGTCTCGCCGACCACCGCCGCCCGCTGGGCCTCTCGCTACCGCGAGCTGGGCGAGGCGGGCCTGGTCGACCGTTCCAGCCGCCCGCACCGCAGCCCGCGTCGCCTGCCCACCCGCCGCGAACGCCGGATCGTCAAGGTCCGCCTGGCGCGTCGGTGGGGCCCGGCCCGCATCGCCCACCTGCTCGGACTGAACCCCTCCACCGTGCACCGGGTGCTGCGCCGCTTCGGCCTGGCCCGCCTGGCCCACCTGGACCGGGCCACCGCCACGCCGGTGCGCCGCTACGAACACGCCGCACCGGGCGACCTGGTCCACGTCGACATCAAGAAGCTCGGCAACATCCCCGACGGCGGCGGCCACAAGGTGCACGGACGGCGGGCCGGCGGGCGCAACAGCTCCGCCCACCGCGACCCGACCAGGCCCCGCAAGGTCCACGGCCGCCCGAACCTCGGCTACGCCTACCTGCACAACGCCGTGGACGACCACAGCAGGCTGGCCTACACCGAGATACTGCCCGACGAGACCAAGGACACCGCCGCCGCGTTCTGGACCCGGGCACAGGCGTTCTTCCGGGAAGCCGGCGTCACCGTCCGCCGGGTGCTGACCGACAACGGCTCCTGCTACCGCTCACGGCTCTGGCGCGACACCCTCGCCAACGCGGGCATCACCCATAAACGCACCCGCGCCTACCGGCCACAGACCAACGGCAAGGTCGAACGCTTCAACCGCACCCTGCTCGACGAATGGGCCTACGCCCAGGCATACCGGTCTGAGACCGAACGCCGCGAGACGCTGCCGCGGTGGCTGCACACCTATAATCACCACCGCGGCCACACCGCACTCAAAGGCCAACCACCTGCCAGCCGCGTCCCCAACCTCACAGGACAGAACAACTAGTCCGTGCTGGGCGCGGGCTCTCCCGCCGCGGCGGCGGTGCGGCGGGTCGAGCCCGCGCGCAGCCCAGCATGCCCCACGTTCCTGAAGGTCAGCTGATGGTTTCCACCATCGTGTGACGGCCGCCGGCGACCGGCAGCCGGGCGGCACCGCGCAGGACGCGCGACTGCCGGCGGCGCACCCGGCCCGCCACCCGGAGGTCGGGGAACCGACCGAACAGCCCGCGCAGCGCGGCGGCGGCCTCCATCCGGGCCAGGCCCGCGCCGAGGCAGTAGTGGATGCCGCCGGAGAACGCGAGGTGCTCGCGCTCGGGCCGGTCGGGGCGGAACGTGTGGGGGTCGGCGAACACCGCCGGGTCCCGGTTCGCGCCCGCGAGCAGCAGGGCGATCGGGGTGCCCTTGGGCACGGTGGTGCCCGCGAGCCGCACGGTGGTGTTGGGCGCCCGGACCGTGTACTGCACGGGCGGGTCCATCCGCAGCGTCTCCTCGACGACCGCGTCGGCGAACGACGGCTCCGCGACGAGACGCTCCCGCACCTCCGGGTGGGCGACCACGGCGAGCACCGCGTTGCCGATCAGGTTCACGGTCGTCTCGAAGCCCGCGACCAGCAGCAGCTCGGTCGTCGCGATCAGGTCCCGGCGGTCGACGTCGCCGCGGCCGACCAGGGCGCTGACGACGTCCTCGCCCGGCTCCCGCCGGCGGCGGGCGATCAGGTCGTCGAGGAACGCCTCGAACTCGGCCAGCCCGTCGCGCAGGGTGCGCAGTTCCTTCATGTCCTGCGCGCCGTCGAGCGCCACGACCATCGCGGCACCCCAGCGGTCGAACGCGTCGTGGTCGTCGTCGGGCACGCCGAGCAGGTCGGCGATCACCCGCACCGGCACCCGTGCCGCGAAGTCCCCGACCAGGTCGAACGGCCCGTCCACGCGGTCGAGGTACTCGTCGACGACCCGGTCGACGAACTCGGCCCGCGCCCGCAGGCCGCGCGGGGTGAACCACGGGGCGACCATCCGCCGCAGCCGCGTGTGGTCGGGCGGGCTGAGCACGAGGAACGACTCGTCGACCGGGTTGACCAGGCGCCGGCCCTCCCGCCACTCGGCCACGTCGACCGGTGAGAGCGCCCCGGCGGGCACGGCCTCGAACACCGGGTCGCGCAGGATCCGGTCGCACAGGGCGTGCGACGACGTCATGAACAGCCGCATGCTGCTGTGGACCAACTCGCCCTTGGCGCGGACCGCTTCGTAGACGGGGTACGGGTCGCGGGAGACCGCCGTGCCGAACAGCCGTGCGCCCGGATCGCCGCGCAGGGCCTCGAACCGGACGATCAGTCGGCCGAGGAGGAGCAGCGCGGCGTTCTTGAGGTCGCTCATGACCGGGTCCCTCGCGGTTGGGGGACGCGACGCGGTTCGAGCAGGCGGCGCAGACCGTCGGGCAGCGGCGCGCTGTGCGCTTCGGGCGTGCCCACGGAGACGTACCGGTTCCAGCCGGTCGCGACCGGGGTGTCGTCGACGGCCGCGTCGAAGCCGAGCGTCAGCGTGGTCGTGCCGAGCGTGCGCACGCGCACCGAGATCCGCAGCAGGTCGTCGAACCGCGCGGGGTTGAGGTGGCGCACGCCGGACTCGGCCACGTGCAGGTCGACGCCCTGCTTGGCCAGTTCGTGGTACGAGCCGAGCAGGGCGCGCACCGTCTCGACCATCGCGGCCTCGAAGAAGACGGGGTAGCGCGTCGAGTGCACTATTCCCTGGCGGTCGCAGTCGGCCGGGCGCACCCGCACCCGGTGCACGTGGGCGGGACGCTGATCGGCCATGCCGGCGATCCTAGGCCGTGGCCGGCCCGCCACGGGGAGTTTTCTCGCGCAGGACAAGGAACTTCGCGAGTCCTCCACTCGGACACCCCGAACTTCGCGTTCAGGCACCCCGAACTACGCGTTCGGACACCCGTCAGGCCGATCGGCGGTGCCGGCGGACCGATTCCTCGACCAGGTCGAGCACGGGTTCGAGGTCGTCGGCGGGCAGACCCATGGCCAGGTGCGACACGAGACCTTCCAGCACCAGCTCCAGGAACGACGTGAGCACGTCAACGTCCACGTCGTCGCGCAGGTTTCCGACTTCGCGCTGGCGCAACAACCGCTGCCGGGTCGCGTCGGTCAGGCCGCGTGAGCGTTCCGCCCACCGCGCCCGGAACTCCGGGTCGGTGCGCAGCCGCCGCGACACCTCCAGGCGGGTGCCCAGCCAGTCGCCGGGGTGCTCGGTGCCGGTCGGCTCGGGCGCCACGAGCAGGTCGCGCATCACCTGCACCAGGCCCTGCTCGGCGACGACCTCGGCCATGCGCAGCGCGTCGTCCTCGGCCAGGGCCAGGAACAGGGATTCCTTGTCGCGGAAGTGGTGGAAGATGGCGCCGCGGGAGAGCCCGGTAGCCTCCTCCAGCCGGCGTACGGTCGCACCCTCGTAGCCGAAGCGCGCGAAGCACACGCGGGCGCCGTCGAGGATCTGGCGGCGGCGGGCGTCGAGGTGGTCCTGGCTGACCCTGGGCACCTGTCGATGTTGCCAGGGACGGTGGGGGAAATCCAATCCGTACGTACGGATTGGTCAGTCGATGGGGTGTATTCACACTCCGTGTATCGAAACCGCCTGCCACCTGCCGCTACGTTGACGCGCCGTGACTGCTGGTGAGACGAGCATCGCTCGGTTCGTGTCCAGGCTCGGCCGGTCCCAGGCCAAGGTCGAGGTGCTCGACCTGGTGCGCCTGATGGGCCAGGGCCGACAGCTCGAACTCGACGAGCGCAAGGCGACCTCGGTCGCCGTGTACGAGCCGATGTCGGTGCCGCCGGCGCTGCGCACCCCGGAGTACTCGGCCGCGCTGGGCGTGGAGCACCGTGACGTCGAGGTGCTGCGCGACCGGCTGTGCGTCTTCTACCTGCACGAGGCCGCGTTGCACGCGCGGGTCGGCGACGACGAGGTGATGGCCGGCCAGTTGCGCGCCCTGGTCGACTCCCCGTGGCCGGTCCGACTGGTCACGTTCGCGGTCGGCGGTGGCGCGTGCCTGCTGCGGCCGTTCGAGTACCTGGAGTTCGTCGACGAGCCGCCGGTCGCGTACGTCGGCGAGCACCCGGACGTGGCCGGCGGGCACCGCGAGGCGCTGGCCGAACTGGACCGGTTGGCCCTGTCGGAGCTGGCCTCCCGGCTGTTCCTCCTCGAACGGGCGGGCGTGTTCGCGGCGTCCTGAAACAACCCTCCACACCGGGATCGTCGGCCGCGTTCCGCATCCGCGCGGAAACCGCGTCCCGTTCATCGGTTGGGCCGCAAAACTTCTCGGGCCCAGGAGGTTCGGGTGGGTGCGACTGTCGGTACCCCCGTGTAGCGTCGGGCCGGACCAGGCTGATCACGGGGGTGTGCTACTTGACCCATGCCCGTAGGGAACCGGTACCGGCCGTGTTCCGTGACCGGACCGAAGCCGAAGCCTATGTGGCCTCGGTGTGTTTCAAGCACGGCCCACCGAGGCTGCTCGGTGTGGAGATCGAGTGGACCGTCCACCACGCCGACGACCCGGCCCGCCCGCTCGACGCCGCGCGGCTCGCGGCGGCCCTCGGCCGGCACGCACCGCCCACCCTGGTCCCGGACAGCACCCAGGAACCCCTGCCCGGCGGGACGCCGCTCACCGTCGAACCCGGCGGGCAGGTCGAGATCTCCACCCCGCCGAGCGACTCGCTCGCGGAACTGCTCAAGACCGTCACCGCCGACATCGACCACGTGACCGGCCTGCTCGAACCCGCCGGACTGGTCCTCGGCGAGCGTGGTGCCGATCCCCACCGGCCACCGCGACGGCTGCTCCAGGTACCCCGTTACGCGGCGATGGAGCACGCCTTCGCCCCGCTGGGTCCCGAGGGCCTCACCATGATGTGCAGCACCGCCGGCCTCCAGGTGTGCCTGGACTTCGGCGAACGGGCCGACCTGCCCCGGCGCTGGGCCGCCGTGCACGCGCTCGGCCCGGTGCTCACCGCGTTGTTCGCCAACTCGCCGGGTGTCGGTGGTCGCCGCACCGACTGGGCGAGCGCGCGCATGCGCTCCCTCTACGCCACCGACCCGATCCGCACGCGGGCGGGCGCCGTGTGCGCCGACCCGGCCACCGCGTGGGCCCGACGGGTCGTGGACGCGCCGGTGATCGTGGTGCGCCGGCCCGGGTCGAGCTGGCTGCCGCCGTTCCCGCTCACGTTCGCCGAGTGGATCGACGGCGCGCTGGACCGCCGCCCCACCGCCGAGGACCTCGACTACCACCTGAGCCTCCAGTTCCCGCCCGTCCGGCCCCGCGGCTACCTGGAGATCCGCTACCTGGACACGCCCCGGCACGGCCACTGGATGCCGCCTGTCGCCCTGCTCGCCGCGTTGTTCGGCGACGAGGCCGTGGTGGACGCCGTGCTCGCCGCGACCGAGGCCGCCGCCGGCCGGTGGCTGACCGCCGCCCGGGTCGGCCTGGCCGACCCCGTGCTGGCCCGCGCCGCCCGCGAGGTCGTCGACCTGGGCTGTGCCGCCCTGCACCGCAACGACCTCTCCGCCCACCAGAACGCCGCGATAGCCGAGGAACTACAGCGGACGCTCGTCGAGCGGACCAGAGGGGAAGGACGATGACCGGCATCGAACGGCTGCGCGACGAGGTGGCCGCCCACCTCGTCCGGGCGCGCGAGCGCACCACGCTGCTGACCGGATCCGTCGACGACCACGATCTCGTGCGCCAGCACTCGAAGCTGATGTCGCCGCTGGTCTGGGACCTCGCGCACATCGGCAACCAGGAGGAACTCTGGCTGGTGCGCGACGTGGGCGGGCGTGAGCCCGTGCGGTCGGACATCGACGAGCTGTACGACGCGTTCAAGCACGCCCGCGCGAACCGCCCGGAACTGCCGTTGCTCGGCCCGGCCGAGGCGCGCGGGTACGTGGGCGAGGTCCGGGACAAGGTGTTCGACGTGCTGGAGACCAGCCCGCTGGAGGGCTCGCGGTTGGTCGACGGCGGGTTCGCGTTCGGCATGATCGTGCAGCACGAGCAGCAGCACGACGAGACCATGCTGGCCACGCACCAGCTCCGCGTCGGACCGGCGGTCCTGGACGCGCCGCCGCCACCACGCGGCGCACCCGTCGGACCGGCCGAGGTGCTCGTGCCCGCCGGCCCGTTCACCATGGGCACCTCCACCGAGGCGTGGGCGTTGGACAACGAACGCCCCGCGCACCAGGCGCACACGGACGCGTTCTTCATCGACACGACGCCGGTGACGAACGCGCGTTACGCCGAGTTCGTCGAGGACGGCGGCTACGCGGACCGGCGCTGGTGGAGCGAGGCCGGGTGGGCGCACGTCGTGAAGACGCCGCTGGTCGCACCGAGGTTCTGGGAACGCGACGGCGACCGGTGGTACCGCACGGCGTTCGGCACGACGGCCCCGCTCGACCCGGACCAGCCGGTCGTCCACGTCTGCTACCACGAGGCCGAGGCGTTCGCCCGCTGGGCGGGACGGCGGCTGCCGACCGAGGTCGAGTGGGAGAAGGCGGCCCGGTTCGACCCGGCCACCGGCCGGTCCCGCCGCTGGCCGTGGGGCGACGAGGACCCGACCGAGGCGCACGCCAACCTGGGCCAGCGGCACCTGTCGCCGGCACCGGTCGGCGCGTACCCGGCGGGCGTGTCGGCCCTGGGCGTGCACCAGTTGATCGGCGACGTGTGGGAGTGGACGAGCACCGACTTCCACGGCTACGGCGGGTTCGAGGTGTTCCCGTACGCCGAGTACTCGCAGGTGTTCTTCGGCCCGGACTACAAGGTGCTGCGCGGCGGGTCGTTCGGCTCGGACCGGTCGGCGGTGCGGTCGACGTTCCGCAACTGGGACTACCCGATCCGGCGGCAGATCTTCGCCGGGTTCCGCTGCGCCCGTGACGCCTCGCCGGAAGAGTCGGTCTGACGGTGTGCCGCCATCTGGGTTACCTGGGCCCCGCCGTGCCCTTGTCCGGGGCGTTGGTCGACGCGCCGCACTCGTTGGTGCACCAGGCCTACGCGCCTCGGGACATGCGCGGCGGCGGCACGGTCAACGTCGACGGCTACGGCGTCGGGTGGTATCCGGCGCCGGGCGCGGCACCGCTGCGCTACCGCCGGGCCGGCCAGGTGTGGGCGGACGCGAACCTGTTGGCGTTGAGCCGGGTCACGGTGTCCGGTGCGTTCCTGGCGGCGGTCCGGTCGGCCACGGTCGGCATGCCGGTGGTGGACACCGCGTGCGCGCCGTTCACCGACGGGCGCTGGTTGTTCAGCCACAACGGACGCGTGATCGGCTGGCCGGACGCGGTCGCGCCGCTGGCGTCACGGTTGCCCGTCACCGACCTGCTCACCCTCGACGCCCCCACCGACGCGGCCCTGCTGTGGGCGGTGGTCCGCCGCCGACTCGCCGAAGGGGCGGACCCGACCTCCGCGCTGGAGACCGTGGTGTCCGAAGTGGAGGAAGCCGCTCCGGGCTCACGGCTGAACCTGATGCTCACCGACGGCACCGTGCTCGTGGCCACGACGTGGTGGCACGCGCTGTGGGTGCGCTCCGGCGCCGGCGCGGTGACCGTCTCCTCCGAACCCCTCGACGACGACCCGGCCTGGAAGGAGGTGCCCGACCGGCACGTCGTCACCGCGCGTGTGTCCGAAGTGGACGTTCGACCGATGGGAATGGGATGACCGAGCCAGTGCTGGACGTGCACCTGACACCCGAGGACGCGGCGCTCGCGCTGCGCGCGGAGGCCCTCGCCGGGCTCACCGCACCGGCGAAGTGGGTGTCCCCGAAGTGGTTCTACGACGCGGTCGGCAGCGACCTGTTCGAGGACATCACGCGACTGCCCGAGTACTACCCGACCCGGGCCGAACGGGAGATCCTGGAGGCCAGGTCGACCGAGATCGCCACCGTCACCGGCGCCCGCGCCCTGGTGGAACTGGGCTCCGGTTCGTCCGAGAAGACCCGGCTGCTGCTGGACGCGTTGCGCGCACACGGGACCCTGGCCGAGTTCGTACCGCTGGACGTGTCGTCGAGCGCGTTGGTCGACGCGGCCAGGTCGATCCTGGAGTCCTACCCCGGCCTGCGGGTGCACGGCGTGGTCGGCGACTTCACCGAACACCTCGGCCTGCTGCCCGGCGCGTCACCCCGCCTGGTCGCGTTCCTCGGCGGCACGATCGGCAACCTGGTCCCCGACGAACGGGCGAAGTTCCTGACGTCGTTGCGCGACGTGCTGGCGCCGGGGGAGTGGCTGCTGCTGGGCACGGACCTGGTGAAGGACCCTGATGTCCTGGTCCGCGCGTACGACGACGCCCAGGGCGTGACGGCCGAGTTCAACCGCAACGTGCTGCACGTGATCAACCGGGAACTGGACGCTGACTTCGACACGTCGGCGTTCCGCCACGTCGCACTGTGGAACCCGGACGCGGAGTGGATCGAGATGAGACTGCGCGCCGCCCACCCGACCCGCGCACACGTGGGAGCACTCGGCATAGACGTGGAATTCGCCCGCGACGAGGACCTGCGCACCGAGGTGTCGGCCAAATTCCGCCGCGACGGAGTAGCCCGCGAACTGGCCTCGGCAGGCTTCACACTGCACTCCTGGTGGACCGACACCCAGTCCCGCTTCGCCCTGTCACTCTCCCAAGCAACCCCGTAACCACCCCTCTCCCCGAAGACCCCACCGCCGTCCGGCCCCCGACCCGGACGGCGGTGGCCCGAACACACCCACACCCACACCGGCGGCACGAGGAGGGCGAAGTCCCCCTTCACGCTTCCCCGAACCAACCCCGAACGACACCCGCCAAGCACAAGCACCCAACCCCGGACACACCCGCCACCCGGGGATCCAAGCCCCGAACGCGAGCCGCCCACCTTTCGGCGCCCCAACGCGTACCCCACGATGCCCATCGCACAACCGGCGCCCCGAACGCACAACTCGCGGTGCCTGAACGCACAACTCGCGGTGTCCGAGTGCGCAACTCGCGGTGTCCCAACGCATAACTCGCGAAAGGATGTGCCCGAGCGCGTATTTCAGGGTGCCTGAGCGGAGGACTCGCGGAGTCGGGGGTCCGAACCCGCCGAGAGGATTCCCCCGTTCCGAGGGTGTCGCCGAGCCCGTCCCCGGTGGGACCGTCCCGACGCGACGTCGAGAGGAGCACCGCCGATGGCACTCAGCACCCCGATCGCCCTGATCCTGGCCCTCACCCTGTCCGGACTCGCCACACCGCAAGCCGAGGCCCGGACCCAAGACCCGATCAAGTGGTCCACCTGCGCCGAAGACGTACTCAAAGCAGTCCCCGCCGCCTTACGCGACAAGGTGACCTGCGCCCAGCACAAGGTCCCCTTGGACCACCAAGATCCCCAGCGCGGCACCATCTCCCTGTCCCTGCTCAAACGCCCCGCCGCCGACCAGTCCCGCCGGATCGGGTCCCTGTTCCTCAACCCCGGCGGCCCCGGCGGGTCGGGCCTCGTCTACCCCGCCTACGGCGAGTCACTCTTCCGACCCGAGGTGCTCCGCCGCTTCGACCTGATCGGCTTCGACCCGCGCGGCGTCGCCCGCAGCACGCCCCTGAAGTGCTTCCGCACCAAGGAGGACGCGGACGCGGTGTTCAACCGCCTGTCCGTCGTGCCGATCACCGACCGCGAGGTCCGCGAGGCGATCGACGCCACCGAGGACTACACCGACTCGTGCGGGAAGGTCGCCGGTCCGCTCCTGGACCACATGTCGACCGAGGACGTCGCCCGCGACCTCGACCTGCTGCGCCAGGCCGTCGGCGACCGGCAGCTCACCTACGTCGGGTTCTCCTACGGCACGCTGCTCGGCGCCACGTACGCGAACCTGTTCCCGTCCCGCTCCCGCGCCCTGATCCTGGACGGCAACGTCGACCCGACGCTGCGCACCCGCGACGGCGCCGAGTACGACCGGCAACGCGCGCAGGGCTTCGAGCTGGCCCTGGACGCGTTCCTCAAGCGCTGCGCCCAAGAAGGCCCCAAGTGCGCCTTCAGCGCGAACGACCCGCGCGCCAAGTTCGACGCCGCCCGTGACGCCCTGCGCACCAGGTCGGTCACTTTGCCCTCCCAGGAGGTCGTGACCTACACGTCCTACGTCGGCACGGTCACCGGCGCGCTCTACTCGCCGAACCGGTTCAAAGACCTGGCCACGTGGCTCCAGGCCGTGCACGCCGCGCTCGATCCCGGCGTCGCCTCGGTGCCGGCCGCGGTGCCCGACCTCGGCCCGAACCGGGGCCGCTACGACGTCCGGGTGGGCGTGGGCGACGCCGAGTACCTGTCCGACGACTCGTACTACGGCGTCAACTGCACCGACAAGCCGTTCTCCACCGGCACCCGGCAGTTCCCGCGCATCGCGAAGCAGTGGGAACGCGAGTCGCCCACCTTCGGCCGTCAGCAGGCGGCCTCGGACCTGCTCACGTGCCCGTCGTGGCCGCTCGACGAGCCGGACCGCTACTCGGGTCCGTGGAACCGCCGCACGCCCCACCCCGTGCTGGTCGTGGGCAACTACTACGACCCGGCCACGCAGTACAGGTTCTCGCGGCGCATGGCCGCCCAGCTCGGCAACGCCCGGCTGGTGGGCGTCGACGCGTTCGGGCACTGCATCCTGGGCGACAGCGCGGGCGTGGACGCCGTCGCGGCCGACTACCTGGTCGACCTCAAGGTCCCGGCGGCGGGCCTGGTGTTCCGACCGGACGTCCAACCGTTCTGACGTCCGGGCGGGTGCGGCCGGTCCGCGCGAACGCGACGGCCGCACCCGCGAGGATCAGCAGTTCCGGGCCGAGCACCCACAGCGGGCCGTGCGCCGGCAGCATGCGCAGTTGTTCCTGCGACAGGAACTGGAGGCCGGCCTGCCGGTCCCCGAACCGGTACAGCCCGGCCGTCAGGTAGGCGACCGCGACGACGCCGACCAGCGCCAGCCGGTCGTACATCGCCCAGCCGAGCAGGAACAGCGTCCCCACGATCACCAGGGCCGGCCCGCCGGACTCGCCCGGCAAGACCTCGGGCAGGCCGTCGGTGAGCCAACCCCGGTGCACGCCGGTATAGGTCATGGACAGGAACAGGGTCGCGCCCACGACCGCCAGCGGCAGCCAGTCGCCCGGCCGCCGCGCGTTCACCTCGCGCGCGACGAGCAGGCCCGCCACCGCCACGGCGACCATGACGTCGACGCCGGGCGGCGCGACGAACACCGCGATCCCGTAGGCCGCGGCGGCCAGTCCGAGCGGCAGGCTGTACAGGTACCCGGCCGCGACCAGCAGCACGGCGAGCGCGACGAGCGGACCGTACTCCCACAGCGAGCCCAGCAGCCCGGCCACCGCCACCAGCGCCCACGGCCGGGGCGCGCGTCGACGTCCGGGCCTGGTGTACGCGAGCACCGCGCCGGCGAGGAGCACCAGTTCCGGGAACCGCCCGGCCCCGAACGGCAGCCCGGCGCCGTCGTAGTGGAACGCCGCGTGCACCGCGCGTTCGGACCAGTCCTCGGTGAACGACGTCGTCGCGCTGTGCGCGATCGTGACCACGAGGTACAACGCCGCCGTGACCACGACGACGACGTCCCGGTGCCACCCGCCCCAGATCGCCAACGCCAGGCCCAGCGCCCAGAGCAGGGCGACGCCCGGGTGGACCACGTGGGGGCCCGCCTCGGCGAACGACACCGCGGGCGCGTAGTCGAACGAACCGCTTCCCGTGTCGTACGCGGAGACGGCCAGTACGCCGAGCCCTAGGGCCAGCAGGACGAACCAGCGTCCTGGCCGGCGCGCGTGCAGGTCGTGCGCCGCGAGCAGGAATCCGGCCAGGATCGCGACGAGATCGGCGTACCCCGGCTGCCCGACCAGTGCCGCGACGAGGTACGCGAGCGTCGCGAGCGCCAAACGCGCACCCCGCGTGTACAACGCGTATGCGAACAGGATCGGGACGCCGACCAGCGGGGTGTACTCCCACTGCGAACCGAGCAGTCCCACCGACACCAACGGCAGCCAGACGGGCATCACCGCAACCACCCCCGCGGCACCTTATCGGTCACAGTGGGCGGACGGTTCCCGGCTCGGTGTTAGAGTCGCCCCATGACTGCCGGGTCGGCCGCTCGCGGCCTTCAACGGACGGGTTCCCCGGCCGGCGCTTGATCGCCGGGCGGGGCAGAAGCCCGCCTCTCCTCCCACTCCTCAGGGTTGGCAAGTTCCGTGGAGATGGGAGAGGTTTTGGATTTCAACAAGCAGGTCGTCGACGAGTTCCGCGCCCATCGCGGTGTCGTCGGTGGCTTCTTCGAAGGCGCACGACTGATCCTCCTGACGACGACGGGTGCGCGGTCGGGGCGTGCGCACACCGTGCCGTTGGGCTACCTGCCCGACGAGGACGGCATCCTCGTCATCGGTTCGGCGGGCGGCACGCCGAGACACCCGGCGTGGTACCACAACCTGCTCGCCTCGCCGGAGGCGACGGTGGAGGACGGCACGTTCACGTACCGGGCGACGGCCGAGGTGCTGACCGGCGCCGAACGCGACGACGTCTGGGCCCGTGCGGTGGAAGCCGACGCGGGCTGGGCGGCGTACCAGGAGAAGACCACACGGGTGCTGCCCGTGGTCCGGTTGCGCCAGGCGGGTTTCTCGCCGCCGGGCGGGTCGTCGTTCGGCGAGGCGTTGAAGCTGGTCCACGACGCGTTCCGCCGCGAGTTGGCCACGATCCGCCGCGAGGTGGCGGCGTCGGGTCCGACGCTCGGCGCCCAGTTGAAGATCAACTGTCTGGTCGCGTGCCAGGGTCTACGGGGTCACCACGACAGGGAGGAGCAGGCCATGTTCCCCGCGTTGGCGGAGCGCTTCCCCGAGGCGGCACCGGCGATCGGTCTGCTGCGGCAGGAGCACGAGAAGGTCGCGGCGTTGATCGAGTCGCTCCAGGCTGCCGTCCGGTCGCCCGCGGCGGACCGTAAGCGGGTCGTGTCCGAAGTGGACGGTCTGGTCGCGGAACTCCTGGCACACCTGGACCACGAGGAGGAGCTGGTCGTACCGCTGCTCGACCTGCCGTGAACGCCGGAGGGGCCGGTCACCACGTGGTGACCGGCCCCTCCGGGGGTGATCACTAGCCGCGGATCATCTTGCGCAGCACGTACTGCATGATGCCGCCGTTGCGGTAGTAGTCGGCCTCGCCGGGGGTGTCGATGCGGACCACCGCGTCGAACTCCGCGGTCGTGCCGTCCTCCTTGCGCGCCACCACCTTGACGGTGCGCGGGGTCTCGCCGTCGTTCAGCGCGGTGACGCCCGTGAAGTCGAACGTCTCCGTGCCGTCCAGGCCCAGCGACGCGGCGTTCTCGCCGGCGGGGAACTGGAGCGGCAGCACGCCCATGCCGATCAGGTTCGAGCGGTGGATGCGCTCGAACGACTCGGCGATCACGACGCGCACGCCCAGCAGCGACGTGCCCTTGGCGGCCCAGTCGCGCGACGAGCCCGAGCCGTACTCCTTGCCCGCCAGCACGACCAGCGGGACGCCCGCCTCGGCGTAGGCCACCGAGGCGTCGTAGATCGTGGTCTGCTCGCCCTCGGCCAGGAAGTTGCGCGTGAAGCCGCCCTGGACGTCGTCGAGCAGCAGGTTGCGCAGGCGGATGTTGGCGAACGTGCCGCGGATCATCACCTCGTGGTTGCCGCGCCGCGACCCGTACGAGTTGAAGTCCTTGCGCTCGACGCCGTGCTCCGACAGGTACCTGCCCGCCGGGGAGTCGACCTTGATCGCACCGGCCGGGGAGATGTGGTCGGTGGTGACCGAGTCGCCCAGCAGGGCCAGCACGCGCGCGCCGCCGATCTCGGTGACGGGCTTGGGCTCCAGCTCCAGGCCCTCGAAGTACGGGGGCTTGCGCACGTAGGTGGACTGCTCGTCCCACTCGAACGTGTTGCCGGTCGGCGTGGGCAGCGACTGCCAGCGCCGGTCGCCCGCGAACACGTCCTTGTAGCCCTGCGCGAAGCCCTCGGGGGAGATCGCGGCGGCGACGACCTCGGACACCTCGGTCGGCGACGGCCAGATGTCGGCCAGGTAGACCGGCTGCCCGGCCGCGTCCGTGCCCAGCGGCTCGGTCGTGATGTCCTTGTCCATCGACCCGGCCAGCGCGTACGCCACGACCAGTGGCGGGGACGCGAGGTAGTTCATCTTGATGTCCGGGTTGATCCGGCCCTCGAAGTTGCGGTTGCCCGACAGCACCGAGACGGCCGCGAGGTCGCCCTCGTCGATGCCCGCCGAGATCTCGTCCTGCAACGGGCCCGAGTTGCCGATGCACGTCGTGCAGCCGTAGCCGACCAGGTGGAAGCCGAGCTTCTCCAGGTACGGCAGCAGGCCCGCGCGCTCGTAGTAGTCCATGACGACCTTGGAGCCCGGCGCCAGCGTGGTCTTCACCCACGGCTTGCGCTCCAGGCCCTTCTCGACCGCCTTCTTGGCCAGCAGCGCCGCGCCGATCATGACCGACGGGTTCGACGTGTTGGTGCACGAGGTGATCGCGGCGATCGCCACGGCGCCGTGGTCGAGTTCGAACTCGGCGCCGTCCAGGGTCACCTTGACCGGGTTGGACGGGCGGCCCTCGGCACCCTCGGCGGCCGAGTGGACCACGCGCGGCGTGCCGCCCGCGTCACCGTTGGACACCGCGGTCGGGTCGCTGGCCGGGAACGTCTCGTCGACGGCCTCGTCCACGGCCGACTTCGGGGTCTCGTCCTGCGCCACGTACGCGCCCAGCGCCTGCCGGAACGCGTCCTTGGCGGAGGTCAGCTCGATGCGGTCCTGCGGGCGCTTGGGGCCGGCGATCGACGGGACGACCGTCGACAGGTCCAGCTCGAGGGTCTCGGAGTAGACCGGCTCGTGGGCCGGGTCGTGCCACAGGCCCTGCTCCTTGGCGTACGCCTCGACCAGGGCGAGCTGCTCGGCCGACCGGCCGGTCAGCTTCAGGTAGTCGATGGTCTCGCCGTCGATCGGGAAGATCGCGCAGGTGGAGCCGAACTCGGGGCTCATGTTGCCGATGGTGGCGCGGTTGGCCAGCGGCACCGCGCCGACGCCCGAGCCGTAGAACTCGACGAACTTGCCGACGACGCCGTGCTTGCGCAGCATCTCGGTGATGGTGAGCACCAGGTCGGTGGCGGTCGCGCCGGCGGGCAGTTCGCCGTTGAGCTTGAAGCCGACCACGCGCGGGATCAGCATGGAGACCGGCTGGCCGAGCATGGCGGCCTCGGCCTCGATGCCGCCGACGCCCCAGCCCAGCACGCCGATGCCGTTGACCATCGTGGTGTGCGAGTCGGTGCCGACCAGGGTGTCCGGGTACGCGACGCCGTTGCGGATCATCACCACGCGGGCCAGGTGCTCGATGTTGACCTGGTGCACGATGCCGGTGCCCGGCGGGACGACCTTGAACTCGTCGAACGCGGTCTGGCCCCAGCGCAGGAACTGGTAGCGCTCCTTGTTGCGCTCGTACTCCAGGTCGACGTTCAGCTCGAACGCGTCCGGCCGGCCGAAGATGTCGGCGATGACCGAGTGGTCGATGACCAGCTCGGCGGGCGCGAGCGGGTTGACCTTGGCCGGGTCGCCGCCGAGCTGGGTGACGGCCTCGCGCATGGTGGCGAGGTCGACCACGCAGGGCACACCGGTGAAGTCCTGCATGACGACGCGCGCCGGCGTGAACTGGATCTCCGTGTCCGGCTCGGCGTTCGGGTCCCAGTTGCCCAGCGCACGGACGTGGTCGGCGGTGATGTTGGCGCCGTCCTCGGTGCGGAGCAGGTTCTCCAGCAGGATCTTCAGGCTGTAGGGCAGGCGCTCCGCACCCTCGACCGCGCTCAGGCGGAACACCTCGTACGAGGCGTCGCCGACGGCGAGCGTGCCGCGGGCGCCGAAGCTGTCCTTGCTGCTGCCTCCGGTGCCGGCAGGCACGGAACTGTCTGGTGCAGTCACGTGAAACTCCATCGTGGTGACGCGCGAAGTCGGTTGGGGAACTACCTGAGTCTTCCGCACCCGCAGGTGCGGCGCCCTCTCGACCTAAACAGTACGCTTGTCCTGTATTTGGCTTCAAGTCGACCCCACGCACCGCGCGGCATCATCGGCGCCATGATCACCCTCGACCGGATCGGCAAGCGCTACGGGCGGCGCGGCCCGTGGGTGCTGCGCGACCTCGACCTGGCCGTGGAGGCCGGCGAGGTGGTCGTCGCGACCGGCGGGAACGGCTCCGGCAAGTCGACCCTGCTGCGCGTCGCGGCCGGGGTCAGCGCGCCGACCACCGGCCGGGTGCGCCGCCCGGCCTCGATCGGCTACCTGCCCGAACGCTTCCCGTCCGGCGTCCGCATGTCCGCCCGCGACTACCTGCGGCACATGGCCGCGGTGCGCGGCGTGCCCGCCCGTTGGGACCTCGTCGACCGGCTCGGCATCGTCGGCGACCTCACCGCGCCGCTGGCCACCCTGTCCAAGGGCAACACCCAGAAGGTCGCCCTCGTGCAGGCGCTACAGGCCCGTGACCTGCTGGTTCTCGACGAACCGTGGTCGGGTCTCGACGTGGTGGCCGCCGCCGCGCTGACCGACCTGCTCGCCGGGTCCGACGCCGCCGTCCTGCTGACCGACCACCACGGCCACGAGGTGCCCGGCGCACGGACCCTGGAACTGGGCACGTCGGCTGTCGGCGTGGTGATCGAACTGGTCCGTGTGGGCGAGGCGTTCGACCGGCTCGGCGGGCTCGCCGGTGTGGTGGAGGTGGACGGGACGGGCGACGGTGCCCGCGTGCGGGTGGAGGCCGCGCACAGCGACCGGGTCCTGGCCGAGGTACTGCGCCTGGGCTGCTCGGTGCGGAGCGTGCGCTCGTGACCGCCCTCGTGCGCTACCTGCTGGCGGACGTGCTGCGCGCCCAGCGCTTCCTCGCGCCGTCGCTGCTGTTCGGCGCAGTGCTCGGGATGCTGTACTCCAGCGACGCCGGCCCGCCGCTGCCCGCCTACGCCGGGGCGTGCGCGCTGATCTACCCGGTGGCGGTGTGGCTGACGGTCGTGATCGCGACGGCCGAGGACCCGGTCCGCCGGTCCGTGACGGCCGCGACCGCCGGGTGGGCCCGCACCCAGGCGGCGGTGACGCTGTTGTCGGCCGCGGGCGCGACGGCGTTGGCCGTGTTGGCGACGGTGGTCCCGGTGCTGACCCAGTCCCGGCCGTACCCGGTGGACGTGGTCGGGCTCGGGTTCGCGGGCCTGCTGGTCTGCGGCCTGACCGGCGTGGGGGTGGGCGTGGTGTGCTCGCGTCCGGTGATCGTGCCGCCCGGCTGGTCCGTGCTCGCGGCTTCGGGCCTGGTGGCGCTCGCCTTCGTGGTCGGGCGCGTGCCGCCGTTCGGCGCGGTGCTGGGCGTCCTGGCCGACGGCGACGCCACCTCCCGCGTCGCGGTGTCCGCCGCCTGCGCCCTGATCTTCGTCACCGCCGCCACCGTGCTCGCCACCCACCTGGCCCCCCGCCGCTGACCGCGCGAGTTATACGTTCGGACACCGCGAGTTGTGCACTCAGGCACCGCGAGTTGTGCGTTCGGGACCGGATGTCGATGGGGGACGCGTGCGCGTGTCGGTATTGGGGCCGTTGTCGGTGCGGACGGCCGCGGGCGGGACCGTCGACGTGCGCGGTCCCCGGCTGCGGGCGTTGCTGACCCGGCTGGCGGTCGACGCGGGCCGGGTCGTCCCGGTCGCCCGACTCGTCGACGCGCTGTGGCCCGACGACCCGCCGCACGACGCCACCGCCGCGGTCCAGTCGCTGGTCTCCCGGCTGCGGCGGGCCGTCGGCGCGGACGCCGTCTCCTCGCACCCCGACGGCTACCGGCTCGACGCCGAGACCGACGCGGTCGACTTCGCCCGGCTCGTGGCCGCCGGTCGCGACGGCGAGGCCCTCGCCCTCTGGCGCGGACCGGCCCTGCCCGACCTGCCCGCGTTCGCCCCGCACTGGGACGACCTGCGCCTGACCGCCGTCGAACGGTCCTGCGCGGACGTCGCCGAACTACGCGCCCTGTGCGTCGAACACCCCGCCCGCGAAGCCCTGCACGCGCGGCTCATGCGCGTCCTGCACGCCGAAGGCCGACGGGCGGACGCGTTGGCCGTGTTCGCGACCGCCCGCGCGCACTTGGCCGGCGAACTCGGCGTCGACCCCGGCCCCGACCTGCGTGAAGCCCACCTGACCGTGCTGCGCGACGACCCGCCACGCCGCCGCCTGCCCGCACCGGCCGGCACGCTGGTCGGCCGCGCCGACGACCTGGACCGGGTCCTGGCGTCGACACGGCGGTCCCGGCTGGTGACCGTCGTCGGACCGGGCGGCGTCGGCAAGACCCGGCTCGCCCTGGAGATCGCCCACGCGGCGGACGCGGTCGTGTGGGTCGCGCTGGAGTCGATCACCGCCGACCCGGGCGCGGCCGTCCTGCTCGCCCTCGGCCACCGCACGCCGGGCATGGCCGACGCCGATCCGGTCGAACGGCTGCGCGGCGCCCGCGGCCTGCTCGTCCTGGACAACTGCGAGCAGGTGGTCGACGAGATCGCCGCGCTGGTCGCCCGCCTGCTGCCCGCGGCCCGCGACCTGCGGATCCTGGCGACGAGCCGCGAACCGCTCGGCGTGCCCGGCGAAGCCCTGCACCGCCTGGAACCGCTCGACCCGGACGGCGCGGTCGAGCTGTTCACGTCCCGCGCCGCCGCCGTCCGCCGGGACTTCGCGGTCGACGACGACGTGCGCCGGGTGTGCCGCGCGCTCGACGGCATCCCGCTGGCCCTCGAACTCGCCGCCGCCCGACTCCACGCGTTGACCCCGGCGCAGTTGGCCGAACGCGTCGACGACCGGCTCCGGCTGCTCGACCGGGGGCCGCGCGCGGGCGTCGGGCGGCACCGGACGCTGCGGGCCGTCGTCGACTGGAGCTGGGACCTGCTCACGCCGCCGCAACGCGACCTGCTCGCCGTGCTGTCGGTGTTCGCGGGCGGCACGACGGTCGAGGCGGTCGTCCGGGTCGCCGACCTCGACCCGTGGACGGCGCTCGACCTGCTGTCCGACCTGGTCGACCGCTCCCTGGTGGTCGCCGACGGCGGGCGGTACCGGCTGCTGGAGACGGTGCGCGAGTACGCGGCCGGCAAGCTCGCCGACCCCGCTTACGCCGACGCGCACGCCGCCTACTACCTGGACCTGGCCGAGACCGCCGAACCGCTGCTGCGCGGTCCGGACCAGCCGGCGTGGCTGGCGGTGTTCGACGCCGAGCACGCCAACCTCGACGCCGCGTTCGACCGGCTGGTCGAGGTCGGCGACGGGCCCGGCGCCCTGCGCCTGATCATGGCGCGGCTGTGGTGGTGGTCGGTGGTGCGCGGCCGGGTCGGCGACGTGCGCACGTGGGCCCGCCGCGTCGAACCGCTCACGGCGGGGCCGCTGTGCGCCCTGCTCGCCCGGGGCGAGCCGGACGAGAGCCTGTGGGCGGACGACCGCCCGGCCGTGCTGCTGGCGTTGGCGGCGGCCCGACCCGGCATCGACATGGTGCGCCGCATCGCCGACCGC
The DNA here is from genome assembly GCF_014203755.1 of Saccharothrix violaceirubra. Lineage (NCBI taxonomy): Bacteria > Bacillati > Actinomycetota > Actinomycetes > Pseudonocardiales > Pseudonocardiaceae > Saccharothrix > Saccharothrix violaceirubra. The sequence goes on from NZ_JACHJS010000001.1 coordinate 2,275,816, forward strand.
CTGGCGACGGGGGATGCCTGGTCCTGTGCCGCGGCCGAACTCGCGCGGGGCCTGGGCGCGTTCGAGCTGAGCACGGGACGCGCGGTCGAGGCCGAGGCCCACTACCGCGCGGCGCTGGCCGGGTTCGAGGCGACGGGCGACCGGTGGGCGCGGGTGTTCGGCCTCGCGTGCCTGGCGAACGTGCTGGCGAACCGGGGCGCGGCGGCCGAGGCGCTCGACGCGCTCCTGTCGGCACGCGGGGAAGCCGCGGTGTTCGGCGGCTTCGAGGACGTCCTGGTCCCGATGACCCCGATGGTCCACATAGGACGACTGCGGGCGCGCACCGGCGACGTGGTGGGCGCGTACGGGGAGCTGTCCCGCGCGTGGGCGGCGGCCGTGCGCCGGGAGGACCGGGGCGAACAGGCCCGCGTGCTGTGCGCGAGAGCCGAGACGGCGTGGCACGCGGGCGACCGTGCGGCGGCCGTGCGCGACTTCCGCCGTGCCCTGGACCTGGCACCCGACGGCATGCCGGCCCAGTTCCTGTCCACCCTCCACAGTGGACTGGCGGTTGCCCTGGGCGGTGCGCAGGCCCGCGAGTGGCACCTCCGCGCGACCGCGATCGTCGACACCACTCCCGACGGCCCGGCACGTGCCGCGGTGTGGGAGGCCTACGCCGTGTGGCACCACGAACGCGGCGACCGCCCGGCCGCGGCCGAGGCCCTGGACACCGCACGCGCCGCCCGAGGCGTGTTGGCGTTGGCCGATTCCCGTGTCGCCGCCACCGCCGCGTGGGTGGCCGAGTGACACCGGCCCGTCCGACGAAAGGCGACTGTCGGGAGGGGCGGACCCCGGAGCTGTCCGGCCCTGGTCCGGCAGCGACACCGGATCCGGCGCCCGACGCGCCCCGGCCGTGACTTCCGGCCGGTTCCGGCCTCGGTGAAGACCCGATTCCGGCTCCGGACGCGGTCCGGGCCTCGCCCGATCCCTGCCCGGCGCCGGCTCCCCGTCCGGTCCGATCCGGGTTCGTCCAGTCCTGCCCTGCCCTGTCCAGTCCGGCCCGATCCGATCCGATCCGGTCCAGTCCGGCTGGCCCAGTCCGGCCCGCCCGCCCCGGCCCGACCCGTCGGCCTGGCGTGTCCACCGACCGGCCGGTCCGTCGGTCCTTGGTCGTCCGCGGCCCGTCTGTCGACCGCCTCGCGTGCCCGCGTCCTCCGGGGCGGCCTACCCGTCGGCAATCGCAACCACAGTCGCGTTAAGTGGCGCTTATGGCGACTGTGGTTGCGTTGAGTGGCGCGGCCTCGGGTAATCGCGACTGTGGTTGCGTCAGGGGGCGATGGTGGCCCGGTCGGCGAGGATCAGCGGGCGATGCGGTCCAGGTACGCGACGATCTCGGCCGGGTCGGCGGACGTCGTCGCGATGTAGCCGTCCGGGCGGACGAGGACCAGGGTCCCGGGCGCCACGTCGTACCCCTGCGCGAACGAACCGTCCGGGTCCGCCAGCCGGTACGCGGCGACCTCCGGGTGCGCGGCACGGACATCCGCCACCGACACGTCGACGCCGAACACGACGAACCCCGGACCGCGCATCAGGTCGAACAGCCGCGTCGGCTCACCGTCCACCACGCACGTCGCGTCGGGCGCCCGGTCACCCGACCGCCCGGCCGTCGCCAACGGACCGCCCCGGTAGTTCAAGTGCAACTGGAACGTCTCGTCGCCGCGCTTGCCGGGCACCCCGTCGGTCGCCATCGCCTTGTGCAGCCGCGAACTCGTGCCCAACAGCCACGCCGCGATCGGCAGCCGCTCGGCCTCGTAGCTGTCCAGCAGCACCTCCGTGCCGGCCGCCAGCTTCCAACCCAGGTTGTAGGCGTCCTGGATGCCGGTGTTCATCCCCAGGCCCCCGGCGGGGGAGTGGACGTGCGCGGCGTCGCCCGCCAGGAACACCCGCCCGACCCGATAGCGGTCGACCATGCGGACGTTGGCCCGGTACAGCGACGTCCACGTCACCTCGTGCACGACCAGGCCGGCCCGTTCGGCGAGCAGCGACCGGATGTCCTCGAACGTCGGCTCGGTCGCGTCGGCACCGGCCGGCGCCTGGAACTGGAACAGGTCGGTGCCGGGCAACGGGCACAGGGCGACCCGTTCGGCCGCGGGCTCCGGCCAGATGTGCCAGTGCTCGCGGTCCAGTCCGTCGAGCCGGACGTCGGCGAGCAGCATCCGCTGGTCCTCCCACGTCTCGCCGGCGAACTCGACGCCGAGTTTCTTGCGCACGAAGCTGCGCCCGCCGTCCGCGCCGACCAGGTACCGCGCCCGCACGGGCAGCCCGTCGAGCACGGCCGTGACGCCGTCCTCGTCCTGGGTGAAGTCCTCCAGGGCGACGCCCTGCTCGACCTTGCCGCCCAGCTCCTCGAGCCGGGCGCGGAGGATCGCCTCCACCCGGAACTGGGCGATGATCAGCGAACCCGGGTAGGGCACGGTCGAAGTCGGCTCGCGGTGTTCGTACATCGGCCAGGTGCCGATCACCTCGTCCCCCCGGTGCGCGAGGAACATCGGGTTCATCCGCCCGGACGCGAGGATCCCGTCGATCACGCCGAGGTCGTCGAGCACCTCCAGCGTCCGGGGTTGCAGACCCTTGCCGCGCGAGCCGCCGAACGGCCGCGGCGCGCGGTCCACGATCCGGAAGTCGACGCCCCGGCGGGCGAGGTCGACGGCGAGGGTGAGGCCGGTCGGTCCGGCACCGATGATCAGCACGGTGGTGTCCATGCCCTGAAGCCTGGACCCGGCCGCTGTCAGCGTGCTGCCATCGTGCTGTCAGGCGCCGACATGCCGGTGAAAGCGAAAGCCCCCGTGCGGACACCCTGGGTTCCAGGGATCGTTGCAACGCCTGAGTTGTTCAGGGGTCGCAGTGTTCGAGATCCGAGAAGACCGATCGCCGCAGGGACCGAAGAAGCCGGTGGCGGAACGCCGTCAATACCTTGATCTTGTGGCGAAGGGTGTGGGCACCGCGCAGGCGTGCCGGGTGGTCGGGGTCGACCGGCGGACCGGGCATCGGTGGAGTTCGGACAGAAGAGTCGGGCCGGTTTCTCTCGATCGACGAGCGGATCGTGATCGCCGATCCGCTGCGGGCGGGACGAGGGGTCCGGGCGATCGCGGACGAGCCGGGCCGTCCGCCGTCCACGATCAGCCGGGAGGTCAAGCGCAACCGTCATCCCGGCCCGGGTGACCACCGGCCCCACGCGGCCCGGGAGCGGGCCGACGCCCGCCGTCCGCGGCCCGGGATGGGCAAGATCGCTGCCCGGCCCGAGTTGCGTGATCTCGTGCAGGGCATGCCGGACGACCGGTGCGGCCCCAGGCAGATCAGCCGCCGCCTGCGCCGCGATCACCCCGACCGGCCGGAGCCGCACGTGACCCACGAGACGATCTACCAGGCGCTCTACCTGCAAGGCCGCGGTGAACTGCGCCGCGAACTCGCCCGCGCGCTGCGCACCGGCCGCACCGTGCGCAAGCCTCGCCGCGCGCCGGACCGGCGCCGGCCCCGGTTCACCCATCCGATGGTGATGATCAGCGAGCGGCCCGCCGAGGCCGAGGACCGCGCCGTCCCCGGGCACCGGGAAGGCGACCTGGTCATCGGCGGTGGCGGCACCTCGGCGATCGGCACCCTGGTCGAACGCGCCACCCGCTACGTCCTGCCCGTGCACCTGCCCGCACGCCACGACGCCGAGACCGTCCGAGACGGCCTCATCACCACCGTCTCCACCCTGCCCGCACATCTGCGTCAGTCCCTGACCTGGGATCAAGGCTCAGAAATGGGCCGCCACCACGAGTTCGGCGTCGCGACCGGCATGCCCGTCCACTTCTGCGACCCGCACAGTCCCCGGCAGCGCGGCTCCAACGAGAACACCAACGGCCTGCTGCGCCGGTACTTCCCCAAAGGCGGCGACCTCTCGGTCCACACCGCCGACGAGCCGGCCGCCGTCGCAGCCCAACTCAACCGCCGCCCACGCAAAACGCTCGGCTGGGACACCCCAGCCGAGCGCTTGACCACACTCCTGACCGAAGCCAGTCGACCACCTGTGTTGCAACGACCCCTGGAATTCGCCGTGCGGACACGGGGGCTTTCCGGTCGGACGGACTACTTCGCGAGCTTGAGCAGCTCGTCGATGTCCTTGGGCTGGAGCCCGCGCAGCAGGGTCAGCACGACCTCGCTGTAGGTGCGGAACGGGCTCACGTACCACTTGCCGTCGACCTCGGTCGTGACCACGCCGATGCCGTCCTTGAGCACCTGCGCGCCGACCCGTGCGATCACGTCGATCGCCGCCGCCGGCACGTCCCGGCCGCCCTGCTGCTCGACGAGCTGCGCGATCTCGTCCGCGCACAGCTTCTGGGTCTGGCCGTCGGCCTTGGCCGTGTAGCAGTCGCCCGAGCGCGTCACCTCGACGGTCTCGCCCTGGACCTGCACCACGACCTTCTTGACGGTCACCAGCACGCCGCCGGTCACGTCCTTGGTGTCGGTCTCCAGTTCGACCAGCTTCGCGCCGGTCGACCCGACGCGGCCCATCTGGTCCAGCAGCACCGGGCCGACGTCCTGGAGCACGCCCATCTCGTCCGGCGGCAGCAGGGAGATGACCTTCTTGACGTCACCGTCGAGCGCGGCGGTCACCAGCTGCTTGGCGGCGTCGCCCGCCGAACCCGCACCGGCCGGCGCGATGCCCTGCGCGGGCCACTTGAGGTCTTCGTCCTCGAGCGCGGCGTTGGCGATCGTGTAGAACAGCGACGGGTACCACTCGCCGTCCACCTTGATCGTCGCGATGCCGATCGGCTTGCCCTTGCGCTTGTCCTTCTGCTCGGCGAAGTCGAGCGTGTCCGTCTCCGGGGCCGCGTCGAGCTTGGCGCCCAACGCCTTCGTGAGCTTCTCCGTCAACGGGATCTGCTTGACGTCGGACGTGACCGTGATCTTGCCCTCGACGACCTTGTTGATCGTCAGGTGGTCGTTGACCTTCTCGGCGGCGGCCTCGTCGAACTTGATGCCCTCGCTCTTGATCTGGACGCCGCTGAGCTTGTTCGGGTCGGCGTCCTTCTTGAAGATCTCGAGCCGCTTGCCCTCGCTGACCGTCGCCTCGACGTAGTCCTTGCTCAGCTTGGCCTCGGCCGGGGCGAGCCCGTTCATGATGCCGATGACGTCACCGCTGCCCAGCGCGCTCAGCAGGTTGGTCGCCGCGGTGGTCGGGTTCTCCGAGCCGGACGCCACGCTGTCGCTGCTGCGCAATGCCCAGAAGGTGCCCGCGGCACCGGCCGCGAGCAGCACCACGACGATGATCGACGTGACGATGACGCCCGTGCGCTTCTTCTTCGGCGGTTCGCCGTAGCCGAAGGGCTGCTGCCCGAACTGCTGGCCGTACGGCTGCTGCTGCCCGTAAGGCTGGTGTTGCTGCTGACCGTACGGCTGCTGGGGGAATCCCTGCGGCCCGGTCTGCGGGTACCCGCCCTGCTGCGGCTGCTGCTGGGGGTAACCCTGCTGCGGGTAGCCGCCCGGCTGCTGGGGCTGCTGGCCGTACGGGTTGTTCTGCGGTGGCCACTGGCCCCCGCCGCCGCCACCTGGGTAGCTCACGGTGTCCCTCCTGGACTGCTGACTGCTGTGCGGGTCTTCGCGGTGAGCACTGCGATCGCTCCCACGATCCCCAGCACGGCACCACCGAGGGTGGCGACCGGACCGGTCGTCGTGATCCCGACCAGCGAACTCTCGTCGCCGCCTTGGACGCAGGCCAGGGCCGCCACCGTTCCCGTGATCGTGCCAAACGCCAGCGTCAGGAATGCCGCGATTCGACGAGCCCGCAGCACGAACAGCACGACGCAGAGCACGGCGAGCGGGATCAGACCGACCCAGAACAGCCGGATCACCTCGCCCGCCACACCCTCCAACCCGGCGAAACCACGCAGCGCGAGCACTTCGTAACTGCTCCTGGTCGTGGTACCGGACCGCAGCCACGGCAGGAAGGCACCCACCACCGCTGTGACCAAGCCGACAGCCCCGAGGACCGCTCCAACCCATGTTCTGACCACGCCCCATGCTCGCACCCGGTCGACCGCGTCCGGACGCCCCGAGTGGCGGGCTCACGGCACGTCACGGCGCGGGTACGGGACGTGATGGTCGGGCGTGGACGGTCGGGAGTCCGCTGTGGACGATCCGGGGGCACTCCGAGCTGTGGATACGGAGCGTGTTCGGAATGGTAGCGGTGTTACCCGAGTGGTTGAAGTGCCGTGGGGTTCGACTGGTGACCCCGGTGGGGGAGTGGCAGAGTCCGGTTCCGCGCCGGATCGCCGAGGAGGGGTCGTGAACCGCTGGCCCGTTTCCGTCCTTGCCGCCCTGTTCGCTGTCTTCGTCCTGATCGGTTCGGCCGGTGCCGTGCCGCCACCGCCGCCCAACCCCGGCGACGACGAGATCAGCGAGGGCCGCCGGCAGGCCGACGAGAAAGCCGCCCGCGTCGGCGAGTTGACCGGCCAGCTGACCGAGGCCACCGCCCGGCTCCGGGCGTTGGACGACGAGGTGGCCGCCAAGATGGAGTTCGCCAACAAGGCCCGCGTCGACCTGGAGATCGCCCAGGGCGAGGCAGACCGCGCCCGGCGGGACGCCGACGCCGCCGCCGTCGAGGCGAAGGCCGCCGGACAGGCGGTCGAGGACACGCGCCTGCTGCTCGACGAGTTCGCCGCCGCCAGCTACCAGCAGGGCAGCGTGGTCGGCTCGGTGTCGGCGTTCTTCGGGTCGAAGAGCCCGGAGGAACTGCTCGCCCGCGCCCAACTCCTCTCGGCGGTCGGCGGTTCGAGCCTCAACGCGATGGAGGAGTACGAACGCGACCGCGCGGACAAGGCGAACAAGGACTCGGCCGCCCGTGCCGCGCTCGACGCCGCCGACCGCAAGCAGGCCGCCGCCGACGACGCCAAGCACACCGCCGACGCCGCGCAGGCCGACGCCGTCCGCGCCCGGTCCGAGCAGTCGGAGAAGGCCGCGGCCCTGGAACAGCAGCGGGCGACCGTCCAAGGCGAACTCGACGAGGCGTTGGGTGCCGTCGGCGGTCTGGAAGCCCAACGCGAGCAGTACGAGCAATGGTCGGAGCAGAAGCGCCGCGAGGAGGAAGCCGCCGCGCAGCAGGCCGCCTCGTACACGCCGCCACCCGTGCCGGCCGGCGGCGGACCCGCGCCCGTCGGCGGCGACGTGGAGACGGTCGTCGCCCGCGCGACGATGCACCTGGGCGTCCGCTATTCGTGGGGCGGTGGCAACTACGACGGGCCCACCACCGGCATCCGCGACGGCGGCGTGGCCGACTCGTACGGCGACTACTACTCGGTGGGCTTCGACTGCTCGGGCCTGATGATGTTCGCGTTCGCGGGCGTCGGCGTGTACCTGCCGCACTACAGCGGTTACCAGTACACGGCCGGGCGCCAGGTGCCGTTGGCCCAGGCCCGGCGGGGCGACATGCTGTTCTGGGGTCCGGGCGGCGGCACGCACGTCGCGCTCTACCTCGGCGACGGGATGATGATCGAGGCGCCGTTCTCGGGCGCGTCGGTGCGCATCGCACCCGTGCGCTACGGCGGGATCATGCCCTACGTGACCCGACTGCTGTGAGGGCTACCACGACCGGTGGACGGTGGTGACTCGTCCGGTTGATCGAGTCGCCAAACGGCCGGGACGTGCCGGCCGGGCTGTCACCCTCGTGCCATGACTGCCGTGCCGGCCATGGTGTCCGGAGCGAAACCGGTGTTCGGTCACCTCGCCGAGTTCCGGCGTACGCCCGAGGAGCTGTTCCACCGCGGGTACCGGGAGCACGGCTCCGTGTTCTCGTTCTCGCTCGCCGGGCGGCGGGCCGTCGTGCTGCTGGGCTCGGCGCACAACCGGTTCTTCTACGCGCAGACCGACGGGCTGCTGTCGATCCGGGCCGCGTACCCGTTCTTCAGCCGGATGTTCGCGCCCGAGTTCTACTTCTTCGCCGACCCCGAGGAGTACCAGCGGCAGCGGTCGATCGTGCTGCCGCGCTTCCAGGGGCGTCAGCTCGAGGGTTACGTCACCTCGATGCAACGCGAGACCGCCGCGCTCATCGACGAACTCGGCGACTCCGGGCGGTTCGACATGGCCGCGTTGCTGGGGCCGTTGGTCCTGCGGATCGCCGCGCGCTGCTTCCTCGGCGCGGACATCGCCGTGGTGCTGGACCGGGATTTCTACACGGAGTTCCGGCGCTTCGCGGGTGGCATGGGGTTCTTCCCGCCGCCGTGGGTGCCGTCGCCGCGCAACCTGCGCAGCCGGGCCGCGCGCGACCGGCTGCGGGCCGCGTTCCGGACGTTGATCGAACGCCGCCGCAGCCACCCGATCGACCCGCCGGACTTCCTCCAGACCCTGGCCGGCGCGCACTACCCGGACGGCACGCCCGTGCCGGACTCCGTGCGCGTGAACCTCGTGCTCATGCTGACGTGGGCCGGGCACGAGACGACCACCGGGCACCTGGCGTGGGCGCTGGCCGACCTGCTCGACCACCCCGAGGACCTGCGCCGCGTGCGCGCGGAGATCCCGCCCGGACCGCTGGACCTGGCGGCGGTGAAGCACCTGGAGCACCTGGACAACTGCCTCCTGGAGACCGAACGCCTGCACCCGGTCGCCTACGTGCAGGCCCGCCGCGCCACCGGGGACTTCGACCTCGACGGCCACACCGTGCCCGCCGGGACGCTGGTGTTCACCTCGCCCGCCGTCTCCCACCGGCTGGCCGAGGAGCACCCCAGGCCCGACGACTACTGGCCGGACCGCTTCGCGATGGGACGTGACGGTCGGCTGGCCCGGCAGGCGCTGATCGGGTTCGGCGGCGGCCCGCACCGGTGCACCGGGGTGCACTTCGCGTACCAGGAGATGAAGGTCGTGCTGGCCATGTTGCTGAGCCGGTACGAGTTCACGTTGGTCGACGGGACACCGCGGCCCGCGCGCGGCTTCGTGACGAAGTGGCCCGCGTCCCCGTGTCGCGTGGACTACCGGCGGATCGGCTGAGGGCGCTTCCCCGATCGGGTGGGTCCGAGTGCGTGTTTCAGGGTGCCTGAGTGCGTGTTTCGGGGTGCCCGAGTGGAGGACTCGCGGGGTTAGGGTCGGGGGGTGTGGGACGCGATCGTGCTCGCGGGCGGGCGGGGGAGCAGGCTCGGCGGGGTGGACAAGGCGGCGTTGGTCGTCGGTGGACGGACGTTGCTCGAACGGGCGCTGGACGCCGTCCGGGGTGCGGGGCGGACGATCGTGGTCGGGCCCCGACGCGACCTGCCCGGCGGCGTGCTGTCCGTGCGGGAGGAGCCGCCGGGCGGGGGACCGGTGGCCGGGCTCGCGGCCGGGCTGGGGTCGGTGCGCGCGGAGCGGGTCGTCGTGCTCGCGGTCGACCAGTCGGGGGTGACGGCGGCGACCGTCGCGCGGCTGCTCGCGGTCGACGGGGCGGCGGTGCTGTTCGACGACCGTCCGCAGTGGCTGATCGGCGTGTGGCCGACCGCCGCGTTGCGGGCCGCGGTGCCGGCCGATCCGCGCGGGGTGTCGTCGCGGTCCGTGCTCGGCGGGTTGCGGCCGGTCGAGGTGGCGGCGCTGCCCGGCGAGGCGCGCGACGTCGACACGCCCGAGGACCTGCGTACGTGACCCTTTAACAAGCGTCATACCGGCGACCGGGAAGACTGGGCCACCATCGCACAACCCTGTCTAGGAGGACTCTTGTCCGAGCCCGCCGCCGAGGCGCCCAACACGCCGGCTCGTGACGCCCAGCTCCTCGAACGCACCGTGTTCGAGGTCAAGCGGGTGATCGTCGGTCAGGACCGGCTCGTCGAGCGGATGCTCGTCGGCCTGCTGGCGAAGGGCCACCTGCTCCTGGAGGGCGTGCCCGGCGTGGCCAAGACCCTCGCCGTGGAGACGTTCGCCACCGTCGTGGGCGGCTCGTTCTCGCGCGTGCAGTTCACGCCCGACCTGGTGCCCGCCGACATCCTCGGCACGCGCATCTACCGGCAGGGCAGCGAGTCCTTCGACGTCGAACTCGGCCCGGTGGTCGCGAACTTCGTGCTCGCCGACGAGATCAACCGCGCGCCCGCCAAGGTGCAGTCGGCGATGCTGGAGGTCATGGCCGAGCGGCACGTGTCCATCGGCGGTCGCACGTTCCCGATGCCCGACCCGTTCCTCGTGCTCGCCACCCAGAACCCGATCGAGAACGAGGGCGTGTACCCGCTGCCCGAGGCGCAGCGCGACCGGTTCCTGTTCAAGATCCAGGTCGAGTACCCGACGGCCGAGGAGGAGCGCGAGATCGTCTACCGGATGGGCGTCGAGGCCCCGGTGCCGACCCAGGTGCTCAGCCCCGAGGAACTCGTCCGGCTCCAGGGCGTGGCGTCGCGGGTGTTCGTGCACCACGCGCTCGTCGACTACGTGGTGCGCCTGGTGATCGCGACCCGCGCGCCCAAGGAGCACCAGCTCACCGACGTGGCCGGCTGGGTCGCCTACGGTGCCTCGCCGCGTGCCAGCCTCGGCATCATCGCCGCCGCCCGCGCCCTCGCCCTGGTACGTGGTCGCGACTACGTGCTGCCCCAGGACGTCGTCGACGTCGTCCCGGACGTGCTGCGGCACCGGCTCGTGCTGTCCTACGACGCGTTGGCCGACGGCGTGCCGCTGGACCACATCATCACGCGCGTGCTCCAGACCGTGCCGTTGCCGCAGGTGTCCGCGCGGCCGACCGGGCCCCAGCAGCAGGCACCCCAGAATCAGGCACCCCAGCAGCAGCCCCTGTCCCAGCAGCCGCCGCAGCAGCCCGCGGGCAGGCCGTGACCTCGCCGACCGAAGACGATTCCCCGGCACGCCCGTCCTGGGCGCCGCCGAACCTGCACGGCGGTCGCATGGAGGCGGCGCTGCGCACGCTCGAACTCGACGTCCGCCGCCGGTTGGACGGCCTGCTCCAGGGCAACCACCTGGGCCTGGTGCCCGGTCCGGGCACCGAGCCCGGCGAGGCCCGGCCCTACCAGCCCGGCGACGACGTGCGCCGGATGGACTGGGCGGTGACCGCGCGCACGACCGTGGCGCACATCCGCGAGACGGTCGCCGACCGCGAACTCGAGACGTGGCTGGCGATCGACCTGTCGCCGTCGCTGGACTTCGGTACGGCCGCGTGCGAGAAGCGGGACCTCGCCGTCGCCGCGACCGCCGCCGTCGTCCACCTCACGCGCGGCGGCGGCAACCGGGTCGGCGCCCTGGTGTCGACCGGCGAGAAGATGGTGCGCATCCCGGCCCGCGGCGGCTTGGCGCACGCGCGCGGCCTGATCCGCAAGGTCGCCGAGACGCCCCGGGCACCCGAGGGCACGCGCGGGTCGCTGGCCGAGGTGGTCGAGCAGTTGCGCCGCCCGCCGCGGCGGCGCGGCCTGGTCGTGGTGGTCTCCGACTTCCTCGGCGGCACGGAGTGGCAGCGGCCGTTGCGCGCCCTGTCGGCCCGGCACGACCTGATCGCGGTCGAGGTCGTGGACCCGCGCGACATCGACCTGCCCGAGGTGGGCACGGTCGTGCTCGCCGACCCGGAGACCGGCCGGCAGCGCGAGATCGTCGCCTCGCCGCTGCTGCGGCGCGAGTTCGCGGCGGCGGCGGCCGAGCACCGCGCCGGTGTGGCGGCGGGACTGCGTCGCGCGGGCGCGGGACACCTCGTGCTGCGCACCGACTCGGACTGGATCGCCGACACCGTGCGGTTCGTCGTGGCGCGCAAGCGCCGCTGGTCGGGAGGGGTGGCCTGATGGGTGGCGTCAGGTCCGACGAATTCTTGATCTTGACGATGGGTGTCGTGGTGAGGCGTCGGTCGGGGGTGGGTCGGTGAGCTTCTCCGGCTTCACCGCGCCGTGGTGGTTCCTGCTGCTGGTCGTGGTCGCCGCGTTGGCGGCGGTGTACGTGGTGGTCCAGCGCGTGCTGCGCAAGCGCATGCTGCGGTTCGCCAACCTGTCCATGCTCGAACGCGTCGCCCCGCGTCGCCAGGGCTGGTACCGGCACGTGCCGGTCGCCTTCCTGATGGTCGCGTTCCTCCTGCTGACGGTGGCGCTCGCCGGGCCGACGGCCGAGCAGAAGGTGCCCCGCAACCGGGCGACCGTGATGCTCGTCGTCGACGTGTCGCTGTCGATGAAGGCCACCGACGTGCAGCCCTCGCGCCTGGAGGCGGCGCAGGTCGCGGCCAAGTCGTTCGCCGACGGGCTGACGCCGGGCATCAACCTCGGGCTGATCTCGTTCGCCGGATCGGCCACGGTCCTGGTCGCGCCGACGACCGACCGGGGCGCGGTGACGTCGAACATCGACGGGCTCAAGCTCGCCCAGTCCACCGCCACCGGCGACGCGATCGTGGCCGCGCTGTCGGCCATCGACACGTTCGGCAAGGTCGTCGGCGGCGCGGACGGCCCCCCGCCGGCCCGCGTCGTGCTCATGACCGACGGCAAGGAGACGGTCGGCACGCGGCGCGCGTTCGACGCGGCCGAGGACGCCAAGAAGGCGGGCATCCCGATCTCCACGATCTCGTTCGGCACCGAGGACGGCGTGGTCGAGATCGAGGGTCGCCGCCAGGACGTGCCGGTGGACGACGACTCCATGCGCGAGATCGCGAAGCTCTCCGGCGGCGAGTTCTTCAAGGCGGCCAGCGCCGAGGAACTGCGGCGGGTCTACGACACGCTCGGCGAGCAGATCGGCTACGAGAAGAAGCAGGCCGACGCGTCCCGGCCGTGGCTGATCCTGGGCACGCTCGTGGCGATGGCGGCCGTGGCCGGCGCCCTGGTACTGGGCCAACGGGTGCCCTGACCCTCAGCCGTGGAAGTCGCGGTACGCGGCGGCGGCGTCGGGGTGCAGCGGCAGCGGCGTGGTGGTGATCAGGCTGCGCGCGTCGAGGAACTGGGTGCCCAGGGTCTGCTCGGGCACGAGTGACGCGGCGCGCGTCAGCAGGGTCCGCACGACGGTCGTGACCGTGGCGCCGGGCAGGGAACGGCGGCACACCACCAGGTTGGCCACGCCGATCGTGGGCACCTCGCCGCCCGCGCCGTACACCCCGGCCGGCACGGTCACCCGGTCGTAGACCATGCCGTGGGCCGCGCGCAGCGCCGGCACCACGTCGCCCAACGGCAGCAGGCGGACGGCCGCCAGCCCGGCCAGGCGCGGCGTGGGCACGCCGCCCGACCACAGCAACGCGTCCACCTCGCCCGCCACGAGCGCGTCGGCGGCCTCGCCGAGCCGCAGGTGCCGCTCCCGGACCTCGACGCCGAGCACGGCGAGCAGGCGTCGCCCGGACAGCGAGGCGCCGGAACCGGATGCGCCCAGCGACACCGGACGTCCGGCCAGATCGGCGGGCGTGCGGGCCGGGTCGTCGGTGCGCACGAGCAGTTGCAGGTAGTTCTCGTACACCCGGCCGAGCGCGCACAGGTCGTCCTCGCCCGGCACGGAGTCGGCGAGCGCCAACGCCAGGTCCGCCCCGCCCGAGCGGAGCAGGTCCAGGTTGGCCAGGCTGCCGGCCGTCTCCTTCGGACGGACGTCGGGCAACAGCCGGTTGAGCAGCGTGGCGAAGTCGAAGTACAGGCCGCCGCGTTCGCCCGCCGCCAGGGTCGTGGCGGTCGGCGGCGAACCCGTGCACCCGGCCGTGGCGAGCAGGGCGGCGAGGAACGTCCGGCGCTTCACAGGTACGGCTCCAGCGGCAGTTCGACCCGGACGGTCAGACCGTCCGAAGAGGACAGTGTCAGGGTGCCGTTCCGGGCGTGGACCAGGCGGTCGGCGATGGCCAGGCCGAGTCCGGTGCCGGGGACGGACGACGTGCCGCGCCAGAACCGGGTGGTGGCGCGGGCCAGGTCGGCGGCCGGCATCCCGGGACCGTCGTCGACGACCTCGACCCAGCCGACGCCGACGCCCCGGCCGACCGTGACGCGCGCGGTGGTGCCGTACTTGAGGGCGTTGTCCAGCACCACGTCCAGCACCTGCGCGAGGTCGGACTCGGGACAGCGCACGGCGACCGGCGGCAGGTCGGCCACGGGCACGCCCCAGAACGCCGCCCGGTCGAGCACCACGGCGGTCAGGTCCGCGAAGCCCGGCTCGCCGCCGGCCGCCGCCTCGGTCGCCGTCCGGTCGGCGGCGGCCAGCGCGAGCATGCCCGACAGCAGCGACTCCAGGCGTTCGATCTCGGCCACGGCCGCCACGTGCGCCGGGACGCCCTCGGCCGCGACGTGGTCGCCGAGCAGGTCCAGGCGCAGGCGTAACGCGGTCATGGGGTTGCGCAGCTGGTGCGACGCGTCCGCGATCAGCCGCCGCTGCTGGTCGGCGGCGTCGGCGACCGCGTCCGACATGCGGTTGAACGACTCGGCGAGGTCGCGCAGTTCGGGCGGACCCGCGTCGTGCGGCACGTGGGCGCGGCGTTCGCCCGCCGCCACCGCCCGGACGCCGCCGGCCAACCGGCCCAACGGGCGCAGCACCCACCGTGCCACCCCGGACACCAGCAGGACCGACGCCAGGCCCGCGGCCACCGCGCCGGCCAGGACCAGCAGCCACCGCCGGGCCACGTCCACCGCCGCCCGGTCGACGGACGCCCGGATCACCACGGCACCGGCGACCCGGGTGCCCGTGCCGACCGGACGCGCGAACAGCACCGAACCCCGCGACCAGGGCAGCACGGTGGGCACGGCCCGGTCCGGCTGGTCGCGCAACGCCGCGTCGAGCGCGTCGGCGAGGTCGGGGGAGTCGGCGCCCGAACCCGCGACCGGGCGGCGGTGGGCGTCGACGACGACCACGGGTTCGCCGTAGAGCGCGACGTACGCCTCGACCTCGGCGACGAGGTTCGCGGTGTCGTCCCGGTCGGCCAGGGCCGCGAACCGGTCCAGGTCGGCGGTGCGGGACAGGACGAAGCGCTGGGTCCGCTCGGCGGCGGTGGCGGACAGCAGCGGCACGGCGAACCCGGCGACGGCCGCGGCCGAGAAGAGCAGGAGGACGAGCAGGAGTCGGCGGCGCATGTCAGCGGCTCCGGCGGGAGGCGGTGGCGGACGGTGGTCGGCGGGTGGGCCGGGTCCGCGTCCGGTGGTCGGCAGGGGTCGGGCGTTCCCGTCGGGTGGTCGGGGCCGGGTGGTCGGGCCCGGTCGGCGGTCGATGCGGGTCGGCCGGGTGGTCCGGTCGTGGGCGATCGCGGGTGGGCGGGGTCGGAGGTGCCGGCGATGGGGTGGTCCGGAGCCGGCGGCCGGCGGCGCGAGGGCTCGGCTGTCGGCGGCCCGATGCCGGGTGTCCGGGTCGTCGGCGGTCGGCGCGGAGGGGACCGGGTGCCGCGGTCGCCGAGGCGGCTGCCGGTCGGAGCCGGACCGGGTCGGGACGGTGGTGATCGGCCGACGTGGACCGGACCCGCGGGAGCATGTCAACCACCCAGCCGGTAGCCGAAGCCGCGGATCGTGGTGACCAGGCCGGGCCGGGCCAGTTTCGCCCGCAGGCCGGCCAGGTGGACGTCCAGCGACCGGGACACCGCGAGGTAGGCGTCGCCCCACACCTCGTCCATCACCTGCTGGCGGCTCACGGCCGTGCCCGCCCGGCGGGCCAGCGCGGCGAGGATGTCGAACTCCTTGGTGGTCACGCCGACCTCCGCGCCGCCGGCCGTGACCCGCCGGCCGGCCAGGTCGATCTCCACGTCGCCCACCCGCACCACGGCCTCCGCCTCGTCCGGTGGCCGCGAACGGCGCAGCACGGCGTCCATCCGGGCCAGCAGTTCGCCCAGCCGCACCGGTTTCACCAGGTAGTCGTCGGCGCCCAGGCGCAGGCCGCGCACCACCGAACGCTCGTCGCCGCGTGCGGTGAGCACGACGACGGGCACCGGGGAGACCCTGCGGATCTTGCGCAGCACGTCGAGGCCGTCCGCGTCGGGCAGGCCGAGGTCCAGCAGCACGAGGTCGTGGTCGTGGTGGGAGAGCAGGGCGTCCGCGCCCCGACGCACCCGGTGCGGGCGGTGGCCGCCGCCGGACAGTGCCGCGACGAGGGCGTCGGCCACCCCGTCGTCGTCCTCGACCAGCAGAACCCGCACCGAGTACCTCCTTCCGGTTGCGGCGATTATCGCGCTCGCGGTGTAGACAATGCGGGTGAGCATCGACGACGTGCCGACGAACCAACTCGACGAGGCCAGCGCCGCGTTGGAGGAGCTGGTCGGCATCCTGGCCGCCGACCAGTCGTTGTCGGACGCGCTCCAGCAGTTGGCCGAGTCCGCGGCCCGCGTCATCCCGGACGCGCAGAACGTCAGCGTCACGGTCCTGGACGCGGACGGGTCCGGGCACACGGCCGCCGCGACGGATCAGGTGGTCGTGGCGATCGACCGCGACCAGTACGCGGCGGGCGAAGGCCCGTGCCTGGAGGCGGCGGCCACGAAACGTCCGGTGCGGGTCACGGCCGAGGGCGGACGTGAGCGGTGGCCCGCGTTCGCGGCGGCCGCGGCGGAGGCGGGCGTGCGCGCCTACCTGAGCGCGCCTTTGATACTCGACGACCGGGTCATCGGCGCGCTCAACGTGTTCAGCGCCGACGAGCACGCCTTCGACCCGTTCGACGAGGCGCTGCTCCGGCTGTTCGTCACGGCCGCCTCGACCACGATCACCGGGTTCCGGCGGTACGAGCGGTCACGCGGTCTGATCCAGCACCTCCAGAACGCGTTGGAGTCCCGGGCCGAGATCGACCAGGCGAAGGGCGTGCTGATGGCCGCGCACGGCGTGAGCGCCGAGGAGGCGTTCGCCCGGCTCGTCCAGGAATCGCAGCAGCACAACACGAAGCTGCGCGACGTGGCCCGCAACCTGCTCGGCTCGGTGCGCCGGTCAGTCGACGGGTGACACGTAGAGCCAGCGGCCGTCCTCGCGGACGAACCGGCTGTTCTCGTGCAGCACGTCGGACGTCCCCGCCACGCGGTAGTGCGCGCGGAACTCCACGGTCCCGGCGGTGTGCAGCGCGGTGCCGCCGGACCGGCCGACGATCTCCAGGGTCGTGAACCGCTGCCGGGGATCGAGGTCGAGGTCGCGCGGCCGGGTCGACGGGTGCCAGCTCGCCAGCAGGTACGGCACGTCGCCCACCGCGAACGCGCTGAACCGGGACCGCATCAACGCCTCGGCGGTCGGCGCGGTCCGCGTCCCCGAGTGGTAGAGCCCGCAGCACTCCGCGTACGGCTCGCCCGTCCCGCACGGGCACGCACGCGGGCTCACGGTGCCTCGCAGGCGTTGCGGCCACTGCGTTCCAGCCGCAGCCACGCGAGCGCGGCACCGGCCGCGCCGTCGCCGGACGCGGCCAGCGCGTGCAGGTCGGCGTGGGCGCGGTAGCGGTCCTCGGGCCCGGCGTCCGGGTCGGTCAGCACGGCCACGGCCTCGTCGGTGGTCACCGGGTCAGCATAGGGCGACCGCATCCGGTGGCGTCCGGACCGGGGACGCGCCGTCACGCGGACAGTCCAACGCCCGCCACGGCGGGTGTGCCGGCCGCCTGCCCCGGGGTGGAACCACGGATCCGGGGTGGTGAAACGAGTACCCATCGCCCTCGCCCGGCGGCCAGGCTGGATCACGTAGTCGATCACCAGCCGCGAGGAGCGCACCGCATGTCCGAACAGGACCAGCCGGTCATCGAGCCGTTCGGTTTCCTGGCACCGCTGCCGAAACCGGTACCGACCCCCGCGCCGACGCCGTACGCGGTGTGGGACGACCACCCCGACGGCACGGCCTGGGTCTACCTCGGCGAGGGCAACCAGGGCCTGACCCGGCCGGTGATCCTCTCGGACGGGTTCGAGTCCGGTCCGAGTTCGCTGGACACCCTGTGGGAGGGCCTGGAGCGGGGCGACTACCCGTTCATCAGCAGGTTGCGCGAGCAGGGTTACGACCTGGTCCTCGTCGGCTACGCCGAGCGCAGCGCCGCGATCCAGCGCAACGCCGCCGTCCTGCGTTCGGTGGTCTTCCGGGCGGTGGCCGAACGCCTGGGCGAGGCACGCCTGACCGTCGGTGGGTTCAGCATGGGCGGCCTGATCGCCCGCTACACCCTGGCCAAGCTCGAACACGAGGGGTTCGACCACCAGACCGCGCTGTACGTGTCGTGGGACAGCCCGCACAACGGCGCTTGGGTGCCGATCTCCCTTCAGGCGCTGGCGCACTTCCTGGTCGGCGTGCCGGCGTTGTCCGAGCAGATCAACAGCCCGGCGTCGCGCCAACTGCTGTGGCGGCACATCGAGACCGTGGACGGCACCCCGGCCGAGGACCCGCTGCGGTCGGTGTTCCTCGACGAGTTGAAGGTCTACGGCTGGTGGCCGCGCGTCCCGCGGCTGATCGGCGTCGCCAACGGCCTGCCGGAGCGGGGCAACGGCGTGCCGCCCGGCGACGTGGCGCTGGCGGTGGAGACCGGCTGGTTCGCGGGCACGGAGCTGACCACGCAGCCGTCCGGTGAGGCGCGGGTGGCCCGGCTCAAGGGTGCGTTCCAGGACCGCGAGGTCGTCGTCTCCGGACTGTCCGAACTGGACGGTGCACCCGGCGGGACGCTGGAGACGTTCGGCATCGCGGGCGACAAGCTCGCCGCCACCGGCAAGGTGACCGTGCGCCACCGCACGGTCGGCTTCGTGCCCACGGTCAGCGCGGTCGCCGCGGGCACGCTCGACGAGCCTTACGCGCCGATCGACCCGGACAAGAGCGAACTGGACGACTACAAGGTCGCGTCCGCCAACGAACCGCACACCAAGGTCACCGAGGAACTCGGCTCCTGGATCATCGAGCGGCTGCCGCGCTGACCGTCACGCCTTGGGCGTCCCGCCGCGGACGCCCAAGGCGCGGGCCAGCACCGTGGCCGTGTGCACGGGTTCGCGGTCGGTCGCGTGGCGCACCTGCGTGCGGCAGCTGAACCCGTCGGCCACCACGGCGGTGTCCGGGTCGGCCGCGCGCACGGCGGGCAGCACGCCCAGTTCGCCCACGGCCATCGACACCTCGTAATTGCCCCGGGTGAAGCCGAAATCGCCCGCCAGCCCGCAGCAGCCCGAGAGCACCGACGCGTCGATCCCGGCCTTGCCCAGCACCTCGCGGTCGGCCGACGTGCCGAACTCGGCGTAGCCGTGGCAGTGCGGCTGGACGAGCGCGGACCCGTCGCCCGCCACCGGTTCCAGCAGCGGCGCCACGTGTTCGGCGAACGGTCGCACCAGCGACGCCAACCGGCGGACGTCCGGGTCGTCGCCCGCGACCTCGACCGCGTCCGATCGCAGGAACGCGGTGCACGACGGCTCCAGGCCCACCACGGGGACGCCCGCCCGAATCCACGGCCGCAGCACGCGCGCGGTGTGCCGCAGCACCCGGCGGGCCATGCCCAACTGGCCGGTCGAGTACCAGGTCAACCCGCAGCACACGGCCCCACGTGGCACTTCGACGGCCTGGCCCGCGTGCGCGAGCACGGCCGCCGCGTCGTGGCCCACGTCCGGCTCGAAGTGGTTGGTGAACGTGTCCGGGAACAGCACGACCCGGTCGCCGGTGCCGCGACCGTCGAAAGTGGACTGGAACGATCGGGTGGGTGTCGGCAGCGCGCGTTCGGGCGTCACACCCGCGAACCGGGACAGCCGGGCCGAGAACCGGTTCACCAGCCGAAGCCGAAGCCACAGCGGCAACCAGCCCATGGAGTAGTGGGCCGACGGGCGGATCCGCCGTTTGTAGTGGTGGTGCAGGAACTCCGCCTTGTACGCGGCCATGTCCACGTCCACCGGGCAGTCGCGTTTGCAGCCCTTGCAGCCCAGGCACAGGTCGAGCGCCTCGCGCACCTCGGGCGACCGCCACCCGTCGCGCACCACGTCGCCCGCGAGCATCTCGAACAGCAGCCTCGCGCGGCCCCGTGTGGAGTGGCGTTCCTCCTTGGTGACGCGATAACTCGGACACATCACGCCGCCCTGGGTGTTCAGGCACTTGCCCACGCCCACGCACCGCCGGGTCGCCGCCGCCAGGTCACCGTTGTCCGTACGCAACGCCAGCGTGGCCCGCGTGGGAATGGTCGGCGGCGCGACGAGCACCTTCAGGTCCGCGTCCAGCTTCAGCGGCGACACGATCCGGCCCGGGTTCATCCGCCCCCGCGGGTCGAACGCGGACTTGAACCGCCCGAACGCCGCGATCGCCTCGGGCGGGTACATGCGGTCGAGCAGCTCCGACCGGGCCTGGCCGTCGCCGTGCTCGCCCGACAGCGACCCGCCGTGCGCCACGACCAGGTCGGCGGCGTCCTCCAGGAACTCCCGGTAGCCGTCGGCGAAGTCGAAGTCGATCCGCACGTGCACGCACCCGTCGCCGAAGTGCCCGTACGTCACGCCGCGCCGCCCGTGCCCGGCCAACAGCCCGTCGAACTCGCGCAGGTACGCGCCCAACCGCGCGGGCGGCACGGCCGCGTCCTCCCAGCCCGACCACGCCTCGCGCCCGTCCGCGCGCCGCGTCGCCAGGCCCGCGCCGTCCTCCCGTACCCGCCACAGCGCCCGCTGCCGGGCCGGGTCGGTGACCACGACCGAGTGCGGCGCGGCAGCGGCGGCGGCGTGCGCGACCGATTCCTCCGCGGTCTCGACGAACAGCCAACTGCGCCCGCGCGGCAGCAGCGGCCGGGCGTCGCCGGCCGCCCGGACCAGCGATTCCTCCAGCCCTTCCATGGTCAACACGTCCAGTTCGCGCAGTTGTGGCGCGATGTCCGCCGCGTCGTACGGGCCGTCGAATCCGAGCACGGCGAGCACCCGGCGTTCCGGCGCCTCGACCAGCCGCACGGTCGCGCCCAGCACGGTCACGCACGTGCCCTCCGAGCCGACCAGCGCGCGGGTCAGGTCCGGCAGCGCGTCCAGCCGGTAGCCCGACACCCGCCGGTCCAGGGCCGGGAACCACGCCGGGTCGACGTCGGGCAGCGGCAGCGGCGGGTGGTCCCGGGTGGCGAACCGGCGGCCATCGGCCAGCAGCACGTCGAGGTCGTGCACGTTGTCGCTGGTCTTGCCCCACGCCACCGAATGCGCGCCGCACGCGTCGTTGCCGATCATCCCGCCGAGCGTGCAGCGGGAGTGCGTGGAAGGGTCGGGTCCGAACAACAGGCCATGCGCGCGCGCCGCGTCGTTGAGCCGGTCCAGCACCACGCCCGGTTGCACGACCGCGAGCCGCGACTCCGGGTCGATCGACACCACCCGGTCGAGGTACCGCGAGAAGTCGACCACCAGGCCGGTGCCGGTCGCGTTGCCCGCGATGCCCGTGCCCGCGCCCCGGTTCGTGATCGGCACGCCGTACGCGGCGGCGACACCCACCGCGGCCACCGCGGCGTCGGTGGTCCGGGGCCGGACCACGGCCGTCGGCACGTGCCGGTAGTTCGACGCGTCCGATGCGTACACCGCCCGGGAAGCCGCGTCGACGAGCACGTCGCCGTCGACCTCGAGGGTGAGTCGCTCCACGAAACCGGTCACCCGACCGATTGTGATCCACCTCGGGTCGATGCGGGCGTACCAGGGGGTAGGAGATAGCCTCGCGCGCATCAACCAGCGGCGATGGGAGCAAGGCGTGTCGAGGTCCGTACTGGTCACGGGCGGCAACCGGGGAATCGGCCTGGCGATCGCGCAGGCGTTCGCGGCACGGGGCGACAAGGTCGCGGTGACCCACCGCGGCTCCGGTGCGCCCGAGGGCCTGCTCGGCGTCAAGTGCGACGTCACCTCCACCGCCGAGGTCGACGCGGCCTTCACCGAGATCGAGGCCGCGCACGGCCCGGTCGAGATCCTCGTCGCCAACGCGGGCATCACCGACGACACGTTGCTGCTGCGCATGTCCGACGAGCAGTTCACGCGCGTGCTCGACGCCAACCTGACCGGCGCGTTCCGCGTCGCGCAGCGGGCGTCGAAGAACATGCTGCGCGCCCGTTACGGCCGCATCGTGTTCATCTCGTCGGTCGTCGGCCTCGCGGGCGGCGCGGGCCAGGTCAACTACTCGGCGAGCAAGGCGGGCATGGTCGGCGTCGCCCGCTCGATCTCCCGCGAACTCGGCACGCGCGGCATCACCGCCAACGTGGTCGCGCCCGGGTTCATCACCACGGACATGACCGACGCCCTGCCGGAGGAGCGCCGCAAGCAGATCCTCGCGCAGGTGCCGGCGGGCCGGTACGGCTCGGTCGAGGAGGTCGCCTCGGCCGTCACGTTCCTGGCCTCGGACCAGGCCGGCTACATCACCGGCGCGGTCGTGCCCGTCGACGGCGGCCTGGGCATGGGCCACTAGGAGGCCGGCTCGGCCCCACAGAGTTCAACCACCCCCTTGTTCGGAGGAAACACCCGTGACGGGACTGCTCGAAGGTAAGCGACTGCTGATCACCGGGGTGATCACGGACGCGTCCATCGCCTTCCACGTGGCCAAGGTGGCCCAGGAGCAGGGCGCCGAGGTCGTGCTCACCGGGTTCGGCCGGCTGAGCCTGGTCGAGCTGATCGCCAAGCGCCTGCCCCGCCGCGCGCCCGTGGTCGAACTCGACGTGCAGAACCAGGAGCACCTGGACACGCTCGCCGACCGGGTCCGCGAGCACGTGGACGGCCTCGACGGCGTCGTGCACGCGATCGGCTACGCGCCGCCCAGCTGCCTGGGCGCCCCCTACCTGGAGGCGCCGTGGGAGGACGTGTCGACCGCGTTCCACGTGTCCGCCTACTCGTACAAGGCGCTCGTGGCCGCGACGCTGCCGTTGCTGGGCGAGGGCGCGTCCGTCGTCGGTCTGGACTTCGACGCGCGCCAGGCGTGGCCCGCCTACAACTGGATGGGCGCGGCCAAGGCGGCGTTCGAGTCGATCAACCGCTACCTGGCCCGCGAGGTCGGTCCGCAGGGCATCCGGGTCAACCTGGTCTCGGCCGGCCCGGTGCGCACGATGGCCGCCAAGTCGATCCCCGGCTTCGCGGAGCTGGAGGCCATGTGGGGCGAGAAGGCCCCGCTGAGCTGGAACGTCGACGACCCGGCGCCGGTCGCGAAGTCGGTGTGCGGCCTGCTGTCCGACTGGTTCCCGGCCACCACCGGGTCGATCGTGTACGTCGACGGCGGCGTGCACTTCCTGGGCCTGTAGGCACCGACCGGGTCGGCGTGGCCTCGGCACGCCGACCCGGTTGCGCGTGGCCCACGTCGCAGGGCCAGGATGTCCGGGTGAGTTACGACGCGCTGCTCTGGCTGTCGTTCGGGGGACCGGAAGGACCCGACGACGTCCGCCCCTTCCTGGAGAACGTGACCCGGGGCCGAGGCGTCCCGCCCGAGCGGCTCGACGAGGTCGAGCGGCACTACCTGCACTTCGGCGGGGTCTCGCCGATCAACGCGCTCAACCGGGCGGCCATCGCCGCCGTCGAGCCGCTGCTGGACCTGCCGGTGTACTTCGGCAACCGCAACTGGCACCCGCTGGTCGAGCGGACCCTGGCCGAGATGAAGGACGCGGGCGTCCGCCGTGCGCTGGTGTTCCCCACGTCCGCCTACGGCGGCTATTCCGCGTGCCGCCAGTACGACGAGGACGTCGAGCGCGCCCGGGCCGCCGTGCCGGACGCCCCCGAACTGGTGAAGCTGCGCCAGTTCTTCGACCACCCGCTGTTCGTGGACTCGTTCGCGGACGCGGTCCGGTCCGCCGCCACGCCGTTCGGCGACGACTACCGGCTGGTGTTCACCGCGCACTCCGTGCCCCTGTCGGCCGACGCCGCCGCCGGTCCGCCCGCCGAGGGCGGCCACCGGTACTCGCGGCAGGTCGCCGAGGCGTCCCGGTTGGTCGCCTCGCAGGTCGGCGTCGCCGAGTACGACGTCGTCTGGCAGTCGCGGTCCGGTCCGCCGCAGGTCCCGTGGCTGGAGCCGGACATCGTCGACCACCTGGACGTGCTGCACGCCAAGGGCGTGGCCAACGTCGTGGTGTGCCCGATCGGGTTCGTCAGCGACCACCTCGAGGTCGTGTGGGACCTCGACACCGAGGCCCGTGACCGGGCCGCCGAACTCGGCCTGGGCTTCGGGCGGGCGGCCACGCCCAACGGCGATCCGCGCTTCGCGCAGCTCGTCGCCGAACTCGTCGCCGAACACGTGTCCGGCGCCCCCGCGCGCAAGCTGTCCGACTTCCCCGCCGCCGGGTGCACGGTGAACGGCGCCCCGTGCGCCCCGCTGTGCTGCGAACCGGCCCGCAGGCCCGCGCGGTGAGTGTCGACTTCGCCTGGACGCCTCGGCCGGCCGACTGGTGGGTGGCCCAGCGCACGGCCGTGCCGCTGTTCCGGTGGGCGCCGCTGTTCGCGTTGGTGCTGTGCGCGACGAGCCTGGTCGTGTTGTGGCTGGACATGCTCGTGCCGGCGGTGTTCGGGCTGGTCCTGGCCTTCGTGATCTTCGCCGCGGTGCCGATCGGGGTGAGCGCGAACTTCCGCGGCCACCCGCTCGCGGACCGGCCGGTGACCGGCTCGGCCGACGCGCACTCGATGCGCATGGTCGTCGGCGACGCGGCCCGCACGGAGCTGGGCTGGGTCGAGGTGCCCGGCTGGACCGAGTCGTCGCGGGTCTTCGTGGTGCGCGCGCCGGGCGACGGGACGTACGCGATACCGCACCGGGCGTTCGCGGACGCGCAGGCCGTGGCGGCCTTCCGGGCGTTGCTCGTCGAGCACGTCGGCCCGGCCGCGTAATCTTCGGTCGTGTCCTGTGCGAGTGCGACGCTGGTCGTCTGGACGTCGGCCTGGCTGCATGGTGCGGCCGCGGCGGACGACGTCCTCGACGCCCTGGGTGTCTGGGCTGATCTGCACGACGTGGTGGCCGACGACGACGGCACCGCCACGGCGCTGGACCTGCCCGGACCCGACGAGTCCGCGGCCGGTGTGGCGTTGCTCCTGGCGGCGTTGCGCCGGGCCGGTGCCGGGCCGGCGCGGCTGATCCTGCCGGTGCCCGGCGACGTGCGCGGGCTGGGCGGGCGCGGGCCGTTGAGCCAGTGCGCCCTGCGTGCCGGCCAGGCCGCCGTGCTGCCCGAGATCGGGATCGGCCTGGTGCCCAGGCTCGTCGCGGACGGCGTGCTGCGGTGGACGATCTTCGACCTGCCGTCGTCGACGCCCGGCGAGCACGTGCCCCTCGGTGAGGCCGAGCACGGGCTGGGGTCGGCGATGCGCGAGGCGGCCACCGCGTTGGTGACCCTGGACGTGGCGCGGCACCGGCCCAACGTGCGCGAGGAGATCGCCGCGCTGTCGGCCGAGCAGAGCCGGCTGACGTGGCCCGCGGGGATGCCTTCGCGGTCGCTGCGCGTGCTCCAGCGTGCCGCCGAGGTGAACGCGATCCTCCAGGTCGCGGCGTCCGACGCGCCCGGCGGTGCCGTGTCGGCGTCGGCGACGCAGGCCCGTGACGAGGCCCTGCGCCCGCTGTCGGAGGCCGTGCGCCGGGCCCGCCTGGCCGCCGTCGACGAGGCCGTGCGCGTCCTGTCCGACCAGGCCGCCGGCCGCCACTGAAACCCGCGAGTCCTCCACTCGGACACCCTGAAACACGCACTCGGGCACCTTCGAACGAGTGAAACCCGCGAGTTGTGCGTTCAGGCACCGCGAAACGTGCGTTCGGACGGCGGTGCGGGCCGGGTCGTCGAACCCGGCCCGCACCATCCGCCCCTAAGCGAAGCCCCGGTCCGCGAAGTGGGTCGTCGCGGACAGCGCCCGGCCGCCGAACGTCTGCGACGGCGCCGCGATCGTGGGGGCCACGTGGTCGTCGAACGCGTTGTCGGCGTGCAGGTCCGAGATGAACGCGTCGATCTTCTCCGGTGTCGCCGACGCCATCAGGAAGATGTGCGCGAGATCCCGGCGGGACATCGGGTCACCGGGTTCCATCAGCATCGACACCGTCGACAGCGACCACTTCGCCACGATCGCGGAGTTCGGGCGGCGGAACCGGACGGTCAGGGCCAGCGGCGTGCGGTCGATCCACATCCAGCCCGCCGGTTTGCCGGTCGACTCCTTCTGGGCCTGGAGCCCCAGGAGCTTCTGCTCCAGGTACTCGGCCATGCGCTGGGCGTTGGTGGTCAGCGACACCTGGCGGTCGTAGGAGTTCTTCGCGATGTGGTCCCACATCACGATCGGCGTGAAGCCGTTGCGCGAACCGGCGAACGTGGTGTCCTGCGAGCCGATGTACTCGGGGTTGTCCGGCGGCTGCATCTGGTACTTGACCTTGGTCGCCACGACGCCGCACAGCATCGGTGAACCCATCCACTTGTGACCGCTGCACACGATCGACGACACCATGTCCATCGACGGCACGGTCGGCGTCGCCGAGCGCAGGCCGAAGTCGAACTCGGGCACCGGCACGGGCGGGTGGTAGTCGTACTTCGGGTTCTCCGCGGCCATGCGCAGGAACGGGAGGTAGCTGCCGCCCAACGCGCCGTCCACGTGGATCCAGAACCCGCGCCGCCGGTCGCTCTGCCCCTTCTCGTACTCGACGACCCGGTCCACGAGCCCGTGCCGCTCGAAGATCGGCAGCAGCGTGTCCGCGACCTGGCGCACGTCGTCGTACGCGCCCTTGAACGTGCTGCCCAGGTTCAGGCTCACGATGATCGGGTGGCCCTTGCCGGCGAAGAACTCGACCAGTTTCGCCAACGCCGCCACGTCGATCGAGCCCGGACCGTACGTCGACGGCTTGCCCTCGGGCCCGCCCTCGGACGGGACCTCGTCCGGCCACGGGCCGCCCAGCGGGTTCTCGTCCCGGTAGTGCTCACGGCCGTACCGGCTGAACGTGGGCAAGTCCAGCACGCGCACGGCCTTGGCGAACGAATAGTGCGTGTCCTGCGAGTAGAACGCGATGGGCTTGTACGCGTTGGGGTTGACGTTCGCGATCATCGGCTCCTGGTAGAGGACCGGCCGGTCGGTGCCGTCCTCGCCGAGCAGACGCCGCCCGGCCAGGTAGTCGCGGGCGTTCCACAGCGCGTACATGTTGCCCTCGGTGGACCCCATGGACAGCACGTAGCCCCAGATCGACTCCCGGTTCCTGGGGTCGTAGGCGGCGCCGTGCCACAACGTCGAGAAGTAGTTCAGCACGGCCTGTTCGGCGATCTTGCTGTTGACCTTGAGCCCGCCGTCCTGGAACGGGTCGCCGATGTTGTTCACGTGCTTGGTCAGGAACCGGGACAGGTCCTGCCGGTAGGCGTTCATGTCCTCGTTGACCTGATAGCCGAGCAGGTGGTCGCGGCGGTAGTCCAGGTAGGCGTTGAGCCCGTCGAGCGCCCGCATGCGGGCCGCCGGGTCCAGCGCCTCGGGCCCGAGCTTGAACTGGTCGGGGTGGGGCGGGGCCGGCGGCACGGCGCTCCACACGTCCTGCGACGGCAGGTCGACTTCCGGGAAGGTCTGGGTGTCGCTCTCGATCCGGGTCACTTCAGGCCTCCGACACGGCTGAGCAGGACGGCCTCGGCGGTGGTCATCGCCTCCAGCTCGCGGTAGGCGACGCTCTCGTCCGGGCCGTGGATGGAACACAGCGGCTCTTCACAGCCCCAGAGGACGATGTCGGCCTCCGGGTTGGCGTGCGCGAACGCGTGCACGAGCGGGATCGACCCGCCTTGCCCGCCGTGCACGACCGAGTCGGTCGAGTAGGTGGCCTTCAACGCCTGTTCGGCGGCCACGAAGTAGGGGCCGCCGGTGTTCGCGGCGAACCCGTAGCCGGGGTCGATCGGGTCGACCGTGACGGCGACGCCCCACGGCGCGTGCGCCTTGATGTGCGCGGTGAGCAGTTCGACGGCCTTGGCCGGGTCCTGGTGGGGCGCGATCCGCATGCTGATCTTGGCCTTGGCGTGCGCGACGAGGACGTTCGTGGCCTGCGCGTACGACGGCGGGCCGTCGAGGCCGACGACGTTGATCGACGGCTTGCCGTAGAGGCGTTCGGCGATGGACCGGGTGCCGATCAGCGGCACGCCGTCGAGCAGTCCGGCGTCGCGGCGGAACTGGGACTCGTCCACCGCGGGCCAGCCCAGGGAGTCCTGGACCAGGCCCTTGACCGCGACGTCGCCGTTGTCGTCGTGCAGCGTCGCCAGGATGCGGGTGAGCGCCATGAACGCGTCGGGCGCCGGACCGCCGTACATGCCGCTGTGCACGGGCTGCCGCAACGTGTCCACGGAGACGGTGGCGCCGGCGAGGCCGCGCAGGGACGTGGTGATCGTCGGCACGCCCAGGCGCACGTTGCCGGTGTCCGCGACCACGATCAGGTCCGCGTGGAACCGCTCGTCGTCGTTGTGCAGGATGTAGTCCTCCAGCACGCCCCGGCCGATCTCCTCCTCGCCCTCGATGACGATCTTGAGGTTGACCGGGATCTTTCCGGCCAACGCGCGGACGACGCCCAGGTGCATGCACACGCCGGACTTGTCGTCGGCCGTGCCGCGCCCGTAGAGCCGGGTGTTCGGAGGTTCGCCGATCTGCTTCGGCTGGAACGGCGCGGTGATCTTCCACTCGTTGTCGTCGGCGGGCTGCACGTCGTAGTGCGCGTAGAGCAGGACGGTGCGCGCGCCCACCGGGCCGTCGTGTCGGGCGTACACCAGGGGAGTGGTGGTCTTGCCGCCGTGGCTGACCGTGATCGCCTGCGTGTGGATGCCGGCGCCCTGGAAGAACTCGATGATCTTGGTGCGGGCGTTCTCGAGGTCGCCCTCGTGCCCCGGTGCGTTGATGCTGGGAATCGCCACCAGCGTTTTCAGGTCCTCTTGCAGCGCGGGCACCAGATCGTGGACGACCTTGGCGAGGTCGAGCTGCTCGGAGGCGATGACATCGCTCATCCCGTGCTCCCTGTGTCGGGTACGGGTACGAGCCTGAGCCGGGGTCGCGGAGGGCGCCGGCCGACATGGCCAGACCACCCGCCTCGACCTCCCGTCGGGTGACCAGGTCTGCGGACGGTAAGCGGGCGGGGTCGTCACCGACCCCGCCCGTCCATCACCCGGTCCGCCATACCGGCCATGCGCACCTGGGATGCCCGCCGGTCGGATGGGTGAAACCACGATTTCCGGGTGACGCCGGTCTCACCCGAGGCGATCTCGACGGGACTTCGCCGGTGGCCGGTCGTGGCGTCGGGCCGGGAGTGCGTTGGGTGCGGAGTGCGTTGGGTGCGGTCGGCCATCGGGTCGTTGGTGCGGCCGGGTAGTGGGTGCTGAAGGGTCCGGCTGGGCTGTGCCAGGAGTGGCCGGGGTGCGGCCGGGTTGGACCGGGCAGGGTGCGCTGGGATGTGCCGGATGCACCCGGGTCGGGCTGGGTCTGGTCGGGCTGGGCTGGGTGCGGTCGGGTCGGGTTGGCTGGGTCCGGTCCGGTCCGGTCCGGTCGGGTTGGGTCATCGGGGACGTCGAGGGCCCGGCAGGTGGGAACGGGCAGTCTGCGGGCAGGGCCGGACGGTCGCGGTCCGGCCTCCGCAAAGCTTCCGGTCCGTCCCCAGATCGTCACCGGTGCTTTCCTCGTCGAGACCACGCCACCTGGAGTCCGCTCCACGTCGACCGGGGTCGTGGGAGTGCGTACGTTCGGACACGTGACCTCCGACCTCCCCACCACCGCGGGCGCCCTGCGCGCCGCGGGCTACGCGCCCCGAAGCGTCAAAGCCGAGCTGCGGGAGAACCTGCTGGCCGCGTTGCGCGAGAAGCGGGACCCGTGGCCGGGCATCGTCGGCTTCGACCGGACCGTGCTGCCGCAGCTCGAACGCGCCGTCCTCGCGGGCCACGACGTGGTCCTGCTGGGCGAACGAGGCCAGGGCAAGACCCGGCTCGCGCGCACCCTCGTCGGCCTGCTCGACGAGTGGACCCCGGTGATCGCGGGCGCCGAGCTGAACGAGCACCCGCTGGACCCGATCACGCCGGAGTCCGTCCGGCGTGCCGGCGAACTCGGCGACGACCTGCCCGTGGCGTGGAAGCACCGCTCCGAGCGGTTCACCGAGAAGCTCGCCACGCCCGACACCAGCGTGGGCGACCTGGTCGGCGACATCGACCCGGTCAAGGTCGCGCAGGGGCGCAGTCTCGGTGACCCGGAGACCGTCCACTACGGCCTGTTGCCCCGCTCGCATCGCGGTGTCTTCACCGTCAACGAGCTGCCCGACCTGGCCGAACGCATCCAGGTGTCGCTGCTCAACGTCATGGAGGAGCGCGACATCCAGATCCGCGGCTACACGCTGCGACTGCCGCTGGACGTGCTGCTGATCGCCACGGCCAACCCCGAGGACTACACGAACCGGGGCCGCATCATCACCCCCTTGAAAGACCGCTTCGGCGCCGAGATCCGCACCCATTACCCCCTTGAGGTCGAGGCCGAGGTGGCCCTGGTCCGCCAGGAGGCCGACCTGGTGGCCGAGGTCGGCGACCACCTGTTGGAGGCGATCGCGCGGTTCGTGCGACACCTGCGCGAGTCGTCGGCCGTCGACCAGCGCTCGGGTGTCTCGGCCCGGTTCGCGGTCGCCGCGGCCGAGACCGTCGCGGCGGCGGCGCTGCGCCGCTCCGCGCTGATCGGCGAGTCACCCGCCGTGGCCCGCCCGGTCGACCTGGAGTCCGTGCCGGACGTGCTGCGCGGCAAGCTCGAGTTCGAGGCGGGCGAGGAGGGCCGCGAACGCGAGGTGCTCACCCATCTGCTGCGCCGGTCCGTCGCGGACACGGCCCGGTCGCGGTTCGCGGGCCTCGACCTGCGCCCGCTCGCCGCGCTGGTGTCCGACGGCCACCCGGTCGCGACCGGTGAACGCGTCCACGGCGGCGACCTGCTCGCCGCGTTGCCGGAACTGCCCGTGCTGCACGAGATCGCCGCGCGTCTGGGTGTCGGCCCCCGCGACTCGGCGGGCCGCATCGCCTCGGTCGTGGAACTCGCGCTGGAATCGCTGTACCTGACCAGGCAACTGGCCAAGGACCAGGACGACGAGCGCTCGGTGTACGGATGACCGGTTACCGCTACGGCCGCTACGTCGACGGCCCCGACCCGCTGGAACCGCCGGCCGACCTGCGGTCGGCCGTCGACGAACTCGGCCGCGAGGTGATGGAGGGTGCCTCGCCCGAGTCGGCGCTGCGCGAACTGCTGCGGCGCGGCGTGGACGGCACGACCGGCCTCGACGACCTGACCGCCCGTGTGTGGCGCAAGCGCGCCGCGATCCAACGACGGCACCGGCTCGACGGCACGCTCCAGGAGGTGCGGCGCCTGCTGGACGAGGCCGTGGCCGCCGAACGTCGCGAGCTGTTCCCGGACCCGGACGACGACGCCCGCTTCCGCGAGGCGGTGCTGGACGCGTTGCCGCCGGGCACGGCCGCCGCCGTCACCGAACTGGCCTCCTACGACTGGCGCTCGGCCCAGGCCCGCGAGTCCTACGAGAAGATCCGCGGATTGCTCGGTCGGGAACTGCTCGACCAGCGCTTCCAGGGCCTGAAGCAGGCCATGGAGACCGTGACGACCGAGGACGTCGACCGCATCCGCCGCATGCTCGACGACCTGAACGGGCTGTTGGCCGACCACGCCGCGGGCCGGGACACCACCGAACGGTTCGCCGGGTTCATGCGTCGCCACGGCGACTTCTTCCCCGAGAACCCGCGGAACACCGACGAGCTGGTCGACGCCCTGGCCGCCCGGTCGGCCGCCGCCCGGCGCACGATGAACTCGATGACCGAGGAGCAGCGCCGCGAACTGGCGGAACTGGGCAGCCAGGCGTTCGGCGACCCGGAGACGGCCCGACAACTGTCCACTTTGGACGGACTGCTCCAGGGTCTCCGGCCCGGCGAGGACTGGACCGGCTCGGCCCGCTTCCGCGGCGACCGGCCCCTCGGCCTCGGCGAGGGTGCCCAGGCCATGGCGGACCTGGCGGAACTGGACGCGTTGGCCGAACAGCTCGCGCAGTCCTATCCCGGTGCCCGGTTGGAAGACCTCGATCTCGGCGCCCTCGTCCGCCAGTTGGGACCGGCAGCGGGCGTGGACGCCCGACGTCTCGCGGAGCTGGAACGCCTGCTGCGCAACCAGAACCTGCTGGAGCGCGCGCCGGACGGCACGCTCCAGTTGACCCCGAAGGCGTTGCGCCGCCTGGGCGAGACGGCGCTGCGCGGTGTCCTCGACAGCGTGCGCGCCAGGGGCAACCGGGACAGCGCCCGTGCCGGTGCCGCCGGAGAACCCACCGGCGCCACCCGCCCGTGGGCGTTCGGCGACACCGAACCCTGGAACGTGCCCCGCACGCTGACCAACGCCGTGCTCCGGACGGGCGGCCTCGGACTGGACGTGGTCGACGTCGAGGTGGACGAGACCGAACAGCGGGCCCGCGCGGCCGTGGCGTTGTGCGTGGACACCTCGTGGTCCATGGTCCAGGACGGCCGTTGGGTCCCGATGAAGCGCACCGCGCTCGCGCTGCACCACCTGATCAGCACGAGGTTCCGCGGCGACGCGCTGGACCTGGTCACGTTCGGGCGCCACGCCAGGACGGTCGACATCGGTGAGCTGACCGCCCTCGAAGGCGTCTGGGAACAGGGGACCAACCTCCACCACGCACTCCTCCTCGCCGGACGGCACCTGCGCCGCCACCCCGATGCCCGACCGGTGGTCCTGGTGGTCACCGACGGCGAACCGACGGCACACCTGGAGGCCGACGGAACCGCCGACTTCAGCTACCCGTCGACACCGCGGACCCTGGCCAGGACCGTCGCCGAGGTCGACGCGCTGAGCCGCCTGGGCACCGCGTTGACCGTGTTCAAACTCGGCGACGACCCGCGCCTGGCCGCGTTCGTGGACATGATCGCCCGCCGGGCGGGCGGGAAGGTCGTGTCCCCGGACGAGGACGGCCTGGGCGCGGCCGTGGTCTCGGACTACCTGTCGAGCCGTCGCTCACGGCGGTGAGCGACGAGGCGGAAGTGTGGAGCAGGGGCCGGTGGCGGTGCATCCCACTTGCGACCTGGTCGACGAGAGTCACCCGATCGAAGGTGCCTGAATGCACATTTCATGGTGTCCGAACGCATAACTCGCGCGGTTTACCGGTGGCCTGACTCCGAGCGCAGGCGGTCGACCATGTGGGGGTAGTGGAGTTCGAACGCGGGGCGCTCGGAGCGGATGCGGGGGAGTTCGGTGAAGTTGTGCCGGGGAGGTGGCGAGGAAGTGGCCCACTCCAGGGAGTTCCCGAAGCCCCAAGGGTCGTCGTGGGGAGCCGGGTCGCCGAAGCGGTAGGAGCGGAAGACGTTCCACACGAACGGAAGCACGGAGAGCCCGAGCAGGAACGCCCCGACGGTCGACACCATGTTCAGCACCGTGAACCCGTCGGAGGGAAGGTAGTCCGCGTACCGGCGGGGCATGCCCTCGTCGCCGAGCCAGTGCTGCACCAGGAACGTCAGGTGGAAGCCGAGGAACGTGGTCCAGAAGTGCAGCTTCCCCAACGGCTCCGACAGCATCCGCCCGGTCATCTTGGGGAACCAGAAGTAGATCCCCGCGTAGGTCGCGAAGACGATCGTGCCGAACAGCACGTAGTGGAAGTGCGCCACGACGAAGTACGTGTCCGTGACGTGGAAGTCCAGCGGCGGCGACGCCAGCAGGATGCCGGTCAGCCCGCCCAGCAGGAACGTCACCAGGAACCCGATCGAGAACAGCATCGGGCTCTCGAACGTGAGCTGACCCCGCCACATCGTGCCGATCCAGTTGAAGAACTTGATCCCGGTGGGTACCGCGATCAGGAACGTCATCACCGAGAAGAACGGCAGCAGCACCGCGCCCGTGGCGAACATGTGATGCGCCCACACCGCGACGGAGAGGGCCGCGATCGCGAACGTGGCGTACACCAGACCGCGATACCCGAACAGCGGTTTGCGGCTGAACACCGGGAAGATCTCCGACACGATGCCGAAGAACGGCAACGCCACGATGTACACCTCGGGATGCCCGAAGAACCAGAACAGGTGCTGCCACAGGATCACGCCGCCGTTGGCCGGGTCGAACACGTGCGCGCCCAGGTGCCGGTCGGCGGCCAGGCCCATCAGGGCGGCGGTCAGGATCGGGAACGCCAGCAGGATCAGGATCGACGTGACGAAGATGTTCCAGGTGAAGATCGGCATCCGGAACATCGTCATGCCGGGCCCGCGCAAGCACACCACGGTCGTGACCATGTTGACCCCGCCCAGGATCGTGCCCAGACCGGACACCGCCAGACCCATGATCCACAGGTCCGCGCCGACACCCGGCGAGTGCGCGAAGTCCGCCAACGGCGTGTAGGCGGTCCACCCGAAGTCGGCGGCGCCACCGGGCGCGACGAACCCGAGCAGCACGGTCAGCCCGCCGAACAGGTACAGCCAGTAGCTGAACGCGTTCAGGCGGGGGAACGCCACGTCGGGCGAGCCGATCTGGAGCGGCAGCACGAAGTTCGCGAACCCGAACAGGATCGGCGTCGCGTAGAGCAGCAGCATGATCGTGCCGTGCATGGTGAACAGCTGGTTGTACTGCTCGGACGACAGGAACTGGAGTCCCGGCCGGGCCAACTCGCCCCGGACCAGCAACGCCATGAACCCGCCGACGAGGAAGAACCCGAACGACGTCGTCAGGTACATCAGCCCGATCCGCTTGGGGTCGGTCGTGCGCAGCAGGCCGAGCAGCACGGACCCCTTCGGACCGGGTCGTGCCGCGCCGGGGTGCGTGATGACGGGTTCCGGTTCGAGTGCGGTCACGACCGCCTCCCTCACGTCGGGCCGGCTCCCATCGTCGACCCGGTGCGGACGCTGTGCAATCGGCCGTCCCGCGATCGCGGGACCACGATCGGGCCAACGCGGTGTCCCGGCAGGCGGACGGCTC
Source organism: Saccharothrix violaceirubra (assembly GCF_014203755.1). NCBI lineage: Bacteria > Bacillati > Actinomycetota > Actinomycetes > Pseudonocardiales > Pseudonocardiaceae > Saccharothrix > Saccharothrix violaceirubra. The sequence goes on from NZ_JACHJS010000001.1 coordinate 2,310,473, forward strand.
CTTGAACCCGCGAGTTATGGTCGGAACCATGCAGACCTGGTCAGCCGCCCCCGTGCCGCGCGTCGCGGGCGAGCCGCGTCCCCTGAGGCTCTACGACACCGCCACGGGCGAGGTCCGCCCCACCGCGCCGGGTGCGACGGCGCGGCTCTACGTCTGCGGCATCACGCCGTACGACGCGACCCACCTCGGGCACGCGGCCACCTACCTGGCGTTCGACCTCGTCCACCGGGTGTGGCTCGACAACGGACACGACGTGCACTACGTACAGAACGTGACCGACATCGACGATCCGCTCCTCGAACGGGCGGAACGCGACCAGGACGACTGGGTCGTGCTCGGCATGCGGGAGACGGCCCTGTTCCGCGAGGACATGGTCGCCCTGCGGGTGCTGCCGCCGCGCCAGTACATCGGCGCGGTCGAGGCCATCCCCGAGATCGTCGAGGCGATCGCCAAGCTGCTGGCCGACGGCTCCGCGTACCGGGTCGACGACGCGGAGTACCCGGACGTCTACTTCGACAAGTCGGCCACCGGCCGGTTCGGCTACGAGTCGAACTACGACGAGGAGAAGATGACGGCCCTGTTCGCCGAACGCGGCGGCGACCCGGACCGGCCGGGCAAGCGGCACCCGCTGGACGCGCTGCTGTGGCGCGCGGCCCGGCCGGGCGAGCCGTCGTGGCCGTCGGAGCTGGGGGAGGGGCGGCCGGGCTGGCACATCGAGTGCAGCGCGATCGCGTTGAACCGGCTGGGCACCGGGTTCGACATCCAGGGCGGCGGCTCGGATTTGATCTTCCCGCACCACGAGTTCAGCTCCGCGCACGCCGAGGCGCTGACCGGCGAGCACCCGTTCGCCCGGCACTACGTGCACACCGGCATGATCGGGTTGGACGGCGAGAAGATGTCGAAGAGCAGGGGAAACCTGGTCTTCGTGTCGAAGTTGCGGGCCGAGAAGGTCGACCCGAACGCGGTCAGGTTGGCGTTGATCTCGGGCCACTACCGGACGGACCGGGCGTGGACGCAGGTGTTGTTGGAGCAGGCGCAGGGGCGGTTGGACCGGTGGCGTCGGGCGGCGGCGCTGGCGAGCGGGCCGGACGCGACGGACACGGTGGCGCGACTGCGTGACCACCTGGGCAACGACCTGGACACGCCTTCGGCGCTCGCGGCGTTGGACGCGTGGGCGGACGCCGCGTTGACGAGCGGGGGATCGGACCTGACCGGGTCGACCCTGTTCCGGGCGGCGGTGGACGCGCTCCTGGGTGTGCAGCTCTGACCTGAAGGTGCCCCGACCGGGAAGGTCGGGGCACCTCGCTCAGCGGGCGACGCGCTTGAGGAGCGCGGCGAACGCGACCGGGGACACTGTGAGTTGATCACCGGCGGGGTTCTTGGAGTCACGCAGCCCGACGCAACCTGAACGGGCCACTTCGACGCAGGAACCGTCCGGCGTCGAGTACGACGACTTGCGCCAGCTCGCCGATGGGCCTGCCATCATCACTCCTGCGGATCGACGGACTCAGCGGCGGATGCCGTCGAGAAGCGCGTTGAACGCGGTCGCGGAGACGGTGAAGTGCCCGCCGGCCGGGTTCTTGGAGTCACGCAGCCCGACGACGCTGTTCGACCGGGCGACCTCCACGCAGGAGCCGTTCGACGACGAGCGGGAGGACTTTCGCCACGTCGCCTGCGCTGCCAGGGCTTCCACTGTTCTACTCCTTCAATATCGACTCGATGAGCTTCCGGGAGTTCTCGACCGACAGTGCGAGTCCTTCGAGTACCCCGAAGGCATACTTGCACCTGCGGACCTCGGCTGGATTGTCGGTCAAGGTCACCTCGACGAGATCCTCCTGGTGAACGATCGGCGGATCGAACTCACCGAACTCGAAAATGGAGTAGGGCTGCGAGTGTCCGATGTGCAGACCCGCCGTGAACGGGAGGATCTGGACGGTGATGTTCTCGGCTTCGCCTACCTCCAGCAGATGCCTCAACTGCGTGGTCTGGACGTCCCATCCGCCTGCGCGGTAGCGGATGGACTCCTCGCCGCAGATGGCGTGCAGGCGAGCGCGTGGATTATCCAGCACAGCCTGGCGTCGCATCCGTAGCTCGACTGCCCGTTCGACATCTTCAGGGCGGGTCTTGGCTCCCGCGACGTTGATCGCCGCTCGCGCCCAGTCGGGAGTTTGTAGCAGGCCAGGAACCCAGCCTCCAGCGCACATCTTGGTGTCGATCGCCGAGGTCTCGTAGCCGATCAGCTTCGAGAGGTTGGGCGAGGTGATGTCGTTGTACTCGTGCCACCACTCGCGGCGCTTGGCGCGTTCGCGTAGTGCGAGCAGGGTCGCGACCTCTTCGTCCGTCGCCTCAAGGATCTTCGCCGCCGCTGCCAGGTGCTCGCTCGACGGAATCGCGACTCCGGTCTCGACCTGACTCCACGTCGGTTGGCTCAGACCCGCGGCCTTGGCGACGTCCGCCACGCGCAGCGTGGTGATCCGGCCGCGCAGCGCCCTGAGCGTCAGCCCGAGTCGCCGTGTCGCCAGTGTGGCGCTCACGCCGTCCAACTCGTCCACTGGCGTACCTCCTTTGTGTCTCTTGAATATTCCACCGATCGGCGTACTCGCCAAGTGGGGATGGATTGCGCCAATATTGAAGGCAACCCTCGGAAGATCACCTTAAATCAGCATGGCATACCCCTGGTGTGCGTCTGCGCACCCATCGTGAACAGGGAGAACGCAATGACGAGTCGGATTTCCATGAGCATGACCATGGCGCTCGACGAGGACGTGACCGTCGGATTGCGGGGAAGTCTGGGGTCGTCCGCCCGGCTGCTGATCGGGGACCGGATCGAGATCGTGCTGGAGGAGCAGCACCTCCGTGCGCTGCACGCGCAGGTGGAAGCCACCGTGCGGGACGCGGCGCTGGTGAAGGCGGCCGACGACGTGCTCGACGAAGCCTTCCACGCGGCGTCGCAGGCGCGGTCGGCGGCGGAACGTGCGCGTGAGTTCTCGAAGAGCGCGTTGACGCCGGTCCAGATCGCGTCGGCGCTCGAACTGGCCCGCAGCGCGGACCGTGCGGCGCAGGAAGCCCAGCGTCTGGTGGAGGAAGCCGCGACGGCGATGCGGTCGGCCGACGAGGTGGCCGAGCGGGTGTTGGCGCTGGTCACGGCGTCCTGACAAAGCGAGCGGGCCGCCTCTCCGGGGAGAGACGGCCCGCTCGGTCATGCCGGGAACTCAGACGTCGAGCGACCAGCTGTTGATGTAGCCGGTGTCCACGTACGCCTGGTCACGCACGCGCAGCTTCCACGTACCCGTGGCGGCCGAGCGCGACGCGTCGACGGTGAACGTCTTCGCGATGTTGTCCGTGCTGCCGCCCGCACGGTTGTGCAGGTTGTAGACGGTGCCGTCCGGCGCCACCAGGTCGACGACCAGGTCGCCGATGTAGGTGTGGACGATGTCGACCTTGACCGTGGTCGTGGCCGAGGCGTTGCCCGAGCACTGGACGGAGATCGAGCTGCTCACGTCGGACTGGTCGCCGATCTGGACGTCGTCACCGTTGGTGGCCTCGTCGCAGTTCTGGCTGACCGGGGTGACCGTCCAGGTGAACGTGACGCTCGCCTTCTGGTTGGCGGCATCGGTGACGGTGGCGTTCACCGTCGACGAGCCGGGCGTGGTCGGCGAGCCGCTGACCAGGCCGGACGCGTTGCCGTTGAGGCCCGCCGGGAGACCGCTGAACGCCCAGGAGTACGGCGGGGTGCCACCCGTCGCGGCCAGCTGGAGGTTCACCGGGGAGCCGACCGCGGTCGACTGGTTGCCGGGGTTGGTGATCACCGGCGGGGTCTGCGGCGCGGTCGCCTCGATGTAGAGCAGGCGGTTGGGCGAACCCGAACCCGGGCTCGTGACCTTGCTCGGGGTGGAGGCGCCGTACAGACCGGTCGCGACCTGCGCCGGGGTGGCGCTGGGGTTGTTCGCCACGTAGATCGCCGCGGCGCCCGCCACGTGCGGGGTGGCCATCGACGTGCCGGAGATGGTGTTCGTCGACGTGTCGCTGTCCTTCCACGCCGACGTGATGCCATTGCCCGGTGCGAAGATGTCCGTGCAGGTGCCGAAGTTCGAGAACGACGCGCGACCGTCCGTGTTGGTGGTCGCGTTCACGGTGATCGCCTCGGTGACGCGGGCCGGCGAGGAGCTGCACGCGTCCTTGTTGTCGTTGCCCGACGCGATCGCGTACGTGATACCGGCGTTGATCGAGCTGCGCACCGCGCTGTCGATCGCGGAGTCGGCGCCGCCGCCGAGGCTCATGTTCGCGACCGCGGGCTTGCGGGCGTTGCTGGTCACCCAGTTGATGCCGTTGACGACGGCCGACGAGCTGCCCGAACCCTGGCAGTTGAGCACCTTCACCGCGACGAGCTTGACCTGCTTGGCCACGCCGTACGAGGTGCCGCCGACGGTGCCGGCGACGTGCGTGCCGTGGCCGTGGCAGTCGGTGTTCTGGCTGTCCACGGTGTTCGTGCCCCACGTGGCCCGGCCGCCGAAGTCCTGGTGGGTCGTCCGGATGCCGGTGTCGATCACGTACGCGGTGACGCTGCTCGCGGTCTGCTCGTACGTGTACTTGTTGTCCAGCGGCAGGTTGCGCTGGTCGACGCGGTCCAGACCCCACGAGGGCGGGTTGGTCTGCGTGCCGGTGATCTTCACCGGCAGGTCGGCCTGGACGAACTGCACCCGCGGGTCGGCGGCGATGCGCCGGGCCTGGGTGGGGGACAGCGACGCGTGGAAGCCGTTGAGCGCGTGCTGCCATGCGGTGCGGACCTGGCCGCCGTGCTTCTTGACCAGGGAATCCGCCGTCGAGTTGGACAGCGCGCGCGGTGACGCCGAGTCACGCAGCGCGACGATGTAGGACCCGGCGATGGCGTCGGCGCGGTCGGCACCGAGCACGTCGGCCTCCGCGGACGCGACCGCGGGGTTGGTCAGGGCCAGCGCGGCGGCCGACACGGCTGCCAGGCCGAGCGTAGCCAGTCTTCTGGTCGTGCGGGTGTCTCCCATGACAGGGTTTCTCCCTCGGGCAGGGTCGCCCGACCGGGACGGCGGGTGTGCCGTCCGGTGACGGGCCGAGCAGGGTTTGTTTGACGTTCGCGCGAACGGGTACTGCGACCGGGTCTAGTGCATCGTGGGGGAAGAGGACGATGTCCGAGTAGCCCCGTTAGTCGTAATCGCCGCGCGATGCCCGAACATCAGGAATCGCGCAGGTCCGCCCGTTGCGCCCGCCAGCGGGCGAGCAGATCGGACATCTGCTCGCTCATGAACCTGAAGAACTCGAACGTCTCGTTGATGCGCTGACCTGCGGGAGTGTCCGCGCCCAGCATCCCGATGCCGTCCCTGATCGGCCCTTCCCAGCGGTGCAGCATCTGCTCGCGGCGGAAGATCGCCTCGTGCCACAGGCTGTCGTAAACCCGGTAAACGTCACGACGTGAGCCAGTCTCGCGTTCGCGGGCGACGAGGTTGACCTGGGTGAGGTAGCGGATCGCGCCGGACACCGCGGCGGGCGAGATGCGCAGCAGTTCGGCGAGTTCGGCGGCGGTGAGCGCGCCGGCGTCGGTGCACAGCAGCGCCACGAAGACGCGGGACGGCATGCGCGGCATGCCCGCTTCGGTGAGCAAGGCGGAGAACCGCTCGATGAAGCGCAGTACTGCCTGGGGGTCCCGCTCCGTCACTGCCGCATCATCCCTCCGGTGCCTCCGATCGGGTGGCAGTTTATACGCTTCCTTAACTTCACGACTTTGTGAAAACACAGTAGCTTGCCGGTCATGACATCCGCGATATCCGTGTCGGGCCTGGTCAAGACGTTCGGTCCGACACGCGCGCTCGACGGCCTCGACCTGACCGTCGACGTCGGAGAGGTGCACGGCTTCCTCGGCCCGAACGGGTCGGGCAAGTCCACCACCATCCGGGTCCTGCTGGGCCTGCTGCGCGCCGACGGGGGCTCCGCGTCGCTGCTGGGCGGCGACCCGTGGCGCGACACCACGGCACTGCACCGACGACTGGCGTATGTGCCCGGCGACGTCGACCTGTGGCCCAACCTGACCGGCGGCGAGGTGATCGACCTGCTCGGCCGCCTGCGCGGCGGCCTCGACGTCCGGCGGCGCGACGAACTGCTGGAGCGCTTCGAGTTGGACCCGCGCAAGAAGGGGCGCACCTACTCGAAGGGCAACCGGCAGAAGGTCGCCCTGGTCGCGGCCCTCGCCTCGAACGTCGAACTGCTCGTCCTGGACGAACCGACCTCGGGCCTTGACCCCCTGATGGAGGAGGTCTTCCAGGAGTGCGTCCGGGAGGTGCGCGGCGAGCGCACGGTGCTGCTGTCGAGCCACATCCTGGCCGAGGTGGAGGCCCTGTGCGACCGGGTGAGCATCATCCGCGCGGGCCGCACCGTGGAGACCGGGACGTTGGCCGACCTGCGCCACCTCACCCGGACCAGCGTGGACGCCGACCTCGTCGCCGTGCCCGCGGAGCTGACCGCGCTGCCGGGCGTGCACGACCTGGTGGTCGAGGGGAGCCGGGTCCGGTTCGAAGTGGACACCGAACGCCTGGACGAGGCGTTGCGCTGCCTGGTCTCCGGCGGGGTGCGCACGTTGACCAGCCGCCCGCCGACGCTGGAGCAGCTCTTCCTGCGGCACTACGCGGAGGCGGAGTCGTGACCGGCACCGGGACGTTGCTGCGCCTGGCCCTGCGCCGGGACCGGCTGCTGCTCCTCGTCTGGGTGGTCGGGCTGGTCGGGATCACGCTGGTGACCGTGTCCGGACTGCAGGAGCTGTACGGCACGCTCGAATCCCGGCGGCAACTCGCGTCGACGGCGGCCGTGAATCCGGCGTTCCTCGCTCTGCTCGGCCCGCTGTCCGACCACACCACGCTCGGCGGCGTCCTCGCGTGGCGGTGGGGCGTGTTCGGCGGTCTGCTGGTCGGGCTGATGAGCCTGTTCCTCCTCACCCGGCACACCCGGGCCGAAGAGGAGAGCGGTCGGCTGGAACTGCTCGGGTCGGCGGTCGTCGGTCGCCACGCGCCGCTCGCGGCGGCCGTCGTGGTCGGCCTGCTCGCCCCGACCCTGGTCGGCGGCCTGGTCGCCGCCGGCCTGATCGGCCTCGACCAGCCGGTGGCGGGCTCGGTCGCGTTCGGCCTGGCGTTCGCGTCGCCCGGCTGGGTGTTCACGGGCGTGTCGGCGGTGGCCGCCCAACTCCCCGAGGGCGCGCGTACCGCGAACGCCCTCGGCGGCGCCGTGCTCGGTGGGACCTACCTGCTGCGCGCGGTCGGCGACGCGGCGGGCGACCACGGACCCACGTGGCTGACCTGGTGTTCACCCCTGGGCTGGGCCCAACGCGTGGAGCCCTACGCGCACGACCGGTGGTGGGTGCTTCTCCTTCCGGTGATCGCCACGGTCCTCCTGGTGGGCCTGGCGTCGGTGTTGGTCACCCGCCGTGACCTGGGTGCCGGCCTGATCGCCACCCGTCCCGGTCCGGCACACACGTCCCTGGCCGGACCCTTCGGCCTGGCGTGGCGCCTGCACCGGGGCACCCTGCTCGGCTGGACGTTCGGGATGCTGGTGCTCGGCGCGGTGTACGGCGCGGTGGCCCGCGGCGTCGAGGAGATGCTCGACGCCAACCCGGCCCTGGAACGGGTGATCGCGCAGATGGGCGGCACCGGGTCGCTGGTGGACGTCTACTTCGCGTCGATCTTCGGGATCATCGGGCTGTTCAGCGCGATCCACGCGGTGACCACCGTGCTGCGGCTACGGGTGGAGGAGACGTCGCACCGCGTCGAACCGATCCTCGCCACCACGGCCGGGCGGTGGCGGGTGGCGTGCGCGCACCTGCTGTACGCGACGCTCGGCACGGCGGTCGTGCTGACGGCGGCGGGTCTGGGCGCGGGCCTGGTCCACGGCGTCCGGACCGGCGACGTCGCGGCCCAACTGCCCCGGCTCGTCGGCGCGGCCCTGGCCCAGGCCCCGGCGGTGTGGGTCGTCACGGGCGTGGCCGTGCTGCTGTTCGGCGTGCTGCCCAAGGCCACGTCCGCGGCGTGGGCGTTCCTGGTCGGCTTCCTGGTCCTGGGACAACTCGGCCCGCTGCTGCGGTTGCCCGGGTGGGTCACCGACCTGTCGCCGTTCACGCACGTGCCCAAACTGCCGAGCGCCCACCTCGACGCGTGGCCCCTGGTCTGGCTGACCGCCGTGGCCGGCGCGTCGATCCTCGTCGGCCTGGCCGCCTTCCGCCGCCGCGACATCGGCTGACGGGTCACCACCAGGGGCGGTCGACGTGCGGGCCGGCCAGGGGCAGCGTCATGGTGAACGTGCTGCCCTTGCCGGGAACCGACTCGACGGCGATCGCGCCGCCGTGGGCGTCCACGATCCCGCGGGTGATCGTCAGCCCGAGGCCGGAGCCGCCCCGGCCGAGCTGCACGAACGGTTCGAAGATGCGTTGGACCTGGTCGGCGGGAATGCCGCTGCCCTCGTCCACGACCTTGATCCGGGCCAGCGAACCGTCCGACGTGCAGCCCACCGTCACCGCGTGCCCGCGCGGCGACGCCTTCACCGCGTTGGACAGCAGGTTCGTCACCGCCTGCACCAGCCGGTCGGCGTCGCCGCGCACGGTCACCGGCTCGACCTCCGTCGTCAACGGCACGCCGTCGCGTTCGGCGGTGCCCTCGACGGCGTGCACGGCCGTCACGACCACACGGTCGAGGTCCACGCTGGTCGGGTGCAGGCGCAACTGGTCGCAGCGGACCTTCGACAGGTCGAGCACGTCGTCGGACAGCCGCACCAACCGGTCGGTGTTGTTCACGGCGATGTCCAGGAGCTGGCTCGCCCGCTCCTCCAACACCCCGAACCGGCCGCTGGCCAGCAGTTCCAACGAACCGTGCACCGAGGTCAACGGCGTCCGCAGCTCGTGGCTCACCATGGCCACGAAGTCGCGTTTGGCCCGTTCCGCGTCCTGTGCGCCCAACGTCGCCTGCACGACCGCGCACTCCAACTCGACCCACGTCGCCAACGCCTTGAGCCGGGTGTGCTCGACCGGCGTCAACCGGCGCGGCACGCGGTCCAGCACGCACAGCGTCCCGATCTTGTGCCCGGACGGCGCGGCGACCGGTTGGCCCGCGTAGAACCGCAGGCCCGCCTCGCGCACCACGGGGAAGTCGGCGAACCGCTCGTCGGCGGTCAGGTCCTCGACCTCGAACACCTCGTCGTGCCGGATCGCGAACGAGCACACCGACGTGCCGCGCGAGGTCTCGGTCGCGTCCAACCCCACGCACGACTTGAACCACTGCCGGTCGAGGTCCACCAGCGACACGAGCGCGATCGGCGCGTGCACGACGTCCTGCGCCATCCGCGTGATGCGGTCGAACCGCTCCTCGCGCGGAGTGTCCAGGAGGCGCAACGCGTGCAGCGCCGCCACCCGGTTGGTCTCGGAATCCCACGCCAAGTCACTCATGGTCCAGCCAGTATCGGCGGACTGTCCGGAGTGGACAGCCGCTCTCACCTTTTCGGGTGACCCGCGAGGAGGGTCGGCACCGCCGTCATGACCAGCGCGGCGGGCACGAGGAACGCGATCGACGGCGCCACCGCGTACAGCGGCACGAACGCCACCGGTGCCACCGCGCCGCCCACGAACCGCAGCGACTGCACGACCGACACCGCGCCGCCCCGGTTGTCACCCACGCCGCCGAGCACGGCCGCGTTCAGCCCGACCACGACCACCTGCGACACCGCGCCCGCCAACGCCCACGCGCCGGCGACCGCCAAGACACCCGGCAACGCACCCGCGCCCGCGATCAGCAGGCCGCCCGCCAGCGCGCCGACGAGCACGCACCGCGTCGCGCCCCACCGCTCGACCAACCGCCCGGTCGACCGGGCCGCCACGATCCCGGCCACGCCGAACCCGGTCAGCACCAGGCCACGCTGACTCGCGCCGATGCCGAACACGTCCCCGAGCCGCAACGCCACCAGGAAGGACAGACCGCCCACGCAGCACCACGCCACGAACCCGACCATCGCCAGCCGCGGCGTCGGCGGCGCCCACGCGCTGCGCAACCGGGGGCGTTCGCCCCGGGCCGGATCGGCGGGCAGTCCGGCTACGGCGAGCACCGTCGCCACGACCGCGGCCCCGACGAACGCCAACCGCCACGACACCTCGGCCGACAGCCCGCCCACGAGCGGTGCCGACGTCTGCCCGAGCGACTGGAGCGACGCGAACAGCCCCAGGGCCCGGCCCAACCGTGCGGCCGGAGTCACCGACGCGATCGTGGCGAGCAACAGCGGCGTGGTGAACGCGTTGGCCACGCCCTGCGCCGCGCGACCCGCGAGGAACACCGGGAACGCCCACGCCACCGCGCACAGCACCGAGGCCAGCGCGTAGAGGACGTAGGCGACCAGGACCGTGCGACGGGCACCCCAGCGCATCCCGTACGTGCCCGAGACCAGCAGCAACGCCGCGAACGGCACGAGGTACGCGGTCACCGACACGGCGGCCGTGCCCGGGTCGACGGCGAAGTCACGTCCCAGTTCGGGCAGCACGGACGACGTCATCGCGCCGCCGAACGGCCCGAGCACCCCGCCCGCGTACAGCACCGCGAGCCGCGGCCTCACAGACCGGTCGGGCCACGCCCCGGACCGCGCCCGCGTCGCCGCAGGTAGCGCTCGAACTCGGCGGCGATGTCGTCACCGCTGGACTCGGTGATCTGGATCTCCGCGTCGCCGCGTTCCTCCAGCGCCCGCACGTAGTTGCGCACGTCCTCGTCCTCGTCGGCCATCTCGCTGACCGTGCGCTCCCACTCCTCGGCCTGCTCGGGCAGCGCGCCCAGCGGCACCTCGATGTCGAGGACCTCCTCGACCCGGTGCAGCAGCGCGAGCGTGGCCTTGGGCGACGGCGGCTGCGACACGTAGTGCGGCACGGCGGCCCAGAAGGAGATCGCGGGCACACCCCGCTGCACGCACAGGTCCTGGAACACGCCGACGATGCCGGTCGGACCCTCGTATCGGGACCGCTCCAGGCCGAACTTGGCCGCCGCGGCGGCGTCGTAGGCCGTGCCGGTCACGGGTACCGGACGGGTGTGCGGTGTGTCCATGAGCAGCGCGCCCAGCGTCACCACGGTCGTGATGCCCAACCGGTCGATGTGGCCGAGCAGTTCGCCCGCGAACTTGCGCCACCGCATGTTCGGCTCGATGCCGTGCACCAGCACCACGTCGGTCGACGCCCCCGGCGGGCGGCACACCGACAGGCGCGTGGTCGGGAACTCGACCCGTCGGGTCACGCCGTCCACCATCCGGACGGTCGGCCTGGTCACCTGGAAGTCGTAGTAGTCGTCCGGATCGATCTCGGCGAGCGGCTTCGCGTCCCACGTCAGCTGGAGGTGTTCGATCGCCGTACTGGCGGCGTCTCCCGCGTCGTTCCAGCCCTCGAAGGCCGCCACCATGATCGGATCGGTGAGCGGTTCCTCGGGGTCGTAGGGGGTCTGGGCGGCCTGGTCCGGATCGGTCACCGGGCAAGCCTACGGCCACCGACGCGTGCCCGACGCCGTAGGCGCGGGACATGTCGGCTCGTGTCCGGAGCTGCCTGGTGTGTTCTTCGCCGCGCGGCCGACACGGGGCCTCTTGACCGAGGAAGACTGGTCCACCGTGCGTAGGGGAGGAGCCGCTGTGGTCGAGGCCGTGCTGTGGGACATGGACGGCACGCTGCTGGACTCGGAGAAGCTGTGGGACATCCCGCTGGCCGAGTTCGTGGCGACGCTGGGCGCGGAGCTGTCGGCCGCGACCCGCGAGGCGATGGTCGGGTCGAACATGGCCACGACCATGCGGATGCTCTACGCCGAGGCGGGCCTGGACCCCACGCCCGCGGAGATCGCCGAGGGCTCCGACTGGATCCGGCGGCGCACCGAGGAGGTCTTCCGCGAGGGGCTGCCGTGGCGGCCGGGCGCGCGTGAGGCGTTGCGCGACGTGCGTGCGTCGGGCGTGCCGATGGCGTTGGTGACGTCGACCGAGCGCGCGTTGACCGAGGTCGCCCTGGACACCCTCGGCCGCGACCTGTTCGACGTGACGGTGTGCGGCGACGAGGTGGACGGGCTGAACAAGCCGTTGCCCGAGCCGTACCTGAAAGCGGCCCGGCACCTGGGCGTGGAACCGGCGCGGTGCGTCGCGGTCGAGGACTCGCCGACGGGTGCGACGGCGGCCGTGGCCGCCGGGTGCGTGGTGCTGGTCGTGCCGTGCGACGTGCCGGTGCCTTCGGGCGAGCGTCGAGTGTTCCGCGACTCCCTGGTCGGGGTCGACCTCACGACGCTCGCCCGCGTGCTACACGGCTGACGCCACCTTCGCCCGGCGCACGGCCGGGTCCACCAGCAGCCCGAACACCACACCCAGGCCCAGCCACAGCGTGGCGGTCTCGGCCAGCGACTTCAGGCGGAACTCCCACAGCAGGCCCGCCGGGATGTCCGCCGGGACCGAGTCGGGCGTGGCCGGGAACGCCACGAGGATCACCACGACGGCCACGACGACCGCGACCGCGACCGCCGCCGACCGCACGGGTGCCGCGAGGTGGCCCAGCCTCGTGGCCAGGTACCCGGCGCCGTAGGCGACGAGCAGACCGGCCGCGATCAGCAGCAGGTAGGTCAACGTCCGCACGCCGACCGTCTCCGGGTCGCCCACACCCGGCGGGTTGGCCGGGTATTTGACCGCCGGCAGCAGTGCCGCCGCGCCGAACGCGGCGGCCGACAGCGCGACGCTGCGGGCGTACGGAGAGGCGGCCGGCAGCCAACGACGCGAGGCCGCGTACGCCGTGGCGAACAGCGCGCCGATCGCGATGCCGACGATCACCGCCGCCAGGACGCCGCCGTACTCCTGCACGCCCCGGCTGACCAGTTCGCCGTGCTCGTGGCCGCCCTCCTCGACGGGCTCGGCCGCCGAACGGGCCTCCTCGACCGCCAACGCGGCCTTGATCGGCACCTCGACGACGAAGAAGCCGACGAGTCCGGCGAGCAGGCCGGAAACACCTCCCGCACCGACACCGCGCAGCAGGAGGTTCTTGTAGTCGCTCATCCCGGGACTAGTGGCAGGGCACGCCGAGCGCGTGGCGCCCGTCGTGGAAGAACTCGTGGATGGTCTCGGCGGCGTGGCCGAGCGCGAGGCCGTTCTCCTGGAGGACGATCCAGGTAGCCATCAGCGCGACGAGCGCGACGGCGTAGGCCCATTTGGGCACGGCGACGGGGGTGGACAGGGTTGGCGCGGCGCTCGTCATGACAAGCTCCTCCATACCTCGTGGAAGGTTCAACAACAGTCGCCGCAGCCGGTCTCCTGACTCCCGGATCGACACCGTCCCCGCGTCTTCCCAGCCGCTTTTGGTGCGACCAGTGACGTTCTCGGCGGGTTGGCTCCCCGGTCACAGTGGCGAGGACCGCGCCGGATTCACACCGGCTTCCCGTCCACTGCGGCGTGCGAACGGTAGATGCGGATCACCCGATCGCACAACCGGCCGGGCGGGTTGTCGTTCTTCTCACTTCGGCTCGATCGGGCAGTCGCCGCAGGTACCGCCGCCTTCCAGGCGGTAGTACAGGCAGCAGCTACGCCGTCGGAAGGCAAGGTCGTCCGGCAACGGGGTGAACTCGCCGGTCCCACTCAGTGGACTTTTCTCCAGCAGGCGTTCGCCCAGACGGTGGCACCGGTCGACCGGTGCGGTCCCGTTGCGGGCCAGCATCCGCAGCGCGCCCGCGATCGTGGACCCGACGTTGCCCCACAGCAGTCCCCGCGCCACGCGCGTCTCCCGGTGCACCGCCTCCACGACGGGAGCGAGCGAGTCGGCGATGTCGTGCTCGGCCTCGACCGGTTCGTAGAGCCGGACCCGCAATCCCTGCGGGCCGTAGTGCCACCACAGGTTCTCCGGCCGGATGTCGGGCACCGCGCCCTTCACCGCGTGCGCGGCGACGACCGGGCTGAGCACGCGGGCCGCGAACCCGATCAGGAACAGCGACCCGGCCACCCGGCGTTCGTCGGTCCGGTAGCGGGCGAAGATCTTGTCGAGGGTGACGGGCAGCGCGTCACCGGACAGGATGTCGGCGCCGCTCGACCACTCGTCGTCGGGTCGCCCCACGTCGAGGGCGAAGTGCCCGCCGAGCACGCGGACCTGCCGCAGCGTCGACAGCACCTGGAGGAAATCGGACACGCCTCCAGTGTGCCGGTGTCGCGCCCGCGTGCTCAGCGACGATCAGCGGGTCCGCGTCCCGACTGGTCAGGGCAGGTAGAACGTGAGGATGTCGGCCCGGACCGGCGGGAACAGCGCGTACATCAACTCCCGGTCGGGACCGGGGTAGACGTCGGGGAAGATCCGGGCCAGCCCCCGGATGCCGTGCGGACCGAACAGCAGCGAGGCCACCTGGTCCGGGGCCACGCCCGCGCCGCCCAGGTCGTAGGGACCCTGCATCCGGCCGCCTTTCAGCGGCGTGCCGAGCGCGCCCTCGCGGAACGGCAGCCGCAGGTGCTCCCGGAAGAAGCTGATCAACGCCTCGCCGTCCGCGCGGCCCAGCCCGGCGAGCCGGCGGTCGAACACGGGCTTGAGGTGGGCGAACAACGCGAACGTGTCGGGCACGCGCACGTAATAGCCCCGGATCTCCTCCGGCCCCGGGTGCAGCAGCGGCTCCAGCGCGTCGCCCGCGACGGTGCCCGGTCGTTCGGACACCTCGGTGGCCCCGGTCAACGCGAGCAGGGCGTGCGCCGCGGCCTCGTCGTCGGCGGCCACCTCGGCGAGCCGGTTGCCCTCCTCCGGCGGCGTGGTCCGGCCCGTGGCCACGACCGCGCCCGCCCGTTCCACCACCCAGACCGTGCTGCCGTCGCGGTCGAGCAGCCACCGGCGCAACGCGGGGGAGTGCGGCATCGACAGGTCGGCGCCCGCCTGGGCCGCGTCCTGGAGTCGGGCGGCGGCGGGGATGTCCGCGGGCGTGGCCACGCGGATCGTGTGGCCGTTCGCGTCCGGCTTGTCCCGTACGGGCCGCACGGCGGCGATGGGCAACGCGTAGGTGTAGCCGAACTGCCGGTAGAAGTAGGGAATGCCGAGCATGAGCTGGGCCAGGTGCCCGCGGCGGGCCGAGCGGTCGTGCGCCCAGTCCATGAGCCGGCGGACCAGGCCGCGGCCCTCGTACGCGCGGTCGGTGGCGACGAGTTCGACCTGACCGGCGGGGATCGGCACGCCGTCGAGCACGAGCGTCTCGTCGAACAGCGTGGCCGTGGACACCACCCGGTCGCCGTCGACCACCACCGCGCAGGCGTCCCAGCCCACCTCGGGGTCCTCGACGACCAGCCGGTGGTCGACCGCGTCCGCCGCGGCGCCCCGGTCCGTGAGCAGGGCGGAGATGGCGTCGAGGTCGTCGGGACGCGCGGTGCGCAGCACGAGTCCATCGGTCATCGACCCAGTGTTGTGGCCCGCCGGGTCCGCCGGCCACCGCATTTGGTCGCCGGATCAAGGACAATCAGCGGTCATGCTGTGGCTTCCGGTCGACTTCGCGCACCCCACCCACGTGCCCCTCGGCGCCGGGCACCACCTGCGGCCCATCCGGGAGTCGGACGTGGACCTCGACCACCCGGCGGTCATGGGCTCGCGGGAACGGCTGTGGTCGCTCTACGGCGCCACGTGGGGGTGGCCGCCCGCCACGATGACCCACGAGCAGGACCGGGCGGACCTCGCCCGGCACGAACGTGAGCAGAACGAGCACCTGTCGTTCAACTACGCGCTGTTCGACACCGCCGAGACCGAGCTGCTCGGCTGCGTGTACATCGATCCCGGCGACGACGCCCTGATCTCGTGGTGGGTGGTGGACCGGCACGTGGGCACGGAGCTGGAAGCCCGGCTCGACGCGTTCGTGCCGGGGTGGATCTCGCGGGACTGGCCGTTCCGCACCCCGAGGTTCGGGATCGGGTGAGCCCGCGTCCGGGGGGACGGGAGGCCCGCCTCGAGGGGGACGGGAGGCCCGCCTCGAGGGGGATGGGAGGCCCGCCTCCGAAGAGGATGGGAGGATGGCGCCTCGTGAAGACCTTCGACGAGCTGTTCGCCGAACTGACCGACCGCGCCCGCACCCGACCCGCCGGCTCCGCGACCGTCGAGGCCTTGGCGGCCGGCGTCCACGCCCAGGGCAAGAAGGTGTTGGAGGAAGCGGGCGAGGTCTGGATCGCCGCCGAACACGAGTCGGACGACCGGCTGGCCGAAGAGGTCTCCCAGCTGCTCTACCGCGTCCAGGTGCTCATGCTCGGCCGGGGCCTGACGCTCGAGGACGTCTACAAGCACCTCTGAGTCAGTCGGTCCGGTCCAGCACCGACTCCGCGTCGTCGGGTTCGGGCCACCCCGGATAGGGCGGCGGCGTCCCGTCGAACGCCGGGCACAGCGCCTTGTGGTCGCAGTACCCGCACAACCGCCCGGGGTTGGGCCGGAAATCGCCCGTCTTGGCCGCCCGCAGGATCGCGTCCCAGATCGCCTCCAGCGTGCGCTCGAACCGCGCCAACTCGCCCTCGTCCGGCGCGTAGACGAGGTCCTGCCGGTCGGCCAGGTACATCAACCGCAACTGCCGGGGCACCACGCCCCGCAACCGCCACAGGACCAGGGCGTAGAACTTCATCTGGAACAACGCCTTGGCCTCGTTGACCTCGCGCGGCGCCGCCCCGGTCTTGTAGTCGACCACCCGGATCTCGCCGGTCGGCGCCACGTCGACCCGGTCGACGTACCCGCGCAGCAGCACACCCGAGGGCATCTCCCACTCGACCAGCAACTCGCGGGCGTCCGGGTCGAAGCGCCGGGGGTCCTCCAGCCCGAAGTACCCGTCCAGCAACCCCTCGGCCGAGGCGAGCCACGCGCCCTCCTCGCCGTCCTCGGCGTCGACGAACAACCCGGCGAACTCGGGCCGTTCGACGCGGACGCGGTCCCAGGCGGGTTTGACCAACGCGCGGGCGGTCTCGGGGACGCGTTCGTCCTTGGGCAGCGCGAACAGATCTTCGAGCACCGCGTGCACCACCGTCCCCCGGACCTGGGCGCGGGTGGGCTTCTCCGGCAGCCGGTCCACCGCCCGGAACCGGTAGAGCAGCGGGCACTGCTTGAAGTCGCCCGCGCGGGAGGGCGACAGCGCGGGCCTGCGGACAGGTCGCTCGATGATCGGCAACGCCATGGCATGACCATAGGACAGGGGTCCGACAGTGCCGGGCTCCGACGCCTTGGCGGGACGTCCGGGGATGTCGGTGGGCGGGGCTACACTTCGTGATCGACTGATGGTTTTCGGTGACCGCGGGGAGCGGCGATGGTCGACGGGGCGGACCATCTGCGGCAGGCCCTCGCCGAGTACCCGCTCGGGTGGCCGTTCGACTTCGCCGTCCTCTCGGCCGTCCACGCGGACCTGGCGAGCGTGCTCGTGGCCGACGGCGAACTCGCGGTCGAGGTGCCCGAACCGGTCCTGCTGTCGGAACCCGCGCACGGCACCGAGGGTGTCGTGCGCGACCTGCGCGAAGTGATCCCGGCCCGAGTCGACCACGTGCCGCCGGAGGTCCTCGACCGGCTCGACGAGTTCACCGGACGGCGGCGGGAGGCCGTGTCGTGGAGTTGACGGTCCTGGGCTGCGGCACGCCCTACCCCCGGCCGGGCGAGCCGTGTTCGGGGTACCTGGTGTCCGAGGGGGACACCCGGGTGATGCTGGACTGCGGGCCCGGGACGTTCGCGGCGCTCCAGGAGCACCTCCGGCCCGGTGATCTTTCGGCGTTGTGGATCTCGCACCTGCACCCCGACCACTTCGCCGACGTCCTGTCCTTCTGCAACTGGGCGTTGAACACCGCCGACGCGCCCCGCCTCGCCGTGCACGGGCCCGAGGGGTGGGCCGGGCGGCTCGAAGCCGTGCTGGGCGCGGACGTCTCCTCGATCTTCGAGGTGCGCGAGCACGTCGACGGCCGGGCCGTCGAGGTCGGGGGACTGCGGCTGGTGTCCCGTGCGGTCCGGCATTCGGTGCCCGCGTTCGGCGTCCGGGTCGAAGGGCGCGATTCCGTCCTCTGCTACTCGGGCGACACCGCGCCGTGCGCCGCGCTCGTCGAAGCGGCCGATCGAGCCGACCTGTTCCTCTGCGAAGCCGGGTCCGCTGTCGAGGCCGATGCGCACAGCACACCCGAGCAGGCATACGACCTGGCTCGGGCCGCGCGCGTCCGCGCCCTGGTGTTCACGCACCTCGCCCCCGGCCTCGATCCGCGGCGGGTCGACGCCGCGCGGTACCCGGACCTGCCCACGTCGGTGGCCCGGCCAACACGTCCAGGTCACACCGGAGGCTCTACCCTCGCCCGGTGACCGCGACGGGCAGTTGGCGCAGGCAGGCCGGGCGTGACGGTGGGCTGCCGCTGTTCCGCGCCGCCGGGATTCCCGTCGTCCTCGCGCCGTCCTGGTGGCTCGGGTCGGCGGCCGTGGTCGTGCTCTACGCACCGCTGGTCGACCGGATCGCGCCCGGCACCGGTGGCACGGTCGGCTTCGTCGTCGCGGCCACGTTCGCGCTCTTCCTCGGGCTGTCGGTCCTCGCGCACGAACTCGGGCACAGCCTGGTCGCGTTGCGGCTGGGCCTGCCCGTCCGGCGGCTGCGGCTGTTCCTGCTCGGCGGCGTCTCCGAGGTCATGCGCACGCCCGCCAAACCCGCGCACGAGATGCTCATCGCCGCCGCCGGACCGGCCGTGTCGATCCTGCTCGCGGGCGCGTTCACGATCGGTGCGGCGGCGATCCCGCACCCCGACGCGGTGTGGCTGCTGATCGCGCAGACGGCGTTCGCCAACGCCGCCGTGGCCGTGTTCAACCTGCTCCCGGGCCTGCCCCTGGACGGCGGGCGCATCCTGCGCGCCGGTGTCTGGGCCGCGACCGGACGGCGGGCCGCGGGCACGCGGGCGGCCGTGCTCGGCGGTGGTGTCGTGGCGGCGCTCCTGGTCGGCTGGGCCGTGCTCGGGCTGGCCGACGGCGCCGAGGACCGGTGGCTGCGGTTCGCGGTGTGCGTGCTGACCGCGTGGTTCGTCGTGGCCGGCGCGCGCGGAGAGGCGAAGGCCGAACGCCGCCGCACCTGGCCGCCGGGCCTGTCGTTGCGCGACCTGGTGCGCCCGGTGCTGCAACTGCCCGCCGAGAGCCCGGTGTCGGACGCGTTGGCCGCCGCCGCGGGCCGCGGGGTCGTGCTGGTCCGCGCGGACGGCATCGCGGCCGGCCTGCTCGACCAGGGCCTGGCCGAACGCCTGGTCACGACCTCGCCGCACGCCCCCGCCGAGCAGGCCGCCGTGCCGATCCGGCCGGAGACCGTGCTGCTGGAGGACGAGCCCGGCGAGGAGGTGGTCGACCGCGTCGACGGCACGGCCGCGTGGGAGTACCTGGTCGTCGACCTCGACGGGCGGCCCGCCGGCGTGCTGCGGCGGGAGGACCTCAGGGCCGCCCTGGACCGTCGGTGAGCAGTCCCGCGTCCTGCGCCAGGATCGCGGCCTGAACCCGTGACCTCAGGTCGAGCTTGGCCAGCACCCGCGACACGTGCGTCTTCACGGTCGTCTCGCCGATGTGCAGCCTTCGCCCGATCTGGTGATTGGACAGCCCGGCGCCCAGGCACTTGAGCACGTCCACCTCGCGGTCGGTCAACGCGTCCAGCGCCACCGGCCGCGACCGGGGCGCGGTCGCCGCGAACTCGCGCATCACCCGCCGCGTCACGCTCGGCGCGAGCACGCCGTCGCCCGCGGCCACCCGGCGGACCGCCTCGACCAGCGCGGGCGCCTCCACCGACTTGAGCAGGAACCCGGCCGCCCCCGCGCGCAGCGCGCCGTGCACGTACTCGTCCACGTCGAACGTCGTCAGCACGAGCACCTCGCACACGCCCGCGAGCCGCCGCGTCGCCTCGATGCCGTCCACGCCGGGCATGCGGATGTCCATCAGCACGACGTCCGGTCGCAGTGCGTTCGCCAGCCGCACGGCCCGTTCGCCGTCGGCCGCCTCGCCCACGACCTCGACGTCCGCCGCGCCGCCGAGGATCATGACCAGCCCGGTGCGGATGGCCGCGTGGTCGTCGGCGACCAGGACCCGGATCACGGGGTCGCCCACAGGGGCAGTTCCGCCCGCACGACCCACTCCACGCCGTCCCGGCCCGCCGTGCACGTGCCGCCGACCGCACCCGCGCGTTCCGCCATGCCCACCAACCCCGTCCCGCGACCCGGCGTCGTGCCCGGCCGCACCTCGTTGCGCACGATCACGACCAGTCGTCTGCTCTGCCGCCCGACCTCGGCCGTCGTCCGCGCGCCCGGCGCGTGCTTGAGCACGTTGGTCAACGCCTCCTGCACGATCCGGAACGCGGCGACGTCCACCGCCACCGGAAGCCCGGAGACGTCCGCGCGGGTCAGCCGTACCTCGGTGCCCGCCGCCGCCGCCGAGTCGACCAGGCGGTCGAGTCCGGCCAGCCGCACGGTCGCGGGCGGGTCGACCTCGTCGTCGGTGCGCAGCACGTCGATCATGGCCCGCATCTCGGCCAGCGCGTCCAGGCTGTTCTCGCGCACCGATTCGAGCACGGTCCGCACCACCGCCGGGTCGCGGTTCGCCGCCGACAGCACGGCCTCGGACTGGATCGCGATCGCGGACAGGTGACCGGCGACCACGTCGTGCAGGTCGCGGGCGATCCTGGTGCGTTCGCCGGCCACGGCGGCACGCCGGTCCAGGTCCACGATCCGGGCGATGCTCTCGGCGTTCTCGCGGTGCTCGCGGACGTTCGCCGCCCACCAGACCGGCACGATCAGCAGCGAGAACGCGTGCAGTCCCGCCGCGATCGACAGCCGCCACCCGGCGAGCACGGCGACCACGACCGCGATCGCCACCGTGACCCCGGCGACGGCGTGCAGCACGAACCGGCTGACCTTGGCCGGGCCGTTGAGCGTGAGCAGGAACAACAGGTCGAGGAACACGACCTGCACGGCCGTCGACTGGCCCAGCGCGAGGTCCGCCAGCGCGATCGGCAGCACGAGCAGGAACGCCACGACGACCTTGCGATGCCGCAGCGTCTGCGCGGCGCACGCGAGCACCAGCAGCGCTTCCCGGACCTCGAACGGCGGCAGCTTCCCGCGGCCGGACGGGCTGTCCAGGCCGGTGATGTTCACCAGCGTCCCGAAAAGCAGGAACGCGCCCACTGCCAGCAGGTCGCGGGCCATACGCGACGACACGCCACCCATCCCAGCACACGGCGTGACGGCGGGTCGTCCTACGAAGTGATGAGCCCGGGTGGGTGCGTCCGCCGACGCGCCGGCCCGGCACGACCCGTCACGGTGGGTGGCATGGTCGAACCGCTGGTGATCGTGATCGCCGCCTGCGAGATCGCGGTGTGGGTGTTCCTCGGCGCGGGACTCCTGGCCCGCTACCTGCTGCGGTGGCGGCGACTGGGCGCCGTCCTGCTGGTGTGCACACCGCTCTCGGACGTCGTGCTGCTCGTGGCGACGGCGGTCGACCTGCGGTCGGGTGGCGACGTCGGGTTCGTGCACGGTCTCGCGGCGATCTACCTGGGGTTCAGCGTGGCCTACGGGCATTCCCTGCTCAGGTGGGCCGACCGGCGGTTCGCGCACCGGTTCGCGGGCGGGCCGCCGCCACCCAAGGCGCCGAAGGACGGGGCGGCGAGGGTGGCCTACGAGTGGCGTGAGTGGGGGCGGTTCGTGGTGGCGTTCGGCGTGACCGCACTGGTGGTGCTCCTGCTCGGACTGGCCGTCGGGCAGGGCGAGGCGCTGTGGCGACAGGTGTCGTTCCTGGTCCGCGTGGGGCTGATCTGGCTCGTGGTCGGCCCGGTCTACCAGTCGGTGAAGGCCGCGAGGGCGGGGAGCCGGTGAGGCCCGGCGACCGGCCACCTGGGACGATCGTGCGCCGTTTGTCGCTCAAGCAGGAGGTTCGTCGCGGTGAGCACCGCCAGTGGTCCGTTCCGGCCGGGAGACCGGGTGCAGTTGACCGACCCGAAGGGACGGCACTACACGATCGTGCTCGAACCCGGCAAGGAGTACCACACCCACCGCGGCGCGCTGCCCCACGACAAGCTGATCGGGCAGCCCGAGGGCAGCGTGGTGGTGTCCGTCGGCGGCACGTCGTTCCTGGCGCTGCGCCCGTTGCTGCCCGACTACGTGCTGTCGATGCCGCGCGGCGCCCAGGTCATCTACCCCAAGGACGCCGCCCAGATCGTCATGTACGGCGATGTGTTCCCGGGCGCGCGGGTGCTGGAGGCCGGTGCCGGTTCGGGCGCCCTGACCTGCTCGTTGCTGCGCGCGGTCGGCGAGCAGGGCAGCGTCACGTCCTACGAGATCCGCCAGGACCACGCCGACCACGCGGTGCGCAACGTCGAGCAGTTCTTCGGCGGACGGCCGGGCAACTGGTCGCTGACCGTGGGCGACCTGGCCGACCACGAGGGCGAGGTCGACCGGGTCGTCCTGGACATGCTCGCGCCGTGGGACGTGCTGCCGACCGTGGCGCGCAGCCTGATCCCGGGCGGCGTGCTGGTCGTGTACGTGGCGACCACCACGCAGTTGTCGAAGGTGACCGAGGCGTTGCGCGAGCAGCAGCACTGGACCGAGCCGCAGGCGTGGGAGACGCTCGTGCGGCCGTGGCACGTCGTGGGCCTGGCCGTGCGGCCCGAGCACCGGATGATCGCGCACACGGCGTTCCTGCTGACCACGCGGCGGCTGGCGGACGGCGTGACACCGCCCCGGCCGCAGCGGCGCCCCTCGAAGGGCTGACCGACGCGGAACGGCCCGTCCCCCGGCCGGGGGACGGGCCGTTCCGCGTCGCGGTTCAGTTGCCGCAGGTGACCCAGCCGTCGTCCTTCTTCACGAACTTGACGTCCTCTTCGAGGTCGGACTTGACCGACCCCTTGATCTCGTCCGGGACGTTCTCCAGCTTGATCTTGACCGTCGCCTTCGCGTGGGTGGAGTCGGTCTCCTCGATCTTCGTCACCGTCGCGGTCGTCTTGATGTTCTTGGCGGCCTCGGCGATCTTCTTGAACTGCTCCCGCATCTCCGGGGGAGCCTCCTGGATCGCCTTCTCCAGCTCGGCGGCCATGCTCGCCGGGTCCGCCTTCGACTTGAGGTCGTCGATCTTGGAGTGGTCTTCGGCGCAGGTCACGGACTTGAGCTTGTCCCAGTCCTTCGCGTTGAAGGCCGCGACGAACGTGTCAGCCGCCTCCTTGGGCGAGCTGTTGCCGCCACCGTTGAACACGAACACCACCACCAACACGACCACGACGGCCAGTACACCGACGCCGCCGAGCACCCAGGGCAGGGGGCTCTTCTTGCGCGGCGGGCCGTAGGGGCCGCCGAAACCACCCGGATGGCCGTAGGGCTGCTGCCCGAACTGGCCGGGCTGTCCCGGCTGACCCGGGCCGCCGGGCGGCGGCCCGTAGCCGGGTTGGCCGTAGCCCTGCTGACCGGGCGGCGGGTACCCGCCGGACTGCTGTCCGTAACCCGGCTGTTGCCCACCCTGTGGAACGCCCTGGGGTGGCGGAGGGTAGCCGCCGGGCTGCTGCCCGTACCCCGGCCGGCCGCCGTACTGCCCCGGCGGCTGTTGGTCGTAGGGACCCTGGGGGGAGCCGTAAGGATCTGGTTGGTTGCCGTACTGACCCGGCTGCCCGCCGTAGGGTCCCGGCTGCTGAGGCGGGACGGACATCACGTTCTCCTAGAACCTCGCGCTGGTGGCAGTCGTGCTGCCCGGTCCGCGTGAGTGGATTCGCACTCTCCACGCACGGTAGCCGGTCGGTGGCGGTGCCGGACACCGGTATGGAGTAGTTGCCCTGGTGAGCGGCGCCCGCGCGTGATCACGTTTTCGGTGGCAAGCCGGTTCGCGTGTCACGTTTTGTCGGTGATCGCCGGTACCTTTGTCATACGAACACGGGAGGAGGGTGCCGACATGCCGCACGGTCATCCCGGCAGCCGGCCCGACGAGGGCGGCGAGCTGAACACTGGCAACAACCCTGGTGAGCTGACCGCGCAGATCAGGTTCCTCGAGGACGAGATCGCGCTGTTGCGTCGTAAGTTGACGGAATCCCCACGACACGTCCGCCTGCTCGAGCAGCGACTGGCGGAGGCGACGGAACGCGTCAGCCAACTGACCGAGCGCAACACGAAGCTCATCGACACCCTTCGAGAGGCGCGCAGCCAACTCCTCGCGTTGCGTGAGGAAGTGGACCGCCTCGCCCAGCCGCCGAGCGGCTACGGCGTCTTCCTCGCGAAGTTCGAGGACGGCACCGTGGACGTTTTCACGTCCGGTCGGCGCATGCGCGTTTCGGTGTCACCGGCGGTCGAGGCGACGACCCTGGTGCGCGGCCAGTCGGTGCGCTTGAACGAGGCCCTCACCGTGGTCGAGGGCGGCGACTTCGAGCGGACCGGCGAGGTCTGCACGCTGCGTGAGGTGTTGGACTCCGGTGCGGCCGACGGCTCGTCGGTCGCGCGTGCGCTCGTGGTCGGCCACGCCGACGAGGAGCGCGTGGTGTGGCTGGCCCAGCCGCTGCTGGACTCGCCGCTCAAGGCCGGCGACTCCCTGCTGGTCGACTCCAAGGCCGGGTTCGCCTACGAGCGGGTGCCCAAGGCCGAGGTCGAGGACCTGCTGCTGGAGGAGGTGCCGGACGTCGCGTACGAGGACATCGGCGGCCTCGGCCGGCAGATCGAGCAGATCCGCGACGCGGTCGAGCTGCCGTTCCTGCACGCCGACCTGTTCCGCGAGTACAAGCTGCGCCCGCCCAAGGGCGTGCTGCTCTACGGCCCGCCCGGCTGCGGCAAGACGCTCATCGCCAAGGCGGTGGCGAACTCGCTGGCCAAGCAGGTGGCCAGAGCCAGGGGTGACGACCACCACGAGGCCAAGTCCTACTTCCTCAACATCAAGGGCCCGGAGCTGCTCAACAAGTTCGTCGGCGAGACCGAGCGGCACATCCGGCTGATCTTCCAGCGGGCGCGCGAGAAGGCGTCCGAGGGCACTCCCGTGATCGTGTTCTTCGACGAGATGGACTCGATCTTCCGCACCCGCGGCAGCGGCGTGTCGTCCGACGTCGAGACCACGATCGTGCCCCAGCTCCTCAGCGAGATCGACGGCGTCGAGGGCCTGGAGAACGTGATCGTGATCGGTGCCTCCAACCGGGAGGACATGATCGACCCGGCCATCCTGCGGCCCGGCCGGCTCGACGTGAAGATCAAGATCGAGCGTCCGGACGCCGAGGGCGCGAAGGACATCTTCAACAAGTACCTGACCGCCGACCTGCCCCTGCACGCCGACGACCTGGCCGAGTTCGGCGGGGACCCGCAGGCGTGCGTCCAGGGGTTGGTGCAGCACACGGTCGAGCGCATGTACGAGGAGACCGACGAGAACCGCTTCCTGGAGGTCACCTACGCCAACGGTGACAAGGAGGTCCTGTACTTCCGGGACTTCAACTCGGGCGCGATGATCCAGAACATCGTGGACCGGGCCAAGAAGGCGGCCATCAAGAGCCTGCTCGACACCAAGCAGCCGGGCCTGTCGGTCCGCCACCTGCTGGACGCGATCGTGGACGAGTTCGCGGAGAACGAGGACCTCCCGAACACCACGAACCCGGACGACTGGGCGCGGATCTCGGGCAAGAAGGGCGAGCGGATCGTCTACATCCGCACGCTGGTGACCGGCAAGAACCAGGAGTCGGGTCGGGCGATCGACACCGCCACCAACACCGGTCAGTACCTGTAGGAGCACGACGGGTGGCCCGGAACCGGGCCACCCGTCGTGGTCAGCCGGCGGTGACCACGCCGGCCTCGTAGGCGGCGATGACAAGCTGGGCCCGGTCCCGGGCCTGGAGCTTGTGCAGCAGCCGGCCGATGTGCGTCTTCAACGTCCCCGTCGACACCCGCAGTTCGAGCATGATCTCGGCGTTGGACAACCCCTTGGCGATCAGCACGAGCACCTCGGCCTCCCGTCCGGTCAACCCCTCGACCCCGACCGGCCGGGGTCGGGACGTGCGGGCGAACTCGGTGATGAGCCGACGGGTCACCGACGGCGACAGCAACGCGTCCCCGGCCGCCACGACCCGGATCGCGGCCAGCAGGTCGGCGGGCGGCGTGTCCTTGAGCAGGAAACCGGACGCCCCGGCGCGTAACGCCGCGTAGACGTACTCGTCGACGTCGAACGTCGTCAGCACCAGCACCCGCGCGGCGGAGAACCCGGAGATCCGCCGGGTCGCCTCGATCCCGTCGACCCCCGGCATGCGGACGTCCATGAGCACCACGTCCGGCGCCTCGCGGCGGACGACCTCGACCGCCTCCGCCCCGTCGCCGGCCTCGCCGACGACGCGCAACCCCGGCGTGGAGTCGATCAGCACCCGGAAACTGCCGCGCAGCAACGCCTGGTCGTCCACTATCACCACGGAGGTGTCGGCCGAAGATTCCACGTACCGATGGTGGCAGGCCCCAGCGGAGTGGATCACGTCAGGACAGCGGAATGCGGGCCTTGACCGCGAACCCGCCGGCGGGGCGGCGGTCTGCCTCGAAGTCGCCGCCGTACATCGCCACGCGTTCCCGCATGCCCATCAGCCCGTGGCCGCCGCCCGCCCGCGCCGCGCGCGTCCCGTCGTCGACCACCTCGATCCCGACCTCGTCGTCGGTCACCGCGACCCGTACCGAACACCGGGCGGGCGCGGCGTGCTTGACGACGTTGGTCACCGACTCCTGCACGATCCGGAACACGGTCAGCCCCACTCCGTCCGGCAGTCCGCCGCCGGTCACCTCCAGCGTCACGTCGACGCCGGCGTCCGCCGCCCGCTCGACCAGGCCCGCCAGGTCCGCGAGACCCGGCATGGGCGCGGTCCCGGTCGCGTCGTCCGAGCGCAGCACGCCGAGCAGCCGCCGCATCTCCACGAGCGTGTCCCGGCTGGTGGCCTCGATCACCGCCAGCGCGTCGACCACCTCGTCCGGCCGGGTGCGGGCGACGTGCGCCGCCACGCCTGCCTTCACCGTGATCAGGCTGAGGCTGTGCGCCACGACGTCGTGCAGCTCACGGGCGATCCGCAGCCGCTCCTCGGTCACCGCCCGCGTGGCCCGTTCCGCCTCCTCCCGTGCCGCGAACGCACGGCGTGCCCGCGTGAACCGGCCCAGCGCCCAGGCCGCCGAACCGTAGAGGCCGACGAACGCCACCAACCCGATGTCGTCCGGCGTCGGCTGGGAGACCATCAGCGCCGCGCCGGACATCACCACCGTCGCCACCAGGGCGGTCACCGCGGGTCGGCGTGGCACCCACGCCCCCACCGCGTACAGGGCGAACGCCGTCGGGCTGTGCGGTTCGAGCGGCATCTCCAGCACGGTCGCCACGCACAGGGCCGTGACGACCACCGCCAGCACCGGCAGCGGGTACCGGCGGCGGACGGCGAGCGGCAGGCCGATCAAGGCGGCCAACGGGTAGCCGAACCACGGCGAGAGGGACGAGATCCCGGCGAAACTCGCGTAGACCGCGGTCGCGCAGAGCGCGAACGCGGTGTCCAGGACGACCGGGTACGCGTTCGGGAGAAGTCGGAACAGGCGGTTGGACACGTGCCGACGGTAGCCGGCGGGTCCCGCGTCGACATCGGACCCGGGTCCTATCCGGGACGGTGGCCGATTTGGTCCATTGTGGACGAATCCGGGGCGCGGGGTACCCGAGGATGCGGCCACGTTCCCCGACCGGTAGGGTCGAGGTGAAGGTCTTCCTTCAGGCAACTCTGTGCGTCGCATCCGTTCGCGCTGCGTCCAGGGACTCGGTCTCGACGCGCGGAGGTTCTGTTGCGGCTCGTCCTCGCCCTTCGGGAAGCGGCGGCGCGCGATGGATGAGCGTGGGGACGGGCGGGAACTCTCCGCACTCGTCCAGGCCGCGTTCCTCGCCGCCGCCAACGGCGATCCGCCCGGGATCGGCCACGACCCCCTCCGGCTGCTGTGCCGGACCTGCGTCGAACTGCTCCCGGTGGACGGCGCCTCGATCTCGGTGATGACCGGTGCCGCCGAGTGGGAGACGCTCTACGCCGGCGACGAGGTGTTGGCGCGCGCGGAAGCCTTCCAGTTCACCCTGGGCGAAGGGCCGTGCCTGGAGGCGTTCGAGCACCGCCGGCCCGTGCTGCTCCCCGACTTCGGTGTCGACGCCGCGCGGCGTTGGCCGGTGTTCGCGGCCCAGGTCGCCGCCGAGCCGATCGGCGGGTTCTTCGCGTTCCCGTTGCTCAGCGGCGCCCTCGGCATCGGGGTGATGGCGTTGTACCGCCACCACACCGGGTGGTTGGCCCCGGCGGAACTGGCCGTCGCGCTGCATCTCGTCGCCATGGCCACGGGCGTCGTGCTCGGCATGCGCCTGGACCGGCTCGACGCCGACTGGTGGGCCGCGCTGCCGCTGCACCGGGAGCAGGTGCACCAGGCCACCGGGATGCTCATCGCGGCGTTCGGCATACCGCCCGACGAGGCGTTCGCCCGGCTCCGCGCACACGCGTTCGCCACCGGGCGCCTGGTCGAGGAGATCGCGCGGGACCTCGTCGTCCGGCGGATCACGCCCGCGGACCTGGACCGGTGAAACCCCAGGACCGGCCCGTCCCGCCGCACCCGCGGACGGCGGCCGACGACCTACCCTGTGACCGGGAGAGAAGGGAGAACGAACCCATGTCGGGTTCTTCACCGTCCGCCAGCGAGCGGGAATCGCGGTTGGTGGGTGCCTTCGTGCAGCTTGCCGACACGCTGGTCGACGACTACGACATCGCCGACGTGCTCCACGACCTCGTGCGCCACTGCACCGACGTGCTCGGCGCGGCCGAGGCCGGACTCCTGCTGTCCGACCAGCACGGCACCCTGCGCGTGCTCGCGTCGTCGACGGAACGGACCCGACTCCTGGAACTCCTCCAGCTCCAGACCGACGAAGGACCGTGCCTGGACTGCGTCCGGTCGGGCCGACCGGTCGTCGTCCCCGACCTCGCGACCGCGTCGGCGCGCTGGCCGCGTTTCGTCCCGGCGGCACTGGGCGAGGGGTTCACGTCGGTCCAGGCGATCCCGATGCGGTTGCGCGGCCAGACCATCGGCGCGCTGAACCTGTTCGGCCGCGACGCCGGTCCGATGTCCGATCGGGACCTGAGGGTCGCGCGGGCGCTCGCCGACACCGCGACGATCGGCATCCTCCAGGAGCGGACGATCCGCCGGGGCGAGATCCTCACCGAACAGCTCCAGAGCGCGCTCAACAACCGGATCACCATCGAACAGGCCAAGGGCATCCTGTCGTACGCCGGGAACATCACGATGGACCGGGCCTTCGCGGTGTTGCGCGCCCACGGACACCGCAGCGGCGTGCCGCTCACCGAAGTCGCGCACCGGCTCGTGACCGGTCTCCTCAAACCCGCCGAGGTGCTCGCCGAGCGCCCGGACTGAGATCCGCCGTCCCGGTCGCCGCCGCATTCGGGTGAAGCGGATGTGCGCGTCGTCCGTGAGTGGGGAATAGTGATGTCCACGCCCCGGACCCCGGCGCCGGCACGTTCGGCGACAGCGACGGGGTGATCCACATCACGGAATTCTGCATCCGGTGTCATGGGTGCGCCGGCCGGCGGGCCGGTGCGCCGATGGAAAAGTGCTTTTCAGGGTATTTCGCGCCCTCTCTTTTTCCGTGGACGACCGGTTTCGGCGATTCACGCGAAAAGAGCAGTCTTCGGTCGGGTGCTGAGGGCAACCATTGTGGCCGCGGTGCCGGCGCGGCACTGTCGGACCGGACACGGTTCCCGTGTCGCGAGGCACCGGCAGGGGGTGCCTCGCCCGGCATGAGGGCGTCGGTGGTGGCGGCGCGATCCGAGGGGGTGCGCGACGCGCCTCGTGCGCCCTCATGCCACCCCCACCGTCGGCCCGGGGTTCCGCGATGACCGGAGAATCGGTTCCGCTGACCCCGGACCAGGCATGGCAACGCTGCGTGCGCCGCCGGGACCGGCTGCGCCGCACGGTCGAGCGTTTCGGTCTGACCGAGCACGCCGACGACGTGGTGCACGACGTCTTCGTCTCCGTGATGGGGAAGCCGGTTCTGCACCGGGACGGTTTCGACGCCCTGCTCGACACCGCGGTGTGGCGGCGCTGCCTGGCCGTCGCCCGCAAAGAGGACCGTCGGCGCCGACTCGTCCACGAGATCGGGTCGGTGCCGGTGGTCGGCGACCACTCCGATTCCGTGGTCGACCGCATCCATGCGGAATGGCTGTTGCGCGGTGGCGGTGTGCTCGTCCGATCCGAAGCGCGGCTGCTCGCGTTGACAGGGCTCGGCTACAGCCGCGGCGAGATCGCCCGTCGGGTCGGTCGACCGGTAGTGGAAATCGACCGCGTGATTCGCGCCCTTCGGCGGCGAATGCGTTACCGGTTGGGCGGGGGTGCGCGTTGACACCGTATTCACGCCCATTCGGCACCGATGTACGCCACCGCGGCGCGACACGCGTATCCGGCGGGCCCGAGTCACTCCGAGGCCGCTGATGTCCGACCGCGATCCCCTGCCACCGGAGGAACCATCCGGTCGACCATGGCAGACCTCCGGCCCGGTGGCCGAGGCGGACGTCGTGGCACTGCGGGACTTCACCCACGACCTGCGGGCCCTGGACCACCGGTACGGCGGTCTGAGGTCGTGCGCCGAGGTGACCGACCGACTCCCGTCGGCGCTGGCCCTGCTGTCCAGACCCGCGCACGACCGGATCGTCGTGCCACTGCGCACCGCGGTCGCCGACCTGTTCAACCTGGTCGCCTGGACCAGCTTCGACGTCGGCCGGGTCGGCGATTCGCTGGCGCACTTCGGGACAGCGTTGAAGCTGGCGTCCTCGATCGGCCACGACGCGCTCATGGCCAACATCTACTACCGCCTCGGCCGGGTGTGGCTGCACCACAACGCCCCCGGGCCCGCGCTGGCCGAGTTCCGGCTCGGCGAACGCGCGGCCCGCCGCGCCGGCTCGGCGCTCGCGCTGGCCGTGGTGAACGTGAACCAGGCATGGGCGTACGCGCACATGGGAATGGAGCACGAAGCCTTGGCGCTGTTGTCCGACGTGCCGACGACGTTCGCCCACGCGCAAGGGGAACCGGTGTCGGATTGGGCGGCGTTCTTCACACCCGCGGACCTGTCGGGCATGACCGGAGTGATCCACACCCAGCTCGGGCAGTCGGTCGATCCCCGCTTCGTCGAGCTCGCGGTGCCCGCGCTGGACTCCGCGTGGGAGTCTTACCCGGCGGAGATGGTGCGCAGTCGTGCGTTCTGCCTGGTGGCGCTCGCGACCTGCCACTTGCTCGACGACCAGGTCGACACCGCGATCGAGCTGGGCGGCCGGGCGGTTGCCCTCTGCGAGGGTTTGGAGTCCGCCCGCGTGGTCGAGCGACTGCGACCGTTGCGCAACGAGGCGCTACGCCGGCGGAACCGGACCGATGCCGCTGCGCTCGTGGAGCGCATCGGACGGCTTCGCGCCGTGGTGGTCGGGCTGCCGAGACCACCCGCCGGGCCCTGGATACGCACCAGACCCCGGCGGTGACCGGGCCGGTCCACCACTCGCGACGCCGCATGCCGTCCCCCGGCGGGGCACCGCGCACCCGAGAGAAGGACCGATGGACCACGACCTGGCGCAGGACACCTTCATCATGCTCGCCGACACCCTGGCGGCCGATTTCGACACCACCGTCGTGCTCGGACTGCTGGCCGAACGCTGTCGGGACCTGTTCGACGTCGCGGCGTGCGGACTCCTCCTGGCCGACGAGAACAACGACGCCGTCGACCTCGCCGCGGCGTCCGATCGGGACGCGCGCACACTGGAACAACTCCAACTCACCACCTGCCAGGGGCCGGCGCTCGACTGCTTCCGGGCCGGCAGCGTCGTGGTGTGCCACGACCTGGTGGACGCGTGGCAGCGGTGGCCGAGGTTCGCGCCCGTCGCCGTGGCCGACGGCTTCCGCGGCGCACACGTGCTGCCGTTGCGCCTGCGCGACCAGGTGCTCGGCACCCTGGGTCTGTACACGATGGTGCCCGGACCGCTGGAGCGGCGGGTGCTGGCCCTCGGGCAGGGGCTGGCCGACATGGCCGCGATCGGCCTGGTGAACTGGCGCATCCTGCGCGGGTACGAGACGACCGCCCGACAACTGCGGACCGCCCTCGACAGCCGCATCCTGATCGAGCAGGCCAAGGGCGTCCTCGCCGAACGGATGCGGATCGACGTCGACGCGGCGTTCGCGATCCTGCGCGCCCACGCCCGTGCCACCAACCGCAAGCTGGTGGACGCCGCGGCCGGCGTCGTCGACGGTTCCCTGCCCCTGCTCGGCGCCGTCGTCGAGCGGCGGGGGAACGACCCGTCCTGACCTCAGGCCGGGTCGTCGCGTTCGACGGTCAGGCGGACCTTGCCGGAGTCCAGGTCGACGGGACCGCGCGGCGGCGCGCCGTCCTCCTCGTCGTCGCGCAGCATCAGCGACATGCGGCGGTGGTCGATCTCCTGCTGCTTGGTCGCCTGGAAGATCAGCGTGAACTCGTCCATCGCCACCGACGACAGGACCGGGTGGCCCTTGCGCCGCCGCGCCCACTTCCACACCCGCTCGGCCACGGCGAACACGACCAGCCCGATCGCCAGGCCGGGGATCGTCATCGCGACGAGGAAACCCATCGGAACCACTCCCGGATCAACGCCCGGCCGTCCGGTACCACCGGCCAGTCCGGGTCCTCCACCCGTGCGCGCACCTCGTCGACGGTCAGCCACCCGCCCCACGCGACTTCCTCGGGCTGGAGGGTGAACGGACCGTCGGTGCGCACGACGTAAACGCTCGCGAAGTAGCGGATGGTTCCGTCCACGAAGGAATTCGTGAACAGCGGCACGGGTACCTCCCGCACGCCCAGCTCCTCGGCGAGTTCGCGTCGGGCGCACTCGTCCGGGGTCTCGCCGGCGGCCACCACGCCGCCGCACATGGGGTCGTAGAGGCCCGGGTAGACGTCCTTCGTGTCGGTGCGCCGGTGCACGAAGATCCGCCGGCCGTCCCGGGACAGCACGACGATCGCCGCGCACGCGTGCCACAGTCCCTCCGCGCGGACCCTGGCCCGCGACGCCGACCCGGCCGGGGTCCCGTCGGGGCCGAACAGCGCCACGTCCTCGCCGGTGTCTCCCACGGGGAGATCCTCCTCAGGTCGTACCCGCGGTGCTACCGCGGGGCGACGACCGCCGACGACCGCGCTCCCTAACTTCGGTGACCTCGTAGTCATCAGGAGGAGTCGTGCCCACATCCCTGCGGCTCGCGGTCGCCGAGTTCCGCGAGCGCCCCGGACGTTCGGTCCTGCCCGGGGTCGCCCTGGTCGTCGGCGTCGCCTGTCTGTCGGCGGCGCTGATGCTCAGCGACGCCATGGTCTCGGCGACCGCGCGGGGCGCCTCGACCGTGCCCGCCGGGGTGTCGACGGTGGTACGGCCGACATCCGACGGGGAGGTCGCCCTGGACGCCGCGGTCCTCGACCGGGTCGTCGCGGTGCCCGGCGTGCGCGACGTCGTCCCCGTGCGGCAGGTGCGGGCCGACCTGTTGCTCGACGGTGGCCGGGCCGGTGCCGGCCGGGCGGTCGCGGAGATCGAGTCCACGCGCGAGGACCTGCGCCGGGTCCCGATCGGCGAGGGCCGCGCACCCGGCGCGGACGGCGAGATCGCCGTCGACCGGGTCACCGCCTACCGCCACGGGCTGGCGCCGGGCGCGTCGGTGCGGGTGGCCGACGCCGAGGGGCGGCCGATCGACGTGGTCGTGCGGGGCGTGACCGTGCGCGGCGGCTTCGGGAACGAGCCGCTGATCGTGGTCGGCGAGGAGTTGGCCGCCAAGCTCGGCGGCCGGCCGGAGATCACGGCGCTGTACGTCTTCGGCGGGGACCGGGCGGCGGTCTCGGCGGCGGCCGGCGCGGGCATGCGGGCGCAGGCGGCGGCGGTCGTGTCCGCCGAGCGGCCCGGCAACGAGCTGATGATCGTGCTGCTGCCGTTCAGCATCCTGGCGTTGGCGACGTCGGTGTTCGTCGCCTCGGCGACCTACCGGGCGGTCTACCTCCAGCGGCAGCGGCACACCGCGCTGCTGCGCTGCCTCGGCGCGCACCGGGGGCCGCTGGTGTGGGCGAACCTGATCGAGGCCGTCCTGACCGGCGCGGTCGCCGGTGCCCTCGGCGGCGTGGCGGGCGGCAGCGTCGGGTGGCTGCTGGCCCGGCTGTTCGACGCCGCCGGGCTGTCGGAGGTGCTCGGCGCGGTGCGGCTGGACCCGCCGTTGCTGCCGACGGCCGGGCAGTTCGCGCTCGGTGTCGGCGTGGCGGCGGTGCTGAGCGGGTTCGCCGCGGTACGTCCGTCGTTCGCGGCGGTGCGGGTGGCGCCGCTGGCGGCCCTGCGCACGTCCGAGGGGCAGACGCCCGACCGTGCGGTGGTGCGGCGGCGGTACGTGTTCGGCGTCGTGGTCGTGGGGTTCGCGGCGGCGCTCGCGGCCCTCGGCCTGATGGCCGGTGGGATCGGCGCGGTCTTCCTGGTGCTCTTCTCCTGCATCGCGGCCGTCGGCGGGTTGTTCGGGGTGCTCGGGCCGGTGGTGGTGCCCGCGCTCGGACGGGTGTTCGGCGTACTGGCCGGCCGGATCGGCGGCGCGCAGTGGCGCCTCGCGGCGGCCGAGGTGCGGCGGGTGCCGCAGCGGTCGGCGTCGGTGGCCATGCCGCTGCTGCTCGCGGCGGCGATGGTGACCTTCTTCGCCGTGACGGTGGGTGCCGTGCGGACGGTGGAGGACAAGTTCGAGGACGAGCCCCGACCCGACGCCGTCGTGGTGGACGCCGGGCACCGGGTGGTCGACGCGGGCACCGTCGCGGCGGTGGACCGGCCCGAGGTGCGGTCGAGTCTGGTCGTGCACACCGCCGAGGGGAGCCGGCAGGTGCGGGGCGAGCCCGCGCCCTACCAGGTGCTGGGCGCGGACCCGGAGCGGCTGCGGGCGTGGCTGGCCGACCGGGGGACCGCGGTGCCCGGGTTCGGCGCCGGGTCGGTGCTGCTCTCGGAGTGGCTGGTCGAGGAGTTCGGCGCGCGGGTCGGGCAGCCCGTGACGCTCGACGGGGTGCCGGGCGGACCGGTGACCGGCACGTTCACCGGGACCATCCCGTTCGAGCTGCTCGACGGCGCCAACGCCGTGGTCGGCGCCACCGGGTTCGCGCCCGCGTCCAAGGTGCTGGTCACCCTGCGGGACGGCGCAGACCCGGCCGCCTTCCGGGCCGGGGTGCTCGACGCGCTGGGGTCGGCGCCGACCGTGCTCGTCCGGACCAGGGCCGACGTGACCGCGGAGAACCAGCGCATGATCGACATCGGCATCACCACGATGATGGTGCTGCTCGGCCTGT
Organism: Saccharothrix violaceirubra; assembly: GCF_014203755.1. Lineage (NCBI taxonomy): Bacteria > Bacillati > Actinomycetota > Actinomycetes > Pseudonocardiales > Pseudonocardiaceae > Saccharothrix > Saccharothrix violaceirubra. Next base: position 2,345,781 of record NZ_JACHJS010000001.1, read on the forward strand.
CGGTCGCCGTGGCGGTCACCGGCATCGGCACCGCGTTGACGATCTCCGTGCAGGAGCGGCGCAAGGAACTCGCGCTGCGGCGGGCGCTCGGGGTGACCAGGGGCGGGATCAAGCTCGGCGTGGTCGCCGAGGCCGTGCTGCTGTCGCTGGTCGGGGTGGTCGGCGGCGGGGTGTTCGGGTTCGCCTACGCCGAACTGACGCTGATGAGCCTCGGTGTGTTCGCCGTACCGTCGGTCGCGCTCGTCCCGCTGCTGGTCGGCGGGGTCGGCGTGGTGGTGCTGGCCGTGCTCTCGGCGTTCGGCCCGGCGAGCGGGGCGTCGCGCATCCGGCCCGCGGCGGGCCTGGCCTCGGGGTGAAACGGGCGCGGATCGGCACGGGTTGTCGGGGTCAGGTCCTAAGCTGCCAGGTATGCGGAGGATCATGGGAACCGAGGTCGAGTACGGCATCGCGGTGCCGGGTGACGCGACGGCCAATCCGGTGCTCACTTCGACACAGGTGGTGCTCGCGTACGCCGCCGCGGCCGACATCCCGCGCGCCCGGCGGGCCCGTTGGGACTACGAGGTCGAGTCGCCGTTGCGGGACGCGCGCGGGTTCGACCTCGGGCACCCGGGCGGCCACCCGGGCGGCGACGGGGACGTCGAGGACCTCGGCGCGGCCAACGTCATCCTCACCAACGGCGCCCGGCTCTATGTCGACCACGCCCACCCCGAGTACTCCGCGCCCGAGGTCACCAACGCCCGTGACGCGGTGATCTGGGACAAGGCGGGTGAGCGGGTGATGGAGGAGGCCGCCCTGCGCGCCGCCACCGTGCCCGGCCAGCCCCGCCTCCAGCTCTACAAGAACAACGTGGACGGCAAGGGCGCCAGCTACGGCACCCACGAGAACTACCTCATGAAGCGCGCCACGCCGTTCACCGCGGTGATCGCCGGGCTGACGCCGTTCTTCGTCTCGCGGCAGGTCGTCACCGGTTCCGGCCGGGTCGGCATCGGGCCGGCGGGCGAGGAGGCCGGGTTCCAGCTGTCCCAGCGGTCGGACTACATCGAGGTCGAGGTCGGCCTGGAGACCACGCTCAAGCGCGGGATCATCAACACCCGCGACGAGCCGCACGCCGACGCGGACAAGTACCGCCGGTTGCACGTGATCATCGGCGACGCCAACCTCGCCGAGTACTCCACCTACCTCAAGGTCGGCACGACCTCGCTGGTCCTCGACATGATCGAGGCCGGCCTGCGCTTCGACGACCTGCGGCTGCTCGAACCCGTCCGGTCCGTGCACCGGATCAGCCACGACCCGACCCTCAAGACCCGGGTCGAGCTGGCCGGCGGTCGGAAGTTCACCGGGCTCGACCTCCAGTACGCCTACTACGAGCGGGCCGCCGAGTTCGTCGACCGGGAGGGCGTCGGCGACCGGGAGGTGCTGCGCGTCTGGGGCGAGGTGCTCGACGCCCTGTCCCGCGACCCGCAGGAGTGCGCCGACCGGCTCGACTGGGTCGCCAAGCTGCGCCTGCTGGAGGGCTACCGGGCCCGGGACGGGCTGGCGTGGGGCTCGCCGCGGCTGTCCCTGGTCGACCTCCAGTACTCCGACGTCCGCCTCGACAAGGGCCTGTACAACCGGCTCGTCGCGCGCGGCTCCATGAAGCGGCTGGTGAGCGAGGAGGAGGTGCGCGCCGCGATCCTGGCCCCGCCGGAGGACACCCGCGCCTACTTCCGCGGCCGGTGCCTGGAGCGGTACCCCGCCGCGGTGGCCGCCGCGTCGTGGGACTCGGTGATCTTCGACCTGGGCCGCGAGTCGCTCGTGCGCATCCCGACGCTCGAACCGCTGCGCGGGACGAAGGCGCACGTCGGAGCCCTGCTCGAAGCCTCCGACACGGCCGAGCAGCTCGTCGAGGCGCTCACCAGGGGCTGATCGACGCACCCCGGACGGAAGGCGCTTTTCCGGCTTCCGGATGGGTAATGTTGCAGTGCAGGACCCGTGAAGACCGGGAGGTCGAGATGGCCCAGGAACAGGTTCAGCGCCAAGGCGGCGGTGACGGCGACGACAACGGCGACGGCGCGGCGGCGGGTCAGGAACGCCGGGAGAAGCTCGGCGAGGACGTCGACGCCATCCTCGACGAGATCGACGACGTGCTGGAAGAGAACGCCGAGGACTTCGTCCGCGCCTACGTGCAAAAGGGCGGCCAGTAGGCGGACGGTCGACGTCAGGCGGACACCGGCGGACAAGGGAGAAACACCGCGTATGGACCACAGCTCGACCGGGCGCTACCCGGCCGCGTCGCTGCCCCCGGCCTACCTCAGGCCGGGGTCGTCGTCGTTCACCGACTTCCTCCGCGCCCAGGCGCCCGAACTGCTGCCCTCGAACCGGAGTTTTCCCGAGGGCGCGGTCCAGGTGCCGCACGGCACCACCATCGTCGCCCTGACCTACCAGGGCGGCGTCGTGATCGCCGGCGACCGCCGCGCGACCACGGGCAACGTCATCGCCCAGCGTGACATGAAGAAGGTCTTCATCACCGACGACCACTCGGCCGTCGGCATCGCCGGTACCGCGGGCCTCGCCCTGGAGATCGTCCGCCTCTACGCGGTCGAGCTGCGGCACTACGAGAAGATCGAGGGTGTGTCGCTGTCGCTGGACGGCAAGGCCAACCGGCTCTCGGCGATGATCAAGGGCAACCTCGACGCCGCGCTCGCGGGCCTGGCCGTGGTCCCGCTGCTCGCCGGCTACGACGTCGACGCGCCCGACCCCGACCGCGCGGGCCGGATCGTCTCCTACGACGTCACCGGCGGCCGGTACGAGGACACGCAGGGCTACCAGGCGGTCGGCTCCGGCTCGCTGTTCGCCAAGTCCGCGCTCAAGAAGCTCTACGACCCCGACGCGGACCAGGACACGGCCGTGCGCACCGCCGTCGAGGCGCTCTACGACGCGGCCGACGACGACTCGGCCACCGGCGGCCCCGACGTGATCCGCCGCATCTACCCGCTGGTCGTGACGATCACCGCCGAGGGGGCGGCACACCTGCCGGAGGACCGCGCGGCCACCGTCGCCGAGGCGGTCGTCGAAGGCCGCCGGGTCTGAGGGCGCCCGTGCCGAACCCCATCCGCACCACCCAGGAGCCGCACCCGTGACGATGCCGTTGTACGCCTCACCGGAGCAGATCCTCCGCGACCGTTCCGAGTACGCCCGCAAGGGCATCGCGCGCGGGCGCAGCGTCGTCGTGCTCCGCTACGCCGACGGCGTCCTGTTCGTCGCGGAGAACCCGTCCAGCACCCTGCACAAGGTGTCCGAGATCTACGACCGTATCGGGTTCGCCGCGGTCGGCCGCTACAGCGAGTTCGAGAACCTGCGCCAGGCGGGCATCCGGTTCGCCGACGTCCGCGGCTACCAGAACGACCCGCGCGACGTGACCGGGCGGTCGCTGGCCAACGTGTACGCGCAGACCCTCGGCTCGATCTTCACCGAGCAGATCAAGCCGCTGGAGGTGGAGATCTGCGTGGCCGAGGTGGGCGTGCGCCCCGCGGACGACACGCTCTACCGGCTGACCTACGACGGCTCGATCGTCGAGGAGCCGCAGTACTCGGTCATGGGCGGCCAGGCCGACGCGACGTCGACCGCGCTCAAGGACGCGTACGCGGAGGGCCTCGACCTCGCCGACGCGGTCCGGGTCGCGGTGAAGGCGTTGAGCGCGGGCAGCACCAGCACCGGCAACGGCAAGGAGCTGCTCGGCTCGAACAAGCTGGAGGTGGCCGTCCTCGAACGGGACCGGCCGCGTCGGGCCTTCCGCCGCATCGGGGGCGACGCGCTGGCGTCGCTGGTGGCGCCCCCGGAAGCCGACGGGGAGGCCGCCGAGGAACCCGTGGCGGACAAGCCGGTGACGGACGTGAACCTGCCGCCCAACGACGACGAGAAGTGACCGAAGGGCCCCGGCGGACGACGCCGGGGCCCTCGTCGTCGAGGGGCTCAGTCGCGGTAGATCGCCAGCGCCGCCGGGCGCGACACGAAGTCGAACGAGGTACCGATCGGTCCGACCTCGCCGTCGGTCGCGATCGCCACCGGGCGGCCGAGCACGCGCACCCGCAGCCGCCGCACCTCCATGTGCCGGTAGGTGCGGCTGCGGTGCAACGACCCCAGCGCCGCGCCGACGAAGAACCGCAGCCGGGACAGCCGGGTGTCCGCCCGGATGAAGCGCACGTCCATCACGCCCGCGTCCAGCGCCGGGCGCACGGTCGGCGCGAACCCCTTGGGCCGGTACGGGCCGTTGCCCACGAACAGCATCCACACCAGGTGCGGTTCGTCGTTCAACTCCACCCGCAGCGGTTTCGCCGACCGCAGCACGCGGCCCAGTGCGATCGCCGCCGCCGGCCACTTGCCCCACCGGTTCCGCAACCGCTCGCGCAGCCGCACCATGTCCGGGTAGCCGCCCAGGCTCGCGGTGTTGACGAACCAGCGCGGGTCGGCGCCGTCCACCGACACGGTGGACAGGTCCACCAGCACGCCGTTGCCCTCGCCCACCGCGTGCGCGGTGTCGGCCAGGTCGAGGATGCCCACGTCCCGGGCGAAGTGGTTGAGCGTCCCGGCCGGGATCAGCACCAGCGGCAACCGGTGCTCGGCGGCCAGGGCGGACACCGCGGCCACCGACCCGTCCCCGCCCGCCACGCCGAGCGCGCGCGGCGAGTGGTCGGTCATGACCGTGTCCAGGTCGGCGATGTCCACGACCACGGCCTTGGGCAACTCCTCGCGGATCCGGTCGGCCGGGCTCGCGCCACCCGGAAGGGGTCCGCCCAGCCCCGAACCGGGGTTGACCACGACGACGAGCCCCTCGCCCTCCTCCAACGCCTCCAGGTGCGCGTGCTCCCGGGCCGACGCGGCGTCCTCGCGCCCGGCCGGCCACCAGCGCCTGGTCAGCAGGCCCGCGCCCACCCCCGCCAACGCGCCGACCGCCACGTCCGACGGCCAGTGCACGCCGGTGTGCACGCGCGAGTACGCCACCGCCGCCGCGATCGGCGCGATCACCAGCGCGGTCGCGGGCGACTCCAGCGCGATCGCCGTGGTGAACGCCGCCGCCGACGCCGCGTGCCCGGACGGGAACGACGACGACGTGGGCCGCTTGGCCAGCCGACGGGGCAGGTCGAGCAGCTCGGCGGCCGGTCGGCGGCGGGGGAACAGCGTCTTGCCCACGAGGTTCGCCCCGGCGCTGGCACCGGCGATCGCCGCGACCCCGCGCAGCGCCGCCCGGCGTGGCCGGCCCTTGCGCGCGGCGAGCAGCGCGGCGACGGCGAACCACAGCACGCTGTGGTTCGCGGCCTTGGACAGCCGCTTCATCCCCTCGTCGAGACCGGTGGGTCGGATCGCGGCCGAGCGCCGCATCAGGGCCTGGTCGAGTCGGTTCACCCGTCGGAGCACGTCGAGAACGTTATCCGGGAAAATCCCGCGCCGCCCGATTGGATCACTGAGGAAACCGCCGGATGCGCCTACTGTTGAGGGATGCAGCGGCGGATCTTCGGCATTGAGACTGAGTTCGGGGTGACCTGCACCTTCCATGGGCAGCGCAGGCTGTCCCCGGATGAGGTCGCGCGGTATCTGTTCCGCCGGGTCGTGTCGTGGGGCCGTTCGTCGAACGTGTTCCTGCGCAACGGCTCTCGGCTCTACCTCGACGTCGGCTCCCACCCCGAGTACGCGACCGCCGAGTGCGACGACCTCGCCCAACTCGTCACGCACGACAAGGCGGGGGAGCGCATCCTCGAGGACCTCCTGGTCGACGCCGAGCGCCGGCTGGCCGACGAGGGCATCGGCGGGGACATCTTCCTGTTCAAGAACAACACCGACTCCGCCGGCAACTCCTACGGCTGCCACGAGAACTACCTGGTGGCGCGGGCCGGCGAGTTCTCCCGGATCGCGGACGTGCTGCTGCCGTTCCTGGTCACCCGGCAGCTGATCTGCGGCGCGGGCAAGGTGCTCCAGACGCCGCGTGGCGCCGTGTACTGCCTGTCGCAGCGGGCCGAGCACATCTGGGAGGGCGTCTCCAGCGCCACGACCCGGTCGCGGCCGATCATCAACACCAGGGACGAGCCGCACGCCGATGCCGAGCGCTACCGCAGGCTGCACGTGATCGTCGGCGACTCGAACATGTCCGAGGTGACCACGCTGCTCAAGGTGGGCAGCGCGAACCTCGTGCTGGAGATGATCGAGCAGGGTGTGCAGTTCCGGGACTTCAGCCTGGACAACCCGATCCGCGCCATCCGCGAGATCAGCCACGACCTCACCGGTCGCCGCACCGTACGGCTGGCGGGCGGCAAGGAGGCGTCGGCCCTGGACATCCAGCGCGAGTACTACGAGCGCGCGGTGGAGCACGTGGCCAAGCGCACGCCGGACCCGATGGCCGACCGGGTGCTCGAACTGTGGGGCCGCACGCTCGACGCCGTCGCCGCCGAGGACCTGTCGAAGATCGACCGCGAGATCGACTGGGCGATCAAGCACCGGCTGATCGAGCGCTACCAGGCCAAGCACGACATGGACCTGTCGAACCCGCGCATCGCGCAGCTCGACCTCGCCTACCACGACATCCGACGCGGTCGGGGCATCTTCGACCTGCTCCAGCGCAAGGGCCAGGTCGACCGGGTCACCGACGACGGCGAGATCGAGGCCGCGAAGGACACGCCGCCGCAGACCACCCGGGCGAAGCTGCGGGGCGACTTCATCGCCGCCGCGCAGGCCGCCGGGCGTGACTTCACGGTCGACTGGGTGCACTTGAAGCTGAACGACCAGGCGCAGCGCACCGTCCTGTGCAAGGACCCGTTCCGCGCGGTGGACGAGCGTGTGGAGCGGTTGATCTCGTCCCTCTAGCGGTGTCGGTGGGAAAGGCTCTTCGTGAAGCTCACAGCTCATGAAGAGCCTTCTCCTCGCCGCGGCCCTGGTGGTCGCGGTCGTGTTCTCCGGGGTCGCACCCGCCACCGCGGGCCATGAACCGACCTGGCAGCTCAAGCCCACCGGCGTGACCGCCCAGTTCCGCGGCCTGTCCGCCGTGGACCACCGCGTCGCGTGGGTCGCGGGCAGCGAGGGCACGGTCCTGCGCACCACCGACGGCGGCGCCTCCTGGGCGTCGGTCGGCCCGCCCGACACGTCGACCCTGGAGTTCCGCGACGTCGAGGCGTTCGACGCGCGCACCGCCGTGGTGCTGTCGATCGGTCCGGGTGCCGCCTCGCGGATCTACCGGACGTCCGACGGCGGGAAGACCTGGGCGCTGACCTTCCAGAACGCCGAGCCGGCCGCGTTCTACGACTGCGTCGCGTTCTTCGACCGCTTCCGGGGCCTGGCGATGAGCGATCCGGTCGACGGGAAGTTCCGCGTCCAGCTCACGCGTGACGGCGGGCGCACGTGGCGGCAGGTGCCCGAGGAGAACTTCCCGCCCGCGCTGCCCGGCGAGGCCGGGTTCGCCGCGAGCGGCCAGTGCGTGGCCACGGCGGGTCGGTCCGACGCGTGGATCGCCACGGGCGGCGGCGCGAAGGCGCGCGTCCTGCACTCGGACGACGGCGGCCGGCACTGGACCGCGTCCGACACGCCCCTGTTCAGCTCGGTCTCGGCGGGTGTGTTCGCGGTGGCGTTCCGCACGCCCGATCAGGGTCTGGCCATCGGCGGCGACTACGCGAACCCGACCGGGCGGGTGGCCAACCTGGCGCTGAGCCGGGACGGCGGCGAGCGCTGGAAGGCTGTGGAGTCCGGGCCGGTCGGCTACCGGTCGGGGGTGGCGTGGCACCGCGGGTCGGTGATCGCGGTCGGGCCGAAGGGCAGCGACGTGAGCCGTGACGGCGGGCGGACGTGGCGGTCGATCGACTCCGGCAGCTTCGACACCGTGGACTGCGCGGACGTGTGCTGGGCGTCCGGTGAGAAGGGCCGGGTCGCGGTCCTGACCAGGGGCTGAGTTCTCCCACGACCGGGGTCGGCCGCCGCGCGGGCCATTGACAAAAATGTTTTGTACGTTCAAACTCGTTTTCGCGATGAGGGACGTCATCTACCTGGAGCGGATCGAGCAGGCCGAGGCACTGCTGAAGCCACAGCGCATCGAAGTGCTGCGGCAACTGGCACAGCCGAGGTCGTGCACCGAGGTCGCGACCGTGCTCGACCAGACCCCGCAGCGGGTCTACTACCACGTGAAACGCCTGGTGGAAGCCGGGTTGGCGACCCAGGTCGACGCCCGGCGGGTGCGCGGCGTGACCGAGGGCGTCTACCAGGCGGCGGCCCGGTCGTACTGGCTCTCGCCCGGACTGGTCGGCCGACTGGGACCGGACCGGGTCCGCGACGAGTTGAGCCTGGGACACCTGCTCGACCTGGCCGAGCGGGTCCAGTCCGACATCGCGGCCCTGGACCGCACCCGGCCGGAACTGCCGTCGCTGGGGGTGTCGGGGGAGATCAGGGTGCGTCCCGAGGCGCGCGCCGAGTTCTTCGCCGAGTTGAGATCGACGTTGCAAGACCTGTTCAGCCGTTACGGCGCCCCGGAAGGCGACGCCTTCCGCCTGGTCGTCGCCTGCTACCCGAAGGACGAGTCCGATGAGTGAGACCCTGACCCTGCGCATCCGCACCACCGCGTCGCCGGAGCGCGTGCACCAGGCGCTGACCACCGCCGCCGACCTGGAGGCCTGGCTGGCCGAGCACGCCTCCGCCGCGCCGTTCGGCTTCTGGGGTCGCTACACGCCCGAAGGCGACGCGCCGCACCAGGAGGTCGTGCACGTCGACGCCCGCACGCTGCGGTTCACGTGGAAGGTCGGCGGCGAGACGACCGACGTCGCGTTCTCCCTGACGCCGTGGGAGTCCGGCACGCTGATCACCCTGGAGCAGAGCCACTTCCCGGGCTGGGAGTCGGCCGTGGCCGAGGACTCGGTGCTCGGCCACCTCTACACCTACTGGACGCTCGGCCTGGCCAACCTCGTCGACCACGTCGAGGGTCGCCAGGTGGCCAACCGGATCGACTTCACCTCGGCCGAGATGCGGGGCACGGTCCACATCGCCGCCGAGCCCGAGGTCGTGGCTCGGTCGCTGGTCGACGCGGAGAGCTACGAGCGCTGGTTCGGCGCGCGCATCGACATCGAGGCGTGGGTCGGCGGCCGGGTCGCGATGGGCGGCCTCGACGCCAACCCGCACCCGGCCACGGTGCTGGTGTACGAGCCCGGCAAGCGGATGGACGTCGACTGGCACGGCATGGTGTCGGGCTGGGAGCTGGAGGGCACCGACGGCGGCACGCGACTGACGTTCGTGCAGAGCGGCTTCGACCCGGCGAACCCGCCGTACAGCGCGTGGGGCGGCTGGCTGGCCGGCGTCGTGGAGCTGCGCCGGTTCCACGAGCTGGCGGACTGGCGGCCGATGTGGCTCGCGCCCGACGTCCCCGGCCTGCCCGAGGGCATCCTCTCGCGCTGAGGTCCGGGTGGAAGGACCGTTCTGCCGGACTCGTGGCCGGGGAGGGCGTCGCGCCCGCCCCGACCGGGGATAGGGTTCTCCTGTGGCCACCGCACGTGCCGAGCGGCTCGTCAACCTGGTGCTGTGCCTGCTGTCGACCCGCCAGTACCTGACCGCCGAACGCATCCGCAGCATCGTCCCCGGCTATGCCGAGGCGGCGTCCGACGACGCCTTCTTCCGCATGTTCGAGCGCGACAAGACAGAACTGCGCGACCTCGGCGTGCCGCTGGAGGTCGGGAGGTCGGACGTCTTCGACGGCATCGACGGGTACCGGATCGCGCGCCGCGACTACGAACTCGGCGACATCGACCTCGAACCGGACGAGGCCGCGGCCGTGGCGCTGGCCGCGCGGCTGTGGGACTCGCCGCAGCTCACCGGCGCCGTGCACGGCGCGTTGCTCAAGCTGCGGGCCGCGGGCGTCGACGTGGACCAGGACGTGCGCGTCCCGGTCGAGCCCAAGGTCCGGGCCACCGAGCCCGCGTTCCCGCCGCTGCTCGCCGCCGTGCAGCAGGGCCGGGTCGTCGAGTTCGACTACCGCCGGCCGGTGCCCGCGGAGGTGCGGACCCGGACCGTCGAGCCGTGGGGCGTCGTGGCGTGGCGTGGCCGCTGGTACCTGGTCGCCCACGACCGGGACCGCGCCGCGCCGCGCTGCTTCCGGCTGTCGCGGATCGTCGGCGACGTGCGGCCGGTCGGCAAGGCCGGGGTGGTGCGCCGACCCGACGACGTCGACCTGCTCGGCTTCGTGGCGACCAACATCCGCCAGGCCGACCCCACGCCCGCCACCGCGCGGTTGTGGGTGGCCGAGGGCCGGGCGCACGGTCTGCGCCGGCGGGCCAAGCACGTCGGGCGGCGGGAGTTCGACGGGGAGTGGGGCGACCTGCTGGAGATCGCGCTGCGGTTCCCGGACTCGGCCGCGTCCTGGATCGCGGGCTTCGGCGCGGACGTCGTCGTCCTCGAACCCGAACTGCTGGCCAAGACCGTCCGGGAGAAGCTGCTCGGCGCGGTGCGCGGTGCGGGGGTGCGCGCGTGAACAACTCGTCGGCCAACGAGCGGCTGCCACGCCTGCTCGCCCTGGTGCCCTACCTGCTGGCCCGGCCCGGCATCCCGGTCGAGGAGGCGGCGGCGGACTTCGAGGTCACCCCGCGCCAACTGCGCAAGGACCTCGAACTGCTGTGGATGTGCGGCCTGCCCGGCTACGGTCCCGGCGACCTGATCGACCTGTCCTTCGAGGGCGACACGATCACGGTCGTCTTCGACGCGGGCATGAGCCGGCCGTTGCGGCTCACCGCCGCCGAGGCGACCGCGCTGCTGGTCGCGTTGCGCGCGCTCGGCGAGACGCCCGGCATCGCCGACCAGGCCGCCGTGCGCCGGGCCGTGGCCAAGATCGAGGCCGCGGTCGGCAAGGCCCAGCCCGCCGGCGTCGCGGTCGGCCTGGGCCTGCGGGAGGCACCGGAGACCACGCCCGTGCGCGACGCGGTGTCGGACGGGGTGAGACGCGGTCGCGCGCTGCGACTTCGGTACTACACACCGTCGCGCGACGAGATCACCGACCGGGTCGTGGACCCGATGCGGATGCTGCTGGTCGACGGGCGCAACTACCTGGAGGCGTGGTGCCGGACGGCCGACGACGTGCGGCTGTTCAGACTGGACCGGATCGACCGGGTGGTCGTGCTCGACGAGGCCGCCACGCCGCCATCCCACGCGACCCCGACTGATACGTCGGAGGGGTTGTTCCAGCCGGACTCGTCCCAGCGGACCGCCGTGCTCGTCCTGGAGCCGGACGGCCGCTGGATCGCCGAGTACTACCCGGTGGAGGACGTGACCGAGCTGGGAGAAGGCCGCATGCGGGTGCGGATGCGGTACGCCGACACCGCGTGGATGGTCCGCCTGCTTCTGGGCCACGGGGGCGAGGTGTCCGTGGAACGACCGGCCGAGCTGGTGGCCGCGGTGACCCGTCAAGCCGAAGCCGCATTGCGCCGGGCGGATCACCTTCCGGCAACCGGACCGCAGGGAGGGTGAGGTGTACTACCTGGCTACCGCACTGTCGGCTTTCGGAGTGGTGTTCTTCGCGGTCATCGTGGCCAAAATACGTGCACGACTGCGTGGCCTGCGGTCTCAAGCCGGGCGCACGTCCGCGCGGATGAAGGATCGGATCGGCTTGATTCGCGCGCGGTCGGCCGCTCTCAAGGTGGCACTCGCCCAACGTCGGACCCGTAACTCTTGACACCTGTTCGTCGGCCACCCGCGACGCGCTACTCTGGGAGGGCGCTCGTATTGCGCTGCTTGGCTCATGCGGTGGGCCATTCGGGCGGTCTTTCGAATTGGCAAAAAGTCTGGTCTTGCCTTGTGAGTTTCCGATCGATAGTTTCGTGCTGTACCACTTAGCGGTAGCCGGGGGGCGCCACAGGGGGATTGAAATTCACTGTAGTGCTTCCTGGCTTGTCAAGACCAAGTCGGAAACGGTGATCCGGGACGATTTCGTGCGGGCCGTTGTGCCGATGGTCGATAACTCAGGGGTGGAAATGAAAATCCTGTTAGGCCTATTATCTCGCATGGTCGCCATTCTGGCCGCAATGGCGTTCATGCTTTCGATTCCGGTTGCCGCTGCCAACGCCGCTGGCGGCGACTTCGTGGCGCAGGATGCGTCGGCTGTGCTGGATCGCTTGTCTGCAACGGGTCGGTTGACTGCGGGCGATCGGGACATCCTGCTCAAGTATCCGCGTTTGGCGGCGCAGGTGGAGGACCCTGACCAGGCGACTTCTGGGGGAAGTGTCAGGTTCGACGCCGAACGGGCCAAGCTCGTCGGTGCGCAGGGTTGCTGGATTAGCGACTGGTACCACCACGCGAAGACGGCCTTGGGCAACACCTTTTACAAGTTCCATCACCGTGCTGACTGGTGTCAGGACGGCAATCGGGTGCTCGGCGTCCACTATCGCAGCCATCATTTCAGTGAGGTCAGCGCGTTCGCTTACCCGCGCCATGTCGAAAGTGACTATGTAACTCCGACGCCTTCATGGGAAGTCAAGTCTCGCAAGAGTCATTTGGTCGACAACTGCATTCCGTTGAAGGGGTGCCTTTGGGCAAGTCATCCTTGGGTTGAGCACACCATGAGGGGTAATGCGGAAAATTGGTCGGCGGACGGCGAGCAATAATTTCGCAGGCTGAACTGTAGATGGTTGGCGCCGGGTAATCGACGGAGGTGTGCTTGCCGTCGATTACCCGGCGTGACGATGGGCCGAACAGTGTTCATGTCAGCTCGGGTGGATCATGGCGTTGTCGCGGGTACGCTCAGGGGGACACGGAAGCGGAGGGTGTACGAATGAACATGCCCGGAGCCACTGAGTTGATCATCATTGCGGTGGTGCTCATCCTGCTGTTCGGCGCGAAGAAGCTCCCTGACATGGCTCGCTCGATCGGCCGCTCGGCGAAGATCCTGAAGGCCGAGACCAAGGGTCTGCGTGATGGGGATGACCAGACGCAGCCCGCTTCACATCCGCCGGTCCAGGTCCAGCAGCTTCCGGCGGCGCAGCCGCAGGTCGCCCAGCAGCCCCCGGTCGTGCCGCAGGCGCAGGTCGCGCAGCCCATCGAGCAGAGCGCGCAGAACCTGCACAACAAGCAGCACTGACCACTCGCCACTAGACAAGGACGGTCCGCACGGTGGGGACAAGTCCGTCCCGGTGGTCGCAACGCCGGGAGCGCCGCAAGCTGACAAGCCGTCGGGGCAACCCCGACGGCACCATGTCGCTCAAGGAACACCTGTACGAACTGCGCCGCCGGCTCGGGATCGCGCTGGCGATCATCGCGGTCGGCGCGGTGTTCGGGTTCTTCTGGTGGGGCTGGCACATCTTCGGCCTGCCCAGCCTCGGCGACGTGGTCATCGCGCCGTACTGCGGCATCCCGGAGTCCGACCGGTTCAGCCAGGGGTCCTGCCAGCTCTTGCAGACCAAGGTCTTCGAGGGCTTCATGATCCAGCTCAAGGTCGGTGCCGCCGCGGGCATGGCGATCACCGCGCCCCTGTGGCTCTACCAGGTGTGGCGCTTCATCGCGCCGGGTCTGTACGCCAAGGAGCGGCGGTTCGCGCTGACCTTCGTCGGCGCGGCGTCCGTGCTGTTCGTGCTCGGCGCGGCCCTGGCGTTCTACATCGTGCCGCAGGGCCTGGTGGTGCTGGTCGGGTTCGGCGACAGCCAGTTCCTCACGGCGCTGTCCGGCGGCGACTACATCGACTTCGTGCTCGCGCTGCTGCTGATCTTCGGCGTGAGCTTCGAGCTGCCGCTGATCGTGGTGATGCTCAACCAGGTCGGCGTCGTCAGCTACGAGAAACTGGCCAAGTGGCGGCGCGGCATCGTGTTCGCGCTGTTCATCTTCGCGGCGATCGCGACGCCGGGCACCGACCCGATCTCGATGGTGGCGCTGGCGGTGGCGTTGACGCTGCTGTTCGAGCTGGCCATCCAGGTCGCGCGGGTGCACGACAGGCGCGCGGCCCGGCGGCGCAAGGCCGAGGGGCTCGACGACCTCGACGACGACGAGGCCGCGCCGTTCGACTACACGCCGACGCAGATCGAGGAGCCCGAGCCGCCGATCACGCCCACGCAGCCGCGTGAGCGCGTGCGCTACGACGACGCCACGTAAGCGTTCCGGTACGGACGGGGCGGCACCGGTCGGTGTCGCCCCGTTGTCGTATCGTGTGCCCCCGATCAGGGGAGACGCATGACGCACGCGGCACTGCTGGTCTGCCCGACGTCCGGCAGCGGTCGTGCGCGGCGGCTCGCCGGCACGGTCGCGGACCGGCTGCGCACCGCCGTGGACCGGCTCGACCCGCACGTGGCGTCGTCGGCCGAGGGCACCGCCGCACTCGCCCGCCGGGTGGTCGCCGAAGGCGTGGACGTGCTCGTGGTGCTCGGTGGCGACGGTGGCGCGCATCTGGCCGTGCAGGCGTGTGCGGGCACGGCGACGGCGTTGGCCGTGGTCCCGGCGGGCACCGGCGACGACCTGGCGCGGACGTTGGGGGTGCGGTCGGTCGAGGACGTGGTCACGGCCCTGCGCGCGGGTGCGCGACGCCCGTTCGACCTCGGCCGCCTCGACGACGGCCGGTGGTTCGCCACGGTCCTGTGCGCGGGTTTCGACTCGGCGGTCAACGAGCGGGCCAACGCGATGCGGTGGCCCGCCGGTCCGCGCCGCTACGACCTGGCGATCCTCGCCGAACTGGCCCGGCCGCGGCCGGCGCGGCTGGTCGTGGAGACGGGGGACCGGACCCTGGAGCTGGAGGCGTTGTCGGTCGCGGTGGGCAACACGGCGCACTACGGCGGCGGCATCCCGGTGTGCCCGGACGCGCGGGCCGACGACGGCCTGTTCGACGTGACCGTGGTGTCGGCCGTGCCGCGACGCACCCTGCTGCGGGTGCTGCCGACGTTGCGCTCGGGCCGGCACGTCGACCACCCGGCGGTGCGGACGCTGCGGGCCGCGGCCGTGCGCCTGGCGGGTCCGGACTGGACCGGCTACGCCGACGGCGAGCGCCTGCACCGGCTGCCGCTCGGCACGACGTGCGTGCCGGGTGCGTTGAGCATAGTCGGCTCTATTCCTTCAGTGTAGACGGAATACATAGCTCGACCTGGGGTTTTCCGGATCAGGAAGCCAAGGCGCCGGGAATCGGTGCGCGAACCCGGCCAAATGGGACCGCCGATTGTCGTACCCATGTGACAGCCTGGAAGGGTGTCAAGCGCTTCGCGGTCCCCGGCCGACGCCTACTCGGACGCCCGCCGTCGGCAGTCCCGGCCCCACCTCGCCGAGTTCCTCTCGGTGCTGTCCTTCGAACTCGACCCGTTCCAGCAGCGCGCGTGCGAGGCGCTGGCGGACGGGCACGGCGTGCTCGTGTGCGCGCCGACCGGCGCGGGCAAGACCATCGTCGGCGAGTTCGCCGTCCACCTGGCTCTTTCGGAGGGACGCAAGTGCTTCTACACCACGCCGATCAAGGCGCTGTCGAACCAGAAGTTCACCGACCTGGTCGCGCGCTACGGGGCTGACAAGGTCGGCCTGCTGACCGGCGACACGTCGGTCAACGGCGGCGCGCCGGTCGTGGTCATGACCACCGAGGTGCTGCGCAACATGCTGTACGCGGGCTCGTCCACGCTGGACAGCCTGGCGTACGTGGTGATGGACGAGATCCACTACCTGGCGGACCGGTTCCGCGGCCCGGTGTGGGAGGAGGTCATCCTCCACCTGCCGGAGTCCGTGCGGCTGGTCGGCCTGTCCGCGACGGTCAGCAACGCCGAGGAGTTCGGCGAGTGGCTGGTCGAGGTGCGCGGCGACACGACCGTGGTGGTGGACGAGCACCGACCGGTGCCGCTGTGGCAGCACATGCTGGCGGGCAACCGGCTGCTGGACCTGTTCGCGGGCGAGACGCCGGACGGGTCGACCCGGATCAACCCGCAGTTGCTGCGGCACACCGACGACCTCCAGCGCTACCACGTGCCGTGGAGCCGGGGTCGGGGTCCGCGCAACGGCGGCCGTCCACCGCGCGGCTCCGGGTTCAAGCCGCCTTCGCGGGTGGACATCGTGCAGCGGCTGGACCAGGCGGGGCTGCTGCCGGCGATCGACTTCGTGTTCAGCCGGGCGGGGTGCGACGCGGCCGTGGCGCAGTGCGTGCGCTCCGGGCTGCGGTTGAACTCGGCGGACGAGGTGGAGGAGATCCGCGAGGTCATCGAGTCCAAGACCCGGGACCTGCCGCAGGCGGACCTGATGGTGTTGGGCTACTGGGAGTGGCGGGAGGCCCTCGAGCGGGGTATCGCGAGTCACCACGCGGGTCTGCTGCCGGCGTTCAAGGAGACCGTGGAGGAGTTGTTCGTCCGGGGTCTGGTGAAGGTCGTGTTCGCGACCGAGACGTTGGCCCTGGGCATCAACATGCCGGCGCGCACGGTCGTGCTGGAGAAGCTGGTCAAGTACAACGGCGAGGCGCACGTCGACCTCACGCCGGGCGAGTACACGCAGTTGACGGGTCGGGCCGGGCGGCGGGGGATCGACGTCGAGGGTCACGCCGTGGTGCTGTGGCAGCCGGGCGTGGACCCGAAGGCGGTCGGCGGGTTGGCGTCGACGCGCACGTACCCGCTGCGGTCGTCGTTCCGGCCGGGCTACAACATGGCGGTCAACCTGGTGCACCGGTTGGGCGCGGCGGCGGCGCGGGACCTGTTGGAGCAGTCGTTCGCGCAGTTCCAGGCGGACCGCTCGGTGGTGGGCGTGGCGCGGCGGATCGAGCGCAACCGGGAGGCGTTGGGCGGGTACGCCGAGGCGATGTCGTGCCACCTGGGCGATTTTCCCGAGTACGCGTCGTTGCGGCGGCGGATCGGGGACCGCGAGAAGGCGTTGTCGCGGCAGAACACGTCGGCGACGCGGGCGGAGACGGCGTCGTCGTTGGAGAAGCTGCGCAAGGGCGACCTGATCGCGGTGCCGTCGGGCCGGCGGACGGGGTTGGCGGTGGTGATCGACCCGGGGTTGACGCCGTTGGGCGAGGCCAGGCCGTTGGTGGTGACCGAGGACCGGTGGTCGGGTCGGTTGTCGGCGGCGGACTTCCCGGTGCCGGTGGAGGTGTTGGGGCGGTTGCGGTTGCCGCGTCAGGTGGACGTGCGGTCGCCCCGGTCGCGGCGTGATCTGGCGTCCGCGGTGCGGGATTCGGGGGTGGTGGCGCCGCGGACGGTGCGGCGTCGGTCCAACCCGGACGACGACGCGGAGCTGGCGACGTTGCGGCGGGCGTTGCGGGCGCACCCGTGCCATGGGTGCGAGAAGCGCGAGGACCACGCGCGGTGGGGCGAGCGGTACCACCGGTTGCTGGGCGAGACCGAGCAGTTGGAGCGGAAGGTCGCGGCGACGACGCACTCGTTGGCCCGGGAGTTCGACCGCATCCGGGGTCTGTTGCGGGAGCGCGGCTACCTGCACGCCGCGGAGTCGGGTCCGGGCGGCGAGGTCACGGAGCACGGACTGCGGTTGACGCGGTTGTACAGCGAGTCGGACCTGTTGGCCGCGGAGTGCCTGCGGCACGGGGTGTGGCAGGGGTTGGACCCGGCCGAGTTGGCGGCGGTCGTGTCGGCGCTGGTGTACGAGGCGCGGCGGGACGGGCCGGTGGAGTCGCGGTTGCCGCCGGGCCGGGTGGCGGACGCGATGACGGCGACGGCGCGGTTGTGGGCCGAGTTGGAGGAGGACGAGCGGCGGCACCGGTTGGACCGGACGCGGCAGCCGGATCCGGGTTTCGCGTGGCCGGTGTTCCGGTGGGCGCGGGGCGAGTCGTTGGAGAAGGTGTTGTCGTCGGCGGAGGAGTACGGCACGGAGTTGGGCGCCGGTGATTTCGTGCGCTGGTGCCGGCAGGTGATCGACTTCCTGGACCAGATCCGGGACGTGGGCGGGAGCGGTGATCCGGTGGGCGCGGTGGCCCGTAAGGCGGTCGAGGCGTTGCGCCGGGGAGTCGTGGCCATGGCCACCGTTTGAGAAAGCTTCGCGGGGTGGCTGGGTGCGGTCGGCGGACCTGTGGTTTGATCGCGCCCGCAACCCTTGCACGCAGATTTGTCCAGACCGACCGTCGGAGGCCGAGCATGACCAGTCCGTACGGACCGTCCGGAGGGAACGACCCGCAGCAGCAGTGGGGCCAGCAGCCCTACCCCGGCGGGTACCCCGGCACTCCGTCGGGTGGTTTCCCCGCTCAGCAGCCCGGCTACGGGCAGCCCGACCCCAATGCCCAGCAGCAGGCGCAGTGGGGTCAGCAGCAGCCGGGGTACCCGCAGCCACAGCAGTTCCCGGGCGGCTACGACCCGAACCAGCAGCAGAACCCGTACGGGCAGCCCGATCCCAACGCGCAGCAGCAGTGGGGTCAGCAGCCGGGCCAGTACGGGCAGCAGCAGAACCCGTACGGCCAGCAGAATCCCTATGGTCAGCAGGGGTACGGGCAGCAGCCGCCGCGCAAGAAGTCCGGCGCCGTGGTGTGGGTGATCGTGGCGCTGGTGGTGTTGGTGGTGGCCGCGTTCGGCATCACCGGGTTCGTGACGCCGGGCTTCCTGAAGACGAAGGTGTTCGACAACGTCTCGGTGCAGAACGGTGTCGTCCAGATCCTGAAGGACGACTACAAGCTGTCGGACGTGGAGGGCGCGACGTGCCCGGCCGACCGTGAGGTGAAGCCGAACACCACGTTCGAGTGCACCGTGAAGGTCGGCGGCACGCAGAAGAAGGTGAAGATCACCGTCAAGACCGAGGACGGCGAGTACGAGGTCGGTCAGCCGGCCGGCTGAGTCGTCGTGGTGGAAGGGGTCGCGCCGGTCGGTGCGACCCCTTTTTCGTGCCCTGGTTTTTGGTGTGCGCCGACGGTGGCCGGCGGGGCAGGATGCGGTCGTGACCACTCACGACATCCGTGTTCTCGACGACGAATCCGACCACCGCGCCGCGCACACCCTGTTCCGCCGCACGTTGCACCGCGGTCCGGCGCCCGACGGCCCGTGGGCGTTCCTGCGTGACGCCTACGAGCCCGGCCGGGCGTTGGGTGCGTACGGGGACGGCGGGTTGGTGGGGACGGTGCAGTCGTTCCCGTCGTCGTTGGCGGTGCCCGGTGGTGCGGTGGTGCCGATGTCGGCGGTGAGCCGGGTCGGGGTGCGTGCGGACTGGACGCGGCGTGGCGTGCTGACGGCGTTGCAGCGGGTGCAGTTGCGGTCGTTCCGGGAGCGGGGTGACGTGGCGGCGACGTTGCGGGCGTCGGAGGCGGGGATCTACGGCCGGTACGGGTACGGCGTGGCGTCGCGGTTCCGGAAGGTCACGATCGACCGGCTGCGGATGGGGGCGTTGCCGAAGCCGACGGGCCGGGTGCGGTCCGTGTCGGCGGCGGACGGCACGGACGTGCTGCGCGAGATCTTCGAGCAGGTGTCGCCGGTGCGGCCGGGCACGATCGGCCGCTGGCCGGGGTGGTGGGCGCAGAACTACGCGCGGGTCGTGGGCACGGACGAGGAGCCACAGGTCGCGGTGCGGTCGGGGGAGTCGGGCGACGACGGGTACGTCGCGTACGTCGTGGACTCCGGCGGGCACGACGACGGCGAGGACCGGCCGGCGACGTTGACCGTGGCGGACCTGTGGGCGCGCACGCCCGAGGCGTGGGTGGACCTGTGGCTGTTCGTGCTGGGCGTGGACCTGGTGCGGACGGTGACGGCGGCGGACCGGCCGGTGGACGAGCCGTTGGAGTGGCTGGTGGGCGACCGGCGCGCGGTGCGGACGGTCGACGTGGTGGACGAGACCTGGTTGCGGTTGGTGGACGTGCCGGAGGCGTTGGCGCGGCGGACGTACGCGCCGGTCGACGACACGGTGGTGCTGGGGGTGCGGGACGCGTTCCTGCCGGAGAACGACGGCGCGTACGTGGTGGGCCGGTCCGGGGTGGAGCGGACGTCGGCCGCGCCGGAGCTGGTGCTGGACGTGGACCGGCTCGGGTCGGTGTACCTGGGCGACCTGTCGTTCGCGGACGCGGCGGCGGCGCGTCGGGTCGAGGTGGTCGACCCGACGGCGCCGGCGCGTGCCGACCGGTTGTTCGCGACGGCCGAGGTGCCGTGGTGCGGGACGTTCTTCTAGGCCCGTTCGAGGGCGTTGAGCAGCCTGGGCAGTGAGCTGCCCAGGCCCCAGCGCCGGCCGAGGTCGGCGACCCGGTCGGGGTCGACGGGTGCCGCGGGGACCTGGTCGGGGCGGTCCTGGACGATCGGGGCGTCGGTGGCGACGTTGACGACCGTGGGCGCCTTGGCCAGGTAGTCCTCGGCTTCGATCAGGGCGGTGCGGGCACGGGTGGTGAGCTTGCGGTCGCGGCCGTCGTGCACGGCGGCGAGGAGGGCGTCGAGCGAGCCGAACTCGGTGATGAGCTTGGCCGCGGTCTTCTCGCCGATGCCCGCCACGCCCGGCAGCCCGTCGGAGGGGTCGCCGCGCAGGAGGGCGAGCGCGGCGTAGGCGGCGCCGGTGTCGGTGGTGGGCAGGGCGTACTTGGCGGCGAGTTCGGCGGGGCCGAGCAGTTCGGCCTTGGCCCAGCCCCGGCCGAGGTAGAGGACCTTGACGGCGGTGGGTTCGTCGCGGACGACCTGGAACAGGTCGCGGTCGCCGGTGAGGACCTCGACCGGGTCGGTGCGCTCGCGGTGCGCGAGCGTGCCGATCACGTCGTCGGCCTCGTAGCCCGCCGCCTCGGCGGTGGCGATGCCGACGGCGTCGAGGACGTCGAGGATGATCGGGACCTGGGGGGTGAGGGTGTCCGGCACGTCCTCCTCGCCGTCCTGGTCCGCGGCGACGCGGTGGGCCTTGTAGGAGGGGAGCGCGGCGACGCGGAACTCCGGGCGCCAGTCGGCGTCGAGGCAGGCGACGACCCGGGACGCGTGCCGGTCGGCGACCACCTTGGTGATGGTGTCGAGGAAGCCGCGCACGGCGTTGACCGGTGTGCCGTCGGGCGCGGTCATCGAGTCGGGCAGCGCGTAGAACGCCCGGAAGTAGAGGCTGGCGGCGTCCATCAGGACGAGTGGACCACTCACCCCGGAGAGCTTGCCAGATCCCGTCCGCGAGTCCGCCGCTCAGGCACCCCGGAACACTCGCCCGGGCACCGCGAGTTATGCGTTCAGGCACCGCGAGTTGTGCGTTCGGACACCGCGAGTTGTGCGTTCGGGCAGTCTCGACCGGTCCGGAGGCCGAGTTTGTCCACAGGGGTGCCGGTTGTCCACAGGTCCGGGCCGCGTGGTGTCCGACCGCCGGACTCGCGACTACGCTTCGCGGACATGTCGACCCATGTTGGACCCATTGACGTGGAAGCACTCCGTGCTCGCCTGGGCCGGGCCACCGCCGCGGCCGCCGAAGCCGGAGTGGACGCCTTGCTGATCTCGCCCGGTTCCGACCTGCGCTACCTGCTCGGGATCGGCGGGTCGTCGTTCGAGCGGCTCACGTGCCTCGTGCTGCCGGTGGGGGGCACGCCCGTGCTGGTGCTGCCCAAGCTCGAGCAGCCCGGCTACGCGGCCGTGCCGGTGGGCGAGTTGGGCGTCGAGTTCGCGCCGTGGGTCGACGGCGAGGACCCGTACGCGTTGGTGCGCAAGGCGTTGAAGCGGACGGACCGCGTGGCGGTCGCGGACATGATGCCCGCGTTGCACAACCTGCGGCTGCGGGAGGCCGTCGGCGGCGACCAGGTGCTGGCCGGTCCGGTGCTGCGCGAGCTGCGGATGCGCAAGGACGCGGTCGAGGTGGCGGCGTTGCGGGACGCGGGCGCGGCGATCGACCGCGTGCACGCCCGCGTGGGCGAGTGGCTCAAGGTCGGGCGGACCGAGGCCGAGGTGGGTGCGGACATCGCGGCGGCGATCGTGGCGGAGGGCCACGAGCTGGCCGAGTTCGTGATCGTCGGCTCCGGGCCGAACGGCGCGTCGCCGCACCACAGCGTGTCCGACCGGGTGATCCGGGCCGGTGACGTGGTGGTCGTGGACATCGGCGGGCCGCTGGCGGGCTACAACTCCGACTCGACGCGCACGTACGTGTTGGGCGAGCCCGAGTTCGAGGACGTGCGCGAGACGTACGCGGTGCTGGAGGCCGCGCAGCGGGCGGCCGTCGAGGCGGTGCGGCCGGGTGTCACGTGTGCCGAGGTCGACGCGGTGGCCCGGCGGATCATCACCGAGGCCGGGTTCGGGGAGTACTTCATCCACCGCACGGGTCACGGCATCGGTCTGGACGTGCACGAGGAGCCCTACATCATGGGCGGCAACGACCTGCCGATCGAGCCGGGCATGGCGTTCAGCGTCGAGCCGGGCATCTACCTGCCGGGCCGGTGGGGCGCGCGGATCGAGGACATCGTGGTGGCGACCGAGGACGGCGTGGAGTCGTTCAACAACCGGCCGCACGACCTGGTGGTGCTGCCGGCGTGACGAACCTGGAGCCGACGGACCGGGCGATCCTGCGCGAGCTGGCCGCCGACGGCCGGTGCAGTTTCACCGATCTCGCCGAACGGGTGGGGTTGAGCGTGTCGGCGGTGCACCAGCGGGTGCGCCGGCTGGAGCAGCGCGGCGTGGTCAAGGGCTACGCCGCGCGGCTGGACGGCGACGAGATCGGGTTGCCGCTGACCGCGTTCATCTCGCTGACCCCGATCGACCCGGCGGCTCCGGACGACTACCCGAAGCGGCTGGAGCACCTGCCGCAGATCGAGGCGTGCTACTCGGTCGCGGGGGACGCCTCGTACGTCCTGCGCGTCCGGGTGGCCTCGCCGACGGGTCTGGAGGAGTTGCTCAGACAGATCCGGGAGGCGGCGAACGTGTCCACGCGCACCACCGTCGTGCTGTCCACACCGTACGAGGACCGCCCGCCCGCCGTGTGAGACCGGACCCGCGTGGCGGGTCCTGTTCGTCAGCGCGGTCGGCGTGCGGGTCGGCGTGCGGGTCGGCGTGCTCGACGGCGATGTGCGGCCGGCCGCGGCGGCGTCCTCCGGCGACGGGAAGTGGACACCGACCGGTGGTGGTCCGAGCACGGAGAGCCGAGCACGGAGAGCCGAGCACAGGGACCGACAGCGCGAGGGCTTGAGGACGTGCGGTCGGAGGACGTGGGGTCCGAGGGCAGGTGACGGAGTGCCGCCCGGCCCGGTGGTCCGGACCAGGTTTCGACCCGGTGGCAGAGGAAGCCGGACTTCACCGAGGTCGAATCCGGCGTGGTGGGCAGCGCCGAGGCCGGCGCTGCCGCGGTCGGACCGGATCGGCCTGTGCCGGACATGTCCGCACCCGAACGCACCCGGCCGTCGGCTACGACACCGGCTTCGCCATGCCCCTCGACTGGCGCACGCTCGTCCCGAGTCCCGAGTCCCGAGTCCCGAGTCCCGAGTCCCGAGTCCCGAGCCCGGTTCACCACCGTCCCGGCCGGCATCGGGTTCCGCCCGCCGGGCTGTCCGGCGTAGGTGTGAGCCGGTGGCGGGCGGTCGTCGCGCCGTCCGGTCGTGGGGCTGTCGTGTCGCGCCGGGTCCGATCGGCCTGGCCGCCGGGCGGTGTGGGACGGCGGCGGGTGCGTACGGTCGTGGACTGCCGATCCTTCGGCGGCTTGTCGGTGCGTCCGCTGTGGATCGTCGGTCGTGGCTCTACGGCTGTGGACGCATGCTCGCGGATACGGGGCTGGGGGGATGTCGGATCCGGGCGAGGGCCGGGTCTGGCAGTAATCGAGGGTGGCGTGTCGTTGCCGCCGGCGCGGCCGGGTCGGAGGGTGGAGGTCGTGGAACGCGAGGTGCTGGTCGTCGGCTACGAGGACGCCGTGCTCACGGACCTGGCCGGGCCCCTGGACGTGTTCGAGGGCGCCCGCCGGGTGCGGGGTGGCTACCGGGTGCGGACGGCGGCCGTGGGCGGCGGGTTCACCGCGTCCGGAGTACGGCTGCGGGTCGAGGACCTGCGGGACGTGGTCGGGCCGGTGGACACGGTGCTCGTCGTCGGCGGGCAGGGGTGTTGGGCGGCGGCGCGGGACCCGGAACTGCTGGGTCACCTGACCCGGATGGCGCGGGGCGCGCGGCGGGTGGCGTCGGTGTGCACGGGCACGTTCGTGCTCGCGGCGGCCGGGTTGCTCGACGGCGCGCGGGCGACGACGCACTGGGCCTACTGCGCCCGGCTGGCCGCCGAGTACCCGGCGGTGGAGGTGGTGCCGGACGCGATCTTCGTGCGCGACGGCCGGACCGCCACCTCGGCCGGGGTGACCGCGGGCATCGACCTGGCGCTCGCGCTGGTCGAGAGCGACCACGACGCGGCGTTGGCCCGGCTGATCGCCCGGTGGATGGTGGTGTTCCTCCGGCGTCCGGGCGGCCAGTCGCAGTTCAGCGTGCGGTCGGACGTGCCCGCGGTGCGCGACGGCGGGTTGCGGGCCGTGCTCGACGAGGTCGCCGCCGACCCGACCCGGTCGTGGACCGTGGACGGCATGGCCCGGCTGGCCGCGATGAGCCCGCGCCACTTCGCGCGGGGTCTTCCCGGACCGGGTCGGCCTGTCGCCCGCGCGCTACGTCGAACGCGTCCGCGTCGAGGCGGCGGCCACGCTGCTGGAGTCCGGCGACGCCGGGCTCGACGCGGTCGCCCGCCGGTGCGGTTTCGGGTCGGCCGAGACGCAGCGCCGCGCGTTCCTCCGGGTGCTCGGCATCACGCCGGGCGGGTACCGGGACCGGTTCCGCACCACGGGTGCGGCCTAGCCATGAGGGGGATCGAGTGGACCTGGCATTCGTGCTCTACCCGCGGATGACCGCGTTGGACCTGGTCGGGCCGTACGAGGTGCTCGCGCACCAGCCTGGCGTGACCGCGCACTTCGTCGCGGAGACGACGGAACCCGTCGTGACCGACGCGGGGCTGGTGATCGTGCCGACGACGACGTTCGCCGCACTCGACCGGGCCGACGTGATCGTCGTGCCGGGATCGAGCGACTACGAGGGCGTGCTCGCGGCCGGTGTGGTGGCGCGGTGGCTGCGGGAGGTGCACCCGAAGGCGACGTGGACGACGTCGGTGTGCACGGGGTCGACGTTGCTCGCGGACGCGGGTGTCCTCACCGGACGGCCGGCGACCACGCACTGGGCGGTGCGGGAGTTGTTGGGCCGGCTGGGCGCCGAAGTGCGGTCCGAACGCGTCGTGCGCGACGGCGACGTGATCACCGCCGCCGGGGTGTCGGCGGGCATCGACATGGCGTTGACGCTCGTCGGCCTGATCTGGGGCGATCGGGTCGCGATGGCGTCGCAGTTGGCCATCGAGTACGACCCGGAACCGCCCTACGACGCGGGGTCGCCCGAGTCGGCGCCGCCGGAGGTCGTCGCGGCGGTGCTCGGCAAGGTGTGAATTTCCGCCGCGCCCGGGATCGGTGGATACCCGGCGCGTGCCGTGCCGCTGCTTGTACCGTGACGCCCCCGGTCGACGGCACTTTTCGGCGGAGGAGCATTGGGCACGGGTTTCCGGGCGGCGTTCGCGGTGCCCGAGTTCCGGGTGTTGTGGTCGGCGGCGGCGCTGTCGACCATCGGTGATCAATTGGCCAGGGTCGCGCTGTCGGTCCTGGTGTTCGAGCGGACCGGTTCGGCGGCGTGGACCGCGTTGACGTACGCGCTGACGATGCTGCCCGCGTTGGTGTCCGGCGTGCTGCTGTCCGGGCTGGCCGACCGGTTCCCGCGGCGGACCGTCATGGTCGTGTCGGACGCGTTGCGCGCGGTGCTGCTGGGCGTGATGGCCGTGCCCGGCGTGCCCCTGTCGTTGGTCGCGGCGTTGCTCGTGGTGGCGCAGCTGGCCGAGGCGCCGTTCTCGGCCGCGCAGGGGGCGTTGCTGCCGACGGTGCTGGGCGACCGGTACGAGGCCGGGCAGTCGGTGCACCTGATCACCCACCAGTCCGGGCTGCTGCTGGGGTTCGTCGGCGGTGGCCTGGTGGTGGCGTGGCTGGGCACGTCGGGCGCGTTGGCCGTGGACGCGGCCACGTTCGCGGTGTCGGCTTTGGTGCTGCGGCTGGGGTTGGTCCACCGGCCGGTGTCGGGCGTGGTGAAGCGGACCCACGTGCGCATCCGCGAGGGCGCGGCGCTGGTGTGGCGCGACCGGCGGTTGCGGCTGCTGGTCACGTTGGGCTGGCTGGCGTTGTTCACGGTGGTGCCCGAAGGGCTGGCGGCGCCGTTCTCGGCCGAGTCCGGGATCGGTGTCGAGGGCGTGGGCCTGCTGCTCGCGGCCGACCCGGCGGGCATGGTGCTGGGGACCGTGCTGCTGCGGTTCCTGCCGACCGACCGGCGGGTGCGGTTGCTGGGGTTGCTGGCGGTGGCGACGGCGTTGCCGCTGGCCGGGTACCTGCTGGCGCCGCCGTTGGCGGGCGCGGTGGCGTTGCTGGCGCTCAGCGGGGTGTTCAGCGCCTACCAGGTGACGGCGGGGGCGACGTTCGTGCGGCTCGTGCCGGACGAACAACGCGGCCAGGCGTTGGGATTCGCGCGCAGCGGGCTGGTCGCGGCCCAGGGCGTCGGCGTGGCCGGCGGCGGGCTGCTGGCGACGGCGACCGGGTCGGCGGGGACGGCGATCGCGGTGTCCGGTGTGGTCGGTGCGGTGCTGGCGGCGTTGGTGACGCTCGCCTGGTCGCGGGTGTCGGTGCCGGCGGCCTGACCGGTGGCGGAAGCCCGAACGCGGGTTTCAGGGTGCCCGAACGCACATTTCGCGGTGTCTGAACGTACAACTCGTGGTGTCCGAACGTATAACTCGCGCGGGTGGGGTGGAGCGTCGGGCCGGTGCGGCCCGACGCTCGGTCCCGGGGTGGTCCGGTCGGCTGGTCACCAGATCTTGTCGCGCATGGGGACGCACCTCCTCTCGATGTGGCGGCGGTTCCGACGGGGGACGGTGAGGATGTACCAGATCTTGTCGCGCACCGTGGTCACCCCCTCCGGATGTGGGATACGCGATCAGGTGGCATTCCCGCAGGGGAACGCCCGATCTTGCCGCGCATCGTCGTCTACAGTGTGGTTTCCGTCACCCCGGTAGCGGCTGACAGCGGTGGAGGTCACAATTACTGTGACGCTCCGTCGGGGAGCGTGTGCTGTCCGGGGCGGACGGTCGTGAGGAACCTATGGGCGGATCGAGGTCGGCGTCGCCGGGTGACAGACACCTGCTGCGACTGCGCACCTTGTCCCGCCCTGCGCTCGTCTTCGTCCTGACCGTCGACCTGCTCGCCGTCGTCGCCATCGCGCTGTCCGCGACGCGTCCGGTGGGCGACGGTGCCTGGACCACCTTCGGCGTCCTCGCCGTCTCGGCCGCGCTGCACCTGCACTGTTCGCGGTGGATCGAACGCATCCGCCGCGACCACAGCCACCACCCGCACGTGGACCTGTGCAGCATCTGGATCCTGGCCGGCGCCCTGGCGCTGCCGCCGCTGCCGGCCGTGCTGCTGGTCGTGTTCATCTACCTGCACCGCTGGTGGCTGGTCGGCCGTTGGGACGCCTCCCGGCCGCCGCACCGCAACGTCTTCACCATGGCGATGATGGTGCTGGCCGCGCTCGCCGCGAACACCGTCGTCGGGCTGACCGGCCTGCGCGAGCACCTCGCCGCCCGCGCCCCGGAGGGCCCGCTCGACCTGGTCGGCCTGCTCGGCGCCGGGCTCGCGCAGTGGGCGGTCAACACGTTCCTGGTCGCCGCGGTCATCCTGCTCACCGTGCCCGTCCGGTCGCTGCGGAACGCGTTCGGCACGGCCGGGGACAACTTGCTGGAGGCCGCGCAGCTCGCCCTGGGCATGTTCGTCGCGCTCGCCGTCGCCTGGTGGCCCGGCTTCGCGGTGCCGATGGTCGTCGCGGCCGTCGCCCTGCACCGCACGGTACTGATCCACCAGCTCGAACTGGCCGCGCGCACCGACGCCAAGACCGGCCTGCTCAACGCCGAGGCGTGGCACCTCCAGGCCCGGGTCGAACTCGACCGCACCCGGCAGCGGCCCGGCGGCACCATGGGTCTGTTCATGGTGGACGTCGACCACTTCAAGGGCATCAACGACACCCACGGCCACCCGGCGGGCGACGTGGTGCTGCGGCGCATCGCCACCGCGCTCACCGCCGTGGTGCGCCGGGGCGACGCGGTCGGCCGGTTCGGCGGCGAGGAGTTCGCCGTGCTGCTGCCCGACATCGAACCGGCCGAGGCACTCGACGTCGCCGAACGCATCCGCGAGCAGGTCCACGGCCTGGTGATCGAGACCGGCGGCGGCACGGTCGCCGGCCTGACGGTCAGCATCGGCATCGCGGTGTACCCGTTCGTGCCCGAGGACACCATCGAGGGCATGCTCGCCGCCGCCGACTCCGCGCTCTACTCGGCCAAGCGGCTGGGGCGCGACCAGGTGCGGTTCGCGGGCACGCGGCGGCGCACGCCGTGGACCCCGGCGGCGCGCACCGAGGCGCCCGACCGCCTGACTTCTTGATCGACACAGCGTTTCGGTCCGCGAGTTCACCCACCAGGGTCTGTTTCGAGACCTGCGTGGCGTAAGTTCGGCCGGCCACCTCATCGAACGTCCGGCAAGGGTGTGAGTCCGTGGACCTCGGTGCCCCACATGGAATCCGGTTCCGCTTCGAGTCGGGGCTGCTGCGCGCGGTCCTGCTCGACGTGCACGGCAAGCCGCCGCTCGCCCTCGGCGAGCACCTGTCCGCCTCGGGCGGCGCCCGCGACCTCGTCGTGTCCCCGGGCGAGCCCGTGCCCGGCGACGGCGGTGTGCACGCCGTGCTCACCCTGCGGTTCGACCTGCCCGAACCGGCGCGCTGGCTGCTCACCGCCGACGCGCCCGCCGAGCGGGCCGGCGACGGCGTCGCGTTCACCGCGCCCGACGCGGTGCGGCTGTCCGTGTCGGCGACGCGACCGTGCGAGGTCGTCGAGAACGGCGTCGCGGTGGAACTCCCCGCCGGCGTGTCCGAAGTGGACATCACGGTCGCCAGCGCGCCCGTGTACCCGATCGCGGACACGGCCGTCGTCTGCCGCCCGGACCAGGTGCTCGAAGCCGCGGTCGTGCTCTCGTGCCTGCCCGGCGACCGGTTCACGCCGCTGCTGACCACCGACGACCGGGAGGCCGGCGACCTGGCCGTGGCGATGGGTGTGCGCCGCGTCGTCCACCTGACCGGTGGACCCGACCTCGTCGGCACCGAACGCCTCGACCTGCGCTGCGACGACCTGTCCGTGCTCACCAAGGCGGCCCGGGACCTGCTCGACGTGGACGGCCCCACGCTCGACGTCGCGCCCGACGCCGACCCGGCCACCGCGCTGCTCCTCGCCCGTCGGACCGGCGCCGTGCTGCGCGTCGTGGAAGGCGCGGCGCCCGTACCGGCCGTGCCCGACGCCGGGACCGACGAGGCCGTGCTCGTCGAGGACACCGGCACGACCGACGTCCTGGTCGCCGCCCTGTACGCGCACCACCGGGGCGCGCGGCTGGTCGTGACGCCGGTGCCCGACCTGACCGTGCTGCACGACCTGCTCGCGCACGACCACGCCGCCTACGACGACGCCTACCAACGCCACCTGGTCGACGCGGTCGCCGACGCCGTCACCGCGCAGGTGCCCGCGCACGTCGTGGACGCGGTCGGCGACCGGGCGCTCACCGCGTTCACCACCGGCCTGCCCTACCCGTTCGTGCGGACGTGGGACTCCGACTGGGCGCGCAAGCCCGTCGGGCACGTCCTGGACCGGGCCGCGCTGGTCGTGCTCACCGAGTTCCACGCCGCCGCCGGCCCCCGGCCCGCCGCCACGTTCGCCGTGGTGGTCGACGCCGACTGCGAGCCCGCCGCCGACCCCGGGACCGCCCACCACTTCACCCACCCGCTCGTGCTGACCCCGGACGAGGCCACGCCCGAGGCCCTGCGGTGGCTGACCACCGCGCTGCCGGTCGAACTCGTGCACCTGGGCCCCGACGCCGACGAGCCCGGCCCGCTCGGACACCGGCCCCTGGTGATCACGCGGGCCGCCCGGCCGTGGGCCGGCACCGGACGCCGCCGGTTGCGCGCGGGCGCGCGGGGCGCCGTCGTGGCCCTGTGGCCGGTGTCCGACGACCTGGCCGACGCGTTCGCCCGGGTCGTCGTCGACCGGCTCACCGCCGGTGAACAACCCGCCGCGCGGGCGGTCGTCGGCACGGGCACGCCCGGCGACGTCGAACGCGCCCACGTGTGCGTCGGCACGGTCGACACCCGGCTCGACCCGTGGCGCGACCGGTCGACCACCGCCGACGAGGCCGCGGCGGCGCACGGCGGACTTCTCGCCGCCGCGTTGCCCGACTGCCCCGACGGGCTGGTCCCCGTGCTGCGCCGGGAGCTGACCGTCGTGCGCGTCGCGGCCGAGGCGGGCGACGTCACCGGGTCGGTCGCCTACGTCGACCTGCTGCTCGCCGAGTCGGCGCACAGCGACGACGTCCCGGCCCTGATCGCCCGGCTGGACGCCGTGCTGCCCGACCTCGACCTGCCCGACGACGCCCTCGACCGCCGCCTGGCCCGGCGGCACGAACTGCTCGGCGCGTACTACGAGAGCCGGGGCGACGACGTGGCCGCCGCCGACGAGTACGAGCGCTGCACGGCCCGGGGCGGCGGGCCGCACGTCCTGGTCCGCGCCGCGCGGACCCTGGCCCGGTCGGGGGAGTCCGACCGGGCCCGGCACGCCGCCGCGCGGGCGCGGGCCGAGGGCGACCGGGCGACCGTGCTGGAGGCGACAGAGGTGCTGGGCGGCTTGAGCGAACGAGCGGACGACCACGACGAGTGGCTGCGGTACACGTCCGAGGGCCGGGAGCTGGCCGCCGAGGACGGCGACCGGGCCGCGCTCGCCCGCTTCACCTTCGACCGGTGCCGGGCGCTGCACCGCGGCGGCGACCTCGACGCGGCCATCGCCACCGGCGTCGAGGCGGCCGAGCTGTTCCGGGAACTGCGCGACGAGCACGCCGAGCTGGGCGTGCTGCGCGTGCTCGGGCTGTGCCACCAGGACCGCGGCGACCTGGACACCGCCGGCTACTACGCCTCGGCGGCCCTTGCCCAGGCCGAACGCCTCGGCGCGCACGTCGACGTCGCCGAACTCCACGGCGATCTCGGTCGCCTGTCCACCGCGCGCGGCGAGCACCCGCAGGCGTTGGAGCACTACCGGCACGCGGTCGAGAAGACCGTGGCGCACGGCGCGTGGGAACCGGCCGCCCGGCTGCTGCCCGACCTCGCGGTCGGCGCGGTGCGCGCGGCCGACACGCACGCGTTGTGGACCACGGCGTTGTGCGGCGGCCTGATCTGCGAGACCGCCGAACGCGACGTGTGGCAGTCGCTCGTGCCGCTGGTCGTCGACTCGCTCAAGCGCGCGATCGAGACCGGGCCGGTCGAGCTGACCCAGCGGGGCATGACCGACTTCGCGGGTGCGGTGACGACCGGTGAACGCGCGGACATGCCGGTCCAGGTCGGCATGCTCGCGGACGTCGTGGTCGTGCTGCTGGCCTGGCTGATGGACCGCGTGGACGACCACATCCTCGGGTTCGCCCACGAACTCGACCGCGACACCGGCGGCGTGCTCGACCTGGTCGGCTACGTGTCCGTGCCCTACCGGCAGCGGTTGCGGGGCTGAGCGGGGATCACCAGTGCCGGCCGGTGGCCAGGTCGGCGAGTTCCGGTCGGGACAGGTGGGCCACGCGGTAGCGCACGCCCTCGTCCGGTGCCTCGCCGGCGTACAGGGTGAAGCGGACCAGTTCCCAGCGGCTCGGGTCCACGGCCACCGCGACCGAGTGCACGTCCGGCGTGTGCTCGGCGGCGCGGGCCAGTGCCCGGTCCAGGGCCTCGGCCGGGTCGGCGTCGGGCGCCAGGGTGTCGACCACGCGGGTGGCCGCGGTGGGCGTGCCGTCGTGGGCCGGGCCGCGGTCGAAGCCGGCGCCGACCCAGTGCCGCACGACCGGACGGCCGAAGTCGGCGCTCAGGCCCCGGAAGCCCGCACCCCACAGGAACGAGTTCATGCCCTCGGCCGTGCGCCACAGGTAGAACGGCGCGTAGGCGTTGACCGGCGACCCGGCTTCGCGTTCCCGCACCAGGTACGCCTTGAGCGCCAGGCCCGGGAACGCGTCGAGCAGGTGCCCCTTCGTCGCGACGCGGTCGCGGATGATCCCCATGTCGTAGTCGGCGGGCAGGGTGATCTCGTACTGCATGGCGTGCATCGTTCCCCCATGTCCACAGTGGACGGCTAGCGCCCGGACAGCCGGGCGCCGATCTCCTTGACGGTACGCACGAGCAGGTCGATGTTGTCGGCGGTGGTGCGCCAGTTCACGATCGCGGGCCGCAGTGCCACCCGGCCCCGGTAGACCGTGGTGCCCGCGTACACGCGGCCGTCGTCGAGCAGTTCGGCGCCCAGGCGTCGGTTGAGGTCGTCCAGCTCCGGTTCGGACAGTCCCGCCGGTGCGTAGCGGAAGCACACCACGAAGACGGTGACCGGGGCGAGCGACTCCAGGTCGGGATCGGCCTCCACCGCGTCGCCCAGGCGGCGGGCCAGGTCCTGGTGGCGTTCGACCATGGCCCGGTGCCCGGCGCGGCCGTACGCGCGCAGCGTCGCCCAGATCGGGAACGCCCGCGCCCGCCGCGACGACTCGGGGCCGAGGTTGTTGTAGTTGACGAACTCGTCGTCGGGCTCGGGCAGGTAGGGCGCGTTCCAGCCGCCGAACGCCCGGCCGAGCAGCCCGGCCTCGCGGACGAACGCGAACCCGCTCTCGTACGGCACGTTGAGCCACTTGTGCCCGTCGGCGGCCACCGAGTCGGCGCGGTCGACGCCCGCGGTGAGGTGCGCGGTGCGCGGCGACAGCGCGGCGAACAGGCCGAACGCGCCGTCGACGTGCAGCCACGCGTCGTGCCGCGCGACCACGTCGGCGATCGCGTCGACCGGGTCGAAGTCGCCGGCGTTGACCTCGCCCGCGTTGGCGATCACCACGGCCGGGCCGGAGGTGCCCAACTCCCGGTCCAGTGCTTCGAGGTCGATGCGGCCCGCGTCGTCGCGGCTGAGCGTGCGCACGTGGTCACGGCCGACGCCCAGCAGTTGCAACGCCTTGCGGCTGCTCGCGTGCACGTAGCCGCTGGAGAACACGGGCATGCGCGGCAGTCCGGCCAGACCGTCGGCGGTCACGTCCACGCCGTGCTTGCGGCCCCAGTCGAAGCGGGCGCACGCCAGGCCGGTGAGGTTGGCGAACGTGGCGCTGGGCGTGAGCACGCCGCCGTGGGACGCCGGAAGTCCGAAAAGCTCCTTGAGCCACCGCAGGACCACGGTCTCCGCGCGGGTGGCCAGCGGCGAGGTCAACCACAGACCGGCCGGCTGGTCGAGCAGGGAGGTGATCCAGTCCGCCGCCTGGGCCGCCGGGGTCGCGCCGCCGACCACGAAGTGGAAGAAGCGCGGCCCGGACGAGTGCGTGGCGGCCTTGGTGCCGATGCGGAGCAGTTCGGCGACGGCGGTGAGGGTGCCGTCGCCGTCCTCGGGCAGCGGACCGTCGAGGTCGTCGAGGAGGTGTGCGTGCGTCGCGTCGCGCACCGGCAGGTGCGGCAGTGCGTCCAGGTAGGGCCGTGCGGCCCGGTCGACCATGCCCAACGCCTCGACGGCGTCGTCGGCGGCGTGCAGTGGATCACCCATCACCGCACGGTAATCCGTTGATCCGATCAGCGGAAGGCCGTTTCCGCCCACGCGTGTCCTCCGCTCAGGCACCCCGAGTTACGCGCTCAGGCATCCTGAAACACGCACTCGGGCACCAGGCGTCCGGGACTCGGACTCCCGATGCACGTCCGACACACGCGAATCTTGAGCACACGCTCGGGAAGCCGACCACGCACTCGGCCCGGCAGGACCGGGTGGCCGCCGAACACGGCCACCCGGTTCGCGTCAGCGCTGCTCGTCGCGCTCCCGGCGCACGGTGACCTTGCGGCCCTTCACGGTGGCGCCGCGCAGTGCGACGATCACCTGCTGGGCGGCGTTCTCGGGCACCTCCACCAGGGAGAAGCGGTCGGCGATCTCGATCGCGCCGATCTCGCGGCCGTTGAGCCGCGCCTCGCCGGCGATCGCGCCCACCAGGTCCTGGGGACGGATGCCGGCACTGCGGCCCGCGTTCACGAACAGCCTGGTCATGCCGGCCGTCGGCGGGCGGCTGCGGCGTTCCCGGCGGGGCGCGCCGTCGCCGCGGCGGTCGGTGCGCGGCGCCACCTCGGGGATCTCCTCCTCGTCGGAGGCCGCCCCGGTCGCCTCGTGGGCCAGTTTCACCGCCGCCAGGGCGATCTCCATGACGTCGAACTCGTCCGCGAGGGTCTCGACGACCACGCGGAAGCCCTCGAGTTCGTCCTCCAGCAGGCTCTCGTGCAGCGCCGCCCGGGTCAGCTCCAGCCGCCGCGCGCGCAGGTCCGCGATCGTCGGGACCTTCTCCATCTGGATGCGCTGCTTGGTCACGCGCTCGATGGTCTTGAGCATGCCGTGCTCACGCGGTTCGGCCAGCGTGATCGCGACGCCCTCACGCCCGGCCCGACCGACCCGGCCGATGCGGTGCACGTAGGACTCGGGCGCGGACGGGACGTTGTAGTTGACCACGTGGGTCAGCTGCTCGACGTCCAGGCCGCGCGCGGCGACGTCCGTGGCCACGAGCAGGTCCGCCGTGCCGTTGCGCAGGCGCGCCATGACGCGGTCGCGCTGCTCCTGGCTGATGCCGCCGTGCAGGGACTCCGCGCGGTAGCCGCGGCCGTTGAGCGTCTCGGTGAGCTGGTCGACCTCGTCGCGGGTGCGGCAGAAGACGATCGCCGCGGTCGGCGCCTCGACGTCGAGCACCCGGCCCAGCGCGGCGGGCTTGTGCGCGCGGGGGACGACGTAGGCGACCTGCCGCACGCGCGGTGCCTCGCCGGGCTCGGTCTGCTCACGGCTGATCGTGATGCGGACCGGGTCCTTGAGGTGCTGGTTGGCCAGGCGGTTGATGCGGGGCGGCATCGTGGCCGAGAACAGCACCGTCTGACGGGCCTCGGGCGCGTCGGCCAGGATCGCGTCGATGTCCTCGGCGAAGCCCATGTCGAGCATCTCGTCGGCCTCGTCCAGCACGACGATCTCGAGGTGGTCCAGGCTGAGCGTGCCCCGGTTGAGGTGGTCGATCGCCCGGCCGGGCGTGGCGACGACGACGTCGACGCCCTGCTCCAGCACGCGCAGCTGGCGGCCGATCGGCTGGCCGCCGTAGATCGGGAGCACGCGGGCGCCCAGCTCGCGGCCGTAGCGGTGGATGGCCTCGGACACCTGCACGGCCAGTTCACGGGTGGGGACGAGCACGAGCGCGAACGGCGCGCGTTCGGTGCGCTCGCCCTTCGCCATGCGCTCCAGGACGGGAAGGGCGAACGCGGCCGTCTTGCCGGTGCCGGTGGCGGCCTGGCCGAGCAGGTCACGTCCCTCGGACAACGGGGGGATGGCCTCGCTCTGGATGGGGGTCGGTTCCTCGTAGCCGAGTCCGGAGAGCGCCCGCAGTAGTTCCGGGCGTAGCCCGAGTTCGGCGAAGCTGGTCCGGTCATCGGGCGCGTCGGTCATGGGTCAAGTTTCGCTGATCGGCTCCGAACCGCTCGGCGAGGGGGTCTCGCAGGTCAGGAGAGGGCCTCGGCGCCGGTCACCAGCTTGAGGCAGAGATGGCGCAGCAGCACCACTTCCTCGTCCGTGAAGTCGCGGAACAACGCCGCCATGGCGACCTCCGACGGCTTGCGGAACGCCTCGACCCAGCCCCGGCCCGGGGGCGTGATCGCGACCCGGACGGCCCGCCGGTCGGCCGGGTCGGGGGACCGGCGGGCGAGCCCCTCGCGTTCGAGGGTGTCCACGAGGCCGGTCGCGTTGCGCGGGCTGATGCCGCCGGACGCGGCCAGGTCGCCGATGGTCAGGCCCGGCTCGCCGGCCACGCCCAGGCGGACGAGCAGGTCGAGGGCCGCCGGGCTCAGGCCCCGGCTCTCGGTGCCGCGCGACCGGAGTCGGTCGACGGCGTGCGCGGCCACGCGGACGGCGGCGGCGGCCTCGAACGGCGCGGTGTCGCCCGAGGTCAGGTGGGTCATGGCGGTGCGGGTGGCGGGGGAGAAGTAGTGGCCGTTCACATCGAAGGAGTTCATAGTGAAGCAGTACATTACTACGTACTTCCATAAATGGAAGGCCCCCGTCGCCGGGGGCCTTCCGCGCGATCACGCCAGGGCGTCGCGCAGCGACTTCGGGCGCATGTCGGTCCACACCTCGTCCACGTGCGCGGCGCACTCGTCCTTGGTGCCGGTCTTGCCGTCCGGCCGCCACCCGGCCGGCACCTCGTGCTCCGCCGGCCACAGCGAGTACTGACCCTCGTCGTTGACCAGGACCTGGTAGCGGATGTCGTCCCTCATTGCTGTCCCTTCTCGGGGTAGTGGCGCAGGGTCGGGCTGACCGTGACGTACGCCGTGACCAGGGCGATGCCCACCGTGCACACCACGACGGCGGGCACGGGGTCGAGCAGTTCGGTGAGCAGGCCGCCCAGCACCGGCCCGACGGCACCGGCGGTGCCGACCGCGACGGCCAGCACGCCGCTGAGCCGGCCGCGCAGTTCGTCGGGCGTGAGCAGGAGCTGGTGGGTGCCGATGGTGGTGTTCGCGGTGGGCACGAGCAGCGTCATGCCCGCGAACAGGACGCCCATGAGGTAGCCGTCGTCGATCAGCAACGCGACCGGGGTCAGCGCGGTGGCCACCCAGAACACGATCGCGATCGAGCGGTACGGGCCGAGCACGCGGTGCAGGCGCGGCGCGATCAGCGCGCCGACGACACCGCCGACGCCGAGCATCGACGCCATCACGCCGGTCTCGGTCGACGGCACGCCCCGCCCGGTCGCCAGCACGATCACCACCAGGTAGTACGCGCTGAAGAACAGGTTGAGCACGACCGCGCACAGCGTCGTCACCCGGATCTCGGGCCGGGACCACACCCAGCGCAGCCCCTCGCCGATCTCGCGGACCAGGTGCGTCTTCTCGGCGGTCTCGGGCTTCTCACGCGGCGGCAGCCGCAGGAACGCCAGCGCCACGAACGCCACGCAGTGCGTGACCAGGTCGAACAGGAACGGCAGCGCACGGCCCAGCGAGTACAGCAGGCCGCCCAGCGCCGACCCGCCCATCTGCCCCAGCGACGACCGGGCCGTGTTCATCGCCACGGCCGTCGCCAACTGGTGCTCGGGCACGATCCGGGGCAACGAGGCGTCCTCGGCCGGTTCGAACAGGGCACGCGCCGCGCCGAGCACCGCCGCGACCGCGACGAGGTGGACCACGGACGCGGTGTCCGTCCACAGCACGAACACCAGGCTCGCCAACGCCACGACCTGCGCCGCCTCGCAGGCGAGCATGATCCGCTTGCGGTTCCACCGGTCGACCAGGGCGCCGGCGGGCAGGCCGACGAGGAGCTGCGCGGCGGCGTCCACCGACAGCACCAGGCCGGACACGCCCGGCGACCCGGTCAGCGCCAACGCGAGCAGCGGCAGCACGAACAGGGTGGCGCCGAACCCGGCCTCGGCCAGCGCCTGCCCGCTCCACAGCAGCGTGTAGTCGCGGTTGCGCGCCAACGAGTCCTTCTTGGCCGCCACGTCGCTCATCGGCAGTCCTCCGCGATCGCCCGCAGCGCCGCCGCGAAGTCGTCCGCGACCGCCCGGATCTCGTCCTCGGGGTGCACGTCGGGGTGGAAGTACCAGGTGAAGCCGAGCCGTCCGCCGCCCGCCTCGCCGACGACGTCCACGAGGTGGTCGCCCACGTCGGCCGGGTCGTGGTCGCGGCCGACCGACGGCAGCACCGACCGGTAGAGCCCGAGGCCCGCTTCGTCGCCCGCGTCGAACTGGCCGAGGTAGTTGAACGACACGGCGGGCGTGCCGGTCGCCGGGACCCGGCCGTGCTGCCGCAACGCGCCGTAGCCGAACCCGTTGCCCGGCACGGCCCGCAGGCGCCGTCGCACGGCCTTGACGCGGTCCCGCCACGACCCGGCAGGCAGGGCCAGCACCACCGGGAACATGGTGGTGAACCAGCCGACCGTGCGGGACAGGTCGACGCCGTCGAACACGTCTTCGCGGCCGTGGCCCTCCAGGTCGACCGCCACCTCGTCGCGGCCGGTCCACCGGGTCAGCGCGTACGCCAGCGCGGTCAGCAGCACGTCGTTGATCCGCGTCCGGTAGGCCGCCGGGGCGCCGCGCAGCAACGCCTCGGTGTCCTCTTCGGACAGTTCCACGACGACGCCCTCGCTCGGCACCCGCGAACGCGGTGGCACCGGCAGGTCGAACGTCCAGTCCTCGATCTCGTCGTCGAACCCGCCGGCCTCGACGTGCGCCGCCAACGTCCGCGACCACTCCTGGTAGGACGTGGTCTTGGCGCCGAGGTCGGCGCCCCGGTAGGCGGTCTCCAGGTCGTCGAGCAGCACGCGCCACGACACGCCGTCCATCACGAGGTGGTGCGCGACCAGCAGCAACGCCGGCTTCGGGCCGGTGAACAGCACGGCCCGCAGCAGCGGTCCGGCGGCCAGGTCGAAGCCCGCGTGCACCTCGTCCGCGACCGCCTCCACGTCCGCGCCGGGCGGCCGGACGTCGAGCACGTCCACGGCGTCGGGTGCCGCGTGCTCCTGGTGCCAGCCCGACCCGTCACGGGTGAACCGCAGCCGCAGCGCGTCGTGGTGTCCGACGACGACCGCGAACGCCCGCCGCAACGCCGCCACGTCCACGTCCGGGTCCAGCTCGACCAGGTGGGACTGGTTGAAGTGGTGCGGGTTGTGCCGGTCGCCGTGCAGGAACCAGTGCTGGATCGGCGTGAGCGGCACCGACCCGGTGACCGCCTCCGTCGTCGACGCCGCCTCCTCGACCCGGACGTGCGGTGCGAGGTCGGCGATCGTCTGGAACCGGAACAGGTCCTTGGTGGTGAACCGGTGCCCGGCCTGCCGGGCGCGGGCGACGACCTGCATGCTCAGGATCGAGTCGCCGCCCAGCGCGAAGAAGTTGTCGTGCGTGCCGACGCGGGCCACGTTGAGCACGTCCGCCCACACCGCCGCCAACGCCTCCTCGGTCGGCCCCTCCGGCGCCACGTAGTCGGTCGACGCGCCCGCCGAGAAGTCCGGTTCGGGCAGCTTCGCCCGGTCCACCTTCCCGTTCGGGCTCATCGGCAGCCGCTCCAGTTCGACGACCGCCGACGGCACCAGGTAGTCGGGCATCGACTCGCCGAGGAACGCGCGCACGTCGTCGCCGCTGCCCACCACGTACGCGACGAGCCGCTTGTGCCCGTTGGCGTCCGCGCGGGCCACGACCACGGCTTCGCGCACTTCGGGGTGGCGCAGGATCGCGGTCTGCACCTCGCCGAGTTCGACGCGGAACCCGCGGATCTTGACCTGCTCGTCCGCGCGGCCCAGGAACTCCAGCTCGCCACCGGCGTTCCAGCGCACCACGTCGCCCGTCCGGTACATCCGGGAACCGTGCCCGGACGGGTCGGCCACGAACCGGGACGCGGTCAGGCCGGGCCGGTCGAGGTAGCCGCGGGCCAGGCCGACACCCGTCACGTACAGCTCGCCCGGCACGCCCGCCGGCACCGGCCGCAGCGACGCGTCCAGCACGTGCACCCGCGTGCCCGGCAGCGGGCGGCCGATCGGCGGCACGCCGCCCGGCACCAGCGGGCCGCTCCACGAGGTGACCACGGTCGACTCGGTCGGCCCGTAGGCGTTGACCATCCGCCGACCCGGCGCCCACCGCGCCACCAGGTCCGCCGGGCAGGCGTCGCCGCCCACCACGAGCGTCCGCAGCGTCGGCAGCCCGCCGTCCGGCACGGTCGCCAACGCCACCGGCGGGATCAGCGCGTGCGTCACGCCGTGCCGGGTGACGACCTCGGCGAGGTCGGCGCCGAGCAGCGGTCCCGGCGGCGGCACGACCAGGGCCGCGCCGGAGGGCACCGCCATGCACAGCTCCAGCACGGAGGCGTCGAAGCTCGGCGAGGAGAACTGGAGCACCCGGTCGCCCGGCCGCACCGCCAGGTGCGCCGCCTCGGCGGACGCGAACGTCGCCAGGCCCGCGTGCGTCACCACGACGCCCTTGGGTCGGCCGGTCGAGCCCGACGTGTAGATCACGTACGCCGGGTGCTCCGGCCGCACCGCCACGCGCGGGTCGTCGGCGGGCAGGTGCGCGACGTCCACCGGCCCGTCGACCACCAGCAGCGGTCGGGCGTCGGCGAGCATGAACGCGATCCGGTCGGCCGGGTAGTCCGGGTCGACCGGCAGGAACGCCGCGCCCGCCTTGAGCACGGCCAGTTCCGTCACGACCAGGTCCGCGGACCGGGGCAGCTTGACGGCCACGACCCGGTCCGGGCCGGCACCGGCCGCGACCAGGTGGTTGGCCAGCCGGTTGGCCGCCGCGTTCACCTCCGCGTAGGTCAACGAGGTCTCGCCGGTGATCGCGAGCGCGTCCGGCGTGCGCACGACCTGCGCCTCGAACAGCCGCGCGAGGGACACCGGCTCCTCGGCCGGGCCGCCGTCGCCCCACCGCCCGATCCGTGCCGCCTCGGTCTCCGGCAGCGCGCCAATCGTGCCCAGTGGACGTTCGGGGTCGGTGGCGACCGCGGCCAGCACGGCGGACAGGTGCGCGATCAGCCGGTCGATCGTCGACGCGTCGAACAGGTCGGTGTTGTACTCCACCGACCCGGCCAGGCCGTCGGGCGTCTCGGTGAACTCCACGGTCACGTCGAACGCGGTCGAGGTGACCGGTTCGGCGACGTCGGCCGCGTCCAGGTCGGCGAACCCGGTCGCGCCCGGCGCGTTCTGCAATGCCACCACGGCCTGGAACAGCGGGGTGCGGCTGGTGTCCCGGTCCGGGGCCACCGCGTCCACGACCCGTTCGAACGGCACGTCCTGGTGCGCGAACGCGTCGAGCGTCGTCCGCCGCACCCGGTCCAGGAACGCGGGGAACGTGAGCCCCGGGTCGATGCGCGCCCGCAACGCCAGCGTGTTCACGAACAACCCGACCACGTCGCCGAGTTCGGGCCGCTCGCGGCCGGACGCGACCGTGCCGATCGCGAAGTCGTCCTGCCCGGACCAGCGGTGGAACAGCAGTTGGCAGGCCGCGACCAGGGCGGTGAACAGGGTGCCGTCACCCGCGCGGGCCACCTCGCGCAGCCGGTCGGCCACGGCGGCCGGGACGGTGAACTCCGTCTGCGCGCCCGCCGAGGTCTGCACGGCCGGGCGCGGGCGGTCCGTCGGCAGCTCCAGCGCGGGCACGCCCGCCAGCTCCCGGCGCCAGAACTCCACCTGCCGGTCGAGCGGCTGTTCCCGTTGCCACGCCGCGAAATCCGCGTACCGGACCACGGGCTCGTCGAGCGTGCGCCCCTGGTAGAGCGCGGCCAGATCGGTCAGCAGCACACCGCCGGACCAGCCGTCGGTGACGATGTGGTGCAGCGTCAACGCC
The DNA here is from genome assembly GCF_014203755.1 of Saccharothrix violaceirubra. Lineage (NCBI taxonomy): Bacteria > Bacillati > Actinomycetota > Actinomycetes > Pseudonocardiales > Pseudonocardiaceae > Saccharothrix > Saccharothrix violaceirubra. The sequence goes on from NZ_JACHJS010000001.1 coordinate 2,387,070, forward strand.
AGCACGTACCCGCCGTCGACCCGCGTCAGCGACGGCCGGAACAACGGACCCCCACCCAGGTCGAACGGCTCGACCGCCGGACGCGTGTCGTGCACCGGCAGCGCCACCTGGTACGGCTCGTGCACGACCACGGTCGGCAGGCCGTCGTCCGCCGGGAACGTGGTGCGCAACTGCTCGTGCCGGGCCACCAGCGCGGTCAGCGCCCGCTCCAGCCGGGGCACGTCCACCTCGCCGAGCAGCCGTACGGCCAATGCCGTCACGTACTCGGTGCCGCCGGGGGAGAACTGGTCGAGGAACCACAGCCGCTGCTGCGCGAACGACAGCACGGGCGCGCCCGCCGCGCGCGGGATCACGTCCCGGGACTCCGCGCCCAGGTGTCGGGCCAGTGCGGCCACGGTCGGGTGGTCGAACAGCGTGCGCGGCGACACGGCGAACCGGTCCCGCAGCCGCGACGCCACCCGGATGCTCAGGATCGAGTCGCCGCCCAGCGCGAAGAAGTTGTCCTCCGCGCCGACCTCGTCGAGTCCGAGCACGTCCCGCCACACGTCCGCGACCAGGCGTTCGGCCTCGGTCCGGGGCGCGGCGAACCCGGCGGCGGTGCGGTGCGGCGCGGGCAGCGCGGCCCGGTCCAGCTTGCCGTTCGCGTTGAGCGGCAGCCGGTCCAGCGTAACGAACGCGCTCGGCACCATGTGGTCCGGCAGCGTCCGTGCCGCGTGCGCCCGCAACTCCTCGGTCGGCACGTCGCCGACCACGTAGGCCACCAGGCGGTCGTCCCGCACGATCACGGCCGTGCGCGTGACGGCCGGGTGCGTGGCGAGCACGGCCTCGATCTCGCCCGGTTCGATCCGGAACCCGCGCACCTTGACCTGCTGGTCGGCCCGACCGAAGTACTCCAGCCGACCGGCCCGCCACCGGGCCAGGTCGCCGGTGCGGTACAGGCGCGCACCGGGTTCGCCGAACGGGTCGGCCACGAACCGGGACGCGGTCAGGCCGGGTCGGTCCAGGTAGCCGCGCGCCAGCCCGGCGCCCGCGACGTACATCTCGCCGACCACGCCCGGCGGGACCGGGTCGAGGTCCTCGTCCAGCACGTGCACCCGCAGGTCCGCGATCGGGACGCCGATCGTGCCGTCGGCGGTGGTGTGGGTGACGTGGACGGTGGTCTCGGTGATGCCGTACATGTTCACCAGCTCGCCGGTGCCCTGCCACGACGCGAGTTTGCGCACGTCGAGGGCCTCGCCGCCGAAGATCACGTAGCGGACCGCGATCTCCTCGTCCAGCAGCTCGTAGAACGCCGAGGGCGTCTGGTTGAGCACGGTCACGCCCTCGGCGCGCACCAGCGCGGCGAAGTCGCCGGGGGAGCGGGAGATCTCGAACGGCACGACGACCAGCCGGCCGCCGCGCAGCAGTGGACCCCACAGTTCCCAGACCGAGAAGTCGAACGCGTACGAGTGGAACAGCGTCCACACGTCGTCCGCGCCGAACCCGAACCGGTCGTCGGTCGCGGTCAGCAGCCGGATCACGTTGCCGTGCGGGATCACCACGCCCTTGGGGCGACCGGTCGACCCGGACGTGTAGATCACGTACGCCGGGTGCTCCGGCCGCACGTCCACGCACGGGTCGTGGCCGGGCAGGTCCTCGTCCGACACCGCGTCCAGTACCGTGTCCAGCACCGCGACCGGCCGGGCGTCCTCGACCATGCCCGCCACGCGGTCCGCCGGGTAGGCGGGGTCGATCGGCAGGTAGGCCGCGCCGGACTTGAGCACGCCGAGCACCGCCACGACGAGGTCGAGAGAGCGCGGGAACTTCAGTGCCACGAAGCGTTCCGGCCCGGCGCCCAGGGCGATCAGGTGGTGGGCGACCCGGTTGGCGCGCGCGTCCAGTTCGGCGTAGGTGAGGCTCGAACCGTCGCACGTCACCGCGACGGCGTCCGGCGTGGCGACGACCTGTTCGGCGAACCGGGCGGTGATCGTGCCGGTAGGGAACCCGCGCGGGGCGCCGTGCCACTCGGCCAGTTCCAGCAGGTCGTCCGGCGCGGTCCACGGCAGGTCGCCGACCGTGCGGCCCGGGTCGTCGCCGAGCGCGGTCAGCACCGTGCCCAGCCGGTCGACCAGGCGGCGCGCGGTGGACTCGTCGAACAGGCGCGGGTCGTAGGCGAGTTCGACGGCGAGCACGTCGTCCACGTGCGCCCGCACCGTGATCGGGTACGTCGTCGTGTCCAGGCCGTCGGCCTCGTGCACCCGCGGCGCACCCTCGGCCTCGGTGCCCACCGGGAAGTTCTCGAACGCGAGCAGGCTGTCGAACAGCGGCCCGCCCGCCGCCGACTGCACCCGGGCCAGCGACACGAAGTCGAACCGCCGCGACTCGGTCTGCCCCTCCTGCACGGAGCGCAACCACGGCAGGACCGGCGCGGTCAGGTCGACCGCGATCCGCGACGGCACCGTGTTGACGAACATGCCGACGACGTCCTCGACACCGGGCAGTTCGGCGGGCCGACCCGACACCGTGGTGCCGAACACCACGTCGTCCACGCCCGCGCACCGGGCGAGCAGCAACGCCCACGCGCCCTGCACCAGCGTGTTCACCGTCAGGCCGTGCTCGCGGGCCACGGCGTCGAGCCGGTCGACGGGCAGCGTCGTCGCCACGTGCGCGTCGGACTCCACGCGGTGCGCCTCGACCGGGGGCCGGTCGTAGGGCAGCGGCGTGGGACCGTCCACACCGGACAGAACCGACGCCCAGTGCGCCTCGGCGGCCGGGTGATCCTGCGTGGACAACCACTCCAGGTAGTCCCGGAACGGTCGCCGCGCGACCGGCGCCGCGCCCGCGTACTCGGCCAGCACGTCTCCGAACACCTGCGAGGTGCTCCACCCGTCCAGCAGCAGGTGGTGCGACGTCCACAGCAGGTCGACCTCGTCGTCGCCGAGTCGGTCGACCGTCAGCCGCATCAGCGGCGCGGTGGCCAGGTCGAGCCCGAGCGCCGCGTCCTGCTCGGGCCGCACCGGGCCGAACACCACCGGCAGGTCGACGGCCCGGTACACCACCTGCACCGGCTCGTCCACGCCTTCCCAGACGACACCCGTGCGCAGGATCGGCGTGCGCTCGACGACCCGGCGCCACGCGTCGGCCAGTCGCGCCGGATCGTCCACACCGGACAGTCGCACGCGGAGCTGGTTGAAGTACGCGGTGCCGTCGTCCACCAGGCTGTGGAACAGCATCCCGCTCTGGAGCGGGGTGAGCGGGAGGACGTCCTCGACCTCGGGCGCGGCGATCCGGTCGACCTGCTCCTGGGACAGCCGCACGAGCGGGAAGTCCGACGGCGTGCGGCCCCACGCGCCCCGGCAGTGGTCGACGATCGCGCGGACCGCGTCGAGCATCCGCTCGGCGAGCCGCCGGACGGCGTCCTCGTCGTGCGTGACCGTCGAGTACTCCCAGTCGACGACCAGTTCGCCCGCCGCCACGGCCGCGGTGATGTCGACCAGGTGCGACCGGACCGTGTCACCGGGGACCTCGCCGCCGAGGTCGAGATCCCCGTCCGCGGTGTCCCACTGGCCCAGGTAGTTGAAGCACACCCGCGGCAACGCGCCCGTCGGGCCCCGGTCGTACTGGCGCAGGGCCTCGTAGCCCACGCCCTGGTGCGGCACGCCCCGCAGCCGCTCCTTCACCGCCTTCAGGGACTCGCCCCAGTCGCCGGTCACGTCCAGCGCGACCGGGAACTGCGCGGTGAACCAGCCGACCGTGCGCGTGACGTCCAGGTCCGCGAACAGCTCCTCGCGGCCGTGGCGTTCCAGCGTGACCAGCAGACTGCCGTCGAACGCCGCCGTCAACGCGGTCAGCAGCACGTCGTCGATCCGCGTCCGGTACGCCTCGGGCACGTCGCGCAGCAACGCGCCGGTCGTCTCCCGGTCCAGCCGCACGGACACGCTGCGTGCCGAGTGCGCCGGAGTCGGCACCGGCTCCTCGGTCGGCACGGCCGTCCAGTACGGGACCGCGTCGTCGAACGCACCCGCGAGCACGTGCCCGTCCATCCGCCGCGCCCACGCGCCGAACGGCGTCGACTTCGGCCCGAGCCGCCCGCCGCCGAGCACGGTCTCCAGGTCCGCCAACACGATCCGCCACGACACCGCGTCCACCACCAGGTGGTGCGCGGTCAGGAACAGCGTGCCGTCGTCGAACAGCACCGCCCGCAGCGACGGGCCGTGCGCCAGGTCCAGGCTCTCCCGCGCCCGACGGGTCTCCGCGGCGAAGTCGTCGGTGGCCACCCGCAGGACGTCCGCGTTCTCGCCGACCTCCTGCGCCCAGTGCCCGTCGACCCGGACGAACCGGGTGCGCAGGGCGTCGTGGTGGGCCAGCACGGCGGACAACGCCCGTCGCACCGCGTCGGCGTCCGCCGACACGCGCGTGGTCACCGACATCGTGAAGTGCGACAACGGGCCGTGCTCGGCGAAGAACCAGCGCTGGATCGGCGTGAGCGGCACCGGACCGGTGACCGTCTCCACGGCCAGGGCGGTCTCGGTCGTCACCACCGGCACCAGGTCCGCGACCGTCTGCCGGAGGAAGACGTCCTTGGACGTCAACCGGTACCCGGCGGCCCGTGCCCGCGACACCACCTGCATGCTCAGGATCGAGTCGCCGCCGAGCGCGAAGAAGTTGTCCCGCGCGCCCACCCGCCCGACGCCGAGCACCTCGGCCCAGATCGCGGCCAGGTCGGCGGCGACGCCCGGTTCCGGTGCCACGTATCCGGATTCGGCGAACGTGGGCGCGGGCAGCGACCGCCGGTCCACCTTGCCCGCCGGGGTCGTCGGCAGCGCGTCCAGCGTCACGAACGCCGAGGGCACGAGGTGGTCGGGCAGCCGGTCCTTGAGCCACGCGGCCAGGTCGGTCGCCGTTCCGACGGTGTAGGCGACGAGCCGGTTGTGGCCGTTGTGCTCGCGTGCGACCACGGCGGCCTTGCGCACGTCCGGGTGGTCGAGCAGCACGGCCTCGACCTCGCCCGGCTCGACCCGGAAGCCGCGGATCTTGACCTGGTCGTCGGTGCGGCCCAGGTACTCCAGGACGCCGTCGACCCAGCGCACCCGGTCGCCCGTGCGGTACATGCGCGCACCGGTGCCGAACGGGTTCGCCACGAACCGGGACGCGGTCAGGCCGGGCCGGTCGAGGTAGCCGCGCGCCACCTGCGGTCCGGCGATGAACAGCTCGCCCGGCACGCCCTCGGGCACCGGCTGGAGGCCGGGGTCCAGCACGTACGCGGTCAGGTTGCGCAGCGGGCGGCCGATCACCGGCCGGTCGCCCTCGACCCGGCACGACACCGCGTCCACGGTCGTCTCGGTCGGCCCGTAGAAGTTGTACGCGGTGGTCCGGCTCGCGGCCAGGTCCCGCCACAGCGGTTCCGGCAGTGCCTCGCCGCCCAGCATCAGCACGCGCGGCACGTGGTCGCCGGCGAGCAACCCGGCCGGGACGAGCTGGCGCACGTACGACGGGGTCAGGTCCAGGAAGTCGATCCGGTGCCGGCGCACGTAGTCGACCAGCGCGGCCGGTTCGAGCCGCACGTCGTCGGGCAGGACGTGCAGCTCGTGCCCGTCCGCCATCAGCAGCGGACCCTCCCACGACGTGTCGAACGAGAACACCGCCGACAGCGCCACCCGCAGGTGCTCGCCGGCGAAGTCGTGGCGGTGGTTGTGCAGCAGGTTGACCAGCTGCCGGTGCTCGACCACGACGCCCTTGGGCGTGCCGGTGGAACCGGACGTGTGGATCACGTAGGCCGCGTGGTCGGGCCGCACGGGCACGTTCGGCGCGGTCGCCGGGTACGAGGACAGGTCCGGCACCGCGTCGAGCACCACGGTCGGCCGGGTGTCGGCGAGCAGGAACGAGATGCGCTCGGCCGGCAGGTCCCGGTCGATCGGCACGTACACCGCACCCGCCTTGTGCACGGCCAGGATCGCCGTGACCACGTCGGCGCTCCGCGGCAGCCGCACGGCCACCACGCGTTCGGTCCGCGCGCCCGCGGTCATCAGGTGGTGGGCCAACCGGTTGGACCGCTCGTCGAGTTCGGCGAACGTGTACCGGTCGTCGCCGCACACCAGCGCGGTCGCGTCGGGCGTGCGGCCGACCTGCGCGGCGAACAGCGCGGGGAACGTCGTCGACGGCACGTCCAGCGGCTCGCCGTGCGGGTCGGGCGCCTGACCGAGCGGGAACGCCGACAGCGGCCGGTCCGGTGTGGCCGTGGCGTGGTCGAGCACCTCGACCAGGTGCCGGGTCAGCCGGTCGACGGTGGCCGCGTCGACCAGGTCGGTGCTGTACTCGACCGCGCCGCGCAGCTCGCCGTCCTCCTCACCGAACTCGAACGTCAGGTCGCAGGTCGACGTCAGCAGCGGTGTGGACAGCTCCTCGACCGCCAGGCCCGGCAGCGACGGCAGGTCGCCGCCGGTGTCGCGGACCAGCACCATCACGTCGAACAGCGCGTTGCGGCTCGGATCGCGGTCCGGGCGCACGGCCTCCACGACGCGTTCGAACGGCACGTCCTGGTGCGCGAACCCGTGCCGCACCGCCGACCGCACCTCGGCCAGCACCTCGTCGAACGGCCGGTGTACGTCCACAGTGGACCGCAGCACGACCGTGTTGACGAACAGGCCCACCACGTCGTCGAGTTCGGCCCGGCCGCGTCCGGACACGGCCGTGCCCACCGCGATGTCGTCCTGACCGGTGTAGCGGGCCAGCAGCACCTTCGTGGCCGCCAAGAGCACGGTGAACAGCGTGTCGCCGTGTCGTCGGGCCGCTGCCCTCGCCGCCTCGGCCACCCGTGCCGGGACGGTGAAGGTGTGCGACGCGCCTTCACCCGTGCGCACGGGCGGACGCGGCCGGTCGGTCGGCAGTTCCAGCGGTGCCACGCCACGCAGCCGCGCGGCGACCTCGTCCACGGGCGGCTCGGACTGCCAGGCGCTGTAGTCGACGTACTGCACGGACAACGGTCGCGGCTCACGCCCCGCGTACAGGTCGGCGAGGTCGCGGGCGAGCACATCGGTCGACCAGCCGTCGGTCACGATGTGGTGCAGCGTCAACACGAACACGTGGTCGTCGTCGGCCACCCGGGCCAGGCGGGCCCGCACCAGCGGACCGGTGCGCAGGTCGAACGGCGTGCGTGCCTCCTCGTCGAGCACCTCGGCCCAGGGCCGGTCCTCGACGGCCAGGGCCACGGCGAACGGCTCGTGCGGCACCTGGACGCCGTCGTCGAACGTGGTGCGCAACGCCTCGTGCCGGGCGACCAGGCCGGACACCGCGTGCCGCAGCCGGTCCACGTCCAGGGCACCGCGCAGCCGCCACGCGGTCGGCGTGACGTACTCGGTGCCGTCGGGCTCGAACTGGTCCAGGAACCACAACCGGCGCTGCGCCGGGGACTGCGGGTGGGTGCCGGTGCGCGGCACCACGGGAATGGCGTCGGCCTCGTCCTCGCCCGTGATCGCCGCGGCCAGGCCCGCGATCGTGGGGTGCTCGAACACCGCACGCGGCGACAACTGGACGCCGAACGCGGCCCGCAGCGCGGACGTGACCCGGATGCTGCGGATCGAGTCGCCGCCCAGGGCGAAGAAGTCGTCCGTCACGCCGATGTCGCAGGCCCGGCCCAGGACCTCGGCCCAGACGGCGGCGATCCGGCGTTCGGCGTCCGTGCCCGGCGCCACGTGCCCGCCGGAGAAGTCCGGCGCGGGCAGCGCCCTGCGGTCGAGCTTCCCGCTGGGGGACAACGGGAACGCGTCGAGCACCACGACCGCCTGGGGCACCAGGTAGTGCGGCAGGGTCTCGGCCAGCGTCGCGCGGGGGTCGGCCCGCGGCTCGCCCGTGACGTAGCCGACGAGCCGGTCGTCGCGCACCACCACGACGGCCTCGCGCACACCGGGCACGCGGGTCAGCGCGTTCTCGACCTCGCCGGGTTCGATCCGGAAGCCGCGGATCTTGACCTGGTCGTCGGTGCGGCCCAGGTACTCCAGGACGCCGTCGACCCAGCGCACCCGGTCGCCCGTGCGGTACATCCGGGAACCGTGCCCGAACGGGTTCGCCACGAACCGGGACGCGGTCAGGCCGGGCCGGTCGAGGTAGCCGCGCGCCACCTGGGCACCGGCCAGGTACAGCTCGCCGGGCACACCCGGCGGCACCGGCCGCAGGTCCGCGTCCAGCACGTAGGCGCGCAGGTTGTGCAGGGGACGGCCGATCGCCGGGCGGTCGCCGGCGATCCCACCCGCCACCGAGTCGACCGTGACCTCGGTCGGGCCGTAGTAGTTCAGGCCGCGCACCGGCGACTCGGCGATCTCGGCCCACAGCCGTGCGTCCGTGGCCTCGCCGCCGAGCATGAGCGTGCCCAGACCGGACGTGAGCAGCCCGGCGGGGATGAGCTGGCGGGCGTAGGACGGCGTGAGGTCGAGCATGTCGATCCCGTGCCGGGACACGTAGGCGACCAGGGCCTCCGGGTCGAGCCGCAGTTCCTCGTCCACGACGTGCAGTTCGTGCCCGAAGGCCAGGAACAGCAGGCCCTCCCACGACGTGTCGAACGAGAACGTCGCGGTGACCGCGAACCGCATCCGCCCCGACATGAAGTCGGTGCTGTTGGCGTGCAGGAGGTTGGCGAGCTGCCGGTGCTCGACGACGACGCCCTTGGGCGTGCCGGTCGAACCGGACGTGTGGATCACGTACGCGGCCTGCTCCGGCCGGACGCGGACCTCGAAGGCGTCGGGCAGTCCGGTCAGGTCCGGGATCGTGTCGAGCACGAACGCGGGCTTCGCGTCGGACAGCAGGAACGCGATCCGGTCGGCGGGCAGGGTCGGGTCGACCGGCAGGTACACCGCACCCGACTTCAGCACGGCCAGCACCGCGACCACCAGGTCGGCCGACCGCGGCAGCCGCACCGCGACGATGCGTTCGGGACCGGCACCGTGGGCGACCAGGTGGTGCGCCAGGCGGTTCGAGCGCGCGTCGACCTCGGCGAAGGTGAGTTCCCCGTCGCGGAACACCACCGCGGTGGCGTCGGGCGTGGCGCGCACGGACGCGGCGAACACGTCCGGGAACAGCGTGTCCGGGAACTCGCGGTCGGTGCGGTTCCACTCGACCAGCACGCGGTCGCGGTCCTGCGCCGACAGCCACGGCAGGTCCACCACGCGGGTGGTCGGGTCGGTGCCGATCGCGGCCACCAGGTCGCGCAGCCGGCCCGCGAGCCGCCGGGCGGTCGCGGCGTCGAACAGCTCCGGGTCGTAGCCCAGGTCCAGGTCGACCCGGTCGCCGACGGACGCGGTGAGCGTCAGCGGGAACGTGGTGTCGTCGACCGCGTCCACCTCGGCCACGCGCGGACCCGTGCCGTCCGGGTCGAACGGGTAGTTCTCGAACACCACGACGCTGTCGAACAGCTTCGTCCCGGCCCACGCCTGGAGGTCGGCCAACGCCACGTGGTCGTAGCGCCGCGACTCGCTCTGCGCCTCCTGGAAGGCCCGCAGCCACGCGCCGACCTCGGCGTCCGGGTCGACGACCGCGCGCGTCGGCACGGTGTTGATCAGCATGCCGACCATCGACTCGACACCGGCCAACTCGGCGGGTCGGCCGGAGACCGTGCTGCCGAACACCACGTCGCGCACGCCCGCGTGCCGGGCCAGCAGCAACGCCCACGCGCCCTGCACCACGGTGTTGGCGGTCAGCCCGGCCCGCCGCGTGGAGTCGCCGAGCGCGACGGAGACCTTGATCGACGCCGTCGACGCCGAGCGGTGCGCCCGCGTGGGCTGCCGGTCGCAGGGCAGTGGCGTCGGTCCGTCCACATCGGACAGCACGGTGCGCCAGTGCGCCTCGGCCTCGGCCCGGTCCTGCGCGGCCAGCCACTCCAGGTAGTCGCGGAACGGCCGTCGGGTCGGTACGCGCGCGGGCGTGCCCGTGGTGATCGCCCGGTAGTGCGCGAGCACCTCGGCGAACACCTGGCCGATGCTCCAGCCGTCGAGCAGCACGTGGTGCGACGACCACACCAGTTCGGCCCGGTCGTCGGACAGCGGCGTGACCGACACCCGCAGCAGCGGTGCCACGCCCAGGTCGACCGGGCCGTCCTCGGGCACGGTCACCGCGCGCCGGATCACCAGCACCGGCCGGTCGACGCCCTCCCACACCACGGCGCCGCGCAGCACGGGCGTGCGGTCCACGACCCGCTGCCACGCGGCCCGCAGCGCGTGCGGGTCGGTGACGCCGTCGAGCACCAGGCGCGTGCGGTCCACGTACGCACCGGGCTCGACCAGGCTGTGGAACACCATGCCGGTCTGCAACGGGGTGAGCGGCAGGACGTCCTCGACCTCGGGCGTGACGATCCGGTCGACCTGGTCCTGGGTCAGCGCGGCGAGCGGGAAGTCCGACGGCGTGCGGCCCCATGCGTCGCGGCAGTGGTCCACGATCGCGCGGACCGCGTCGAGCAGGCCGTCCGCGAGCCGCCGCACGGTGTCGGCGGTGTGCAGGTTGGTCGAGTACTCCCAGGTGAACGCCAGTTCGCCGGACTCGACCAGGCCGGTCACGTCCAGCACGTGCGGACGCGTGCCCGTCGGGGAGACGTCCGTGCCCGAGGTGGTCCCGGTCGGCCGGAGCAGTCCGCCGGAACCGACCTCGAATCGGCCGTGGTAGTTGAACGACACCGGTGGCGGCGGCGTGCCGATGTCCAGTGCCTCGAAGCCCAAGCCCCGGTGCGGTACGGCCCGCAGCGTCTCCTTGACCGCCTTGAGGGTCGTGCCCCAGTCGTCGGTCACGGTCAACGCCACCGGGTACTGCGTGGTGAACCAGCCGACCGTGCGCGACAGGTCGACGCCGTCGACGAGTTCCTCGCGGCCGTGACCCTCCAGCGTGACGCCGACCTCGGGCGACCCGGTCCAGTCCGCGAGGGTCCGGCCCAGCGCGGCGAGCAGCACGTCGTCCGCCCGCGTCCGGTACGCCTCGGGCACGTCGCGCAGGAACGCGTCCGTGGTCGCCCTGTCCAGCCGTACGGTCACCGACGCGGTGGACGCGGCCGTGTTCGCGCCGTCGAGGTCGACGGGCAGCGGCGCGGCCGGGGGCAGCGCCCGCCAGTACTCGGCGGCGGCGTCCAGCGCACCCGACGCCACATGCTCGGCGAGTCGGTGCGACCACTGGGTGAACGGCGTGCCGACCGGGTCGAGCCGCAGTCCCCGGTACGCCTTCTCCAGGTCCTCCACCAGGATGCGCAGCGAGACGCCGTCCACCACGAGGTGGTGCGCGACCACGAGCAGCTGTCGGCCGCCGACCAGGATCACCCGCAGCAGCGGCCCTTCGGCCGGGTCCATGCCCCGGCGGATCGCATCGGCGTCCACAGTGGACTCGACGGTGAACGCGTCCGCCGCGGTCGCGACGGGCTCCTGCGTCCAACGTCCGTCGACCAGGCGGAAGCGCAGCCGCAACGCCTCGTGGTGGGCGACGAGCGTGCCCACCGCCGCGCGCAACGCGTCGACGTCCACATCCTCGGGAAGGTCGAACAGCAGCGACATCGTGTAGTGCGGCTGCGACCCGTACTCGCGGAAGAACCACCGCTGGATCGGTGTGAGCGGTGCCGGGCCGGTGATCAGGCGGACCGGTTCGGCGGTCGCCTCGGTCGTGGTGACGGTCGCCAGTTCCGCGATGGTCTGGTGTCGGAACACGTCCCGCGACGTCAGCCGGTACCCGGCGGCCCGCGCCCGCGACACCAGCTGGATCGACAGGATCGAGTCGCCGCCCAGCGAGAAGAAGTTGTCGTGGACGCCGACGCGGTCCACGCCGAGCACGTCGGCCCACAGCCGGGCCAGGTCCAGCTCGACGGCGGTGGCGGGGGCGACGAAGTCGGAGTCGCCGACGACCTCGGGCGCGGGCAGGGCCTTGCGGTCCACCTTGCCGTTGGGCGTCAGCGGGATCCGGTCCAGCTCCACGAACGCGGCCGGGATCTGGTACTCGGGCAGCAGGTCCTTGAGCTGGTCGCGGAACCGCACCGGGGCGCCGGCGACCACGTAGGCGACCAGTCGGGTGTGCCCGGAATCGGTGCGCGCGACGACGGTGGCCTCGTGGACGTCCGGGTGCCGCAGCAGGGCGGCCTCGACCTCGCCGGGTTCGATCCGGAAGCCGCGGATCTTGACCTGGTCGTCGGTGCGGCCCAGGTACTCCAGGACGCCGTCGACCCAGCGGACGCGGTCGCCCGTGCGGTACATGCGCGACCCCGACCCGTGGGGGTCGGCGAGGAACCGGGACGCGGTCAGCCCGGGCCGGCCCAGGTAGCCGCGCGTGACCTGCGGACCGGCCAGGAACAGCTCGCCCGGCACGCCCGCCGGCACCGGCCGCAGCCCCTCGTCCAGCACGTACGCGGTCAGGTTGCGCAACGGGCGGCCGATCACCGGCCGGTCGCCCTCGACCCGGCACGACACCGAGTCGACCGTGACCTCGGTCGGACCGTAGAAGTTGTAGGCGGCGGTGCGACTCGCGACCAGGTCACGCCACAGCGACGCGCCCAGCGCCTCACCGCCGACCATCAGCACGCGCGGTACGTGGTCGCCGTCGAGCAACCCGGCGGGCAGCAGCTGCCGTACGTAGGACGGCGTGATGTCCAGGAAGTCGATCCGGTGCCGCCGCACGTAGTCCACGAGCGCGGCCGGTTCGAGGCGGACGTCGTCGACGAGCACGTGCAGCTCGTGGCCGTGGGCCAGGAACACCGGCCCCTCCCACGACGTGTCGAAGGAGAACACGGCCGTGAGCCCGAACCGGGAGGGTTCGCCGGGGAACTCGGCGCCGTGGTTGTGCACCAGGTGCGTGAGCTGCCGGTGCTCGACCACGACGCCCTTGGGCAGGCCGGTCGACCCGGACGTGTAGATCACGTACGCGGCCTGGTCCGGACGCGGGGCCGGGGGAGCGGTGTCCGGAAGCCCTTCGGTGTCGGGGAGTCCGGTGAGGACGAGCACCGCGCCGGAGTCCTCGACCAGGTGCCGACGGCGGGCCTCGGGCAAGGTCGGGTCGACGGGCAGGTAGACGCCGCCCGCCTTCAGCACGGCGAGCGCGGCCACGACCGCGTCCACGCCGCGCGGCAACGACAGCGCCACCACGCGTTCGGCGCCCACGCCGTCGGCGATCAGCCGGTGCGCGACCCGGTTGGCGAGGGCGTCCACCTCGGCGAACGTGAGCCGGTCGTCCGCGCAGACCAGCGCGGTCGCGTCGGGCGTGCGGGCGACCTGCTCGGCGAACAGCTCGGGGTAGGTCCTGTCCGACACGGCCAGCGGCTCGCCGTGCGGGTCGGGCTCGTCGGCCAGCAGCAGCGGCACGTCGGCGACCGGGCGGTCCGGGTCGGCGACGACACCCTCGACCAGCCGGGCGAAGTGGCGGGTGAGGCGTTCGACCGTGGCGTGGTCGAACAGGTCGGTGCTGTATTCGACCAGGCCGTGCAGGCCGCCGTCGGTCTCGGTGAAGTCGATCGACAGGTCGAAGTTCGCGACCTGTCGGGTGAGCGGTTCCTCGGCGACCTCCAGACCCGGCAGGTCGGCGGGCGAGCCGGGCGCGTTCTGCAGCACCACCATGACGTCGAACAGCGGGCTGCGGCTCGGGTCGCGCTCGACGCCCAGCGCCTCGACCACGCGGTCGAACGGCGCGTCGTCGTGGGCGTACGCGTCCAGCGCGGTGTCCTTGGCCCTCGCCAGCTGGTCGGCGAACGAGCCGTGCACGTCCACAGTGGACCGGAGCACGATCGTGCCGACGAAGAAGCCGACCAGCCCGGCCAGTTCGGGTCGGTTGCGGCCGGTCGTCACGGTGCCCAGCGCGATGTCGTCCTGGCCGGAGTAGCGGGCCAGCAGCAGCTGCGTGGCCGCGATCAACGCGGTGAACAGCGTGGCCTCGTGCGCCCGTGCGACCTCGGCGAGTCGGGTGGAGACCTCCCGGGACAGCGTGAACTCCACGGTGGCGCCCCGCGAGGTCCGTTCGGCCGGACGCGGCCGGTCGGTGGGCAGCTCCACCGGCGTGACGCCGGCGAGCTTGGCCTTCCAGTGCTCCAGGTCCACGGGCCGGTTCCGTTGCCACACCGAGAAGTCGGCGTACCGCAATGGGAGCGGCGTGAGCGTTCCGCCCCGGTAGAGCGTGCCCAGCTCACCGGCCAGCACGCCCAGCGACCAGCCGTCCACCACGATGTGGTGCGAGGCCAGCAGGAGCACGTGGTCGTCGGTGCCGCGCCGGACCAGCAGCGCCCGGAACAGCGGGCCGTGCCGCAGGTCGAACGGCCGGGTCACCTCGGCGTCGAGCAGACCCGGCGTCTCGTCGACCAGCGGCACGTCGACGTCGGCGGCGTCGTGCACCACCTGTACCGGTTCGCCGTCGACCAGGTCGAACGTCGTGCGCAGCGATTCGTGCCGGCGCACCAGGCCGCGTACGGCCGCGACCAGCGCGGGCAGGTCCAGGGCACCGCGCAGGCGCAGGGCCAGCGCGCTGTTGTACTCGGTGCTGCCGGGCGAGAACTGGTCGAGGAACCACAGCCGGCGCTGGCCGTGCGACAGCGGCGGCGGGGTGTCGCGGGGTGCCGGGGGGATGACGTCCGCGCGGACGGCCCGGCCGGCGAGGCGTTCGCGCAGCTTCTCCCGCAGGTGCGCGGGCAGCGCGGAGGCCCGGTCGTGCTTGGAGGTGGTCATGGTGGGTTCACGCTTCCCGGTCGGCGAGGGCTTCGAGGTCCGCCAGCACCAGTTCCTCGACCAGGTCGGCCAGACCGGTCACGGTGCGGGCGGTGAGGACGTCACGCGGCGACAGGTCGACGTCGAACATCGCCTTGGTGCGCGCGGTGATGCGCAGACTGCGGATGGAGTCCCCGCCGAGGGCGAAGAAGCTGTCCTCGACGCCGACCCGGTCGACGTCGAGCACCTCGGCCCAGATGTCCGCGATGGCCTGCTCGGTCTCGGTGCGCGGTGCGACGTACTCGGCGGAGGTGACCGCGTCGCGCTCGGGCGCGGGGAGCGCGACGCGGTCGAGCTTGCCGTTGGCGTTCAACGGCAGCGCCTCCAGGGCGACGAACGCCGCCGGGACCATGTGGTCGGGCAGGACCCCGGTCGCGTGATCGCGGAGTTCCGAAACGGTGACGTGGTGTTCCGGGACGTAGTAGGCGACCAGGCGGTGCTCGTGCACCAGTACAACGACGTCTGCAAGCGACGGATGCGCGTGCATCGCGGCTTCTACTTCACCGAGTTCGATCCGGAACCCGCGGACCTTCACCTGGTGGTCCGAACGGCCGAAGTAGCGCAGCCGTCCGGAGTCCCACTTCGCGAGGTCGCCCGTGCGGTACATCCGGGAACCGTCGGCGGCGAACGGGTCGGCGACGAACCGGGACGCGGTCAGGCCGGGTCGGTCCAGGTAGCCGCGCGCCAGCCCGGCGCCCGCGACGTACATCTCGCCGACCACGCCCGGCGGGACCGGGTCGAGGTCCTCGTCCAGCACGTGCACCCGCAGGTCCGCGATCGGGACGCCGATCGTGCCGTCGGCGGTGGTGTGGGTGACGTGGACGGTGGTCTCGGTGATGCCGTACATGTTGACCAGCTCGCCGGTGCCCTGCCACGACGCGAGTTTGCGCACGTCGAGGGCCTCGCCGCCGAAGATCACGTAGCGGACCGCGATCCGTTCGCCCAGGAGTTGGTAGAACGCCGAGGGCGTCTGGTTGAGCACGGTCACGCCCTCGTCGCGCACCAACGCGGCGAAGTCCGCGGGCGACCGCGAGATCTCGAACGGCACGACGACCAGCCGACCGCCGTGCAGCAGTGGACCCCACAGCTCCCACACCGAGAAGTCGAACGCGTACGAGTGGAACAGCGTCCACACGTCGTCCGGACCGAACCCGAAGCGCGCGTCCGTCGCCGTGAACAACCGGATCACGTTGCCATGCGGCACCACGACGCCCTTGGGTTTGCCAGTCGACCCCGAGGTGTAGATGACGTATGCGGCGTGCTCCGGACGGAGCACGACCTCTGGTGCCGTGGCAGGCAGTTCCGCCAGGTCCGGCAGCGCGTCGAGCACCACGACCGGCCGGGCATCCGCCACCATCACCGCGATGCGCTCGGCCGGGTAGTCCGGGTCGACCGGCAGGTAGGCCGCGCCCGACTTGAGCACGCCCAGCACCGCCACCACGAGGTCGAGCGAACGCGGGAACCTCAGTGCCACCAGGCTTTCCGGCCCGGCACCCCGGGCGATCAGGTGGTGGGCGAGCCGGTTGGCACGGGCGTCCAGTTCCGCGTAGGTGAGGCTCGACCCCTGGCAGGTCACGGCGACCGCGTCCGGCGTGCGGGCGGCCTGCCCGGCGAACCGCGCGGTGATCGTGCCGGTGGCGAACTCGCCGCCGCGACCGGTCCAGTCGGCGATCCGGGCCCGCTCGACCTCCGTCGTCCACGGCACCCGCGACAGCGGCCGGTCCGGGTCCGCGACCAGGCCGCCGAGCAGGGTGCGCAGCCGTTCGCCGAGCACGCGCACCGTGGCCGCGTCGAACAGGTCCGGCTCGTAGCCCAGCACGACGCCCAGCCGGTTCTCCGGGTACACGGTCGCCGACAGGGGAAAGCTCGTCGTCTCGACCGCCTGGAGTTCGCGCAGACCCATGCCGTCGGACAGGTCCGTCGGGTAGTTCTCGAACACCACGACGCTGTCGAACAGGTTCGTGCCGCCCTCGACGCCGCTCCAGCCCGACAGCCGGGTCAGCGGCACGTGCTCGAACGCGCGGGCCTCCACCTGCGCGGCCTGGAGCGCGCGCAGCCACTCGGCGACCGGTGCGGTGCCGTCGATCCCGACCCGCACGGGCAGGGTGTTGATGAAGATGCCGGTGATCGCGTCCACGCCCGGCAGGTCGGCGGGCCGACCCGAGACCGTGGCGCCGAAGCACACGTCGCGGCGACCGCTCGACCGGCCCAGCAGCAACGCCCACGCGCCCTGCACGATCGCGCTCGGGGTGACCCGGTGCCGGCGGGCGAACTCGTAGAGCCGCGCCGACTCGGCCTCGTCCAGTTCGATGCCGTGCCGGTGCGCGGACGACGCCGCGTGCAGGTCGCCCTGGCGGTCCAGCGGCAGGGGTGTCGGCGAGTCGAACGTGCCGAGCACGTCCCGCCAGTACCGCTCGGCGGCCCGGTCGTCCTGCCGGTCGAGCCACGCCACGTAGTCCCGGAACGGCGGGCGCTCCAGCGCGAGGTCGGGCGCGAGCACGTCCGACAGGACGTGGAACACGCTCCACCCGTCGAGCAGCACGTGGTGGAACGTCCACAGCACACGGACCGAGTCCGGCGACAGCCGGATGATCGCCACCCGCATCAGCGGTGCCACGCCGAGGTCGAGCCCCTGGTCGCGGTCGTCGGCCAGCAGCCGTTCCCAGCGCTCGGCGCGTTCCCGGTCGCCCATGCCGCTCCAGTCCAGGAACGTGAAGGGCACCCGCGCGTGGGCGTGCACGACCTGGAGCGGCTGCGGCACGTCGTCCCAGAGCACGGAGGAGCGCAGCACGGGCGTGCGGTCCACGACGTCCTGCCAGGCACGCGCGAACGCCGCCGAGTCCGGCACGCCGTCCACGACGAAGCTCGTCTGCTGGAAGTACAGGCCCTGCCGGGCCAGGCCGTGGAAGACCATGCCCGCCTGCATGGGCGTGAGCGGGTAGGCGTCCTCGCCGGTGATCCGGTCGACCTGCTCCTGCGTCAACGCGACGAGCGGGAAGTCCGACGGCGTCCGCCCACCCGCGCCGGGGGACGCGCAGTGGTCGGCGATGCCGCGCAACGCGTCCGCGAACCCTTCGACCAGCACCCGGATCGTGGCCTCGGCGTGCGCGTTGTCGCTGTAGTGGAAGGAGAACTCCAACCGGTCGTCCTGTACCTTGCCGACGACGTCGAGCAGGTGCGGGCGCGGCGCGGCCGGGTCGGCGGACAGGTCGAGGTCGCGCTGCCCGGCGGCGAACCGGCCCAGGTAGTTGAAGCCCACCCGCGGGTCCGCGGCGATGTCCGCGCCGGCGAGGTGCCGCAGCGCGCCGTAGCCGATGCCCTTGCGCGGCACGGCCCGGAGCTGTTCCTTGACCGCCTTGAGGGTCGTGCCCCAGTCGGCGTCCGGCAGGTCGAGCGCGACCGGGAACAGGGTGGTGAACCAGCCGACCGTGCGCGAGGTGTCCAGGTCGTCGAACAGCTCCTCCCGGCCGTGGCCCTCCAGGTCCACCAGCACGCGTGAGCGGCCCGTCCAATCCGCCAGCACGCGGCCGAGCGCGGCCAGCAGCACGTCGTTGACCTGCGTGCGGTAGACCGGCGGCACGTCGCGCAGCAACGCTGTGGTCTCGGCGGCGGTCAACCGGACGGTCACCACGCGTTCGGACGCGGTGTCGTCCGGGCCGTGCCGGTCCACGGGCAGGTCCGCGTCGCCCCGCACCGAACGCCAGTGCGCCAGCTCGTCGTCGAACCCGCCGGCGGCGGTGTGCGCGTGCAGTCGCCGTGCCCAGTCGCGGAAGGACGTCGTCTTCCGTCCGATGTGGATGGTCTTGCCGGACGCGGCCTGGCCGTAGGCGGTCTTCAGGTCCTCGGCCAGCACGCGCCACGACACGCCGTCGACCACGAGGTGGTGCGCGGCCAGCCGGACCCGTCGCGCGTCGAGCACCTCGGCCCGCAGCAGCGGACCCGTCGACAGGTCGAACTCCTTGACGCCCGACAGGTCCACGTCCGTCACCGGGGCGTTGTGCTGGCGGTGCGGCGTGAAGCGCATACGCAGCGCGTCGTGGTGCGCGACCAACGCGTTCAACGCGGTGCGCAGGGCGGCCGGGTCGACGTCGTGCCCGAACTCCACCACGAGCGACTGGTCGAAGTGCCCGGGTCGCACGGTGTGGCGGTCGAGGAACCAGTGCTGGATGGGCGTGAGCGGCGCGTCGCCGGTCACCTCGCCCTGGTGCGTGACGGGCGGCGCGTCGCGGGTCACGTGCGGGGCCAGCGCGGCGATCGTCTGGTGGGCGAACACGTCGCGCGAAGTCAGGACCAGGCCCGCGGCACGCGCCTTCGTGACCACCTGGATGGCCAGGATCGAGTCGCCGCCCAGGGCCAGGAAGTTGTCCCGCACGCCCACCCGGCGGGCGCCGAGCACCTCGGCGAACACGTCGGCCAGCACCGCCTCCACCGGCGTGCGCGGTGCCACGTGGCGGACCGCGGTCTCGGCGGGCGGCGTCGGCAGCGCGGACCGGTCCAGCTCCGCGACTCCGACGTACGAGGTCGGCACGCAGTGCGCGGGCAGCACCTGCTCCAGGAAACCGCGCAGCGCGGCCGGGTTCGCCGCCGGTGCGACGTAGGCGACCAGCCGGCCGTCCACGGCGACCACGGCCGCGTCGGTCACGTCGTCGTGCCGCCGCAACACCTCCTCGACCTCGTCGGGGTCGACCCGCAGGCCGCGCACGCGCACCGCGTCGTCCGGCGGGAAGTCCAGCCCGGCCAGGTCGCGCAACGGCCGGTCGGGGTGCTCGACCACGCGTTCCAGCAGCGCGCGCAGGTCCGTCGACAGGCCCTGGATCGTCGCCTCGTCGAACAGGTCGCGGTTGTACTCCACGGTGAGCGTGAGGTCGTCGCCGCGCGGCCAGAACTCCACCACGAGGTCGAACCGGGCGTTGGGGCGCGGCAGGTCGTACTCGGACAGCGCCAGGTCGCCGAAGGACGTCCGGCGCACGAGCGGTTCGTGCAATGCCACCGCGGCCTGGACCAGCGGCGACCGGCTCGGGTCCGGCGCGGTGCGCAGGGCCGCCACGATCCGCTCGAACGGGACGCGGTCGTGCGCGAACGCGTCCAGCGCGGTGGTGCGGACGTCGTCGAGGAAGGCGCTGAACGGCAGCTCGGGGTCCACCCACGAGCGCAGGACCAGGGTGCGGACGAAGAAGCCCACGGTCCGGTCGAGGTCCGCGCGGTCGCGGCCGGAGGCCACCGTGCCCACCGCGATGTCCCGCTGGTGGCTGCGCGCGGACAGCAGCACCTGCACGGCCGCCGTCAGCGTCATGAACAGCGTGGCGTCGTGCGCGCGGCCGACGCCGGTCAGCCGGTCCACCAGGTCGGCGGGCAGCGGCGTGCGCAGCACCGCGCCGGCCGTGGTGCGCAGCGCCGGCCGGGGCCGGTCGGTGGGCAGGTCCAGGGCTTCGACGCCGGACAGCCGCGCCACCCAGTGGTCGAGCCCGTCGACCGGACGGGCCGCGTCCCACGCCGCGAAGTCCGGGTACTGCACGGTCGGCTCGGGCGGCGCGACCCCCGCGTAGCGGTCGGCCAGCTCCTCGACCAGCACGCCGACCGACCAGCCGTCGGTGACGATGTGGTGCTGGTTGAGCACGAGCACGTGGTCGTCCACGCCCAGCGGCACCAGCAGCGCCCGGGTCAGCGGACCGGTGCGCAGGTCGAACGGCTCGGCCAGCGCGGCTTCCGGCTCGGTGGTCAGGTTCAGCGGGATCGTGCCGGTCGACGCGACGACCTGGACCGGTTCGCCGTCCACCACGTCGAACGTCGTGCGCAACGCGTCGTGCCGGTCCGCCACCGCGTCCAGCGCCGCCGCCAGCCGGTCGAGGTCCAGTCGGCCGGTCAGGCGCAGCCCGGCGGCCGTGTTCTGCTCGGCCGTGCCGTCCAACGAGAACAGCCGGCGTTGCGCGGGCGACAACGGCAGGACGCCGTCGCGGGACACCGCCGGGATCGGGGCGGGCGGCGCGTCCGGGACGTGCTCGGCCAGCGCGGCGACCGTGCGCGACTCGAACAGCGTGCGCACCGGCAGCCCGCCGAGGCGGCCGAGCACGCGGACCGCGCGGATCGAGTCGCCGCCCAGCGCGAAGAAGTCGTCGTGCGCGCCGACGGGCACGGTCACGCCGAGCACGTCGGCGAACACGGCCGCGACCCGCCGCTCGGTCTCGGTGCGCGGTGCCACGAAGCCCTCGGGCACGTCGCCGACGACCGGCGCGGGCAACGCGGACCGGTCGAGCTTCCCGTTGGGGCTCGACGGGAAGCGGTCGAGCGCGACGAACGCGGCGGGCACCATGTAGTTCGGCAGCCGCTCGGCCAGGAACTCCCGCAGGCCATCGGTGCGTCCGACGACGTAGGCGACGAGCCGCTTGGGCTCGTCGCGCGGCACCACGACCACCTGTGCCACGCCCTCGTGCGTGCCCAGCAGCGCCTCGATCTCGCCCGGCTCGACCCGGAACCCGCGGATCTTGACCTGGTGGTCGGCCCGGCCGACGAACTCCAGGTCGCCGTCGTCGCGCACCCGCACCACGTCGCCCGTGCGGTACATGCGCGCGCCCGGCGTGCCGAACGGGTCGGCGACGAACCGGGTCGCGGTCAGCCCCGGCCGCCCCAGGTAGCCGCGTGCCAGCCCCACGCCCGTGACGTACAGCTCGCCCTCGGCGCACGGCCGCAGGTCCGCGTCCAGCACCCGCACCTCGGTGCCCGGGATCGGCCGTCCGATCGGCGGCGTGCCGCCGGGTTCGAGCGCGCCGCTCCAGCTCGTGACCACAGTGGACTCGGTCGGGCCGTAGGCGTTGACCATCCGCCGACCCGGCGCCCACCGCGCCACGAGGTCGGGCGCGCACGCGTCACCGCCGACCACCAGCGTCCGGAAGTCCGGCAGCGGTCGGTGCGGCACGGTCGCCAACGCCACCGGCGGGATCAGCGCGTGCGTGACCCGCTGCTGCTCCAGCACGTCCGCGAGCTGCTCGCCGAGCAGCGGTCCCGGCGGCGGCACGACCAGGGCCGCGCCCGTCGGCAACGCCATGCACAGCTCCAACACCGACGCGTCGAAGCTCGGCGACGAGAACTGGAGCACCCGGTCGCCCGGCCGCACGTCGAGGTGCTCGGCCTCGGCCCGCGCGAACGCGGGCAGGCCCCGGTGCGTGACCACGACGCCCTTGGGTTTGCCCGTCGACCCGGAGGTGTAGATCACGTAGGCCGGGTCGTCGGGCCGGATCGCCACCTCCGGCGCGTGCTCGGGGTACGCCGAGGTGTCCAGCGGCCCGTCGACCACCAGCAGCGGAGCGGCGTCCGCGAGCATGAACGCGATCCGCTCGGCCGGGTAGGCCGGGTCGACGGGCAGGTACGCGGCGCCGGTCTTGAGCACCGCGAGCTGCGCGACGACGATCTCCACGGAGCGGGGCAGCGCGAGCGCGATCACGCGTTCGCGCCGCGCACCCCGGTCGATCAACAGGTGGGCCAGGCGGTTGGACCGCGCGTCGAGTTCGCGGTAGTCCACTGTCTCGTCGGGGGACACGATGGCGGGCGCACCGGGTGTGCGGCGCACCCGTTCTGCCACGAGGGCGGGCAGGTCGAGGGCGTGCGTCATCGCGAGAGGCGCCTTTCGGAATGTCGCGCGGGGGAACCGTTACCCGCGTAAGGGTGAGTTCAAACCGAACTTGTCAAGCCATTTCCCGGACTTGCCTGCGGGCGAGCCTGCCGCCGATCTGAATCCATTCGATCCCGCCGCCCCGCGGGTCCCGGAGGAAACGCCCGGTCTGGCTGGTGTCGCCCGTGTCGGAATCCCGCATGGCGAACACGAGGTTGTCGAACAGCGACAGGTCCGCGAACGGCTCGCCGTCGACTGTGAGTTCCAGCACCTCTTCGCCCGCGGGTCGGACGCGGTATTCCGTATCGCCGTTTCGAAAGTGCCCGGCGCAGTCCCTCGGCGGGGGGATGGGCAGCGCCATTCCGCGCAACGGGTCGTAATCCGCGACCGGCAGCCCGGCGTCGGACAAATCGCCGACCAGGTCGCGCCACAGCGCGAACCCGGTGCTGCCGGTCGTCGTCAGCGCGACCACCGTGCCGCTTTCCGGGTCGATTCGCAGGTGGCACGAGGTGCCGTCGGCGGTGCCGTCGTGGCCGACCCACGTCGAGCCGTCCCGCTCGTAGAGCGCCAGGCCCAGACCCCAGCCGTCGGCCATGCCGAACGGCTCGGCGTCGTCGACCGGCGTGCGCATGAGCGCGAGGTCGGACGCGGACACCAGGTGCGGTTCCCCGCCCGCGAGCATGCGCCCGAAGGCGACGAGGTCCGAGGCCGAAGCCGCGAGCGCGCCCGCGGGCGCGTCCACGACGGCCAGCGACTGGCGGACCGGCACCACGCGCCCGGTGGCCGCGTTGACCGCGTGGCCGGAGGCGATCGACCGGTCGGTGTCCCGGCCCACGGTGAAGTGCGCGCGCAGGCCGAGTGGTCGCAGCAGCACCTCTTCCATGGCCTCCCACCAGGTCATCCCCGTCGCGATCTCGATCAGGTGGCCGACCAGGACGTAGCCGATGTTGGAGTAGGAGAACCCGGCGCCGGGCCGGTGCAGCGGGTCGAGTGAGCGGACGGTCTCGCGCACGTAGCGGCGCAGCGACGTCGCCCGCACGTCCTCCTGGTCCGAGGGGAGGCCGCCGGTGTGGCTGAGCAGGTGGCGCAGGGTCAGCGCGTCCGGCGCCTCGGGCAGGTGGTCGCCCAGCGGCGCGTCGAGTTCGAGGTCGCCGTCGGAGACCAGGGCCATGGCGACGGTCGCCGTGCAGGTCTTGGTGATCGAACCGATCGGGACCGCGGCCCCCGGTGTGAGGTTCACCTCTCGATGCCACGTCTCCCCGGCGTGGCTGACCGCGAGCTGGGCGCCGGGCACCCGGTGGTCGTGCGCGAGCGCGCTTAATCGTCGGGAGATCAGGTCGGTGTCCATCGCATCCTTCTAGGAACAGGCCAATCGGCCGGTGACCAACGTTGGCTGCCGCGTCTTGATCGGCGCGACCGCCGAACGGAGCATTTATCAGGTATTCATTCCCCGATTTTCCGACGCGTACACCCGACGTTATCGGGGTTGGTGTGAGGTTCACTCGAACGGAGTGGTTTGGACCACTTTGTTCCGTAAACCGACCAGGGGATATGAGAGTTATTCGTGGTCGCGTGTCAAGTGTGATCCAGGTCCTTCGGCGTGTCCGGAATGTGGCCCACGAGAACGTTTCCCTGCTCTCTTCGGAGTCATTTTCAAGAAATTCTCCGGTGCCCCGTAACCAAACATGTGAACGCTCGTTTGGCGATCAGGAGGAGTGGGGAAACCGGTGTGGTCGGCGAACCTGTGACCGGTAGGGGGGACGGTGTCCGTACCGTCGGCGCATGAGATCGCTCGGCAGGTTCCTCGGTGGCACGGTGGCGATCGCGGCCATCGCGGGTCTGGTCCTGCTCGGGGTGCGCGGCTGCGGCGCGTACCTGCGGGCCGAGGCCGTGACCGTGATCCGGTACCTGCACGCGCTGGGCGCGGGCGACACCGCCACCGTCTGCGACCTCGTCGTGGAGGAGGCGCGGGTCAAGCTCCTGCGGCTCGCGCGCGCCGACTCGTGCGAGGAGGCGGCGGCCCGGCTCACCGCGGCACTCGCTCCGGAGGTCCGCGCGGAACTCCTGCGCGACGATCCGGGGATCTACTCCATCGTGGTCTCCGGCGACCGCACGGAGATCAGCCTGGGCGCGGGGCCGTTCGACGTGCACGATTTCGTGCTGTACGAACGGGACGGTCGCGAGAAGATCACCGACTGGGGCTTCGAGGCCCGCCGGCTGTCCTAGTTCTCGTCGCGGTGGACCTTCAGGTGCAGCGACTCCATGCGCTCGTCGAGTTCGGCGGCGATCGCGGCCGTGGTGGTCAACTCCTCGACGAAGCCCGCGGGCACGTGGTCGTCGTACTTGTAGTAGAGCTTGTGCTCCAACGTGGCCCAGAAGTCCATGGCGATGGTGCGCAGCTGCACCTCGACCTTGACGTGCTCGACGCGGTCGGACAGGAACACCGGGATGCGCACGATGAGGTGCAGGCTGCGGTAGCCGTTGGGCTTGGGCGCCGCGATGTAGTCCTTCGTGAGCAGGATCTCCACGTCGCTCTGCCGGGCCAGCATGTCCCGCACCCGGTACACGTCGGAGACGAACGGGCACACCACGCGCACGCCCGCCACGTCGTCGAGGTGCTCGGCGGCCAGCGCCAGGTCGGGCTCGAGTCCCTTGCGCCGCAACTTGTCCAGGATCGCGTCGGGTCGCTTCACGCGCTGGGTGATGTGCTCGATGGGGTCGTGGCGGTGGACGAGGTCGAACTCCTCGCTGAGGATGCGCAGCTTCGTCATCAGCTCCTCGACCGCGAACTTGTACACGACGAGGGAGCGCCTCAGCAGGTCGTCGGCGACCCCGGTCTCCATGATCCGAGGATACCGGTGCGCACGTGGGCTAAGCTGCGATCCGTGACCTTCTCGCCGCCGCGCGCCTGATCCGGGCGCAGCCGCTTTCTCATCCCGTACCGCGTTGCGCCCGTTCGCGTCCTCGTCACCTCTTCGCGAACCGGAGAACCCGTGTCGTCCCACGGCATCGCACGCCCGAGCTTCGTCCAAGGTCCCCTCCCCATCCTGGCCGCGTGCCTGCTGTGGGGGTCCACCGGCACCGTGAGCGCCTTCGCGCCCACGACCGCGCCACGCGTGGCGATCGGCGCCGCGGCGTTGGCCGTCGGCGGCGTCCTGCTGTTCCTTACTTCGCCCGGCACGCGAGAGGTGTTGCGCGACGCCGACCGCCGGCTGTTGGCGGTGGGCGCGGTCACCGTGGCGGGCTACGCGTCGGCCTTCTACCCCGCCGTGGCGCGGACCGGCGTCGCGGTGTCGACCACGATCGCCTTGGCCACCGCGCCGATCCTGCTGGGCGCCCGCGCCCGGCCGGTCGTCACAGCGGTGGCGGTGGTGGGATGCGCGACGCTGGTCCTGGGCGCGGGCGGTGCCCGGCTGGATCTCCTCGGCGTCGTACTGGCATTGGTCGCCGGGCTGTCCTACGCGGTCTACCCCGTGGCCACGGGGAAGCTGATCGCCCAAGGGTTCCCGGCCCGTGCCGTCGTGGGCACGATGTTCGGCGGCGCGGCCCTGGTGGTCTGGCCGATCCCCGTGGTCCTGGGCCTGTCGTGGCTGACCACGCCCGGCGGCCTGGCCGTGGTGGCACACCTGGCGATCGTCACCACGTTCACCGCGTACCTGCTGTTCGCCCTGGGCCTGCGGCACACCTCGGCCGCCGCCGCGACGACCCTGACACTGGCCGAACCCGCCGTCGCCGCCCTGCTGGGCGTCGTCGTCCTCGACGAACACCTGCCGCCGATCTCGTGGCTGGGCATGGCGGTCCTCACCGCGGCCCTGTTCGCCCTGACCCGCGAGTCCTCCACCCGGACACCCTGAAACACGCACTCAGCTTGTCTTTTAACCTGTTCGGCGGGGTTTGGTGCCCTTCTTGTGGTGGGCCGGTCGGGTATGTGCCCGTCCAGTGGCCAGGACGAGTCCGACGTCGAAGCGCGGTGCGGTGGCGCGGTTCTTCGAGCCGGGAGGTCGTCCCGGTCCGGGGCGGACCGGTTTCGGTGCAGCCGCTGGGCGGGCGATCTTCATGTGGAGGTTGCGGAACCCGCGCCGGACGCGGGTCGGGGTGAGCCTGGCGGGTTCGGCGGGTCGTTCCCAGGGGTGGCGCAGGTCGGCGACCAGCGGGCGGGCCAGGCGCAGTTGTGCGTGGACGGCCAGGATCAGCCAGGTCCAGCGGTCGGCGGCCTCGGGATCGCGCAGCCTGGGTCTGGTCCAGCCGAGCGTCTGCTTGAGCAGACGGAAGGTGTGCTCGATGTCGAAGCGCCGCAGGAACGCCCGCCACCAGCGGTCGACCTCGACCGGGCCGGAGTCGGGATCGGAACACCACAGCCAGACCGGTTTGTTCACCCCGCCGGAGGGCAGGCGCTCCACCGTCAGTCGGATCACGGTGCCCTCGACGATCGGCAGCGGTCCACTGTGGTCGATCCAGGCGGCCCGGCGGGTCAGTCGCGGGTGCAGCCGGTTCCAGGCCTGTGCGGTGGCGGTGCCGTAGAGACGGGTGTCGGTGCGGGTCAGCACGTCCTCGGCGCCCCAGGTGGCGGGGTCGCCGAAGACGAACTCGCCGCCGTGCTTGCGAAACCGTCCGCCCAGAGGGTTGTGGACCCGGGGCGGGCCCGGGCGGCGCAGCACCCGGTCCGACCGCATCCGTCCCAGCACCCGCACCGGCAGGTCCTCGAGCAGACGGGCGATGCGGGGCGCGTCGTAACCGGCGTCGAACACCACCAGGATCTCCGGATCACCCCGGCGCCACTGGTCGGCGGCGATGAGCCGTTGGACCACTCCGCGGACCTGGGCGGCGGTCACCGCGGCGAGGTCCGCGCCGGGCGGCAGCCGGACCGCGTCCAGCAGCGCGGTCCACGACGTGCCGCCGGTCTCCAGCGCGGCCACGAACGAGTACGGCCATCCCGGGATCATGCGGTGCTCGCCTCTGCCGCGTCCGTAGACGTGGCAGAACGTGCGGTCCGGGCAGGTCGCGCCGTCCGGCCGCAACCACGGCGAGACGTCGACCGCGAGCACCAGGCGGCCGTCCGCGGCCCGCGGCAACGGCGTCCCGGCCAGCGCGTCGCGTAGCCGGTCGACCTCGATGCGGCCGTTGTTGACCGCGTCGTAGAGGCCACCGTGCCCACGCCGGTGTTCGGGCGCCAACGACAACCCCACCAGGGTCCGCACCGGTCCGTCGGCGCACAGCACGGCGTCGGCCAGCTCGAACAACCCGTCCGCCCGACGGGTCAGACACCGGTGGAACTCCCGCCGGAACCCGGACAACGCCCCGAGCGCCGATCTGGGGTCGAGATGGTGCACACTGATCACGCAGCCCTTTGGTCGATCGTCCTTCTGTCGCAAGAGCGATGATCGACCAAGGGCTGCTTCTGTGATCAACCGGGGTGTCCGTCAACCGCCCGGGACCTCAAAAGACAAGCTCAGGCACCCTGAAACACGCACTCGGACACCCCGACCGTGTGCTCGGGCGCCCGTCGACTACTCGGGCCGACGCTCGGTCGAGCCGCCGAGGCTGTGCAGGATGCGCTGGATGACCTCGGGGTCCACGGCGGGCTCGTCCCCCATCGCCTCGGCGGCGGGGGAGCGGCGCGGCTCGCGGCGGGGCAACGGCACCGCGGCGGCGTTCATGCCCGACGGCAGGGGCAGTTCGCACCACGCCAGGTGGCCGCCGGCGGTGAGGGCCACCAGCCCCGCCCGACCGCCGGTCAACTCCGGCGGCAGCGCCACGCGGCCACCCTCGACCTCCACCGCGAGGTGGCCGCCGGACAGCCGCAGGCGGATCAGCAGGAGACCGGGCTTCTTCGGGTCGGCGACGTCCACGGCCGCGCCCACGAGCCGACGGGCGGTCTGGGCCGCCTCGTCCTGCATGGTGCGCAGACGCCACTCGCCGAGCGAGAACCGCACGAACAGGTCCGCGACGTTGATCGCGGTGGGCAACGCGACGAGTCGGAGGTCGTCGACCTGCTCGGTCTGACCGTTCACGCGAATCCTCCTCGCCGAAGTCCGGTACGCGTTGCCGCCAGATGGTGCCATGCGCGGTCCGGACGTCACCCACGTGGTCTAGGCAATGTGAGCGCAGGGTGGTCCCCGGCCTGCTGTGCCTTCAGTGTCAACCGAAGTCAGCCCATCGGTCACGACCGGCATACGTCCGGGTGGGACGGGTGATCAGACGTGGACTCGAAGTACGCCGAACGTACTCGTATGCGACTTCGTATGGAATATCCGCCCCACCTGATCCAGCGATGACTTCGCGCAGCGTAGACAACGCGAAGGGTCCGCCGACACTGTCGGCGGACCCTTCGCGTGGACGACCTCAGCCCTCCTGGAGGGTGGCCTCGATCTCCAGCAGGATCGTGATCTTGTCGCCGACGACGGCGCCGGCCGGGCCGCCGGTCACGCCGAAGTCGCGCCGGTTGATCTCGGTGCTCGCGGAGAAGCCCGCGACCTTGCCGCCCTGCATGCCGTCGCCGAACCCGTTGGGCTCCAGCTCCAGCGTCACGGTCTTGGTCACGCCGCGCAGCGTCAGGTCGCCGTCCACGAGGAACCCGCCGTCGACCGCGCGCACGCCGGTGGACACGAAGGTCAGCTCCGGGTGGTTGTCGGCGTCGAGGAAGTCGTCGCCGCGGACGTGGGCGTCGCGCTGGCCGTTGCGGGTGTCGACCGACGCCGTCTCGATCGTGGCGGTGACGGTGGACGTCAACGGGTCCGCGCCGGTCACGATCGTGCCCTCGAAGGCCGAGAAGTGGCCGCGGACTTTCGACACGCCCAGGTGGCGGACGACGAAGGAGACGTCGGAGTGCACCGGGTCGATCACCCACGTGCCCGCGATGTAGCCGGGGATCTGGTCGGTCAGGGTGCTCATGGTGGTCTGCTCCCGGGTCGTTTGGTTGAACTCTCAATCGAAGATAGCGCATCTTGGTTGAGTTCTCAACAATGCCCGTATGATGGGCGCATGAGCGAAGTGCGCTGGTTGAGCGAGGATGAGCAGCGGGTCTGGCGGTCCTTCATGACCGCCGTGACCAGGTTCACCGAGCACCTGGACCGCCAGCTCCAGCGCGACTCCCGGATGCCGGTCGCGTACTACGAGATCCTCGTCGCCCTCTCCGAGGCGCCGGGCCGGGCGCTGCGGATGAGCGAGCTGGCCGCCCTGTGCCACTCGTCGCGCAGCCGCCTGTCCCATGCCGTGGCCAAGCTGGAGAAGGAGGGCTGGGTGACGCGCCGCGCGTGCCCGTCCGACCGGCGCGGCTCGATCGCGGAGCTGACCTCCGAGGGCTTCGCCGTGCTGGAGGCCGCCGCGCCCGGACACGTCACGGCCGTGCGGGAGCACCTGTTCGACGTGCTGAGCGTCGAGCAGCTCGAAGCGTTGGACGGGATCAGTCGGGCGATTTCGGTCGGCCTGCGGGCGGAGTGCGCGTCGGCCAAGGCCGAACTCGGAGAGTTCTGATCAAGTCACTCGTCCGGGCGACAGGTCCGCCGTCGAACGGAGGTGGTGCGCCCGTCCGGGCCGGCGCAGGCTGCGGGGATGGCCGACGAACCCGACGCGACCGCGGTCTTCCGCGCCGCCCGTGACCTGTTGCTCGCCACGTCCGACGACCACGACGCCGCGTGCGCCGCCTTCGAATGGCCGTTGCTCGAACGCTTCAACTGGGCGCTCGACTGGTTCGACGTGATCGCGCGCGACAACGACCGCACCGCGCTGTGGATCGTCGCCGAGGACGGCACGGAGGGTCGCTGGTCGTTCGCCGAACTGGCCCGCCGCTCCGACCGTCTCGCCAACCACCTGCGGGCGCACGGCGTGCGCCGGGGCGACCGGGTGCTGCTGATGCTGGGCAACCGGGTCGAGCTGTGGGAGACGCTGCTGGCCGCCCTGAAGCTGGGGGCCGTGGTGATCCCGGCGACGACCCTGCTGGGCACGGCCGACCTGGTGGACCGGGTCACGCGCGGCCGGGTGCGTCACGTCGTCACGTCCGAGCCCGCGAAGTTCGCCGACGTGCCGGGCGGGTACACCCGGATCGTCGTCGGCGACCCCGTGCCCGGGTGGGTCGACCACGCCGCGGCGGCGGACGCCCCCGACCTGTTCGTGCCCGACGGCGAGACCCGTGCGGACGACACCGTGCTGCTGTACTTCACGTCCGGCACGACCGCACGTCCCAAGCTGGTGGAGCACACGCACGCGTCGTACCCGGTGGGACACCTGTCCACGATGTACTGGATCGGCCTCGAACCGGGCGACGTGCACCTGAACGTCTCGTCGCCGGGCTGGGCCAAGCACGCGTGGAGCAACGTGTTCGCGCCGTGGAACGCCGAGGCGACCGTGTTCGTCGTGGACTACGCCCGGTTCGACGCCGAGCGGCTGCTGGCCGAGATCGACCGCTGCGGCATCACGAGCTTCTGCGCGCCGCCGACCGTGTGGCGGATGCTGATCCAGGCCGACCTCGGCACCGTGCGCACGCCGCCGCGCAAGGTGGTCGGCGCGGGCGAACCGCTCAACCCCGAGGTGATCGAGCGGGTCGGGCGGGCGTGGGGCGTGACGATCCGGGACGGGTTCGGCCAGACCGAGACGACGGTCCAGATCGCGAACACGCCGGGCCTGCCGGTCAAACCGGGCTCGATGGGCCGGCCGGTGCCCGGCTACCCGGTCGTCCTGCTCGACCCGGTGACCGGCGAGCCGGCCCGCGAGGGCGAGATCTGCCTGGACCTGTCCAGGCGCCCGCTGGGCCTGATGGTCGGCTACCACGGCGACGAGGAGCGCACGGCCGAGGTCATGCGCGCCGGCCATTACCACACCGGCGACGTGGGTTCGGTGGACGACGACGGCTACATCACGTACGTGGGGCGCACCGACGACGTCTTCAAGGCGTCGGACTACCGCATCTCGCCGTTCGAGTTGGAGAGCGTGCTGCTGGAGCACGAGGCGGTGGCGGAGGCGGCCGTGGTGCCGGCGCCCGACCCGGTGCGGTCGGCGGTGCCGAAGGCGTTCGTGGTGCTCGCGCGGGGGTTCGCGGCGGACGCGGGTACCGCGTTCGCGATCCTGAGGCACGCGCGCGAACACCTGGCGCCGTACCAGCGGGTGCGGCGACTGGAGTTCGCGGAACTGCCGAAGACGGTGTCCGGCAAGATCCGTCGGGTCGACCTGCGGGGTAGGCCGACCGGCGGACCGGGGGAGTTCCGCGAGGAGGACTTCCCCGACCTGCGTGGCTGACGGTCTGCCGGTCCTGGCGTCAGGAGTCGGCGTCGGGCTTGCGTCGACGGCCGCCGGTGCGGACGGGCGGTGTCGGGTCGGCGGGCCGCTCGGCGGGCTTGGCCGTCGTCGGTTCAGCGGAGACCGGCTCGTCGACGAGCAGGAGCGCGGCCAGCTCGTCGTAGATCGGTGTGCTGCTCATGGGCGTTCTCGTACCCCTTTCGATCAGTTCCTACACCGCCGTCGACAACGCTGTCACGCCCGTGGTGGCGGCGGTCGTGGCATTGTCCCCTCAAACCATTCCACGCTCGCACGCATATCCCTATTCCCCACCGTTCGGGTGAGTCGGCACCCGGCGAAACGGCTGGTGGGCGGATCATGGGACCGCCAGGAGCGGTGCGGCCGACACGCCGGTGGCGCACGCCACAACGCTTGCACTTCCGATAGATGGATGTCCTAGTAATCTGTGGTCACATCCGCGATGTCGAAGGAGCCGTCGTGAGCGCACCCAGCACGCTGCACAAGCCGGTGCACCCGGTCCGGTTCGTGACCGCGGCGAGCCTGTTCGACGGGCACGACGCCGCCATCAACATCATGCGCCGCATCCTCCAGACCCAGGGCGTCGAGGTCGTGCACCTGGGCCACAACCGCTCGGTACGCGAGGTCGTGGCCGCCGCCGTGCAGGAGGACGTGCAGGGCATCGCGATCAGCGCCTACCAGGGCGGGCACGTCGAGTACTTCTCCTACCTCGTCGAACTGCTGAACGAGCGCGGCGCCGGGCACATCAGGGTCTACGGCGGCGGTGGCGGCGTCATCGTGCCCGAGGAGATCGAGCTGCTGCACTCGCGCGGCGTGGCCCGCATCTTCTCGCCCGCCGACGGGCAGAAGCTGGGCCTCGCCCGCATGATCAACACCATGGTCGAGGAGTGCGACGTCGACCTCGCCGAGCGCCTGCCCGACTCGTGGGACGGCCTGCTCGCGGGCGGCGAGGACGACCTGTCCCGGGCCATCACCCTCATCGAGGCCGGCCGGCTGCCCGACGACGTGCGCGCCCGCCTGGTCAAGGCGGCCGACGCGCGGGCCGTCCCGGTCCTGGGCATCACCGGCACCGGCGGCTCGGGCAAGTCCTCGCTCACCGACGAGCTGGTCCGCCGGTTCCGGCTCGACCAGCAGGACAAGCTGCGCATCGCCGTGCTCGCCATCGACCCCACGCGGCGGCGCGGCGGCGGCGCCCTGCTCGGCGACCGCATCCGGATGAACTGCCTGGAGGGCGACCGGGTGTTCTTCCGGTCGCTGGCCACCCGACGGGCGGGCACCGAGGTGCCCGACGGCCTGTCCGACGCGATCCTCGCCTGCAAGGCCGCCGGGTTCGACCTGGTCGTCGTCGAGACGCCCGGCATCGGTCAGGGCGACGCCGCGATCGTGCCCTACGTCGACCACTCGCTGTACGTGATGACGCCGGAGTTCGGCGCCGCGTCCCAGCTCGAGAAGATCGACATGCTCGACTACGCGGACGCCGTGGCGATCAACAAGTTCGAACGCCGGGGCGCCGAGGACGCGCGTCGTGACGTGGCACGCCAGCTCGTGCGCAACCGTGAGGCGTTCGGGTCCTCCTGGGAGGACATGCCGGTGTTCGGCACGAGCGCGGCGACGTTCAACGACGACGGTGTGACCGCGCTCTACCAGCACCTGCGCGACGCGCTCGGCGCACGTGGCCTGGGCCTGGCCGAAGGCACGCTGCCGGTCGTCGAGGGTCGCGTGTCCACGGCGGCGGCCACGGTCGTGCCCGCGTCCAAGGCCCGCTACCTGGCCGAGATCGCCGAGACCGTGCGCGGCTACCACCGGGCCACCGAGACCCACGTCGACGCCGTCCGCCGGGTCGCGCACCTGGCCGCCGCGCGCGAGGAGCTGGAACGCGCCGGCCTCGACACGGCCGACCTGACCACCGTGCTGGAGTCCGCCCGTCGGCACGTGGACGGGATCGCGGCCGAGCTGCTGGCGGCGTGGCCGCGCGTGGTCGAGGACTACAGCGGCGACGAACTCGTGGTGCGGGTGCGGGACAAGGAGATCCACACGCGACTCACGCGGGAGACGTTGTCCGGCAACAAGATCCGGCGCGTGTCGTTGCCCGGGTTCGACGACGACGGCACGTTGCTGCGGTTCCTGCGCAAGGAGAACCTGCCGGGGTACTTCCCTTACACGGCAGGCGTCTTCCCGTTCAAGCGCGACGGCGAGGACCCGGCGCGCATGTTCGCCGGCGAGGGGGACGCGTTCCGCACCAACCGGCGGTTCAAGTACCTGTCGTCCGGGTCCGAGGCCACTCGACTGTCCACGGCGTTCGACTCGGTGACGCTCTACGGCCGCGACCCCGACACCCCGCCGGACGTCTACGGCAAGGTGGGCACGTCCGGCGTGTCGATCGCGACGCTGGACGACATGAAGGCGCTCTACGACGGGTTCGACCTGACCGCGCCGACCACGTCCGTGTCGATGACGATCAACGGCCCGGCGCCGACGATCCTGGCGTTCTTCCTCAACACCGTGATCGACCAGCGGGTCGACCGGTTCCGCGCGGACGAGGGGCGCGAACCCACCGCCGAGGAGGCCGCGGACCTGGCCGCGTGGGCGTTGGCGAACGTGCGCGGCACGGTGCAGGCCGACATCCTCAAGGAGGACCAGGGCCAGAACACGTGCATCTTCTCCACCGAGTTCTCGCTGCGGATGATGGCCGACATCCAGGAGTGGTTCATCGGGCGCAAGGTGCGCAACTTCTACTCGGTGTCGATCTCCGGCTACCACATCGCCGAGGCCGGGGCGAACCCGATCAGCCAGCTCGCGTTCACGCTGGCCAACGGGTTCACCTACGTCGAGTCGTACCTCGCGCGCGGCATGTCGATCGACGACTTCGCGCCGAACCTGTCGTTCTTCTTCTCCAACGGCATGGACGCCGAGTACAGCGTGATCGGCCGGGTGGCGCGGCGGATCTGGGCCGTGGCCATGCGCGAGCGGTACGGCGCCAACGACCGGTCGCAGAAGTTCAAGTACCACGTGCAGACGTCCGGTCGTTCGCTGCACGCGCAGGAGATGGACTTCAACGACATCCGTACGACGCTCCAGGCGTTGTGCGCGCTGTACGACAACTGCAACTCCTTGCACACCAACGCCTACGACGAGGCGATCACCACGCCGACCGAGTCGTCCGTGCGGCGGGCCATGGCCATCCAGTTGATCATCAACAAGGAGTGGGGCCTGTCCATGAACGAGAACCCGCTCCAGGGTTCGTTCGTGGTCGACGAGCTGACCGACCTGGTCGAGGAGGCCGTGCTGCTGGAGTTCGACCGGCTGTCCGAGCGCGGTGGCGTGCTCGGTGCGATGGAGACCGGCTACCAGCGCGGGCGCATCCAGGACGAGTCGATGCTGTACGAGCAGCGCAAGCACGACGGGACGTTGCCGCTGATCGGCGTGAACACGTTCCTGCCCGCCGACGGGTCGCGGGAGCAGGTGACGATCGAGCTGGCGCGGGCGACCGAGGACGAGAAGCGGTCTCAGGTGGAGCGCACGCGGGCGTTCGCGGCGGCGCACGCGACCGAGGCCGAGCCCGCGTTGCGGCGGCTCAAGGAGGCGGCGCAGGCGGGCGAGAACGTGTTCGCCGTGCTGATGGACGCGGCGCGGGTGTGCACGCTGGGCCAGGTCACCGAGGCGTTCTTCGAGGTGGGCGGCCAGTACCGGCGCAACGTGTAGGCATCGGGTGCCGGTGACCGCCGTGCGGTGGTCACCGGCCCTCCAGGGTGTCCGAGTGCGTGTTTCGCGGTGTCCGGGTGGAGGACTCGCGAAATCGGTGGCGTGCCGTGGGATTCTGCCTGTCATGGGCGGATTCGAGGACCTGGTCGCGGAAGCCGACGCGGCCGACGTCACCGGGTGGGACTTCTCCTGGCTCGACGGCCGGGCCACCGAGGACCGGCCGCCCTGGGGCTACCAGCGGCTGATGGGCGAACGGGTCGGCCGCGCGGACGTGAGCCTGGACCTGCAGACCGGTGGCGGGGAGGTCCTGGCGGGCATCCCCCAGCGCGCGGCCAAGGCCATGGTCGCGACCGAGTCGTGGCCGCCGAACCTGGCCGTGGCGCAGGAGAACCTGCGGGACAAGGGCGTCGTCGTGGTGGCCGACGCCGGCGGGCCCGTGCTGCCGTTCGCCGACGGCACGTTCGACCTGGTCACCAGTCGCCACCCGGTGGGCGTCCACTGGGCGGCGATCGCCCGGGTGCTCGCACCGGGCGGCACCTACTTCTCCCAGCAGGTCGGTCCGGACAGCGGCCACGAGGTCTACGACTTCTTCCTCGGCCCGCGGCCCCCGGGCGAGAGCGGCCGGGAGGCGGACCTCGCGCGTGCCGGTGCGGAGGCGGCCGGGCTGGAGGTGGTCGACCTGCGGACCGCCGAGCTGCGGATGGAGTTCTTCGACGTCGGCGCGGTGGTCTACTTCCTGCGCAAGGTGATCTGGTTCGTGCCGGACTTCACCGTGGAGAGGTACCGGGACCGGTTGCGGGAGCTGCACGAGCGGATCCGGGCCGACGGCTCGTTCGTGGCCTGGTCCCGCCGGTTCCTCATCGAGGCGCGGCGGTGATCCGGGCGTGGCGACTCGCCTCGGACGGACGCGCCTGACAGGGTGATCCGATGCTGAATCAGGTGGCGGACGGCGTCTGGGTCCGGCAGAGCGAGTGGGTCTGGAGCAACGCCGTCGTGGTGCGCGGCGACGACGGGCTGGTGGTCGTCGACCCCGGCATCGGCGGCGCCGATCTGGCGGAGTTGGCCGACGACGTGGACCGCCTCGGGATCCCGGTGGTCGCCGGCTTCTGCACCCATCCGCACTGGGACCACCTGCTGTGGCACTCCCGGTTCGGCGACGTGCCGCGCTACGCGACCGCCGCGTGCGCCCAATCCGCCGGCGAGGTGCGGGAACGAGCGCGGGCGATGGCCGAGCAGAGCGCGTCGGGCGTGCCCCTCGACCTGGTCGGGCTGCTCACCCCGCTGCCCGCGGCCGGGGGAGTGCTGCCGGGCGAGGTCGTCGAGCACGACGCGCACGCCGTCGGCCACGCCGCCCTGCTGCTCGCCGACCGCGGCGTCCTGATCGCGGGCGACATGCTCTCCGACGTCCTGATCCCGCTGTTCGACCCGCGCCGCACCGGCCAGCCGGCCGCGTACGCGACGGCACTCGACCGGCTGGGCGAGGCCGCCCGGCACGTCGACGTCGTGATCCCCGGGCACGGTGCCGTCGCCGTCGGCCCCGAGGTGGCGGCCCGGCTCGAAGCCGACCGCGCCTACCTCGACGCCGTGCTGGCCGGCGGGGATCCGGCCGACGCGCGGCTCGAACAGGACTGGCTCGCCGGTCCGCACCAGGCGAACCTGGCTCAGGTCCGGGGCTGACCCTTCGCCTCGTGGATGGCCGTGATCGCGGCCAGGGGGTCCGGCACGGTGATGGTCACGCTCCGACCGTTGTGCAGCGTGAGCCGCAGCGCGGGGCCGGTCCGGACGGTGTAGAAGGTGCGGCGGGGCGTCCACCAGTAGCCGAAGGACACGCGCGACAGCGTCGGCTTCAGGTCGATCACCTCGGCCCGGTCGACGTCCGCCAGGCGGTAGGTGCGGCGCGGCCGGCCGAGCACCCCGCAGCGCACCGTGATCCCGTTGGGGCCCGCGGCCGTCCGGACGTTCAACCCGGTCAGCACGAGGACGAGCAGCGCGCCGGCGGCCACCGCGAGCGGGATCGCGGGGCCGGCCGGGTCGAGCCGGTCGCCGCGCGACAGGGTCCCCAGGAGCAGCAGCGGCACCAGCAGGGCGGTGCCGAGGACCACGACCAACGGCCAGTTCGTCACCCGGCCGGTGTAGATCGAGTACCGGCCGGTCGGTGGGGATGCCGCCATGGGGCACCGTCCTTTCGTCGTCACATCAGCTTGTCGACCAGGCGGACCAGGTCCCGGCGCCCGAGACCGTGGTCGCGGGCGAGGGCCACGAGGGTCCGGGCGGCCTCGACGACCGGCGCCGGTTCCGTCGCGGCGGACGCGACCCGTGCGCCGCGACCCCGGCGGAACTCCAGGACGCCGTCGTCGCGCAGCTTCCGGTAGGCGGCCAGCACCGTGTTGCGGTCGACCGACAGCGCTTCCGCCAGTTCCGCGGCCGGGGGCAGTTGCTCGCCGACGACGAGTTCGCCCGAGGCCACGCCCTGCCGTACGCACGCCGCGATCTGGAGCGGCAACGCCTCCCGTGAGGAGTGATCGACTGACCATCGCATAGTGCTAGTATTATTAGCATCAAATGGGGTGGGGTCAACGCCGCCGGGTCCATGGTGTCGACTACGGCGGTGAGCGGAACCGCGTTGACCGTCCTGACCCCGTACACCGCCGAACGCGTCGAGCCGATCGTCGTGGCGGCGATGACGGCCGAAGGGATGGCCCCGGACGCGGGTTGTCCGGAGTACTGGCGCCCGGCCGACGGACTGCCTTACGGCTACACCCTGTACCCGCCCGACTTCGAGAACGACCCGGCGGAGGTCGAAGTCGTCGAGCGGGCCGCCGGGCGGACGATGCTCTGCGACGTCGGGCTGCACATCTTCGTCAGCGACGTCGCGGGTCGGCCGCTGCTGGGCCGCCTGGCACAGCGCGTCGCACGAGAGGCCGAGGGCTGGGTACTCGTCGAGTTCCGGACGCCGCCCGCCGCCGACTTGATCGGGTACCTCGAGGGCAAGGGGCGCTGTGTCCGCGTCGAGGGCCATGTCCACCTCGACGCGTCGGCGATGGCCGCGTGGTACGCCCACCCGGCCTTCCACGTCATCAAGTAGGCCGTTCCGCCTTGCGGAGTCTGGCCCGCAGCGCGCGGCGTGCGACCGGGCCGAGGTCGTCGACCACCTCGACGAGGACGGCGAGCCGGTCGAGGGCGTCCAGGGCGGCGAGGGCACCGGCCGGGTCGACCCCCTCGTACAGCTCCAGCCCGACGAACCCGGCGCTCACCGCACGGGCCAGACCCGCCGTGTCGATCCACTCGGCCACCGGCGAGTCGGCCAGCAGCCGGTCCAGGGCCTGCTCGATCGGGGTGATCCACAGGTTCAGTGCCGCCGCCGCGGCCTCGGCCAGGTCGGAGTCGGCCTGGGCGCCGGCGAGGATCTGGGCCAGCACCGTGACGTTGCCCTCGGCGCGCTCCGCGGTGTGCAGCGTGCGGCCGAGCGCGAGCAGACCCCGCAGGTCGGTGATCCGGTCGAGGCGTTCGGCGAACGGCGCGACCCGGGCCCGCGTCGCGGCGAGGCACGCGGCCCGGATCAGGTCGTGGACGCCGTCGAAGTGGTAGAAGACCAGCGCCTGGTTCACGCCGGCGGACGCCGCGATGGTCCGCGCCGAGGTGCCGGCGTAGCCGTGCGTGCGGATCGTCGCGATCGCGCCGTCGATCAGGCGTTGTCTGGTGTCGGCCACGGCGTCACCGTAGAGGCTCGCAGTGGTCGACGAGCGCCGCGCCCGGGTGGGGCAGGCGTCGCGGCTGACCGTCGGGTCGGTATTCGAAGTGCCACCACTCGTTGTCGTACACCCGGTACAGGTGGTGTCGCCACCCGTGCTCCTCCAGCCAGCGCGCGCCTTCGACCGGTCGCACGTCGAGCGCGGTTCCGGCGACGTGCCGGGACTCGTGCGCCGGCAGGACCCGTGACCTGGCCGCCGCGGGCGAGCCGGTGCGGCGGACCTCGGCGGCGAACAGGCGGTCCTGTCGCGCGCCGTCCCGGTGTCCGGAGGTGAGGCCGATCAGTTCGCCGTGCCGCCACAACGCCTGTGTGCGTGCGGCCGTGAACGCCGCACGGGTCGCCGGGGTCAGGCCGGTGAGGTCCTCGGACGGGAAGCGTGCCGCCAGTGCCCATTGGCAGGCCGTGTGCACGGCGCGACGTGGCGTGACCAGGTAGGCCGCCGGCACCAGTGCGACGGCCAGCAGGCGGGTGATCGTCTCGTACCAGTGGTCGCGGTGTCGCACGGAGTCCCCCAGACGTTCTTGAGCGATCGCTCAAAACCGAGGGTAGCCGAGGGTTGAGCGGTCGCTCAAGAGGTGATCTTCGACCTACTGGACTCCGGACGGCACGGTGGTCCTGCCCGGGGCAGGGAAAGCTGGGCGAGCGTCATCGACGCGCGGGAGACCGACGTCGGAACCTTGAGGTCGGCTCGGGGGAACCGCGCCGGGGTCTGGCGGCCCTGACCCGTCGGCGCGCATCGCGCGAGGGGCGTCGAAGCGGTAGCGCAAGCAGCAGGTCCCGACACCGGTGCGGGTGTCGGGACCTGTCCGAGTGCGTATTTCGGGGGGCCGAACGCGTATTTCGGGGTGTCCGAGTGGAGGACTCGCGGGTCAGGCGTGGGCGCGGGCCGACGAGCGCAGGGCCACGGCGGCGCGTTCGAGGTGGCCGAGGACGCCGGACGGCAGGTCCTGGTGCTTGCCCAGGAACTCGTAGACCATCACCTGCATCGGCGCGGACTCCTCGGGTTCCACGACGGCCAGCACCTTGAACGCGGTGCCCGGCGGGAACAGCACGCGCCGCTGGACCACGCTGCCGAACGAGTCCACCACGTTGACCTGCTTGCCGGTCGTCGACCAGATCAGGAACTCCGCGCGGCCGTCCACCGGCACGCCCGGACCCGAGACCGTGTCCAGTACGCCGTGCTCCACGAGGATGTCCCCGGTGCGGAAGCGCTGCGCGTCACCCCAGCACACGGTCACGCCCTGGTGCACGGGAAGTCTTCGCAGCCCCGACACCACTCCCGCCGCGTAAGGCCGCAGGCGTCCGAGCCGTCCCGTGCGGAACGTCTCGACCATGACCTCCTCGTCCTGCTGCAGGAACGCCGACACGGCCGCGAGATCGGTCACCACGGCCTCGAACGCCTCGCCGTTCTCGGGCCGCTCCTCCAGGTGCCGGCACGCCACGGCCGCGTGCTCGCCGTAGCGCTCGCCGAGCATGCGGCGCAACGCGTCGCGTTCCTGCTCGGTGCTGTGGTGGTCCGACGGCACGAACTCGTCGCCCGGCCGCTCGCCCCACACGGGCATCGGCGACGGGGACAGCGGGCCGTCCACGCTCAGCGCGATCGGCTCCTCGGCCGGAGGTTCCTCCGGGGCGGGAGTCGAGACCGGGAGGGCAGCCGCGACCGGGGTGGGAGGCGCAGCCGGGACCGGAGAAGGAGTCGGGACCGGAGAGGGAGTCGGGACCGGTGGGAGAGTGGCCACGGGAGGGGGAGTGAAGGAGGGGACGGGAGTGGGCGTGAAGGAGGGCGGCGGGGGGAGTTCTTCCTCGAACTCGGGCTCGGGTTCCTCGGTGGCCACCGGGGGGCTGGGCAGTGGCGTCGGGTCGCAGAAGACGACCTTCAGCAGCCGGCGCACCTCCGGCTCCAGGCGTTCCACCAGGGACGC
The DNA here is from genome assembly GCF_014203755.1 of Saccharothrix violaceirubra. Classification (NCBI taxonomy): domain Bacteria; kingdom Bacillati; phylum Actinomycetota; class Actinomycetes; order Pseudonocardiales; family Pseudonocardiaceae; genus Saccharothrix; species Saccharothrix violaceirubra. The sequence continues at coordinate 2,427,978 of NZ_JACHJS010000001.1, forward strand.
GCCCGCCACCGCGACCGCGCCGGCCGTCGTGCGGCCGGGCGTGCCCACGGTCAGCCGGGCCCACTCCGGGTCGACGGGCAGCGCGCGCACCTCGGAACCGTTGTCCTCGGCCTCGCGCACCCACAGTCCGGACGGCACGACCTCCAGCACCACGCCGCCGCCGAGGTCGAACACCCCGGGGCCGCGCTCGACCAGGCCCTGCACGGGCGTGCGGTACCCGGACACGACCGGGCCCTCGCCGGGGGAGTGGCGTACCTCGGTCACGTACGGCCGCCACGTCTGCTGTCCGGACGGGTTCACCGCGACCACGGCCGCGCCGGTCCGCGTCGACCCGATCGGCAGGCCGGTGTACAGCGAGATCGGCTCGCCCAGCCGGTCGGCGACCGCCTGCGCCTCGTCCTCGCCGCCGTACCAGACCATCCGCACGCGCGAGCGCGCCACGGCCGGCAGCCCGCCGAGCAGGCGGCACACCTCGTCCACCGGGATCTGCGGCTGGCCGGGGCCGCCGACGACCACGGTCAGCACGTTGTCGCGGCACGGCAGGTTCACGACCGCGCGCCCGTCCCAGTCGCCGCGCTGGGCGCGCAGCCACAGGCCGGCGGGCACGGGTTCGGACAGGCCGACGTCGCCGGTGGGCCACGGGACGTTCGGGTCGACCGCCTCCCACTGCGGCACCGGGAACCGGCGGCCCAGCGGCATCGGCGAGGCGCCGGGCTGGAACCGCAGCCACGCGCCGTACCCGCCGTTGCCGGACACGAACACGGCGCCGGGCACGGTGGTCACCACGCCGTCCGGCGCGACGACTTCCGTCTGGAGTTGTTCGGCCAGCCACTGCGCGGGCGCGGTCGGCCGCATGCTGCCGGAGAACGAGGACATCAGCCGGATCGGTCCCCGACCCTGCACGGCGGCGGCCACGGCCGGCCAGAAGGCGGCCTCGTCGCCGGGCGCGTCCACCACGACCACGGTGCGGCCGGGGTCGGCGGGCAGGGTGCGGGCCAGGTTCGCGGCCCGGGTGCCCACGCCCGACGGCGGTCCGACGACCATCGTCGGGCCGGCGAACGACACCGTGAACTGCGGCGGCGCGGGCGTCGGCTCCCGGTCGACCACCACCGGCTGCTCTGGTTCGCGGGGAACCGGTTGCTTCGGAGCGGCACGTCGGAACATCAAGGCGCCCGTTCACCTCCAGGCACGATCGGCGCGGAACGCCCGCACTCTACGCGGACCGGGGGTGGCGTAGGCCAGGAAGAGCGGAAAATTACTGGTCAGACCGGTTGCAAGGTCCACAGTGGAATAGCGGCGCTGCACTCACGCGTCGTGACGGCGGGCTCGTGGCCGACCGCGTACGGTGACTGTCACGACGGGCGGAAGCCGCCGGTGGGCGGGCGGTATTGTCGATCATGGCGGCCGGGGGTGGCCGGGCCGGACGCGCGCGGCAGCCGCAGTGCGCGCGGAATCGTCGGACCCGGAAGTTACCCTCCAATATCGTGAACCGCCGCACGCACGCAACGACCTGGGGAGAACGACCCGGTGACCGCTGAGATCCTGTACGGGGCCGACGACCTGACCCACCTCGAAGGTCTGGAAGCGGTTCGCAAGCGTCCCGGCATGTACATCGGCTCGACCGACAGCAGGGGCGTCAACCACCTCTTCACCGAGATCGTCGACAACTCGACCGACGAGGGCGTCGCGGGCCACGCCGCACGGGTGGTCGTCACGCTCCACGCCGACGGCAGCGTCCAGGTCGACGACGACGGCCGCGGCATCCCCACGGGCGTGCACGCCAAATCGGGACTGTCCGGTATCGAACTGGTGCTGACGCGACTGCACGCGGGCGGCAAGTTCGGCGGCTCCGGCTACAAGACCTCGGGCGGCCTGCACGGCGTCGGCGCCTCGGCGGTCAACGCGTTGTCGCACCGGTTCGACGTCGTGGTGCGCCGCGAGGGCAAGACGCACGAGATGTCGTTCGCGCACGGCGTTCCCGGCGTGTTCGACGGTCCGGGTCCGAAGGCCGCGTTCACCCGCGAATCGGGCCTGCGCGTCACCGGCCGCACCCGCAAGAGCGGAACGTCCATCCGGTACTGGCACGACGCCCGCTACTTCGAGAACGGCGCCGCGCTCGACGTCGAGGCGGTGCGCGCGAAACTGCGCAACACGGCGTTCCTGGTGCCGGGCGTGACGTACGTGCTCAAGACGCCCGAGGGCGAGGAGACCTTCCACTACCCGGGCGGTCTGTCCGACATGGTCGACTTCCTGGCGCCGTCGGGCGACAAGCCGGTGTCCGGCACGATCCTCGTGACGGGCGAGGGCGTCTACCACGAGAACGCCGCCGACGAGAACGGCGTGATGCGGTCGAAGGTGGAGCGCCACGCCGAGGTCGAGATCGCGCTGCGCTGGGGCACGGGCTACGAGCGCACCGTCGAGTGCTTCACCAACACGATCCGCAACATGCACGGCGGTACGCACCGTCGTGGCTACGAGCGTGCGGTGCTCAAGGCGGTGCAGGAGGCGATCGGCCGGACCCGGGGACTGTTGAAGCCCAAGGAGGATCCGCCGACGTTGGAGGACGTGCTGGAGGGCATGACCGCCGTCGTGCACGTCCGCGTGCCCGAGCCGCAGTTCACGTCCCAGACGAAGGACGAACTGTCCACGGCGGGCATCACGCGCGTGGTGCTGGGCATCGTCGAGAAGCACATCAAGGCGTGGACGGAGGACCGCCGCACCAAGGGCGAGGCCAAGATCGTCCTCCAGAAGGTGGTCGACGCCTCCCGCGTCCGCCTGACCCAGAAGCAGCAGAAGGACGCCGCCCGCCGCAAGACCGCGCTGGAGGGCGCGGCCATGCCGCCGAAGCTGGTGGACTGCCGGACGACCGGTGTGCTGCGCAGCGAACTTTTCCTCGTGGAGGGCGACAGTGCCCTCGGCTGCTTCACCGGCGACACCATGGTCGCCGTCGCACCCGGCCTGGCGATGTCGTTCGCGGACCTGGCCGAGGACTGGCAGCGTGGCGTGAACCACTACGGGTACACGACGAACCAGGACGGGCGAGTCCACGTCGTACCGCTGATCGAACCACGCCTGACCAAGCGCGACGCGCCGTTGGTGCGGGTCGCGCTCGACAACGGTGAACAGGTGCGCTGCACCCCCGACCACCTGTTCCGGCTGCGCGATGGTTCGTATCGCCGTGCGGACGCCCTCGTGCCCGGCGATTCGCTGATGCCGCTGTACCGCGCGTTCCCGGACGGTGGTGAGCGGGTCTGGCTGAACGACCGCGCGGTGTGGGTCCCCACGCGCCGCCTCGACCCGCGGGCGGAACCCGAGGACGCGCCCGACGGGCACGGGCACCCCGGCCGGCGGCCGGCCGTCGAGCGGCTTCCCCGCGCGGTGCGCGACGATCGTCGCATCGACACCGACCGGTCCGGTGCGTCCTCGCCGGATCATGGTTCCCCCGTCGTCGACGAGCCGGCCGCGCCGGTGAACCACTCCGTGGTGTCGGTCGAGCCGCTGGCCGAGACGGCGGACGTCTACGACCTTACGGTGGACGGCTACCACAACTTCGCGCTCGAAGCCGGAGTGTTCGTGCACAACAGCGCGCGCATGGCCCGGGTCTCCGAGTACCAGGCGCTGCTCCCCTTGCGGGGCAAGATCCTGAACGTGCAGAAGGCCAGCCTGGCCGACACGTTGCGCAACGTGGAGATCGCCTCGATCGTGCAGGTGCTCGGCGCCGGCACCGGGCGGACGTTCGACCTCTCCTCGATGCGCTACGGGCGCGTCATCCTCATGGCCGACGCCGACGTGGACGGGTCGCACATCCGGACGTTGTTGATCACCCTGTTCGCCAAGTACATGCGACCGGTGATCGAGGACGGGCGGCTGTACGCGGCCATGCCGCCGCTGCACAAGGTCGTCACCAAGGGCCGCAACGGCGAGACGCGGTTCACCTTCACCCAGCGCGAGATGGAGCAGACCGTCGCGCGCCTGGAGAAGGCGGGCAAGACGGTCGTCAAACCCGTGCCCCGGTTCAAGGGGCTGGGCGAGATGGACGCCGAGGAGCTGTGGGACACCACGATGAACCCGGCGACGCGGTCGGTGCGCCGCATCACCCTGCTGGACGTGGAGGCCGCCGAGGCCGCGTTGGAACTGCTGATGGGTGAGAAGGTCGAGCCGCGCCGGGCGTGGCTCGTCGAGTCGGCCAACCGGGTCGACCAGTCCGCGATCGACGTCTGAGGCCAGGAGAGACAGTGGCACGCCGCAAGACCCCGACGACCCGGGTCGACCCGTCCGCCTTCGACCGCGCCGGCGCCCAGGTGTTCGACAACTCGCTCACCACCGAGATCGAGGACTCCTACCTGGAGTACGCGTACTCGGTGATCCACTCGCGCGCCCTGCCCGACGCGCGCGACGGCCTCAAGCCGGTGCACCGCCGCATCCTGTTCTCGATGAACGAGCAGGGGCACCGGCCCACGAGCCCGTACGTCAAGTCCTCGCGCGTGGTCGGCGACTGCTTCGTGCGCGGCGCGCTGGTGTCGACGCCGCTGGGCCTGCGGCCGATCGAGGAGATCGAGGTCGGGGACCGCGTCCTCGACGGCACCGGCCGCGAGGTCGACGTCGTCGAGGTCTACGAGAACCCCGCCTCCGAGCTGGTGCGGGTCACGTGGACCAACGGCCGCAGCATGCTCGTCACGCCCGGCCAGCGGTTCCGGACCGGGCCGGACGAGTGGACGGCCGCCCGCGACCTGGAAGGCCGGGAGACCCTGCGGTTCGGCGACGAGCGGCACGCGGGCCTGTTGGCGGACGGCGGCGACGCGCGCGGCTACGTGCTGGGCCTGGTCGCGGCGGCGGGCGTGCCCGACTACGGCGGCCTGCGGCTGGAGTCGGCCGATCCCGACCCGGTCGACGCCGCGCACGGCTGGGCGATCGAGACCGGCGTCGGCGTCGACCGGGACAAGGTCGAGGGCGGCGACGGTCGTGACCGGCACATCCTCGTGTTCGCCGAGGACCCGCGCCGCGACGGCGTGCACCGCACCCGTGCGGACTGGGCTCCCTACCTCGCGGGCCTGTTCGACGGCGCGGGCACCGCGCACGGCGACCGGATCACGTTCGCCGATGCCACCGACGAGGTGTACGCGATGCTCGCCGACTCGGGCATCCGCACCCGGATCGGCGACGGCATCGAGGTGGTCGGCCGGGACGCCGCCGCGCTCGCCGTGGCACTGCTGCGCTGGTCGCGGTCGCGGATCAAGCAGGACGCGCTGGTCCGGGTGATCCGCCGGGCGCGCGGCGCGGGCGACGCCGACGCGGTCACGGTGGCGTCGGTCGTCGAGGCCGAGCCCGACACCACGTTCGACCTCCAGGTCGGCACCGCCGAGCACGCGTTCGTGGTCGACGGCCTGGTCGTGCACAACTGCATGGGCAAGTACCACCCGCACGGCGACACCGCGATCTACGACGCGATGGTGCGCCTGGCCCAGGACTTCTCGCTCAACGCGCCGCTGGTCGACGGGCACGGCAACTTCGGCTCGCCCGACGACGGCCCGGCCGCGAGCCGCTACACCGAGGCCCGGATGTCGCCGGCGGCGATGCTGCTGGTCGGCGAACTCGACGAGGAGACGGTCGACTTCCGGCCCAACTACGACGGGTCGTTGCAGGAGCCGAGCGTGCTGCCGGCGGCCTTCCCGAACCTGTTGGTCAACGGCACGTCCGGCATCGCGGTCGGCATGGCCACGAACATGATCCCGCACAACCTGGGCGAGATCGTGGCCGCCGCGCGTCACCTGGTCACGCACCCGGACGCGCCGCTGGACAAGCTGATGGAGTTCGTGCCCGGCCCGGACCTGCCGACGGGCGGTGTGCTGCTCGGCCTGGACGAGGTGCGCAAGGCGTACGAGACCGGCCGCGGCGTGGTGCGCATGCGTGCCCGCGTGGAGACCGGTCCGTTGGAGGGCAGTCGGGGGCGGCAGGCGATCACGCTCACCGAGCTGCCCTACGGCGTCGGCCCGGAGAAGATCATCGAGAAGATCACCGACGAGGTCACCAAGTCCAAGCGGCTCACCGGCATCGCGGACGTCAAGGACCTCACCGACCGGGAGAACGGCACCCGGGTCGTGATCGAGTGCAAGGTGGGCGTGAACCCGCAGGCGCTGCTGGCCGACCTGTACCGGCTCACGCCCATGGAGCAGTCGTTCGGCATCAACAACCTGGTGCTGGTCGACGGGCAGCCGCGCACGCTGGGGCTCAAGGCCCTGCTGGAGGTGTTCCTCCAGCACCGCTACGAGGTCGTCACGCGTCGCACCCGGTACCGCCGGCGCAAGCGCGAGGACCGGCTGCACCTGGTCGAGGGCCTGCTCCGGGCGTTGCTGGACATCGACAAGGTGATCAAGCTGATCCGGGGCAGCGAGAACGCGCAGGCCGCCAAGGAGGGCCTGATGACGCGGTTCAGGCTGTCGGAGATCCAGGCCGCCTACATCCTCGACACGCCGCTGCGCCGGTTGACCCGGTACGACTCGCTGGAGCTGGAGGCCGAGCAGGACCGGCTGCGGGCCGAGATCGCCGAGCTGTCGTTGATCCTCGACGACGAGAAGGTGCTCAAGAAGGTCGTCTCCGGCGAGCTGGGCAAGATCGCCAAGGACCTGACGGCCGAGCGCCGGACCGTGCTGCTCGACGGCGACCTGAAGGAGGTGCTGGCGGCGTCGAAGCCCGCCGGTCCGCTGGAGGTCGCCGACGACCCGTGCCAGGTGGTGCTGTCGGCGACCGGGCTCGTGGCGCGCACGGCGGCGGAGTCCGAGGAGGCGTCGGAGGCGCGTCGGCGCAACGGTCGGGCCAAGCACGACGCGGTGGCCGCGATCGTCCACACCACCGCGCGCGGCCAGGTGCTGCTGGTGACCAACCGGGGCCGGGCGGTGAAGACGGACGTGCTGCCGCTGCCCGTGCTGCCCGAGCAGGGCGGCACGGTCTCGCTCAGCGGTGGCATGGCCGCCGGCGAGCTGCTCGACCTGGCCAAGGGCGAGAAGGTGATCGGCATCGCGCCGCTCGACCCCGGCGGGTCGCCGGGGCTGGCGGTGGGCACGCGCCAGGGCGTGGTGAAGGTGTGCGCGCCCGAGTGGCCGGTGCGGTCCGACGAGTTCGAGGTGATCACGCTCAAGGACGGCGACGAGGTGGTCGGCGCGACCTGGCTGGGGAGCGCGGACGAGACGTTGGTGTTCGTGTCCTCGGAGGCGTCGCTGCTGCGGTACTCGGCCGGGCTGGTCCGGCCGCAGGGGCTCAAGGGCGGCGGCATGGCCGGCATCAACCTGGGCGCCGGGCAGCGCGTGGTGTTCTTCGGCGCGGTGCGCACGGACGACGACGAGCACGGCGAGCCGCTGGTGGTGACGTCGACCGGGCAGAGCGTCAAGGTGACGCCGTTCTCCGCGTACCCGGCGAAGGGCCGGGCGACCGGCGGGGTGCGGGCGCACCGCTTCCTCAAGGGCGAGGCCGAACTGCTGCTGGCCTGGGTCGGGCCGCGTCCCGCGGGGTCGTCGGACACCGGCGCGGCGGTCGAGCTGCCCGCGGTCGACGAGCGCCGGGACGGTTCGGGGCATGCCCATCCGGGCCCGGACGTGGTCGGTCACCTGGTCGAACGCGGCTGATCCTCCTTCCGCACCAACGCTCCCCGTCCGGTCCGCCGGGCGGGGAGTCGTCGTCGCGGGCCCGAGACCGCAGATTTCGGGGTTGATAATCGTTCTCAATAGAGCCAGGATAGGGGCCTTCACCAGGGACGACCGAAAGGTGATCATGATCAACCCAGGAGTGGCCTCGGTCACGTTCCGCGGCCGTCCGGTCGGGGAGGTGGCGGCCCTCGCGGCGGACGCGGGGCTGTCGCTCGTCGAGTGGGCGGGCGACGTCCACGTCCCGGCCGGGGACCTCTACGCCGCCGTGCGCGCTGCCGAGGCGACCCGTGCGCATGGACTGGCCGTCGGCACCTACGGCTCCTACTACAAGGCGGGACAGGGTGAGGACGTCACGCCCGTCCTCGACTCCGCGCAGGAACTGGGCGCGCCCCGGGTCCGGGTGTGGGGCGGCGTCAAGGGATCCGCCGACACCACGCCCGCCGAACGCGCCGCCGTCACCGACGACCTGCGCCGCTGCGTCGACCTGGCCGCCGAACGCGGCCTCGCGGTCCTGGTGGAGCACCACGTCGAGTCGCTCACCGACACGCTCGACTCGGCCCGGCGCCTGCTCGCCGACGTGCCCGCGCTCGTGCCGCACTGGCAGCCGCGCGAATCGCCCGACGTCGAGGAGTGCCTCGCCGAGGTGCGGGCCCTGCGGCCGGTGTCCGTGCACGCGTTCTCCTGGGGCGACGACGGGTTCACCGAACGCCTCCCGCTCGGCGCGCGGGAAGACCTGTGGCGCCCGCTGCTGTCCGGGTACGAGGGCGACGTCCTGCTGGAGTTCGTGCCCGACGACTCGCCCGAGGCGTTCCGCCGCGACGCCGCGACCCTGCTGGCCTGGTCGGAGGACGCCCGATGAGAAGAACCGCCGCCCTGCTCGCCCTGCTCGCGCTCGCGGGGTGCTCCACCGCGCCGGCCGTCCCGGCCGCGGGCCCGCCGACCTCGGTGGCCGTCGAGGTCCAGCCGCTCAAGGCCGCGCTGAAGATCACCGACCCGCACGGCGTCGAGGTGTCGCTCACCAAGCCCGCCGAACGCATCGTGTGCCTGAACGGGCTCTGTGATGACATCGTTGTCGACCTCGGTCTCACCCCGGTCGGCACGAGCAACCCGACCTTGGTCTCCCATCCCGCGCTGCTCGGCGACAAGGGCAAGGACGTGCCCGTCGTGCCCGGCACGTTCGGCGCCGAGGACGTCGAGTACATCGCGGGCCTTCGGCCCGACCTGGTGATCGGCCTGCCGGGCGTGCACGACTCGCTGCGGCCCGCGATCGAGAAGTTCGCTCCACTGTGGACGGCCGAGCCCGCCACCTGGGAGGAGTCCGTCGGCTACCTGCGCGCGCTGGGCGCGTTGACCGGGCTCACCGACCCGGCGGTCGGGGCCGAGAAGGCGTTCCGCACCAAGCTCGCCGCGTCGATCGGCAAGACCCACGCCGACGGCCGGTCCGCGAAGAAGGTCCTGCTCATGTACGGCAGTGTCGACGCCATCGGCGTGGACACCACGTCCTCGCTGAAGGGCGACCTGCTCGGCCGGCTGTTCACCTATCCCTTCCCGGCCAAGGGGACCGACGTCGACACGGCGTCCAACTACAGCGTCGAGGAGCTGCTCGCCCAGCAGCCCGACGTGGTCTTCGTGTACTCGCTGTTGTTCTCCGCGGAAGACCGAACGCTCAGCGCCCAGCTCGCGGACAACCCGGTGTGGCAGCAGATCCCGGCCGTCCGGGCGAACGCGGTCCACGAGACGCACGCCAAGCTCTGGGGCTCCGGACGTGGTCTGCGCAGCCTCACCGCGGTGATCGACGAGGCCCTGGCGAAGGTCCCCGCTTGAGGGTGCTCTTAGTGCTGGGCGTCGGCGTGGTGGTCGCGGCGCTCATGGTGGGGCAACCGTTCGTGCTCGTCCCGGAGACCGTGCTGGAGCAGGTCGTCGTGTGGCGGCTGCGGGCGCCGCGCCTGGTGCTCGGCCTGCTGGCCGGCGGGTGCCTGGGCGTCGCGGGCCTGCTGCTCCAGGAGTCGCTGCGCAACCCGCTGGCCGTGCCGGAACTGCTCGGCGTGTCCAGTGGGGCCTCGGCCGCCGTGGCGTCGTGCGTCGCGTTCGGCATCGCGGTGCCGGGCGCTCCGCTCACGCCCGCGTTGGTCGGTGCGGCGATCGGCGGCGGCGTCACGTTGCTGGCCGTGCGCGGGGCGTCGAGCCCGGCGGCGGTGCTGCTGATCGGCGCTGCGGTGAGTTCCGCGTGCCAGGCGCTGATGCTGGCCTCGACCGCGATCGCCGACTCGCGCGAGCAGGGCGTGCTCGTCCGCTACCTGCTGGGCTCGCTGACCGGCACCACCTGGCCGGTGCTCGGGCCGGTCGCGATCGGTCTCGCGGTCGCGATCCCCGCCGTGGTCCTGGTGTGGCCGCGCGTGCGGCTGCTGCGGCTGGGCGACGACGAGGCGCACTCGGCGGGCCTGGACCCCGGGCGGACCAGGGTCCTGGTGCTGGCGGCGGCGTCGCTGCTGGTGGCCGTGGTGGTCGGCCCGGCCGGGCCGATCGCGTGGGTCGGCTTCTTCGCGCCCCGCCTGGCCCGCCGGCTGGGCGCGGACTCGGTCCTGGCGACGGCGCTCGTCGGCGCGGTGCTCGTGGCGGGCGCCGACGTGCTCGCCCGCACCGTCCTGTACCCGGTGGAGCTGCCGGTGGGCGGGCTGACCGCGTTCGCGGCCGTGGCGCTGGGTCTGCTCACGGGGAGGTCGGCATGGTCTTCGCGCGGGTGAGCGGGATTCTCGTCGCCGTCGCCGTGCTGGCCTTCCTCCAGCTCTCGGTGGGGTCCACCGCGGTCCCGCTGTTCGGCGGCGACGACCACGCGCGGGCCGTGCTGTGGGAACTGCGGGCACCCCGGGTGCTGGTCGGCCTGTGCGCCGGTGCGTGCCTGGGACTCGCGGGCACGTTGTTGCAGGCGGCCGTGCGCAACCCGTTGGCCTCGCCCGAGATCACCGGCGTCGGGTCCGGCGCGGTGCTCGGCGCGGTGGCCGCCTCGGTGTCCGGGTTCACGCAGCCGCTCGCGGTGGCGTTCGCCGCCCTGCTCGGCGGTGTCGTGGGCGGCGGCGTGCTGTGGGTGGTGGCCGGGCGGTCCGGCGACGTGGCCGTGCGCGGCGTGATCGTGTCCGCGGTGCTGGTCGGCACGACGCTCGTGCTGCTCACCGCCCGCCCGCAGCTCGCGGGCGCGGTGTCGCGGTGGCTGCTCGGCTCGCTGGTGGGCCGCACGTGGGAGCACGTGGCGCCGCTGTGGCCGGTGGTCGTGCTGGTCGTGGTGGTCGGCACGCTGCTCGGCGGCGTGCTCGACGTGCTCGCCGTCGACGACGACCACGCGCACGGCGTCGGCCTGGCGGTCGTCCCGTGGCGCAGCACGGTGCTGGTGCTCGCCGCCGTGGCCACGTCCGCCTCGGTGGCCGCGATCGGGGCGACGGCGTTCGTCGGCCTGCTCGCACCCCACCTCGCGCGGTGGCTCGTGGGTCCGGTGCACCGGGTGGCGGTGCCCGTCTCCGCGTTGGCCGGTGCGGGCACGGTGGCGGCGGCCGACGCGGTGGGACAACTCGTGCACGTGCCGGCGGGCGCCATCACCGCCGTGATCGGGTCGGGCGTGCTGATCGCCGTGGCCCGGAGGACAGGAGGGTGATGCCGCTTCAAGCCAGTGGCGTGCACGTGCGGTTCGGGACGAACGTCGTGCTCGCCGGGGTGGATTTCGGTGCCGTGGAAGGGGAGTGGGTCAGCCTGCTCGGGCGCAACGGCAGCGGCAAGACCACGCTGCTGCGGGTGCTCGCGGGGCTGCTCGAACCCGATCGGGGGACCGTGTCCCTGCACGGCGAACCGCTGGGTTCGTTGTCCCGCAGGCAGATCGCGCGGCGGATGGCGTTGTTGCCGCAGTCCGGTGGACAGGTGCGCGGGCTGACCGTGCGCCAGTTCGTGCGCCAGGGTCGTTACGCGGCAAGGGGTGCGCTGGGCATGCTCGGCGACTCCGACGACGACCAGGTGCGCGAGGCGATGCGGGCGACCGGCGTCGCCGAGTGGGCGGACGTGCCGCTCGACCGGTTGTCCGGCGGGCAGCGCCAACGCGTCCGGCTCGCGCTCGCGTTGGCCCAGGACGCACCCGTGCTGCTGCTCGACGAGCCGACGACCTACCTGGACGTCCGGCACCAGATCGACGTGTTGGAGCTGGTCCGCGCCCTGCAACGGGAACGCGGACTGACCGTCGTGGCGGTGCTGCACGACCTCGGCCAGGCGGCCCGGTATTCCGATCGCGTGGTGGCGTTGCGCGACGGCGTGGTTCACGCGGACGGGCGACCGTCCGATGTGGTCGATGCCCGCTTTCTCCAGGACGTGTACGGAGTGTCGGGCGAAGTGTGGTGGATCACCACCAACGGGCTATTGAAAATGGTTGTCGTTCCAGACTAGCTTGAGGGAGGTCGATCTTCGGCCACCCGGAATCCGCACAACAGAGAGGACGTCCCATGGACGGGATCTTCGTGAACGTCGAGGAAGAGCGTCAGCTGCCGCACAACTCCGCCACCCACAGCAACGCGCTGGTGGAGAACCCCTTCGAGGGCGACGACGAGTGACCGGCTCCGGGGCCGCTCCGGCGGCCCCGGGCCTCTTCCCCCGACGGAGGCAAGCGTGGAAACCCTGAAGCCCGGGACGGCCCTGTTCGCCGGACCCTCCAGCGCCGTCCTGCGCGACGCGGCCGGCGAGCTGTTCTCGATCGCGCTGCCGGAGGAGGCCGTCGCCGGCGTCCGGGCCGCGCTCACCGCCGCCGACGCCCCCGAACCCGCCGAACTCGCCGCGTTCGCCCACGCCGGACACCTCGGCCGGCGCACCGGGTGGCCCGCCGGGCGCCGCGTGGTCGCCGTCCTCGGCGGCGACGCGTTCGCCGCGACGCTGGCCGCCGCCGGCGCCGAACCCGTCCGGGCCGAGCCGGACCTGGACTCCCTGGTGGACCTCATGCCCGCCGCCGTGTGCGCGTGGCACGACGGCCCAGCGCCGTCGTCCTGGCTGGAACTGGACGCCCTGGCCGCGCACGGCATCGCGTTCCAGCGGATCAGCCGCGAGGGCCGGCACGTGCTGTTCGAACCCGTCGCCGTGCCGCACCGGGACGTGCGGGCCAGACGGTTGGCCGCCGCCGGTTCCGGGCACCCGCACCTGGCCGCGTACTGGGCGGGCGACGACGTCGTGCTCGGCGAGGAGACCCCCGACGCGGCCGAACTGATGCTGATCGCCGCGTTGGCCGCCAAAGACCTCGCCGCCTGGGCGGCGGGTCGCGTACCGGCCACGGGATCGTTGCTGCCCAAGGCGATCCCGCCCGCGCGTCGGCTGCGCGTGCTCGACCTGGACTCGGGTGCGATCGCCGACCACCCGGTGCTCCCGGTGCCCGCCAGTGCGCCGTGAGAGCGCAGTGCGTCGGGACTTCGCGGAGGATTTCACGGTGGACGGGCTCGCGCACACGCTCGTCCCGGCCGCCGGGGACGCGCCCGTCGTGCTGCTGCGCACCCCGTACGGTCGGCACCACCACCTGGCCGAAGCCCACGCGTGGGCGGAACGCGGGTTCTCCTGCGTGATCGGCGATGTGCGCGGACGACACGGCTCGACCGGGGAGTTCCGACCGTACCGCCACGAAACCGACGACGGCGCGTCGGTCGTGGACCACCTGGCCCGCCTGGGTTTCGGACGCGTGCTCGCGGCCGGTGCCTCCTACGCCGCGCACTGCGCCGTGACCGCCGCGATCGCCCGCCCCGACGCGGTGGTCGGCGTGCTGGCCGCCGTGCCCGCGCTGGGCCTGGGCGAGACCGCCCGCGAACCCGGCGGCGCGGCCCGGCTGGCGTGCCGCGTCGGCTGGTGGGGCGAGCACGTGTCGCCGCCGGCGCGGGAGGTCGACCTGGGGACCGTGCCCGTGATCGACGCGCTCACCGGGTGGTCGGACCTGTGGCACGCCCCGGAGCGCACCGCCCTGTGGCGGGACCTGGCCGGGCTGACCATGCCGCTGCTGGCGGTGGGCGGCCTGCGCGACCCGTTCGCCGCCGACACCGAACGCCTTGCCGCCGCGTGGGGCGGACCGACCCGGCTCGTGCTCGGACCGTGGGGCCATGCCCTCGACGTCGGCGGCACGCTGGGCGGACGCCGGATCGGCGCCCTCTACCTGGCCTGGGCGCGGCGACTGGCCGACCAGCGGGGCGACCGGGCGTTCGTGCACACGGCCGGCTGGCGCCGCCACGTGCCCGCCACGCTGCGCCGGGAGCTGGCGGTGCGGTCGGGGGAGTTCGTGGCCGACCCCGCCGACCCGTTCCGCTCGGTGCCGCCGGACGCGGCCGTCGCGCCGGCGTCGCGGTCGGCGGCCGAGTTGACCACGCCCGCGCTGCCCGCCGGGGAACTGCGCGGTTCCGCACGGGTGACGCTCGACGTCGTCGCGGACGCACCCGACGCGGACTGGGTCGTGCGCCTGTCGCTCGACGGCGTCCACCTCGTACACGGCATCCGCCGGGTCCGCCACGAACCCGGCGTGCCCGCGACCGTCGCGGTCGACCTGCCGCCCCTGGGCCGGGTCCTGGCCGAGGGCGCCCGACTGCGCGTGGAGGTGGCCGGCCACCACTGGCCCCGCCACGCCCGCAACCCGCACACCGGCGAGGACCCGGTGACCGCCCGCCGCCTGCTGCCCGGCCGCCGCCGCGTCCTCGCGGGCCGCGTCGACCTGCCGTGGCACCCCGTCGGTGCCGACGTGCCGCTGCTGGAGGAGATATGAGCACAGACCTGCTGGTGGACCCGCTGACCGGACTGGTGCGCCGGTTCGTCGACGTGGCGCCCGTGCCCGGCGTGCCGCGCCGCTACCGTGCCGTCACCGCCGAGGTCGCCGACGCCCGCCGCCTGGGCGCGTGGCCGGCCGACCGCGTCAGCCTCGGCACGACCTTCGGCGACGTGGACGCGGCGCGGGCCGCCGCGCTGGGCGAGGCCGTGGAACGCTACTGCGGCAACCGGATCGCGCCCGGCCTGCGGTACGCCACGGCCGCCGCCCTGCGCGGCGAACGCCACTGGGGACCGGACGAGCTGTCGTTCTTCGCGCCGTGGCAACACGAAACGCCGGGGTTCCCGTACCGGCCGTTCACCGCCGACCAGGAGATCGCGTGGGTGCCGGCCGAGGAGGACGGCGAACCCTGCCTGCTGCCCGCGTCGTGGGTGTACCTGAACTACCACTCGGGTGCGCGGCGGCGCGAACCCCGGCTGCACCACCTCAACTACGCGGGCATCGCGACCGGCGTGTCCGCCGAGGACGCCACGACGCGCGGCCTGCTCGAACTCGTCGAGCGCGACGCCCTGGAACGGTGGTGGCACCAGGGCACGCCGACCACCGGCATCCGGGTCGCCGACGTGCCGGGCCTGGCCGCCGAACTCGCCGGCTGCCCGCTGGAGGTGCACCTGGTCGAGCTGCCGACGCCGCACCCGGTGTCGTGCGTGGCGGCGGTCGTCGTCGACCCGGCGACCGGGATCGTCGCGGGCGGGGGAGCGGCCCGGTTCGACCCGGTCGACGCGTGCGCCAAGGCGACGCTGGAAGCCGTGCACACGTGGGTCTTCACGCAGGGCCTGCTCGACCCGGACGGCTGGGTGTTCCGGTCGATCGACGCCGGTCTGCTGGCCCGGGGCCTCTACCTCGACCACCGCCCGGACCGGCGCTACCGGGACGACGCGGGCGAAGGGTACGCGAACGTGCGCGATCTCGGTGCCCAGGTCCAGGTCTGGCTCGACCCGCGTGTCCAGGACGGGTTGCTGCACCGCTTCACCGCACCCGACCGGTTCGTGACGCCCGAACCCGGCGGCACGCTCGCCGACCTGCGCGCGAGCCTGGCCGCCTCCGGCGTGCGCGTGGCGACCGCGGACCTGACCACGCCGGACGTCGCCGAGGCCGGGCTGAGCGTGATCCGGGTGTGCGCGCTGGGGCTGATCCCCAACGCACCGGCCGCGTTCCGCTACCGGGGACTGGCCGGGTGGGACGACCACGACGCGTTCGTTTCCGACCCGCCGCCGTTCCTGTGATCGTCCTGCCCGAACCCGGCGACGTGCCCATGCCGCTGGGCGAGGCCTTGCGGACGCGTCGGTCCCGGTACTCCTACGCGCCGTTGGCACCGGACCTGCTGAGCACGCTGCTGCACAACGCGTTGGGCGTGCAACGGCACCAGGAATCACACGTCCTGGGCATGG
Organism: Saccharothrix violaceirubra; assembly: GCF_014203755.1. Lineage (NCBI taxonomy): Bacteria > Bacillati > Actinomycetota > Actinomycetes > Pseudonocardiales > Pseudonocardiaceae > Saccharothrix > Saccharothrix violaceirubra. Next base: position 2,443,826 of record NZ_JACHJS010000001.1, read on the forward strand.
CGCCCAACGCGGGCGGACTGCCGTCGCTGCGTGTCCACGTCGTGCACGACGGCGAGGTGTACGAGTACCTGCGTGGCCCGCACGACCTGGTGGCACGGGGGAAATCCGACCTGACCGGCGTGTTCGCGCAGGAGGAGTTCGCCCGCCGCGCACACACCGTGATCGTCCTTTCCGGACACTTGGGGCCGGGTTTGGCGAAGTACGGGGAACGCCACCACCGCACGGTCCACCTCGACGCGGGCGTCGCGGTGCAGAACCTCTACCTCGTCGCGACCGCGTTGGGGCTCAACGGGTGCGCGGTCGCGGGCTTCGCCGACGCGGCCGTGGCCGCACTTGTCGGGGCGCCGTACCCGTTGGCGCTGTTCGTGGTCGGCGCCACACCGAGGAATGGTCATAAGAACCGGCCATAAGACATTCCCCCGGGTGGTGATCACGCTTTACCGTGTCAGAGGTGAGCAGCGAGGGGGACGCCGCCCCCGTTCGGCCGTTCGCCGACGCGCTGAGGGCGGCCATCGCGGCCCGGGGGATCGGACTCGAACGAATCCGTGAATACCTGGCCGACCACGGGGTGACGGTCAGCGTCGCGACGTTGAGCTACTGGCAGTCCGGCCGCAGCAGGCCGGAGAGACGGTCGTCGCTGGCCGCGATCGGGCATCTCGAGGAGGTGCTGCTGCTGCCGCCCGGCCACCTGTCCAACCTGCTGGGGCCGCCGCGGCCGAGAGGCCGCTGGCTCAACCGGCTGCCCCGGGCCGCGCCGCCGGTGGGCGCGTTGTTCCCGCAGCCCGCGCGGGTCGAGGACGCGGCGGGCGAGGTGCGCTGGGACGACCGGCTCACCCGGCTCAGCCGCCACGACCTCGTCCTGGTCGGACCGGACCGGTGCGAGCAGTCGGTGCGCACCCGGCACGTGCTGCGGGCCGACGCGGACGGCGCGGACCGGTGGGTGCTCGTAACCGAGGCGTCCGACGGGTCGTTACCGCTGGTCAAGCCGTTGTGGCACTGTGATCTCGGCCGGGTGGTCGTGCGGCCGTCCGCCGGGCTCGTGGTGGCGGAACTGCTCTTCGACCGGGCGTTGCGGCGCGGCGAGCACATCGTGATCGAGCACGAGTTGATCACGCCGGTCCCGCGCCCGGTGGCGACCGCGCACACCCGGACGTTCCGCCACCCGGTGCGGGAGTACGTGCTGGAGATCGCGTTCGACCCGGCCGCCGTGCCCGCCTGCTGCGAGCGGTTCCAGCGCGCGGGCGACGGCCCGGAACGGGTGGTGACCGCCGCGCCCGGGTCGGACGGCTCGCTGCTGGCCGTGCAGCTCGACGTCGAGCCGGGTCAGAGCGGGTTTCGCTGGAGGTGGTCCTGAGTTTGGTGGTCCTGCTCGCGGGCGGCCCGGCGCAGTGTCGGCGTCGCCCACGCCAGCACCACCCCGACGAGCAGCACGCCCACGCCCGCCGCCAGCCCGACGCGGGGTCCCGCCGCCACGGCCACCGTTCCGGCCAGCGCCGCGCCGGCGGGCTGGCCCAGGCCCCACGACACCATCCGGGCGGTGGTGTTCACCCGGGACTGCATGTCCTCCGGGCACAGCCGCTGGCGGTAGGTGACCGCGTTGATCACGACGGTCGAGTGCGCCGCGCCCCACGCCGCGGCGGCGAGTCCGGCGACGACCCACTGCGTCGTGCCCACCGTCAGCAGTGCGCAGGCCAGCGACACCGGGAGCGCTCCCAGAGCCAGCCGCGCACCGCCCCACCGGCGGGTGAGCGTCGGGACCAGGCGTGACGAGAGCAGGGCGCCCACGCCCCAGCAGCTGAACAGCACGGCCAACCGCAGGTCGCCGCCTGCCGACACGTGCAGGACCTGGTCCGCCCACGGCACGAGCACGGCCACGTAGGCGCCCGCCGCGGCCGAGGGCAGCGCGCCGACGAGGGTGAGCGTGCGGATCACCGGGTGGCCCCACACGAACCGCAGGCCGCCGCCGATGTCGCGGATCAGCGACGCCTGTGCGGGACGCGGTCCGGACAGCGCACCGGCCACGCCCCGGATCAGCAGCGCCGAGCCGAGTGCGGTCACGGCGTTGACCGCGATCAGCCCGGCGGGCGCGACCACGGCCACGAGCAGACCCGCCGCCGGGGGCACGACCAGTTCGGCCAGCGTGGTGCGGCCGAAGAGCTTGGCGTAGGCGTCGGTGATCCGGTCGCGGCCCACGAGCGTGGGCAGGGCGCCGAAGTTGGCCGCGTCGAAGAACACGAACGCGGTCTGCGCGGCGAACGCCACGGCCACCACGTGCGGCGCGGTGAGGACGTCCAGCCACCAGGCGAGCGGCAGGGTCAGCAGGGCGACCGCGACCACGAGGTCGGCGCCCACCATGAGGGTCCGCCGGTCGACCCGGTCCGCGAGCGCACCCGCGACCAGTCCGAACAGCAGGTAGGGCAGGGCTTCGGCCATGGCGACCGCCGAGGTCCACCCGGCCGATCCGGTGAGCCGGTAGACGAGGACGGGCAGGGCGACGAGCGAGACCAGCCCGCCGGTCACGGACAGCAGTCGGGCGGCGAGGTACCGCTCCAGGGCGGCAGGGGGAGGGGTCACCGAACCATGATAATGAAAGCCGTATTCGTTTGTACTCCCGGTGTCATCGTCGGTACGGACCGTGTGTGGCCGACGCCACCCCGTGCGCGGAACATCCGGGCGGCGGGTACGGTTGAGGTAGTTGCAAGCTCAACTACCTGGACGAGGAGCGGTCATGCAGTTCGGTGTCTTCACCGTCGGCGACGTGACGCCCGACCCCACCACGGGGCGGACGCCGACCGAGGCCGAGCGCATCAAGGCCATGGTCACGATCGCGCTCAAGGCCGAAGAGGTCGGCCTGGACGTGTTCGCGACCGGCGAGCACCACAACCCGCCGTTCGTGCCGTCGTCGCCGACCACCATGCTCGGCTACATCGCGGCCCGCACCGAGCGGCTGATCCTCTCCACCTCGACCACGCTGATCACCACCAACGACCCGGTGAAGATCGCCGAGGACTACGCGATGCTCCAGCACCTCGCGGACGGTCGGGTGGACCTCGTGCTGGGTCGTGGGAACACAGGCCCGGTATATCCGTGGTTCGGCTTCGACATCCGTGACGGCATCTCGCTTGCCGTCGAGCACTACGCGCTCCTGCACCGCTTGTGGCGCGAAGACGTGGTCGACTGGGAAGGCCGGCACCGCACGCCGCTCCAGGGCTTCACGTCCACGCCGCGCCCGCTCGACGCCGTGCCGCCGTTCGTCTGGCACGGCTCGATCCGCAGCCCGGAGATCGCCGAGCAGGCCGCGTACTACGGCGACGGCTTCTTCGCCAACAACATCTTCTGGCCCAAGGAGCACTACCAGCGGCTGATCAGCCTGTACCGGGAGCGGTTCGAGCACTACGGCCACGGCGCCGCGCACCAGGCGTTCGTCGGGCTCGGCGGGCAGTTCTTCATGCGCCGCAACTCGCAGGACGCGGTGCGCGAGTTCCGCCCGTACTTCGACAACGCGCCCGTGTACGGCCACGGCCCGTCGTTGGAGGACTTCACCGCGCAGACGCCGCTGACCGTGGGCAGCCCGCGGGAGGTCGTGGAGAAGACGCTGACCTTCCGCGAGCACTTCGGCCACTACCAGCGGCAGCTTTTCCTCCTCGACCACGCCGGGCTGCCGCTCAAGACCGTGCTGGAGCAGCTCGACCTGCTCGGCGAGATCCTGCCCGACCTGCGGCGCGGGTTCGCCGAGGGCCGACCGGCCGACGTGCCCGAGGCGCCGACCCACGCGAGCCTGCTCGCGTCCGCGACGAAGGAGACCGTGCGATGACGCCGAGACTCGCGATCGTGTCGGCGGGCCTGTCCGACCCGTCGTCCTCGCACCTGCTCGCGTCCCGGCTGGGCGACGCGGTCGCCGCCGTGCTGCCGGTCGCGACCACGACCGTGCACCTGCGCGACCACGCCCGCGACATCGCGGACAACCTGGTCACCGGGTTCCCGAGCGCCCGGCTGGCGGCGGCGGTCGCGGACGTGACCGGCGCGGACGGGCTGGTGGTCGTCACGCCGACGTTCAACGCCTCCTACAGCGGGCTGTTCAAGTCGTTCGTGGACGTGCTCGAGCCGGAGTCGTTGGCGGGCAGGCCCGTGCTGATCGGGGCGACCGGCGGCACCGAGCGGCACTCGCTCGTGCTCGACCACGCGTTGCGCCCGCTGTTCGCCTACCTGCGGGCCGTGGTCGTGCCGACCGGCGTCTACGCGGCGTCGTCGGACTGGGGCAGCGCGCACGGGCTGTCCGGGCGGATCGACCGGGCGGCGGGCGAACTGGCCGCGCTGCTGGGCGGTCCGGCCCTCGCCCGGCCCGGCGAGCGGTTCGTGCCGTTCGAGGAGCTGCTCGGGGGCTAGGAAATCGAGCGGCGTCGAAGGGGTCGGCGTGCCTAGGGTGGCGGTCATGACGACCGCCACCCTCGACGTCTCCGCCCGCAACACCGCCTCGTTCTGGGAGGCGCTCGCGTGGGCGCGGGGTGGCGAGGTCGTGCGGCGGCCGGGGTTCGCGGCCACCTCGTGGTCGGGGCTGTCGCGGATCGTCGTCCTGCGACCCGAGCTGTCCCCGGACGACCGCGCCGAGTTGGAACGACTGCTCGCCGCCGCCGAGGGTGCCGTGCGGGTGCAGGACGTCTACCGCACGCTCGACCTCTCGGACCTGGGCTACGAGTCGCGGTCGTTGCCGTTGATGGTGCGTGACCCCGCGCCGCTGCCCACGCCGTCGGTGGAGATCACCCGCGTGGCCACGGCCGCCGACCTCGCGGTCGCCGAACGGGTGATCATCGAGGGCTTCCCGGTCCCGGAGCGGCCCGGTCTGCTGCTGCCGGGGCCGTTGCTGGAAAGGCCGGACGTGGACGTGCTGATCGCGTGGCGCGACGGGGAGGCGGCGGGTGCGTGCTTCGTCGTCGACGACGGCGTCGCCGGGCTGTACTGGATGACGACCTCGCCCGCGCACCGGTCGCGCGGCGTGGGCCGGGCGTTGATGTACGCCGTGCTCGACCGGCCCGCACCGGTCGTGCTCACCGCGTCGAAAGCGGGTCGTCCGCTCTACGAGTCACTCGGCTTCCGCACGGTCGGAGATGCCGCGTGGTGGGGTGACGAACCCGTCGCATAGGGCTATTCCGGCCTTTTGTCCAATCAAATGGATCGACCATTGGGCGGGCCGCGCGATTGCGGAATGGTATTGGGTTCACCCGTACGTCACCCGATGGTCGGTTCCACGCTGTGGGACGTGACTACCCCCTGGTCAGGGTGCCCGTCCGGGGTGTGGGAGACTCACCGCCATGGCTCCTCTTCGCTTCGCCCTGCCCAACAAGGGCTCATTGAGTGCTCCCGCGGCGCAAATGCTGGCCGAAGCGGGGTACCGGGTCCATCGGTCGGGTCGGGAACTGATCGTCGCGGACCCCGCCAATGACGTCCAGTTCTTTTTCCTCCGTCCGCGTGACATCGCCGTGTACGTCGGAGAAGGGTCTTTGGACGTCGGCATCACCGGGCGTGATCTGCTGCATGATTCCGTCGTTTCCGCGAAGGAGATCCTCCCGCTCGGTTTCGGGCGCGCGTCGTTCTACTACGCGTCCAAGCCCGGCGAGATCAGCGGTCTGGCCGAGCTGGAGGGGCGACGCGTCGCGACCAGCTACCCGAACCTGGTCGACGCGCACCTGGCCGAGGTGGGCGTCAAGGCGCACCTGGTGCGGCTGGACGGTGCCGTGGAGACCGCCGTCGAACTCGGCGTGGCCGACGCGATCGCGGACGTGGTGGAAACCGGCATCACGCTGAAGACCTCGGGGCTGGAGACGTTCGGCAAGCCGATACTGAAGTCGGAGGCGGTGCTCATCCAGTCCGAGCGGGTCACCGAGGGGTCGGACGCCGCGGCGGCGGTCGAGATCCTGCACCGGCGGCTCCAGGGCGTGCTGATCGCCCGGCGCTACGTGATCCTCGACTTCGACTGCCCGGTCAGCGCGCAGGAGGAGGCGTTCCGGCTCGTGCCCGGCATCGAGTCGCCGACCGTGTCGCCGCTGGCCCGCGAGGGCTGGGTCGCGGTGCGGTCGCTCGTGCCGCGCGACGAGGCCCCGTTCGTGATGGACGAGCTGTGGCGCGTGGGCGCCCGCGCGATCCTGGTCAGCTCGCTGGACACCTGCCGCATCTGACCCGTTCTCGCAGGCAGGCCGGTCGGACCTCGGTCCGGCCGGCCTTTCTTGTCCCGATCGTATGCGTATGAGGTACGCTAATTTGCGTAGTAGATACGCATAGGAGGTTCGACGTGATCGTCGAAGTGCGGGGCCTGCGCAAGGCGTACGGCCCGAAGTCGGTGCTCGCGGGCATCGACCTGGACGTCGCGGAAGGGACGGTGTTCGCCCTGCTCGGCCCCAACGGCGCGGGCAAGACGACCACCGTGCGCATCCTGTCCACCCTGGTCCGGCCCGACGCGGGCACGGTGCGCGTGGCCGGCCACGACGTCGTGCGCGACCCGGTCGCCGTGCGCCGGTCGATCAGCCTCACCGGCCAGTACGCCGCCGTCGACGACGGCCAGACCGCGCGCGAGAACCTGTTCGTCGTCGGCCGCCTGCTGCACCTGGGCCGGTCCGCCGCCCGGCACCGGGCCGCCGAACTGCTCGCCCGGTTCGACCTGCTCGACGCCGCCGACCGGCGCGTGGGCACCTACTCGGGCGGCATGCGGCGGCGGCTCGACCTGGCCATGGGACTGGTCGGCCGGCCGCGCGTGGTGTTCCTCGACGAACCGACCACGGGTCTGGACCCGACCGGCCGCACGACCATGTGGGCCGCCGTGCGCGAACTCGTCGCCACCGGCACCACGATCGTCCTCACCACCCAGTACCTGGAGGAGGCGGACCGGCTCGCGGACCGGATCTCGGTCGTCGACGGCGGCGTGGTCGTCGCGGCCGGCACCGCCGACGAACTCAAGGCCCGGGTCGGCGGCGACCGCCTCGACCTGGAGTTCGCCGACCCGCACACCCGCGACGCCGCCCGCCGCGTGCTCGGCGGCCGACCCGACCCCGACCGGCCCGCCCTCGGCCTGCTCTCCGACGGCAGCGCCGGCCACCTGCACCACGTGCTGGACACCTTGCGCGCCAACGCGATCGACCCGGTGCGCGTGACCTCCCACCGCCCGACCCTCGACGACGTGTTCCGCGCCGTCACCACGCGAGAGGAAGTGGCCGCGTGAGCCACGCGCTGACCGAGTCGGCCACGATGGTCGGCCGCGGCATCCGGCTGAGCCGGCGCAACGTCGACACGCTCGTCATGGCCCTGATGCTGCCGCTGGTCATGATGGCGCTGTTCGTCTACGTGTTCGGCGGCGCCATCGCCGCCGACGGCCGGTACATCGACTACGTCGTGCCGGGGATCATCCTGCTGTGCGTGGGTTTCGGCGCGTCGTCCACGGCGTTGTCCGTCGTGGACGACCTGCGCGGCGGCATGATCGACCGGTTGCGGTCCATGCCGATCCACGCGTTCGCCGTGCTGACCGGGCACGTGGTGGCCAGCGTGGTGCGCAACGCGTTGGCGACCACGATCGTCGTGCTCGCCGCGGTGGCCATGGGGTTCCGGCCGTCGGCGACCCCGCTGGAGTGGCTCGCGGTCGCCGGTCTGCT